>CALXSJ010000014.1 GCA_944391115.1 uncultured Victivallales bacterium | reverse complement strand
TGGCCGGCAAGTATTATCATCTTGCCATCAACCATCACGGGCAGATCATTGACGCGCTTCAGCTCGCGCCCTCGTCCCGGGATTCCAAATTCAAGACCGGAGCGGAATATGCCGTGCGCGTGTTCAAGGACCGCTGGACCCTGGAGATCCGGATTCCCTGCTCGGAAATCGGCATGAAATGCTTTGACGGGGCGACCTGGAAGCTGAATGTCGCGCGCAGCCGGAAGATCGCCGAAAGCGGAGGGAAATACCGTGTCGAGTCCAGCTCCGCCTGCAATGGCCTGCATCATGCCGTCGATTCCTTCATCAACATCAAGTTCGTGCCGGCCCGCGCTTCCGGGATTTCCCAGAACCGTCAGGTTTCCAGCTGGGCGAACGCGAATTTCGACGACGGGGTGGAAAACGGGAAAATCAACCGGCACTACCGCTGGCGGAAATGGAAGTTCCGGGATGAGAAGCAGCTCGTCCCGAAAGGATGGAACGGCAACACGGCAGTCGGGGAATACCTGCTGCATGATGGCAGCGGAAGCAACCGGTATGTCCGCCTGGAGGGCGGGTATATCGGGCAGTATTTCGTTTCCGACGCACCCGGGAAGCTCAAGGTGTCCTTCCGGGCCCGCGGGAAAGGCAGTCTCGTTCTCTGGAGCAGTCCGTACGTCAGCCATGCGGACAAGAAAATGCCCGGATACAAAATGCTGAAAGAGTATTCCTCCTCGCATGCCTTCCGCTTGTCCCCCGAATGGAAAACATTCACATGCGAAGTGAAAAAGGCGGGACGTCCGACGGAACGCGTGATGGTCCGTTTCATGGTGTCCGGAAAGGACGGGAACTACGCGGATCTTGATGACTGCTATGTGACGCCGCTGCCGGAATGAGTCCGGGAGGCGCTCCGGAAAAAGGACTGGAAAAACGAATGTCCCGGAAGACTCCCCGCCGGCATACGGCGGGGACAGGATCCGGTTCACACCGGTCCGTCATGTGTTTGAAACCGTTTTTTTGTGTTGAAACGGCAAGGTCCGGAACGGTTTACGGACGCGTGTTGTAGCCTTCTTCGATTTTACGCAGTCCGACAATGCCGTATGAGGCAAGGGTGTGCAGGATTTTCCGGTTTTCCCTGCAGGGATGCAAATGGCCGTTTTCCCAGTAGCTGACGGTTGTCTTTGAGATCCCGAGCAGGTTTCCGAACTGAAACTGTGTCATTTTCAGCATCTTCCGGATTTTCCGGATTTTCGCCGGCGTCAAGGGCGTCTGTTCTTTGATCCTGCTTTTGAAAGAGACGTTTTCCTCAAGATTATAAATTTTTTCAAAATGGTGGAGATGAGTCCGGAGCTCTTTTACGCCGAGCATGTTTTCAACCAGCGAGGAAACAAGCGGTTGAAGAATCGGTTTCGCCTTCGCAGGAATGACAGAGAAACTTTTCTGCGTAATCAGCTCTTTGTTTCCATAAGTGTAAAATGCATTGTTCATACAGCCGGTGTTCCCGTCGTTTGTTAAAATCCGGTAAAATACCCTGTGATGGAATGTCATGCAAGACGGGAATTTTATTTTTTTTTATTTTTCCGTCGAAGACGGGCGGTTTCCGGGCAATCCATCCGGAAACGGGAATATGGAAAACTGTTTCCGGGAGTCCGGAGCGGACCATGAAAGGTTTTCCGCGCGTTCTTTTTCCGAAGGCATTGCCGGCCCCTGATCTTTTTTTGAAAATGTTGTCCCGGGAACTTGAAAAACGGAATTTTGAAGTTTACTATATAACATATTATCAACAATGGAGATAGAAAAATGAAAAAAATACTGCTTTTTCTGGCCGCCGGTCTTTTTGCATTCACGCTGCAGTCGGATGATCTCAAGATCAAATCCGGACGGGTGTTCAAGAATTTCGCCATCATGGGCGCGGCCCCGAACGGGATTCTGATTTTCCATGAGAATGGAAAGGCTGTGATCCCCGTCAAGGAATTTCCCGATGAATACCGGGAAAAAATCGCCAAATACGAAAAGGAAATTCCCGCGAAGCGCCGGGAAGCCGCAAAGCTGAAGGCGATCCGGGACAAGAAGGCGAAACAGGAGGCAGCCGAGAAAAAGAAGCAGGAAGCCGCCCGTCAGGCACGCATGAAGAAATATCTCGCGGAGGAGGCCGCCCGCATCAAGAAGGAACAGGACGCGATCAAGGCGGCCAATGCGAAGACGGCCGCAAAATCCACGGAAGGATTCAGCGGCGATTTCAAATCGAGCCGGTGAACCGTGTTTGTTTCCGCCTTGCCTGATTGAAAAAAATCAGGTCATACCGCGATGCGCTGCATCGCGGAAATGCTTCGTGCTCTCCTCTCAGGCCTGCCGCGGTCCAGCTGCGTAAGCTGGTCGCCGGAGGCGAAATTCCCGATACCGCGTATGCTTGCATCGCGGTAATTCATTGATCCGCCTGAGCGGAATATCCGGATTCCGCCAGGCCGAACCGGAAGGAGTGTCCCGGTATGCAGTTGGATGTTCAATGGTTTATTTCCGCACTTGTGGACAATGAGCTGATCACCCTTGCGGATGCTGTTTCGCTTGGGGAACGGCTCGGAGGAGATCCCGATCTTGCAACCTATGCCCAGGCCGTCTGCGATGCGCTCAGCGGCACGCTTCCCCCGGAGAGCCGGGATGCCCTCATTGAACAGATGGAACAGGTGATTGCGTTTGCGCAGGAACAGGCGGCGACCGGAGAGGCTCCGGACTTCTTCGCTCCTCCCGCGGCGGAGCCGCCGCAAGACGCCCCCGCCGCCTTCGACAAGGATGCACCGCCGCCGCCTTCTGTCCGAGCGGATGATGCGGTGTCTCCTCCCCGCACGATTCACGGGCCCAGTGTTGCAAAGCGTCCCGCGGTGAAAAAGGAATCCGCCGGACCGTCCGACGCCTTGTCCACGGCGGAACCGGTCATGGAGTTTGAAGCGACGGAGCTGGGACTTCCGAGTCTGCGCAACGCGGATTCCATGAACGACATGCAGCTTGCCGAGCTGATGAAGACTCTGCTTCTGAGCCTCCGGGATTTCGGCGCGAGCGATCTGCACATTTCCGCGAACAGCATGCCGTTCATCCGGCGCAATCTGCAGATTGAGCGGATCGAGGACTGCGTCATTTCCCCCGGGGCGGCGGAGCGCCTGAATTTCGCACTGCTTTCCGAAAAACGCCGGGAGCAGTTCCGCCGGGAACTGGACATGAATTTTGCTCTGGAAATCGGGAAAAGCCGTTTCCGCGCCGCATTGATGTATCAGAAGGACGGCATCTCGGGAAGCTATCGTCTGGTGCCCGGCGAGGTTCTGCCGCTTTCGGAGCTCGGATTTCTGCCGCATGACGTTGTCACGCTCGAACGCCTGATGGATTATCACAACGGCCTGGTTCTTGTGACCGGGCCCGTCGGAAGCGGCAAGACGACGACGCTTGCCGCGCTGGTGGATATTGCCAACCGGAAGCGGCAGGATCACATCATCACAGTCGAGGATCCGATTGAAATCCTGCAGGAGTCGAAACTCTGCCAGGTGACCCAGCGCGAAGTGGGGCGGCACACCGAAAGTTACAGCCGGGCGCTCAAAGGGGCGCTGCGCGAAGACCCGGACATCATTGTGATCGGGGAAATGCATGACCTTGAGACAATTGAAAACGCAATCACCGCCTCGGAGACGGGACATCTTGTCATCGGTACGCTTCACACCTGCGACGCCGCCAACACAATGAACCGGATTCTGGATGTCTTTCCGCCGAACCAGCAGCCGCAGATCCGCGCCATGACGGCGGGGAGTCTCCGCGGCATCATCTGCCAGCGGCTGATTCCGGCAACGGACGGCCGTCTGACAGCGGCGTATGAGATCCTGGTCAACACCATGGCGGTCGGAAACATCATCAGCGAGGGAAAGGTTTTCCAGCTGAAGGCGACGATGCAGATCGGCGGCAAGTCCGGGATGTGCACACTGGATCAGAATCTTCTGGCGAAATTCAAAGCGGGCGAGATTGCCTACGAGACCGCTCTCGAATATATGACAAGTCCCACGGAAATCGCCTCGCTGAACAAGGAGAAGGCGATTCAGGAAGCAAAGAAACTGGCCGCAAACATGCCGCCGCCCGGTGCGCAGTAAGGAGGGTTCCGCATGGCAATGATTGATCAATATCTGACGGATATGCTTTCCAGGAAAGGTTCCGACCTTCATCTTGCAGTCGGCGCGCCGGCGAAATACCGGGTGCACGGTTCCATTGTTCCCGCGGACGACAATCCGATTTCCGCGGAGACAATGGAAGCCATGCTCCGGGAGATCTGCCTTCCGGCCTACCGCTGGGATGTTTACAGGGAAAAACACGATCTGGATTTCGCCTACGAGATTCCCGGACTGGCCCGTTTCCGCTGCAACTATCTTTACAATTATCATGGTATGGGCGCCGTTCTGCGTCAGATTCCGAGCCGGATTCTGACGGTCGAGGAACTGAAGCTTCCCATGATTCTGCTGGATATCTGCCGGATCAAAAGCGGCCTGATTCTTGTGACCGGTCCGACCGGTTCGGGGAAATCCACCACGCTCGCCGCCATGATCGACTACATCAACAACACGATGAGCAGACACATCGTGACGATCGAGGACCCGATCGAATTTGTGCATCAGAACAAGATGAGCACGATCGTCCACCGGGAAATCGGCATTCACAGCGAGTCCTTTCCGCGCGCCCTGCGCGGCGCGATGCGCTCGGATCCCGATATCGTGCTGATCGGTGAAATGCGCGAACTTGACACGATCCGGCTCGGCCTTACCTGCGCCGGCATGGGAATGCTCGTTTTCGGAACGCTGCATACGAACAACGCCCCGAAGACAATCGACCGTATCATCGACGCCTTTCCCGCGGATGAGCAGACGCAGATCCGCACCATGCTTGCCGAATGTCTCCAGGGAGTCGTTTCCCAGCTGCTCTGCCGGAAGAAGGACGGCGGGCGCATCGCCTGCCATGAGATTCTGCTCTGGAGCGACGGACTTCCCAACACCATCCGCGAAGGGCAGATTTCCAACATCCGCACCATCATCGAGGCGAACAAGGCGCGCGGCATGTGCACGATGGACGACAACCTGATGAAGCTTTACCGGAACGATCTGATTTCCGCCGAGGAGGCCTATATGAAGGCCAGCGACAAAAAGGTGTTTCAGGAACTGATGCAGAAGGAGACCGGAAAGGAACTCTGACGTCCGCGCGCGCGGAGGTTCCGCCCGGACTCTGCCGGGATGCGGTTCCGTTCTTCTCCGCCTCCCGGAAAGATTTCCGGCGGAAAAAAACAAAACGGATTTGATTTTTTTCCGGAATGTGCTACATTAACTGCCATCCCGATATTGGGAAACCTTAATCCGAAAGTATGGATTCTGAAGTCGTCCGGTCCGCCGGATGCCGCTCCCCGAGCGGCTTGACAAGCCCGAAAGGTTTCTGCAGAGGACGTGCCGCGCACCGTCATGATCTTGGGCGGAGGCGTCATGTCCATTGTCCGTCAAGCGCTTCCGCATCTCTGTCTTCCGGTGATTTCCCCGTTTCGGAAATAATGTTCAACCACCTTTGGAAGGGAGTTATCTGCGATATGGACGGCTATGCAAGAGACATCAAGCTTTTCAGCGGAACGGCCAACCCGACGCTGGCTGCGTCAATTGCCAGACATTTGGAAATGGAACTCGGACATGTGAACGTCGAGCGTTTCCCCGACGGTGAAATTTTCGTCCAGTACATCGACAATCTCAGAACCGCCGATGTCTTTCTGATTCAGCCGACCTGCAATCCCACCAATGAAAACATCATGGAGCTTCTGATCATGCTGGATGCCGCGCGGCGCGCTTCCGCGGCGAGAATCACGGCCGTGATTCCCTTCTTCGGCTACGCGAGGCAGGACCGGAAAGATCGTCCGCGCGTGCCGATCACAGCGAAGCTGGTCGCCAATCTCCTGACGGTTGCGGGAGCAAACCGTGTTCTCACCATGGATCTGCATGCGCAGCAGATTCAGGGCTTCTTTGATATTCCCGTGGACCATCTTTACGCGTCTCCGATCATGATTCCGTATCTTCGCGACCATCTCAAAATCAATGGTGAAGCCGTGATCGTCGCGCCGGATTCCGGGAGCGTGAAGCTGGCACACTCCTTCGCGGACCGTCTCAACTGCGGATTCGCCGTTGTCGCCAAACGCCGGGTCAGCGCGACTACCGTGGAGTCCTCGCATCTCGTCGGCGACGTCAAGGGCCGCGACTGCGTGATCTGCGACGACCTGACCTCCACGGCCGGCACGCTCTGCGCCGCGGCGGAACTCCTCAAGAAGGAAGGGGCGAAAAAAGTTTATGCGGTCGTTTCCCACTGCCTTCTGACCGAAGCCGCGCAGGAAAAACTCAAAAACAGCGCGATTGAGGAACTTATCACGACGAACTCCGTGCCGCATACTGACATGGAAGGCGGCCGCGTCCGGACGCTCTGCATCGCTCCGCTTCTTGCGCGTGCGATCAAGCGGATTCACGACGGGGAGTCCGTATCAAGTCTTTTCCGGGTGAATCCGGAGGCGATGCTTTTTCTCTGAAACCGCAAAACAGCGAACTTAAGTTTTTCATAACATAAGGAAACGTAAGAAATGGCAAAACAGAAACATGTGCTGAACGTTGTGACGCGTTCCGAACTGGGCAAAGGCGCGGTGAACAGACTGCGCAAGGCGGGTCACATCCCGGCTGTCGTGTACAGCAAGGGTTCCGCCGCCAAAACCATCTACTTCAACGCGGCGGAATGGGAGGCTCTCCAGAAGTTCGAGCTGAACCTGATTGCCCTCAAGGAAGGGGAAAACGAGATTCTCGCCCTCATCAAGGACGTGCAGAACGATTTCATGCGCGGCAAGGCGTCTCATGTCGACTTCCTGGAAGTCCGCCGCGACCAGGTCATCAAGGCGTCCGTCGCGATTCATGCCGGTCATACGGCGCCGGCGGGCATCGCGCAGGGCGGTCTGCTGGAGCAGTTCGTCCATGAAATCGAAGTGGAATGCCTTCCGGATGCTCTTCCGGAATTCATCGAGGCGGACGTCAGCAAACTGGAGCTGGATCAGGAAATGCGCGTGGAGGAACTTGTTCTTCCCGAAGGCGTCAAGGCCGTTTCCGAAGGCGACATTGTGGTGTTCCATGTGGTTGATCCTTCCAAGATCGCGGAAGATGTGCCCGAACCGGCCGCAACGCCTGAAGAGGGCGCTGAACCCGAAGTCATCGGAGAAAAAGAGAGAGCGGAAAAAGCCGCTGCGGCTGCGGCTGCCGAGGGCGAAGGCAAGAAGAAGAAATAACGTCCGGAGGCGCGGCGCGCCCCTGTGCGAGCGGAGAGCGGGAATATGGCGAATTCCGGAAATGATTTTGCAAGATGTCTGCTGATTGCGGGCCTTGGGAATCCCGGAGCGGAATATTCCGCGACGCGGCACAACATGGGCTTCATGGCTCTTGACCGCCTGACGGCGCGCCTTCCGAAACAGTTCGAGGCCGTGCACGGCTGTTCCTCGCATTATCTCCGGGGAACGTATGCGGGAAGAACGCTTCTTCTGCAGAAGCCGGAAACCTATATGAACCTGAGCGGAGACGCGGTTTCCGCGCTGATGAGGCGCGAAGGGATTCTGCCGGAGGAGATTGTCGTGGTATACGACGACATGGATCTTCCGCTCGGACGGATCCGGATCCGGAAAAACGGGAGCAGCGGCGGTCACAACGGGATCAAGTCGATCATTGAGCGGCTGGGAACGGAATCGTTTCCCCGGATGCGGATCGGGATCGGACACGGAAAAAACGGGCGCGGCGGAGCGGATTTTGTTCTGTCTGCCTTTACCGTGGAAGAGCAGAAAATCTGCGAAAAGGTCCTCGATGCCGCGGCGGACGCGCTGATCCTTCTTCTGCGGCGCGGGTGTTCCGCGGCAATGAACGTTTATAATTCGCAGGACTTTTCCGGGGAATTGTCCGAAGCGGAAAAAGAACAAGCATCAGAACCAGAAACAGTTTGAACAATATAACAACACCAGGAGGTGTGGTCTTGAAAAAGTATGAGGCAGTATTCATTCTCGACATGAGAAAGGTGGAGGATGAGGGGAAGGCCTTCTCTGAGGAATTCGCGAAGATGATTCAGAGTTGGGGAGGCAGTGTCGTGGAGTCCAACGCAATGGGCCGCAAACAGTTTGCCCGCGAAATCAAAAAGCGGAAAGCCGGAATCTACTGGAACTACATTTTCGAGCTTGATCCGGCGAAATGCAAGGACATCCGGGAGAAATTCCGTCTGGACGAAAGAGTGATCCGGATGCTTATCATCAATTTCGAGCGTCCGGAACAGGTCCGCTCCACGCTTGCGGCGACGGCGGAAGTCGCGGAATAAGAAACGCTTCCAGAGAAAGGAGAGTCCTTCAATATGGCATCGCTGAATAAAGTCCTGCTGATGGGAAACCTCACGAGGAACCCGGAGATCAGATACACGCCGTCCGGCAGTGCCGTATGCGAATTCGGCATGGCGATCAACCGCCGCTTTATGCAGGCGAACGGACAGGAGCGTGATGAAACCTGCTTCGTCGAGATTGTCGTCTGGGGGAAACAGGCGGAGACCGCTTCCCGTTTTCTGCAGAAAGGTTCCGCCGTGTTCATCGAAGGACGTCTTGTCTATGACCAGTGGGACGACAGGGAGACGCAGAAGAAACGTTCGCGCCTTCGCGTGAATGCCGACCGCGTCCAGTTCCTTGACCGCAGGGACGACCGGCCCGGCGCCGACATGCCGCCGGACGGCGGACAGCCCGGCGGTTATTCGCAGTACAACCGCGGCCCGCAAGGCGGTTACGGCGGCGCTCCGCAGGGAGGATACGGCGCCCAGAGAGGGCAGCAGTCCCGTCCGCAGCAGCAGTACCGCCAGCAGGCGCAGCAGCCTCCCGCGCCGGAGGATGTCCCGCAGATGCCGGTCGACGATCCGCCGTTTGAAACCGTGGAAGGCGTTGACGACGACATTCCTTTCTGAAACGCAATGAAATCAAATCAACTTTAAGGAGAATTCAGTCATGGCAATGGTGAATAAGAAGCGTCGGATGAAAAGACGCATGGCGAAACCGAAAATCTGCAGACTTTGCGAGAACAAGATCAACTTCATCGACTTCAAGGACGCCGATCTTCTGAAGAAATTCCAGACGGAGAAGGGCCGCATTCTTCCCCGCCGCATCACGGGCACCTGCCTGAAACATCAGAAAATGCTCAGCGTCGCCGTCAAGCGCGCGAGAATCATCAGCATCGTTCTTTGAAGAAACTTTTTGAGAAAGGCTTACAACCATGGCATCTATGAAACTGGTACTTCTGCAGGACGTCGAGGATCTCGGCCTTGCCGGCGATTCCGTGCACGTCGCGCCGGGATACGGAAGAAACTATCTGATCCCGAGAGGGCTCGCGGCTCCCGCGTCTCCCGTCGTTCTGAAGCAGATTGAGGCGCAGAAAGAGAAAATCGAAGCCAAGCGCAAAGCGGAACTCGAAGCCGCGCAGGCTCTTGCCGACAAAATTGCCGGCATGGTCATTCAGATTCCGATGCAGGCTTCCGACGACAACCATCTGTTCGGTTCTGTGACCGAGCGCATGGTCGCCGAAACTTATGCCGCCAACGGCGTGACGGTCGAGCATCAGCGCATCCGGATGGACAAACACATCCGTTCCCTCGGGGAATACACGATCAACATCAAGCTGCACCAGGATATCATGGCGAGCGGTAAAATCGTGATCGTCAGAGCCTGATGATGGCGGATGAGGATTACAGTCAGGGGCCGGCTTCCGGAGAATCTCCGGAGGCAAACCTTCCCGAACCCGGAGTGCGGCGGCGTGTGAACGCCTCCGCATCTTCCACGTTTGCGGATCCGGATACGGAACGCGCGGTGGTTGCGGCCCTTCTGATTGAACCTTCCTGCATTGCCACCGTTCTTACGGTTCTCGGCGGTCTTTCCGCGTCCGAGACGGGGCCGCAGAAGAAAAAGAGCGATGTGGACGCGCTCCGGAAAAGCGCGTTTCACAGTCAGGCGCTCATGATTTTTTACGATCCGAAGCTGGCCGTCATTTACGAGGCGATTCTGGATCTCGCCGAGAAAAACATCGGAATCGATCTTCTCTCCGTTTCCGATTATCTGGAGCGCAACTCAAAGCTGGAAGCGATCGGCGGACAGGAATATCTGCTTGACGTCCAGAGCTCCATCGTCAGCACGGCGAATGTGGAGTCGTGGTGCCACACGCTGCGCGACTATGCCATGCTGCGGGAAATGATCCGCACCTGCACGGCGGCGGTTGATCTCTGTCGCAACACCACGGATGATGTCAAAAGCCTGCTTGACACCATCGAATCCGAAATTTTCAAGGTGCGCAACCGTTTTGTCCAGCCGGAGGTCCGCAGCCTCCGCGATCTGATGCCGGAAACCTTCGAGTACTTCATGCGCATTTACAACCGTGAAGTCGAATCCGGCATTCCGACCGAGTTCCCGGATCTGGATGCACTGATCGGCGGCGGGCTGAAGGCCGGGGAAATGTTTGTTCTTGCCGCCCGGCCGTCCATCGGGAAAACTGCAATCGCGCTGAACATCGTGCGCAACATCATGATGAAGGATATCGGAGGAAAGCGCAGAACGGTGGCATTTTTCAGTCTGGAAATGAGCGCTGAGCAGGTGGCGCAGCGTCTGCTGTGCACCGAGTCGCGCGTCCCGATCTCGTCCATCATGGACCGCAATCTGAAACCCGGCGATTCCTCCCGTCTGGGCGCGGCCGCCATCGCCTTGAAAAATGCCCGGCTGTATATCGACCCGACCGCCGGCATTTCCGTATTCGAGCTTCGCGCCAAGGCGCGGAAACTGCACGATCTTCACAAGCTCGATCTGATTGTGATCGACTATCTTCAGCTGATGAAATCCGGCGATGCTGCAGGCAAGGACAGCCGGCAGGTGGAGGTTGCGGCGATTTCCGGCGGTTTGAAAAAGCTGGCGAAGGATCTCGGCCTTCCGGTGCTGGTGCTCGCCCAGCTGAACCGCGAGGTGGAGAAAGGCGCCGGTCCTGCGAATGCCAGACCGAAGCTGAGCCATCTGCGCGAATCCGGCGCGATTGAACAGGATGCGGACGTCGTGGTGTTTCTGCACCGCAACCGCGACGATACGAAGGAGTCGAATCCCGAGGCGAACAAGGTCGGCGTGGACGCGGAGCTGATTGTGGAAAAGAACCGTAACGGCAAGACGGGTGTGGTCAAACTGAAGTTTTTCCCCGCCCTGATGGAGTTCCGGAGCATGGAGCACCGCTACGGGGATTCCGATGTCCCGGCGGCAAATTCGCCGAAATAAAATTTGAAATTTAGGGGATTGCGGGTTATAGTTGCCGGATATGGAATTTTTGATAACTGGGAAGTTGGCTTGATGAATAAATTGACGGTAATCTTGGCGGCGGGAATGATTCTGGGCGCGTTCTGTTTCTGCAGCACTGCCGCGGCACAGGAAATCGCTTCCGTTTCCTTCGATCAGGGGGCGGATTACAAGTTCGGAGAAGATGTGCTCCGTTATAATGTCCAGAGCCGCAAGGGGGGAATGTACAGCGAACGCACGGTCAATGACGATATCAAGCGCCTTCACGCCATGGGAATGTTTTCCGATGTGGCCTCGGAAACCCGGAAGACACCTGACGGGAAGATAGAAATCATCTTCAAAATCACTCCCAAGCCGGTTGTGCGGGAGGTTGTCTTCACCGGCAACAAAAAATATGACGCGAAAAAACTGGCGGAGGAGATTTCCGTCGCCACCGGAGTGCCTTTGAATGACATGGCGCTGCGGAACAGCGCCGATGCCCTCCGGAAATTTTATCTTTCCAAAGGCCTGAACGATGCGATCATTATTCCGAAGATTGAAAAAATCGATGAGAATCATATCAAAATCGTGTTCAACATCACGGAAAATCTCCGCCTGCGTGTCGGAAAGGTGACATTTCCCGGAGCGTCCGTTTATTCCGAAAGCGAACTTCACGACGCGATTGCGACGCGGCACTCTTTCCTGAGCCATCCATGGTTCAGCTGGATTTTTGACTACGGTCTGCTGAACCGCGAGGAGCTCGGACGCGATCCCGTCCGTCTCCGCGAGCTCTACTGGCAGAAGGGATATCTGGATTTCAAGGTGACCGACGTGAAAGTCACCGAGGACCCAGAAAATCCGGAGATTGTCGACGTGACCTTCACGGTGGAGGAAGGCGAGCCCTACAAAGTCGGCAAGGTCTATGTGGAAGGCGCCGAACGTTTCAAGCCAGAGGAACTTGCAGGACTGATTCCGCTGAAGCCGGGCATGACGTTTTCCAGCAAGCTGGAGAGTGACGGAGCGGAGGCGCTTGACAACAAATACAGCCGTCTCGGGTATGCCGATTTTCTTGTCAGCCCGATCCGCATCCCGAATTACAAGACGCATACGGTCGATCTTGCCTACAAGCTCAAGGAAGGGCCGCTCTATAAAATCCATGATATCCTGATTTCCGGCAACAAATACACCAAGGATTATGTGATCCGGCGCGAACTTCCGATGATTCCCGGAGACCCGGTGGACAAGAACATGGTCAAGCTGGCCAAGAGCCGGCTGATGGGCATGGGCTACTTCGAAAAGGTGGACGCGGTTGCCAGAACGTCCGAAATGGGGACGCCGGATACGAAGGATATTGACATTACCCTCAAGGAGAAGCGGTTCATCGATGCGAAAATCGGCGCATCCTGGTCGGATACCGACAGCCTTTCCGGAATGCTGGAGATTACGCACAACAACATGGATATCCTGGATCCGTGGAACTACTTCACCGGAGGGGGACAGCGCATGCGTCTTCTTGCCGTGATGGGTCTTGAGCGTTACAATTTCGAACTGGACTTCACAGAACCCTGGCTGTTCGGCATTCCGCTGCGCTGGGATATTTCGGGATATGTCCGCAATCTGGATTATGACGACTGGTCCGAGCGGCGGATCGGCTTTTCGACCTCGCTGACCAAACGGATTTTTGATGATTTCACGTCCGCGTCCGTCGGGTATACTTTTGAGCAGGTCCGGATTTACGACATGCGACGGAAAATGTCCTACCGTTTCCAGGAAAGCAAGGGAAATGAGCTGGTCGGTCGCATCCACCTCTCTCTGGAACGCGATACGCGCAACAGCGCCACGGATCCGACGCGCGGCTACAGCATCGGCGGCCTGGCGGCCTTCACCTCCCAGGCGTTCGGTGCGACCAACGATTATCTCCGCCTGGAAGCCAAGGGAACGTATCACTATTCGTTTTTCAATGACTGGTTTGTGTTCAGTGCCGGCGCGAAGATTGGTTTCCTCTCCAATATCGGCGAACCGGGGATGGTTCCGCTGTTTGAGCGGTATTTCCTCGGCGGCGGCGATTCCGTCCGCGGCTTTCCTTACCGCAGCATCGGTCCCGAGGATTACCGTCATGACAACTACGGCGGGCAGACCATGTATATCGTGACGGCGGAACTCTCCCATCCGATTTACAGCATCGTGCGCGGCGCATTCTTTGTGGATATCGGTGACGCGGGTCCGGAGCGCTTCCAGTTCCGGACGGTCAACATGGGCATCGGTTACGGGCTCCGCATCAAGCTGCCGAACGTCAATGCGCCGATCCGGCTCGACCTGGCGTTCCCGATCATCAACAAGCAGGACGGTGTTTCAAACTCTCTGCGCTTCCATTTCAACATGGGCGCCTCCTTCGGGCCGAACTGATTTTCCTGTTCGTTTTTCCGTTAAAAATCTCCTCGCGCACGCGTACGCGGCCTTGCGTTTCGTATGAAAAGCGTGTATATTATCCCTTCTTTCCGGGGTGTCTCCCCGCGTTTTTTCGTCGGAAGAATTCAGTCTTGAAAATAATGACAGGCAAGGAATGAAAAATGAGTGACAGCGCAAGTGAAAGGCGGGATTTTCCCGTCAATATTGAAGACATCATGCATACCGCGTATCTGCAGTATTCCCTGAGCGTGAATGTCGGAAGAGCCATTCCTGATGTGCGAGACGGGCTCAAGCCCTGCAACCGCAGAATCCTCTATGCGATGCGTCAGCTGGGACTGGCGAAATCGCGTCCCCATATGAAAAGCGCCCGCGTGGTCGGCGAAGTGATCGGAAAATACCATCCCCACGGCGACTTGTCGGTTTATGATACTCTCGTCCGCATGGCGCAGGATTTTTCCATGCGCATGCCGCTGATCGACGGACAGGGCAACTTCGGGAGCATCGACGGGGATCCGCCCGCCGCCTACCGCTACACTGAATGCCGCATGGAGCGCTTCACGGAAGAGCTGCTGGCCGACATCGACAAGGACACGGTCGAAATGATCCCGACCTTCGACGAGAACACTACCGAGCCCGAGGTGCTGCCCGCAAAGTTTCCGAATCTGCTTGTGAACGGCAGCATGGGCATCGGCGTCGGCATGGCGACAAACATTCCGCCGCACAATCTCGGCGAGGTGATCGACGCGACGGTTCATCTGCTGGAAAATCCCTCCGCCACGGTCCGCGATCTGATGAAGTTCCTGCCGGGGCCGGATTTCCCGACCGGTGCGGTCATCTGCGGCATCGACCCGATCCGGAGTCTGTATGAGACCGGGCACGGAGTCATCAAGGTCCGGGCGAAGGCCGACATCGTGGAACAGAACGGCAAGGAAATGATCATTGTCAAGGAAATTCCCTATGCCGTCAACAAGGAGATGATGGTCAAGAAGATCGCCGACCTTGTCAAGGACAAGAAGATCACCGGCATCTCCGATCTGCGCGACGAGACCAGTCTGCGCACCGGCATCCGGATCGTGATAGAAATCAAGCGCGGCGCGATGGCGTCGGTCGTGCTGAACCAGCTTTATGCGCACACGCAGATGGAGAGCATTCTCGGCTGCCAGCTTCTGGTGGTGGATCACAACCGTCCGCGCACGATGAACCTTTCACAGCTGCTTCAGGCGTTCGTCGATCACCGGCTTGAAGTCGTGACCCGCCGGACGCAGTTCGAACTGAACAAGGCCGAGGCGCGCGCTCACATTGTCAGCGGTCTTCTGATTGCCGTGCAGAACATTGACGAGGTCGTGAAGATCATCCGCGAATCCCGTACCCGCGAGGAGGCCGGAGCCGCGCTGATGGCCCGGTTCGGACTGAGCAAGCTTCAGGTCGCGGCGATTCTCGACATGCGTCTGCATCAGCTGACGGGACTGGCGATCGAGGATCTCCAGAAGGAATATGACGAGCTCATGAAGCTGATCGAATACCTGCGCAGTCTGCTTGCCAGCCGCGAGCTCCGGCTCGGTGTCATCAAGGACGAGCTGCTCGATGTGAAAAACCGCTATGCCGACCCGCGCCGCACCGAGATCACCTATGACGAGGGCGACATCAATTACGCGGATCTGATTCCGCGCCATTCCTGTGTCATTACCGTTTCCAACACCGGCTACATCAAGCGTGTGCCGTCGGACACCTACCGCACCCAGCACCGAGGCGGCGTCGGCATCATCGGCATGGAGACCAAGGAGGAGGATCATGTCGAGCATCTGTTCAACGCGGACAGCCACGACCTGATCTTCTTCTTCACCGACCGGGGCTTCATGTACTGGCTGAACGTCTACGACATCCCGGAAGGGGCGAGGACCGGAAAGGGCAAGGCGATCGTCAATCTCATCAAAATTGAGCCGGGCGAACAGATCCGCGCAATGCTGACGCTTCAGAAGGAGATGTTTGACCAGGAGAATCTGTCGATTGTCATGGCGACGAAACGCGGCGTCATCAAGAAGACCGCGCTCCGCGAGTTCCGCCATCTGCGGAATCTCGGACTGCGTGCCATCGTGATCGAGGAGGGCGACGACCTGATCGGCGCCGAAATCGCCGACGGCGCGAGCGAGATCATTCTTTCCACCGCAAAGGGCATGGCATGCCGCTTTGTCGAGACCGATGTCCGCACGATGGGCCGCGCCACGCGCGGCGTGACCGGAATCCGCTTCAAACTGCCCGACGATGAGATCGTCAGCATGGAGGTTGTTCCCGCAGCGGACGCTTCCGAACTTTCCGCTGCGGAATCCGGTGAATCCGCCGGAGCGGAGATGGAAAATCCGGAAACGCCTGAAACAGACATTCCGGATGCGGAACTCGAAGAAGATGCCGCAGGAGAGGAGGCGGAAAGCGCCGAAGGAAGTGACGAAGAGGAGATCGAGGACGACGGCCGTCCGCAGCTGCTGGTCGTGACGAGCGGCGGCATGGGCAAGCGCAGTTACGTCGATACCTACCGTCTGACAAGGCGCGGTGCAAAAGGGGTGAAGAACCTGAATCTCCGCCCCGGCGAGGTCGTGATCGCGGCGCTTCGCGTGAAACACGGCGACGAGCTGATTCTGACCACCGAGCGCGGACAGGTTTCGCGCATTCCCGTGGATGAGATCCGCATTGTCGGACGCGCCTCGATGGGGGTGCGTATCATGGATCTGCGCAAGGGGGACAAGGTTACGGGCGCTACGATCGTGGTCGAAGTCGAGGCCGATGAGAATGCCGTGGAAAACGATGCGGAAAATGTGATGGTCGCCGCGGGCGTCGAACAGATTCCCTTCGGGAAGAAGGACGACGATTTCGAGGAGATGGAGGTTCCGCCCGAAGAACTCACGGAAGACGGTGACTCCGATGACGGTGAAACGCCTGAAACTGAGGAATAACCGCACTCTGGAATATGGCGCGGACGGGATTCCGGCGCTTTTCGGCATCCTGAACGTGACGCCGGACTCCTTCAGCGACGGAGGGCATTTCCTGGATCCGGATCGGGCCGTGCGCGGCGCACTTGCAATGCTTGATGCGGGGGCCTGCGGCATCGACGCCGGAGCCGAATCCACGCGTCCCGGAGCGGAAGAAGTTCCCGTCTCTGTCGAGATCGAGCGGCTCGTTCCCGTGATCCGTGCCTTGAAGGAGGTTCGAAGCGATGCCGTCATCAGCGTCGATACACGGAAGGCCGCCGTTGCGGCGGCGGCTCTGGAGGCGGGAGCTGACATCATCAACGACATCAGCGCCATGACCTTTGATCCGGATATGGCGTCCGTTGTTTCCGGCGCGCGCGCGGCGGTGATTCTGATGCACATGCGCGGAACACCGCAGACGATGCAGAATCCGGAAAATCTGCTTTATCCGGATGTCTGCGCCGAGGTTGCCGACTGTCTCAATCATGCATTTGAACGGGCCGTTGCGGCGGGAATTTCTCCGGATTCCATTCTGCTGGATCCGGGATTGGGCTTTGCCAAGACGCCGGAACAGAATCTGGCGCTTGTCAGAGGGGCCGCTGAGCTGCGGAAGAAGGTCAGCGCGCCGCTTTACTATGCCCCGTCGCGCAAATCGTTTCTGGCGCGTGTATGCGCAGGGAAACCGGCGTCGGAGCGGGATTATGCGACTGCGGGTGTGCTCGCCTCTCTTGCTGCGCAGGGGGTTGAATTTGTACGCGTTCACAATGTCCCGATGGCGCTGGAGTCGATGACGGCGTTCCGTCTCTGCCGTCCGGATCCCGTGGCGGGCTGAGTCCGGCGGAATCCGCTGGCCGCCGCAGAGGAAATCCCTGATCCGCCGCGTGCCCCGGTCGGGATGGTTCATTGCTTGAGAATTTCCCGGAGACGGCGGTAATATTCATCGGCGGTACGGCGTTCCCCGTCATTCAGACGGGCGCGGACCGCATCGTAACGCCGGATTGCCCGCTCCAGTTCGCTTTTCTGTTCCGGGGTGTATTTCCTGCCGGGGACTAGTTCGATTCCGCTTTCCTTCAGAAGAAGCGTTTCCCGCTTTCCGCCGGAAGGTTCCGCCGCATGCAGAAGATTGTCGTCTTCTGCGGAATAGGGTTTGTCCTTTTCCGTATTTTGCGGGAGCCGATTTTGCGGAGGCGTTTTATCCTGCTGCGGGTCCGATTTCTTCCCGTCGCCCCGGCGCGCGGTGCCGACGACGACTTCCGGCGGGGAGGAGGTCTCTTTCTCTTCCGGATTTTCCGCATTGCGCCCCGTATTCAGCGCGGTGTTTCCGCCTCCGCCCGGAGCCGAAGGTTCTCCGCCCTGTGACGATCCGGACGCAGCCTGCGCTTGGGTCCGCCCGGCCTGAGCCTGTCCGTTTCCCGCCTGTTTCTGTTTTCCGTCCGGACCTCTGTGCGTGCCGGCTTCCTGTCCGCCTCCGTCATCCCGCTTTCCGTCCGGAGAGCCCTGTTTTCCTTCTGTTGCCTGTCCGCCGGGACCTTCCCCCTGTTCTCCGGCGGGTGCGCTGCCCGTTCCTGCGCCGGGAGAGGTCCCACCCGGTGTTCCGGGGGAATCACTGTTTTCCTGTTCGTTTCCGGCACCCTGTTTTCCTTCTGTTGCCTGTCCGCCGGGACCTTCCCCCTGCTGAGCGGATGGCGTGCTGCCTGTTCCTGCGCCGGGAGGGGTTTCTCCCGGTGTTCCGGGGGAATCACCGTTTTCCTGTCCGCCGGATGGAGCCTGTTCCTGCCGGGAAGCTTCCTTGCCGGAATTCCCGTTCTGTTCTCCTCCTGTCTGAGCGGATTTCTGTTGTGCGTTCCGCTTTCCCGCGGAGCTTTTCTCTCCTTTTCCCTGTTCGTTTCGAGAGTCTGTTCCTTTCTGATCGTTCTGTTTTTTCCCGGAGCCTTTCTCTCCTTTTTCCTGTCCGTTTCCAGTATTCTGTTTTTCTCCGGAATCCGCTCCTTTCCGGTCATTCTGTTTTTTTCCTTTTTCCTGTCCTTTTTCCGTGTTCTGTTTTTCATCGGGATGTTTTTTCTGCGTTGCATCCTGTTTTCCGGAGTCGGATTTTTCCTGCCGGCTGCCGTCGGATTTCTGTTTCTCTTCGGGAGACTCGCTGTGATTCTTTTCCGTATTCTGCTTTCGCTCCGGTTCTTTCTGTTTGTCCGGACTTTCCGGCGGAGGGATCTTTTTGTTCGGTTCCTCGTATTTCCGGTTTTTCCTCCATTCCCGGAATGCGCGGATGACCTGCGGATTGTTCAACATTTCGGATTCGGATTCCACGACGACGGGATGGAAATGAATTTCCGAGAAGGCGTTCCGGCGGACGGGAGAGTTTTCTTCCGCTTCCGCCGCAACGGCGATGACGGATGTGATCAGTCGTGCGGATTTCGTAACGGTCAGACGGAACGGTTCCTTCCGTTCCCGCTCCGTGCCGGAGAGCGCCGCAGTTCCCGGCGTTTCCGTGCCGCCTTTCAGGTTGTTGAGGTGGAGCGTGATGCTTTTGAGCGCGGAGTCGTCGCCCGCTTCCACCGTGAAAGCGCCGGGATGATGCAGGGGGGCGAGATTCTCCGGCGCCGCGATCCTGACCGACGGCGGATTGTCCTGCCGGATTTCAAGCGTGTAGAGTTCGGATCCTCCGCGCGTGCCGTCCGTTTCCAGCGTCTGGAAGAAGAAGGCGCCGCTTTCCCAAACGGTGAACGAAGTCTTCCAGAAACCGGTTTCCGAATCTTTGCGGAGCTGTCTGCGGAGTCCGCCGGAACCGGAAATTTCAAGCCGTACGCAGTTTGCAGGCGCATCCGCCGCAAGTGTGACGCGCGCTCCGGCGGGAACCGTCCACTTCTTCCGTTCCGGCGGCAGGCCGGCCGTTCCGGTCGCGGCATGCAGCGAGATTTGGCGGATGACGACCGGAGCGGACGGCTGCGCCAGAATCGTAAATTCCTTTGTGCTGCGGTTTTCCGCTTCGACAGCATAGCGGCATTCTCCGGAGAAGGGCGCCATCAGCGCCTGATATTCCCGTGCGGAAACCGCAACCAGAGGAATGTTCTGCCGCTTTCCTCCGATGATGCATCGGACGGCGGGAGACTCCCCTTCCGGTTCCCGGTTGAACACCACCTTCACAACCCATTCCGCACCGGGTTTGATGATGGTCTCTCCCGGAAAAAGAGAGCGGATTTCCAGCGGCATACTGCTGGTCCATCCGGCGCCCATGAGCCAGGAACGGAGCGTCAGAAGTTTTCCCTCAAGCCCTCCGTTTCTTCCGAACGGAACCAGCAGAAGCAGCAGGACGCAGACGGAGAGCCCCGCCGCACGGAGTCCTTCGGAAGCCGCCGCGCGGCAAAGTGCGGCGGACGGCAGAAAATATTCCATGGAGCGGGTCAGAACCCGGATGACGGCGGCGGTGTCGTCCGCCAGCATTCTGCGTGTCAGAAGCGGAGCGGCGACCTTCCGCGCTTTTTCCGATCCGCGGGACAGCATGGTGAAGAAATCCGGGATCCCACGCTTCCCGATCCACGGCGCAAGAAAAATCCATGCGGCATGAAGAAACATTCCGAGGAGCGCCGCCCAGACGAGAAGGCGTTTCAGAATGTCATTCCAGGCTGCGCAGAAGGGATCCGCCGCGCGGCAGAGGACCAGCAGAAGCGAAAATTCGCAGAACAGCGTCAGCAAAGCCCGGATTGCGCGCCCCCAGCAGAAGAACCGTTCCGCCTTCCGGAAGGCGGCGGGGAGGTTCCGCAGAGTGTAACGGGGATCAGGATTCGGCATGGCAGGACTCCTTTTTTCTCAGCAGCCATTCCGCGGCGAGCAGGAGAAGGGCGAGCAGGGCGCAGAGCATCCGGAATCCTGCCGGCGGGTCCTGATATTTCCTGCTGTGGACGTATGCAGGTTTTCCCGCCGTTTCCGCCAGTTTTTCTGCGGCGGAACGGACTGCGGAGCGTCCGAGCGCCGAACCTCCTCCCAGTTCCGCCAGCATGCGCAGCATCTCCGTATCCGGTGTGCTGAAGCGTCGTTCCTTTTCATTTCCGCGCACCACCAGCGGCACGGACTGCGTGCGGCGGCGGGATTTCGCATCTTCCGCCTGGAACCAGTGAACACCCGGTTCCGTGATCCGGAGCAGCGCCGAGGATACGCGGTTTTCCGCCGGTCCGAAGGATAGAAGTTTCCGCATTGTTCCGGTTTCCGGATCTTTGCGGAGCAGCTGCAGTTCCGCGCCGGAGGTCTCTCTGCCGTAGTCTTCGACGGTGAATCGGTAGAGGTCGCCGCCGAGGAGCGGATCCGCGCGGACGATGGAAAAATGCAGATCGCTTCCATCGAAATTGTCGCAGCTTTCAAGCATCTGCGTCCAGAAGGGAACATAGGCGAGGGCGCGGGAGCGGTCCGGGGAGAGGCGCCAGCGCCAGGTATCCGCCGGAGCGAAAGCCGAAACATTTCCTGTGGAGAGTGCCAGAGGCGGCAGGCCGTTCCAGTCTCCGGGGAGCCGTCTTGCCGCCGCAGAGGGTTTGGGAGTCATGCGCCAGAGCGAGGCGAACGGCAGGGAATGCGCTCTGCCGCTGTCCGTGAAACGGTAGCGCGTGCCGTCCGGCAGGCGCATAAATGCCGCGCCTGCGGCGGGGACGTAAGTGCCGAGCTCCGGATCGCGGCTCCATGCGTTCAGGACCCGGGGAGACAGGAAAAGGAGTGTCAGGGTTTTGCGGTGCAGTTTGTCTGCAATCCGTTTCCGGATATCCGCCGTTAGCGCCTCCGGAAGCACCGGACCGAGCATCAGGAGCCGGAGTGAATCAATCCGTTTCTCCTGATCTTTTGCGGATTCTTTTGCGAATACGGAAGCATAGGCGAAATGGAACGGGCGGTAGCGTTGGCGCAGAAGAGGCAGCAGCGCGCTCAGTTCCGGATCCATTCTGCTCCAGAGGAGCATCGCGGCGTTTTCGGCGGGGATTTCGAAAACATCCCGGAAGACGGCCCGGACGGGCGCGGCGTCCGGCACGCGGAGTTCCGCACGGATTTCAAATTCATGCCAGCCGGAGGCGGGGAGGACGGCGTCATCCGGGGTGAAAAGCAGTTCGGCTGCCGGGACTTCCGCATTCCTCCGGATTTTGTCCGCGGTTCTGCCGTCGATCAGAAGTTCCGCCTGCAGTGTTCCGGTTTTTCCCTCCGGGATGCCGGAAAGAAGGAGCATGGCACGGAAAAGCGGCGGATGCCCGGACCGGAAGGAGTCCGGCGCGGCGGCGGATTCGAAGGCGATGGAAGGATATTGTTCCTCTCCCGTCCGCCCCGGAAGGAGCACATTGAGAGCGGCTCCCTGGTTTTTCAGGAACGCCGCGGCCGCGGCGGGATGCGCGCCGCAGTTGGAACGGCCGTCGCTGAGAAGGAAAATCCGCGCTCCCGCGTATCGGCGCGCCAGGGATGCCAGCGCGTCGCCGAGCGCGGTTGATCCGCCCGGCAGGGTGGCGTGCTTCCGCGCCGGGGCGGTTTCAGCGGCGAAGACCAGTTCCGTGATCCGGACCCCGGAGACCGCGTTGAGCGCGCGCAGAGTTTCCTCATAGATCGCTTCAAAACCGCGACGTACGGGTTCCGGCTGGATCTTCATGCTGTCGGAAACGTCCCGGAGCAGGACAATTTCGCGCGGGATGCGTGTCTTTTCCCAGCGGAACGTGCCGGAATATGCGAGAATCAGGGACAGCAGGAGAAACGCTCCTGCGCGCAGGACGAAATAAAGCAGCAGACGTCCCCGCGGCGCCCGGCGGAACTCGGCGATTCCGCAGACAAGCAGAACTGCGAACAGGAGTCCGGGAACGAGTGCGGCTGCGGCAGGAGCATTCAGCATTGTTCCGTCTCCCTTCTTCTGCGGGAGCTCAGCATGGAGCAGACGGTTTCCAGAATCAGGACAGCCGTCAGGGCCAGCGCCAGCGGCGTGTCAAGCGGAACTTTCTGCATTTCCCCTTCCGTGACGGTCAGATTTCCCATGCCGTCTCCCGTGAGTGTTGAAAGATTCAGTTTCTCTTCCGGCGAGACGCCTGCCGGAAGACGTTCCCGTTCCTTCTGCGGGACCAGTCCGGTATTCCTGCGCCGGAGATTGACCGCCAGAATTTTCTGTTCCGTTTTTTTTCCCGGTCCCGTGAATGTGAGAAGATGGAAGCCGCTTTGCGGCAGGTAGATTTCCGCAGGCTGCCCGGGCGTCCAGCGGAAACGGCGGGTCCGCGCCTCTTTGCCGGGCCCGCGCAGTTCCGCTGTTCCAGAGGCCGTTCCGAGAGTTTCCGCAGGATTCATGGAATCTCCCGCGAACAGCGAGTCTGCGTTTTTCCGGGGCCCGGGGAAGACGGCGGTCCGGAGCAGCTCCGGAAAAAGAGGAAAGGCTGTCAGCTCCGTCGGCAGGGGATGTGTCGGGACGCCCCATAGAATGAGATTTCCCGCTCCGCTGACGGGGCGGATGCTCAATACGGGCAGAGCCGCGTGATGCAGAATCCCGATATCCCCTTCCGCGGGAAGGAGCGCGGCAAGTTCCGTAAGACGGACTGCGGAAAGCCCTTTGGCATAGAGGGTGAAAAAGAGATTGCGTGCCTCGGCGTTTTGCGCAACGGAAAGATCGAATCCCGCCGCGGAGCGGATGGGCTTTCTCCATTGCATCCGGAGTTCCGCCGGCAGACCGGGAAACGCCAGAACCTGATTCTGGGCAAAGATCATCAGACTGGAACCTGCCGACAGGAATTCTCCCAGCCGCGCCTGAATTTCCGCGGGGATGCTCTCCATGGTCGGAAGGATGAAGCATTGCGGCGCCTGTTTTAGTTCGTCCAGCGCGCCGGTGTTCCGGATATTGAGCGCGCGTACGGAGAGTTTCGCGCCGGCAAGCGTGAGCGCTGCATGAAAGGTCAGGACGGGAACGGCCGTTTCCGGAGTTCCGTCATGCAGGAGAACCACGGCGGATTGTTCCGTGTCTCTCCTGTCGCCGTCCGGGGCAAGGTTCCAGCGGGCGAGTGCGCCTCCGGGAATGCCGTCTGTCCGGAGAGTCAGCTGCAGCGCCTCATGTTCCCGGAATCCGGACGGTTTTACTAGGAGAGTATTTTTTTTCTGGAATTCCGCCGGAAGCGCCGATGTTTGCGTGATGCCCGACTGCACGGAGCGAATTTCCAGCTCGGTGCCGGGAGGAAACGCCGTGCGGCCGCCGCCGGAGACGATTTCAATTCCGCCGTCTTGTGCGGCATGCGCGGATTCTATCAGAGGATCAGGCGCAGAATGCATGAGTTCGGCGTCCGTGTGAAACAGACGGAGCGGCAGTCCGAGATCGTCCGGCCGGAAGGAACGCCATGTTTCCGCGAAAGGCAGAGCCTCCACCAGCACCGCTGCATGGAAGGTTCCTCTGCGTGCGCGGAAAACTTCCGCCAGTTCCGAGGCGGCGCGCGCAAGATTGCCGGAATGGGGGAGAGGTTCCATTGCCGCCAGAATCTGTTCCGCCGCCTGCGGAGTGAGCGGCGCGGAGACCGATCCGGCGGCCGCCGAACCGATCAGAACAATGCTGTCCGGGGAAAGCGCGCGGATGCGCCGCCGGGCATTTTCCTTCATCAGGTCAAACGCGCGGCGGCCTTGAATTGTCGCCTCTGAAAGAGGAGAATCGTCCAGCAGAATTCCCAGCGTGATTCCCCGGGCGGTCATTCCCGCGCCGGATGCGTCCGCCGGGCGTCTGATGCAGGGTGCGGCGAGAAGAAGCACGGTCAGAAGAACTGCAAGACAGCGCAGACACAGCAGGAACAGTTCCTCCAGTTTCCTGCGGGATGTGATCCGTTTCATGTTCGTGAACAGCAGAAGCGACGGCACAACGGCAATCCTCCGCCGTTCGCGGATCAGATGGATCGCGACTGGAACTGCGACTGCAATGACGCCGGCCAATGCCCACGGATGGAGAAACGAGATCATCAGAACATCCCCTTTCTGCGCCGGCTCATTTCAAGAATCGCCTCGACCGGCGAAAGCGCCGTATCGATTGGAATGGCGAGAGCGCCGTATTCCGTGCAGACGGCTTCCGCCTTCCGGCGGAACGCTTTCACGATCTCCTTCCCGCGTTGCCGGAATGCCGGATCGAACCGGATGAGCGCGCCGGTTTCGGAGTCCCTGAGATGTGTCGCACCGGAAAAGGGCAGGTCGATTTCCGCACGGTCGAGCAGCTGGAACACGATCAGTTCGCTTCCGCATGCGCGGAGCAGCGAAATGCTTTTGCGCAGATCCTCCTCCGGGATTTCCAGATCGCTGATGAGAACCTGCATGCCCTTGTGCGAGCGAACCGTATCGGTGGAACGGGCGAGCTCAAGCAGTTCTCCCGCGCTTTCCGCCGGTTCGCCCGGAGCGGCGAGGACGCTGAAGAATTCCTCGATATGGCGGCGGGTGGATTTTGCGGGAAGATGCCGGTTCGGCTTCATGCCGAAGGTGTGCAGTCCGACAAGGTCGCGCTGGCCTGCGAGAAGCAGTCCGAGTGAAGCCGCCAGAATGGCTGCATATTCCTGCTTGCTGAGGGTATTCTCCCAGCGCCAGCGCATGGAGTTGGAAACATCCAGCAGAATGGTGCATTCAAGGCTCGTTTCCGCTTCGAAGCGTTTGACGAAGAATTTGCCTGTGCGCGCGTAGAGGCGCCAGTCGATCTTCGCCGCGTCGTCGGACTGTTCGTAGGCGCGGTAGTCGAAGAATTCCGCGCTGAATCCGCGCCGGATGGAGCGGTGAAGTCCCTGCCGGATGCCGTCGATGACCTCTTTTGCAATCAGATCCAGCCTTCCCAGCGCCTTGAGCGCTTCCGGACTCCATCGGATTTCCGTGTTCACGGGCGCACCTCCTCCGTTTTCGGCGTCAGCATTGCGGCGATGGCGTTGGCGAGGATTTCCGCAGCGGACTTTTCCTTCAGCGCGGGAATGTTCTCCTCCAGATCGCCGTCGAGCGCGCATGTCACGTCGTAGGGGAAATAGAGCAGACTCCAGGCTCCGTCCGGGCTCCGGATGCCGTAAATCGCCGGCATGGCGCCGCCGAAATTCGTCTTCCACGCCTGGGTGGTTTCCGCGGAGGAGGCGTTGACCGGATACGGCGTGCGGTAGACCGGGTCGTCGACGGGGACGATCAACGGTTTCCGGCCGTTGTCGAGCGCGGGCAGGAGACTCCGGGCCGCCTCATGAAACAGCGCGTCGCCGCAGCAGGCTTCGACGATGATTTTTCCGCCGTTCGCCAGATAGCGTTTCAGGTTGGCGACTGCCTTTTCCGTCAGAACGGGCGCGCCGTGTCCGGTCATGAGAAGCATGGGGCAGGCGAAAATGTCGTCGCTTTCCGGGTCGACGGGAAGTTCCGTGTCGAACACAGGGAGTCCGGGATTGGCGGAAAACGTCTGCATGAGCCGCTTCGAAAATCCCGGATCGGTGTCCCAGACTCCCCCGTGCCGGATCCTGCCGAGCGGCGCCTGATAATTGTATGCCGCGCCGTTTCCGGTTTTCCGTGTCCGGTCGAGCAGGGCGTCGACCCCGGGTTCCGGGTAGGAGACTTTCTCGAATTTTGCTTTCGGCTTTCTTTTCCGGAGCGCGTAGGTCAGGAGATTCGCGGCCGTCTGAAAGGCTTCCCTGCGTCTGGCGGGATCCGTCCGGTCGCCGTTCAGGGCGCAGGAGATTTCCGTGGAAAGAAGCAGAACCTGCGAGGAGCCGCAGCCGCGTTTGAGCGCACTGATCCTGAGAGTCTCCGGATTCAGTTTGTAATAGCTGTGGAACAGCGGATGCGCCGGATGCAGCGGCGAGAATTTCCGCGGACGGTCCGGATCCAGGCGTTGCTCCATGACGGCGGCGAAGGTCTCCCGGAAGGTCCGGTCGCCGCAGCAGGCTTCCGCAACGAGAATTCCGCCGTCGGCAAGGTATTTCCGGAGTTCCGCCAGTTCCCGTTCCGTCGCCTGGAATCTTCCGTGCCCGGAGACGAAAATCATGCTGGAGCGTCCGGGATTTCCTTCCGGCGTGCCCAGTTCGGCGATCTGGTAGTCTAGCGGCCTGCCGAGCAGTTTTGCCACATGCTTCGTCCAGTTGGCGACGTCGTACTTGTCCGGGTTCCAGCGCCCGTTCCATTTCCACTTCGTGACGGCATACGGCGCGGAGTTTCTCGCGATGAACAGAAGCACGAAACAGCTGCTGATGATGTCATTGCGCCAGTTTCCGTTGCGGAGGATGTTGACGCACCCCTCGCGGTACCAGTCCATGCCGCCCATCTCCTTGAGGCCGTTCAGGATGCAGACCCGTTCAAAGGCGTAGAGCGCGTAATAGCCGTTCATGCCCCTGGCGTGAAAGGTGCGCAGGAAGTCCCGCGTGTTCCGATCCAGCCATTCGTATGCCTTCCGCATTCCCGGATTCATCCGGTAGGCGCCGCAGCGTCCGGGAACCGGGAGTTCCAGCTTCTGTCCGAGCAGCCGCAGGCTGGAGAGGCTTGCGGAGGTCATGGAGAAAGTGGATCTTCCGCGCACATAGGGCCATCCTCCGTCCGGATTCTGCCTCCCGGCGTAGAAGGCCAGGGCCGCTTTGACGGTTTTTGCCGGAATTTTCAGCCCGATGTCCTTTGCCGATGAGATTCCGAGAACGGCATACTGGCTGCACGACTCGTCCGCGTAGTTCGGCTGCAGCCGGAGGTTGTCGCCGTATCCCCATCCGCCGACGGGAACCTGAGTCGCCACAAGATACAGAAACGCTTTGCGGATCCGTTCCGTGTACTTCCTGTCCGCGAGGCGCTGGAGCGCGCAGATGACGAGACCCTCCTCGTAGGTGGAGCGCGACTGGTTTTTCAGAAGAAAAGCCACGCCGTCGGCGACGGTCCGGTCGTTTTCATCGTAACCGGCGGAGGCCATCGCATAGATTACGAGCGCGGTCGTTCCGACCCTGTACTGCCCCCCGTACTGGAAAGAACCGTCCGTCCGCTGGACTTTCCTCAGATTCGCAACAATCTTTTCCGCCTCGGCGTCCACGATTTCCTGATTCAGCACGAACTGTCCCCGGAGCGGGAGCGCGGCGGAGAGCAGCGCAAGCAGGCACAGAATTGTTTTTCCGTATCTTCCCATGCGTCTTGTTTTCCCGGTGCGTTCTCCAGCTTATTTTCCCGTCTTTTCCAGGATTCTGCGGATGATTTCCGTTTCGGTGATTCCCTCCGCCCGCGCCTTGTAGTTGCAGGAGATCCGGTGGCGCAGAACCGGCGTCACAAGATGGAGGATGTCTTCCGGAGCGACCGCGGGACGGCCGTCCATTGCGGCGACGGCTTTCGCGCCTTTGATGAGCGCCTGTCCGGCGCGCGGTCCGGCTCCCCAGTCGATGAAGGAAGCGACTCCGGCCGCCTTTGCTTCGGGCGAGTCCGGGCGCGTGGCGCGGATGATGCTGACCGCAAGTCCGATCTGTTCCTCCGGCACGCCGATGTTCTGGACGATCCGCTGAAAGCGGATGATTTCGTTCTGCTCGATGATCCGGGAGCATTCGGCGTTCCGGCTTGCCGTTGTGCGGGCCATGATTTCCAGCTCCTCGGCGCGGGAGGGATAGTCCAGGTGGAGGCAGAGCATGAAGCGGTCCTGCTGCGCCTCCGGCAGCGGATAGGTGCCCTCCTGTTCGATCGGATTCTGCGTCGCGATGACGCAGAAGGGAAGGGGAAGCTGGAAGGATTTCATGGCGATTGTCACCTGGCGTTCCTGCATGGCTTCCAGGAGAGCCGCCTGCGTCTTGGGCGGCGTGCGGTTGATTTCGTCCGCAAGAAGCAGCTGTGTGAAAATCGGGCCCTGGTTGAACTGCAGTTCGGGAAAGCCGTCGTTGTTCCTTTTGAGAATCTCGCTTCCGATGATGTCCGACGGCATGAGATCGGGCGTGAACTGAATCCGCTGGGTGTCGAGTCCGAGAATCTTTGCGAAGGTGCAGACCATGACCGTCTTGGCCAGCCCGGGCACGCCGATCAGAAGACAATGCCCCTGGCAGAGGAGCGCCGTGAGAATTCCCTCCACGGTTTCCGTCTGTCCGACGACGATCTTTCCGACCTCCGCGCGGATTTCCGCGCAGCGGCCGGAGAGCATCGCAAGATCCTGTTCCATGTGATCCGCGGCGTCCTCCGTCACACTGCTCAGCACGATCGACTTTGCCGCATCGGTTCTCTTCCGCTTCGGCGGCAGCTCGATGACGAATTTCATCATGCCGAGCTGGATCACGTCGCCGGTGACCAGCGGGGAGGCCTGGACAACCTTGCTGTTTACCATCACGCCGACCGTGCTGTTCAGGTCCTTGATGAGCGCCTCTCCGTCACGGATGGCGAGCTCCGCATGGCGGCGGGAGAGATTGGCCGCGCCCTCGCACTGAATGTCGCAGTCCTCGCCGCGCCCGATGACATAACTGCCGTCCTTCAGTTCCAGTGTGGAGATCAGCGTCCCTTCCTTGGAATATACTTTCAGAAGCGTCACGGGGGGCGTTTCGTGTTCTTCATTCATCGTTCAGTTCCTCCGCGGGGATATGATGTTTGATTAATGATTCATTGGTTGTTCCGGCAAGCAGATGGACATTGCGCCCGTTTGCGCCGCGGTTCAGGCGGCAGAGCGCAAGAAAGGCCTTTTTGCGCTCCTCGCCGACTTCCGTATCCGGGATGTTCTTCAGAAGCGTTTTCACAACATCGAGGAAATCTTTTGTCTCCAGGTTCGCGGACGCCTTTGTTTCCGTTCTGCGGGCGGCCGCCGCCTTCCACGCGCTGTCGGGAAAATACTGCTTCATCAGGGATTTTTCAAGTTCCGCCATGGATTTCAGATCGTTTTCAAGCGCGGGGTCCTCTCCTCCGGGAAGGATCGTCCGGGCGTCGTTCCGGAAGCGCGCGACAGCCTCGTCATAGTTCCGTGCGTTCATGGAGGCAAGCCATTGCGGACGGCTCCGGAAGAATGCCCGGACGGACGGGGAGAGGCGAACGCCTTTTTTCAGCATGTCCATCCATTCGAGTCCGTCCACATTGCCGGAGAAGACTTTTGCCAGGGTTTCCGTTTTTGCGCCGGGGCCGAACGCCGCGACTGCCGCCTTTCCGAAGAACCAGCGCCAGAGGCGCGGAAGGGAATGATATTCTCCGGAGGAGATGGATTTGCGTTTTTCCGAGGAAAAGTCTTCCATCAGGGCGCGCTGCCGCTCCGTCGCGGGCGCCGCGTGGAGCGCGGCGGCGAGTTCCGGCCGTTTCGCAAGAGCCGCCGTGAACATGTCCCAGCGGGTTTTCATGTAACGGCCCGTGCCGGACAGATCGTTCCCGATCAGGGTGCGGAACTCGGCGTCCGCATCGTTTCCGTAACGGATCGGTATCCGCCGGCTGCGCAGTTCGGGAGAGTCTGCCAGCCATTTCACAAAGGGATCGGAGACGGACTCGAAATAAGATTCCGTCATGATTTCCGCAATGGATGAGACTTTGACGCTTTCCACCAGACGAATTCGGAAATTCACGAGAAACGCCGCGCGGTCAAACAGCGTGTTTTCCGCATGCTGGAGGCGCATTTCCTTTTTTTCCTCTGCGACCGCGCCGCCCGCATGAGCGAGATAAGACTGATCCACCAGCTGGAACACTTCGTCCCGGAATACCGTATCGCGTCCGAGATTCGTCCCGATGCTGAGCGCCGTGTCCCATTGCCGCGCGCTTCTGAATTCCGCCAGCGCTTTTTTCGCCAGCGACAAGTCGTCCGGCCAGTTCCAGATTCGGCGCGCATTGCCTGGCATGGCGGCCGCACCCATGGATGCGGACTCCGTTTCCTCTTCCTTCGCCGTTCCGGACTGTTTCTGCGGCGCGGCCGCATGGTGTTCCTCCGCGACCGGGAGAGGACTGCGGAGCAGCGCCAGATTCCGGAAGTAGGATGCATGCCAGGAGGAAATCCGCAGAAGCAGAAAAACGACAAAGGCGGAAGCCGCCAGCGCGCCCAGGCTCAGCAGAGAGAGTTTCAGCCGGGGATCGAGTCTTTCATACAGATTTCTGAGTTGTCCGCCGTGCAAGTTTCCATTCTCCCCGGTTACAGACGGAAATTCCGCCGTTCGCTGCGGATGACCGCAAGCTGCTTTCTGAGATCGCCGAGTTCGCGCCTCCAGAAGGATTCCGAACCCCAGTCGGGAAAGGTTGCGCGGAAATTGCGGTCGCCGGACTGGATCGCGCACCAGGAGAGGAAATGAATCATCCGCATGGCGCGGAGCGCTTCCGCCGCGCGCAGAGTCGCGTCGTCGAATTCCATGAACAGCGTATAGCCTCCGAGCAGCGCGTCAAGTTCCCGCCGGCTTTTCGACGGAGTGTCCGGCAGGAGCAGCCAGAGATCCTGAACCGCCGGGCCGTTCAGCATGTCGTCGAAGTCAATCGCGAGAAGTCCCTCGTCGCCGCGGTCCAGCACATTCGCTCTATGAAAATCTCCATGAATCCGGAGGAAGGTCTCCGGCGGCGGCAGCACCCGTTCCGCCTCATCCATGATGTCGAAGCAGAGATCCTTCAGTTCATGTTCGCAGGCGCGGTGCACGGCATCGGAGTCGAACAGGCGGTACAGGGCGCGGGAGGCGAATGCCTCCGGCGTCAGATTCATCCGGTGTTCCGCCGGATGTTCCGCGCCTGCGGAATGAATCATTCCAATCAACGCGCCGACCCTGCGGAGAGATTCGGGGGTTTCAAACTCCGATTCCCGGCCGCGTTTCTTCGGATAGACCGCAAACGGAATTTCTCCGGAGAATCCGAGCGTTGATCCGTCCGTCAGTTCATAGGGAGCGGCCACGTTTACGTCGCGTTCCGCGCAGTCGAATACGAAATCGTGCTCATCAAGGATCGCTTCCCGTGTCCAGCGGCCCGGACGGTAGAATTTTGCCACGATCCGGTCCCCGGAATCCGTTTCCAGCTCATAGACACGGTTGACATAGCTGGTGAATGCGCAGGCGTAGCCGTTCAGTTTCGCCCCGAGCATTTTCTCGACGTCGGGCAGAAACCGCTCCGGTGTGAAATGATCGAATTCTCCGTGCATCCGCCGCGCCTCCTTTTCCCGCGACATGAAACGGACTCCGTTTCTTCTTCCTCCGCCGTTCCGGAGACAGGATTTTCCCGTTTCGGGAAACATACCGCCTTTTCAATGGAAAAACAAATCCTGCGCGCAGGATAATTGCTTTTTTTCAAAAGGCCTGTATAATATAGGAATGGCGCCGCGGAATGGCGCCGGCAGCGGAAGTACACCAGGAGGGATCATGGCTTATTTTGTCAACAACTTTCTCAAGTTTCTTTTTCTTCTGACGCCGTTTTTCGTGCTTTCCATGTTTCTGGCCATGACGCAGGACTGGGCAATCCGGCAGAAGCGTCTGCTTGCGCTCCGCATCGGGATTGCGGCCTTTTTCAGTTGCATGATCCTGCTGTTCTTCGGGAAGTGGATTTTTGAAGCGTTCGACATCACGCTGGACGCGTTCCGGATCGGCGGCGGCACGCTTCTTTTTCTGTCCGCCGTCGGTCTTGTCAACGGCAAAGTGGAGGACAAAAAACCGGTCGTCGCCGTGCCGGATGACGATTCCGAGGCGAAAATCTCCAATATCGCGGTTGTGCCGCTGGCGATTCCCGTGACCGTTGGACCGGGCACGATCGCGGCCCTGCTGGTGATCGGAGCGGATGCGTCAACCGTGAAAACGCATCTGCTGAGCGCGGGAGCTCTCGCGCTTGCGCTGCTCTGTCTGACGACGATTCTGTTCGTCGCAACCTGGATTGAACAGAAGCTCGGACGCCATGTCATCGTGATCCTGAGCAAGGTGACAGGCCTGATTCTCGCTGCGATGGCTTCGCAGATGATCTTCACAGGCATCCGCAGTTTTCTTGTTCCCTGAGCTCGGAAATGTCCCCCGCAGTTTCTGCACCGGAGGATTCCGCGGAGATTCCTTTTTCCCGCATTTTTTCTTGAAAAGCGGAGTTGCAACGCTAAAGTATCCCTGTTTTCGGAAAAACTGTTTTTCATTTGCGGGGAAATGTCTCATGGCGTCGATTACGGATTTCATCAGAAAAGGCTGGCATGTGCCGCTGCTGCTGGCGGCCGCGGCTCTCTGCTGCAATCCGGATCTCTTTTTCCACCCCGCCCGGATGCGCGAGATGTCGGCATTTTCCGCAGGAACCTGTGCGTTTCTCGCTTTTGCGTTTCTGCTGTTTGATTTCCGGAGGACCGCGGTTGCACTCAGCTCCATGAAACGGGGAGCCCTTCTTGCGCTCGGCGGCTTTTTCTGCATCGCCTTCGGGCATTTTCTGCTGAACGGGCGCTATCCCTTTGAGGCGCTCGGGGAAAGTCTGGTCTGGATTCTCCTGCCGCTGACGGCGTATGTGTATGCCGATGTGTTTCTGCTTTTTCTGCCGCGTTTTCTTGCGCTGCTCGGCCTTGCGGACCTGATCGTATCCGGGATCCAGTTCCATTCCGGCAGACTGGTTTTCGGAATCACGGGAAACACCAACTGGAATGCGATGCTGCTTCTGGTCACGCTGATCTTTCTGCTTCGGGAACTGATGCTGCTGACCCGGCGTGCGCGGATTCCCGTTCTGCTGGCGTATCCGCTTCTCGGCGTTCTTACGGTATACGGGATCTGGATGTTTGCTGCCTGCGCCTCGCGCGGCGCTTCGCTGGCATTGGGACTGACCGGACTTGTGTTTCTTTATCTGCATCTGCGTTCGCGCGGGCGGCGCATTTTCCGCCATGTGCTTCTGGGGGCGGTTCTCTGCGCACTGCTTGCCGCGCTCGGGCCTGCGTCGGGACTTGTCCGCAGAATTGCACAGCAGGAGGACCGCCTGGTCTTTTACAAGGCGACACTCTGGCTGATTGCAGAAAATCCGGCATTCGGTGTCGGCGGCGTTTCGTTCGAGGACGAATTTGTCAGTTTCAAGCCGGAGGACTACTTCTCCCGGATGCGGAATGCGGCGAGAACCAATCATCCGCACAACGACATTCTGTTCATGGCCGCATCCTTCGGCATTGCCGGCTGGATCGCGTGGGCATGGCTTCTGCTGTATCCGCTCTTCACGCTGTTCCGGCGGGGGATGGCGGAACTTTCCGGCGGAAGAAAAGCGCTTCTCTTCGCCTTTCTCTGTCTTCTCTTTCACGCGCAGCTTGACCTGATCTTTGTTGCGTGGCCGCTGAATCTGACCGCCTTTTTCCTGCTCGGGCTTCTCTGGCGGGAGACGCTCCGGGAGGACGCTCCGGCCAGAGAGCTGAAACACGCTTCGGCATTTTATGCGTTTTCCGTTTCTGCGGGGATTCTGATCCTCTGCTGGACCGGGCTTTCCGTCAGCCGTTCGGCATATGCGTCCTTCACGGCGGACGCGATCCGCGCCCCGGGCATGACCCGTCCGGAAAAGCTGGCCCGCATCCGCCGGAGTCTCCGTTTCGCCCCGCATGAATACAAGGCGAATTATGCGCTGATGATCGAGGCGGACAAGCTGGGAGCTCCGGAACTCGCACTTTCCGCGGCGGACGCTCTGGCCGGTTCCTATATCGGAAATTACGCCCATCTGCATGGATACCGGGGCGGTGCGCTGGTGAAGCTGGGACGTTACGGCGAGGCCTTCGACGCCTACCTGAAGGAGGCGGAGAATTATCCGCTGAGCATGATTCCCGTCTACAATCTGGCGGTGATCTCCCGGCTTTCCGGGCATCCGGAGCGGATTCCGGGGATTGAAGAGGAGCTGCGCAGAAGGATGAAGATCCAGAATGTCACGCCGGCTCTTCTGACGGTCATTCTGAAAAATCCGGAGTATGACCGGGCTCCATGGGATATTCCGGTCAGGGACGGCGGGCTCGGCGGATATCCGGAAAACCGCTGATGCGTCACCGGCGGCTGTGCGGCGATACCGGGATGCTGGCGCTTCTGAAACTGTGTTTCCCCATATGGTCCGCGGCGGCGACCATGTAGCGCAGCGCGTCCATCGCGTGATCGTTCTGCTTGATCGGTTCCTCCCTGGCATTTCCGGTGTCCCGCGCGGGAAGCCAGCGGTAATCGTAAATTTCGGTAAGAAGGTTGCGGAGCGTCCGGAAGAAAAACAGACGCGGACGATTGTCCGGGCAGACGGCCAGACGGTTTTTGACGCTCTGGATTCCGCCCGCCACGTTTTTCACCGCCGCTTCGGTGCGGATGCCGTGCGATTCCAGCTCGGCGCGTTCGGCGGCGTCATGATCCGCGACGGTGACGCAATAGCGTTCATCGCCCGAGAGTTTCAGAATGGTCTCGGCGTGTTCCGCGGTGCGGACGCCTGCCTTGTAATGTTCGCGGTAGATGTAGAGTCTTCCGTCGGCGTCCAGCGCGCCCCAGAGACAGACGAACGGATTCGTGTAGCCGAAGTCGATGCTGCGGAGGCGGCTCCAGGATCCGGGGATTTCAAACGGTTCCACGACGTGGACATCCTCATCGAATTCGGAATAGACCGCGCCCTCGTTGCCGCGCCAGACGCCGTTGAGCATGCGTTCGCGCATGACTTCCGGAAGGGATTCCAGCGCATAGAGATATTCCCGCGGCAGATTTTCCCTGTTGTCATACGCCGACCAGTTCAGGCGCGCCCATCGCGCGGCGTCGGGAAGCGTCTCACCCGTTTCCGGGTCGGTGTGCCGGACGCCGACGGCATGCAGCCAGTGGCGCGGTCCGCGCGGGTTGCAGTCCAGAATCAGCTTCGGCACGGCAATGCGTCCCCTCCGGTCCCGGACGCGCTGGGCCAGGCGTGTCAATGCCATCTGCATGGTCTGGAAGGAGATTTGCGTGGCTTCGTTGAGGAAGACCGTGATGTACTCGTTCCCGAGGATTTTCTCCGTCCGTTCCGCATCGTCCAGTCCGCCCGCGAGAATGGACGAGCCGTTGGGAAACAGGATCGCAAGCTCGCTTTCCTGAAAACGGCAGAAGCCGCGCGGAAGATGGCGCAAGACATAAGATTTGAGCGTGTCGTTCCAGAGCGAGGTCTTCACGTGTGCGCGGCATTTCCGTGCCGCGAGCTGCCGCGAGCCCGGATACTGCAGGGCGCGGCGGATCAGGTATTCCGCGATCAGGGCGGTTTTCCCGGAGCGCGAACCGCCGTCAAACAGGATCCGCGTTTTTTCCGGGGAAATCAGCAGTTTCCAGCCTTCGCGCTGTTTCGGATTGAACTTCAGTCCCATGTCAGACTCCTTTTTTGGATTCCCGGAGCGTCAAAGAAAAACAGGGGGCGTCTGCTTCTGGCATGTTTTTTGTGGCATGCGGAAAGGGAAAGAGATTCCGTTCTGTATTTTTTTGTATTTTTTATGAATCTCCGCATTGACAGGGATGCTTTTCCCGTTTATAATAAAAGGAAATGAAAGAAGAAACAACTCGGGAGTCGTCATGAGTCTGACCAATTCGCCGACAAAGCGTCAGCAGGTTGTCAATGAAATTGTGGAGAATATCCGGCGCGGCATTCTTGAACCGGGAGCGAGGCTTGCGACCGTCCGCGACATGTCCGCCCATTTTGATGTCAGCCTGTCCGTGATTCAGAACGCCATGCGGGAATTGATGGACAACGGTTTTGTCGAATGCCGCGGCGCAAGCGGTTTTTATGTCCGGACGGATCTGTCCGGGAGAGATCGGAGAAATAAAATACAAAAAGATACTGAAGATCGGATTTATCTTTCCGCACTGCACCATTCCGACCTTGTCTGGCGCCATTCCTATGAGGAATACGACACGATCCGCGAGGAGCAGATTCAGAATCTCCTGCGCCTTGCGGAGAAATACAGCCAGTTCCATTTCGGGATCGAACAGGCGGAGATCCTGCGTGTGCATCTCCGGAAACATCCGGAGGATCTTGCCCGTTTTCAGCAACTCCGGCAGGAGGGACGCTTTGAATATTTCGGCGGACTCTGTATTCCCGATCTGAATCTCGTTTCCGGAGAGTCCATCGTCCGCAATCTGCTTCTCGGGAGGAACTTTTACCGGGAAGTCTTCGGGGACGCTCCGGAGATCGCCTGCATGACAGACGCCTTCGGCATGTGCGCGCAGCTTCCCCAGATCCTCGTCAAATGCGGCTTCCGTTACCTGCTTCCGGGACGGATGGCGAACTGTCCCCGCTCCATTCCGTCCAACGGTCCGTTTTTCTGGCGCGGTCCGGACGGAACGGGAATCACCGCTGCGCACAGTGCAGCCGAGATCACGCATCTGGGATATGCGGGAAACGTGCCGGTTCTCCGGGATTATGAAAATCAGCTTGCGCGGAGCGTCGCTTCGCTGAAATATCTGGAAGGAAGCGCACTGGTGCACTATGTCACCGAGGAGGGGCGCATTGAAGAGGATCTGTTCTGGATCATCGAAACCGTCAACCGCGCTCCGGGCCGTCTTGTGGAATTCGGAAGCACCCGCGCTTATTTTCAACAGATTGCGGAAGATTCCCTGCCCGTGTTTCACGGGGAGTTCAATCCGACCTTTACGGGATGTTACACGACGCGCATTTCCGTCAAGCAGGCGATCCGCAAGGCGGAAAATCTGCTGATTTCCGCGGAGATCATGGATGTGCTTTCCGGCGGGAAGGAGGACAGGGAAACGCTCTGGAACGATCTGATTTCCGCACAGTTTCATGATGCGGCGTGCGGCTGCCATACCGATGCGGCGAACCGGGAAATCATGCGGAAACTGGATCGTGTCATCCGGACGGCGGACCGGGCGTTCGACATTTCCCGGGGGCCTGATTTCAGCGTCTGCAGCTTCGGTTCCGCAGGAGGGCTCCGTCTGGTTTCCGGAGCCGTTGCGCCGGAAGGGGTTCCCGCGCAGGCTGACGGCGGAAAAACTTATTTCACGGTGGAACTTCCCGCCTGCGGCGCCAGGAATTTCCGCGCCGCGCGGGGGAAACCGTCTTCTCCGAAGCCGTGCACTCCCCGTTTCCGGACGGATTTTTACGAGGCTGATTTCTCCGAGCCCTTTCCCGTGATCCGCACTCTGCGGGGGGAAAATGTTTTCGCGCGGGAAAATTTCGGAGAAATTCTGATCCGCTCCGATTACGGGACCATGTGGACGGAAAAATTCATGGACTATTATCAGGGACGGGAATTTCAGCGCGAAAAGGTCGTGGAAATTACCGAAGGAGAGGTTTTTTTCAAGGCCGTTACGGAGGGTGTTGTTCTGCCGAAACAGCCGGACGCCGGAAACCTCGGCTCCCACTGGCCGGGATTCGGCTCCCTGACATTCCGCAAGGAGTATCTCTTCCCGAAATGCCTGGATTATTTTCTGCTGAGACTTTCGCTGGACTGGACGGGATGCAATACAAAGATCAGCATCCGTTTCCCGCTGGATCTGAAGATGGCGTATGCGGCTGAAACCTATGCGGTTCCGTTCGGCTGCACGGTCCGCAAACCCTATTTCGAAGTACGTCAGGAAAACGAAGGCTTTATGAAAAAGCTGGAATCGGATGCCGACTATGTTTCGGCGCGCGGCGACTGGCCCGCCCTCAACTGGGTGAATTACAGCGATCACCGAAAAGGACTGACGCTTGCCAATGCGGGGACGCCGGGACACCAGCTTGTCAACGGAGAGATTCTCGTCAGTCTCCTGCGGAGCGGGACGGACATCAAGGACGGCTGCATGGTTCCGCAGGAGGGCAGTTATGAAAACGGACATCATGAATATGAATTTGCATTCCGCGCCCACTCCCCGCTGGAGATGGGAAAAGCCGTGGAGCTGGGGGAGATTCTCAACCGGCCTCCGCGCGTCGCGTCGCCTGTGATCCGCGAAGGTCCGCTGCTGGAGTGGGATGCCCCCAATCTTGTGTTGTCCGGCATGCACAGATTCCGGTCCGGTTTTCTGGTGCGGTTCTATGAGTCCGCCGGGAGTGCAACCGCCGCGTCGATGCGGAAAGCGGATTTTGTGTCCGCCGTTTTTGAAACCGGTTTTTCCGGTGCGGATCCTGTCCGCGTTTCTGAATCGCGGATCGCCTTCCGTCCCTTTGAAATCCGGACTTTTTACTGCACCATCTCATAAAACTTCAACGCTGGAGGGAAAATGAAAACTCTGCTGATGCTCATTCCGGTCTTTTTCTGCGCTCTGATGCAGGGAAATGAGATTTTCCGCCTGGATTTCCGGAACGGAAAAATCCAGGCGGCCGGCGGAACCGTGGCGGTCATCAAGTCGGGGAGCGTGGAAAACACCGTCGAGGATCACGCGCTTCTGACACGAATCAAAGATGAGAAAAAAGAACGAGGCGGTTTTCGGATCCGTTTCCTTTCTCCGGGAAATTCTCCCGACGGCATGGTGCGGAACGGAACCATTAATGGAGCAATCGATTTCTTTGTCCGTTACAACCGTGCGATCGACGCGAACTCTCCCATCGGAGTTTTCCGGGTCATTGACTTCGGTTCGCCGAAAGACGGGATGCGTCTGGCGCTTTACAATTCCGGTGCCCGGAAGAACATGCGCGGCGAGCTCTGGCTGGATCTCTTCTGCTCCGATCCGGTTTTCAAGGGGGAGAACGGGAAGATGACGAAGATCCTGCGGAAATCCGCAAATTATATTTTGAAGCCGGATGTTCTTTATCATTTCGCCCTTCTGTTTGAAACAACGAAGGAGAAGAAACTTGTCATTTCGCTGTATGCCGCGGAGAACGGCGCGGAGATCGCATATGCCTCCGCGAAACCGCTCCTTCGCATGATGGCCGAACTTCCTCCGGAAAAGCTGGCAAAGGGATTTCAGTGCAGACCTGTTATTCATTCCTTCACGGTGGTTTCGGCGCCCGGTTTCGGGGGATTGGAAAGAAGAGTCGGCAGATTTGCCATTTACGATCAGATTCCGCCTGTCTTTCCCGGAATCTGAATAACAATTCACCGTGAAAATCGGAAATGGAGATGAAAATGCGGAGACAAAATTCAGTGCACCGGAACGCCGTTTCTCCTTGCAGATCCGGCGGATGCGGATTCGCCTTTACCTTGATTGAACTTCTGGTCGTAATTGCGATCATCGCCATTCTGGCGGCGCTTCTGCTGCCTGCACTCGGCAAGGCGCGGGAGGTTGCGAAACGGATCGGCTGCACGTCCAATCTGAAACAGATCAACACCCTTGCCGCGCTTTACTACTCGGACAGCAAGGACTTCACGCCGCCTTACCGGGTGAAGGATCTGTTCTTCTATTCCACCGGCCCGGACACGCCTTACAACTGGTATGAGCTTCTGAACGACTATCTGACCAACGACGGTTATCACGCCTCCAACAGCAACGGCGACAGGAAAACGCTCTCCGTCTTCTATCAGATGCGTTATTATTATGACCGGGGGCAGTCGCACCTGATTACACAGAAAAGCGTCAGGATCTGGGGGTGCGACGGAATCCGCGATTTCGGCTATGCGATCAACGTCCAGAACACCTCAAAACGCTTTACGAAACAGAATGAGGGGATTCCGCTTTCGCAGTTCAAACAGCCCGCGTCCCTGTATGCCTTTGCGGATCCGATTCTGGTGGGAAACGGTTACGGCGGGTTCAACCAGAACAGTGAAAAGGCCCGTTTCCGGCATCCCGGGATCAGCGCCAATTTCTCCTTCGCGGACGGACACATCGAAAGCAGGCCCTACTCCAGATTCGGAGCGGATTACAATAACAACAAGGAAAAATGGCTCGCGGATCCGAGTCAGTAACACGGAGATCTTCAAATGACGATCGGCAAATACGCGGCGCTTTCCCTTGCGCTGCTGTTCAGCGCGGCGGGACGGGCGGACACGTTCCGGGAACTTCCTGTATTGAACTGGGAACCGAGATCCGACTGGATCAATGTCCGGGATTTCGGTGCGAAAGGCGATGGAAGAACGGATGACACGTCCGCTCTCCGGAAGGCCTTTTCCGGACTGGAGAACGGCGTCACGATTTATCTTCCGCCGGGCGAGTATCTGATTTCGGAAACCTTGAACTGGCGGAATGAAAAACGTCTGACCGGGGTTTCGGTCATCGGACACGGGGAAGCCACCCGTCTGGCATGGAACGGTCCGGTGGGGGGGCGGATGGTGCGCGATTCGGGTCTGAGCCTTTCCAGATATACGGGAATCGTCTTCGACGGAAAAGGAAAAGCATCGGTCGGCATGTGGAATGACCAGGAATGCAAATTCGAAACGCAGGTCCGCTACTCTTTTCTGGCCTTCCGCAATCTCCGCGCCTGCGGCATTCTCTGCGAGAACAACCGGATGGATCTGCGTTCCGATTCCGAGCCGGCCTTCGAGAACTGCATTTTCGACAATGTCGGAACCGGCGTGGAATTCACCAGTTTCAACGATTACGATTTCGCCTTCAAGGGATGCTTGTTTCTCAACAACCGCTCCAGCGGCATTTACTGCCGGCGCGGCAATTTCTACATGCTGGACTCCCGTTTTGAGAAAAATGGCGTGGACATTATTGCGGAGAGGCCGGAACACGGATGCAGCATCCGTCGCTGCGTCTCGTCCGGTTCCGGCACATTTCTCCGCGGCGAAGGCGGAGTCTCCCCTCTGACCATGGAGAACTGCACCGTTTCCGCCTGGAGATCCGGAGAGGGCGCAATTCAGTGGAGCGGCTCGCTTCTGGCCTTCAGCAACACGTTTCTCCCCGGCGGAACGGGAAAATTCATATTCCGGCAGGAGACGCCTTTCATGGCGCTTTCCGGCAACCGCAGCGGCGGCGCCGTGCTCTTCAAGCGGGAACTTCCCCCCGGCCGGAAAAAAGCATGGGAGATTCCCGGCGGGAAACTGCCCGCGATCAATCTGCCGGAAACTATGAACTTCCTTGCGAAAACCTCCCGCATTCCGGGAAAAGTTTTTGACGCCCGGCGCGATTTCGGCGCGAAAGGCGACGGAAGAAGCGACGATACAAAAGCCGTTCTCCGCACCATTGCGGCCGCCCGTGCGCATGGAAAGGATGCAATCGCCTATTTCCCGACCGGGAAGTATCTCTTGTCGGAAAGTGCCGTGATTGAAGGCTCCGACTACTTCATCGGCGGGTCCGGGGTGCATTCCGTCATCGTCTGGAACGGAAAGGAGGAGGAGCATGCGCTGGTGGTCCGGAATCCGCGCAATATCGTTCTCGAGAATCTCCGGGTCTGCAGCCGGGAGACTCTGGCAAACCATGCTGCGCCCTGGAAGGGCGGAAAAGGCGCGAACATTCTGCAGGAAGGCGGCGACCGCGAAACCTCCATCCGGTACAACGGCGTCTTCGTCTACGGGAAATACCAGCCGTCCGGTTTTGCCGAGCGCCAGGGAATTCTGTTTCGGAATCTCCGGAAGCATGACATGGTCAATCTGCAGTATCTGGAAGGCAACCAGCGCTATGAAAACGCCGGAGACGGCACGGTGCTCGGCGGGATTTGCCATGAAGGCTCCATCACAGTGGACGGTGTGACCGGAAAAGGATTTCTCGGCGGAATGGTCCGGCTTGCGACACATGCGGATCATCCGCTTCAGGTCCGGAAAAACGCTTCTTTCGTGCTGCCGGATTTCTATCTGGAACAGGGATATGACATTCTTCTTTCCCTGAGCGGAGGGAGGGAGTATCCGGCGGGGCGGGTCACGGTGGGACTGCCGAAGTTCGCGCGCGCGATGAATCAGGCGGAAAAAAAGAGCGGTGACATTGCACACAAACTGATTTCCTTTGAGAATTACAAAGGCGCTCTCAATCTGCTTGCGCCGCAGTTCCACAAGGCGCATGCGAAAACTTCCGGATCGATTGTTCTGAATCAGGGAAATGAAAGTGTGCTCAATCTGGTTTGCCCGTATTATTATGATGTCCGTCTGCGCCTGCCGCCGGGGCTCGTCTGCAACCAGATCGCTCCCAACGGCTTTCCGAAAAACTTTCCCGGAAATGAAGATGCCGCGGGAGTGGCGGCGGCCCTGGATGACTGCACCAGAATCGGAATGCTGGATCTCCTGATGAACTATCCGGCAGACCGGAAATAAGCAGAGGGCCTGCTGCGTTCCGCTGCATCGGGAAGGGGCGGGAGACCATTCTGTACTGCGGGAGGAAGGGAGGAGCGAGTCCCCCTTTCCTCTTGTTTTTTTATAAAATTTCAGGAAATACGGTCATGCGGCGGAACACTTTCTGCCCGTTGCAGATGCAGATTTTCCTGTTTATCCGGAAAAAAACGGGATGCGTTGTTGCAAATCGTTCCGGATATGCTATATTAGTTGTGTACACTGTTTTATTCTGAAACAGTCTGTCGGGATTTTTGAATTGTTAAAGCATGAATAGGGAGTTGAGTCTTGAAATTATTACTGACAGGTATCACCGGACTGGTGGGTGCGTCGTTTGTGACCGCGACACTTCGCAACAGGGATGATATTCGGATTGTTGCGGTTTGCAGAAGCGGTCGCGGGCAGACCGCCCAGGAACGCGTCAATCAGGTTATTGAAGAACAGTGTGCATTCGACGGGACTCCCGAGCTGGCCGGAAAAATGCTGGAACGGATCGAAGTCATCAGCGGCGATGTGAAGAACTTCCCCGTCGAGGAAATCGTGCGGAAGGGGCCTTATGATGTGTTTTTCCATTGTGCGGCCGATGTGAATCTCGGCAAGGATCCGGAGGGAAAAACCTATGCGACCAATCTTGAGGGGACGAAAAATGCGCTTGCTCTTGCCCGTCTTCTGAAGGTCAAGGCGCTCCATTATGTCAGCACGGCTTATGTCGCGGGAAAGACCAACGGCGTGGTTCTGGAGGGATCGCTTCCCGCCACGGACTGGGTCAATTCCTATGAGAGAAGCAAATTCGAAGCGGAAAAGCTGGTTCAGCAGTGCGGTATTCCCTATACGATTTACCGCCCCTCCATCATTGTCGGCAGACTTTCCGACGGTCTGATCCGGAAACCGCTGGCCTTCTACCGGATTCTGGAGTTTCTCGGCAGTGTGAAGCGTCACCACTGCATCCGGAACCACATTCCTCAGAACGCTCCGATCAAACTCAGCCTCCGCCTGGAATCCGAAAAATCGGACAAGATTTACTTCGTTCCGATCGACTATGTCCAGAAAGCGATTTCGACGATTTTCACCCTTCCTGTGGAAAACAAGTGCTATCATATCACCGGAGAAAGCCCGGTTTCCACGGACGATATCAACACCGCTGTTTCCGCCGTGCTGCAGGCCGAGGGACTTCAAGTGCTCGATCATGTCGAAAATCAGACGAAGGAAGAGAAGATGGTCCAGAAAATGATCGAGGATCTGATGCCCTACTTCGCTTCCCAGATCACATTTGACAACACGCAGGTCAAAGCGGTGCTCGGCGCGGAGGCGCTTGCCTGGAAACTGGATATCGACTTCCTGAAGAAGATGGCGAGATCCTATTACCGGCAGACTGTTCCCGGGCTTGTCGCGGAATAATTCCTGTTCCGGAAAATTCGTTTTCGCTCCGGTATTTGCTGGAAAGAGCATGCCGGAGTTTTTTATGCTTTCCATTTTCAACATGAGAAGTGCAGCGCGGAGAGGTGCGATGAAATCCGAATATCAGTTTCAGAATATTGACCATCCCGGGATGATTTCCCCGGACCGCCGTCTGGTCTGTCCGAAGTGCCGGGAGATTCTCTGCCGTGCCGATATCGAATCCTACCCGTTCTGTCCGTTCTGCAACCACGGGTTCGGGATGAATGCCGCGCTCGAGGATTTTATTCTGGAACCGCTGGTGGACGACTGGATGCGGCGGCAGCCGGGATTCAAGGCGCAGGAGACTCCATTTCCCGTTCCGGAACGTTGATTCATTCTGCCGGAAACTTCCCCTCTGGCAGGATTGTATTTGCCGTTGGAACGATGGTTTTGCCGCTGCCAGGCGTCCCTGCCGTAAAAAATCCGCCGTGCGGAGGACCTTGCACATTTCCGCACGGCGCTGTGTCGCGAGAAATGCCCGGCGGATGATTGCTGCCGGGCATTCACCGATTCATTTTTCGAGTCTTAAATTTGCGATGCCGAGCTTGAAGTCATGATCGCAGGAGCGGACTGTCGTGATTTTTATATTTCTGATTTTTCCTTTTCTGATGGAATCGCTGAGCCTCCAGTAACAGGTACCCGCACCTTCCTTGATCAGCATGACATTTTCCTCTTTCGCGTTGTTTTCAAGCTGCACTGTGACGGTGATTCCCAGAGGCCTGCCCGCATCGTTGACGAAATCCAGGGCGAAATATTGGAATTTCTCCCACTGAACGGAGGACAATGCTTTTGCGGGGAAGATGACCGCAGGCCATTCCACGGGCTGGATCACATACTGCACTTCGCCGTTGTCCTTGAGAGCGGCGACATGCGGCAGGAAGATCTCCGGAATCTCCTTGCCGTCTTTCGTCCGGGTTGTAGCGGACTTCGCATTGTTGACGCATTGAATCGTTCCGCGCACCGCCGGGGAGTTTACATTGCAGAGATTGAAGGATTCAAACGGTCCGGATTCTTTCCGGGAGGCTATGGAAACAATTTTCGCACCGTGTTTCCGGTAATAATCATAGGCGAATCCGGTGTTGCGCGGACGCAGGTGTGTGGCGTCGAATTCTTCTTCCCATTTGTCGTCGGGAACGGTTGTCTCCGGATTTTTCCATACCCGGCAGTAGTCGATCACCATTTCCGCCGGAAAGTCTTTCGGATCTGGCACTCCCATCCAGCCGTATGCGTTGAGGACATCGAAATGGAGCTGCATGGGCATGTTCCAGAAGTTCCGCTCCACCTTGAACTGCCGGACCAGTACGCCGTCAATATACCAGCGGATGAATTTCGGGCTCCATTCCAGGCCGTAGACATGGAAATCCGCGGCGAAGTCGAAATTGGATGTCCAGCTCCTGCCGAAGTTGTAGTGTTTTCTTTCCGGATGCCTTTCAATGGAATGCAGGGTCATGTTGTAGTTTCTTGATCCGCGGAAGGAGCGCGGGCCGACTTCGAAAATGTCAATCTCCGGTTCCGCCCGCCGTCCTGTCTTCTTTTCCGTTGCGTTGGCGAAAAGCCAGAATGCGTTGTTCAGTGTGGTTGCCTGCATTTTAATGCGCGCTTCAAAATAGCCGTAACGGATCAGATGCAGTGATTTCAGCGTGCCAGTGGAAAAAGAGTGATATTCCATGTCCCGGGGATAAAGGCGTCCGGACGGCATATTGCGGTCATACTTGGAAACAATCCGGATCATGCCGTCTTTCAATACGAGATTTTCCGGCAGAATCCGCGTGGATGAGCTTCCCAGGGTCCAGTAGTTCTGGTCGGTCCATTTGCCGCGGTCCAGTTCGGGGCCGTCGAATTCGTCGGTCAGTTCCGGAACCGTCCGCCAGTTTCCCTTGTTTGTCTGGTCGGAAAGCGGATAAGCCCGTGTAACGGGGCGCGGTCCCTGCGGAAGCGGTCCGATGCGTGTGAAGTCGTTTTCTTCAATCCGCCACTTTTTCAGGAGATGGCTCCGGACCTGTTCCGTTTCTTTTGCCGTGAGATTGGTGCGCCCGAAGACAAGAATCTCTCCGATGTCTCCCCAGAGGAATCCGCGGAATCCTCCGTTTGAGCCGATGCGCATCGGGTAGGATGCGGGAAAGCTGCTGGCGTTGAAGAAGATCGCGGGCGGCTCCTCATTCCTGTTTTCTCCCATGTGCTGATGATAGCGCGCGGTATTGTCGGAGTGTTTTCCGTCTCCCCAATAGAGGGAGTCCTGCCACATTTCCCCCTTTCCCTCCTCCGCCCGCCTGCGGAAGACGACGAAAGTGGTGATACCGTTTTCCGCATTCAGATTCCGCAGGGAGCGCATCTCCTGCTTTCCGAAGAAGCGGGCCGAGTTTTTTCCGGCGAACGATGCGTCGTTTCCGGCAAGGGTCGGTTCCCTGCCGGGCACGGAGACAGCATCATTGCCGTTTCCGGAAAGGTCCGTGCAGCGTTTGATTTTTCCGTCCGCCGCGTCCAGAGACGACACGCGGGACATGTCATAATGCAGGATGATTCCCGGAGGAAGGGGCTGTTTGTCGGAGCATTTCAGATCGACGCCGGAAAAGGAGGCCTTGATTTTTTTCAGGACGGCTTCCGAGTCTTTTCCTGAAAATCCGATTACGATCCGCATGTCCCGGGTCTTTCTGTCCCGTGCGGATTTCACGGTTACGGACCGGCTTGCCGTCGTTTCCCCCGGCTTGACGTAAAACGTCGTCATATCATTTCCGATCCAGTGTCCCCTGTGGAAACGGTAGACGCCGAGGGAAAAACTGCCGCCGGTTCTGGTTTCGAAGTCCAGTGTGAGCGTGACAATGTCCCCTGCGCGGACCGGATAAAATTTCTTTGTGAACAAATGAATCGGAGCTTTCTCCGCCTGCAGCACCAGACCTTTTTCCGTCGCAAGGACTTTTCCCGGTGGGCGGAAATGAGCCGACTGGTTCTGTTCCCAGTCCCGGAGAGCGTCCTTCCCGAACGTTTGTTCGAAAATCCGGTTTTCCGCCTGCAGGCTCAGTCCAAGCGCCGCGCAGAGAAAGCCTGTCAAAAACATTTTTTTCATAGATGACTCCTGATGATTAAAAAATCCGTGTTTCACGTTTGATTTTTCGTGACAGGGAAAGACCTTCCTTGTTTCCGAAACATCCTGCGGTTTCGGGAGGAAAAGAATTTCCGGCGGAGAAGGCCGAGGGAATGTTCTAGGTTTTCCAGTCCGCAGTCCGGTCTGCTACCAGGTTACCTCCTGCACGTTCGAACCGAGATCAAGCATATTCCATCCCAGCGTCTGCAGCTGCTGGAAGCCGGCAAGATACATGACACGGTATTGCGGCAGACGGTTCTGCATGTAATAAACCGTCTTGCTTCTGATTTCCCCGACACCGGCGGCAATGACGTGACCGTCCATGCAGAGCATATTGGCGCGGTTCTGGTGAATCAGCGCCGCCAGCCCGCGGTCGTTGACCTCGTTTTTCGCCATCATGCAGAAAATTTCTCCGGTCGGTGACGCTTCGCTTCCCGTGGCTTTTCTGGAGTCGCCGACCAGAAACTGCCGCGAGGGATGCAGAAAGCGCTTGATATGCCAGTACGGCCCGGAACGTTCATAGGTCATGACGCTTGCATTTCCGAAATTGCCCATGCCGACAATGGATCCGTAGGTATGGTAGAGAACCCAGTTCAAATCTTTGCTTTCCGGGACATAATCCGTGCAGTTCAGATGATTTTTCGCATTCTGGACGGTCAGCATATTGTTGTATTCCAGCAGAACTTTGCCCCATCTGAGTCCGAGATTGTAGTCATACGGGCTGTTCCATATTTCGTCGGAATCCGCGGCATAGGATGCGGCCCAGACTCCGATCTGCTTCAGTTTGTTGACACAGCTGATGGCTCTCGCTTTTTCTCTTGCCGTCTTCAGCGCGGGAAGAAGCATTCCGGCCAGAATGGCAATGATCGCGATTACAACTAGAAGTTCTATCAGTGTAAAATATCCGACTCTTTTTTCTCTGTGTCTGCAACGGGGATCCGCCCACCTGCTCCGAATGGGAAACCGTTTCTGTCTCATTGATGCACCTCTTTTGATTAAATCAGATTCTGCTGTCTGTTTTTCTGACTTTCGTCTGCTGAAATATTTTCCGAACGCCGATCTCCCTGCCGGGAATGCCCCGTTCCCCGTTTCCGGGATGAAGGACCAAGTCTTTCCATAAAGAAATTTTCAATCCTGCATTCTGTTTTTCCTGCCATTGCTCTTGATGGTGACACCCTTTGCCGTGGAATCGCGTATGACCAGCTCCTTTGCAGGAACAAAGTAGGTTTTGTAGAAATCATTGCCGGAAGGAATTTTTTCCAGACTCTCCAGCAGCGCCGACAGCGCGCGTGCCATCTCATCCTGCGGATGGGTGATTCCTGTGATTCCGAATCGAAAGTCCGGCCGGTTCAGCCGCCCTTCAAAATTGTCATAGCTGATCAGCTGCAAATCACGTCCCGGCAGGACACCGCGCTTCTCGAATACGGTATACATGCCGAGCGTCAGGAAATCGCTGGTGCTGAATACGGCATGATCGAACAGTTTCCGGTCCAGATAATATTCCGCAAAGACCTGTCCGGTCAGAAAACGCGAAACGGGATTGCATTCCCCGAAATAGTCCACGATGTTCTTCTCGGGGAAGCCCATCCGCGCCGCCTCTTCGCGGAAGACTCCCATCCGGTGCGCGGAGGTTTCCTCGTCGGCAAATCCCACGGACAGGATCCGGGAACACCCCAGTTTCCGGAACAGCGCAAGCGCGCTGGAGAATCCCTGCCGGTAGTCGTAAACAATCTGATGCCAGGGGCCGTGCCGGACGACGTCGTCCATAATGAGAATCACCTGCGATTTGCACTCCCGCAGATATTCCTCGGCATATTCCAGAACTCCCGCCGGAGTGATGACAATGTCGTATTTGTCAAGGCAGGTCCGCAGGAGACGGGAATGCGGCTTGTCAAGATTGGGCGCTTCCGTGAGATAATCCAGATTGTAACCGGCTTCGAGCAGCTGACGCTGGATCTGCTGCTGCAGATAGTCGAACGCCGCAAATGTGGCCGCCGGTGAATCGTTGAGGAAGTTCGGGCGGGAGAAGCAGAAGAGACAAACCCGCAGTTTATTGAGCGGCGGCTGGCTGGAGAGCACGAAGGAGCCTCTGCCGCGCACTCTGGAAATCAATCCGCGGTGCCGGAGCCGGGCCATGGCGCGCTCCACGGTTTTCAGGGATACGGAATAGCGGGCTGCCAGTTCCCGGCTGGTGTTGAGCCGGACGCCGCGTGCCAGATGATTGTTCAGGATCTGTTTCTCAATATCCCGGACAATGTCGTTTCCTGTATATCTGCCGTTCTGCATTTTGAAAAGTCCATTTCTGTTGTCTTAAATTATAATGAAAAGATCCTTTTTGTCAAGAGATATGATGCGGAACTTCAGGGCATATAATGGACATCTGAACACGAGAAAATGGACTTCATGAGTCAAAAATAAATGGACTCCGGAAAGGAGGACCTCCCTTCCTGTCTCAGAACTTCCGGCGGCATGGCCTGTTCCCGTGCGGGACTTTCAGGTCGCCCATCGAGGGCGGAGGAAACTCAGCGGCAGATCAGTGCGCCTGCAATGGCGGACAATACGATCAGAAGCGTCATGGAAAGTCTGGTTTTTGCAATCAGAACCACGGTGACGCCGCAGATCAGAAACGCCGGAAGGGAAAATGCGAATCCGGCGGGGAAATCAGGCGCATGGAAAGTGATCAGATTCCAGAGGCTCCGGAACGGGATGGACTGCGTGAAAACGGACATCCCGAGGAAAATCACAACCGCGTAGAACAGCATGGCGAGCGCCGCGGAGCGAACCCCTTTCAGAATTCCCTTGACCAGCAGTTTTTCCTTCCACTTGTTGATGTAATAGACGGCCAGCGATCCGATGAGGATGGAGGGCATGACCAGGCCGGTGCTGGCGATGACCGCACCGCAGAATCCGCCCTGTGTGAAGCCGACATAGGTTGCGGAGTTGATGCCGATCGGACCCGGCGTCACCTGGGCGATCGACACCAGATTTCCGAACGCGTCCGTCGAAATGATTCCGCGCCGGTCGACAAATTCCGCGATCAGCAGCGGAACGAGAACATAGCCGCCGCCGAAGCTGACCAGCCCGAATTTGAAGAAGGTCCAGAACAGTGTGAAAAGGCTCATCCGGACACCCCGCTGCGTTTGATCCTCCAGGTGCAGTAGAGCGTATAGAGAATGCCGAGCGGCATGGAGAGCACTATGATATAGACGGGATTCAGCTTGAACAGCGCCAGAATCAGGAATGCCGTCACGCAGATGATTTCAAACCAGCCCTGGATCGTTTTTTTCGCAAGGCGCACCGCGGTCACGATGATGAGTCCGGTAATGCAGGCGCGCACACCGACGAACGCGCCGAGAAGATAAGGGTTTTCCGGTTTCAGATGCGGGAAGAACGCCGCGATGATGATAATGACCGTGACGGAAGGAAGGCAGACGCCGAACACCGCCGCGAGAACGCCGCCGATTCCGGCGATTTTCATTCCGACGTAGATGGCCGAATTTGCCGCGATGATGCCGGGGATGGTCTGGACCAGCGCCATCATGTCGAGGAGCTCTTCGCTGGAGATCAGTTTGTTTTTCCGGCTGAAGGTTTCCTCCACGACCGGCAGAATCGCATATCCGCCGCCGACGACAAGTGCGGCGATTTTTGCGAATGTGTAAAACAGCAGCCACAGCTTTTTCCCGTAGCTGATGGATGGTTCTTCAGATTCCATGGTTTCCCCTCCGTTTGATGAATCTGTAATTTAACTGCGAACTATTTCTTTTTCAAACAATGGAGGATTTGATTTCGGGAAAAGACGTGATATTGGTAACCATCTGGAAATAGAAAAACGGCGGAGGCGGTTTCCCTGGTGCAGGGCCTTGATCCCTGCCACGGAGTGTGACGGCGCGGAATCCTCACGTTCTGAAAGGATCTTCCGTTGAGCCGCTGTACACGCGGAAAATTCAGTTTCCGGGAGAAAAGCGATGGAAATCATTCTTGCATCGGCATCCCCGCGCAGGCGGGATTTGCTGGAAAAATATCATATTCCGTTCCGTGTGTTCGTGCCGGATGCGGAGGAGCTGAATCACGGCGTGGACTTCCGCGCGGTTGCCCTCTCCAATGCGGAACGGAAAGCGGCGGCTGCGTCGGAACGCTTTCCCGGGGATCTCGTCATCGGGGCGGATACGGTGATCGAGCTGGACCATGCGATTCTCGGGAAACCGTCCGGGCGCGAAGACGCCGAGCAGATGCTGCTGCGCATGTCCGGTCGTCCGCACAATGTCGTGACGGGGGTTGCCATGATCTGCCGCGCACGGGAGATCCGGATCTGCTTTGCGGATGTCAGCCGCGTGTTTTTCAAGCGGATTGACATTGATGCCGTCCGCCGCTACATGTGCCTGGTCGATGTCATGGACAAGGCCGGCGCCTATGCCGCGCAGGAACACGCCCCGCTGCTCATCGACCGGATCGAAGGATCTGTGAACAATGTGATCGGCCTGCCGGTTGAACGGATTTCCGAAACGCTCCGTCTCAACGGACTGTTTCCGGAATCATGACTTGTCTGCCGTCCGCACGGGGCGCGGGATTGCGGATCACTGCTCTTTTCCGGCGGACTGCCGCAGCAGACGGGAAAAGTCTATGACTTCCACGTAGTAGAGCTTGAAGATTTTCAGCCGGGCGAAGGAATAGAGCACCTCCCTGCCGTTCTCCGGATTTACAAAGAGTCCGAATCCCTGTTGTTCCCCGAGTATCCTGCTGCGTACTGCCTCATCGCGGAACAGCGGCAGGGCGAGTTCCGGATCCGCATGTTTTTCCGGGTTGAATGTCCGGTTGAAATATTCCGAGGAGGCGGAAAGAATAACCCGGCCTTCCGGATTCATGACGGCCTTTTCCAGAACGAAGCCGCCTGTGTTGCCCGAGGACAGCAGATTGCTTGTGAGTTTGTTGAACGAGAGGTCCAGACCGGCAACCCCGTAGAAATTCCCCTGAATATCGCGGATCTGCATGGAACAGGGGATCGAGAGCCCGGAGGCGGAGTCTTCATCCACATAAGGTTGTCCCCAGACCGGACCCGGATTCCGCAGGGCGCGCCGGTACCAGGGACGGTTGCGCGGATCATAGTTTTCCGTATAGGCGTCCCGCCACGGGAAGAGCATCGTGACGCCGTGTTTCGAGGCGGCGAACACGGCCTTGACGGGCAGTCCCTGTTCCATCCATTCCTTCTTCAGTTCTTCCAGATTCCGCTGAGTCAGATGGATGCCGGGACGGCTTTCGAGAACGGCGTGAAGCATGTTCGGAAGAATCGGCGACATGCTTGCGAGAAACTTCCGCACTTCCGGAAGATCCGCGACCGGCGCGATTTTGTAGACGCCGTGTGCGAAGGTGGTTCTCCGCTTGTGAAAGGGCGAGTAGGCCAGTCCCGGCGGAAGCTCTCCGGTTTTCCCGCCTCCGGGACGGTAGGGGTAGAAGGCGTCGGAAACGGCTTCCTGGCGCCCGGTGTTATAGCGGAGCAGGTGGCTTGCCGCCTGCGAAACGGCGCAGAGAAGATCCTGCATATGGAGCGCTGTCATGTCGAATCCCGCGGCGGATGCCGCGGTTTTCCCGTAGACGGCGTTCATGAGCGTGCTCCGCAAACTCATCTCATTGGCGATCCGGAGACGGTCGTAGACGGAATATGCCGCAAGCGAAACGGCGCCGAGCATGAAGACGAGAAGAATCATCAGCATGGTGCGGAGATGCAGGGCGGCGAAACGGGCGCATTTCATGAAAATGTCGTCGGGCCGTGCGGAGATCGACTGTCCGTTCCGGTGGCGGCGGATGTCTTCGGAAAGTTCCGTGACGGAGGCATAGCGGTCGGCCGGATCGGCCGCGAGCGCCTTGCGGATGATTGCCTTGAGCCCGGAGTCGATTCTTCTGCCGAACAGGTGGCGGATCGGTGCAAGACGGCCGTTGACGATATTCCGCATGACCTCGTGATTTTCTCCGCCCGTGACCGCGAACTGGAGAGTCACAATTTCCTGCAGAATCAGTCCGAGCGTGAAAATGTCGGACCGTTCGTCGCAGGGATCTCCCCGGAGCGCTTCCGGGGAGAAATAGCGCGGCGTTCCGGAGATGTCGGCTTTCTGTGCCGGAGCGTCAGGCGGAAGGTGAATCTTTTTTGCGATTCCCCAGTCCATCACGTAGACTTCCATATATTCGCCGAGCATGATGTTTTCGGGTTTCAGGTCGCGATGGATGATATCCCTGTGATGCGCGTAGGCGATGGCGTCGCAGACATGGAGAAAGATCTCAAGGCGCTTGCCAAGCGCCGCCTCCTCGTCGAATGCGCCGATGCCTTTCATGCGGTAATTCAGAACCACATTCCGGAGATATTCCCGGAGCGTTTTTCCGTTCACCAGCTTCATGACCAGATGGATGCCGTCCTCCTCATCGCGGTTCAGTCCGTAGATGGGAATGATTGCGGGATGGTCCAGCTGTGCTGTGACTTTCGCCTCGGTGATGAAGGACCGCTCGATTTTCTCCCGGTTCTTCAGCTCTTTCTTTAGGGATTTCACTGCGACGACACGTTCCAGATTCCGGTCGCGCGCCACGGAGACTGTCGCCTGTCCGCCTTCCGCGAAGGTTTCAAGAACGGTATATCCGTCGTTCAGTTCGGACAGCCGGACCGCCAGTTCCGGCGAGGTGTCCAGCGCGGTCGAGGTGTAGATGGAAAGCTTCCGCGAGACAAGCAGTTCGTCAAGATCGCGTTTTTTCGAGAAAATGCGCGCAGGAAACGGCGCGGTCACACGGATGGTGCGCTGGGTCTGTTCCACGGGCGCCTCCAGGCGGATGGTTTTGTTGGCCGCATTGTTGTCCGGGTGATCCGCGGGATGTTTCATGCATGCTCTCCTGACACTTATGCCAGCGGATGCCGGATTTTCCGTCCGTCCAATCCGCGGAAGACCTGCGGCTCGCCTGTGGAATAGTCGGGGAACAGATGCACTTTTCCGCCGCCTTCCGGCAGGTCGAGTGCGAAGACCGGGGTCGCGACGGAAGAGAGGTGCTTCCGGAAATATTCCATGATTTCCAGTCCCTTCTTCATGCCGGTTGCGAAATGCGCCGCCCCCCGGACCGGATCGATGTGAAAGAGATAGTGCGGAATGATCCTGCGGGCGGCAAGCTGATGGAAAAAGTCCGCCAGGAGCGCGGGATCGTCGTTGACCCCTTTGAGCAGAACGGTCTGATTCAGGACGGGAATGCCGTTTGCGCGCAGTTTCCGGCACGCCTCAAGCGAGGCCGGCACAAGCTCGCGCGGATGATTGAAATGGGTCATGAACCAGATCTTTTCCCATCGCCCGAGCCGTTCGGCGAATGCGTCCGTAATCCGGGCGGGTTCGAACACCGGCGCGCGCGAACAGATCCGGATGATCGAAAGCGACGGGATTCCGGCGAGACGGTCCACGATCGGAAAGAAACGTCCGTCGGGAATGGTGAGAGGATCGCCGCCGGAAATCAGAATATCCTGGATTTCCGGATGATTCCCCAGATAGGCGGCAACCGTTTCAAGTTCCTCGTCGGAGACGATGAAGGGCGGTTCTTTCCAGAGCCGTTTCCGGAAGCAGAAGCGGCAGAGGGCGAAACACTGGTTGGTCGAAAGGAGAACGGCGCGGTCCGCATAACGGTGTATCAGGCGCGGGCAGGGACTCTGCGGAATTTCACCGAGTCCGTCGTCGGGAAGCGTCTCCTGAAGCGGTGCAAGTTCCTCCGGCGACGGCATGCACTGGCGCCAGATCGGATCGTCCGGTTCGCGGATCAGCGAACGGTAGTGTGCGGTTGTTTTGACCGGATAAATCCCCGCGACCGCGCGGAGTTCCTCCGGCAGGGATTCTGTCATGCTGCTCTGCCTTTCAGCGGGAACGCCCTGTCCGGAGCGGAATCTCCGGCAAGGCGTGTTTCCCCGTATTCCTTGCGTTTTCTCTTCCGGCGATTTCTGCCGGGAAAAGGGTTACTTCGCCGAGACGGTGTATTCCCAGCCTTTGTCCTTGTTCCATTCGCGGCGGAGATTGAACGCCAGTTCGCGGCGGTCGTTGTTCGCGGCGAGTTTCGCCAGAATGCCTTCCAGCTCGTATTCGCTTTCTCCAAGATTGAGTTTTGCGGCGTATTCGGCGGCGGTTCCGGTGAACGGCGCAAACGCGGGAAGTTTCGCTTCGACGTCGGTCAGAAGACGGATGACGCCCTTGCTTGCAAGTTTGTATGCCTGCACGCCGGGCTGGTGGAACGCGTTGATGTGGATCAGTTCCGCATAGGCGGCGACAGCGCGTTCATAAAGAGCGATCAGCATGCCGACGTTGAAGGTGTCCACTTTGCCGATACGCATTTCGATGACCTGGCGTTTCTTGCCGCGGAGCGCGTTGGAGAGTCCGGCCATGAAACCGTGGAGGTAGTCGCCCATGGCGATGGAGCCGCTGATCGGCGCGCTCATTTTGTCTTCGAGCACTTCAATGAAGGTTACGAAGAAGTCGTCACGTCCGTCGTTGAGCTGCTGAATGAAGGCGTGAGCGTCTGTGCCGCCCTTGTTGCCGAAGACGTTCAGTCCCTGATGGACGGTGTTGCCGTCAAGGTCCTTCTCCTTGCCGAGGCTTTCCATGACCAGCTGCTGAAGGTAGCGCGAAAGCAGGATCAGGCGGTCGGAATACGGAACGATGACCATGTTGCGGTCGCCTTTTCCGTCGCCCGCCAGATACCACATTGCCGAAAGCATGTAGGCCGGATTGTGGGAGAGCCTGGGATTGCGCGTGAGTTTGTCCATGTGGCACGCGCCGAAGAGAAGCCCCTTGAAGTCGATGCCCGCGAGCGCGGCGGGGAGATGCCCGACGATGCTGGTTTCACTGGTGCGCCCGCCGATGGACTCCGCCATTTCAAACACCTTGAGCCAGCCGCCGCCGCGCGCAAGGGTGTCGAGTTCGCTTCCGCGCATGGTGATCGCGCAGGCGTGCTTTGCAAAATCGATCTTTCCTGCGGCATACTGTTCCATGCAGACGATCATGTTGTTTTTGGTTTCCTGCGTGCCGCCGGATTTCGAGACGTTGACCACGAGAGTGGTTTCGAGGTCGCATACCTGAAGCGCGTCGTACAGCCCCGCAGTGTCGGTGTTGTCGAGGAAGTAGATGCGCAGATAATGATTGCGTTTTTCGGCGGAGAGTTCGTTCCAGTAGGGTCCGTTGATCGCCATCTGGAGGAGCTGGGGACCGAGTGCGGAACCGCCGATTCCGTTGATGATCGCCGCGTCGAATGGTTTTCCGGTCGAGCCTTTGATTTCGCCGGAGCGGATTTTCGCCACGAAGTCCTCCACTTCGTTGTAGATCGGGGACCCGGTGTAGATGGAGCGGTCCGTGAAGTGCGTGACTTTCCGGTTTTCATCGGGGTTCTTGATCTCGCCCTGCTCGATTTTCTGCATTTCGAGATTCACTGCGCCGAACCGTTCGCCGAGTTCGTCGATGTCCTTGTCCTCGAAGTTCATTCCCGCAAAGTTGATCTGAAATCCGCTTTCCCCGTCAATGATGGTATATTTGTGGCACCTGTCAATCCATTCCGTTCCCATGTGATCCTCCTTGGATGTTATGTTTCAGGATGGTAATTTACCACAATTTCGGAAAATAGCCAGACGGGACGGGAAAAAAATGCGTTTCTTCCCCGTTTTTGAGGAAAACTGCACCGGAACACATGTCTTCTCCATGGCGTTCCGGCGGAAAGATGATAGAGAGCGGGTTCAGGATTCCAGCGCGCGGGTTCTCCGCAGGGCGATCAGCTCCGCCCGGCGGGCGAGCGGTGTGACCCCCGCCTCCTTCCGGAATGCGCGGCTGAATGCCTGGATGGAGGAGTAGCCGCAGAGTTCGGCGATCTCCCCGATGTTTCTTTCCCCCCGGTTCAGGTAATACATCGCCTTGGTGATCCGGCTCCGGCGGATGTACGCGCCGAGACTGATTCCGGTTTCTTCCTGGAATTTCCTCCGCAGATGGCTCCGGGAGATATGAAACAGCTTCGAGAGATGTTCCAGCCCCAGCTCTCCGTCCAGATGGGTGGTGATGTGCCGGACGATCCGCGGGGCGAACGAGCCGCCCTCCTCCGGGAACACCGGAACCGCGGCGTCTTTCTGCGTGTCCTGCCGGAAGCGGCTCAGGAGAAGCGTGAGCAGCAGGGTCTGATCCCATTTTTCCGCCTTGTTCCGGTAGGCCCTGAGCAGTTCGAAGGCCAGACGGGCGGAATCCTCGTTCAGCGCGGCGCAGGAACGCCGTTCCGGAAGAATGTCGCTGCGTTTGACTTCAAATGTAATCATCAGCCGGAACACCTGTTCATCCGTATGCATGAACAGATGGTTTTCGTAGGGATAGATCAGGAACATGCTTCCCGTCTCCAGATGAAAGCGGTGGCCGTCCAGGAGCAGTTCGCACGGAGACCCGAGATTCAGATTCAGAAGATGCCGGTGGTGAATTGCTCCCTGGGCCGCCGCGGGGGAGAGACCGCCCCGGGTGAAAAGCAGAATGTTGTCCGGAAGGTCAAAATCGTATCCGTTCGGGCGGTTTACGAACAGACCGGAAGAAGACCGAAGCTTTTTCGACGCCTGAATCAGTTTTTTGAGCATATCTGTTAAAAAAAAGAGCTTTACTGTGATTGTTTTAACTTTTTTTTACGGTATAATATAACAGATGGCCGGAAAAAGGCAAAAACGAAAATGAAGGAAAAGAAAATGTCTGTGGTCAGAATCGGAATCATCGGCGTCGGTGTGATGGGAAGCGCTCACGTCAGAAGCGTCAGCCAGCTGAAAAACTGCAAACTCACGGCTCTTTGCGATATTGATCCGCAAGCGCTGGAGCGTCAGAAGGAGAGCGGGGCGGAACTGTTTTCCGACAGCGAGGCTCTGTTCGACTCCGGAAAAGTGGATGCCGTCATCATTTCCACGCCGCACTATTCGCATGTGCCGCTCGCCCTGCGCGCGATGGAGCGCGGGCTCCACGTTCTTGTCGAAAAACCGGTTGCCGTGCAGAAATCCGAAGCGGCACGGCTCGTCGCCGCCGCAAAGGCGCATTCCGAACTCAAACTCAGCGCAATGTTCTGTCTGCGCAGAATTCCGACGAACATCAAGATCAAGCAGCTGATTGATTCCGGTGAACTCGGCGCGATCCGCCGGATCAACTGGATCATCACCGACTGGTTCCGCACCCAGACTTATTACAATTCCGGCACCTGGCGCGCGACCTGGGCGGGCGAGGGCGGCGGCGTTCTCCTGAACCAGTGCCCCCATCAGCTTGATCTGATGCAGTGGTTTTTCGGCATGCCGGCGACCGTGACCGCGAAGGTCTTTTTCGGGAAATACCATGACATCGAGGTCGAAGACGAGGTCAGCGCGATTCTCGAATATCCGGATGGGAAAACCGGCATGTTCGTGACCTCCACCGGAGAGGCGCCCGGGACAAACCGTCTGGAAATCGCCGCGGAGCGCGGGCGACTGGTCCTTGAAAACGGGAAACTCTCGTTCCTCCGCAATGAAATTCCGATGTCCGAATTCTGCCGGACTTCGAAGACCACCATGAGTTTTCCGGACCGCTGGCACATCGACATCCCCGTGAACGGCGCGAATCCGACGATGCATCGCGACATCATCGAAAACTTCGCCGAGGCGATTCTGCATGATACCCCGCTCTATGCTCCCGCTGCGGAGGGGATCAACAGCCTGGAGCTCGGCAACGCGATGCTGCTTTCCCAGCTGAAGGGATCTTCCGTCTCTCTGCCTCTGAAGGCGGAGGAATTTGACGCTGAACTTGAGAAACTGATTGCAAACAGCAGAAAAGGAAAACAGAAATGAAACTGAAAATCGCTTTTGCAGGATTCCGGCACGGACACATCTTTTCCCTTTATGACAAAGTTCTCCGGAATCCCGCCCTGGAGCTGACCGCCGTGTGCGAAGAGGACGAGACGGCTTCCCTGCTTCCGACCCGTCCCGACGTCAAGCTGACCGACCGGGATTTCGACGAAATGCTGCGCCGTGCGGACTGCGACATTGTCGCAATCGGGGATTATTACGCGAAACGCGGCAGTCTTGCCGCCCGCGCGCTGAAGGCCGGGAAGCATGTGATCGCCGACAAGCCGCTCTGCACTTCCCTTGCGGAGCTGGACGAGATCGAGCGTCTCGCGGAAACCTCCGGATGCAAGGTCGGATGCATGTATGAACTGCGCTCCGTCCCGAATTTCGCGACGGCGCGGGAGCTGATCCGCGGCGGCACGCTCGGGAAGATTACGCAGATTCAGTTCGGCGGCCAGCATCCCCTGATGCGCGGCAGCCGTCCCGCATGGTATTTCGAGCCCGGAAAACACGGCGGGACGATCAATGACATTGCGAGTCATGCCATTGACATCATTCCCTGGCTGACCGGTTTGGAAATCAGCGGCACTGTCGCCGCGCGCACCTGGCAGGCGTTCGATTCCGGATGCGACTGCTTCAATGACGCAGCCCAGTTCATGCTCACTTTGAGCAACGGCTGCGGCGTGCTCGGAGACGTCTCCTATGCCGCACCGGATTCCATCGGTTTCTCCATGCCCACCTACTGGAGATTCGACATCTGGGGAACCGGCGGCATGATCGAGTTCAACTGCTCCGACAAGCACGTGAAGGCTTATCTGAAAAGCCGGAAGGATGTCACGCTGATTGCCCCGCCCGCGCAGGCTCCGATGGATTATCTGGAAAGTTTCCTGCGCGACATTGCCGGCGAGCCGGGGGATCTGACGACTCAGGTCGTTCTTCAGAGCACGCGGCGGACGCTGGAGATTCAGAGCGCCGCCGACCGCGCGTAATCCTCCGGATCGGGAACGGCGTCATGCCGTTTTCCCCGTTTTTTTTCGTCAGCGGACGGATGCCTGCAGGAACGCCTGCGCATCCGCCCGTACCGCATCCGCACTTTTTCCCGCCTTGTAAAGCGCGCTGCCGATTCCGGCGCCCGTGCAGACGTCCAGATAGGAGCGGAGATTTTCCCGGTTGATCCCGCCGACGGCGAGGATCGGATGCTTGATGACGGCTTTCAGATCCTTGACATAACCGGGGCCGAAGTTGCCGGCGGGGAACAGTTTCAGGTAATCGGCTCCCGCGCGGATTGCGCAGAAGGCTTCGCTTGGCGTCAGGAAACCCGGAATGGAGATCATGCCGAGGCGTTTGGAAGCCCGGATCACCTCCGGGTCGGTGTTCGGGGAAATGATGAACTCCCCGCCCGCGTCACGGACGGATGCGGCTTCTTCCGGCGTCAGCACGGTTCCGGCTCCGGCGAGCTGGCGGGACTTCACATGGCGCGCCGCTATTTCGATGCTCCGGAGCGCGTCCGGCGAATTCAGGGGAATTTCCAGAAGCAGGATGCCGGATTCATACAGGACGTCGCAGACCGTTTCCACCTCTTCCGGGCGGATTCCGCGCAGGATTGCGATCAGGGGACATTGTTTCAGCAGAGTTTCAAGATTCATCGTTTCAGTTCCTTTGTTTGGATGATTGCATGGCGTCTGGAACGCCGTTTCCGGAATCACCAGTCGCAGACCGCTCCGTCCGGGCGGTAGAGCTGCGGGGTATAGGGGCGCACCGCCGGATGGGCCGCGCATACGTCGTCATTGAGTTCAATGCCCCATCCCGGCCTGTCATTCAGCGTAAGAAAACCGTTTTCCACCCGCAGGGGTTCCCGGATGACCTCGTTTCTCCAGTCGTTCAGGAAAAGCCGTTCCTGGATCAGGAAGTTCGGTATGACGGCGTCAAGATGCAGCGAGATGGTCGTGATGACCGGACTCATCGGTCCGTGCGGGGCGACGAACGCGTTGAACGCTTCGGCGAGCCGGGCGGCCTTGAGCGCGGTGCCGAACCCGCAGCAGTGCCCGATATCCGGCTGAACGACGCTTGCGCATCCGCGGGCCAGCAGACGCTTGAATTCCGGCAGAAAGGCGAGACGTTCTCCGGACGCGACCGGAAGATCCGCATGGCGCGCCACTTTCGCCAGTCCCTCCTCGTCCTCCGGCTGGCAGGGTTCTTCGAAAAATGCGAAGTCCAGGGCGCGCAGAATTCCGGCGACCCGGATGGCGAAATCCGCGTCGTAGCGTCCGTGTCCGTCAAACATGAGCATGGCGTCCGGACCGGCGGTTTCCCGGATGGTTTCCGCGGCCTTTGCGATTCGGCGGAGTCCGGCGGGATCGCTGAGCGGCCAGACCGGCTGGGCAAGACTGAACTTGAACGCGTCATATCCCGCCTCCATTGCCGAATGCAGTTTTTCCCGGATGACGGCCGGATCAAGGGAACCGCCGCTCCAGCCGTTGACGTAAACCCGGATTTTGTCCCGGCAGGCGCCTCCGAGCAGTTTGTAGACGGGCTGACCGAGACTTTTGCCGAGAATATCCCACAGCGCCAGTTCCACGCCGGCAATGGCGCTGCCCTTGATGACGCCGCCCTTCCAGAAGAGCTGTTTGAGCATTTTCTGCGTCAGATGCTCAATCCGCGCCGGATCTTCGCCGAGGACCAGGTTTTCGATGTCCTTGAGCGCCCCGAGCACTGCATTGTCATGACTTTCCAGCGTGGCTTCGCCGAGTCCCGAGATGCCCTCGTCGGTATGAACGCGGATGAAGAGATAGTTCCGGCTGGAAAGCAGTCCCACGCCCGGAGTGGGCGCGCCGACCAGAACCGGTTCGATTTTTGTGATTTTCATTCCGCCTCTCCTTCAGCGTCTGACCCTGCCGGATGCGCTGCCGTTCATCAGGGAGACGACTTCCGCGCATGTTGCATAGTTGTAGTCGCCTTTTATCGTGTGTTTCAGGCAGCTTGCCGCAATTGCAAAGCGGATGGCCGTTTCCGGAGCGGAATATTCGGGGGTGCTCAGCGCATGGATCAGTCCCGCGCAGAAGGAGTCGCCGCCTCCGAAGCGGTCCACGATGTCGCGGATCTCATACGGCGTGTACTGTCCGGCGGCGTTGAGCGGCGCCAGATACGCTTTTCCTGTTCTGCATTCGAACAGCATCCCGCCCCAGTTGTTGTGATCCGCGGAGATGCTTTCCCGCAGGGTGAGCGCAATGAATTCCGCCTTCGGAAATCTGGCGGAAAGGCGGGCCGCAACCGCGGTATAGCCGGGAATGTTCAGTTTCCCGCTTTCCACAGCCGTGCCGTCCGCATGGATGCCGAAGACATCCGCGGCGTCCTCTTCGTTGCCGATGATGAGATTCGCGCAGGCGACGATTTTTTCCATGCACGCCGCCGCCAGCTCCCGTGGCGCCATCCCCTCCTTCCATCTCCAGAGTTTCTTCCGGAAATTCAGGTCGCAGGAGACGGAGATTCCCATCTCCGCGGCTTTTTCCGCAAGGTGCAGGGTTGCCAGATACGCCTTTTCGCTCAGAGACGGCGTGATGCCCGTGATATGCAGGTGCCCGCAGCCGGACAGCATGGACTCGAAATCATAGCATTCCGGTCCGGATTCGGCAATGACCGAGTGCGCGCGGTCGTAGATGACATTCGAGGGACGCTGCGCTGCGCCATGCTCCACGAAGTAGATTCCCATGCGCCCCCCCTGCGTATAAAGGATGTGATCCGTATCGGCGCCGATGCCGCGGAGCTGCGCGGCGAAGGCGCGGCTGACCGGATTGTCCGGCAGCGCACTCAGATAACGGCTTTTGCTCCCGAGCATGGCAAGCGATGCGCAGACATTGGCCTCTCCCCCGCCGAACGTGGCTTCCAGCGTTCCCGGCAGGCTCTGGGCAAGACGCAGCTTCCCCGGCGCTCCCAGCCGGAGCATGACTTCACCGAAGCAGGCAATGGGTTTTCCGGTTTCCATAGGACATCCTCCTTGAAAAATTTTAAATTTTCTCATAATGTGAGATTGAATTCTTACAATATAACTATATATTGTTTTTGATGAAATTGCAAGCGGAATTTTCTTTTTTCCGCGGAAAGGATTTTCAGGACATGAAAGACGGAGAAAAAAGTTTTGCGAAAATCTTTGAGATTCTGGAGCTGATCGCCTCCAGCCGTGACGGACTGAAGGGGCGCGAGATCAGCGGGATGACGCGGATTCCGCAGAGCACCGTGTTCCGGATGCTGAAGTTTCTGACGGAACGCGGGTATCTGGTGAAGCAGGAACAGCGCTATTGCCTCGGGGCGGCGATCTCGCGCCTGGGCAGTCAGGCGGCGAATCAGAATCCGCTGATCCGGATTGCGCACCCGGTCCTTGCCGCGCTGGCCGAACGGACGCATGAGACCGTGCATCTCGCGCGGATGGAAAATGCGCGGGTGGTCTATATCGACAAGGTGGAAGGTGTCCGGTCCGTCCGGATGGGATCGATGATCGGGAAGAGCAGCCCGCTCTACTGCACCGGTGTCGGGAAGGCCATGCTGGCTTTTCTTCCCGAACGGGAGCGGGGTGCCGTCATCCGTTCAATTGAATTTACGGCATTTACGGGGAATACCATCACCAATGCGGATGCGCTGGAAAAAGAGCTTGCGGAAATCCGGCAAAAGGGGTATGCTGTGGATGACTGCGAGCACGAACGCGGTGTATATTGTGTGGCCGCGCCGGTGACGGCGCCGGACGGTTCCGCTCTCTGTGCGCTCAGCGTTTCCGGTTCGGAGCTGTATCTGCGCGAACAGACGCTTTCCTATGCGTCTTTGCTCCGGGATGCGGCCCGTGAAATTGCCGCGATGCTCTGACGGAAGCTGTCCCGGGGGGGTGGATGCGTCCTCCCGTTCAGCGGGCGGGCTGTTTTTCCTCATGGTATTCCGCTTCGGTGTTGACGTTCCAGAGCGGGGATTTGTCCTTTGCTCCCGAGACGATCAGTTCGACTGCGCGCATCGCGGAAAGCATGGAGTGGTCCATGTTGTTGTAGCGGTGCTGTCCGTTGCGTCCGATACAGTAGAGATTTTCAATGGAGTCGAGCCATTCCCGGACGGCGGGAAATTTTTCGTAACTTCCGAAGTATGCAGGATATGCCTTTTTCTCCCGGACCCGGACGGCGGAAGTGATGGAGGAGGGGTCGAGAATGCCGATTTTTTCCAGTTCGCCTGCGGCGAATGCGAGAAAGCTCCGGTCGTCCATGTTCCAGAGTTCATCTCCCTCGCTGCAGAAGTATTCCAGGCCGATCCAGACTTTGCCGAGCGGGTCGCGGACCATATAGGGCGACCAGTTGTTGAAGATCTGAAGGCGTCCGATTCTGACATCCGGTTCCTGAATGTAGATCCAGCAGTCGGGAATGATGTTGTTGACCGTGCGCACTCCCGTCCGGTTTTTCAAATTCAGGCGGTCGGTTTCCATGCCGACGGTGATGAAATCCCGGTAGGGGAGGTTTGCCGCACAGCGGTAGACCTCTTCCGGAACGGAATCTTTCCCGAAACTTTCCACCAGATCCTTGACCGGCATGGAGGAGAGAAGAAAATCCGCCGGAAAGACGATTTTTTCCCCGCCGGAAACTGCCGTTACGGAGAGAATTTTTCCGTCGGCGCACTCCGTTCCGATCACTTTCACATTCCGGTGAATCTCTCCTCCGAGGGACTCGATTTTTTCCGCGATGATTTCCCAGAACTGTCCGGGCCCCTTTTTCGGATAATAAAATTCCTCGATCAGGGAGGTTTCGCTTCTGCGGTCTTTGAGAAATTTTCTCCGCAGCACCGTCAGAATCAGTTCCCGGATGGAAACCCCGCGGATGCGCTGCGCGCCCCAGGCGGCTGAAATCGCATCCGGATTGCGGCCCCAGACCTTTTCCGTGTATTTTTCAAAAAACATGCGGTAGAGAGGCGCGCCGAAACGGTTTATCATGAAATCCTTGAGCGTGATTTCCTCTCTTTTGAAACAGAGCGAGGAAAGATAGCCGAACGCGGCGCACACCGTCCGGCGGAGTCCCATGTTCAGAAAGGTGCGGGGGCGGAAGGAAATGGGATAGTCGAAAAATTTCCTCAGATAAAGGATGCGGGAGAAACGGTTCCGCAGGAGCATCACGCGGTCTTCCGTTTCCGGATCCGGTCCCCCGGGGGCGAATTTTTTATCCCGGTGCAGCATTCTGTCATCCAGCGCCTCCTTTCCCTGGAGGGGCATGTGCTCCAGCCAGAAGTTCATGACTTCAGGGCTTTTGGAGAAAAACCGGTGACCTCCGATATCGATCCGGTTTCCGTCATGGCATACGGTGCGCGAAATTCCGCCGATCTCGTTTGTCGCCTCCAGAATAACCGGATGAATGTCCGGTGCATTCTTCAGCAGCTGATATGCCGCCGTGAGTCCGGCCGGTCCGGCTCCGATGATAAGAGCGGTTTTTTTCTTCTTGTCGGAATCCATTGCCTTCCTCCGGCTGCGTTGATTGAGAATCCATTGTAAAATATATTGTGTCTTTCCGGTGATTGCAACCCGGGAGGACTCGGTGATTCCGTTTTTGTCTGGAAAAAACTCTGGAAACGGAAGAATTGCGCAAGGTGCGCTCTTGTGAATTCCGCATATCGGAAAAGCGGAGGGAAAATGCCGGATTCCCTGTCTCCGGGAAAGAGCGGATGCTTCCGTCTGCCGGGAAAAATGCAAAATTTTTGAAAAATCTCTTGAAATATTTCTCTAAAGCTATATTTTATCATTAAATATATCATTCAAGAATCTTAAAGGAGGCATCGAATGATGGAAGCAGGCAATGTGCTGGTTACGGGCGGGGCGCGCGGGATTGGCGCCGGAATTGTGAGAGCGCTTGCGGAGGCGGGGTGCAACGTGGCCTTCTGCGGGCGTGCGGAAGCGGATTCCTGCGCGGAATTTCTCGCGGAACTCCGGAAAAATCATCCCGGGAAATTCGCGTATTACCGCTGCGATGTATCTTCCGCGGCCGACCGGGAGGCGATGCTGGATGCATTCGAATCGGATTTCGGTGCGCTTGACGTGCTGGTGAACAATGCCGGCGTCGCGCCGGATGTCCGCGCCGATCTGCTGGAGATGAGCGAGGAGAGCTTCAACCGCGTGCTCGGGATCAATCTGCGCGGTCCCTTCTTCCTGACGCAGGCGGCGGCGAAACGCATGATCGGAAACCGGAGCGGAAGATTCCGCTGCATCATCAACACCGGTTCCGTTTCGGCGGACTATGCGAGCATCAACCGCGGGGAATACTGTCTCTCCAAAGCGGGTGTCGCGATGGCGACCAAACTCTGGGCGGTGCGCCTTGCCGATCTTGGAATCTGCGTCTACGAACTGCGTCCCGGCGTGATCCGCAGCGACATGACAAGCTGTGTCGCCGCGAAATACGACAAGATGATCGCCGACGGCCTGACGCTCCAGAAACGCTGGGGCGAACCTTCCGACATCGGGCGCGCCGTCGCAATGCTCGTTTCCGGGTCGCTCGGATACTCCACCGGACAGGTCATCAACATTGACGGCGGCCTGACGATCGAACGCTTCTGAGGTGAGTTTATGGAAACGCTCAGAGTCAACACGCTTGTGATCGGCAGCGGCGCTTCCGGACTGGCCGCCGCGGTGCGGCTCCACGCACTCGGCGTTGCGGATACGGTCGTTTTTACCGAGGGGCTCCGGATGGGGACCTCGATCAACACGGGGAGCGACAAGCAGACCTATTACAAGCTCGGCATGTACGGGACGGAACCCGATTCGCCGGTTCTGATGGCGCGCGATCTTGCCGCCGGAGGCGCCGTCCACGGAGACATCGCGCTTGTCGAAGCGGCGCTTTCCCCGCTTGCGTTCGGGCATCTTGTCATGCTCGGCGTGCCGTTTCCGCACGATTCCTTCGGCCAGTACATCGGCTACAAGACGGATCACGATCCGAAGCGCCGCGCGACCAGCTGCGGACCCTATACCTCCCGCGACATGTGTCTTGCCTTGACGGCCGAACTCAAGCGCCGCGCGATTCCCGTCTATGAACACCGCGTGGCGGTCAAGCTCCTGACCGACGCCGGAGGCACGCGCACCGTCGGCGCCATTTTCGTCAACGGCGACACCGGAGAGTTTGAATGCGTGCAGGCGGAGAACATTGTTTTCGCCGTCGGCGGCCCCGGCGGACTGTATGAGACGAGCGTTTACCCAAAAGTGCACACGGGGGCGGTCGGGCTGGCGCTGGAGGCCGGGGCGAAGGCATGCAATCTCGCCGAATCGCAGTTCGGGCTCGCCTCGGTCAAATTCCGCTGGAATGTGTCGGGAAGCTATATGCAGGTTCTGCCGCGTTTTGTCTCCACGGACCGGGACGGCGGAGACGAGCGGGAGTTCCTGCGCGAATATTTCGCGACGCCCGCCGGGATGTACGACGCCGTTTTCCTCAAGGGATATCAATGGCCGTTTGCCGCGGGGCATGTGCCGGGCTCCTCGCTGATCGACATCTTTACCTACATCGAGACGGTCGAGCGCGGACGGCGGGTCTGGCTCGACTACCGCACGGATCCGTCCGATCTGGATTTTCAGGCGCTGAATGAGGAGACGCGCACGTATCTGGAACGTTCCGGCGCGCTGGCGGATTCGCCGCTGAAACGCCTTGCAATCCTGAACGCGCCCGCGATCGAGCTTTACCGGAAGCACAGGATCGACCTGGAATCGGAAATGCTGGAAATCGCGGTCTGCGCCCAGCACAACAACGGCGGGCTCGCCGGAAACCTCTGGTGGGAATCGGTCAATCTGAAGCACCTGTTCCCGGTGGGGGAAGTGAACGGTTCCCACGGCGTGACGCGTCCCGGCGGGACCGCGCTGAATGCCGGACAGGTCGGTGCATTCCGCGCTTCGGCATTCATCGGGGCGAACTACCGGGAAAGCACGTTCCCGGCGGATCAGTTCGACGCCCTTCTGGAAAAGGAGCTTGCGCTTCTGCGGACGCAGCGTGCGATTCCCGCCGTTCTGGACTGGAGAAGCGGGCGCGCCGCAATCCAGCGCCGCATGAGCCGCGCCGGCGCATTCGTGCGTTCCGCGGAAAACGTGACAGCCGCACTGGACGAGGCATACCAGCAGGCCGCCGCGCTGAACGGCGACGGACTCGGCAATCTGGATGCGCAGTCACTCTGCGAAGCGCTCCGCAACCGCCAGCTCTGCACTGCGCACATTTATTATCTCGAATGCATCCTGATGCAGATCGACTACATCGGTTCCCGCGGCGGTTCGATCGTGCTTTCGGAGAACGGGCGCGCGATCCATCCCGCGCTGGATTCGAAGTGGCGCATGGCCGAAGAAAAGACCGCGTTCCGGGACCGGCTTATGATCTGCGGGCGCGGCGCATCCGGTTATCCGGAAATTTCATGGACGCCCTGCCGCCCGGTTCCGGAAACGGACGGATGGTTTGAAACGATATGGAGCGACTTCCGTGCAGGCAGAATCTACGGAGGTGCTGTCTCATGACCTCCCGGGAACTGATCTGCGACTTCGGGATTCTGCGGGAACTGCGCAAGCGCGAAGCGATGAGCATTGCGGAGCTTTCCGTCCGGAGCGGGGTGGCCGCAAGCGTGATTTCAAAGCTCGAACGCAACCAGAACACGGCGGAGATGGACACGCTCTACCGGATCGCGCGGGTGTTCGGGCTGACGCTTTCCGATCTGATCTCCCTGGCGGAGAACCGGACGTCGCACCGCGTGGCGGCCGAACGCTATCGATCCGGCGATTTCGAATTTGACCGCGTGAACTACGGGAACATGCGCTGCATGCACGCCGCCGCGAAGAAAGGCGCGAAACTCTCCACGCCCGAACTTCACCGGGACGATTACGAACTCTGCTGGGTGCTGAAGGGCCATCTGCGCGTTTCGCTGCCGAACGAATCCTGCGATCTGACACGCGGCATGTCGGTCCAGTTCGACGCGCTTCTGCCGCACACCTATGAAACACTTGAAGATACTGAACTCATCATCGTGCATCTGCACAAGGGAAAGAGGTTCTGATTATGGCAAACACCTACCGCAAAGTGACGGAATTCAAGACGGTGGAAGAGTTCTCTTCCTACCTGAAAAGCGAACACATCGAAATCAATCTCGCGCCCGCTGTTCCGGCGGACGGATCCAGTGCGCTCGCACAGAAGATTTCCTGCTACGGACGCACGGTCGGCAACCGCTGGGCGATTCTCCCGATGGAGGGCTGGGACTGCATGGCGGACGGAACTCCGAGCGAATTCACGCACCGGCGCTGGCTCAACTTCGCCGTCAGCGGCGCAAAGCTTCTGTACGGCACCGAGGCGGCCGCCGTCATGCACTCCGGAAGGAGCAATCCGCGGCAGCTTCTGGTCGCGCCGCACACCGCCGAAGCCCTGACTGCGATCTGCGCGGAAATGCGTCAGGCGCACAAGGACAGGTTCGGACGGAACGACGATCTGATGATCGGGCTTCAGCTGACGCATTCCGGACGCTATTCCCATCCGAACAAGGCCGATGTTCTGGAATCGAAAACGGCATATTCCCATCCGCTGCTGGACAAAAAATTCGGCAATGACGCCTCGAATGTCGTCAGCGACGCCGAAGTCCGCGACATCGTCCGCCATTTTGCCGACGCCGCCGTGATTGCGCAGAAGGCCGGATTCGATTTTGTCGACATCAAGCATGCGCACGGCTATCTCGGGCATGAATTCCTGACCGCGTACGACCGCCCCGGCCCGTACGGCGGTTCGTTCGAGAACCGCACCCGTTTTTTCCGCGAGATCGCCGAGAGCATCCGGAAGGCGGCGCCGGGGCTTGCGCTCTCCGCGCGTGTCAGCCTCTTTGACATCCTGCCGTTCGTCAAAGGTTCCGACGGCGTCGGGCATCCGATGGAGTGGAGCGGACCGTATCCCTACGCGTTCGGCGGCGACGGCTCCGGCATGGAGATGGATCCCGAACTTACGGAAACGGTCCGCTTCGTGAAAATGATGGAGGAGTACGGCGTGGAGCTCATCTGCGCTACGATCGGAAGTCCCTACTACAACGTCCACATGCAGCGTCCCGCGTATTATCCCGTGTCCGACGGCTATCTGATGCCGGAGCATCCGCTCTACAACGTCTCGCGTCACCTGAAGGCGGTCCGGGAGCTCAAGAAACGGTGTCCGGAGATGCTTGTGGTCGGTTCCGGCTACACCTGTCTGCAGGAGTATCTGCCGAATGCGGCCGAATACGCCGTTGCGCACGGCGAAACCGATTTCGCCGGAATCGGGCGGATGGTGCTCTCCTATCCGGAGATGTGCGCGGACTCCCTGAACGGAAAGACCCTCGACCGCTGCCGGATCTGCAGGACGTTCGGCGACTGCACGAGTGCGCCGCGCAACGGCATGATTTCCGGCTGTTATCCGCTTGACAGTTTTTACAAGCGTCTTCCGGAGGCCGCGCGGCTCCGCGAGATCAAAAAAGCGGCAAGAGGATGATTTTTTCCGGGGGAAACGCTTGTTTAATGGAAAACCCGCACTATCTTTCCTGAACCGCAATTCAATTTTCCAGGAGGTTTTATGATATACTTTTTCGCGGACGATCATTACGGCGCGCATCCGGGCAGAGTCATTTTCGAACATCTGCCTGAGGAACTGAAGAGAAGAACCGCATTTTACGAGAACGACTGGAATGTTCTGGAACATATGGACTGGGATCGGGACTGCGAACTGCTGATCCTGAACATGATCGGCGACACCTGCGGACAGCCGCATCCCGGCGCGGAGGCGGAAAAACGGGTCCGCCGTTATCTGGAGCGCGGAGGAAGCGCCCTGCTTCTGCACGGTTCGAGCGCGGCATTCTGGATGTGGGACTGGTGGCGTCCGCTGGTCGGAGAACGCTGGGTCCGCCCGAACGATCCGGACGGAATGCCCGCTTCCACGCATCCGAAGAAACCCTATTTCGTGAAACGTTCCGTGACGCGGCATGCGCTTGCGCGGGAACTGCGTGAAATGGATCTGCCCGAGGATGAAATCTATACCAATCTGGAGAATACCTGTCCCTGCATGCGCCTGATGGAAACGCAGATCGAGGAGGGGACGTTCGTCCAGTGCTGCGAGGCGCTTGCGCCGTGGGGCGGAAAACTGGTCAGTTTCATTCCGGGACATTATCCGCAGGTGACGTCGCATCCGGATGTGACCGCCAATATTGCGACAATTGTCAATTATCTTCTGGAGAAGGGAAAATGAAAAAATACAAAAGTGCAATTCTCAGTGCGAATCCCGCACAGATTGATTATGTCTACACCCCCGCGCAGATTCAGGAAATCGCCTCGATCACCGATTTCCTGCCCGGAATTTACAGACAGGAGGATGTGGAAAGCGGAAAGCTCGCCGATGTCGAGGTGCTTTTCTCCACCTGGGGAATGGTGAAGCTTGATGATGCGCTTCTTGACCGCATGCCCGCGCTGAAGGCCGTGTTCTATGCGGCGGGTGCAACGGACTACTTTGCCCGTCCGCTGTTTGCACGCGGAATCCGCGTGTTCAGCGCCTGGCGCGCCAACGCGATTCCCGTGGCGGAGTTCTGCGTCGCCCAGATCATTCTCGGACTGAAGGGATATTTCCGCGCCTCGCGCAGTCTGACCGGCCCGGAATTCTTCAATCATAAACTGGCGGGGCGGGGTGTTTACGGCGAGACCGTCGCATTGATCGGCGCGGGAGCGATTTCGAACATGGTGCAGAAGCTTCTGCAGGCATACCGCGTCAACGTGGTTGTGGTTCCCTCCCGCAGGGAAAAACGCACGGTGTCCCTGGAAGAGGTGTTCCGCACGGCGATGGTGATCAGCAACCATCTGCCGGACCGCGATGACAATGTCGGCGTTCTGAACGGGGAACTTTTCCGCTCCATGCGCGAAGGCGCCGTTTTCATCAATACCGGGCGCGGGCGGCAGGTGAACGAGCCGGAGATGATTCAGGTTCTGGAGGAGCGTTCCGATCTGACCGCTCTGCTGGACGTGACATATCCGGAGCCGCCGCCGGCCGGTTCAAAGCTTTATACGCTTCCCAATGTGAAGCTTACGCCGCACATCGCGGGCTCCATGAACGACGAGGTGCACCGCATGTCCGAATACATGATTGAGGAATACCGCCGTTTCGCCTCGGGGGAACCCTGCCTGTATGAAGTTGCCGAGTCGATGCTTCTGACTTCAAAGGGCTGAGGCGCTTTCGGAGGGAATCGCAGAAAAAACCCCGGCAGTGCGGAAGCATGCACGGCCGGGGTGAATCGACAGACGCGTGTTACAGCGAGGCAAGCTGAAGCGCCATTTTGTCTGCCAGCGCCTGATCCGGAAGAACCAGGTCGGGCAGGCGGCAGAACGGGATCATTTCCACGGTGAACGGTCCCTTGTAGCCGATTTTGTCCAGCTCCGCGAAGACCGCCTTGAAATCGACTTCGCCCCGGAAAAGGTCGTCGCCGAAGTTGTGCAGCCCGCCGGCGCAGTCGGTCTCCTCGAAGTTCTTGAGGTGCACCGCCTTGATGCGGCTGCCGAGAATTTCCGGGAAGTCCTGCGGACGGCAGTTCAGGCAGGCATTGCCGACATCGAAATAAAGGCCCACATACTCCGAGCTGAACTGATCCAGAAAAAGCTTCCACTCCATCGGGGAGATCAGGAAACGGTTCCAGACGTTTTCCAGCGCGAGATTGACTTTCAGCGATTCCGCGACGGGAATGAGTTCCTTTACGGATTTCGCTGTCTGCTCCCATACGGTTTTGTAGCTCAGCACAGGCCTGCCCGGATCCCATGCCACGCGGGTTGCGCCGGGAACGACCAGAATGGTTTCCGCACCGATCCATGCGGCGATCTGAAGATATTTCCGGACGAATGCAAGCGCGTTCTGGCGTTCGGTTTCATCCGCCGCGCCGAGATAGCAGCCCCATCCCGCGCCGCTGGCAAGCGTACGCAGACCGATGTTCCGCTCTGCGGCGTATGCGGCAATTTTCCTGCATTCCGCCTCGGTGATGTCGGGAGAGATCACGTCTCCGACGGTCAGCTCGACGCCGTCCAGACCTTTTTCCGCCGCCCAGTCGATGAACTCGCAGGGGGTCTTCTGTCCGTCGAATCCTCCGAATACCCAGTAATTCAATGCCTTGTACATGATTTTTCGACTCCTCAGTAGTTGATTTCGACACGTTTGCCGCTGTCCACGGATTCCTGTTCGGCGACATTGATCTTGAAGCCGTCGAGCACGGATTCGAAGTCCTGATATTTGTCGGGCCTGATGCCGTTTTTGACACAGTCGACGAAATAGGCGAGCTCGACATGCCATCCGGTCGTCGCCTCGACTTCCGGCGTTTCGATTCTGCCGTCTTTCCAGTAGACCTTGAAGCCCTCCGCCATCAGGCGGACCGTCGCCTTTTCGCAGATGATCTGGAAGGTCATTTCAAAGGGCGTGGTGTTCGGCGCCATCCAGCAGCCTTCGGCTTCCACCACCGTTCCGTCGTCATAATGGTAGAAGGAGATCACATGATCGACGCCGCCGTTGCTGACGCCGCCGGTCACGCCGACGGAGGTGACGGCTTTCGGACGGCCGAAGAAGTAGCGGACCGCGTCCGTGTCGTGCAGGTGCATGTCAAGCAGCGCGCCGCCGGAGCGCTTGCCGTCCATGAACCAGTTCTGCCATGCGTTTCCCGCGATATCCGGGGAGAGGCGCCGGAAGGTCGCGGAAAGGAGTCTGCCGTATTTTCCCGCCTTGAACTGTTCGTATGCGTAGCGGTATTCCGGCCATGCGCGGACGCACATGCCGAAGTTCAGAAAGGTTTTCGCGTTCCGGTAGGCCTCTGCGATTTTCTTTGCCTGTTCCAGATTCCGCGCGAAGGGTTTTTCCGCGAAGACGTGTTTGCCGGCCTTGAGCGCGGCGACGATGTAGGGGGCGTGGTCGGGTGTCGGACAGCAGATGTCGACGACATCCACGGCGGGATCGTTGATGAGGTCGAAGCCGGACTCGTAGGTCCGGATGCCTTCCATGTTCAGCGGCCGGGAGTTGTCGGCGTTGCCGATATTGCCGACGACTTTGGAAATATCGCCTCTGCGTTTGACGGGGTCCACGTCCGCGAGCGCGACGATCTGCGCATCCTTCATCGCTTCATAGATTCTGAAATGCGTGCTTCCCATGAAGCCCAGCCCGATGAGTCCGATTCTGACTTTGTCCATGATCCTTCTCCTCTGTTTGGATTTTCAGCAAAGTTTTTTCTCCTGCGCATAATTATACTTGAAAAAATCCGTTTCGTAAATAGATTAAACGGCAAATAAATGGACTTTTCTGCAAATATCCGGATTGTTTTTACAAAGGAGTTTTTCTGTGGCTGCGGAAAATCATGATTTTTCCCTTGACCTGATTCTTCATGACGAAGTGCAGAAACTTCTGGACAATTTCGCTTCCGTGATGCGCATTCACGTGATGTTCTACGGTCCGCAGGGACAGGTTCTGCGGCAGGGGCGCAGCGAAGGCAACTGCCGCTTCTGCCAGCTGATGCAGAACCGCTTTTTTTCTCTGGAACGCTGTCTCCGCCTTGACAGCGAGAAACAGGCATTGAGCAGGAAAACCGGACGCTGCCAGTCTTATCTCTGCCATGCGCATCTGTGGGAGGCGATCATGCCTGTGATTTCCGAAGGCAAACTGCTCGGCTATGTCATGTTCGGACAGTTCCGGAGCACGGATTCGCTTCCTGGCGACCTGGCTGAGAAAACCCGGAGCCGCGCCGAACTTGCCGGACTGAAAAAAGCGTTCCGTGAACTGCCTTATCTCTCCGCGGAGGGAATGGAGAATCTGACCGGCCTGATGGAACTGCTTGTCGATTACATTGTCCGGCGCGAACTTGTCACGACGGGCGGCGACCGTCTCTACCGCTCCATTGTCCGCTGTATAGAGGACAATCTGACGTCACCTCTGAAAATTTCGACGGTTGCGCGCAAAGTCGGGAGAAGCGTTTCCACAATTTCACACTTCCTGCAGAAACACTCCGGCACAAGTTTCAAGAAGCTTCTCATTGAGAAGCGTCTGGCGCGCGCCGAGCGGCTGCTGAAGGAGCACAGCGAACTTTCGATCGGCGAAGTCGCCGAACAGGTCGGCATTCAGGACCGCTATTATTTTTCGCGTCTTTACCGTAAATACCGGGGCATGACGCCGGGCGGTTTCCGGCGTCTGCAATGAATTACCGCGATGCAGGCATACGCGGTATCGTGGATTTCGCCTGCGGCGACCGGCCTGTGCAGCCGGACCGCGGCAGGACTCACTGGAAAGCACGAAGCATTTTTACAATGCAGAGCATTGCGGTATGTCCTGATTTTTTTATCAGGACTGTTTTTGTTCTTTCCGCTGCGAGAAGAGCCAGCGCAGATTCTCATGATCCGCATAAGTCCGTGTCCAGGAATTGTGATTGATTCCGGGATATTCCGTATAAAAGATCTTTGTTCCGCCGGCCGCCCGGATTGCATTTACCATGTCACGCGAACGCTTCACCATGACGACTCCGTCCTGATCTCCGTGAAAGACGCGGATCGGAATTTCCGTAAGTTTTGACGCCTGCTTCACGTCGCCTCCTCCGCAGATTGCGATGGCTCCGGCGAACAGATCGGGGCGCCGGGAGAGCGCATCCCAGGTCCCGAACGACCCCATGGAAATTCCGCTGATGTAAACCCGGTCCGGATCGCAGTTTTCCGCTGCGAGAGTTGCCTCCAGTAGCTCGAGGGCATGTTTCAGTTCCGGTGTCGGGAGTTCACTCATTGCATGTCCCGGCAGCGACCATGACGCTTGAATCCACATCCGCTCCGCCGGACACTGCGGGAAGAGAATGACCGCTTTGATCTGTTCCGACTCGCAGAAATCCACAAGATCAGCGGCGCAGTTCACAAGCTGGCGGTAATTGTCCTCTCCCCGCTCCCCCGCGCCGTGCAGAAACATCATGAGCGCGGCTTTCTCCGGATCGGCGGGGTTTCCGGTTTTCCTGAGACAGTAGTTCAGCATTCCTCCATCCGGGGAATGAAACGTTTTCTGAGTCATGGCGAGTTTTTGTGCAAGATTTTCAGAATTCATACTGCAATCCTTTTATCCTTTTTTCCGTTCAATATTTTCCGCCGGCGCGGGATTTTTCATCAAATATTTTCCAGGCGCAATCCGGTTTCCCCTGCCGCGGAAGCCTGAGTCCGGATTGCCGTGCCGCATACAGGCGGTATTATATCCTTTCGGGATGATGCTGTCAAGGTGGAAACAGATCTGGACCTGATAATTCAAATGGCAAAGCGGAAAAACAGACCGACGTGCGGGCAGGCAGGAGAAAATTGCATTTTTCACCGGTGTGGAAGGGCCTGGAGGCGGACAGGCGGGAGTTGAAAGTGTTTTTTGAATCGGGCGGATGCTTGAAAAAGTGAATTCCTGCGGTACCTTAAAGGAAGCGGAGTTTACAGAATCAGGGAAACAGGCAATGCCGATGAGAATCATTTTTTATCTTCTGCCCTGCGTGATGAACATCATCATAGGGCTTTTTTTCTTTATTACAATGCGCCGGCTTGCGGCCAGCGGCGCGGATTCCTTTGCTGTTGCGGGCACCATGGCGGTCTGGGCGTTCGTATATGCGATTGTTTCCGCTTTGCTGGGGGCCGTCCAGCAGAAAGGGAATGCGACGAAATTCATTCTGGCGGGGGAGGGAATTCTGGTTCTTTCCATGATCGGTTTTCTTCTGTTTCCCGGCATGAGCATGCAGTATGTCTGGCTGTTCGTTTCCGGCATCGGAACGGCGATGTTTTTTGCACCGTTCCAGGTGATCGTGAAAATGCTGGACGGGAAGGAATCTTCCCGGGGAACCGTGCCGCGGACAGCTGCGTTTTACACGTTTTCCTGGAGTTTCGGATTTGCCTCCGGACCTTTCATCGCCGCCTTGATCTGGGGGCTGCTTTCTCCGGAAACCGGCTGGAGAACCTGCTATAAAATCAATATTCTTCTGGTTCTGATTGTCAGCTGTTTCGTCTGGTTTCTCCACTGTTTCATACGGAGAAAGAATGCGGATCAGGATTCCGCCGCGGAGTTTCATGACGATGCTGCGGCCGCCGGGAAGGATTCCGGAACGCCGGAAAAACTTCCGGATCTGGCGTATCTCGGCTGGATTGTGGCCGGGACGGGATTTGTGACAATTGCGATGCTCCGCACACAGATTCCCTATCGCTGCAATCTTCTGGAGATGTCCACCGCGCAGCAGGGAATCATTCTCGCCGCAGTGAGTTATGTGCAGGCATTTCTGGCCCTGAGCCTCTGGAAGAGCCGCCGCTGGATGTATCATCCGTTTCCGATTGCATTTGCCGCCCTCTGCGGGCTGTGCGCACTGCTTCTTTTCACATTTACGCAATCATATCCGCTTTATGTGGCCGCCGGTCTCCTCTACGGATGCTATTCCGGCGCATTCTGCTTTTTCTTCACTTATCATTCCATGGCGAATCCGGAGAAAAGTCACCGTTATGTTGCCGTCAATGAAGTCATTGTCGGAAGCACATCCGTATTCGCACCGCTGGGAGCCGGTATTCTTGCGGATGTGACGGGTGACAGCGCTGCTCCGTTCCTCGTTGGCGCAGTCCTCATCTTTCTTGCCGTTCTCTGTCAAATCGCCGCAACCTGGCGCTATCGGCATTTGTGACTGCGGAAAGGCGGATCAAGGCAAGGCATGGCGCGATTGCAGAACGGGATAAAAAACGCCGCTGCAATCTGCGGGATTGAATAAAAAAAGACGGCCCCGCGGGAGGAGTCCGCGGAACCGCCGAAAGGGGTCTGTCGAAGATAACACGGGAACAGCCGTGCAGAACGTCTGGATTTCAGCTGATGCCGTGCGCCTTGAGGAAATCGACTGCCATGGTGATATCGGCTTTCGGATTGTCGCCGACCTCCCGTTCAATCGTCAGGAAGCCGTCATAGCCGATCGCCTTCAATGCGGCAATGTATTCCTTCCAGTTCACCTGTCCCTGCCCGAGCGCAACTTCGCGGAAGACGGGTCCTTCGCCCTTGCTCTGCTGCTCCGGCGGTGTCAGATCGTAGGTATCCATGGAGCCGTAAACATCAGCCGGATTGCAGTCGCGCAGATGCAGGCCGTCTTTCGCATGGGTGTGAACGATGTATTTCGCGAGAACGGGAACCGCTTCAGCGGGATTGACATTCAGGACCATTGCCAGATTTGCCGGATCGAAATTCACGCCGATTCCCTTTCCTCCGGCGTTCTCGATGAATTTCCTGAGTCTGTCGGCCGGCTCCGGACCGGTTTCAATTGCAAGTGTCACGCCGTGTGCCGCGGCATATGCGGCGACTTCCCTTGCCGCGGCAAGCATGGTCTGATAAACCGGTGATTCCTCGCGGGTCGGGACTACGCCGATATGAGTCGTCATGACTTTCGTATCAAAATCCGCGCAGATATCAATGATCTGCTTGCTGAGACGAACGCGCTCAGGGTTTCCTGCGGCATCCTGAAAACCGTGTCCGCCAAGATCGCCGCAGATGGCGGAGACCTTGAGTCCCAGTTCATCAAGACGTTTTTTCAGGGCTGCGCGCTCCTCTTTCGTCATGGTAATCAGATTGTGGTCCTTGCAGACCGCATACATCTGGACTCCCTGCGCTCCGATTTTTGCTGCGGATTCGAACGCGGTATATAACGGTTCGCGGAATGATTCTACGATGACACCAATCTTCATTGCCGAAAACTCCTTTTTTATCTTTATGTCTGTTACATTAGTCTTACTAAACGGCTTTTGCAAGTTGTTTTTGAAAAAAATAAAGCGATAAATCATTCTTCTTGAATTTTTACTGCATAGGGACCGTGCACTCATTCTTCAAGGGAGTGGATATTTTCTATCAGAAAAATGCAAACGGGATGCGATATGAAAAATTAAAGATATTTTTTTGGAAGATCGCTTGTTTTTTTCAGCAAAACGGATATATTAAGGTCACTAGTTCAGGTTAAACTGTGCGCCCATAGCTCAGTCGGTAGAGCAAATGACTCTTAATCATTGGGTCCAAGGTTCGAGTCCTTGTGGGCGCACCATTTTAGCCTCATTTCTAAAGAAAAGTTACCGTTTATTACCATTCAGAGCTTTCTTTCTCTTTTTTCCGTATTATTTTAGCCAAAACAGGATTTTTCATCGCCGGAGGATGAAATGGGAAAGAAAAACAAGATCAAACTGGAAACCGGAACTGTTTATCAGAAGGAAGAAGGCGGAACTTATTATTTCCGCTATCAGGTCAATCATGAACGAAAATGTGTCAGCCTGAAAACGCAGAATCAGGAAGAAGCTCTGAAAAAAGCAAAAGAACTTCTGCCCATCGTTCAGGCAACAACGGCAGAAGTGATCTCCGCACATGTCAAAGTGGCACGCAATCTCGCAAGGAAAAGCCGCCCGCTTGCTCTGAAAGACGCTTGGAAAGTTTATGCGGAACATCCGGACAGGGCATTTCCCACGACACGTCATGAAGAAATTTCCTACGAAACAACCTTTACGGAATTCATACGTTACATCGGGGAAGAAACACAGGTGGCGGCAATTACCCCAGGTATCGCAGACCAATATGCGGCTTATCTCAAGACGACAGCAATTTCAGTATCCACACATAATCGGAAAATTCTCCGTCTCAGAAAAATCTTTACCACACTCTCGGATTATTATTCCGAAGACAACCCGTTTGCATCCCAGAATCTGCGCAGAAAGCCACGGGAAGAACAAGGAAACACGGTGCGTCGTCTTGCATTCACAAAAGAACAGGAAGAAGCAATTCTCAAGGTTCTGGACGATCCGAGTTTCAAAGTCATGAATAAAAAAGAGCTGAAAGTCATTTATCTGATCGGAATGTATACAGGACAGAGGCTGAAGGACTGCGTTCTCCTGCAATGGGATCATGTGGATTTGATGCATCGTCGGATTTGGGTGAAACAGTTTAAAACCGGGAAACAGGTATCTATTCCCATCGCAGAACCGCTTGTCCGCGCACTGGAGCAAGCAAAAGAATGGCGCATCGACTCCTACGTCTCTCCCAACGTGGCAAAACGTTATTTGACGGTAGACGCAAAGGGAAAATCCGTAGGCGATAATTTTGTCAATATCGACGTGATGCGCGTCATCAAACGTGCCGGAATGGAAACCAACGTCGAAGTTCCCGGAAGAAAAAGAAAGATGGTTGTCTACGGATTCCACAGTCTGCGGCACAGTTTTGCCTCGTTCTGCGCGGAGGCGGGTGTTCCGAAAGCAGTGGTGGTTTCGATCCTCGGTGCGAACAGCGACATCATTGATCAGTTTTATACGCACGTCGGAGAAGATGCCCAGCTCAAGGCGATAGAAGCCGTCAGCGGAACAGCAGGGCCATCCGACAGGGCACGGATCGAAAAAGCTTTGCAATATCTGCAAAATCTTCCAGATACACAAGAAGTGCAAAGTATTATTAAAATCTTAAAAGATTGATTAATATGCTTCCTTACAAATGCACAGGACAGTAATGTATCTGTGCATTTATAAAATATAAAATTCACTATATGAATAAATACTTTTCTATAGAAAAAGAAAATAATAATATGCTTTATTAAAAATATTATTTATGCAAAAATGGAGTTTACTATTATCTCTATTAAAAAATAGAAATTATACTTGATTTATGAATCTTTATTTGCTATATTAATTATATTAGATATGATTTTATTATAATTATATATTTATGCAAAAGAAATAATGAAATCAAAAAAAATGAAGGAAAAAAGCATGAAATCAGAACCAGTAAATAATGGGAATCTTTCATCTAATTATAGTGATAATTGTTCGCAAGCTTCATCTACATTTTTTCAAGAGCCACACCCGTCTGCAAATGCAAATGCTAATCTTCCAAACATGCTGTCCGATAATTCTTCCAGTTCTGACTCACCCTCTAATCAAGATATACCTATACCGCTCGTCTCACCAGTCCCCCAAAATGCCACACACCAAGAGTCGTGCCATACTTCAATGGATTTTAACAAACTGGTTCCCAGCAGTCATTTTATTCTTGACAACTGGGAGGGGAAAAAAGCGATAGGCTGTCAAACGCTTGGAAAAGTTAAAAATATAGTTTTCTGGGGAAATGGAAATCTTACCGCCTGGGGATTGTCTATTGCGGCCTATATCGCTGACAGTAGTCAACATCGTGACTGGTATGGAATCAACCAAATACAACGTGCCTGTGAGGAACAGGGAAATATTTTGCCGACCGGCATAAAAGGGGGAATTCCATGGCGTTTTAATCAAAATAAGGATGTTGTATACTTCAAAAATATTACAAATGAACAGGATTACTGGAACTTTCATCAGCAAATAAAGCTTCTGCACCTAAATCTCGCTTTTGATGATCTTCGCAAAGAACTGGATTATGGAATAATAAGAAATGGGAAAAATTTCTTTTCATGTCTGCTGGGGAACAAATCCGCTCCTTGGCAGCTGAACGAAACAGGAAAATCAAATTTGGAATGTATTTTGTCGATTCCCGGATTACCGAAAAATATCTTTCTGGATGGATTTGAATATAAAAAAACAGAAAAGCAACTCCTAAAGCAAATGCTGAAAAATTTGGCGGAGGCTGGTTACTTTGTCTGTATTATTGCAAAAGAAAAAATGCCATGCTCATTATTTGAAATGGCTTATGAAGCGGACTACTGGCGTAAAGGAAAATCATCGGAACTGGACCTGTGTTTCCGGGATTGTATTGCCTCAAAATCTGCTTCCAGAGACATGTGTACATACCGGTATACATGCCATAAGGAAGCGATTTATTGGACGTATCGAATCAAGATGCTTCATTCTGCGCATCTCCGGGACTTTGTCTGGACACGAGTCCAGCAGGGACAGGATATTTCCCAGATAGTGAAGGACATTAATACACGTGTCATCATGCCAAAGCCTATTTCTGTTCCAACGCTACGTAAATATATGGCATTATGGAATATTCGTGTCTATAAAAAACACAGACATTACCGAAAACGCGGAATTCAGCAATGGAAAGATCAGTCATAGGAACTGATGTAATTCAGAACATCGGTATTGCGGTATCGCACTGCTGAGCCTACCATTTTTCTTTTGAACGGGAAAGCTCCCTCGGCTTCGAGCTTTTTGAAATTGCTGTGGCTGATGTTGAGCATCTCCGCGACCTCACGCTGATCCAGAAGTTTCGGAGTGACCACAGGTTTGGGAACCCCGTGTTCCGCAAGGCTGGTCAATTGAGAAATCGCCTCATTGTATTCCGGCAGTGAAATAATTCCTTCTTCCGCGACCGGACGCATGATTCGTTTGAAGAAGCGAACGGTATTCATTGAAATTCTGATTTCATTCATGTATGCGCCCCTCCTTTGAGCGCATACGATCGCGGGTCATGAATCTTTTTTACTTTTGAAAACCTGTTATTTTATGCGAGACCTAAGTGTAAAAACAGCCTCATTCAGCATTACGGCAACTCATGTTTTAAAAAGTTATGGAAATGCAGGCAAAATTCGATCAGGCACAACTCGGTTATTAGAAATAGCTAAAGCTAAGCTATAAGAGCTATTAGAGTAAGCTATAAGAGTTATAAAAGCTATAAAGTTATCAGGAAGCTATAAAGCCATAAGCCTAAACAGCAACCATAAGAAAACGATGAACAGAGAACAGGAAGCACAGAATAAGCCCGGAAATAAGATACGGAAATTGATTTCAATGATTGTTCGAATCCAGAATGAGAATAATTACAGAACAGAAATCAATCATGGCATACATAAAATCATTCAGAAAAGGAGCAGAGCAAATCATGCCGAAAAGACACCACCACACGGAAAGCCAGTTAAACCATTTATCCGTGAATGCCGATCCGGAGCATCCCGTTTATCGGGAGGCAGTAAATGAAATACAGAAGCGGTTGCGTTACATGACCGAGAAGCATAACCAGGTATTTGTAGGGCATCTGGAATTCCGTTTTCCTCCTGAAATGGAAACACAGAATGATAACCGGCATATTTCCAATGCAATACGCAAATGCCGGATGAAGTTGAAACGGGAGGGGATCGACGCCCAGCTTGTCTGGGCACGAGAACAACGTGATTCCGAACATCCTCATTATCACTGCTATCCGGTTTGTGACGGCAACAAGGTTCAGAATGTCCGAAAGATCGCTGGATTTTTCAATGATGTCTGGTCCCGTGAAATCGGAACATCCCCTGATTCCAATTATGTTCGCTATTGTCCACCGCAGGAACAGGCGGACAACAATACCGGCATACGGATTCGCCGTCATGGGGCGGATGCGGAAACGCAACTGCATAATGCTTCTCACTGGATGAGTTATGCCGCGAAAGTCAATGAAAAGGAAAAGACTCCGGAGGGATGCCGGATGTTTGGTTTTACGCAGATCCCGAAGGAATAAGTCCGGTAAAAAAATACAGCGTGTCTACTATGATATGAGAGTCCGGCGGAGTCCGGATGATGATAATTTGATGATACCGGCTTGTGTGCGGGAAACCGCACCAGCCGGATACTTATGCAATCAGTTTTATTTTCGCACAACAATATTATGACAGGCATCCTCCTGTCACAAAATCCACAACACAAAAACATGAGGTGCACCATGACCGAAACAGAACTGAACACATTCCTTGATCTTGAATGGAACTGTGCCGCCTTTGCAGCAGAAACAGAATCCGTATCCGCTCCTTTGTCACCGAAACAATGGGCACGTATTATTTCACGGCACCCGGAACTACAGGAGTTCTGCCCGTTTGCAGAGTTCACCCCGGACGACTGGGTGACAGCCTTATCCGGACAACTTCCGCTTGCCTGGCGATGTTCCTGCTGGCAGGATTTCACCCCGTATCAGTGGCAGAAATTATTACGGCACCAACCGACTTTGCTTCATTACTGCGAGATCCCGGATCACCCGGCTATAAGAAGCGGATTGCTGGCGAGTGGCTGGAGTTATACAGGGGATATCGACACGCACGACTTCACACTTGGTGACTGGTTCTGGATCATCAAGCATAATCCGCGCCATTGGTTTCAATGTCCTTTCAAGGAACAGTTTACGAAACCGATGTGGTGGAGCATCCTTTACAGCTCAGCCGAACTGCTGTCGGAATGTCCCTGTCTTGATCTGTTCTGCGAAGAAGATTGGCGCAGGCTCAATATTTTACCGAAATTAAAAGACCGGATACGCACCGGGGAACAATTCCGAAAACTGATCGAACTGACGGAATATCCATCCCGTAAATCCGTGTTCAGAGAAGATCATTTGATTTGAATGAATGCACCAGATAAAAAAAGTATCCGAGCAATCTCCGGATACTTTTTGAGTGTAATTCTAATCTTTCATATTCGTTTCTGATTCCGGAAACTCCTCTACTGACTCCGGCACATCGAACTCCGTACCGCAACAACGGCAGAGCCATCCGTCATCCCACGGAATACAGCGAATAGAACCGCAGTCCGGACAATGAATCTCATCCGTCATAGCTTCACCTATGCCTTGAAAATTGCATGACATTTCGGACAGCGATAGAAACCGATCAGATTCTCGTCGATCAGTCTTCCGACCTGTGCTCCAAGCAGACCGCCGGAGGAAACACCAAGAAGAACACGCAACAAAGACCCTGCGGCAGCTCCGATTGCGATCCCTGCCGGACCGAGAGCGCTTCCGACACAGGCACCCTGAATCATACCGGAAACTACACTTGTTCCTCCCGCGACAATTCCGACTGCGGTTCCGAAATTGCGGGCGCAATGTACGGGATTGGCAGGGGTGGAACAGTGCGGACAAAAGATTTTCACCATCATTTTTTCCTTTCTGTTTTGAATAGAAAACCGGCGACCGAAGCCGCCGGAGTGCATGAATACTCTGCCGTTTGCACCACTTCCGGCAGAGGGCGTACCATGGGGTGAATACCCGCGATTACTTTTCCCATAACAACGGTATTCTTCCGTCCAGCCCGAAGCAGCGGTTCAATGCGGCATAGGAGACGTCCACCCGTTGCGGGGTGTATTTCTTGACCGTCTCCGTGAACGCATTCAGCAGGCTCCATCTTGTCGGCTCCAGGAACTCCTCGTGAGAGGGAGTCTTGAATTCTTTGTACACCGGTACAATATCCGAGCTGTTGATTGCACCGAGTTCTGCGGCTCTGACGATTCGGCTTCTGGCTTCGTCGTCATTGTCCAGATACGCCACTTTCAGATCCTCTGCTACATTCTCCAGTATCAGGAACTCATTTTCGAGTTCATCGACGGCTTTGTCAACCAGATCGCACAGCTCAATCCGCGAGGTATGGCGGCGCTTCAGAACCATGCTTCCGCCGAATGCCATATTCGAGCAGCAGATGACCGTAATCCCGGCTGTCAACCCCACGGAAAAACTCTTGTCGTGGGAATTGCGGATGCCGATGCAGCGGCACCATTCCAGCGAAGAACTCCTGTTGATCTTCATCACGCCGAACAGCTTCGCACCCTCACGTGCCAAGCCGAACTGTTCTTCCAGAATCACCCACTGATGCGCCTGCACCACCTCCGTTACCGCCTCAATGACCTCATAATGTGGAACCGGCTTCCAGCTCGAAGTTGCTTCCGGCGTTGGAACCAGTGCCACTTCTTCCCGTGTGGCGTAGTGACCACCGCCGCCCATGCAAAGATTGCTCATCGTCTCACCCCTTTCTTACGTGCCACAAACGGCACTTGGTTTTGAACTGGCAGTCGGAACACGAGAAGCAGGTCTCGTTCGGATAGAACACATCCCTCTGCATCGCCGATTCAATGGTCTGCGCCAGCAGTTCAAAGCGTTGAAAGTCCTGCTCTCTGCGCTCGGTATAGTGCGACTCCACACATGGCGTTCTGGTCTTCGTCACGATATCGAACCGGAACAGCGGACTCCTGCCGGTCTGTTTTGTACGGGCGTAACAAAATACTGTTGCCTGCAAGTCCTGATGCGCCTTGCCCGGAGACCATTTCGCGCTTGCTGTTTTCCAATCGACAATGCACTCATGACCGCCGTCCTCCACAAGCATGTCATACTCCCCGATCAGCGGCTTCGACAGCCCCGGAATCTCCACGGAAAACCCTTCCTCCACGCTCCTGACCGCAAAGTCATCCTGCCAGTTTTCGAGGCAGACAGTGAGCATGTCAAATCCCGTTTGCAGCAGAGACCCGTAATCCTCTTTCGGCTTGTAGACGAGATGCTCCACGGCATTGATTTCCGCCTTGAAATACGCCTCGAACAGCTCCTTGACATCTGCAATCTTCATCTGCGGACCACTCCTTGCACGCTGACTCAACGCCGCATGGAAGGCACGCCCGAACGGAAAGCAACTGCACGTGTGCTCCGGCTCTACATGTTCGACATACTGGAACTTGAATTTCAGCGGGCATGTCAGGTAGCAATGGAACGCCGAATACGACCAGTGCGGTTCTTTGCGCAACTCATTCAGATTCATTTCACGCCGCCTTTCCGTTGAACTCGTTGATCGCCAGACTGCACTGATTGCGCGACAGCTCCTCTACGGTATTCACCCGGAACCTTGCCGCGATCTGCTGAGGCGTGACACGGGCGTCCCTTGCGAGGTCAAGCAGATATTTGATCTGTTTCGGAGACGCGGGACCATCGGGACTCTGACTGCCTTTCCCCTTGCCGTAACTGCCCTTGCCTCCGGAATAACTCTGCGGGGATTGCGGTCTTTGCTGTACAGTCGTACAATTACCGCCATGCAGTTCCGTTTCGACGCTGTTCCGCACAAGATCAAAGGTCTCATGGATGCGGCTCTGAAGCTGTTCCGCTGTCAGACCGTCCGGGATTTCCACCTCAATGGAGGCGTGGTAGCTCTGGCTGGAATACTCCGTGTCCGCCGGAACTTTCTTACTGTAAGATGCATTCAATTTCAACATGATAAATCTCCTGAAAAAATTGAGTCTCCGGACAGGTTCAACACCTGCCGGAGACCCATGTTTCTGTTTGTTTTTTTGAATCAGAATCCACTGACCATGCGGATACGCTCGATGGCACGTTTCGCCTGAATGAAGTCCCGTTCTTTCTGCTTCTGGGCAAGCTGAACTTCCTTGACTTTGCGGCTCAGAAGATTCGATTCATCCCATGCAATCCGCAGTTTCAGGCGGAACGATTCAATAGCACTGTTCAGTTCTTCCATCGGGTTGGCTTCGATTTCCTGTTTCGGGGCGGCAGTCTGCACAGGGACAGACACGACTCTCATTTCGTTTGTTTCCATTTTGGATTCCTCCGTTTGGGGTTGATTTTGAGTTTGATTTTGAGTTGTTATTTTGGATTTCGGCTGATACAGCGGCATCGTGATATAGCGTCCCGTGCCTCCACTTGCGAGAATCGGGATATGGTTGTCTGCCATCTCAATTTTCGTATGCCCCTCCGACAACAGACGAAGAAGCATGTGCTTGTTGAGCATGAGCGAAACATCGTTCCAGTCGCCCGTAAACTCGGCGGCTATGCTGGTGTGCATCTCTCCCGCGAGAACGTTCAAATATCCCGGATCGCTCTGATACAGCTCCACGGCATTGTGTGGCGGCTGATCGGGGACGTTCTTGAGGAAGGTTTCAAGCTGCTGCCCTCGCTCCGGCAGGAACGATACCGAACGAACCAATGCCTTCTGCGCCGGGATGATCTGTTTCCAGTTCGGATAGTTGCCGAGCAAACCTTTTGCATACCACGTCCAGTGTTCCGTTTCGATGCGACAGCCTCTATTGAGGTTGTCACTCCACGTATAGAGCCTGCCGGATTCCGCTGTTTTTGTCTGCATCAGAGCCAACGGAAGCGGGATCGTGAAGTCATCCACATTCAGCGGAACGCAGATATTCAGCAGTTCTCTGCCGTTGGTCGATGTGATCCCCTCCCGGCTGAGGTTGATCCCCCGCATGATCATTCTCGGTTCGTTTCTGTTCACGAGCTGTGCCGCCTCCGACAGCAGAGAGACAAAGCCCTCGGGCAGCTCGCTGACAGAGCAATGTTCAACCTTACCGGGAACCCGCCATTCCACGCCGGACATCGGAAACAAAGTTCTTTCCCCGACTCGCAGAACGCTGTCGCCATTTTCGATCTCCAGCACTTTGTTCCTTCCGCTTCGCACCGCATCCCGAAACTCATCGAATCCCACAATGCTGTGAAATGCGCCCTCCGACCGGCACTCTGTTTTGAACGTGATTTGTTCCGATGTCGAGCAGGTCGAGAAGCGGACTTGATTCTCTCCCGCTTCAATCCGCAATGCTTTGAATTCCGCTTCCGCCGCTGTCCGGCAGACCAGTTTCCCCAGAGCGATCAACGCTCTTTCCAACTCATTTTTGCTCACTTCGAGTTTCATCTTTTCCTTTCTCCTTATTAAAATCTTGATTAAATGGAATCTATTGAGACAATAGATTTTTCGGTGATTCCTATTGTTATATATATTTGATTTTTTTTGAACAGCACAAGAAAAAATGGAATCTGCATGACGGGGAAGTCTCCCGTCATGCAGAGATTTCCGTTCAAAAAATTTTCCTTACGGATTATTCCCGACTTCATAAGAAGATGCACTTGAATATTACAGGAAACGCGGTATTTTATATTACTTATTGACAGTTGCCGGAAGGAATTTGAATGTCCAGCTGAAATTGATGGTTTCTAATTTAAGAAGGTCAGATGAAAAAGATAATGGCACAGAATACTTGGTTGGTTCCAGGACTTTCCGGAGGATGTGCTTTGCCGTCTTTTTCTGATCTGACAGCAAGCAAGCCTTTATTTATAAATAAAGGCTTGCTTCTACCGGAGCAAATTGTTTCCGGAGTTTTTCCCTTTTTTCAAGCTGCCCACAACATCCATAACGGGATGTGTTGTGTACAGAAAAATATTGTTTCCAGACTTATCGCCGACAAAGGCATCTTTTTGCCTTTGTCGGCTTTTTGTGTTTACATGAAATACGAACTGCCGCAGACTTTTATCTGCGTTTGGCAATAGAAAGCAATATGGCAATCAACATAAACAAAAAAATACTAAACGATGAAAATATATAAATTCCTAACATATCGCAAGTCTGTTCTTTATATAGCTATTTTTATTGCTGCAATATTGTCTTTGTCTGTAGTTTTCTTTTCCCGTTTTATGTACAGGGATGCAGCGGCAGTTTATGCTTATATGTCAAGAGCACTGTGGAACGGAAATTATGCAGAAGCGTTTCATCCAAATATTCCATCACTGAATGTGCTGCTATCATGGCTTTTATCATGGAGCGGTTTGTCTCCTGAACAGGCATTAACTGCAGTTTCCTGTATTTTTTATATCTTTACGATTCCATTTTTATACCGTTTATTAATATGTTTTACTTCAGAACGGCTCGCAGCAATAGGATGTTTGTTATTCGCTACGGCACCTAAAATTATTCGATTTTTCTGTACGAGTATAATTGATTCCGGGAAAATATTTTTTTTGGTAATGGGCCTGTATTATGGATATCTTTTAATCAAGGAAGAATTTAAGTCATGGCGATTAGGACTGCTTTTTGGAATTTCGCTTGGCGGTCTGTCTTTGGCACGCAGTGAGGGAATTGGCAATGCCGCTGTTTTATGTGCATGCCTTGGAGTCTATTATATCATGACAGTTATGAAAACGCGCCGTATATCCCAAATACAGAGCTGGATTGCAGTCCTCTCTGCCTGGGGCATTTTGCTTCTGAGCCGAATGTTGGTTATTTGGTTGAATTGCGGGAGCTTTATTTATGATCAGCGGATATCTCGTGGAATACAGGGATTGATGCACCGCACCACAGATCAGGGAGTAAATGCAACTGAAACAGTTGCAAGAGTATCATGGGGACATTTAATGAATCAGATGCTGCGAGGCAGTTACGAACTTTATTTTGTCCTGATTGTGACAGGAATATTGCTTTGCTGTTTTCCATCGAATCGCTTTTGGTTCAACAAAAAGTCTCCGGAATTTATAAGATGGAATCCTTTTTATTGGGTGTTGATCATCGTCGTTTTGAGTAATGCACTGATTTTTAAACTTTCAGATATTGCCGCATATCGTTACTTCCTGCTTAATATACCAGTCTTGATGATTTTTATAGTGATTGGACTGGACTGGTGCTGGCAGTGGATGAGCAAATGGTTTTCGCCTGTGATTTTGTACAGTGCATTTGGTGTAATGATTTTTTTTCAAATTTTGAATGGGATGGAACGATTTTTCTCTGAAGAGGCGAAACAGGAATATACTGCGGGACTTGAACTCCGGGAAATGTTGAAAAATGAGAATCCTCCACCAAGGATATGGTTTCGAGATGCATCGGCTGAGTGGTATTACTCCGGTTTGCCTCGTGCTGTTGCCATAGAAACACCGCCCAAACCGGCAAATACATTTTCTGAATTTGATTATGCTCTGATGTATTCGGATGAAAAAGATATGGAAATCCTCTGTCAGCGTCAAGATTTGCAGGAGATACCGCTATCAGATAATCATACATTAAGATTATTTAAGAAAGTGAAGTGATGGATAAATTATTGACAATAGTAGTTCCCTGTTACAATGAGGCGTTTAATATTCCTTTGTTTTTTCCGAAGCTGCGGGCATTTGCCGAGGAAAACAACTATGCTCTTCTTGCGGTCAATGATGGCTCTCTCGACAATACAGGTGACTTATTGAATCAATTAGCGGAAAAATCTGAACTAAAAGTATTGCACCATAAATGCAACTGCGGTTATGGTGCTGCTCTGAAAACCGGCTTGAAAGCAGTCGAGACGGAATATGCAATTACTGTCGACGCCGATGGACAGCATCGTCTTCAGGATATCAGCAGGTGTTTTAATTACTTGCAGGAACATAACCTGGATCTTGTTGTCGGAGCACGCACCAATGATGCATCCGGATTTTACCGTAATTTAGGAAAATGGATGATTCGGATGTTTGCCAAATCGCTTTTGACCCTGCCGGTAAAAGATTTAAATTCAGGCATGAAATGTTATCGAATGGGCGAAGCAAAAGCATATCTGTCGTTATGTCCTGACACAATGGCATTCAGTGATGTCATTTTACTTTTAATGATTAATGACAACAAATCCGTTTCTGAAATACCGATTCAAGTCGAGCCCCGTTTGAAAGGAGCAAGCACTATTGGAACGCGGACGGCATTTGTTACGATTGCAGAAATCATGAACCTTTCGGTGCTGCTGCGTCCCATGACAACCTTTTTCCGGTTAGGACTTTTTTTCGGAATTTTTGGAATTATTTTAAGTATTTTTACCTACCTGAAGTCAAGCACGATCACGCCTGCCGCAGTCATGATGATTATGCTGGGACTGGTTTGTTTCGTATTGGGACTGTTGGGAGAACAACTCAGCCAGATCAGAAAACATCTTGCAGGATTAAAAAAGTAAGGAGAACAAATGCCGTGAATAGCATTACATCCGTCGTATCCATGATTTTCAGAAGCAGGAACGCATTTGTTTTTTATGATTTCGTCAAAGAAAACAGATATTTTTTCCTGATTACCTTAAACCAATCCAGTTGGGGAGAACACGATACTCCTATTGCGTTGACGACAGCTCATGCGGATAAGCGTTGTTAAATGTGGAATGTCATCCGTGAAAAAGTTTCTTCCAGATGATATGAAAAACGGCAGAAGACAAATGAAAAAACTGATTGTTTTATTACCGGTATACAATGCAGAAAAGTTTTTAGCCGAGTGCCTGGATTCCATTTGCAACCAGACTTATCGGGATTTTGAGCTGATCGTCTGTAATGACGGCAGCAATGACCGGAGCCTGCATATCCTGCGGCAATACGCAGCCGGAGATCCGCGCATCCGGGTGCTGAGCAACCCGGAAAATCTCGGTACTGTAAAAACCAGAAACCGCCTCCTCTCCGAGATTCCGGAGAATACAGATTTTGTGGCATGGATGGATTCCGATGATATTTGTTCTTCTGAACGTTTTCGGAAACAACTTGATTATCTGATGGAGCATCCGGCGATCGGCGGTGTCGGCTCCGCCTTGGAAATCATTGATGAAAATTCGGATTTGATTGGTCGGAGGGATTATCCGATTGCTGCTTCAGAGATTCGTAAACAACTGCCGATATGCAATGTCCTTGCTCAACCGGCAATGTTGCTCCGTCATGATGTGCTCCGCAAAATTGGAGATTATTCTGTCTCATGTTCTGTGTGTGAGGACTATGACTACTGGCTTCGGGCAATAGACTGTTTTGATTTTGCCAATTTGCCGGAGCCTCTGCTGCGCTATCGTATTTCCAAACAGCAGATCAAGCAACGCAAACTCAAAAAAACGCTTGCGATAACCATGCTGTTACAGCGTCGGTATTATCAGCGCAACGGCAGACGGATGCCGCTATCCGGCATAATCCGCCAAATCTGCGGTTTTACATTGCTGATGTTGCCGGCGGACTGGATACTAAAGCTCTTTGTCCTGTTCACCTACCGTAAAAAAGGACAGAGTGAATGGGGTTGATTCCTGCACAATTTCTTAAAGGGGCTTTTTTCTCCTTTGTTGCCGCACTGTTAACTGGTATATGCGGATATTTGACCCGCAGGTTTATGGCTAACGGCTGTACGACAGATGAGTATGCTTTTTTTTACAGCGTCTTTTCTCTGCTTTCTCTATGTATAGTCTTTATCCGGCTGGGGATGTCTGATGTGGTGCTTTTTGAACTGCCACGTTTGCTGGCATCCGGCAAATATGATCAGACCGGTATGGTTTACAGTTTTATCCGGCGTTTTCAATTGATATCTTCCGCTGTGGCTTATTTTTTGCTGATCATCGCTATTCCATTTTTTCAGCATTATTACTTCGATTTTCCGGTCAATGCATCTAATCTGGCAATATATTTTTTGGCAATCTGGGGACTTGTCTTGGAAACAACTGTATACTTTGCACTGAATTCCCTTAAAAAATTCAAGGTGTTAAATGTTATTCGTTCTCTCAAAAGTGTATTGCTCTTATGTTCAGTACTGGCAGGAATCTATTTGCACTCTTTCAAAATCATTATTGTCTCTTTTGTACTGATATGTTCGCTTTGCACCTTGCTGGGAGACCGAATTGCAAGCCGGAGCCTGCCTCTGTTACATCCTCTCTCATGGTCAGGCGTCCCACCCCGAATACTCCGAAGCGGACTTGTTTTCATGATGCTTTCAAGCGGATATTTTCTGATGTCGGATGCAGGAACCGTTGCCCTCTGTTTCTTCAGCTCTGCCGAGGAGGTCGTACTTTTCAATATAGCTTTGCCTATTGCCATGATGGTAAATGCTTTTGATGTGGTGTTGCAGATATTTACCCCTATGTTTTCCGAATATTTTATCCATGATGAAAAGAAAAAGCTCAATCAGTTTTTCCTGCTGCTTTCCGGCGCAACGATTTTATGTATGATTTCGGTATTGCCAATATTGTACTGTTGGGGAGAATGGCTGATAAAGATACTTTTTTCTGAACGTTTCGTTGCAGCCAAATTCTGTACTTTGTTCTTGGTGGAAGCATCTATCCTCGCTATTCCTGTCAAAGCATTTTTTCACTTCTTCAATGCCGTTGGCATGAAAACCGTCTCGGCTAAAGTCTTGATACCGGTGTTTGGCGGAGCATTGATCTTTTTTCCGCTGTTGGCGTATTATCGTGGAGCCAACGGTGCCGGCGCGGCAACGTTGGTGGTGGTTTTAATATGGCTTATTTCATATATTTTTGCATATGTAAGAATGAGGGGTAATAAATGACTTTTGAACTTGCTGTTTCGACAATGAATAAAACAAAAGAAGCAATTCTTGTCATGCTTGAGCAAAGTCATATTGATTCTGATTGTATAGTTATAAATCAATGCGATATTGACAAGCATTATGAATTTTATTATAAAAAGCATAAAGTAACTGTAGTTTGTACTAAGGAGAAAGGCCTGAGCAACAGCAGAAATGCCGCCATTAGAAATTCCCAAGCGGATATTATAGCACTAGCAGACGATGACCTTTTGTATTATCCTGATTATGAGAAAATTATCTTGTCTGCATTTAGAAATCCATCTGTAAGTGTTGCGATCTTCAATATAGACGACTATTCACGCTCTTTTCCTTTACAGGATATATCACCATCAAGGATAAAACTCCTGGGATTTATGTCAATACAGATTGCATTTAGGAGAAAAGAGATCCTCGAAGAACAGATTTTTTTCAATACTCTTTTCGGAACAGGTAGTAAAAAATACCAGAGCGGAGAAGAAAATATCTTTCTTGAGGAATGCCGTCGTAAAAAGTTGAATATCCGATATTTTGCTTCAAAAATATTAAAGAGAGAAGAAAGAAAGTCTTCTTGGTTTATTGGATATGCCAACGCTGACTATCTGATATGCAGAGGGGCTGTATTTTATGCAATCTCTCCAATGCTTGCTTTTCCTATGATTTTGGCATTTGCTGTTATAAAACGAAAAATATTAAAACCGTTAGCTTTTTTTGCAACCATCAGATATATGATTCAAGGGGCAATCGAGTATCGCAAAATACAATTGGGATAAAAAGAGAGGAGTCTGATTCTAAAATGGAATATCTACGTAAGTGTGAGCTTGAAATGTTTCAGGTTTCAATACTTGTTCCGGTCTGCAATGTAGCATCATGGATGGCCCGCTGTGCAGAATCACTCTTTGCCCAGAGTTTTAATGCCATAGAGTACATATTTGTGGATGACTGTTCCCCGGATAACAGCATAGAAATAATGCGGAAAGTTCTGGAAAAATACCCGGAACGCCAATCGGCGGTCAAGGTAATTCGCCATGAAAAAAACTGCGGAATCGCACAAACCCGCAATACCGCGATTATGGCGGCCTCCGGGAAATATGTCTGGTACGTGGATTCCGATGACTACATTGCTCCTGATGCAGTTGAGAAATTATACCGTACAGCAGAAAAGTCGCAGGCTGATATAGTGATTTTTAACTTTTGCGAAGTTCATTATAATGGGCGTTGTAAGAATCAGGTTCAGCAGTTGACCAATAAAGAGGATATGGTAGTGCAGCTTATTGGTTTTGAACGTCATGTTGCGATATGGGCAATGTTTTGCAGAAGAGAGTTGTATATACGCAATGGTGTCACCTGGATTAAAGATGTAAATAGCGGTGAAGACCATGCCATGACTCCGCGATTGGTATATTTTGCATCCAAAGTCATCTTGCTGCCAGAAGTTCTGTATTATTACTGCCATAATAATCAAAAAAGTTATAGCAGTGTATTCCAAGTGGATTACCTGCGGCAGAAAACTATTGCCTTGACTGCCCTTGAGCAATTCTTTTCTGACCGGGATTATATGAGAGAAGAGATCAAACAGGCCCTTCTCAAATGCAAAATTTACTGTAAGTGCGACTTTTACCGTTTGTGGGCCACAGCTGAAACTCCGTTGCCGGATGAACTGAATTTGATAAACGACTGGTGTCCGAAAGTGCCTTTCCTGAGTTTAATCAAAGGCTCCAGAATACCCTATATCCCGATTTTGATAATGGCACGTATGAGGTTATGTCGCCCTTTGATATGGTATTCCCGGCTCTGTAAATATATCTACGGCAGTCTGATATACTGCCGTAGAAAAGAAATGCAAACATTGTGAATACCCGTGAATACAGGGAGCATTAACCTTGTCGTTTGTCAGTAAAAAAAATAACAGAATCTCTTTGCGGGATAGACTGTAACTATTTCGCTAGAATTCAAAAAAACAGGAGGAATCCAATTATGGCACAAAAAACACCAGGAGCACCGGAAAATACAATGGCACAGAAAAGTTATAATCATGAAACAGGCAAGTGGGAATATGTTCAACCTCCAAGTGGACATTATATTCCTCCCAGACCAATAGTACTGGATCTTTCCGCTATCGACCGCCAGTTCAGAAAACAGGAAGAAGCTAAATATGAGAGACTGATACAGGAAAGAAGCTTAAAAAGGAGTAGTCCTCAAGAATTACTTGAAACCGTTTGCAAGGAACTCTCCTCCCAGAAACTGTTTGTGATGAATTGTGACTGGGAACAATCCGGTAGAATTATCCAGATGTCCCGTGTTAATGAGTTCATTTATGATTGTATGATAAATAACCAGACCAGTGGAGAAATTGATAGTTTATTTCAATATAGACACAAAAATAAAGGTTATTATTTCGATTTTGGCATTCAGGTTGATTGTCCAATAGTGCAAAGTAACTTTCCATTCAATTATTTTTTCACAGGAGATCCGCAAGTAAAGAAAGAAGATACACCGACAGGTTTTGTGGGAAGCGTTCCATGGAAAACCCCTTTTTTATTTTTGCGTTATCTGCTTCCTGATGAGACTTTAGCTGCTTACGGAATGGATGGATACGGTTTTTATGAAGAGGAATATGAAATAGCTAAAATATTGGATGAAAAATACGATATTGCACAGAAGTGGAAGTTGATGTATTTATCGAATCCACATAAAGACCACACGCCCCAAAAAATGATTTTGCCTCCGGAAACAATCAAATATGGGAAGCAGTTTGATATTTGCAAAATTCGAGGGTTGAACCCCGAAACTTACCGGATTGAAATGGTTCCGGTTGGAGAAAAAACTCTTCTCCTGCCGTGCAGTTATATCTGCCGCAGTAAAAATAATACTGTTGCAACGAAGCTATATATCCCGCCGCCAAGTTGTTCTGAGATGCCGTTATGGGGTGAGGATCGCATTGAAAACTTGTCCACCTTGCATGTAATTATATCGCATAATCCAGGAATAATGAGGATGAGTTTTTCTGATACATCTATTGTTGCAGTCTGTGTGATTGACGATTCTGAATATCTCGATACTTTCAATCGCAGCAGTTTGAATGATAGCCATTTGCTGGTGCAGGACAGATATATTCTCATAGACTCCGCTTCGGAACAGGATATTGCCTTTGCAATGAAATTTTTTCCTGCAACAATTTCCGAACGTGAAAAGACAGCTGCCCGTTTCCTGTTGATAACGTCAGCCCAAAGAGCAAAATGTGATTATAATTGGGACGGCGTGATGTATCCGGGAACTCTCCTGTCAGATATGAAAGTCAAAGAAATTACTCCCGATGAATTGAGAAAATTGGCAGAAGAAAATAATATTGACATACCTGAAGGATATAATCAGTATTTTCCGCAATCTTGAACTTGAATTTGCAGTATACTACATTTCAAAAACAGGCAAGTCATAAAACGCTTGCCTGTTTTAGGGATGATTTATTCGATAGCTATTTAATTTACATTATTTAAATTAAAATACGTATTAAAATTTTGAAAGTGATATAGAGTTCGCATCCTCCTAAAAAATCATTGATGAGATTTGCAATATATACGACAGTGGAGTATATTGAAAGTGTTGTAAGGGGATGAAAGCTTATTGAAACGGTAATAAGTGGCACTTTGTGCAGCTTTGAGGATATGGTGCCCGGATATGAGGCTCTTAAGAGGAGGTGTCAATCGGTGCCATTTGGAGGATCGAAAGTGGTAAAAAGTGCCGTTTGACAATGTTGCTTTCCGAACACAGCAAAGAGCCAAATATGATACTTTTGAGTCTAAAAAGAAAACTTTATGTTTCTTTTTAGTTCAAGAAAAAAAGTTGGAACATTCCTTGTGGGCGCACCATTTTTTGTACGCTCTAAATTCTTTCAGATGAATTACTTATAAATAGTTGGCAACTTCTTTTCCCCTTTATCTCCTTTCCGATTTTTTCCTCTTTTTCCGCTGTTTTCCGAGGGTAAAAAGGAAACATTCGTCCCACATTCGGAGGTAAGTGCCCAGCCAGCCCCATCTGGATTTGAGATTGCCAGCGTGCTATGTTTTTCCCAACCCCGAACGACAGGAGG
>CALXSJ010000013.1 GCA_944391115.1 uncultured Victivallales bacterium | reverse complement strand
GTTCCCATCGTCTAGAGGCCTAGGACACCAGGTTTTCATCCTGGTAACAGGGGTTCGAATCCCCTTGGGAATGCCATTTGATGAAAACAAGTCCCTTTCGTCTAGAGGCCTAGGACACCAGGTTCTCATCCTGGTAACACGGGTTCGAATCCCGTAGGGGATGCCATTCGGATGAAACAGCGAGTCCCTTTCGTCTAGAGGCCCAGGACACCAGGTTCTCATCCTGGTAACACGGGTTCGAATCCCGTAGGGGATGCCATTTCTCCGATGACCGCGTGATGCAGTTTCCGCATCTCCGTTCCGCCGCTTCGGTGCCGTTTGTGGAATGATCCGGAGTGCCGTATTTCCGGATGCGCCGCGCAACCTGTTTCCGGAAATTGTCATGAACCGATCCTTTCAGAGGTGTTTCTCTGCGTATTTTCCGGACCCCCGGCTCCCGTTGTGTCTGTTCTCAGATTCTGACATGGAAAATATTTTCAAGGCGCGATGCTCCGTTCCGCAAAACGCTTGTCACGCTTTCCTTTCATTCCTGCCGCAGTCCGGATCTGCTGACTGGTCGCCGCAGGCGGAATCCCCGGTTTCCCGCGAGCTCTGTTCCCGGGAAGTAATCCGGATTTTTGGGGAATGTCCCGCTTGTATTTCCGCTTTCCTGCATTATCTTTACTGGTAATGACAACATAACCAGTATGGGGTTTTGTATTATGGCGCTGCATCGTGATACGCCTTTGCCCTTGTATTTTCAGCTTATGCTTGAATTTCGGGAAAAAGTGCTGAAGGAACTGAAACCCGGCGCAGTGATTCCTTCGGAACGCGAACTCTGCGAACGTTTCCGGGTCAGCCGGATTACCGTCCGCAAGGCGATGGAGGAGCTGACCGCCGGCGGGGAGATCTACAAAATTCACGGAAAGGGGACCTTCAAAACAAGCAATCCGGAATCCTCGGTCCGGACGCTGACGTATGTCATTTATGACATTGCCATGGCGGCTTATCCGGGGAGGGAGCGCGCCATCCGGGCCATGGCGGAGGTGGCGGAACGGCGCGGGTATCATTTTGTGATCCGCGGATTCAATGCGGCCGCCGGAAACGCCGGTTTCCGCGATTTCGCCTTCCGCGAAAACAACGGCGGCTGCATCATCAGCGTGCAGGAACTGACTCCGGAAGACATTGCCGAAATCCGCAGGAGACGGATTCCCTGCGTATTCATGAATCAGTCGGAAGGGTATTCCGTGCGCGCGTCCTTTCCCGCGGCGGGCAGGCTTGCCGCAGAGTGGCTGAAACGCAGGAACGTCCGGACAGCCGCGCTGTTTGTGCCGTCTCCGGATCTGCCGGACAACCGGGAATATCTGAAATCCTTCCGGAAGACATTTGATTCGGCAGCATCTCTTGCAATCCGTGAATTGCCCTATCAGCGGGAGGCGGCTTCCGCCGCGCTGGAATCTCTTCTGTCCGCGGGACGGATTCCCGAAGCGCTGGTCTGCGCGGACGATCTTCTGGCCGCGGGGTGCTCAGACGTTCTGGCGCGGTGCGGACTCCGGGGGAAGGTGTCCCTGTGCGGACTCGGGAACACCTGCCTTGCCGGAGAAATGGGATTTTCCAGCATTGATCTTCACTCGGAAGAGTGTGCGCGCACCGCGGCGGAACTGCTTGCCGACGTTCTGGAGGGGAAAGCGCCTCCCGCGCCGTATTCCATCGTCATTCAGCCTGAACTCAGGGAAAGGACACTTCAATGAAAATTTCTTTGTTTCACGGTTCGGAGCAGTATGCTGTTTTCGAGCACGCCGGCGATTACGGGCGGTTTGCGGTCAGGCCTTCCGGATGGAGCGGACTTCTGCGGATCCGCTTTTCCGTGCCGGTTCTGGACGTGCACGGCTGCTGGGTTCCGGAAAGCCGCACCCCTTCCGCAAAACTGCCCTGGACCGTGGAAAGCCGGAGCGCCGGTCAGCGTGCATTTCCCTTCCTCGCCTTCTTCAATTCCGCCCAGGTCAACCGTCTTTCCGCAGGACTGACCAATCTTGCGGACGACACGAAAATTCTGGCGCAGATGAATCAGGAAAACTGTAACTATGACATTGCTTTCGAAGTGGCGCTCGGAAAGGATTCCGGAGATTTTGAACTGATTCTCGATCAGCGTCCGCTCCTCTGGACAGACTGCCTGGCGGACTGGCGCAAAACGCTTGGAGTGAAACTTCCGGCCTTTCCCGATGCCGCATGGGAGCCGGTTTACTGCACCTGGTATGCGGTGCATGCCGCCGTTACGCAGGAGTGGGTCGAAGAGAACGCCCGGATTGCCGCTTCGCTCGGTTTCAGGACGCTCATCATCGACGACGGCTGGTGCTTCGATGCGATGAAACGCGTTTCCCCGGAGACCATCTCCACGTGGTATGAATGGATCGGAGACTGGCGCCTTTCCGAACAGAAATTCCCCGATTTTGAAAACCACAGGAAACGGGTTCAGGCCATGGGCATGAAATATCTGTTCTGGGTTGCGCCGTTCCTGATCGGTGCGGAGAGCGGACTCATCAAAATGATTCCCGGCTGTTTTTCGGAGGAATGCCGCGAAGGTTGTCATGTCTTTGACAGCCGGCGCCGGGACGCCGCGGACATCCTGCTGGACAAAATGAAGCATGTCATGGCGGATTACGGTCTGGACGGATTGAAAGTCGATTTTCTCGATCGTATTTTCCCGGATACGGAAGATCCGCGCGGAAGGGATACCATGCGCTTTGTCCGGAAACTTGCTGAAAGTGTCCGCGCGGTGAAGCCGGACGCCCTGCTTGAATTCCGTCAGGCATACGCCACGCCGGGCATGCTTCCGTACGCCACCCAGTTCCGCGCCGGCGACGTGCCGTTTGATTTTCTTGACAATTTCCTCCGCATCCTGCAAATCCGCGTCAGCATGGGAGACGGCGTTCCGGTGCATGCCGATCCGGCTTTCTGGCACCCCCGGGAGTCTCCGGTGAACATCGCAAGGCACATGATTGCGTCTCTTGCCGGAGTGCCGATGCTTTCGATGGATCTTTCCCGGATCGGCGAAATGGAAAAACGGATCATCCGGCACTGGCTCGGTTTCTACCGGGAGCACCGGGAAACGCTGAACTTCGGGAAATGGGACATCTCCTTCATGCCCGGCGGCGCGGCTTATGCAATGGCATGCGGCGGCGCGGAAAGCATTGTCATTCTTCTGGATTCCGCGCATTTGGGGGAAGCGCTCCGGAAGGCGGCGCCGCGCGTCTTCATCCTGAACCTTTCTGCAGAAGCGCCTGCGCTTCCGGGAGGGAAAACATGGTCCGGGGAAGGGAACCGGGCCCCGGAGGGAAGGATTCCGCCCGGAGGACTCGGAGAACTGGATCGCTGAAGTGCGCGGATCTCCCTTTCGAGGGAGGGGCCGGAGAAAGGCGGTCAGTCGCTTTCCAGGATCACGGTTGCCACGGCGTAATGCTTCTCGTGGCTGATGGATAGATGAATCCGTTTCACGCCGAGAGCGTCCGCGGTGCGTTTCGCATTGCCGGACAGCGTCATGACGGGGCGTCCGCTGGCGGGATCGCGCAGCACGCGGATCTCCCCGAATGCGCATTGCGCGCCGATTCCCGTGCCGAGCGCCTTGGAGAGAGCCTCCTTTGCGCACCAGCGTCCGGCGAGATAGGATGTTCCCGTGCATTCCGCGCACTCTTCCTCGGTCAGCACGCGGCTCCGGAAGGTTTCTCCGTGACGGAGGATCATTCTTTCGATGCGCGCGCAGTCCGTGATATCCGTTCCGAGTCCGATAATCATGCCGCGCTCCTAGCGTAAAAGACGGTGTTCATTGAAGCTGAACGCATTGCTCCGTGAAACGATCAGGTGGTCCAGCAGATGAATGTCGAGCAGCTTCAGGGCTTCGGCGACGGCGCGTGTGAACTCGCGGTCCGCCATGGAGGGCTGCGTGACGCCGCTCGGGTGATTGTGGACGATAATTACGCCGGCCGCTTTTTTCCGCAGTGCGTCCGCGGCGATCGTGCGCGGATAGATCACTGCCGCGTCGATGGTGCCCCGGGAGACGATCTCCGCGTCGATGACATGGTTCTTGGTGTTCAGGCAGATCACCATGATGACCTCGTCCGCATAACCGGCAAGTTTCATGCGGGCGTAGTCAATCAGTTTTTCCGGAGAGGAGATCACGTCCACGTCGCGCACCTTGTTCTCCAGATAGCGGACGCAGATGTCGCGCATGAGGCGGAAGAGCAGCGCGGAGTTGGAACCCATGCCGGAGATCTCGCTGATTTCCTTGGCGTCCGCGTCCATGATCCCGGCGACATCCTTGAATTTCCGCAGGAGCTCCCTGGCGACCGGCTTCACGTCGCGGCGCGGAATGGCATACGTCAGAATCAGCTCGATGATGTCGTAATCGGTGAATCCGTCCCCGCCGGCTTTGAGATACCGCGAACGGAGCCGCCCGCGATGCCCGTCCTTCTCCTGTTCCATAAGTGTTTCCGCTCCTGTTCCGCCTGTCGTTCTGTTTTCATGTAATATAGCTTATGAACTGCATTTTAGCAATGTCACTGTTTCAAAATGCGCGGTGGAGGGAAACATGTCGATCAGGCCGGATTCGAGAACGCGGTATCCTCCCGTCCGGAGAACGGCAAGATCGCGTGCCAGCGTGTCCGGCGCACAGGAGACGTAGAGAATCCATCCGATCCGGTTTTTCATGATCTCTTCCAGCATCCGGCGGTCCATTCCGGTTCGGGGCGGATCGGTCAGGAGAAGCGTCTTTTCCGGGGGCATTCCGCGCAGGAGACGCGGCAGATTCTTTCCCGCGTCGCCCGCAAAGAAACCGCATCGGTCCGCGACGCCGTGACGCGCCGCATTTTCTTTCGCGCACACGATGGAGCGGGGATCGATTTCCACGCCGCGGCAGCGCATGTCCCGGCGGCGTTCCGCGATGGCGATGGAAAAGCATCCGGCGCCGCAATAGGGCTCCAGCAGACATCCGGCCGGACAGCGTTCCACAAGGGAGACGACACATTCCGCAAGGATCCCGGACATTTCCGTGTTGATCTGGAAAAAGGATTCCGCGGGCGTCCGGAATTCGCCGAATCCTGCAATGGTTTCCGTCAGAAGCGGCACGGCGGGGCGGACGGAATCCGTGAAGAAGCAGACCCCGTCCGCGGGCGTATGCCGGAATGTCACGGCACGGTCTCCGCGCGAAACATGCTTTTTCCATTCGCCGCCCTGACAGGCTTCCTGAATCTCCTTTGCGGCAAGCAGGCAGTCACGGACTTCAATCAGGGAGACATTGTCCTCCGCCCGGTATCCGGCATGAACGGAGCCGTCCGGCGCGTGTTCCAGAGAAAGCTTGAGCTTGTTTCTCCATCCCGTCCGGCTTCGCGCCCCTGCGGGCGGACGGATCGCCTCCTGTTCCGCAAGACCCCCGCGGACAAGAAAGGATTCGAACTGACGCTGTTTCCATTCCAGTTCCGTTTCATAGGGAACGTGCGCATAGGAGCATCCGGGACACGGATTCGGACAGCATGTCTCCCTGCGCAGCGGAGAGCATGTCAGGATTTCGGAAAGCACGCCTTCGGAATAACGTTTCTTCTCACCCGTGATCCGCACGCGCACCGTTTCCCCGGGGATTGCGCCGCGCACGAAACAGATCTTCCCGTCCGCCCGTCGCCCGACGGCGCGTCCGCCGAAGGAGAACCCGTGAATCTCCACTTTTTCCATGCGCATGAGAGAATTTTCCGGCATGATCGACCTGCTCGCGGCAATCCGGGTCTTTTTCAGTTGCGCCGCGCCTTCTCCGCGGCTTTGCGCCAGCGCATGGACTCCACGTTGTTTTTCGCCACGCCGATTCCCTCCTTGTACATGATGGAGAGGAACTGCATCGCCACGACATCGCCCTTTTCCGCCGCCATCCGGAACCAGCGGAGCGCCTCCGTGTAGTCGGGGCTTACGCCGTTGCCGTTGTAATACATGTTTCCGACATCGTACATCGCGCCTGCGCTGCCTTCGGCGGCCGCCGCCTTGAACCAGGTCATGGCGCGCGCGTAATCCTGCGTGATTCCGTCGCCGCGGTAGTGCATGCGTCCGATCTGGCGCATCGCGTCATGGCTTTTCCTTTCCGCCGCCTGAACGAACCAGTCGTAGGCCTTCGAAAAATCCTGTTTCACGCCGTCGCCGCGATAAGCGATCATTCCGAGGCGGAACATGTCTTCCGGGCTGCCGTTTTTCTTCACGGAGGCTTCCAGGTATTTTTCCGCCTTTGCGTAATCGCGCGCGTCATAGAGCATCCGCCCGACCTTCTCAATGGCATAGGCGTCGCCCTTTTCCGCCGGTTCCAGCAGATACTTCATGGCTTCGGCAGAGGATTTTTCCACGCCGTCCCCCTCGTAATACATTCGTCCGAGAAGCGTCATCGCCGCAAGATCCTTTTTCCCCGCGGCCGCCTTTGCCAGTTCCAGCGCCTTTTTCGAATCCTTTTTCACGGATTTCCCTTCCGCGTAGAGACGTGCCAGATGCGCTTTTGCGCTGATGTTGTTCTTCGCGGCGGACTTTTCATACCAGGCGAGCGCCTCCTCCGGCTTTTCCGCTCTGCGCGCCAGTGCGAGCATGGCATCGGCATCTCCGCCTGACGCAAGCTGTTTCAGATATTTTTCCGGAGAATCCACGGAATTTTGAACAATCCCCCGCTCATTCAAACCGAGATAGATCTTTGCCGCCTCAGGATTGCCGTTGTCCGCGGCGATTTTGTAATACTGTGCGGCCTTGGCTTTGTCCTTTTCCAGTTTTCCGCAGAGGAAAGAGGCTCTGACGTCCCCTTTGTCGGACGCGTTCCTGAAATAATTCAGCGCCTGTTCGGGATCCTTTGCGGCTCCTTTCCCTTCGAGATACATCATGCCGCATTCATACATCGCCTTGACATCCCCTTTGGAGGCAAGTGTCCGGAAGTAGCGCAGGGCGGCTTCGTCGTCGCGCACCAGACTCTTTCCGCTGACATAGATTTCCGCCAGCAGTTTGCTCGACGGCAGATCCCCCCGGTCGGCGGCGGGCTTGAGCCAGCGCACCGCCATCTCGTAATCCTTCGGCGTTCCCTTTCCCTCGAAATACATGGTCCCGAGCATCGCCATCGCCGGAACGTAGCCGAGATCGGCGGAGCGGTTCAGGTATTCGAGCGCCTTCTTCTGGTCGGCTTTGACCCCGAGCCCCTCGTGATACATCTCCCCGAGCAGAAACAGACATTCCGGATCTTTCCCTCCGGCAGGCAGAAACTTTGCCGCCATCGCGTAATCCTGTTTCACGCCGCGCCCGTAATAGTGCATTTTCCCGTAAATCGCGGAAACATTGACCCCGGGATAAGCGACGGAACCGGGCATGGCGCGGGAGAGAAGCTCATAAGCCTTTGCATAATCCTGCTTCACGCCGTCGCCTTCATAATACATTTTTCCGAGATACGCCGCGACATGCGGATTGCCGAGTTCGGCCGCCTTGCCGAACAGAAGAAAGGCGCGTTTCCCGTCCCGTACGACGCCTTTCCCCTCATAGTACAGCTGACCGAGCCGGATAATGGAATCGACATCCTGGCGGTCCACGCCTTTCTGGAGCCAGCTTACCGCGACGTCGTAGTTGCGCGGCACATATTTTCCCCCGCTGTAAAGGAGGCTCAAACGATACATGGCTTTCACATCCCCCTCTTTCGCCGCGTGCCGGAACCATTTCAGGGCCTCGGACGCCTTCCCGCCCGTCAGATACAGCTCGCCGACTTTCCGCATCGCATCCGCGCTGCCTTCCTTTGCCGAAGGAAGAAGGAGTCTCAGCGCTTCGGAGCGTTCGGCGTCCGTCAGTTTTCCCGAACGTTCCGCATAGACTTTCCCGAGCCGCAGCGCGGCTTCCCTGTTCCCGCCGTCCGCCGCGATCCGGAAGCATTTCAGCGCTTTTCCGGAATCGTGTCCTCTGTATGCGGGCATGTCGTAAATCAATCCCATGTACCATGCCGCTCCGGGGTGTTCCGGAACGGCTTTCTCCAGCGCGAGAAAATATTCCATCGCCCGGTCATACTGTTTGCGCCTGAAGGCCATTTCGCCGAGAGGGTAGTTCGCCATCGGGACGCTTTCGGCGGCTTTCCGGAAAAACGCTTCGGCATTGACCGGATCGCCGTTGCGGTAATACAGCGTTGCGAGACGGTATGCTCCGTCAGGCGTCAGCGCATTGCGTTTGGCGCATTCGAGGAAGCAGGCTGTCGCCTTCCGGTCGTCCCGGGCGACACCCTTGGCGTCCATGTACATTTCTCCGAGCCGGAGATACGCCTCGGCATCGTGCTTTGCCGCGCGTTCGAACCACTGGAACGCCTCGGTGTAATTCACCGCGGTGCCTTTTCCCTGCTCATACATTTTCCCGAGCATCAGGCAAGCCGGATGCCAGCCGGCTTCCGCCGCCTTCCGGAACCATGCCAGCGCCTGGGAATCGGACTGCGCGATCCCGAGCCCCTGATAATATGCCATGGCGGTCAGATACATGCAGGCGGCAATTCCGTTTTCCGCGGCTTTCCGGTACCACTGGAAGGCCATGGCCCGGTCCTGAGTCACGACATCGCCTTCCGTGTACAAATGGCCGAGGTATGCCATGGCTTCGGCATTGCCCTGTTCTGCGGCATCGCAGAGAAGACGCACTCCTTCCGCCGGGTTCCGGTCCACGCCGTCGCCGCCTTCCAGAAGGATCGTCGCGACAAGCACGGAGGCGTCGGAAAACCCGCTCTGCGCGGCCCGCTGCGCCCATTTCACTGCAAGACGGAGATTGCGTTGTGGATTTTTCCTGTTCCAGTAGTGCAGACCAAGGGCGAACTGTGCGGCGGAATTGCCGTTTTGCGCTTCCGCCTCGCACTGTTTCACATCGCGCAGATACGCTACAACCTGTGCGCGGACGCTTTCCCGTGTCGCGGGCTGTCCTGTCCGCCGGACCTGAAATTCCGCGATGAATTTTTTCAGCCGGGCGATTTTTTCCGCTTTGGTTTCCCTGCTTTCCAGGATCTCGTCGAGTTCTGCGGACTTGATTTTATAGGCGCGCGATCCCTTTTCATAGCGGCGGTTCATCAGCTTTTCCGCCTGATCCATCAGTTCAGGGTAGGAATCCGCTCCCGCGATTCCGAAAGAAAGCAGCAAAACGGCAAAAACAATGCAATTTTTCATAAACCCCCATCTCCTTCCAGAAGAAAAATTTACATCCCGAACTTTATTTTGCAAATCTGCAGAAAAAATCAGCGGCAGAACACCTTGAACGGCCTTTCCCGCAGCATGGAACAGAAATAATCGGAAAGACTCCGCGCGCAGCGTGTCACGGAATCCTCCTCTTCGCACAGCATTCGGCTTCTGACAAACTCTTTCGCATGAAGAAGCGTGACGACCAGAGGGAGTTCCGGATTGCCGCAGCACTCTTCCGCGGCGCGGCAGACGCTGTCCGCGGCTTCGGCGCACTCCATCAGACGCGGCGCGAGCAGAAGCTCCGTCACCGGCGGAGCAAAAGGCAGGTTCTTCATCAGCGGATGGAAATCGACATCCAGGCGGATGGACTCGAAGAGGGCGCTTCCCGTGCGAAGCGCAAGAATCCCCTCTTTCATATAACGGCGCTGGGATTCCGGGAGACGGGCCGCGATCTCTCCTGGTGCGGGCGGCGGCGAGGCTTTACCCGGCCGGACCGGGCGCACCGCCGGACGGTTTTCCGCGGCTGTCTCGCGGAAATGGCGTGCAAGCTCCAGGATCAGGCGGACGGAACACCTTTCCGCCCTGATCGCATGCATGGCGGAGATTACCTTGACTGCGACGGCATCGGCCTCTTCCGGGTCCAGCTGCAGTTTTGAAAGCAGAAAGCCGTGCACATCCGCCTGTGTGATTTTTCCCATTTCTCCGGGCGGGCGTTCGCCGGAGAGAAATTTTTCCGCCGCGTCGGCGTAACCGGCATCCTCCAGAATGCTGACGACACGGGACTCTATTTCGGCAAGAGGGATGCTTTTTCTCCCGGATTGCTGAAGATGCTTCTGGAGCGCGAATTCAACGGAAAGGGCGATATCGTCCGCGATCCATGCGTCCGCCGTTCCCGCGTCATGGCAGCTTCTGGCGATCCGTGCGCTCAGTTCGGCGGCATCGAAGACAGCCGACGTTCCGTCCGGATACAGAATGCTGAGAGCATTGGAACTGATTTCTATCATTTTCTGATTTTCCACCCTCTTCTGGAATTGCATAATTATAACATCATGCGAATAAATTGCAAAAGGGTTTTGAAAAAATATCAATCCAAATGTACATTACCGGATCAATTTTTCCGGAAAGGCTGGAGTTCGATGTTTGCAAAGAGAATCATACCGTGTCTCGACGTCAAGGACGGCAGGGTCGTCAAGGGCGTCAATTTCGTCAATCTGATTGATGCGGGAGATCCCGTCGAGGCCGCCAAGGAATACAACAGCCAGGGGGCGGACGAACTTGTCTTCCTCGATATCACGGCGACCAGCGACAACCGCACAAGCATGTATGACATGATCCGCCGGACTGCGGAGCAGGTTTTCATCCCGCTGACTGTCGGCGGGGGGATCCGCACCGTCGAGGACATCCGCAGAATGCTCAACTCCGGCGCGGACAAGGTTTCCCTGAACTCGGCGGCGGTCCGTGATCCGGAACTGATCCGTTCCGGGGCCGAACGTTTCGGCGCCCAGTGCATTGTGCTTGCGATCGATGCCCGCCGCGTTCCCGGCACGTCCGGCAGATGGGAGGTCTACACCCACGGGGGGCGGCGCGGAACCGGGATCGACGTGCTGGAATGGGCGAAACGCGGCGTGGCGCTCGGCGCGGGGGAGATTCTCCTGACGAGCATGGACGCCGACGGCACGAAGAACGGATACGACTGCGAGCTGACAAGAACGGTTGTCGAGGCGGTCGGCGTGCCGGTCATTGCCAGCGGCGGAGCGGGAAACCTGGAACATCTCGCGGAGGTATTCACGCAGGGGAAGGCCGACGCCGTTCTCGCCGCCAGCATCTTCCACTTCGGAACCTTCACCGTTCCCGAGGCGAAGGCGTTTCTGAAGGGCCGCGGCATTCCCGTCAGGATTTGATCCGGACATTATCAGATTTTACACCATAGTCATGGAGAAAGCGAAAATGAGCGACAACAAACAAACCCTCGCGGAAAAGGCTCTGGCGTATCACGGCAGTCCCGTTCCCGGCAAACTCAAGGTCGTAACCACAAAACCCTGTGCGACGCAGCAGGATCTTTCGCTGGCCTACACCCCCGGCGTCGCCGTGCCCTGCCTTGCAATCAGGAAGAATCCGGGCGATGTCTGGAAATATACGAACCGCGCCAACACGGTTGCGGTTGTGAGCGACGGAACGGCTGTGCTCGGGCTCGGCAACATCGGTCCCGAAGCCGGAATGCCGGTCATGGAGGGCAAGGCGGTGCTTTTCAAGACCTTCGCGGACATTGACGCGATTCCGCTCTGCCTCGGAAGCGTCCACGGCGCGGACGGGAAAACCGACGCGGACAAACTCATCGAAGCGGTCCGGACGCTGGAACCCTCCTTCGGCGGAATCAATCTGGAGGACATCGGCGCGCCCGCCTGCTTCAAGGTCGAGCAGACCCTCAAGAAAGCCATGGGCATTCCCGTGTTCCATGACGACCAGCACGGCACCGCGATCATCTCTCTTGCCGGAATCCTCAACGCGCTCAAGCTTGTCGGCAAGAAGATCGAGGACTGCCGCTTCGTCATGAACGGGGCGGGGGCCGCCGGAATCGCCTGCGCCGAATACTACATCTCCGCAGGAGCAAGGCGCGAAAACTTCCTGCTTTGCGACTCGAAGGGCGTGATCCGCAGCGGCCGTACCGACCTCAATCCGGAAAAGGCGCGTTTTGCGCGCGACACGGACTGCAGAACCCTTGCCGACGCGATCCGGGGCGCGGATGTTTTCATGGGCGTTTCCGTGGCGAAAGCACTGACGCGCGAAATGGTCGCCGGCATGGCGCCGGGCGCGGTTGTCTTCGCCATGGCGAACCCGGAACCGGAAATCTTTCCGGACGAAGCGCTTGCGGCGGGCGCCGCCGTCGTCGGAACCGGACGCTCCGACTTCCCGAACCAGGTCAACAACGTCCTCGGGTTCCCCGGCATTTTCCGCGGCGCGCTGGATGTCCGCGCAACGGACATCAACGAGGCGATGAAGCTGGCGGCCTCCCGCGCGCTTGCCGAAATCGTCTGCGAACCGATGCCCGCCTCCATCCGGAAGATTCTCTGCGAAGCCTATCCGGAGGATGCTGCAAACGGCATGTTCGACGGCGAAATTCCGCTCAAGAACACTTTTGTCATTCCGAAACCGTTCGACTTCCGCGTGGTGCCCCGCGTGGCGAAATACGTTGCGATGGCCGCCATGGAAACGGGTGTCGCGCAAATTCAAATTGACGACCTCGACGCCTATGAAAAGAGCGTCGCGGCAAGAACAGGAAAAGAGTACTGAGTTGAAATGCAGATCATCAGAACCATAAGGGAAATGCAGAAGTGGTCCATGGACCGGAAAAAAGAGGGAAAAACCGTCGCGGTTGTTCCCACAATGGGATTCCTTCATGAAGGGCATCTCTCGCTCATCGACGCTGCGCGCGCCGCGGGGGCGGACGCCGTTGTCGTGACGATTTTCGTCAATCCGATCCAGTTCGCGCCGAACGAGGATTTCGACAGTTATCCGCGCGATTTCGAGCATGACGCCGCGCTGCTCCGGGAAAAGAACGCGGATGCCGTGTTTGCGCCGACCGTCACGGAGATGTATCCGGCTCCGGTCACCTGCATGGTCGTGGAGAGCAAACTCTCCAAAGGACTTTGCGCAAAAACCCGTCCGACCCATTTCAACGGCGTCACGACGGTCGTGGCGAAGCTGTTCAATGCGACGCTCCCGGACATTGCCGTGTTCGGTCAGAAGGACGCCCAGCAGGCGCGCGTCCTGAAGCGCATGGTGCGCGATCTCAATTTCCCGATCCGGATGGTGATTGCGCCGATTGTACGCGAAGCGGACGGACTGGCGAAAAGCTCGCGCAACAAATACCTTTCTCCGGAGGAACGCGGACGGGCGCTGGTCCTTTCGCGTTCCCTTCGCGCCGCAAAGGCGATGGCGGAAGCCGGAGAAAAGGATACGGCAAAGCTCACCGCATTCATTTCGAAGGAGATCGAGGCCGCAGGCGGCAAAGTCGATTACGTGGAATCGGTGGACGCGGAGGATCTGGAACCGTGTCCGGTAAAGGGGGAGAAGCCGCTCATGATCGCGCTCGCCGCCTGGTTCGGCACGACACGCCTGATTGACAACATTGTCTTCTGAGCTCGGCTCCTGTTTCCGGCAGGTGACATGGAAAATGCCTGCACGAAACCGTGCAGGCTGAAAATATTACAAGCGTGTGAGAGCTGTGCGCCCTCACACGCTTTCCGTTTGCCGTGCGGTACTCCCGCGCCCGGCTGACTGCGTTTGCCTTTTTCTGGGGAAAAATTGAATTCCGCGCAATTATGTCGTCTGCGATTCGATCAGTTCGCGCTGTTCCTCGGAAATTCCGACGAACTTCGGATTGCCCGGCATGATGCCGCGGTGCGATTCCTTGATGAAGTTCACGAACATGCGGACTTCCGGAAGAAGTTTTTCCTCGCGTTCAATCTGCTCCAGGGCATTTTTTGCGTTGAGTCCCTCGAAGAAGAAGGTGCGGATCGCCTTGCGGATCGCCAGACGCTGTTCGTTGCTCATGCCCGCCCTGCGGAGGCCGATGGTGTTGGGGCCCGTGATGAAATTGGTTTCCCGGAGCATGCAGAAGGGCGGAATGTCCTGTCCGATGCGCGCCGTCGGCCCGATCATGGCGAGCGCTCCGATCCGGCAGAACTGATGCACCAGGACAAAGCCGCTGATGACCGCGCCGGGACCGACCTGCACATGGCCGGAAAGCGCCGTGTTGTTTGCGATGGTGACCCTGTCGCCGATAATCACGTCATGCCCCAGGTGGACGAACGCCATCAGCAGCACATGGTTTCCGATCGTCGTCTTGAGGAATTCGAACGGCGGACGGTGAATTGTCACATATTCCCGGATCACGGTGTCCGATCCGATCTCCGTGTAGGACTGGATACCCTTGTAGAAACGGTGGTCCTGCGGCTCCGCGCCGACGAACGCGCCGAAATAGATCCTGCAGCGGGGGCCGATTGTGGTGTACTGCCCGATTTTGACATGCGCATCGATGAAGCAGTCGTCGCCGATTCTGACATCGTCGTCAATGATGGCGTAAGGCCCGATCTCAACGTTTTTCCCGATCTCCGCGTTCGGAGAGACTACAGCGGTTGGATGGATTGCCATGGGAGTTCCTTTCCTTGAGTATAGTTTTTCCAGTCGTTAATCTAACACAAATCCGGGATTCATGCAAATGGAGTTCCGCAAAAAAAACTTCAAACATGCGCCCCGCGCTTCTCCGATGCTTCAGAAGGAGTTTTCCGGTCCCGGGAATCTCCGGTCGCGGACATCGGCGGCGTATTCCGTGAACGCGCGGCGGATCTCCTCCGTCAGATTCGCGTAGCGTTTCGAGTGCTTCGGCTGGAAATCCGTGAAGAGCCCGAGCAGGTCGTTGACGACCTGGACCTGTCCGGAACAGTGCACGCCCGCGCCGATTCCGATCGTCGGAACGCCGACGGCTTCCGTGATCCGTTTCCCCAGTTCGGCGGGCATGCATTCGAGAACCATGGCGAAAACGCCCGCCGCCTCCATCGCCTTCGCGTCGGCGATGATGCGTTCCGCCTCCTCTTCGCCGCGCCCCGTGACGCGGTAGACGCCGGAGGTCTTGATGTGCTGGGGAAGGAGCCCGATATGCCCCATGACGGGAATGCCCGCGTGAACCATCCGCTCGACGGTCGGCGCAAGCGCGGCGTCGCCTTCGATCTTGACCGCGTCGCAGCCAGCCTCCTGAAGATAGCGCGCGGCGTTTTTGAGCGCTTCGCTTTCACTCGCGTGGCAGGTCATGAACGGCATGTCCCCGACGATGAACGCGTCCGGCGCGCCCCGGCGGACCGCCGCGCAGTGATGCAGCGACTGCTCCAGCGTGACCGGAAGCGTGCTTGCGTATCCGAGCACCGCCATTCCGAGCGAATCTCCTACGAGAATGATATCGATGCCGCACTCCTGCGCCAGTTTTGCCGTCGGCGCGTCATACGCGGTCAGCATTACAATTTTCTTCCCTTCGTTTTTCATCTTCCGGAAAAGCGAAACCGTCGGTTTCCTTGCAGTTCCCATATCGTGCACCTCGCAAATTGAAAAATTTTTCTTCCGGTATAAAATAACACGGAAACTCTCATTCCGCAATGTTTTTCATTTGAATTTCGCGGAATATGGAGGCATATTGGCCGGAAAAGGAAATCAGCCGTTCCGGACGCTTTCCCGGAAGCCCTGTCCGCACGGCGGAAGTTCAGTCACAAGGAGGGTGGGAAATGGGTGTGAAAAGAAAAAATCGAGACGGAGGGAAAGAGTGCCGCTCCCGGAAGGCGGCGGCGCGACGGATCGTCGGCGGAACATTCTGTGCGAATCCCGCGGGGTTTGGCTTTGTCACGCCTTACGATGCCTCCGGAAAGGATATTTTCATTCCCCCGAAAGACATTCACGGCGCTCTCCACGGCGACAGCGTCAAGGTTGAAATCACCGATGAAAACCGCGACGAGCGCGGGCCCGTCGGGCGCATTGTCGGGATTGCCGAACGGAACCGCCGCTTCGTGACCGGCAGCATCGTTTCCGAACGGATGCTCAAGCCGCTGGACAGCCATTTTCTCGCGGACATCAAGCTGACCGGCTCGCTCAAGGGGGCGAAACGCGGCGACTGGGTTCGTGTCCGTCTCCTGGACAACGGTCCGAAACACACGGAACGCCTGCGCGGAACCGTCGAGGAGAATCTCGGGCGGGCAGGGGAGATTGCCGGCGATCTGCGCGCCGTCGCTTCCGAGTTTCAGCTCCCCCCTCCCTACACGGAGGCGGACGACGCCGCGGCGGAGAAAATCCGGCCCCTTGAAATTGAGCGGCGCGATCTGACGAAACTTGTCTGTCTTACGATCGACCCCCATGATGCCAAGGATTTCGACGACGCCGTCTCCGTCGGCAAGGGCGAACGGAAAGGCGAAGTTCTGCTCGGCGTCCATATCTCCGACGTCGCTGCATGGGTGCGCGCGGGGACAAAGTTCGACCGCGAGGCGTTCCGCCGTTCGTTTTCCTCCTATCTGCCGGGAATGTTCCTTCCGATGCTCCCGAAAGCGCTGACCTCGAAAATCAGCCTCAGGGCGAACCGCGACTCCCAGGCGCATTCGATCCTGTTCACGATCCGGGAGTCCGACGGCAGAATCCTGAAATCCGAACGCTGCCACTCGCTGATTCATGTGAAATACCGTCTGAACTACGATCAGGTGCAGGCGTTCATCACCGATCCGGAGTCCGCGCCGAAGGAGTGGAAAACGCCCCTCCGGCGCAATCTCTCCAGACTCATCGACATCACGCGGAAGATGCGGCGCCTGCGCGCGGAAACCGAACAGTTCCTTCCGATTGAAACCACCGAGATCCGCGTGCTCTGCGACGAGAGCGCGGGACGGATCACCGGAATCGAGCGCAAAGTCCAGCGCGAGGCCGACCAGATTGTCGAGGAGTGCATGCTTGCCGCAAACTCCGCTGTCGCAGAGGAGCTGATCGAACGGAAAATTCCCGGCATTTTCCGGGTGCATCCGGAGCCGGATCCCGGAAAGATCGACGAATTTTCCTTTTTTATGGAGAAAACCTTCCGGCTCCGCACCGGCGATCTGACGAACCGCGCGAACTGCTGCGCTTTTCTGGAACATCTGCCGTCCGATCACCGCAAGTCCGTCGTCATCTCCAATTTCCTGCGTTCTCTGCCTCGAGCCTCATATCTGGAGGAGAATGCGCTCCATTACGGGCTCGGAAAATACCGATACGCCCATTTCACGAGCCCGATCCGCCGTTATCCGGACCTGATCGTGCATCGTCAGCTCTGGGCGGCCGACACGGGAAAGACGCTGAAATCCCGGAAGTTCATGGCTTCGGTCGCCTCCGAGTGCAGTATCCGCGAGGAGAAGAACGATGAAGCCTATTTCGAGGCGAACGACCGCCTGAAGATCCACTATTTGCGAATGTGCGGCGTTGAGGGCGGACAGCCCGCGGCATACGAGGGCGTGATCTCGAAGGTGAGTTCCGGCGGGCTTCTCTGCGATATCACCGATCTCGGGATTTACGGCTTTGTCCCGGCGAAATACCTGGCGGGCGGCATGAACTACAACCGGAAGGCGCGGAAACTCCGTGCTTCGCGCGGACATGCGGAATACCGCGTCGGCGATTTCATCTATCTGGTTCTGGATTCCCTGGACATGATCCACGGGCGCGCATTGTTCCGTCCCGTGGTTTGATCTCCGGGGTGCGCATCCGGGAAGATTCGCGCCCTATTCCGCCCGGAATCCGTAGATTGCGGCGTATTTTCTTTCCAGAATCCCCATGAAGCAGTCCGGGTCGATTCTGCTGCATCCGGTCGAGAGACGCAGCGTTTCCGCAGGCGTGAATTTCGCGCCGTAGACGTGCAGGTTCTTCCGGAGGAAGCCCAGGAGCGGGGAGAAATCGCCTTCGCGAATGGATTCCCCCAGGCCGGGAAGTTCCCGTTCCGCGCGGGTCCAGATCTGCGCGGCGATCAGATTGCCGAGCGCATAGGTCGGGAAATAACCGAACTCGCCCATCGACCAGTGAATGTCCTGCAGTACGCCCTGCGCATCGTTCTCCGGTTCGATTCCGAGATATTCAAGGGATTTCCTGTTCCATGTCCCGGGAATGTCCGCAACTTCGATTCTGCCGTTCAGCATGTCCTTTTCCATCTCATAGCGCAGCATGATATGCAGATTGTAGGTTGCTTCGTCCGCCTCGGTGCGGATCAGGGAGGGCTCGACCTTGTTGACCGCGCGGTAAAATGCTTCCAGCGGCACATCGGCAAGCTGTGCCGGGAAAAGCTCCCGGAGCTTCGGATAGAAGAACGTCCAGAAATCATGCGACCGGGCCACAAAGTTCTCCCAGAGACGCGACTGGGATTCATGAAATGCGAACGACGCTCCTTCCGCAAGCGGAGTCCGGTTCAGTTTCTTGTCGATGCCCAGTTCGTAAAGGGCATGCCCGCACTCGTGAACGCTGCTCAGAAGGCAGGAGACCGGAAGCTTTGCAAACACTTTGGTCGTGATGCGCACGTCATTCAGACCGAAGCTTGTTGTAAAGGGATGTTCGCTCATGTCCTGTCTGCCGCGCGTGAAATCGTAACCCATCCGCGTGATGACTTCATTTACGAAGGCAAGCTGTCTGGCGGGATCGTATTCCGTATGAAGGAACGTGTCGTCCACCTGAGTGCCGGCGGCGATTTTCCGGAGCAGCGCGCACTGTTTTTCCCGCAGCGAAGTGAAGATCGGATCGATTTTTGCGACAGTGCATCCCTCTTCGAAGTTGTCAAGCAGCGGGTCGTAGATATCCCCGGAGGGCTGGAAATATCCGGCATATCTTCTCCTCAGGTCGATCAGCTGCGCCAGATACGGCTGAAAGACGGAGAAATCGGATTTTTCCCGCGCTTCCGCCCATGCGCGGTGCGCTTTTGCCGCGGTTCCTGCGATTTTCGCAGCCAGGGAAGCCGGCACACGCGATGTTTTGCCGAATTCGCGCCGGAGTCTGCGGCAGAGGCGGGATTCAAAGGCGTCCGGCGGCAGATTCGCAGTTTCCTTCGAGGCTTTTTCAATCAGTTTCCCGAAGGTTTTGGCGGAGGATTTTTCATGGATGAGCTTTGCCAGCGTGCCGATCTGCTCCGAACGGTCGGCGGCGGAGTTGTGCGGCATGAAGGTCTGCTGATCCCATTCCAGCAGCGCCATGGCGGCATGAAGATCGGAAATCTCCGCCGCGGCTTCGCGCAATGCGTCGAAATGCTTCATTCCCATGCCTGACCGCGCTGTGCAAAGTAGGAGGCTACATTCGGGATGACCGGCCTGATGAGCTTTTTGATCGCCTTGGCATACTCGCGGATCTCCCACTGGGCGTGTTCGCTGTCGCGCAGTTCCAGAAAATGAAGCAGATTGTTCAGATTGACGGTGCCCCAGAAGGTCACCATCATGTTCTGGGGGAGGACGCCGCGCGCCTGCTCGCGGCAGACCCCGGCTTCGAGCAGACTGTTGTAAAGCGCAAGGGACTGTTCGTTGTGCGCGCGGATCTGTTTCCGGAGCGCTTCGTCTTCAAAATCCGGGCTGTCCACGGACGCCTGGCGGTTGGTTTCCGCCTGTCTGCGGAGTTTCGGCGGCGTATAGAACTCCAGATCCACCTCGGTGTATCTGCGGGAGATTTCATTGTAGGACCAGGTCCGGTGGCGGTGCCACTGCCCCCGGATGAAGAGCGGGCAGTGAATGCTGAAGGTGAAGACCAGATGTTCCAGCGGACTGGTGTGTTTGTTGTCGATCAGGTAATGCAGAAGTGTCACGTCGCGTTCGTCGATCTCCTTCTTGAGCTTGCCGAAGGAGACGCGCGCGGCATTGACGATGGTTGCTTCCGATCCGAGATGGTCGATCAGTCCGACCCACCCCTGGCCGTCAAGGACTTTGACATGGTTTTCCGGGGGAATGTTGAGGTGCTGAATGTTGCTCATGGCCTGTTGTTTCCTGTGTTGAATGGATTAAGATGACTGTTTGTCTTTTTCTTCGAGCAGGGAGTTCGCCTTCTTCAGCTGGAACAGAATCTCATTCCAGGAGGAATAACGGTTTTTCGGATTTTTCATCGTCATCCTGCGGATGACGCCTTCCGTGACGCTGGTGACTTTCACGTTTTCGTTGCGGTCTTTGATGAATGGAAGAGGCTCTTCCGCATGCATGCGGACAAGTTCCTGTTCCGTATCCGCCCGGAACGGCAGCACGCCGGTCAGAATCTGGTAGAAGATGATGCCGAGCGAGTACATGTCGGATTTCCAGGTGAGCGCCTCTCCGGAATTGTATTCGGGGCTGGCATACCATTCGGGACGCTGCCTGAAATTGCTTTTTGTATGTTTTCTGAGCCATTCCGCCAGGCCGTATCCGATCAGCAGGGAGCCTTTCTGGGAATAGAGAATTTTGGACGGCTTCAGATTTCCGTGAAAAATATCGCTCCGGTTGGCGTCGTCGAGGATTTCCGCAATGGAATAAACAAGGGCGAGCGCCCGTTTTTCCTCAATGGGCGCGCGTGCGGAGATCATGGTCGCGAGCGAGGGATATTCCTGAAAGTCCGTTGTGTAATAGCAGTATTCCCCGCCGCGCACTCCGCCGCCGGTGTAGGGAAGGAGGGATTTGGGAAGCCGGGTGCCCTGAAAGCCTCCGATGATCCCGGAAAATTCCCGTCTGACCATGGGATCGCTCTGGGGGGTTTTGAAGATTTTCATCGTGCCGCGCTGTTCGGAGTCGTGTCTGGTCAGGAGGTAATGCACGGATTCGTCGCATGCCGAGAGCAGTGCCGCCACAACCATTCCGTCCATCGGAGTGCCCGGCGGCAGATTGCCGCTGAAATTCTTCTGCATGCCCGGCGCGAGCGACGGGATCACAGGCGCATAGGATAGCGGGTCCATGTTGAGGGGATCGACCAGCTTCACATCCGGCTGCTCCGTTGCTCCCCGGAATATGAAGGTCATGGCTCCGACCTGAATCGTGTCTCCGTCGGCAAGCGTCACGTCCTTCTGATTGATCCGGACCCCGTTGAGACGCGTCCCGTTTGTGGAATGCATGTCGGCCAGAGCGTAGGCGTTCAGGTTGGTGTTGAAATACACCGCGCAGTGGCGGCGGCTGACCTGCGGGACGCCTTCCAGACAGATATGGCACTGCCGGTCGCGTCCGATGAATGTCTCCCGGTCGCCGGCCAGATCAATTTGCTTCATTGTCCCGTGATCGTCGTATTCCAGATACGGCATGAGAAAATCTCCGTTTGTCGTCCTGTATCATAGCATTGCCGGAGGAAACTTTCAAGCCGTTTTCCGGGGGACGGGAAAGTTTCCTCCGGCAATGCGGAGGATACCTGCCGGAAGCCGTTTCCCCGCAGAGGCGGGCGGCCGGTCGCGTGTTCCCGCGGGAAGCTTCTGCGCCTCCCGGGGAAGACGGTATGGGTCAGACCGTGAATTCCTCGATTTTCGCGCCGAGATTCCGGAAATCCCGGATGAAATCCGGATAGGTCACGTTCGCGCATTCCGCATCGCGGATGACGGATTCCCCGTCCGCGGCCATCGCGGCGATGGCAAGCGCCATGGCGATGCGGTGATCCTTGTGGCTGTCGAGCTCGGAGGAGCCCTTCAGTTTTGTCCCTGTGATCGCCATTCCGTCATGGAACTCCTCCACCTGAACTCCCATCTTGCGCAGTTCCGCGGCCATGCAGAAAATCCGGTCCGTTTCCTTGAGGCGCGCCTGGGGGACGTTCCGCAGATAACTGGTTCCTTCCGCGCAGGCGCCCGCGACCGCCAGAATCGGCAGAGCGTCCGGCGTCGCATTGAGATCAATGTCGAAAGCTTTCAGTTTTTCCGGTCCTTTGACCGTGGTGATGTTGTCGCGCGTTTCAATCCCGACTCCCATTCCCGCCATGTAATCGAAGATCATTTTGTCTCCCTGGGCGTCCTTGAAGTCCAGGTTCGGAATCTGGACTTCGCCCTTCGTGACGGCCGCCGCGACAAGCGGAAACGAGGCGGTTGAGAAGTCCACCGGAATGCGCACGGAAAACGGGCTGTACTGCTGCGAGCCGAATACCCGGATCGTGGAAAGATCCTTGGCCGCTTCATAGCGGATTCCTTCCCGGTCCAGCCATTCCAGCGTAATCATGACATAAGGCTGCTCATTCAGATTTTCCACATGGATGAGCGTGTCATTCTCCAGCAGCGGCGCGGCAAACAGCAGCGAAGAGAGAAACTGCGAGGTCTTGCCTTCGATCGTGACCTCCGCGCCGTCAATCGGTCCTGTTACGGAGAACGGGCATTTGCCGTTGGCGGACTCCACTTTCGCACCCATGGTCCGGAGGGCTGCAAGAAGCGACGCCATCGGACGCGAGCGGAGCGATTCGTCGCCGTCGAACGCGATCGGGAAATCCGCACGCGCCGCAAGCGATGTAAAGAGTCTCAGGCCGGTTCCCGAGTTGCCCATGTTGATGGTCTTCGCCGGCTGAAGGAACTTGCCTCCCGTGCCGGAAATCCGCCAGATCGTATCGTCGCCGCGCTTGATCCACGCGCCCAGAATCGATGCGGCCTGAAGACAGGAGACCGTATCCGCTGAAACCAGGGGCGCTTTGATTGTCGACGTGCCTTTCGCCAGCGAGGCCAGCACAATGGCGCGGATGGTGTGCGATTTGGAGCCGGGAATCTCCACCTGACCCGATATTTTCGATCTGCTTACAGAAATTTCCATTTCAAGACCTTTCCCATTGTAAAATTTTCACCTCTCAATATACGCCGTGAACGGCCGAATGTCAATCCGTTTTCACTTCTTTGCAGTTTCCGGCGGATGCGGAACAAGCGAAACATGGAAGATCTGGAGCGTAAACATCTTCAGGCGGTCGTTCCGGAAAAGTTTTCCTGGAAGCGTCCGGTTTGTTTCGAATACCCGGGCGACGGATTCATTGCTCAGAACGCGGAAATACAATCCGAGGACAGGATGAAATTCCGTAATGCCGTTTGCGCGGAAGAGTGCGGCGGCCCGTTCAATCGAATTGCTTCCTGTCATGAAAATGACCCGTTTGTCCCGCGGCAGCCACGCCAGTTCTTCCGGCAGCCAGAACACATCCGTCACAATGGTCTGGATTTCCGGTTTGTCCAGAGCCTTGACCAGTTCCGCCGAAAATCTTTTTTTGCAGAGCAGAAATCCGTATCCCGCCGCGTTGGCGGCGACGGCAGCCGAGATCAAGGCGCAGACACCGTATTTTGCCGCCCGGGACAGCCGATTCGAGGCGAGCAGATGGACCGTCAGAACGCAGATGGCGGGAATCACGGTCATGAAATGGCGTCCTCCCCAGAAAATCCCCACATGCTCTTCGTTCAGAAACAAGGGCGTCGCAAGAATGACAGCGGCTGTGCTCCAGGCAAGGAAACGCACGTTCCGGTCGTTGTTCCGGAACAGAAGCGGCAGGGAGAAGATGCAGGCGGCAATGAGAGGAAGATGGTCCAGGAGGGATTGATGGATGAAGCGTCCGCTGTCGTTGGCCGCAAGGTTGTAAATTGTACTGAAGAGGCAGGCCAGGACGATCAGCGGATAGAAAATGACTTCTGCATACCTCGCCGTTTTCCGGAAGGAGCAGAAGATTCCCCCCGCGACAAGCAGAATTGCCGGCAGGCTGTTCAGTACCGGAAGCGGCATGCAAAGAAGTGTCAGATACATGCTGTAGTCGCGCAGTTTCGCGATCAAAAACGGATTCCTGCGGACCGTGCCCAGTTCGGAATAGACCGCCGCATGCATCCCGAAGATCGAACCGGAGTCCGCATAGTTGAAGATCAAGAGCGGCACAAGCACAAGCAGCGCGCCGACGGCGAAAGCGGCAGCGCGTTTCCATGAGAAACGCGTGACCGCCAGAGCGAGCATGACTGCCGCCGTCAGGATGAAACCTTCCTCGCGGAACAGAGTGGAGACCCCGCAGGCGATTCCGGCGCAGAAGAGAAACAACAACTCCTTCCGGGAATCCGCCCCTTTGAGCGCAAGCCAGATCCCAAGGGTGGCGAAGAATGCGGCTGCCGTGGGCTCCAGAATCACACCGGAATAGAACAGAAACGGCGTGCCGAAGGCGCAGAGCAGCATGACGCATGAAGCCCTTCTGTCATTCATGCCCAGGTTTTTCGCGATCTCCCCCGCCAGCAGAATGGAAAGCAACCCGCCGGCGATCGGAATCAGGATCAGTCCGAGCTGTCCTGCCGCACGATAAGGGAAGCTGGCTGTCCACGGGAAAAATGCGGTGTAGGCCGAACGCCATTTCCCCTCCCTGTTCTGCACAAAATAAGGTGGCGGATAGGCGCGCAGCCCTTCTTCCGGAACCTGCCGGAGGCCTGCGAGCGGATCCGGAAGATACGGTTTCCCGGTTTCCGCATAGGAACGCACCGCATTGACACGGTTGCCTTCGTCGCTGATCCAGACCGAGTCGCGGGGCAGGATCACGGCGAACAGAATCAGGTATAGAACTGCGATGACGGCGAATGCGGGAAGAAAAGTCCTTTTCCGGAGCGATTCAATATAAGGAGTCATAATCGTATCCCTTCATTGGTGTGATGACGATGCCTGAAAAATAGTTTTGATTGCCGGGAAGTCAAGCCGGGATGAAAAAAAAATGGAAGACGGCGGCGGATGCATTGACAAGCGCCGTTTGGCTGTGTATATTGCCGTTCTGAATCATCAGGACGGGACGGAGATGCGATGAAAAGTCTGCGCGCATTTGAAATCGTGGAATACATTGAAAAACACAGATTCTGCTCGCTTGCGGAACTGATGGAAAAATTTCATGTCTCCCAGGCGACGATCCACAGGGATGTTGCCGCGCTTGTCCGCGACGGCAGAATCCGCAAAGTTCACGGAGGCGTCGCTTCGCTCTCCTCCGCGCAGGCCCCTTCTCTTCCCAAGGACATCATGCCGTCCCATTACCGCGACCGCATGAATATCGACATGCCCGCGAAAGAGGCGATTGCGCGGAAGGCCATGCGCGAAATCTCCGACGGCGACATCATTTTCCTCGACTCCTCCACGACCGTTTATTATCTTGCGCGCATGCTGGAAAAATCCTCATTCGCAAATCTGACGATCATTACCAACTCCGTGCTGATTATTCAGGAGTTCACGAATTTTCCCGCAAACTATTTTCTTGTCGCGCTCGGCGGCAACTTCGATCTTCAGCTCAACGCCTTTCTCGGGCAGGCCGCAATGCGCGAGCTGGAATATCTGAAGATCGACAAATCCTTCATTTCCGGCGTCGGAATTACGGAAGCCGGCGTATTCTCCCGGCATGAGAACCATACCTTCTTTCTCCACCGGATGCTGGAGCTTTCGAGAACAAACTACCTCCTCCTGAACAGTGCCAAGTTCGGGAAAAGCGGACTCTTTTCCATTGCCCCCCTGAACCTGTTTGACAAAGTGATTTCCGAACAGAAACTTCCTGCCTATGCCGAGGCGGTCTGCCATCGGAAACGGAATCGCTGAGCAGGATTTTCCGGACTTTTACCTGACGGACTGATTTCCGGGATGCCGCTGCAGATCCCGCGCCGCCATCCGGAAGTAATGCCGAAGGCGGACAAGCGTCCGGAACGGATCATGCATGGAAGAAATCATGGCGGGATGCTGATTTTCATGATGAGAAATCCTTTCCCTGAAATATTCCGGCCAGTGCACAGCGCTGGTTGTCACTTGCCCGGAGACGGAATGCAAGGCTTCTGCCGGAGGAATCTGATTCTCCGGCAGAGATGCGCGCAGCGGATTTCTCCATCACGGGATACTTGAATTGTTTATGGTATTGCACAACGCGGAATGATAGGGTTGTTTAACGGCCTCCCGTATGGATTAACATATTGGAGTTGAAAAGGAAAGAGCTGAAAAAAACAGAGAAATGTCGGTTTGGAGTTTGATTTTTTTTAATCCGGGCGTTAAATTATTCCTGATGCCATGTTACAATTCAATTAATTCTTACAGGATCATGACGCATGTTTAAAAGAATATGGACCCCGGAAATGATCCGGGAGTATATCCTTTCCAGCAATGGAAAAGAACCTTTGAATTCCCACTATTATTCCACGAATCATCCCAGCATCTATGCGGCGGCGGAACGGATTTTCGGTTCCTGGGGAAATGCGATCACCGCGGCGGGACTGGATTACAATGCGATCCGGAAATACAAAGTCTGGACCCGGATGAGAATTGTGCAGACGATCCGCAGAAAAAGTAAATCCGGCGATCAGCTTTCCAGTCAATACGTGCAGAACAACTGCAAATCCTTGTATATGGCGGCGGTTCATCATTTCAAATCCTGGGGCAAGGCGATTCAGGCCGCCGGTCTGGACTATGCGAAAATCCGCATGCGCCGGAGTATGACCGAAGAGCAGATCCGTATGGAGATCATACGGCTCTACCGGAGCGGCGAGGATATGGCGTATTCCAATATCCGGAAAAATCATCAGTATCTGCTCGCCTACGGCATGAAGAAGCTCGGCGGCGGAAGCTGGGCCGAGGCGCGCCGGGCATGCGGAATCACCGAGAATTTCCGTCTTCCGAAAGCGAAACGCCGCCCTTCGAAGATCAGACTCCGGAAGTGCTGGCAGCCGAGTCTTTTTGATTGAAAAAAATCGGGTCATACCGCGATGCGCTGCATCGCAGAAATGCTTCGTGCTCTCCGGCGAGCCCCTGCTCCGATCCTGCTGAATAAGCTGGCAGCCGGAGGCGTAATTTCCGATTCGAACGCATATTCTGCACCGGGGCGGTTCATTGAATTTTGCATTTTCCGCCGGAATGTGATTTGACTTTTCCCGGCGGCGGATTATGTTACGGAAAAGTTTTTGAGGATGCCCCATGAGGGAGTAGTTGGCGCGCCTCTCGCGCGCGGCAAGTCAACATACCGGCCCGTTGCGGCCTGGCTTGCCTGAAACAATGAGACTCATGTATGACCGGGATGGTTGTACACAGAGTCTTTTTTTTATGGCCCGTGTTCCCCCTTTCCCGGAGAAGGCGGGTTTTCTTTTTGCACGGAAGCGGGAGGCGGAATGAAAGAGGTGTTCATGGAGTCGCCGCGGGAGGTTCTCCTGCGGTTCGGAACGGAGGAGGCGGCCGGTCTGCGGCCGGAACAGGTCGCGGAGAACCGCCGTCTTTACGGCGTCAACGCGTTTACAGGGAAAAAGCCGGAACCATTATGGAAACGGATTTTTGCCGCGGCCTGCGAACCGATGCTGCTGATGCTGATTTTTGCAGCTTTGATTGCGCTCGGTGTCAATGCGGCGCGCGCCTGTTCCGGAGGGGAGGCGAATTTCCTGGAATGCGCCGGTATTTTCGCCGCGATTCTCCTTTCCGTTGCAATCACCGTGATTATGGAGGGCAGGAGCGCAAAGGCGTTCGAGGCATTGAACAGAATCCGCGAGGAGACGCCGGTCAAGGCGCTTCGCGGCGGCGAATTTGTGCTGATTCCCCGGCATGAGGTGGTCGTCGGGGATATTCTGAGCGTGGAGACCGGCGACAAGCTGCCTGCGGACGGGCGTCTCCTTTCCAGCATGGACCTCAGCGCGGACGAATCGGCGCTGACCGGCGAAAGTGTCCCCGCGGACAAGGATGCCCGTGCCGTGTTTGACTGCGCGGGCATTCCGCTGGCCGAGCGGCGCAACATGCTTTACTCCGGCACTTTCATCACCGGCGGACATGCCCGGATGATTGTGAGTGCGGTCGGAGACCGGACGGAATTCGGCCGGATCGCCGGGGAACTGGCCTCCGTGGAAAAGAGCGACACCCCGCTGCAGGAGAAAATGGCGAAACTCGGCAGGAGGATTGCCGTTCTCGGATCCCTTGCGGCGGGCGCCGTTTTCGCCATTCAGCTTGTGCAGTTTCTCTGGAACGGAACCGCCTCGCTGGACACGGTTTCAAACGCCTTCATCACCAGCATTGTCCTGATTGTCGCGGCAGTGCCGGAAGGACTGCCGACGATTGTTGCCGTTTCGCTCGCAATTACCATCATCCGGATGTCGAAGCAGAACACGCTTGTCCGGAAAATGATCGCCTGCGAGACGATCGGCTGCATCAATGTGATCTGTTCGGACAAAACCGGGACGCTGACGCAGAACCGGATGACAGTGACGGACGTTTGTTCCGGGGGAGTCCTTTCGGCTCCCCGCGATTTGAAAAACGAGTTTCTGACGGAGAACTTCTGCATCAATTCCACCGCCGAGGTGTATTTCCGCGAAGACATGCCTCCGCGTTTCATCGGCAATCCGACGGAATGCGCGCTGCTTGCCGCTGCGCACGAGGGGGGCGTGCAATATGCTTCGCTCCGCGCGCGGGCGGAAATCCTGCATGTTTTTCCTTTTTCCTCCGAGACCAAACGGATGGTTACCGTGCTGAAGCGTCCGGACGGCGTCCGTGCCTATGCCAAGGGCGGGCCTGAAAAGATTCTTGCCATGTGCGACATGCCTCCGGCGGAAAGACAGGCCGTCGAGAGGCGGATCGGAGATTTTCAGAACAAGGCCGGCCGTGTCCTGGCGTTTGCGCACCGGGAGCTGCCGGAGATGGAGGGATATGCCTGCCGCAGGACTGAAATTGAGAGGAATTTCCGTTTTGACGGTTTCGCCGTGATTTCCGATCCGCTTCGCGCGGATGTGCCCGCCGCGGTGAAACGATGCCGGAATGCCGGAATCGACCTGAAGATTCTGACCGGCGACAATCTTGCGACAGCATCCGCAATCGCCGGCGAACTGAATCTGCTTGACGCTTCGCATGGAGCGGTCGATGCGGGAAGTCTGGAACATCTTTCCGACCGGGAATTCGCCGATGCGCTGTCGCGCGTGCGCGTGATCGCAAGGAGCACTCCCCTGGTCAAGATGCGGGTGGTCAATACTCTGAAGAAGCTGGGCAACGTGGTCGCCGTGACCGGGGACGGGATCAATGATGCGCCGGCGATCAAAAACGCCGACGTAGGCGTGGCGATGGGAATCACCGGCACGGAGGTTTCCAAGGAGGCGAGTGACATTGTGCTGCTTGACGACTCCTTTTCGACGATTGTCCGCGCGGTGCAGTGGGGGCGCGGCATTTACGAAAACTTCCAGCGGTTCATTCAGTTCCAGCTGACGGTCAACCTTTCTTCCGTTCTGGTGGTTCTCGCCTCGATCCTGCTGGGATTCAAAACACCGTTCACGGCGCTTCAGCTGCTCTGGGTGAACATCATCATGGACGGTCCGCCCGCGCTGACGCTCGGGCTTGAGCCGATCCGCGACGATCTGATGAAACGCCGCCCTGTCGCGCGGGACAGCAGCATTGTTTCCGGCGGGATGCTGCGGAACATCCTCCTGAACGGCTGTTTCATCGCGGCGGTTTTTCTGGCGCAGGAACGCTGGAATTTTCTCGGCGCGGCCCCGGAGCAGGAAAGCACGGCGCTTTTCACTCTGTTTGTCATATTCCAGCTTTGCAATGCGTTCAACTGCCGGGAACTTTCCGGAATGAGCGTTTTCCGGAACCTGGGGCGGAATCATCTGATGCTGGGGGTGTTTGCGCTGACGTTTGCGCTGCAGGCGGCAATTACGCAGTATGGCGGCGCATTCTTCAGCACCTGTCCTCTTCCATGGACGCTCTGGTGCGGGATTCTCTGCACTGGTTTTTCCGTGATTCTGTTTGCAGAGTTTGAAAAAGGAATCCGCCGTCTGTTTTCCCGGCGCGGGATTCAGTGAAGGGGGACTGCCAGGAACTTCACAGCCTGTTTTGTATCCCGTGTCACCGGAGCGAACGCGCTGTTCCTGACAAACGGCGCCCAGAGGATTGCGCCGCGGGAGTTCCTGAGCAGAGGGAGCGTCCGTTTCCATTCCGGCGGCGCGCCCGCATCGGAAAAGAGTTTTTTCAGCAGGACGGGAGTTTTCCGTCCGAACGGGATCATGCGGTCTCCCGCTCTCCAGATTCCGACGGTCAGCGGCGCATCCAGCATCGACGCATCGAAATACGCCGTGCTCTTGTCCGTTGTGAACAGGAGATTTTCCGGCGGAACAAGTTCCGCCGTGAGCGCGAATGAGCCGAATTCCAGGCGGTTTGTCTTCCGGATGTCCCAGGGTGCATCCGGAAGCGGCGGACGGGCGGATCGCTGCACGCATTCGACTTTATCTCCGCGGACAGCAAGACGGAAATCCTTCTGTCCCGCAATCGGAATCAGGCGTCTTCGTCCGTTGTCCGGGCAGGCGAGAGTCGTTCTGAAGCGTTCGATCAGGCGGGAGTCCGGGACAATGTCGCACCCGGCTTTGTCGGAGAGAAAGCGCCGCAGCACGCGCGGGAGCAGGGCCGGGGGCAGAGCGCGCCAGTCCTCCGGAGCAGACAGCGCGGACAGCGATGCGTAAGCCTGATCCGCGGCATCTTCCAGGAAGGCGGCGTCCTCGTCCAGCGTCCGGACGGACTGCAGGATGCCCGCTTCGGCGAACGGAAATGCCCTGCGGATCTCCGGCAGAAGACGGTTCCGGATCAGATTGCGTTTGTAGACGGTCGAGCGGTTGGTCGCATCATTCCGCCATTTCAGGATCTGCTGCCCGCGCAGGAATTCTTCCAAGTCTGTCCGGGTGTTGTCCAGACACGGACGGATGAACGTGATGCGCCCGATTTTCTGCACGGGCCGCATGGAGCTGAGTCCGGTCGAATTGGAACCGCGGAAGAGCCGCAGCAGTACATTTTCGATCCGGTCCCCGGCGTGATGGCCGAGTGCGACAAGGGATTGTTCCGGGTTGAAGACGATTTTTCTCCAGTATTCCAGACGGATTCGCCGCGCAGCCTCTTCGTCGCCTTCGCCGCGCATACGCTTGCGCGGAACGTCGATATGGAAGACTGCCAGAGGGATCGAGCGCCTTTCACAGATCTTTCTGCAGAAGTCTGCATCGGCGACTGAGGCGCGGCCCCGGAATCCGTGCTCGAAATGAACTGCCTCCAGAGTATAGCGCGCTTTCTCCCTCTCCGCTTCAAGAAAAAGCAGCAGCGCCAGGGAATCCGCGCCGCCGCTGAGGGAGCAGTAAACCTTCCTCCCGTTCAGGAGGGGAATGATTCCGGACGGAAAAGAGAGCTTCATAACCTCTGACGATACAGAAAAGCCGGGTTTGCGGCCCGGCATGTGTTTCTTCCTGCGGGGGAAATCAGGCGTCCAGCGCGTCTTCAATTGCCTTGACGAGCGTCGCTTTGTCCTGGACGCCGTTGAACTGCTTGACGACAGCGCCATCCTTCAGGATGAAGATCGCGGGAATGTTGCGGACTCCGAATTTCACGGTCTGCTGCTGCACGTTGTCGACATTCGCCTTGAGGATCAGCGCCCGGTCTCCGATTTCCGCCGCGACCTGGTCCAGAACCGGGGAGAGCATTTTGCAGGGACCGCACCATTCCGCCCAGAAATCCAGCAGGCAGACGCCTTTTGATGTTGCTTCATCGAAATTTTCCGCTGTGACATGTATGACTTCGCCCATGGCCAATTCTCCTTGTTGTTTGTCTGTTGCGTTCCTGTCCTATAACTAAAGCTTAAATCCGGGATTTGTCAAGCCCCCAAACCCCGGATTTACGAAAATCTCAGCATTCCAGATAGGAACATGTGCCTTGAAACCGGCAGCGGGAACAGCGGGACGGCTCCCTGTCCGGAGGGAAATCCTCCAGGGAATCCGCGGATGACGGCAGATGCGCCAGCATCCGGGCCGCCGATTCCCGGATCAGCTTTTCCGGGGCGGGGAAGGGGCGCAGCTCTTCTTCCGTGAATTCCGGTCCGCATTGCATGACGGCATGACATGTCACGCGCTCCGTGCGGAAGCGCCCCGATGCATAACTTGCGAACAGGGAGTCGCCAAGCGCGCCGGCATCCGCTTCCCCGCAGGAATATCCGGTATGCGGAAGGTCGCTTTCCGAGGGAAAGAGCGCGAAGGAGAGGAAAACGGCTTCTCCCTGATCGAATGCATGAATGCGCGGACGCAGATAAACGGGGATCGCTCCGCAGTGCATCAGCAGGAATGCCGGAGGGACGCGCCACGCAAGCGCATCCGTCCGGAGAATCCGCTCCGCCAGCGACGAAGCGGGAAGACAGGAGAGGAATTTGCGGAAGAACTGTTTGCATTCCGCGATGATCTGCCGTTCGCCGGAAAAACGTCTCGTACGGTAATAGAGATCGAAGAAGGAGAGTTTCTTCGGATCGTCGAGATATCTCTTTTCCGCAAGGAAGGCTTCGGCGAGAAAGATCCGGTGGGAGAGGCGCAGTTTCAGTGTATGGATCAGCTCGTCCGCATAGCGGTGTTTCGGGACGGTCCGCAGCTGGAGAAGCGCATCCGAAAGCGATTCGGAAAACAGCTCCTCCAGCCATGCCGGAAAGGTCCGCAGATATTTTTCCGTGAAGGCCTTCCGTGCGATCGGGGAGGCGGAGGCGTCCCAGCCGCCCTGTGCGATGTAATAGCGGATCAGATAGGCGCGGCGGCATGTGCCGAAGAGCCGGTGCTTTTCCGCGGACCATGAAAACGTGTCCTGCGAAATGTCCCGGAGCCACAGCGCGGACTGCAGGACGCTTTTCCGGAAATCGTGCATCAGAAACTGGGCGGCAGATAATAAAGTCTGCCCTGCTGCGGGCGGAATGAATTTGCGGATTCCCCCTGCAGGGAGATGTTCACGGGACGCGTTTTCGCGCTCAGCAAATCGAAAAGCCGGGAGAAGGAGAAGGACTCCTCGTATTGGATGACGGTGTAGGATCCGCTGATTTTCGCCATTCCGGCGGCCGCCGCCACGGCATCCTTGAAGTAGCCGAGTTTGTCGACCAGTCCGAGCTGCAGGGCCTGTCCGCCGTCGAAGACCCTGCCGTCGCCTATGATGGAGCTCTTTATTTTCTCCGGCGGGATGTTGCGCGATTTTGCCACGATGTTCACAAACACGTCGTAGGTGTTGTTCACGAGCTTGCGGATGACCTCGATCTCCTGCGGCGTTCTCGCCCGTCCGCCGTTGAGCATGTCCTTCATCGGGCCGGACGTGTAGACCTCCGACTGAAGCCCGATTTTCTCGAAGAGCTTGTGATAGTTGTAGGTCGCGATGATGACGCCGATGCTTCCGGTGAGCGTCAGCTTGTTGGCGATGATCGGACGGCAGGCCGCGGCGATGTAGTACCCGCCGCTTGCCGCGATGGAGTTCATCATGGCGACGACCGGTTTCCGGGTGCGGACATTCAGAATCTCTTCGTAGATCTCGTCCGAGGCCGTGACTTCGCCGCCCGGCGTGTTCAGGTTGATGATGACCGCTTTGACCGCCGCGTCGGATGCCGCCCGGCGCAGCTGCGCCCGGATGTAGGAGGAGACCGCGGTGTCGTAATACGAGCCTCCGTCCTCGGAGACAATCACGCCGTTGACGTTGATGACGGCGATTTTGTTCTGCGTATGAATGCTGTCGAAGCCTTCCACGTAAATCTCTTTGAAATTCCTGCCTGACGCATATTTGAAAGCGGAGGTTTCACTGGATTCGAAGTCTCCGAACTTTTCCGAAAGGATGCCGAGAAGACCGATCACGAAAAGCAGTGCGGCGCCGGATACGCCCAGAACAAGAAGCGCCGCCAGTGCACCGATCAGGCAGCCTCTGCCCGCGCACCCGGAGCGTTTTGCGTTCGCGGCAGAGTCCGTGTGCTGTTCCGCATTCGCGGCAGAGTCCGTGTGCTGTTCCGCATTCGCCTGCGTTTCCGCCGGAACGAGTTCTTTTTCCTCCATGATGCGGGATCCTTTCAATAGGTTTTGACGCGCTCGGGTTTTCCGGCTGTTCCGCGGAGTTTCAGCGCCGTGTTCTTGTCATAAAAGGCGCAGACGGGGGTCATGCAGCTTGCCGAGGCGGCGGACAGCCCGAGAAGGAAGGCCTCCATCGGATCGGTTCCGTTCACGATCTCCGAGAGCATGACCGAGGAGCAGGTGTCGCCCGCCCCGATCGTATTCTCCACATGAGTGATCTGCGACGGAGAAAGGCGGTAGAGCTCTTTTCCGTTGAAGAACCAGGCGCTGTCCGGCCCGGCCGTGACCGCGATCAGATCCAGCGGATAGCGTTCGCGGCAGCGCCCGACGGCGCGGAAGATATCCGTCTCCGCGGTCAGTTTGAGGATTTCCTCCAGATTTACCTTCAGAAGGGAGACGCCTGCCTGGAGCGACTGCTCCACATTCATGAACGAATCCAGAAGAATGAATTTCCCGCTCTTGCGCGCCTCGCGGATCAGCGACGCGTAGAACTCCTGGGGAACGCCCGGAGGATAGGTGCCGCAGACTGCGAGCGCATCGGATTCCGGAAGCGCCTTCACGCCCATTTCGAAGAGTGTGCGGACCGTTTCCTCCGGAATGGGCGCGGAAGGTTCGATCAGTTCCGTAACGGAGTGCGGATTTGCGCTGATGACCGTCGTGCAGACCCGTGTCCCGGCATCGGAGAATGCCGTGAAATGCCGGATCTCCTCCCGGTCGAGCACGCCGGTGAGAAGTTTGCCCGTGATGCCCCCCGCGAACTGCAGGACGACCGTCTCCGCCTTGCCCCATGTTTTCGCGGCTCTTGCAAAATTGATTCCTTTTCCCGAGGCGGTGCGTTCGGCTTTTGCCGCGCGGTTGACTCCGCCCTGGTTCACCGTGCTGAAAAACAACGTTTTCTGCCATGCCGGATTCAATCCGGAAACAAGTATTTTTTTCATCTGTCTGGTGTCCTTGATTTTGGAAGGAAACTTAACATGGAAGAGAGCCTTTGTCAAATTCCCTGCCGCAAAATGGAGGAAAATGAATCCGTCTCCGGAAAACAGCGGAGGAAAAGACGGAGTTGTCCCGGTCCCTCTTTTCCCTGCAGAACGATGCGGCGGAACACTCAGTCAGGATGGCGGAAGCCGGTCCGCCCTGATTTTCCGGATCGTATTGCTTGTGGAAAGGCCCGGCACGAACTGGATGAAGCGGATTTCCGTTCCGGACTGCTGAAGCGCGGCTCGTTCGTCCGCGTCGAGCGTCTCCACGGTATAGTCGCCGCCCTTTGCATAACAATCCGGCTCCAGAGCGGCGATTTCACGGTGGCAGCGCGTGCCGTCGAAGATCAGAACCGCATCCACATACTCCAGGGAGGCGAGCAGAAACGCCCGGTCGTATTCCGCATTGACCGGGCGGGCGGGACCCTTCAGTTTCCGGACGGACGCGTCCGCATTCAGAAGCACGATCAATGCGTCGCCCAGATTCCGCGCTGCGAGCAGATATTCGGCATGCCCCCGGTGCAGAATGTCGAAACAGCCGTTCGTGAGCGCAAGTTTTTTTCCCGCCTTCCGGAGAGCCTGCCGCCATTCGGATGCTTTGCTGATGTCGGTAAAGATCTTGTGTTCGGGAGAAACGATTTTCGTCATGGATTTTCACTTTCCGCAGATTCATCCACGTTGCTGCGCGGCATGAACACGGTGTCCTCGATTTTGAAGTTCTGCGCGTTGATTCCGAATTTCCGCAGTGCGCGCGTCACGGCGGAGAGCTCATATTCCGAAAGCGGGTCGTTGACGGTCTTCCGCGCGGAGGTCAGGTCCGCCGCCGAAATGAAGATGTTGGAGAGTTCCAGTTTCTGGTCGAACGCGTTGCGCGCATAAGTTGTAGACGCCAGGTATGACGTGGAGAAAGTCTCATCCGTCGATTTCAGTTCGTCTGTGAATACTTTTCCATCGGTTGTCTGCGCCGTTACCGCCTCGTCGTCCTGCGTGAACTGAATGCCGTCTCCGTCTTTCTGTGATTTTTGCAGGAACTGGGCATCCTTTCCGCTGCCGCTCCGGCGGATATGGATCCATTCGGTGATGTTCTGCGGCTGGACCGCGCCGAACGCGTTGGCGGTCATTTTCCGTTCTGCTTCGGTCCGCGTTTCGATGATGTTCTTGATTCCGGAGATGCCCATGACGGACACCATGATTACACCGAGCAGAACCGCCGCGATGGCAAGAAGCGAGATCAGAAGCTCGGCAATCGCCTGTCCGCGTTCATGCCTGTCCCGCCGGAACCGTTTCATCGGATCGTCTCCCGTCAGATGTTCCATGCCTGCGCGGCCGCGTCGGAGGGCATCCGCCAGTCCCCGCGCGGGGAAAGACTGATCGAACCGACCTTCGGACCGTCCGTCGAGCAGCTCCGTTTGAACTGCTGCGAGAAGAAGCGCCGGAGAAAGGTGCGCAGGAACGTCCGCAGTTTTGTCTCCGGATACTCGTTTCCGAATGCGCGTTCCGCCAGAAAGAGCAGCTTCTCGGGCGGCGCGCCGTATTTGATGAAGTGATACAGGAAGAAATCGTGAATCTCGTAGGGTCCGATGATGTCCTCGGTTTTCTGGCGGATTGTTCCGTCGGGGGCGGCGGGCAGCAGTTCCGGGCTTACCGGCGTGTCGATGATGTCCCGGAGAATGTCGCGCACCGGCGCTTCGGAACGGTCGCCGACCCATGCGATCAGGTAGCGGATCAGGGTCTTGGGAACGGAACAGTTCACCGCGTACATCGACATGTGGTCGGCATTGTAGGTGCACCATCCCATCGCGATTTCGGAGAGGTCCCCGGTGCCGACGACAAAGCCGCCTGACTGATTCGCCACATCCATCAGGATCTGCGTCCGTTCGCGCGCCTGCGCGTTCTCATAGACAACGTTGTGTTCGTCCGGATCGTGCCCGATCGAGCGGAAGTGCTCCAGACAGGCCTCCTTGATTCCGATTTCGCGGAGTTCCACGCCGAGAAGCCCGCAGAGGTTCACTGCGTTGCGGTAAGTCCGCCCGGTCGTGCCGAATCCCGGCATCGTGACGGCAAGCGTGTCCGTCATCGGGCGCCCGAGCAGTTTCATCGTGTTGACGCAGACCAGCAGCGCGAGGGTCGAATCCAGACCGCCTGAAATGCCGATCACGGCTTTTTTCGCGCCCGTGTGCTCGATCCGCTTTGCCAGTCCGGCGGACTGGATGGCGAAAATCTCCGCACAGCGTTCGTCGCGGCAGGCATCGGACTGCGGAACGAACGGAAGGCGCGGCACTTCGCGCTGTATGTCGCTCAATTCCGGAACAAGCGGTTCGCCGAGCTGCAGAATGCGGCGTCCCGGAGTTCCGTCCCGTGCCGCACTGTCCGCGTAGGGACTGTCGGAGAGCCGCGCCGCGCGGAGGCGCGCAAGATCGAAGTCCGTAAAGTAAATCGCGTCTTCCCGCAGAAAGCGCGGCGAATCCAGAAGCACCGAGCCGTTTTCCGCCGCAATGCAGTGTCCCCCGCAGACTGTGTCCATCGTCGATTCCCCGACGCCGGAGGAAGCATATGCATAGGCCGCCACGCAGCGCGCGCTCTGGTTGCGGACCAGTTCCCGCCGGTAGTCCGCCTTGCCGACCAGTTCGTCGCTTGCCGAGGGATTCAGAATCAGAAGCGCACCGTCGAGCGCAAGGTGCGAGCTCGGGGGGATCGTGCTCCACATGTCCTCGCAGATCTCAATGCCGAACGCAAGCTCTTTTCCCGCGCGGAACAGCAGATCGGTTCCGAAGGGGATCTCCGACTGTCCGGCGAAATCGACGGCCGCCTGCGCGATTCCCCCTCCGGAGGAAAAATGGCGTTTTTCATAAAACTCGCGGTAATTCGGCAGATTGGTCTTCGGCACGATGCCGCGGATGCTTCCGTTCCGGATGACAAGCGCGGCGTTGAAGAGTCTGCCGTTGAATCGGACCGGCGCGCCGACGACAAGGATCACGGAAAGTCCGGCGGTTTTTCTTGCGATTTCCGCGACTGCGTCTTCCGCCGCGTTCAGGAGCGTTTCATTGTGGAACAGATCGCCGCAGGAGTAGGCGCTTACGGCAAGTTCCGGAAAGAGCGCGATGGTTGCGGAATTCGCGGCCGCCTTTTCCGCGAGCGCAAGAATGTGTTTTGCATTGAACGCGGTGTCCGCCACCTTCACCATGGGTGAACAGGATGCGACTCTGTAAAAACCGAACATGAAACGGCGTCTCCTTTCCCGCTTGATCCCGCGCTCTGCGCCGCCGGCGGACCGCCGGCGGGCCGCGGCAGGGGCGGAATCCCTGACTCACCGGGAAAATGCGCGGGCATTTTCCCGTTTTTCACAAAATATTTGTTTTGCTTATTTCCCGACGGCGGACCGGATGACCGAACCGATCTTTTCGATCGTCGCGTCGTCCAGATATGCGTGCATCGGCAGGGCAAAGACGGTGTCTGCGACTTTTTCCGCCTCCGGCATGTCCCCTTTCCGGTAGCCGAGATATTCCATCGCTTTCAGGAGGTGCATCGGGATCGGATAGTAGCGGGCGGACGGAATGTCGTTTTTCTTCAGTGCGTCCTGGATTGCCGCAAATTCCGGTGAAAGCACGCAGAACTGCGCCCAGACGGAGACATTTCCCTCCGGAACATAAGGAAGCGTCACAAGTCCGTCCAGCACTTCGCGGTATTTTGCCACGACCTTCTGGCGGAGTTCGATTTCCTCCGGATAGATTTTCAGCTTTTCAAGCAGAACCGCCGCCTGCACGGTGTCAAGGCGCGCGTTCAGACCGAGACGGATGTTGTCATATTTGTCGCCGCCGCGCCCGTGGACAAGGATCGAAAACATGGCATCGTAGAGTTCCTTGTCGTCGGTGAAGACCGCGCCTCCGTCGCCGTAGCATCCGAGCGGTTTCGCAGGGAAAAAGCTCGTGCAGCCGATTTTTCCGAGAGAAGGAACGCGGCGTCCCCTGTAGAGCGCGCCCATTGCCTGGGCGCCGTCTTCGATAACGGGGAGGGAAAACTCATCCGCGATCTTCTGAATCGCGTCGTAATCGGCCGGCTGCCCGAAGATGTCAACGGTGACAATCGCCTTCGGTGTGAGTTTTCCTTCCGCCTTGACCTTCTGAATCGCCGCGCGCAGCTTTTCCGCATCGATGTTGTAGGTTTTCGGGTCAATGTCGGCGAAAACGGGAGTCGCGCCGGTCAGCGCAATCATTTCCACGGTTGCGAAGAAGGTGAACGGCGTAGTGAAAACGGCATCGCCTTTTTTGAAGTCCATGGCCATCATCGCCATGAGCAGGGCGTCGGTTCCGCTGGAGCATCCGAGGCAGTATTTCGTTCCTGCGAAATCCGCAAGTTTCCGTTCCAGTTCCGCAACCTCCGGGCCGAGGATGTACTGGCCGTGCAGCAGAACTTTCTTGATCGCCTGGTCGACGTCTTTTTCAATCCGGGAATACTGTTTCTTGAGATCGATAAACGGAATCATGTTTCACTCGCATTTCTTTACTGTATTGATTGAACGTTAAAAGCATCCTGCGGTAAGATACCATAAACTTGGCGCAATGCAAGCTTTTCCGTGCAATTTAAATGCCGTCCGGACGGAAAGTGCGAAGACGCAGGGCGTTCAATACCACGGAAACGGAACTGCATGCCATCGCGAGTGCGCCGAAGATCGGATTCAGCGTCCAGCCGAGAAATGCGACGAACGCGCCCGCGGCAAGCGGAATGCAGACCACGTTGTAGATGAACGCCCAGAAGAGATTCTCCCGGATGATGCGCATTGTGGCGCGGCTCAGGGCGATTGCCGCGGGGACTTCCGTGAGATTGCTCTGCATGAGAATGATGTCGGCGGATTCCATTGCAATGTCGGTGCCGGAGCCGATGGCAATACCCGTATCCGCCAGCGCCAGCGCGGGGGCGTCGTTGATGCCGTCGCCGACCATTGCGACACGCTCTCCTTTCTGCTGCAGGCGCCGGATGATTTCCGCTTTGGCATTGGGCAGGAGTTCCGCGTAGTATTCGTCGATTCCAAGTGTCCGCGCGATGGACGCGGCCACCGCCTTGTGGTCGCCGGTCAGCATCACGACTTTGACGCCGAGCCGGTGCAGCGCTTCCGTCGCTTTCGCAGTGGAGGGCTTGATGCTGTCCGCAATGCGGATCACGCCGATCAGCTGCCTGTCATACGCGGCGAAAATGATGGAATCGCTTCCGGTCGTGTCCACCATGCCGACGCCGATCTTATGCGTCTGCATGAAGGAGAGATTACCGAGGATGAACTCCCGTCCGTGAATCCGGCAGAATACGCCGTGTCCGGGAAGCGCCTTGAAATCGGTGATTTCCGGCAGTGTCAGATCCCGTTCCCGCGCGGCGCGGACGACCGCGTCGGCCAGCGGATGTTCGGAACCCTTTTCCGCCGCGGCCGCCATGGCGAGCAGCTGACTTTCCGTGAAGCGTCCGTTCGGGACCGTCTGAATGCCGGAGAGATCCGGTCTGCCTTCCGTGATGGTTCCCGTTTTGTCCAGCACGACGGTTGTCGTCTTTCCCGCGCTCTCCAGGGCTTTTCCGCTTTTGATGAGAATGCCCAGTTTCGCGCCGCGCCCGATTCCGACAATCAGCGCAATCGGGGTTGCCAGACCGAGCGCGCACGGGCAGGCGATGACCAGCACGGCGAGCGTGAAGTTCAGTGCGCGCCCGAAAGTTTCTCCCGCGGCAAAATACCAGATGGAAAAGGTTGCCGCGGCAATGAGGATGACCCCCCAGACGAAGAACCCGGAGATGGTGTCGGCCAGGCGCGCAATCGGCGGGCGGGAACTCTGCGCATCCTGCACCATTGCGATGATTTTGGATATGACGGTGTCCTCGCCGGTGTGGGTGACGCGGAAGATGAACGAGCCGTTTTTATTCATGGAGCCGCCGGTCACGCTGGAGCCGGAGGTCTTTTCCACAGGCATGCTTTCGCCGGTCAGCATGGATTCGTCAATTGTGGTTGAGCCTTCCTCAATGATGCCGTCGGCGGGCACGCGTTCCCCCGGCTTGACGCGGACCCGGTCGCCGGGCTTGAGTTCGGATACCGGAATCAGCGCCTCGCGGTCATCCACCATCAGGCAGGCGGTTTCCGGAGAAAGCTTCATGAGTTCGGCGATTGCGCCGGAGGCTTTTCCGCGCGAGCGCGCCTCCAGGAATTTGCCCAGCATGATCAGGGCGATAATCATGCCCGCCGTATCGAAATAGAGATGTTCAAAGTCGCCTCTCACGATCAGGTAGACACTGTAGAGAATCGCCGCGCTTGTTCCGAGAGCGATCAGGGAATCCATATTGGGGGACAGTTTTGCCAGTGTCCTGAAGCCGTAAAGATAGAAGGTGCAGCCTGCCAGAAGAACCGGAATCAGAAGCGCAATCTGGACAAAGGCGTTTGCAAGCGGCGGAATCGGAGGATAGGGAAGCCCGAGCATCCCGCTCATGGCGGCGTAGAACAGCAGAATGGAAAAAATCAGCGCGGTGAGGAAACGCAGGAAATAGCGTCCTCCCGCTTCTTCGTCTTCCCTTGTCTGGCGGCGGTCTTCGATCAGCTGCGCACGGAATCCGCTGTCCGTCACGCGCTCGATAATCATGCCCGGTGTGACGGACTCCTCCGCGGAGAGCGTCATGGTTTTTGTCGCAAGATTGACATAGACCTTTGTGACGCCGTCCATTTTCTTCACCGCGCGTTCCACGGATGCCGCGCAGGAAGCGCAGTGCATGCCGAGAATCAGAAAATTCATCTCCTTCATATCTTCACACGAATCCTTCCCCGCCTTCCGCATTTTTGCAAAGCTGTAAAATATAGCATCTTTTCCTGAAAATGCCAATTGCCGCCGATGAAATAATTCGGCTTTTCTACTTTTTTTATGAAAATTGCGGAAACACGGAGGTGCATTCCGGAGAGAATGGCAAATCTTCTTGAAAAATCTGTGAGGCGGATGTATCTTGCTGCAGAATTTTACAGGGAAAGGATAAGCTTATGAAGATCATTGATTCCGGAAAAATGGCGGAACTGACAAAACTTGCCCGGGAGTCGTCGCGCCGGCGTTCGCATTTCAATCTGCATGAATCCCTGGAGGAGGGTATTCACCGTCTGTGCGTTGCCGCAGAGCCGGATACCGTGATTCATCCGCACCGGCACAAGGACAAATGGGAACTCCTTTTCATCCTGAAAGGCGCGATTGACGTCTACACCTATGATGATGCCGGGACCGTTACAGGAACATACCGCATGACGCCCGGAGGCGACATTCCCCTGCTTGAAATTCCGGAAGGCGTCTGGCATCATTTTGTGTCCCGCGAACCGGGAACCGTCGCTTTTGAAGTGAAGAAAGGCCCCTATGTGCCGATTTCTCCGGCGGATTCCGCTCCTTTCGACGGAGTTCTCCCCGCGTAAATTCGGCAGGCCGTTTCCATGAAAAAACTGCTGCTTCATGTCTGCTGCGCCCCATGCGCCTCCGCCTGTGTGGAACGTCTGCTGGAATCGGAGCGGGACATTGTCCTTTTTTTTTCGAATTCCAATATCCATACGGAAGAGGAATTTGAAAAACGGCTGTTTCATGTGCGGCGTCTGGCGGAAATCCACAGCCTGGAACTTCTGGTCGATGAATACGATCATGCCGCATGGCTTCGCTCCGTTTCCAGGGTGGCGGATTATGCCGTCCAGCCGGAAGGCGGCCGCCGCTGCCGGGCATGTTTCTCCTTTTCTCTCGGCCGTGCGGCGGCAAGGGCGGAAGAGTTCGGGATGAATTTTGCCACGACGCTGACCGTCAGCCCTCATAAAAATTCCCGTCTGATCTTTGAGGTCGGCGGCGCCTTCTCCGGATTCGAACCGTGGGATTTCAAGAAGAAGGACGGATTCAAGCGTTCGATTGAACTTTCGAAGCACTATGGATTCTACCGGCAGAATTTTTGCGGCTGTGAATTTTCCTTCCGGGCGGCAGACGTTTGAAAACGGAACAACCGCCTCTCTTTCCCGTTTTTCCCTTGAAATGAAAAAACCTCCGGCGGAAAATATCCGCCGGAGGTTTCCAGGCTCATGCTGAAATGCCGGATGGCAGCCGGATCATTTGAAGTAAACGTGAGCTGCCGGAGCCTGCTGGCCCGCCACTTCCTTCCCGAAGATTGCCGCGGGACCGGAGAGCTGCTGGAAGCGTTCCTTGGCGGCTCTTTTCGCCTCTTCGGCCTTCCCGCGGGTCAGCCAGCCGGAATTGCGTACGGTGAGCAGGCTGTAGGGGGAAATCCAGAACAGGAAGAAGGTTCGGAAAAAGGTGTAGGTGAAGGTCCAGATCCATCCGGTTCCGCCGCTCATGAGATAGTAGCAGAGAGCGGGCAGGGCCGTCCAGAGAATTGTCAGAAGGAAGGTGCTCTGGAACCAGAAAACCGGAGCTGCCACCATCGCGGCTGCGACAAACGGGACAAAGAGCAGGGACTGGATGAAGATGTATGTCTGGAAAATCAGGTTCAGCTGAATCGCCAGATGGAACCAGTCGAAACGGCGGAATGCGAATTCGTAAGTGGAGAGCATTTCCCGGATGTTTCCGCGTTCCCAGCGGAGCATCATCCGGTAGGTCGCCTGATATTTCGAGGGCATTTCCGTATGGACCACCGCCCCGCGCTGATACAGGACATGCCAGCGGTTGCGGAGCATGAACGTTGTCAGGGCGCGGTCTTCGCCGATGCCCGCGGGCCGGCCGCAGAAAGTCTGGTTCGCCCAGGCGTCCAGGAATTCCAGCAGCGCGGAACGGCGGTAGGCGCTCAATGCCCCCGGCGTGCAGACCACCGTGCGGAGCACGCTGTTCGCCGCGCGGAGCACGCAGCAGCTGAATGCGTAATGGGCATCCATCATGCGCGGGAGCACGCCGTCGGAAAGATTGGACACCTTGACGGATCCCGCAACCGCGCCGACCGCGGGATCGATGAAGGGACTGTTCAGACGCCGGATCGAATCCGGTTCCACAACGGAATCGCTGTCCACCGTGATGATGACATCTTTTGTGGAAAGTTTCGTTCCATACTGAATCGCATGACGTTTCCCGCGGTTCTGTTCCAGCTTGACGCCGCGGATCCTGCCGTTGGAGGCGGCCGCCGCGCGGGCGATCCAGCTCCATGTGTCGTCCCGGCTTCCGTCGTCGATCGCGATGATTTCGAGTTTTTCCGGCGGATAGTCGCTTGCCAGAATGCTTTCAAGCGCGATGGTGACCGCCTTGCCTTCATTGTAGGCGGGCACAATCACCGTGCAGCTTGGAAGCTGTTCATCGGAGAGCATCGGTTTCTCGCGGTAGAACAGGGTGCCGAGGATCACCGTCACCAGATTGTAAAGAGTTCCGAAAAGAAGCAGGAATCCGAGGAATCCGCTCGGAACCCACTGGCTGTTCAGGACAGCGAGAAGCTGATCCGTGTTCATGCCGATGACGGCGGCGGCAGTGCCGAGGATCAAAGTGGCGAGCGTCAGGTATTTCAGCCATGCTCCGTTTTTGCAGGTGTTCTCCCTCTCCATAAGACTCAGATCCTCCCTCCCAGGGAATTCAGCTGCGACTGAGTGCTCGTCATGCCGACCCAGTCCGCGGTTCCCATGCCTGTTGCGGATGAATTCGAACCGGCGAACTTTGCCGCCCACAGCAGAAACTTCATCCAGGTGTTTTCGTGAATTGCAACATCTTTCGGGGTATTTTCATTCATGATACCAGCCACTCCTTGTTTTTGTCCTGATATTATAATCGTTCTTCATTGCCGGAATATTGCATCAAGATTACAAGTTGGTAATCTTTCTTTTTTTTTGTTTTTCCGCCTTGGTTTGTCTGCCCGGCCTCCACGGAAAATCCCGTTGTCCGGCTGCTGCGGGAACGGTCAAGTTTTTCCGGTTTTTCAGCGGGAATCCGCTTGATTTTCAAAAAGCGGACATTATGATACATTAAGATTCTGCAAGAAAAACAACCCGGGAGAGTCCAGATGAATGTTCAGGTCAACCCTCATTTTTACAACTTTCTCGCCGAAGGCAACATCATCAGCGGAACAAAGTTTGAAACGGCGTCCGAGGTCATCGCCGAACTGGCACGGCTTCTCGCCCGCAACACCGCCGGACTTAATGCACAGGAAATTATCGAGGAAGTGATGCTCCGGGAAAAACGCATGCCGACTGTCATCGCGTCCGGGCTTGCTGTTCCGCATGCCCGCTCCGAACATGTCGACCGTCTGCTTGTCGCCATGGCGACTTCAACGAAGGGGATTGATTTCGCCGTTCCCGGAACCCCGCGGGTCAATATCGTGATTCTTGTCCTGACGCCGCCGGATGATCCCGGTCTGCATCTGCAGGTGCTTGCGGCGCTGGCCAAGGATTTCATGGATCCCAGGGTGGTCCAGGAGGTCGCTTCGCTGGCGAATCCGAAAGCCGTGCTGAATTACTTTACGTCCTCTCCGGTCGAGATCCCGCAGTTTCTGCGTGCGCGGGACGTGATGATCCGGACCCCCGTTACGCTGCTGGAGAACAATACGCTCGGCGAGGCGATCAAGGTGTTTGCCACGAACAATGCGGATGAAATCCCGGTCATCGACGGCACGCGCGAGCTCCGGGGCGTCGTATCCCTGGCCGATCTCCTGAAGTTCAGCCTGCCGGAGCACATTCTCTGGATGGATGATCTTTCCTCCGTTTACCGTTTCCAGCCGTTTTCCGAGGTTCTGCAGACGGCCGATGAAACCAAGGTCGCGGACTTTATGCGCGAAGAGTTCATTACCGTGAATGAGGACATCCCCGCGGTTCAGCTGGCAAAACAGTTTCTGATGAACAAGCTCCCGAAACTGCTTGTCGTGGATGATGCGAACCGCCTGGCGGGCGTCGTCGAGCTGAAGGATTTCTGCGCCAAGCTTTTCTGGGAATAATCCCCTTTCCCCGCTGAACAGGCAACCAGATTCAACCAGACAGGAGTTACGGAATATGCACGAAGAAGGATCGTCCCAACTGACTACCGGAGCCATGATAAAACGGATCGGAATCCTCATTGCCGTCAGCGCAGGCGTCGGCGTTCTCTGCGGGAAAACCGTGTTTGAAGTCCATCAGGCGACCGCCGTCGCCGTATTTCTGGCGATTATTCTCGGCACCCTGCTGTTCTGGAACATCCGTCTGGCGATCGCCTTTCTCGGGCTTTCCGTTCTGATCTGTTCCAACTCCCTGGATATCGCTACGTTTGTGCAGTCTTCCGCGCTGGAAGTGATTCTCTTCCTTGTCGGGATGATGATTATCGTCGGAGCGCTGCGCGATCTCGGTTTCTTCACCTGGATCGTGCAGCTGATCGTCTCCATGCCGAATATTTCCGGCATGAAATTCATTGCTGTCACGGCGGCGGCTTCCGCGCTTCTCGCCTGCGCGGTGGACGAGGTGACGTCCATCATTTTCATTGCAACGCTGGTGTTTCAGGTCTGCGACCGTCTCAAGCTCAATCCCGTGCCTTACATTCTGATCTGCGTCCTGTGCACCAACGTCGGAAGCGCCGGAACCATGATGGGAAATCCGGTCGGCATTTACATCGGCACCAAAGGCGGATTGACATTCGGAGACTTCATGTGCTACGCTTTCCCGATCATGCTTCTGGCGCTTCTGGCAACCATCCTGCTGACCATCTGGTACTTCCGGAAGGAGCTTGCGCAGTTTGATGTCAGCCTGAAGGAGCGGCTCTCGCGCAATCTCTCGCTGGCTCCCGTTGTGGAGGTCCCTTATAAACAGGGGCTTGCCCTGATTCTTGTCACGATTTGCGCGATCTCCATGCATCATCAGCTCGAAACCTGGCTCGGCATCGGTAAAAACAGCGTTCTGCTGATCGCCCCCCTGGTCTGTTCCGGGATTGTCATGATCCTGCGGCGCGACCGTGCCCGGCATTATGTCGAACGGGAAGTGGACTGGTGGACTCTGCTCTTTTTCATGCTTCTCTTTGCCATCGCGGGGACGCTTGAGCACACTCACGTGGATCAGATCATGGCGGATTATTTTTCCAGCGTCTGCGGCTCCAGCCACGCGGTTCTCGTTCCCTTCATTCTTGCGGTTACCGCGATCGGCTCGGCATTTGTGGACAATGTGATTTTCGTTGCGGCCTTCTGTCCGGTGATCGAGCAGCTTTCCGCGAGCGCAAAGGATCTGCCGCTCTGGTGGGCGCTGCTTTTCGGCGCATGCTTCGGCGGAAACATCACGATGATCGGCAGCACGGCGAACATCGTTGCCCTCGGCATGCTGGAAAAACGTTCTCATACGCATGTGGGGTTCTTCCAGTGGTTCAAGATCGGCGCGCTCGCGGCGCTGCTGGCGAGCTGCATCGCATGGGGGCTTCTGATGCTGATGTCGCCGCTGATGCCGGATCGTCCGGCGCTTGTCAGCGGAGCGATGCTCGACGGAACGCGTTCGTTTGACGGCAAAAATGTCTATATCGAAGGCACGGTCCCCGTGGAGACGGGGGATTACCTGCTTGCGGATATGGGGATTGCATCACCGGATTATGCGGCGTTCGAACTTCGTCCGCAGGGAGCGAAGACGCCTGTTTTCGTTTATGTGTCCAGAAAGTCGCCGCTGCTGGCTGAGTTTCAGTCGCTTCCGACGGAAAACGCATTTTTCCGCGGCAGGCTTTACACGCGTGACAGCGAGCGATTCAAACCTAATGCCAATGCCCTTGTCCTTGAGGAAATTTCCAGAACAAAGCCGGAACGCTGACCTGCTTCTGCAAAATGGCCTGTTTTTCCGCTTTTCAGTTTGAATAACAGGACAGATGGCGGTATCTTTATAGCGGGGCTGTTTTGCTCCAAGGATGGGATGGAGTTTGAATCATGTTGGCTTTTTTTGAAAATTATGCGGGTGTTTTCATTTATCCGATGCTGGCGGTGTTCCTGTCGCTGATCTTTACCTATGCCTGCATCCGGATTCTGCCTCGTTTGGGGTATGTCGACCGTCCCGGGGGACGGCACATTCACAAGAAACCGGTTCCCAGGGGCGGCGGAGTCGCCGTGATTCTGTCTTTTTTCCTGACTCTGGCTCTGTATGGATTCGGAGTCCGGAGCACGGAGGCGGTGCTGCCGCTGTTCTGGCGCCTGTTCTGGCCGGCTGTCGTTTTATGCGGTCTCGGCCTGATTGACGACAGGCGGGAACTGAAGTCCTGGCAGAAACTGCTGGTTCAGTTCCTGGTTGTTCTGATTATCTGGTACACGGGGGAAAAACAGAAATATTCCATTTTCGGATGGGAAATATCCGGTTACCTTTCCCTTTTGTTCCAGTTCATCTGGGTGATTGTCATCATCAATGCATTCAACCTGATTGACGGACTGGACGGTCTTGCCTCCGGTCTTGCCGTGGTTTCCGCCGGCTGCATGGCGATCTGGTTCATCTTTGTGGGGGGACCGACTCCCGAGGCGATCTGCATGCTGATTCTCGCCGGCGCCTGTCTGGGCTTTCTGCGTTACAATTTCTATCCCGCGCGTATTTTTCTCGGGGATACGGGAAGCACTTTCCTGGGATTGATTTTTGCCATTATCGGCCTTTCCACAATTGACAAAGTTGTAACGGCGACCTCCCTTCTGCTGCCGATTCTCGCGGTCGGGGTGCCACTGTTCGACGTCGTTCTGGCCATTTGGCGGCGCAGCACCCGGAAACTTTTGAATCCGGAATCGGGAGGCATCATGGACGGGGATCAGGATCATCTGCACCACCGCCTGCTCCGCCAGACGAAAAAGCAGACAACCACGGCATTCATGATGTATCTGATGGCATGTGTTTTTTCCGCGATCGCTCTTTTGTTTCTCACCGTGCGCGACTCCATGCCGGCCGTCGCCTATGTGACGCTTGTGATCGCCATTCTCATCATGATCCGCCAGCTTGCCATCGTTGAAATCTACGACTCGGCCCTGCTGATTCAGCGCGGTCTGGCAAAGCCGAGACAGGGAATTCTGGTCAACATGATTCATCCCTTTATTGATTTCTTCCTGATCAGTCTTTCCTTTCTGATTACCTTCATCATTCTTGTCGGCAGTTTTCAGAATCTCTCCTTTTTCCTGTATGCCGTCGTGCCGGTATTTCTGGTGCTCTGCTGTTCCGGAGTCTACAGGATTTACTGGCTGCGGGCCGGTTTGAACAACTACTGGCATCTTGCGCTGACGCTTCTGATCGGATCGGCGTTTTCCTGCATGCTGCTTTATTACTACTGCTATGCGGACATGCTGATTCTGGAGCATGTCAGTCCGCGCCGTTTCCTCGGTGGATGCCTTCTCTTCGCCCTGCAGAATCTGACTTTCATCTGCTTCGAGCGTTTTCTGGTTCACTACGGAGAGGGCTTCCTGTTCCGGAAACTGTATCTGCAGTATCAGGAGCCTTCAAAAATCCAGCGGATCATGATTTACGGCGGCGGGCTGAACTGCCGTGTTTATATCAGCTATCTTTTCTGTGCGAACCGTAAAGCTTTTGCCGAATCCGTGATCGGCATCATGGATGACGATCCTGGATTATACGGACTGCGGGTTTACGGATTCAAGGTTTTTGGCGGCGTGGACCAGGTGGAACAGATTTATGCGGAACATCCATTTGAAAAGATTGTGATTGCCACGGATTCCGCTTCGGATGAAAATCTTGCGCATCTGCGGAATTTCTGTGAAAAAGCGAAGGTCCAGCTTGTGAAGCTGACGATTGGCGAAACGCCGTTCACAGATTATCTGGCTTCGCGGCCGCCCCGCACGGAGGCGGAAACTGAAAATGTGGATGATGCGGAGGATTATTTCCGCTACTGAGGAATCCGAAGACGTTTTCCGGAAGGCGATCATGCCGGGGTCTGCCGTACGGAGCATGTGCGGTCATGTCCCGTGTTTTTTCCTGAATGTTTTCCGGTAGATGGCGGGTGCGACTCCGTTTTTTCCCTTGAACCAGTTTGAAAAATAGAATTCGTCTTTGAATCCGAGCATGGCTGCCAGCACTTTGACCGGGCAGTCCGAATTTTCAAGATACTGTCTTGCCAGAAAGGAACGCTGTTCCTGCAGATAGGCGTAAGGCGAGCAGTTCCAGTCCTTCTGAAAGATGCGCAGCGTCTGCGGCACGGATTTCCGGATCAGTTTCGCAAGTTTTTCCAGCGATATGTTTTTCTCCCAGTTCATGTCAAGGTATTCTTTCAGGCGGATTCCCTCCGGGCTTTTTCCTGCTTCCGGATGTGTGGAGCGCCGGCGGTCGATCGCGGCGAGAATACGGTGAACGGCCAGCGGAAATTCTGTCGGGAGGTCGTTCTGATGACGCCGGAGAATGTCTGCGGCATTCAGGAATTCCTTTTCAATCCGGAAATTGTGAAAATACACAACGCCGCGCAGACGGTAGGCGTCGCACAAGGCATTCATCAGCGGACCGCTCAGATTGAACCAGATTTTTTCCCAGGGATCGGCGGAGTCCGAATGATACTCATGAGGAAGGGGCGGCTGAAGCAGGTAAACGTCGCCCTCCGCCGGCGTGTAATATTTGTCTCCCCAGCGCAGGTGTCCTTTCCCGCGGATCACATACTCCAGGACGTAGAGATTGCCCGGGGAGTTCCTGACGATCCGGTAGGAGGGATCCGGATGGGTGATCCCCGCAAGCAGAATCTGCAGCGGTGCATCCGGGTGGGGCATCGGCATAGGAAAAAATGTCTCTTTATAGATGCTCACGATCATAACCCTCATGTTTTTTTTATTATTTCTGTTGGATATCTTTTCTTGATGCATTATAATTTATAAGAGATCACGGATATTGCAACTTTCAAAAAGGAATTTTTCCATCTGGCGATCCCGGGAAATGAATATCCCGGACCGCAGTTTGAGCGTGAAGAGAGGAGAAATCTCAATGGAGAATGGACTTCTGCCATCGATTTTTCCCGCAGCGCGAGGCCAGGCAGTGTTGCAGGTCGATAGGTTTTGAAACTCGGATCACGGTTCCGTTCTGTCCGGAGAGCCGGCTGTCCGGTGTCGGGTTTGCCGATTTCATGGAAACGGCATGGCAGCAGCGCTGGATTGAGATTCCCGCGGACTGGCCGGACCGGAAAATTCTGCTGCATTTCGGCGGAATCAATTATCGGAGCGTCGTATCTCTTGGCGGAACCTGGGCCGGACGGCATACCGGCGGCGTTTCTCCCTTTGCCATTGATCTGAGCGGATGCGCCGAGCCGGGGAGGGTGCATGATCTTGTCGTCAAAGCCGGGGCTTTCATGCGCAGCGGGCTGCAGCCATTCGGAAGCCAGGCGCCATTCTTTCAGTCCGCCGGATGCCGTTACACCGGAACGACCGGAATCTGGCAGCCCTCTGGATGGAGGCCGTTTCCCAGTATGCCCTGAAATTCTGCCTGCTTGTACCGGATTTTGCCAACGGGGCATTTTCCGTTTCACCGGTTTGCCATGCGGAGCGGAATCAAATTCACGGTGAGGCTTATGGAGGAGGGATGCCTTGTCTGTTCGGAAACGGTCCGCACCACCGGTTCATTTCCGATATTCACGATCTTGTCCGCACGCTGAACCCCATGCGTCCGGGAAGGGAGGATTCGGGAGATTTTTTCCATGAAACCGGCCTGGAGCAAATATTGATCCCGGGGAAAAATCTTGTTTTTTATCATTGGATGCGGGCATTTTTCCGGAATGATGCTACATTTCCCCATGCAGAAAATCTGCGGCAAAGGAAAGATTTGGAGGTCTGAATCATGAAAGAGGAATCCCGCCCGCTGTGGGCTCCCTGGAGAATCAGTTTCATCCGTTCGGAAAAGACACCCGGCTGTTTTCTCTGCAACAACCGTGAGATTCGTCCGGATTCGCCAGAGGAGGAGCTGATTGTCGCCCGTTACGCGCATTGTTTCGTCATTCTGAACCGTTATCCCTACAATTCCGGGCATCTTCTGGTTGCGCCGTTCCGCCATGTCGGAGACATTTCCGGACTGGCGCCGGAAGAACTGCATGAAATCATGGATGTCTGTGTCAAAGCGAAGAACACGCTGCAGAAGGTCATGCGTCCGCAGGCCTACAACATCGGATTCAATCTCGGCGTTGCGGCGGGTGCGGGCGTGGCGGATCATCTGCATCTGCATATCGTTCCCCGCTGGACGGGCGACAACAATTTCATGCCCGTGATCGGCGACATCCGCGTTGTTCCGGAGGCTTTGCGCGATACTGCGGATCTGCTGCGCAGGGAGTGGCCGGCATGAGCGCGCCGGCGACGATTCTTCTCTGGAGGGATCCTCGGAAAAACACCGCTCCCGCGCCGGAGCTCTGCTGCTATCTGCTTCCCGGAGAGATTGTAAGGCCGGCCGTCCTTGTCATCCCCGGCGGCGGCTACGGCTGCGTATGCGAGGCGACCGAGGGCGAACCGATTGCACGGAAGTTCAACGAACTTGGATTTCATGCGTTCGTGCTTCATTACCGCGTGGCGCCGCACCGTTTCCCCGAACCGCAGGAGGATGTCCTCCGGGCAATCCGCCTGATCCGCGCCCGTGCCGGAGCGTGGCGCGTCATCCCTGACCGTCTTGCTGTCTGCGGCTTTTCCGCGGGCGGGCATCTTGCCGCCTCCGCCGGAACGCTCTTTGACGAGATTGCCGCCGACGCCGGGGATGACGCTGATTTGCAGAATGCGCGTCCCGACGCGATGATTCTCTGCTATCCTGTGATTTCCTTTGCGCGCTTCGCGCACGAGGGATCGGCCGGAAATCTTCTTGGTGGGCATTTCCCGCAATGGAAGGAACGTCTTTCCCTGGAGACGCGCGTCACGGAGAAAACCCCTCCCGCCTTTATCTGGCATACTGCGGAAGATGCGGTCGTTCCATGGCGGAACAGCGCAATGATGGCCGAGTCGCTGTATGAGAAGAGAATTCCATGCAGTCTGCATATCTTTCCGCACGGCGGGCACGGCATGCTTCTCGGGACGGGAACCTTGGATGTCGTGCAGTGGCCGGAGATGGCAAAACGTTTCCTGATCCGGACCTGCGGCTTTCCCGTTCCGGATTCACCCTCTGAATTCTGAAACCCGCTCGGCGAAATGGCATGCGCTGCAATGGCCCGGAGAGGCTCCGGGCACCTGCCGCAGAACGGGTTCTTCCGTTTCGCAGCGCGCCCCGCGCATCGGACAGCGGGGATGAAAACGGCAGCCCTTCGGCGGATCAAGCGGAGAGGGCACGTCCCCTTTCAATACGATTCTGCCGGTTTTGTGCCGTGGATCGAGCGAAGGCACCGAAGAAAGCAGGGCTTTCGTATAAGGATGCGCGGGCCGGGAGCAGAGTTCCCGCGCCGGCCCGGTCTCCGCGAGTTTGCCCAGATACATCACCATGATCCGGTGGCTGATATGTTCGACAACCGCGAGGTCGTGCGCAATGAACAGAAACGCCACGCGGGTTTGTTTCTGGATGTCCTGAAGCAGATTCACGATTTGCGACTGGACGCTGACATCCAGTGCGGATACCGGTTCGTCGGCCACGATGAACCGCGGATTGACCGCAAGCGCGCGCGCAATGCCGATTCGCTGGCGCTGTCCGCCGCTGAACTGATGCGGGTAGCGCCGCGCATATTCCGGTTTCAGCCCGACGAGCGAAAGCAGTTCGCCGATGCGTGCCGCGCGTCCGGAAGCATTCAGTTCCGTATGCAGCTTCAAAGCTTCCTCGATGGCCGAGTAGACGCTCATGCGCGGGTTCAGCGAACCGTAAGGGTCCTGAAAAATCATCTGGAAGCTTCCGCGCATCCGGCGCAGTTTTTCCCCTTTGATCGCGCATAAATCCATCCCGTCGAGCAGGATCGATCCCGCCGTTGGATTTTCGAGACGCATCAGAAGGCGCGCCATGGTGCTTTTCCCGCATCCGCTCTCTCCGACAAGTCCGAGCGTTTCGCCCTCGTTCAGATCGAATGACACGTCGTCCACAGCCTTGACACAGCGTTTCGGCGCGAACAGGGGGGAGGGGACGGGATAGTATTTTTTCAGGTGTTCCACATGAAGCAGAGCCATGAATCAGCTCCTTTCATTCCGCTTGTCCCGCAGTCTCGCGAGGCTGACTTCCAGAAGGCGGTCCATCAGCGTGTCATCGGGCAGAAAGGTCCGGAGCGTCTCATAGAGACGGTGTTCCAGAAGATAAGACGCCGCGGCGGGGAAGTTGAGATCCTGCGCCCAGGCGAAGATGGAAATTTTGAAATCGTTCAGATTCCGCATGGCGCTGTGCGCGATCTGCCCTCCGGCGATTGCCGTCTGCGCCAGCTCCCTCGTGAAACCGGGAGTCTCCTGCATGCCGATCCGGACAGCGGCTTCCTGATATTCCTCCGGCGTCGCGAGATACTCGTTGATGATCCGGATGATGGAAAGCTTGTCCGCGTCCCGGACCAGCTTTGCGAACGGCAGGACCTCTTCCGGGAGGTCCGCCGGCAGCACTCTTTTATTGTGGTGGCGGATTGCGGCGGCGACCAGTCCGGTTTCCGCGCGGGAGAGTTCTTCGAGCGGGAAGTCGCCGAGAAAGATTTCCGCGCTGATCTCGCCGTGATCGAAGGAGTCCGCATCCCGGAAGGTGCGGAATTCCCGGTACTGCCGGAAACGCGAGACGTCATGAAAGAGCGCGCCGAGGAGAGCAAGCGTTCTTCCCCGTCCGCGGAAAACGCCGCCCTCCCGGTCCGCGATCCAGTCCGTGATCGAGCAGACGTCGAAGGTATGGTCGATTTTCAGGCGGATTGCCTGCGGAACGTTTTCCGGAGTGCCCGCGAAGGAAAGCGCGTAGCTCCGGAAGCGTTCTTTCAGCGCCGGGAAGTCGGGCTCTGTCATCTTCCGCCTCCGGAAAGGTTATTTCGCATATTCGACGGAGCGGGTTTCCCGGATGACCGTGACTTTGATCTGGCCGGGATAGTTCATCTCCTTTTCGATTCTGCCGCAGATGTCGCGGCTGAGAACCTGCGCCTGCGCCTCGGAGATTTTCTCCGGCTGGACGACGACGCGGATTTCCCGTCCCGCCTGCAGCGCGAAACAGGATTCCACGCCGGAGAATTCGTTGGCGATGTTTTCCAGCTGTTCCAGACGCTTGAGGTAAAGCTCCGTGGTTTCGCTTCTTGCGCCGGGCCGGGAGGCGCTGAGCGCGTCGCAGGCGTTGGCGAGTATGGCGTAAATCGACGTTCCTTCGACTTCTTCGTGATGCGCGGCGACCGCGTTGATGACATCCTTGGCCTCGTTGTGCTTCCGGAGGATGTCCGCGCCGATTGCGGCGTGTGTGCCTTCGATTTCGTGATCGACGGCTTTTCCGATGTCATGGAAGAGTCCGATTCTGCGCGCCTTCTGTTCGTCGAGTCCGAGCTCCGCGGCGATGGCGCCCATGAAGGCGGCGGTCTCGATGGAATGTTTGAGCACGTTCTGCGAGAAACTGAAGCGGAACTGGAGTCTGCCCAGCAGGTTGATGATCGGTTTGGGGACTCCCTGCACGCCGCAGTCGAGCACCGCTTTTTCTCCTGCGTCGAAGACTTCCTCGTCAATTTCCTTGCGGATTTTCTTGATGAGGTCTTCAATCCGGGTCGGATGGATCCGCCCGTCGGAGATGAGTTTCTCAAGAAGTCTGCGCGCGATCTCCTTGCGGATCGGGTCAAAGCAGGAGATGACAACCGCTTCCGGCGTATCGTCGATCAGAATGTTGACGCCTGTTGCCGCCTCAAGCGCGCGGATGTTGCGCCCCTCGCGGCCGATGATGCGCCCTTTCATTTCATCGCTGGGCAGCGGAATTGTCGCCGTGGTGCGTTCGTAGGTGCATTCGCCCGCGTAGCGCTGGATCGCATGAACCAGAAGCCGCTGGGATTCACGTTCGGCTTTCTGCTTGGCTTCGTCCACAATGTTGCGGATGAGGATGCCGCATTCGTTTTCCACTTCCCCCTTGAGTTTCTCCAGCAGAAGGGTCTTGGCGCTCTCCCGGTCAAGTTCCGTGATGCGTTCGAGCTCGTCAATCTGACGCGCAACCGCCTTTTTCATCTCCTCCTCTTTTGCGGAGAGGCGGTCTTTCAACGCGTCGATGTCGCGCTCCTTGCGTTCCAGATTCCGGACCTTGGATTCGAAGGAATCGGCTTTCCTGTCGAGATTTTCCTCTTTCTGGGCAAGCCTGCGCTCGGAGGACTGGATTTCCCGGCGGCGCTCCTTCATCTCGTTTTCAAAATCCTCCTTGATTTTGAGGACGTCGCTTTTTGCCGTTACGCGGGCTTCCCGGAGGAGGCGTTCCGCCTCGCGCTCCGCGTCATGTTTCATTTTGTTCGCGGCGTCGATGGATTTCGATCCGGCCACTTTGACGAAGACAACGTGGAGGATGAAACCGACAATCAATCCCGCGGCGGCGAGAATACTGTAAATCATCGTAATTCCTTTCCATGCAGTTTTTTGCAGTTCATCGGCTTCCGGCGGCGGACCTGTGATTCCGTCACGACGATGTCCAGGGGACGGTCGTGGGGCTCGGTCGGCAGCCCGGCGGTCTGCTGGCAGTCGTAAAAGACTCCCGCGGACACTCCGGCGGTTCCGGCAAGGAGTCTGTCGTAGATTCCCTTGCCGCGTCCGAGTCTGGCGCAGTTTTCGTCAAACGCCACTCCCGGCACGAGCCAGAGCGCCCGATTCAGCAGATTTTCTTCAGCGCGCGGCGCATCCGGAGGCGGTTCCGGCATGTTCCATTTGCCGTTGACCGTTTTGAAATCTCCGTCAAGCACCGCCATTTCATAATTGGAATCGCTGCGCCAGCGCGGCAGGCAGATGATTTTGCCTTCCGCGGCGGCGCGTTTGAGCAGCGGCATGAGATCCGGCTCGGTGCCATCGCTCGCATAAGCGGCAATGACGGAAGCTTCCGCGAATTCCGGCAGAGCTTCCAGTTGTTTCAGAATGGCTGCGTCGGCGGCACATCTGGCGGCGCGGGGAATGTTCCTTCTCAAGAGGATTTTCCCGCGCCGCAAAATTTGTTTTTCAGACTGGTTCGACACCGCCATTTTCAAACTGTTCCCTGAAAGAGCAGCGGCGACGGCGGAAGGATGCGCGCGGATACACGGATCGAACCGCAGTTGCCTGGGGTTGAACGGCTGCGACGCATGCCGGAGGGAGGAGTGCCATGTCCGGACGGGGCGAAAACCGAAAGCGGGGGATTTCCGGAAAGAAACCCGTCTGCTGGTTTGCCTGTCCTTTCAACTGAAAACTGCTTCATCTGGACGCACCGTGCCGTGAAGCGGAACGGAGAAGCCGATGTCCTGAAAAAACGTGTCTTGCGTCATATTTTCATAAAGAAAAAACGATTGCCGGAATCCGCCGTGCGGCTTATTCCGCATGGACGTGCGGAACAAGCCGCACGGCGGCGGGGAAAATGTCTTCCCCCTTACGGAAGATTCCGCGCATTTTTTCAATTCTGCAAATATTTCCATCTGTCACGAGACTTTCAGGTCCAACGTGCAATCCGTGTTCGCCAATTGCTTCATTGATATATGTTAACGCCGTGTGCGCGGAAAAAAACCGTTTCGCGCATACGACCCTTCTCGAAAAAGAAACAATAACCCATTGTGGCGAAAATAAAAGGGGAAAAAGAAGAATATTTCAAGATTTCTTGATTTTTTTGCTCTTTTCCGGAGAACCGGGGTCCGTTTTTTCCGATGCCGTGAATTCCCGCCGGAGAAAAGAACCTTCCGGCTTCCGGCCCGTCATTCCGACAGCCGCGGATCCAGCGCGTCGCGGAGCGCGTCCCCGAGGATGTTCAGAGCGAGCACCAGAATAAACATGAAGAGTGTCGCGCCGCCGACTTCCCACCAGATCCCGCGCCAGAGACGCTCCTGCCCGTCGGCGATCATGACGCCCCAGCTGGGTTCGAACTGCACGCCGAGTCCCAGATAGCTGACGATCACCTCGGTCATGATGGCGAAGGCGAAACGCATGGTGAAATAGACGATCACAACGTGCATGAGATTCGGGAGGACGTGCCGGAAAAGAATCCGGAAGTCAGTTTCACCGAGCGCTTTCGCCGCGAGGACATACTGGCGTTCCCGCAGTCGCATGGCCTCCGCCCGCACCACGCGGCAGAGCGACACCCAGCCGGTCAGACCGATCCCCAGATAAACCGCAAGCATGCCGGGTTCGGTCCGCAGCGCGCGCGCCGCCGCCGTGAACGCCGTTTCCAGCGGAGCGAAAAGAAAGCCTTTCGACACAAGAAGGGCGAAAGCGAGGATGAAGAGCAGAGACGGCATCGATGCAAAGGTGCTGTACAGCCACTCGACGACATCGTCGACCCAGCCGCCGAAGTATCCTGCGCAGATCCCGAGGAATACCCCGAGGGCGGCGGAAATGGCCGAGGCGATGATTCCGACCTTGACGGCCGTTTTTGCCGCGAAAATCGCACGGATCAGAACGTCGCGCCCGAGATAATCCGTGCCGAGCGGATGTTTCCATGACGGAGCCAGGAAACGCTCCGCGTGGTTCTGAACCTGGTAGACCGGTTCCGTTCCGGAAGCGTCGCAGCAGGCGCTGTAGATTTCCGCGAAAACCGCCGCGCCGAGATAGAGCAGGCAGATGACCAGGGACGCCAGGGCGAATTTCCTTGCACAGAGTTTCCGGAGCGTATCCAGAAACGGACGGGGCTGTCCGGGGGCGGCGGATGATTCACTCATGGCGCGGGCGTCTCCTGTGCGGCAGAGCGTTTCATGCGCATGATATGCACCTGAAGCAGCGCAATTTCCGGCGGCGTCACGCCGTCGATGCGTCCCGCCTGCGCCAGCGTTGCCGGGCGGATCTTTGAAAGTTTTGCACGCGATTCATTGCAGAGTCCCGTCACGGCGGAATAATCGAGATTTTCCGGGATGCGCCAGGACTCCAGGGCGCGGAGCTTGGCAATCGCCTGTTCTTCGCGCTTCATATATCCTTCGTAATGCGCGAGAACGGCAATCTGGCGGAAGACGCGCCGGTCCAGCGGATCGTCTCCGGATAGGCCGATTGTTTCCGGGGCGAACGGCGGATTGGCGTTGTCCAGCACGCCGTGCGTGTCTTTCAGACGGTCCCACAGGAGGCGCCCGCCGGTTCTTGCCGCTTTGCAGGAAGCTTCCGCCGCGGCGCATTTTTCGGAATAGCGCAGGAAAAAATCATACTTTTCGCGCGGCAGGAGTCCGAGCGACCACCCGAGCGGGGCAAGACGGAAGTCCGCGTTGTCCTGCCGGAGGAACAGACGGTGTTCGGCGCGGCTTGTGAACAGGCGGTAGGGCTCGACGATCTCCTTGGTCGTGATGTCGTCGGCGAGCACGCCGAGGTAGGAGGTGTCGCGCCCGAACGAGACGCCGTCAAGTCCCGCCGCGAAGCGCGCCGCGTTCAGCCCTGCAAGAAGTCCCTGTCCGGCGGCCTCCTCGTAGCCGCTGGTGCCGTTGATCTGCCCCGCGTGATAAAGTCCTTTCCACTTTTTCACGGCCATTGTCCGGTCGAGTTCCTCGGGAAAGACGAAGTCGTATTCGATCGCATAGGCGTAGCGTGTGACTTTTACATTTTCCATGCCGGGGATTGTTTTCAGCATCCTCACCTGAATTTCCGGAGGCAGGCTGGTGGAGAGCCCGTTGACGTAATACTCTTCGGTGAATTCTCCTTCCGGCTCCAGATAGATGTGATGGCGTTCATGCTGCGGGAAGCGGACGACTTTATCCTCGAAAGACGGGCAGTAGCGTGTCCCGATCCCTTTGATGAGGCCGTTGTACATCGGCGCCTTGTCCAGATTGTCGCGGACGAGCCGGGCGGTTTCTTCATTGGTGTGGGTCAGATGGCAGGGCAGATTCCGGTGGCCGGCGCGCGGACGGACGCTTTCGTCCGGGAAATGGGAGAAATGCTCCTCCAGCATGTCGGAGCCCTGCGGCTCCATGCGGGAGAAGTCGATGGAATTCGCAAGCACGCGCGGGGGCGTTCCCGTCTTGAGGCGTCCGGTCCGGAGCTTGAGCTGACCGCGGATTGCGGCGGCGAGTTCCACGGACGGCGGGTCTCCGGCGCGGCCGCCTGCGAAATTCCGGAGCCCGTAGTGCAGCTTTCCGGCAAGAAACGTTCCGGTCGCGGTTACAACGGCCTTCGCATGAAATTTGTCGCCGAAGGCGGTTTCGACACCGGCAACCGCGTCTTTTTCCAGAAGAAAACCTGTGACGAGCGCCTGCCTGATCTCCAGATTTTCCGCCCGTTCCAGACAGCATTTCATCGCGTGCTGGTATTCGAGCTTGTCGCATTGCGCGCGGGGGGACCAGACGGCGGGGCCCTTGGCCAGATTGAGCATCCGGAACTGAATCGCCGAAGCGTCCGCGACGATTCCCATTGCGCCGCCGAGCGCGTCGATTTCGCGTGTCAGATGGCCTTTCGCAATTCCGCCGATGCAGGGATTGCAGCTCATCTGGGCGATATGGTCCAGGTTTATCGTGAGCATGAGCGTATGCGCGCCGATCCGTGCGGCGGCCAGGGCTGCTTCGCAGGCGGCGTGTCCCCCGCCGATTACAACAACATCAAAATATTCATCCATAATGCCCAAAGCGGTGGTTTTGATTCCCCCCTTCCGGAAGGGAACGGGAAAATTCATTAATATAAATGATGCGCGCCAACTTTCAAGACTTCCGGATGGAAAAAGCCCCGATTGCGTTTCCGGCGTCTGTTTCCGCATCCTTTCCTCTTGCAATGGCGGCGATGCGGATTTATATTATTTTAGAATTTCTGGAACGGAAGGAATCCCTCTTCATGCCGGACGGACGGACACCCGGAATACGAATGAATGTATTTTTTTCGGCAGTAAAAGCGCTTCTTCTTCTCCTGGGGCTGAATGCGGTTCTGGCGATGGCGCTTGCCGCGTTCGCGCTCCACGGGATGATCGCTTTGCGTCTGAGTCTGCTGCTCGGCGTGTTTTTTTCCGCGGATCTGCTGGCGCTTCTGCTTTTTCTGAAAGTCCGTCTGACGCCGGAGCCCCGGCGGGGGCTGGCGCGTTTTTTCTCCGCCAGGAACTGCGTTCTGGCGTTTCTGCTTTCCGGACTGGCCGCCGGCGGATTTTATTATCATGCCGCCGTCTTGTCCGAGCATCGCTGTGATTCGTTCCGGGAAATCTCCCCGCTTCTGCATTCCGGAGCGGCGCTCCGCCGGCTTCTTCCCGAAACCGCCTCGGACATCCGCTTTTATGAAAACCGGATTCCTCCTTGTTCGCTGGAATGGCGCTGCCGTCTTGCCTCCGGCGATTTTCGCGCGTTTGCCGCGGCGAAAAACTGGACTCCCGCAGAGATTCCCGATCGGAATCCCCGGGATTTTTTCGGGCGGTTCCTTCCGGATGCGGCGCACTTTCCCGCCGATGCATTTTTCTTTCCGGGAACCTTTGCGGACGGGACGTTTTTCATTCTGTATGACACTTCAACACAAACCATGTACGGCAGAATTGCCGGGAGGTGAAGCATGCCGGATTCCGAATCTGTAAAAAACATCAATGTGCCCAACTCTCCCTTATGGAAACTGATCCACCTGCGCCGGCTGGACTCAAATGGAAGCGGGTTGTTTTACTGGCGTCCGACACGTTTTTTTACTGCGTTTCAGTGCTGCTGCATTCTTCTTGTCCTCGTTCTGCCGATTCCGGCGCTGCGTCTGAATCTGCCGCCGCCGGTGTATGCAGGAGTTGTCTGCCTCATTGCATTCCTTCTGTTTCTGGTATTGCCCTATGCGCGGGAATTCCTGCTGCCGGACAGTCTGGACCTGAACCGGAAACTTGTCACTGTCCGCGGGAAGGCAATCCCGTTTGCGGAAATTTCCGGAATTCAGATTCTGCGCTCCGGAACTCCCTGTCGTTTCCGGTGCGGCGGGATGAAAGCTTATTGTGAATTGAATATCCGCCTGCGCGACGGCGGCAGGATCTTTTTGTGCAACTGCCACCCTTCCCGGGAAAAAGAACTGGAAAAAGAGGCGGAAATCCTGCGGAATCTGCTTGGGGTCCCCTGTTCTTTTTCCTTCTATTAATGAAATAATTTGGAGTCAGATTCATGAAGGATGCGATTCAATGCCGGAGCGGTCTTTCCGCCGCGATTTCCAGATTCAGAAAAGCGAAAAGCGGAGCTGTCGCCTTCATCGGCGGTTCCATCACGGAGATGAACGGTTATACCGCGCTGACCGAGGCCATGCTTCGAGCCCGTTTTCCCTCCTGTTCATTTCGTTTCCTCAATGCGGGAATCAGTTCCACCTGTTCCGATACGGGAGCGTTCCGCATCGGGCAGGATGTCTTCGCGGAAATGACGCCCGATCTGCTGTTTATCGAGTTCGCCGTGAATGACAATCAGGACGGTCATCTGAAACGGTCCGAAACCATCCGTGCGATGGAGGGAATGGTGCGGATGGCGTATGCGCGGAATCCCCGCATGGATATCGTGTTCCTCTATTCCGCGAACGAGTCGCATAATGAGAGTTACAAAAACGGGCGGACGCCCCGGGAGATCCGCGCGATGGAGACGGTCGCGTCCTATTACGGAATCCCGAGCGTGAATTTTGCGCAGGTTGTCGGGGCGCGCCTTGCCGCGGGCGAGTTTGACTGGACGAAGGATTTCGGCGGCGTGCATCCCGCTCTCTTCGGCAACCGGATCTATGCTTCGCTGATCGGGGAACTGCTGGATGCCGCGGGAAAAAAAGGAAAGAGTGAAAGAAAATGTCCCCGCGCGCTGCTGGACCAAAAAAGCCTGGTTCATGCGCATTTTGCCGCTCTCTCCGCGGCGGAATACGATGAGAAGTGGACGCTCGGAATTCCCGACTGGGAGCGTCTTCCCGGCGAAAAACGGGCACGCTTCACTGCGCTCCCGACCCTGTTCACGGAGACTCCCGGCGCGGAGCTTTTTCTCGAATTTTCCGGCAGTGCAATCGGACTCTTCCTGACAGCCGGACCCGACGCCGGGATTGTCGAATACAGCATCGACGGCGGGCGTTTCCGTTCCGCCGACCTGTATCACGCCTACAGCGCCGGACTGCATTATCCACGCACCCGGATGCTTGCCGGCACATTGTCCCGCGGGAAACATACTCTGATTCTGCGTGTTTCGGAAAAGCACAACGAAAAGAGTTCCGGTCATGCGGTGCGGATCATTGCCTTTGCGGAAAATTCCCCCGGAATATTGGAATCATGCTGATCCAGCATTAAGGTTTAGGAAAAACGGAGGTTTTTATGGCGAGAATCCTGTCTCTCTTTTTTTGCGGCGCGCTCCTGTGTTTTGCCGCCGCCTGCGGTACGGCGGAGCCGACTTTCGATGCGAAATCCCTGGCGATGACCGTGGCGCCGGAAAACTTTTACATTGTGGACGCGGACGCGCGGATTTACCGTTCCGCCCAGCCGGACGAGGCGTCGTTTGCCGAACTGAAACGGATCGGCGTGAGGAGCATTCTGAATCTGCGGCAGGGATTCCGCGATACGGTGAAGCATCCCGGCACTCTGGACGGAATCCGGGAATATGAGTGCGGGATCAACACCGGCATGATGGATCGCGCGGATCTGGTCCGGGCGCTGAAGATCATCCGCGATGCGCCGCGCCCGCTTCTGATCCACTGTCTGCACGGAGCGGACCGGACCGGCGCCGTGGTGGCCGCATACAGAATCGTTTTTCAGGACTGGACCCCGGAGGAGGCTGTCGCCGAAATGGAGCATCCCCGTTACGGCATGCACAAATTCTTCTTTCCGAATCTTGCCGCTCTGATCCGGCGTGCCGACTGGTCTGCGATCCGCAGGGAAGTGCTGGAACACGGGGACTCTTCCGTTCCGGCATCGCTCTCTGCTTCCGGGGATTGATTTCTCCGCACAGCCCTTGTTTTCCCCATGGACGCAATTGCATGAAAAATCCCGTTTTTCAGCTTGCAAACACCGTTTCTCCGCGGTATTTTAGATTCCGGGCAGTCGTCTTCTGTCCCGGTGTGCGGCAGGGGTCCGCACGCGGTCCGTTTCCCGTGCCGGAACGGGATATGCGGAAAATTTTTGATCCGGAACAAGAGCAAGGAGTGTCAGGATGAAACTCAAAGATTGTTTCTGGCTCTGGGGCCAGGACGCCATGTCTCATCAGAATGCCGGCGGCAACAAATCATGGAAACTTCCCGGCGGAAATAAGATGGGGCCGGTGGAAGGAGCGGAATATCTCGGGATTCCGAACATGTGCCGGGTGGTGATGTGCGGCAAGCCGGAACCGCCGTTTGACGCCGAGTCGGAGAAGATGCGTTCCATGCGCGAGGTCGTATGGTCCGCAATGGGGGATTCCGGTTCCACGCGCAATGACAAGAGCAGCGATCTGGAGGAAGTGCTCCGCCAGGCGGCACTGTTTCCCAATATCTCCGGCGCGGTTCTGGACGATTTCTTCGCGCACCGTCTGGAACCGGTTGAAACCTGGGCGCGCTATTCCGTGGAGCAGATCCGCGAGATGCGCTCCCGCCTTCATAACGCCGTCCGCCCGCTGGACCTCTGGGTGGTCTGGTACAAACGCCAGCTGGAATTCGATATCGATGATTATCTCAAGGAGTTTGACGTCATAACTTACTGGAATATGAAGACTCCCGCGGAGATTGACGCGCTGCCGGACGATCTCGCCCGCATGGTGGAGCGGACGCCCGGAAAACGCCGCCTGACCGGCTGTTACATCTGGAATTACGGTGAGGGGAAGCCGCTGACCGTGGATCAGCTCCGGAAGGAATGTTTCACCTATTACGACCTGATGAAAAAAGGCCGCTCGGAAGGCATTGTCTTCTGCGGGAACTGCTGTGCCGATCTCGGTCTGGAGGCCGTTGAATGGCTGCGCGGCTGGATCCGCGAAGCGGGCGAAGAGGAACTCTGAGCGGGGGGGGAGGCACTCCCGGGCTCCGGCGGAGGAAGGCTTCTCCCTTGCAGAAGTGTCTTCCTCATGCCGGTTTTCCCCGTTCCGGTCCGGGGAATGCATGGATTCTTTTCCCGTGATTTGAAATTCCGCGGAAATCAGGTATATTACCTTTTTCCAGTTTTCCATGGTGGGAAGCCCGGCTGCTGCCGGAAGGGAAGGATGACCGTGAAATTTTACTTGTTGCTTTTCTGCATAGCCCTGACGGCGTTCGGATCAGGCTGCACGACGCCCTGGGTGACCAATACGCAGCGTTCCGCCGTGGAGCAGTATCTGATTGCCACGACCGTCGAACGGGCGCTTGCCAATGCCGGACTGGGCAAATTCGCCGGGAGAAAGGTGTTTCTCGATTACAGCTACCTCGCACCGCAGGTCGACAAACCCTATGTGCAGGGCAGAATGGAGATGGAACTTTCAAAAGCCGGATGCGTGATCGTCGCAAAACAGGAACAGGCCGAGATCATGATTCAGCCTCTCTGCGGCGTGCTTGCCACCGATCATGACAGCTGGATCATCGGGACGCCGTCGCTTCCGATTCCGGTTCCCTATACCGATCTGACGTTCGCCGTTCCCGAAATTCCGCTTCTCAAACGTGTCAAGCGCATGGCATACGGGCATTTTGCGTTCAATGTCTTCAATGCCCGCGACCGCGTTCCTGTCGCAACCATTTCCAAAGTCAATTCCAGCGCCCAGTACAACAACTGGGTCATACTGCTCGTTCCCTTTACTTCGCACAATATGGATATGAAGGATACCGTGGACGCGGTCACCGTCTATGAATTCTGATTTTCCAGCATGAAGCATCCGTCTTTCAGCGATACGGGGGAAAACGGAGATATTTCACGAGAGGGAATCCTGCCGCGGGGCAATAAAAAAACGGAAGCAGGGGAACATTATTCGCTCCAACTTACTATGTACCTTAAGGCTTTGCAGCCCCTATGCAATTTTTATTCGGAGCTCGTTTGCCTGCTTCCTGACCACCACTATAAGCGGCTCTTTCCGGAAATGCAAGTCTTTTTTCAAGAAAAAATAAAAAAAATCGTGTTTTTTCCCGGAAACCGGAAGAAATCCGCATGTTTTTCCGGGCTTTTCCCTGCGGAACCTGCTGGCGGAGTCAAAGATGCTGAAGATAATCGCTGTGCAGGTGATGCCGGTAGTGGAGGGGAGTGACTCCGACACTCTTTTTGAAAAAGCGGAAAAAACTGATGGGGTTTTCAAATCCGCAGCGGTCCGCGATTTCCTTTACCTGCAGGTCTGTGGAATTCAGCAGTTCCAGCGCATAATGCAGACGGCATTTCATGACGAACTGCCGGGGCGCTTTTCCCGTCGCTTTCCGGAAGAGCGCCCGGAAGGAATGATAGGACATGCCGAACTGCTGCGCAATGACGTTTTGAAAATCGTAGTCACGGATCGGGTTGGCACGGATGGAATCGGCCAGTTTCAGCATTCTGTTGTTGTCCGCGTAATCAGGCCGGCGGCTGTAATAGATCCGGGTTGCCTCCGCAATCAGGGTTTCGAATCCGGAGGCGGCGATGTGTTTCTGCTTTTCATCATTGAGCCATACCGTATTCAGGATTTCCCGCATTACGGCGAGAATTTTCCGGAAGGATTCGCTCTCCTCCTCCAGAGGCAGGAAGCCTTCTGGAAACAGTTTTGCCAGATGCTGGTAGGCCCGTTCCGCCCGGGATCCGCTTGTCACCAGATACAGATGCCCGCGGCTTTCGCCGTCCGGAATTCCGTGGCGGTAATACTGATTGAATGCCCGCCAGAAGAGAACCGGAGAGGAGAAGCGCTGAATCCGGCCCCGGTCTCTCTGCAGGATCAGATTGCCGCGCGTATGGAGCGCGAATTCCCACTGCGGCTCCTTGCGCGGCGTGATGAAGACCGAAGTGCGGTAGTCCGGATACTCCCCGCAGTCCAGGAAAATGATGTCATCATAATAACCCATGGCATTTCTCAATCATTTCTGTTATTCCTGTTATTATAACATATCCGGAGAGGAAAGTCAAGTTCCTTTTTTTTTATCAAAACGGTTAGTCGAATCCTCAAATCCGCCATTGTCAAAATCATATTTTTCGGATATAATACAGGAAAACGGAATCAGGCAATACTTACAAGGAGGCAGCCATGTTCCACATCAATGATTCGAAGGAAAGAGCCGGTGCAGTCGGGACAGGGATCCCCGTTCCGGAAAAGCGGAATATTGCGGATTTTACATTGATTGAGCTCCTGGTCGTTATTGCGATCATTGCGATTCTTTCCGGACTTCTTCTCCCCGCGCTTTCGAAAGCCCGGGACAAGGCGCGCGACATCAACTGCTACAGCAATCTTCGGCAGATCAACATCTGGGCGACTCTGTACGCCGACTCCTTCAAGGGATGGCATCCGGCCAAACGCTCCATGCCGGACTATGGCGGCACAGTTCTGGATATCTATGTGAAAAACGGCATCAAGAAATTCGATCCCGATTTCTACAAGGGAACCATCTGTCAGACTGCGATCACCAATATCAACGATTCCGGAGTTTTTAAATTTGTCAGCGTCAGAAGCGACGGTACGCAGTTTATCAGTGGAAACACAACCTACAGTATGAACGGCTGTCTTTTTACACCGACTTGTCCGGGTTTGGCATGCTATACCAATGCCAAATGCGGCTGGAACGCCTGGTGTGATAATTACTGGAGTGCAAAACAGGCCTTTTTCCAGCCGGGATCCGTCCGTCATCCTTCCGCATTGATGTTTTTCCATTGTGCCGCGGGAGCTGATACTGCCGAGTTTTATTATGCGCACAGCGGGCGGGAGAACATGCTCTTCGTGGACGGCAGCGTCCGGGCTCTCAGAATCTCGCAGATGGGTGTCTGGACCGCGAATGAAATCTGGTATTCCTAGCCGTGTTCCGGACTTCCCGACCGGACATCCAATCTTCAGTACTATTGAGTTGCAAGCTCTTACAAGAAAGGCTCCTTATGAAACGTCTGTTTCCGGTGTTTTTATCCTTTTTGTTCGGTTCTGTCCTGTTTTCCGCGGAGTATCCGCTGGTTTCCAACGGGAAAAGCAATGCCGTCATCCAGCAGATGCCGCGTCCGGGCGCGCCTGAATTCGATGCCGCCGTGGAACTGCAGACATATCTGCGGAAGATCACGGGCGTGGACTTCCGGCGTTCCTGTTATCCGGCGGTTTTCACGCGAACGGTGGAGAATCCGGGTCTTCTGGAAATTCTCGTTGTGACGCTGGAGAACGGGCGGAGGCTCGTGCCGCCGGAAATGGCTGCGAAACTGGAATCCGCCGGGGATCAGGCGTTTTACATCAGGACGGCCGGGCCGCGCATCATCATCGCCGGAAAGAAGCCGATCGGCGCGCTCTACGGCGCTTACACCTTTCTGGAGAAATATCTGAATGTCCGCTGGTTCCACCCCGGCCCGGAGGGAGAAGTCGTGCCGCGGAAGGCGGATGTGACGCTTCCGGAGATCGACCTCTTCGAAGAGCCGGATGTGCGGCACAGGATCATCTCCACCTGGAAGGACGCCGCGAAACCATGGAGCATGGAGGAAGTGGAGCTCTGGATGCGGCGGAACAAGATGCATCACGGCGCCTGGTTCCAGTATCCGGACCGGAGCCGCGAGGACCTTGCCCGCTATGAAGGCGGAAACGCGCTTCCTTCCGGAGGCGGGCACCTGACGTTCGAGCAGGCGGTTCCGCGCCGTCTCTTCAAGACGGACCCGGAACTGTTCCAGTTCAAAAACGGGAAATGGGTCTGCGAAGAGCGGTCCCAGCGCTGTCTTTCCAATCCCCGCGTCAAGCGGATGGTTGCCGACTATGTCGCGGAAATGGCCCGGTACGGCGGCCGCTATTCGATCAGTTACCATGATTCCACGGACGGCTGGTGCATGTGCCCCGGCTGTATCGCGATGGGGACGGTCAACGGAAAATTCTCCATTCCGGACCTGGCGCACAGATTCTCCTCGGAAATCGCCGGGGAAGTCTACCGCCAGGTGCCCGATGCGGAACTCAGCGTGGACATGTATTCCCAGTTCCGCTCCATTCCATCGGACAAGACGATTCATTACGACAAGCGTCTCGGTGCGACCTACTGTCCGCATCAGCGCTGCTATGTTCATCCCTTTGCCGGAAAGGACAGCGACTGCAACAAGCGTTTTCATGAGGAATTTGAATCCTGGCGCAAACTGTATCCGAAAATCGGGATTTTCGACTACTACTGTTCCGCGCGCTCGCCTTACGCCCCCTTTGAATATGTGTTCGCCGAAGACGCGAAGTTCTACAAGAAGGTGAAACTCGACACCTGGATCGAGGACTGCACCTACGCCGATGTGCATTATCTTCACTCGAACTGGACATTCTATTATGTCGCCTCCAAGCTGCTCTGGGATGCCGATCAGGATGTTGAAAAGCTCATGGACGAGCTTTGCACGATGTATTACGGCAAAGCTTCCGCTCCCATGAAGCGGTATCAGCGTTTTCGGCGCGAACTCTGGGAGAGCGCGCCCGGGCATGCGTTGTACGGCGGTCCGAACCGGATCGGCTACTGTCTGAGTTCTCCCGAGGCGGAAAAGCGTCTCCGCGCCTCTCTCGCCGAAGCGCGGCAGCTGGCGGGCGGCGACAAAATCCTGCTGAAACGGATTGCGATCGACGAGGACAACCTGAATCTGCATTGGAAAAAAGCCGCGGAAAAAGTGCGGGCCGCATTGTCGGGACAGAATTATATCCCCGTTGCCGCCAGAGCCGGGGAGATCCGGATTGACGGCCGTCTGGACGAAGACGCCTGGCGCAAGGCGCCGCTTGTTCCGGGATTTCTCGGCGAAAACAGGACCGAGCCTGCCGAGGAGACCCGTGTCAAGGTGCTTTATGACGAGAACAACTGGTACATCGGGATCGAAGCCATGACGGAACATGCCTGGAGCAAACTCAAGGCGGATGCGAAGAACCCCGGCGATCCCGTCTGGACCGACGATTCCGTCGAGATTTTCATCGCGCCTCCCGGCGGCGACTACTTTCACTGGATCGTCAACAGCATCGGAACCATGTATCAGGCGAGAATGCGCGATGCCTCGTTCCGTTCCGGAGCGGAGGTGAAGACCTCGGCCGGCAAAGACCGCTACTCGCTTGAGATCCGGATTCCGGCGGAAAAGCTCGGTGCTCGGATTCTGCCCGGACAGGCATGGCAGATGCATTTCTACCGGACCATGACGAATCTTCAGCCTCCGAAAAACTCCGCCTGGGCATCTCTGGACGCGACACAGCCGCATGACCAGATCGCATTCCGCCGGGTCTTTCCCGGGACGAATGTTTTCACAAACGGGGATTTTTCCGAAAGCGTTCCGAAGAATCCGAATGACAAAGGCGTGCTTTCGGAGCGTTTCCCGAAGGGATGGGGCGGCTCGGGCGTTGCCATGGTTCCCGGGGAAAACAAGGGGAACCGCGTCCGGATCCGGAACGGTTATCTGCTCCAATGGCTGAATTTCGGACAGAAGCCCGGAAAGCAGAGATTTTCCGGCGAGATCAGACTTTCCGGAAAAGCGGAAATCTGGCTCAGCGGATGCTCCCGCGAACCCGGAAACCGGAAACCGTTCGGACATGAAATCCGCCGGGATGTTCTGAAAACGGCGCCGCAGTCGGCGGAATTTGTCCGCGTGCCGTTTACCGTTGAAATCGGTCCTTTCGAGCAGGGGTATTTCTATGTGGCCGGAGAGGATGTTGTCGTGGATTATGTCTCCGGGACGCTTTCTTCCGTGCCGGAGAAGTGAATCCGGAGCCTGCGGCAGTAATTTTTCCTCACTTTGAAATTTTAACTTGAGACAGGGGGTATTTCTTCATGATTGCAGTCGGATCCGCTTATTATCCGGAGCAATGGAGTCTGGACCGTGTGGAATACGATGCGAGCCTGATGCGCGACGCGGGACTGCGTTTCGTCCGCATCGGAGAGTTCGCATGGTCGAGACTGGAGCCGGCGGACGGAAAATTTCAATTCGATCACATGATTGCGGCCATCCGTATTTTCGAGCGATATGGAATCCGCGTCATCTTCTGCACGCCCGGCGCGGCGGCTCCCGCATGGCTGGTCCGCAGGCATCCCGAGGTCCTGATCCGGAAACCGGACGGTTCTTCCGCTCATTTCGGTGTCCGGCAGCACACCTGCTACGCCTCGCCGGTCTACCGGAAATATCTGGGGCGCCTGGTGGAAAAACTGGCCGGCGCATTGAAGGACTGCCGGAATCTGGCAGGTTTTCAGATCGACAATGAAATCGGACATACCGTCTTCGGACTCTGCCACTGCGACTGCTGCCGGAAAGCGTTCCGCAAATGGCTGGAGGAGCGCTACGGGACGCTCGAAGAACTCAACCGCGCCTGGTGGAACGGCTTCTGGAGTCAGGATTATTCCTCCTGGGATGAAATCGAGCTGGGAAACATGGAACTCCGGGAGAGTTCCGCGCTTGTGCTGGACAGTCTCCGGTTCCACAGCGCGCAGAAGTGCGCCTATCTGCAGTTTCAGGCCGAAATTCTGCGGAGGCATTTTCCCGGACTCCCGATTGCCGCCAACAATGCGTCGGGAAGCGCGGACTGTCATGCGCTGTATGCACTGGTGGACCGCGCCGGTCTGGACTGCTATCCGACTTCGGAGGAAGACAAGTCGCTGTCCTGTCCGGCCGATCGTTACGCCGGGATGAAACCCGGCGTGCCGTTCTGGGTTCTGGAGACCGGTGTGGGGGGACATCTGATTTCCGGTGTGCCGCACAGCCGGCGTCTGAGCTCCCATTACTGGAGTTTCATCGCGCACGGCGCGGAACTGATTTCCATTTTCTGGTGGCGGAGCGCGCCCGGCGGATTTGAAAAAACGCTGGTCGGCATCGTCGGCCACAACGGCAAACCGCTCCGGCGCTATCATCAGCTGAAAGACTGGATCTCCGAACTTGACCGTGTCATGGATGCGGCGGGAGAACTCCCCCTGCCGCAGGCGGAGGCTGGCATTTTATATGATTACGAGATTCTCTGGGGATATTCCTGCGGTTTCTGGCGTCTCTGGCAGGATTACGAGAATGCCGTCGCGAAGGCGCATGAGGCCTGTGCGAAGATGCATATTGCGTCGAATGTGATCTCGCCGAAAAGCTCTTTCGATTCCTTTCAAATTCTTCTGATGCCTTCGCATCTGCATGTATCGCCCGATCTGGCGGAACGTCTGAAGGCCTTTGTCGCGAAGGGCGGCGTTCTCATTGCCGCCGGACGGACCGGCACGCAGGATGCCAATGCCAAATTCCTGACCGGAAGGTGTCCGGAGCATCTTTCCGATCTTTTCGGGATTGCGCTGGAGGATGAAATTCCAAGCGCTTCACGGCTTCCCGGAGAGGGCGAGACGCCGGATCCGGAGAAACACGTTGCCTTTTCCGGACTGCTGGACGGCGGAAGGTTCCGCGGATTCGCCGCCGGCACCCTGATGGAGGCGGAAGCCGCGGACGCGGACATCCTGGCGGCATTTGAAAATTCCGATCTTGCCGGCTGTCCCGCCGTGACGGAGAAGAAATACGGGAAGGGCAGGGCGATTCACATCAATGCGTTTGAAATTGATTCCGGCTCTTTTCAGCGGATTCTCCATCATGCCGCGGATGCGGCCGGGCTTGTGCTGCCTGATATCCCCGGGGATGTGGAGATTCTCAGACGCGGAACCGTCACGTTCCTGATCAACCGGCATGGGCGGAGTCTGGAATTCGACTATGCTGCCACGGATGCGGAAACACTTCTCGGGGAACGGCACGGGACAAGGATCGCCCTCCCTCCTTACGGCGTCTGCATTCTGAAGGGAAACGCAGGGCGCGCCTGAGGAATATCTGTTCCGCTTCCGCCCTGCGTCTTTGAACCGTCCCCTGAAAAAAAAGGTTTTTCCAGGAATCCGCTTCCGGGAAAAACCTTGAATCGTTCCGTACCGGATTGCGGCGCGGACTGGACGGCTGAGTTCCTTATTTGGTTTCCTTGACTCCCGTTGTAAACACAGCGACAGTGTCGGACCCTGATTTCAGCATCAGCTTGCCGTTCTTGATGGCATAGGAATCCACTTTGGAGAGAAGATTCAGGAACAGGTTCTCATAGTCCATTCCGGGCCCCGCCATCTTGGTGACGCCGAGCGCTCCGGCCTTGAAGGTCTTTTTCTTCTGATCGATCGCGACGGGACCGAAATAGCGGTTGACTCCGGAGCATCCGGCGATCTGTTTTTTCTCGGGATCATAGATCAGGGTGATGTTCTTGTCCGGCTCCGCCCAGGATTTTTTGATTCCGTCCAGAGAATCCAGGTCAAGAGTCCAGACCGTGGAGATTGTCGGGGCGATATCGACGGAGACTGGTTCCGCTTTCTTTTGTTCCGGCGCCTTCGCCGTCTTGTCCGCAGCCGCCGTTACGGCCTTCTTTTCCGGCGCCTTCGCCGTCTTGTCCGCAGCCGCCGTTACGGCCTTCTTTTCCACGACGGGTTTGGCGGGAACGGTCTGCTGCACTTTCTTTTCCGGAACTTGCGGCTGTGCCGGAGAAGCGGAAACCCCGCAGGCGGAAGAGCCGCAGGAGCATCCGCCTGCCAGCATTGCAAGGGCTGCGGAAAGAACACCCGCGTTCAGCGCCGCGACCAGGGAATGTACATTCTTCATCACATTAACCTCCATTTGTTATTGAAGAGTCGTTATAAGATATCTCCGCCTCCCCGATAGTTCAAGCAGGGAACGCAAAAAAGATTCCTCTTTCACAGGACATGTTTTCCTGCGTATTGGTTCCCTCCGTCCGGATTTTTCCAGGGGAAAACATCTTTGTTTTTCCGGGGGGCCTGCTTGCGAGTTCCCGCGGAATGTCCGCGGGCGGCAGCGGCCTTCCGCATTTTTCCCGGGGTTTCCGCGCGCCGGGAGTTGAAATTGCGGGAGTTTGCGTTATTTTGAATGGAAAAAGAGAGGCATGAGGGAAAGCGGGGAACTCATGAGCGTGGAGAATGTAAAACGGTTTTACGCGGAATTGAAGCGTGACGAGGAACTGGAAAACGAGGCGCTTGCTCTTCAGGCGAAATATGCGGATCAGGAGAAGGTGATCGAAGCGTTTCTGCTCCTGGCGCGCGAACGCGGCTTCCTGTTTACGGAACAGGATCTTGTCGCCTATCTTTATGAGCACGGGGAGGAAGTGTCGGGGAGCCGATGAACTACTACGAACAGCTCGGCATTGCGCCTGACTGCGATTTCGCCGCGATCCGGAAAGCCTATTACCGGCGGGCCAAGGAGTGTCATCCCGACCTCTTCGGCAATGCGCCGGAAAAAGCCGAGGAGTTCAAGCGTCTTGTCATGATGTTCGATACGCTTTCCGATCCGGGCAAGCGCCGTGCCTATGATGAAACGATTCTGATTTCCCGCACGTCCGGGGCTTCTGTGCAGTGGTCCGGCGTTTCGATCATGGACACGGATGCCGACGATACGCTGGAGGAACTGATCGTCGGCAATGATCCGCCGAAGGATACGCGCCTGACGACGCTGTTTCTCGATCTGGAAAAGACGTTTGTGTTCATGACCTGCCGCGAGGCGAAAAATCTTTATGCGGGAAGACATTACAGGCAGTCCGCAAAACTGTTCGGCGCGCTTGTCCGCATGGCGCCGTCGAATATTCTCTACCGCGTATGGCTGGCACGCTCCCTTGCGCAGATCCGGGAGTATGCGAAGGCGCGGGTTCATTACAACGCCGCGTTGAACCTCGGTGCGCGACGCATTCCCGGGCAGCGGCTCCGGACGGTTCGCCGGGAACTGGACGAGCTCTCCCGCCGCCGCGCTCCGCTCCTGCACCGGATCAGGCGCATGTTTCAGTCTCCGCGGAATACGGATCTGAAAATGCCCGACGAGCAAATGATTGAAGAGGCTTCCCGCATCATGGAGCGGCTTCTGTCCGAAGAGACGCGCCGGAACCGCAGACGCCTGGAGTGAATGTTCTGCAGAAACGCATCCGGATTCCCCTCCGGACATCAGCGGTTATTCTGCAAGACGGTCCAGGATATCCTCGCAGTTGACCATTTTTTCAACCAGCGCGTTGAGCGAATAGTAGTAGTGGTTGCTCGCCTCGAAGCCGATCCGGGAGTCGCGCCGCGCCAGGTCATGGAGCTTGTGGACCGTGGCGAGCTCTTCGCGGACGGTCGCCGCCATTGCCGTTTTGTCTCCCGCGCCGCGCTGACGGACAAAGCGGATCTGCAGATACGTGCTCCGCAGGTGGCAGTATGCGGCTTCCGCAATGACGCGGAGCTCTTCATAAGGCGTCCGGTCCGACGGCTGCAGCATTTCCCTCACTGCATCCAGAAGATCAAGACCTTTCTTCCAGCCTTCGGTCACTTTCCGGAACTGATCCTCGAAGACGTCCTCCGGATAAATGCTTCTCCATGTGGCGAGATCGTCATAGGGGAAGCCGATCATGGTCGCCTGGTATCCCGTGTCGCGCGGATACAGAAGATTCACGGAGCCGTAGTTCATCGGAGCCGTGTAGATGGTCTGGCAGTTGAACGGGAACTCGCGGAAGGCGTCGCTGAAGAGCCTCCAGGCCTCGCAGATCTTTCCCGCGACATTCACGCTGAATTGATCTGTCGCGAGTTCTTCGACATTTTTGTAAAGCAGTTCCAGATTGCCTCCCGGATAGCCGCCCAGCGTCCAGCTGAGCATCAGCCCGTCCACTCCGACCCGGGAGAGATTGTCCAGATGCTCCTGCAGGAGATAAGGAACCGGCAGATACGGAATGGCGGAAAGCTCCCAGGAGTTGTTCATCTGGATTTTCGCCACGGTTTTGAGTCCGCGCGCCTTGGCATGGCGCCAGACTTCGACGGCTTCGTCGCTCGGTCCGACCTGCGAAATGGAATAATCCACCACGCTGCCTCTGATGTCTCCGGCACAGGTCGGTTTTCCCCATTCGCTGATGCTCATGAACCAGACGTTCTGCGGAAGAAGATCAATGACTTTCTTTTTGAATTCCACATTGCTTTTCCCATCCCTCAGCGTGCGCCACGCCCAGTCGGAAACCAGGAGTTTTGCCTCCGGCGCGGAGGCGTGAATTCCCCGTTCGGCGGCGGCGATCACTTCCGCGATCAGATCGGCCGGATCGCGGTCCCTGCAGCGCGGGCATGCATTTCCGGCGAAGGCATAATTGCAGTGGGTCGGATTTTCGGACATCGTAATCATGAAAGCGCCCGCAAGTTTCGGGACCGCCCGGAAGAGGGCCGCGCATGCCTCCTCCAGCCACTCCAGCGGTTTTCCGGTGCTGGTGCAGTTTGTGCGCATGGCGCTTTTCGGCACGTCGATTCCGGCCCAGTCGGGATTTTTTTCATAAAAGGCGTAGGGCATCCCGCGCGGTTCGTTCAGATACAGATAAATGCCGACACCGTATTTCGCGCAGCGTTCCGTGAGAGTTGCCAGATTGCGGAGACGTGTTTCATATCCTGCGGAAAATTCCTCCGATCCCTTGACGGGATGCAGCAGATACAGAAGCGCATGCATCCAGATGCCCCGGATTCCCATCGAGGCATACTGTGCCAGCAGATTTTCCGGAATGGGATCATGATTTTCGATGTCAATGAAGATATCCCCGCAGCTGGCCGCATAGGAATGGATGAAGTTGAGCTCGAATTTTTCCGCGCCGCCGGAAAAGGGCCGTGCCTGGTATTTCTCCGCGAAGGCGAACGGCTGTTCCAGATACTCCATGCCGGATTCCACGGGAATATGTTTCCGGACCCGTTTCCGGAAGAGCGCGGTCGCCTGTTTCTGTTCCGGAGTCAGCGGTTCGAAGCGCAGTTCCCCGCAGTCCGGTTTGAGCGATCCCAGTTTCACCCAGAAGAAATCTTCCTCCTTGAGTGTGTAGGCCAGGCGTTCCGGCGTCCAGTCCAGAAGCTGAAGAAGCTGGCGGTAGTTCAGAATGTGCCAGTTCATCCGGATGACGGTGAGATAGCCGGAACGCAGCCATTCCGGATCCGGATTCCGCTGCGGAGGAAGTCCCAGAGCCGAAGCCGCCTCCGTAAGTTCCCGTGTCCCGCATTGAAGCACTTCGGCGAGCCGTTCGGCGGGGGCGTATTCCCAGTTCCGCCAGAGAAAGGCCTGCCATCGGGTCGGGAAATGTTCGAAACGAACCGGTTCCGGCGCGCTTCCCATCGGTAATTCGCTGATATTCATGAATTCATCCTTGCATTTATGGACAGAAAAGGATCCCATTCCGCGGAGGGAGGGGGGCCGTACCGGTTCCGGTTGCGCTTACCGGCAGTGTCCGCCGTGTCCCCGCCGCCGGCAGTGCCGGCCTTTTTCCGATATTCCGCTTTCAGCGGCGGAATCGTGACAGCGGAAAAACGGGCAGGAGCGGGCGTCCGTGCAGAGACGCGGGAAAATCTGTTCCGCTTTTTCCGCAGCGGAGACTTTTACCACGTTGTTCCGGTCCGTCACAATCCGGTTCCGGCAGGCGCCGGAGTGAAGACGGCAGTTTTCCGGACAGACCAGTCCGCTGGAGCGGCAGGCTCCGGGGCGCGCCGCCTTGCAGTCGGAGCAGGTGCCGCATGGTGTGATGCGCCCGCGCAGACCGACGCAGTCGCCGGCACGCAGATTTCCCGTTTGTTTTCCCGTGGAAACAACTCGTCCGATGATTTCCTGCACATAACAGTTCTCTCCATGTCTGCGCGTGTCACGGCATACGCGGGACTGCAGGACTTCAATCTGCACGTCTTTTTCCCCCATTGCCGCCTCCGCGTCTCCGGCCGAGGAAAACACCGTGCATTCCGCGGAACTTCCTCCGGCGGCGTGAAGCGCCAGCACCGCAATGCCGAACATTGCGGCGGCAGATGCGGTCAGCAGATATTTTTTCATGATTCCACTCCTCCCGATTCCGGGTTTCATTCGAGAATTTACGGAAAAACTGCAATAGTATAATCTGAAACGGGAAGAAGTCAAGGCGGGATACGGTTCATGCGGAAGGAAAAAACGCCGCATCTCCTGTCTGGCATTCAGCGCCGGAGCTTTCTGCGGATCAGATACTGAATGCGCGCTTTCAGTTCCGTGCGGCCGAGCTCCCTGCCGGTCTTCTCCCTGTAACGGTTTGCAAGCGCATCGGAAAAGTCGTCAAGCCCCTCTTCGGAGAGCGGTTCCCCGCGCCAGATGTATTCGATGGCGCAGGAGGAGACGAGGCGCGCCATGTCTTTGCGTCTCAGCGTTTTCGGAATTCCTTTCGGAAAGAGTTTCGCGGAGTCCAGATCAATGAATCCGTATTTCCCGTCCAGAAAGTAAATGTTGCGCAGATTGAGATCCCCGTGATAAATTCCGCTGTCGTGCATTTTTGCGATGACATCTGCCGCATCGGCTGTCAATTCCGGCGTTCTGTTCAGAAAGACCGTCCCTTCCGGCAGCGCTTCCGTGATCAGATAATAACGGGAGGCGAGCAGAACCTCCGGCGTCGCGATTCCCGCCTGCTGAAGCCGGAGCGCCGCGGCAAGGCACTCGTAGGCGCGCGGCAGCTGGACGGAACGCTTGAGCGTGCGCCAGATGCCGCGGCTGTTGTAGCGTTTGAGGAACAAGCCGTGCGCACATCCGGTGGTTGTGGTTCTGGAATCCTTGATGATGACGCTTTTCGTCAGTTCGAAAGAGGGATCCGCTGAAAAGCCGCGCCGGACGAATCTGCCTTTGGCGAACAGATAATTACCGTTCGTTCCGCGGCAGTCCATCAAAGTGACAAGCAGTTCACGCAGCATGAGGTCTCTCCTCGATTTTTTTCCGGGTGTGAAAATGCATCCGGTTTCTCCGGACGGGTAAAATAGCATAAAAAGCGCTTTTTTTCCAATATCCCGTTAGATTTTTTCAAAAACCGTGCCATTAGTAAATACTCCGGTTCCGGCCGCTGTTTCCGCGTTCCGGGGGTGAGGAAGAAGGAGGATATCTTGACGACACAGCATGTCTGCCATATTACGGGATCGGTAAACGCCGAGCCCTCCTGTTTTCATTCCTGGACCTGGGTGCGGGAGGATTTCCGCGACGCCTTCCGCTGGCTGCTGGAACATCCGGACTTTGACGCCGAGCAGCTCTGGAAGACCCGCAGCAAATCCGTTTACAAGGCGGTGTGTCCTCCTGAACTGTATACCGGCCCCGTGGCGGTCAAGTCCTACTATGAACAGCGGTTCCTGCGTTATTTCCTGCGGGGATCTCTCGCCCGCCGGGAGGCGGAAGGATACCTGAGGGTGCAGAATCTCGGAATTCCGACGGCCGAAGTGCTGGCTTACGGGGAACGGAGATCCGTCTGGTGGCTGAGCTCCAGTTTCATGATAACCCGCTTTGTGGAGGACACGCGCAACGGATCCTACTTCTGCCGCACTTGCGACGGGCCGGGATACGGCACCCCCGACATGATGGTGTTCTGCCTGAAACTGATGGAGATGCTGGCGCAGCTTCACCGGAACGGCTGCTGTCACGGCGGTACACACCCGCGCAACTTTCTCTGGCTCGGCTCAGGGAAGGAGATGCGGATTGTCTGGATTGATCTTGCCACCGTGAAATCCTGTCCCGACCCGTCACTGCTGGCCGAGAAAGCCGCAGCCGATTTAAAGGCCTTTTTTCAGCCGCTCGGGCTTTCCGCCGAACAGAAGCTGGAAGCTCTTCGTAAGTATGAAGCGTGCAATCCCGCCTACAGCGGCGCCACTTTTGAAAATTCTTTTCTGTAAAGTTTCCGCGCCGCCTTCCGGACATCTGCGTAGAATCCCCTGTTTCCGGCAAGTTCCTGCCGCAGCGGACGTGCGGAGTAGGCGCGGATGAACCGCAGAATGTCACGGGACGTGATTCCCGTGTCCATGGCGGAGAAGAAAAGCCCTGCGACGTCCTTGACCAGGTAACGGTAGGGCACGCGTCCGCGGATCTCCGCACGATGAAGGTCAATCACATGAAGAACCGGATCGGGAGACGATGCCGTTGCCTTCTTCAGCAGGAAATGGCAGATGTAGCAGTCGCGGTGGTTGAGCCCGCTTCTGTGCATTTTCCCCGTCATGCCGCCGAGTTTGCGGATCAGGGCGGATTTGAGACGGAATTCCGGCGTTTTTTCCTTCCAGTCGCGGCACAGGTCTTCCAGACTGATGACATCGGTCAGTTCCTCCGTAATCAGGAAGGACTGAAGCCTTGCCGGATTTTTCCCGCGCATTCCGTAGGCGCGGGGCGTCATGGTGTCGACGCCGATGCGTTTCAGATGCAGCAGGGCATGGTATTCATTGTCCGCTCCGAGGACCGGGCGTTTGAACTGAAGGAGGTTTTTGCAGATTTCCTTCCAGCCGCATCCCTGGTGGAGCTTGGCAAAATATCCTTTTCCTCCGATTTCAAAACGGAAAGTGTGGCGGCTCTTGACCTTGCGGAAACTTTCCCCGTCCAGATGGAACGCCTCGGCAAAGGGATCGCGGCCCGCCCAGCGTTCCCTGAAGGGGGAATCCAGCATTATCTCGCACATGGAAAATTCTCCTCGATGAAATCAACGACTTTCCGCTGCCGGTGATAGAGATTGAAGCCCGCGGCGTAGGAGATTGTGGCGCTTTTCATTTCCGCAATCAGATCGGGGGAAAGCACCAGCTCTTCCAGCATGTGGTTCAGATCATTCTGCGCAAAGGGCTCCGTGAGGACCACGCCGCCGCTTTCCGCCGTGAACGTGGAATACCCGCATCGCTCCGTGCAGACGGCGGGCAGTCCCGCCGCGATGGCTTCGACCAGAACGCTGCCCGCGGAGCGCGCCCGCGCGGGGCAGAGCAGAAGATCGCTGGAAAACATCAGATTGCCGATGTCGTCGCGCCAGCCTGTGAATGTCGTGCGGCCGGTGATTTTCAGCTTTTTCGCCAGGGTTTCCATGTGGGCTCTGGAGGTGTCGCTTCCCGCGATGAGCAGATGGCACTGACTGCCCAGCGTGTCCGGCAGGGCGGCAAACGCCTGCAGGGTCCGGTCGACTCCCTGATCCGTGAAATTGCATGCGACTTGAAGCAGGAGGAGATTGTCCTGTTCCAGGTGGAACTCTTTCCGGATGTCCCCCCTGATTTTTTCCAGTTTTTTCCTGTCGTCGGGGCGTCTGCGGTCTTCGGAGATTCCCGGCGGGAGCAGATGGAAGCGTTCTTCCGGGGTATGGTAGATCCGGATGAATTCGCGTTTCTGCGATTCTGTCAGATGCAGGATTTTCGTTTTCGCGTGCGGCGAGAAAACCTCGCGCTCCTGCTTAAGCTCGATACGGTAGTGCGGGGAGAGTATGCGGCGCCAGAAGGCCGGCTTCGGCAGTTCAACAGGGAAGGCGTCGTTCCCGGCGAAAAAAACATCCAGTCCGCGCATGAGCATGAATCCGATGACCGCGTCGAATTTCTTTCTTGCGAACCTGCGGAACGCCTTCAGCTCGAAACTCGCGATCTTTTCCGACTTCGTCAGACCTGCCGGCCTGAGGATTTCAAGATTGGCAAACGGGATCCGCGGCCCCTTCCATTCTCCTGCGAAGATTGTGACCTTGTGCCCGCGCGAAATCGCTTCGCAGACGATCTTTTCCAGATCCTGCTGAAGTCCGCCGTGCGGGAAATACCGGTAGATGACAAACGCCAGATTCATTCCAAACTCCAGATGCTTTCTGCAATATACCGCCTTCATGCGATTTCGCAAGAGAGAAGCGCGATTTTTCCATCGAACAATTTTCAGAGTGTGAAAACTCATCATCCGGAAATCCTCGTATTCCGCAGGCCGGCCTGCGGAAAAGAGTCTCTTTGGGCCGCATTCTGAATGAAAAGAGACGAAAAACTTTTTTGACGGACTTGCCAATGCCCCGCTTGCGGTTATAATTAAGAAAGAAAGGGGAATTTATGCGGCGCTTTCCTGTCTGTTGTCGTCTGATGTTGCCGCATCCGCTGACCAATCAGGCGGGAAATCTTCCCATGAGCCGGATTTTTCTTTGCGCCGCCTGTTTGCGAATCGGCTCCGGAAGACGCTGCCGGATTTTACCGGCGGACAATGCTTTCCCGGGAATCCGGAGGAATCCAGAACAGAAAAACTGATGAAATAAGGAGCATGCAAGATGAAATGGAGTGGAATTCTGGTTGTTTCGAGCGCCGTTCTGCTGGGATTTTCCGCCGGCGCGGATGTGAAAATGCCTGCTTTTTTCAGCAGCAGCATGGTGCTGCAGCGGGATGCCCGGGTGAATCTATGGGGAACGGCTGACAACGGGGAGAGTGTTACCGTGTCGTTCAAAGGCCAGTCCAGAACCGTTACGGCAAAGGATGGGCGCTGGATGGTGACTCTGGATCCGATGAAAGCGGACTCCAAAGGGGAGACCTTGACCGTAAAAGGGAAAAATCAGCTGACATTCACCAATGTGGTGACGGGAGATGTCTGGATCTGTTCCGGCCAGTCCAATATGGAGTGGAGTCTGGCAAAGACGGAAAATGCCGCGGAGGAACAGAAGAATGCCGATCTTCCCATGCTTCGTCTGTTTGACGGGAGACTCTACCGCGCCTCCATGAAACCGCAGGATGACATTCCCGGAAAGACCTGGCAGGTATGCTCGCCCCGGAATGCCGGCGCATTTTCGGCAGTCGGGTATTTCTTCGGGCGCGATCTCTGCAAGGAGCTGGATATGCCGATCGGACTCATCTCGGTCAACTGGGGCGGCACGCGGATTGAACCCTGGACCGGCATTTACGGTTTTTCTACGCAGCCCTCCCTGAAAAATATCTACAATACGCTCCTTGTCAATGTCCCGGGAACCCCGCAGAGCGCCGCGGCATACAAAAAGGCGATTGAGGATATGGAAAAATGGGTCGGCGAAGCCAGGAAGGCGGCCGCCGCGGGACAGGTCCTTCCCGATCTGCCTGTCCTTCCGAACGGTCTGCGTTTCACCAGTCAGCAGCAGCCCGTCGTTCTGTTCAATACGATGATTCATCCTCTTCTTAAATTCGCCTTCAAGGGCGCGATCTGGTATCAGGGATGCGCCAATGTCGGAGACGGCGCGCTTTACAAGGACAAGATGAAAGCGCTTGTCGCATCCTGGCGGAAAGAATTCGGCAAGCCGGATATGCCGTTTTACTTTGTTCAGCTCGCCCCGTTCAATTACGGCTCCCCCTTCCGTCTCCCCATTCTCTGGGAGGCGCAGCAGGGGTTTGCAGACGAGGATCCCAATGCCGCAATGGCCGTCATCAATGACATCGGCAATTTCCGCAATATTCATCCGCTGAATAAAAAGGATGTCGGCGCCCGTCTGGCGCTGCTTGCCCTGAAGCACACTTACGGACGGAAGGATCTGGTGGCGGACTCCCCCTTCTTCGAGAGTCTGAAGATGGAAAACGGCAAGGCCGTTGTCACGTTCCGCAATGCAAAGGAACTCAAAACACGGGACGGCAAGGCGCCGAAATATTTTGAAATCGCCGGACTCGACCATGTTTTCCATCCGGCGGACGTCGTTCTCAGCGGGAACCGCGCGATTCTTTCCAGCGGCAAGGTAAGCTCCCCATACATGGTCCGCTACGCATGGAACCATAACGTCATGACCAATCTGGTGAATGAGAACAATCTGCCCGCCGGGGCGTTCCGCGCCTCCATTCCGATTTCCATCCGCAGCGTCCTGGACCGCCTTGTTCCGGAAGCGGAAAACATGGAGATCGTCTATGCGGTCAATGCGAAGAACATCTGGAGCGGGGGATTTCCCGCATATCTGCAGGACAACAGCCGGAAGCTTGCCGGAAGAAAGTTGAAGTCCATCGGCTATTTCATGTATCTTGTCGGTGCAAACGGCGGAGAGCATTTTGCATACGCCTCAATGGATCCCTTCACGCAGGAAATTGCAAAACTCGGGCTGCCGACGGCGGCGGGGAAGATTTTCTTTCAGCAGATCGTCAAAAATCTGTATGTGAAAAGCAATGTGCCGGGACTGTCAAGCGGCAAGTTCGAGGACGGCAACATTGAATTCTGGAGCGGCAGCTATACCCAGAAGAACTCGGCGAATGTTCCCGGCGCTTCGGATCAGGTATTCGATTTCGGCGACTCGGGGACCTCCCTGCATGACGGCTACGGTTCCTTCCAGCTTCACAACTACAGGCTGAAGCAGACCGTTTTCGCTATGAACAATTTCCGCGCACCCGCGCCGGATGTCGGAATCGGAAACAACCGGCAGGGAAATCCGGATTACACGTTCAGCGCCTCTTCGAAAAATTATACCGTGGCGACTCTGCTGATTCTTGTGGAAGCGGAATAGCACCATCGCGCCTGCCGCCCGGCCGCGGCAGACGGAAGGCGTTTCCGTCTGCCTGCATCCGGGGGCGCGGAGGCTTTGCCTGCCCGCGTATCCCTTGCTGCGGGTGTATTTTTTTGCCATGCCCGGGGCCTGCGCTGTTTTCCTCCGTCCGTTTTTTTTCGCCGCCCCTTGACTTGACAGATCGGCAAAATGAAGATACTGTAAAAGAATGCGGAAATAAATTTTGTCTTTTGAATCAGGGAAAGTTGACATAGAGCATGGATCATAAACTTGTGATAGTGGAGTCGCCCGCGAAAGCCAGGACCATCGGCAAGATGCTGGGACGGGATTATACGATCAAAGCCTCCATGGGGCATGTCCGGGATCTTCCCGAACGGACCCTCGGCGTGGATATCGAACACGGTTTCGCGCCGCAGTATGAGGAGAGCCGGGAACGCGGGAAAAATCTGAGCGAACTCAAAAGCGCGGCGAAAAGCGCATCCGAAATTTATCTCGCGCCCGACCCGGACCGGGAAGGGGAGGCGATTGCATGGCACCTGAAGGAGATTCTTTCCCGGGCGAACAAAAAGGCGAAATTCCACAGAGTCACCTTTCATGAAATTACGAAATCCGCCATTGCGAAGGCGTTTCAGTCTCCCGGGACAATCGACATCGACCGCGTGGACGCCCAGCAGGCGCGGCGTGTCCTCGACCGGATCGTCGGCTACATGGTGAGCCCGCTTCTCTGGGGGAAAATCAAAAAGGGCGTGAGTGCGGGGCGCGTGCAGTCCGTTGCGCTGCGGCTTGTCTGCGAACGCGAGCGCCAGATCCTTTCCTTCGTTCCGAAAGAATACTGGAATTTCATGGCAAAGTTCTCCCCGGAGGGGAATTCCCGTTCCCATTTCGCGGCGAAACTCTTTAAAATCGATGGCGGCAAGTTCGAAATCAATACGAAAGCGGATGCCGACGCGCTTCTTTCCGCCGTTCGCGGCGCTTCGCGCTGGACCGTGGACAATCTTGAGATCCAGCCGCGGAAAAAATATGCCGCGCCGCCGTTCATCACCAGCACGCTCCAGCAGGCGGCGAGCTCCGCGCTCGGGTTTTCCGCAAACACGACGATGCGCATCGCCCAGCAGCTTTACGAGGGCGTGGACGTCGGGCGCGGCGGGCCGGTCGGTCTGATTACCTACATGAGAACGGACTCGGTTGCCATCGCGATTGAGGCGCAGAACGCCGCACGAGCCTTTATCGGCGCCCATTACGGACCCGAGTATGTTCCCGCGAAGCATAACGTCTACAAGTCGAAGGCCTCCGCGCAGGGAGCGCATGAGGCGATCCGTCCGACGGATGTCAGCCTGACGCCGGAGACGGTCCGGGAATTTCTGGATGACCGCATGTTCAAGCTCTATACGCTGATCTGGCGCCGTTTCACGGCCAGCCAGATGGCGCCCGCCGAACAGCAGCGCACCACTGTCGACGTGGCGGCGAAGGGGGCGGATGCAAGGACCTACGATTTCCGCGCGACCGCCACCGTCACGACATTCCCCGGATTTCTGCGCGCGTATGACATCCGGGAGGAAGGCGCGGAGGAGGATGACGAGGAGACCCGTTATGCCGATATTCTCAAGACGCTCGGAAAAGGCGACGCCTGCCGCCTGCTCGATACGATTGCCGAACAGAAGTTCACCGAGCCGCCCCCGCGCTATTCCGAAGCGACGCTCATCAAGGAGCTGGAACTCAACGGCATCGGGCGTCCTTCCACCTATGCGACGATCGTCAACACCATCCAGGAACGGCTTTATGTGCTCAAGGAGAAGGGAAAACTGATCCCCACGGAGCTGGGATTCCAGATCAACGACTATCTTGTTCTGAGTCTGCCTGAGCTCTTTCAGGTCGGTTTCACCGCGGAAATGGAGAACCAGCTCGACGAAGTGGAGGAGGGCCATGTGCAGTGGACCGCCATGATGCGCACCTTCTATGACAAATTTGAAAAATGGCTGAATGCGGCGAAAAGCGCCGGGGCGCCGGAGAGTTCCAAGGCTTCGGCGCTGATGACGCTGCTGGAGGGAATCTCGGAATGGGAGGCGCCTGAGAAAGGCGCGTCAAGGACCTATGACGACAAACGCTTTTTCACTTCGCTCAAAAAGAGTTTCGATGCGGGGAAGGCGGTCTCCGCCCGCCAGTGGGAGGCGATGCTCAAGATGGCGGTCAAGTATGAAAGCCAGCTGCCGGGTCTGGAGCAGTTTGCAGTGGATCACGGATTCGCCGCCGATCTCGCCGCCGCCGCAGAGCAGATCCGTGAACGTCAGGCGAAGCGCGAAGCATGGCAGGCAAAACGGGAAGAGGCGGCTGCCGCCGCTCCGCAGGACAAAGAGATGGCCGAAGTCTTCACCGCGCTCGACGGCGTTCGCTGGAATGCGCCGGAAAAGTCTGCAAGAAGAGTTTATGACGACGGAAAGTTCTATGATTCGCTCCGGAAGCAGAGTCAGTCCGGGCGTCCGCTTTCGGAAAAACAGCTTGCCGCGCTTGGAAAAATGGCGGCGAAATACCGGGAGCAGATTCCGAATTTCGAAAGGATCGCCTCGATCCTGCAGATCGCCCCGCCGGAGAACGCCTCCCCGGAAGGAGCCGCGGGCGCCGGCAATGCCGAAGCCGATGCGCTGCTGGAAAAATTTTCCCGTGTGACAAACTGGAACGAACCCCGGAAAGTCGGCAGACGCGTTTATGACGACAAGGTCTTTTACGAGTCTCTCAGAAAACAGCGTGCCGAGGGAAAGGCCCTCAGCGACCGGCAGTCCGCCGCATTGCGGAAACTCGCCGCAAAATATCAGCTTTGAACAACGGAAAGGGACGGCGCGGATGTTTCGCTCGGAAAACAGAATCGGAAATCTCTGTGCGCTGGAAGTCGAACGCTCCGGTGCGCTGACGCTCTTCTTCCGCGAAGGCGACAGGGTTCTCAAACGCACGGATTCCTTCCGGCCCTTTCTTCTGATGAGTCTTCCCGATCTGCTTTCCGATCTGGACGGCGATGTGGCCGTCACGGAACTGGAGGGAGAGGATCCATTCCGCTATCTTGCGGCGTTCGGTGATCCGGCACTTTACGAAAAGGCGCTCAAAGTCCTGAAGCAGCGCACGGGGTTCTCTCCCAGCGCGCCGGGCGCGCCCTACCGGATCTTTTCCGACATGATCCAGCAGGCCCTGACGGCAAACGATATGCGCCTGTTCGAGGGAATGACTTTCCCGCAGATCCGCAGAATGCAGTTCGACATCGAAACGCTCTGCTCGCCGGAGTTCGATTTCCCGAATCCGGAGCGGGAGGAGGACCGGATCATCATCATTTCCATGTCCGACAGCGCCGGCTGGGAGAAAGTCATCAGTCTGGATGAATATCCGACGGAAAAGGAACTGCTCGAGGCGTTTGTCGCCGCCGTGCGGGAGCGTGATCCGGACATTCTGGAGGGGCACAACATCTTCCGCTTTGATCTGCCTTATATCGAGGAGCGTGCAAAACGGCACAAGGTGAAGCTCGCACTCGGGCGGGACGGTTCCGTTCCCGCGAAACGCTCCTCGCGCTTCAGCATCGCGGAACGGACCGTCAACTATACGCGGTTCGACATCTACGGCAGGCACGTGGCGGACACCTTCCATCTGCTGCTCTTCTACGATGCGATTCACCGCACGCTGGAAAGCTACAATCTCAAATATGCCGCGAAGCATTTCGGCGTGGCGGCGCCGGACCGCACGTATGTGGACGGCGCGGATATCTCGAAAGCGTGGGAAAACGACCGGGAGACCCTGCTGAAATACGCGCTCGACGATGTGCGGGAAACCCGGGCTCTTTCGGCAATTCTCTCCCCGAGCTATTTCTATCAGACGCAGCTCCTTCCGATCAGCTACCAGAACTGTATCGTGCGCGGCAATGCGACGCGGATCGACGCGCTCTTCGCCGCGGAATATCTCAAGGCGGGCCATGCGCTTCCCGCACCCGAACGGGGAAGGCCGTTCAGCGGGGCATTGACGCGCGCGCTGGATTCCGGCGTGTTTGAGCATATCGGTCACTGCGACGTGCGTTCGCTGTATCCCTCGATCATTCTTTCCGAAAACTGGACGCCGGCGCGCGATTCCCTCGGCGTTTTCCCGCGTCTGCTTGCCCGACTGCGCACCTTCCGCCTGAATGCCAAGGACGCGGCGAAAAATGCGGGAACCCCGGAGGAGAAGGATTATTACAGCGCCCTCCAGTCCACGTTCAAGATTCTGATTAATTCCTTTTACGGCTATCTGGGCTTCGAGCAGGGCTTCCTGAACGATTTCGACATGGCCGAACGCGTCACGGCGCGCGGACGCGAAATCCTGACCCTGATGCTGGACACGCTGGAAGGCGCCGGCGCGAAAATCATTGAAATGGATACCGACGGCATCTATTTTCAGCCTGCGCCCGGGCAGGATCCGGCATTTGTCCCGAACCGCCTGAAAGAGGTTCTGCCGCAGGGGATTGAAGTCGATTTCGACGAATCCTATCCGGCGATGTTCTGCTACAAGAGCAAGAACTATGCGCTTCTCCATGCGGACGGAACGGTATCGATCACGGGGGCCGCGCTGAAGTCACGCGGACTGGAACCCTTCCAGCGCCGCTACATGGAAACGGTCATCCGCTGTCTTCTGACCCACGACATGGAGACGATCCGCCGGACGCATGAAGAATTCCTCCGCGCGATCCGGAATCACGAGCTGCCGCTGCGCGATCTCGCCAAGTCGGAGAACCTTGCGGATTCTCCTGAGACCTACAGGCGCAAAATGGCCGCCGGAAACTCCCGGCGCAGCGCCGCCTATGAACTGGCGATTGCCTCCGGACGCGACTACCGGCAGGGGGATCAGGTGACGTTCTACATCACGGGAGAGAAAAAGAAAGTCTCCGTCGTGGACAATGCCCGGCTGCTTTCCGATGCGAAAGAGGGCGTCCGCGACGAGAATGTCGCGTATTATCTGGACAAACTGGAAGAGCTCCGGAAAAAGTTCGCTCCGTTCCTGGATGCCGGTTCCGCCGGCTCGGAACCCGGTCTTTTTGACTGAGCGTCTGCGCGCAGCCCATTGCCTGTTCCGGATTTTTCCTTCCGTCAGCGGCCGCCCGGAGGAGGAAGTGTGTCACTGGAGGCGGAGCCCCTGTCATGGCGTATCTCCCTGGCATGCGGCGGATGTCCCGCCTGCCGCATCTTTGCTTTCCGTGTCTGCCGGCGGTCATGCATCAGCATCTGCAGGGCGTTCCAGAGATTGTGCCAGAGCACGTAGAATGTCGGGCCCATCGCGACGAGCGGATTGGCGAAATGCAGCGCGAGGAACATGGTGAACGTGGTGTTCTTCTGCCCGAGGGACTGGCTGGATTCCCTGCGGTAGCGTTTTTCCCCCATGAAACGGCCTCCCGCAAAATTGAGCGCGCAGATCAGTGCGCTCAGGAGAGCGGTTTCAAGCAGCACCAGCGGGGAGAGTTCCGGATTGTGATGAAGAAAGAAGGAGGCCGATGCCGCGATGATGAAGAGAGTCACGACCCAGAGGAAAAACGAGAAGTTCGCAAGCCGGGAAGGCCACTCCTGCGCCTGCTTGAAAAACATTCTCGTGACGGTCGCGCCCGCGATCGGGACGCCGATGATGACGGCAAGGTTGATTGCTACCTCCCGGAAGAACACCATGGAGAAATTTCCCGTGACCAGGGGAAGGAGTCCCAGAAGCGAAATGCTCACTCCGAGATTGGTGATGATGAACGCCGCCACGACATAGCTGACACTTCCTCCCAGAAAGCGGATGATGACGGGCGCCGCGTTCGCCGTCGGCGTGATCGCGGTGAAAAAAGCGATTTTTGCCAGGTCATCCTGTCCCGCGAGACGCAGAACGCCCCACAGGATCAGCGGCACGGCGATGTTGAAGGCGAGAATCTTCCAGTGGCTGACATGCGGTCTGAGCTGCTTGAATTTGACCTGCAGACAGACCAGATAAAGCATGACGAGCAGCAGAATGCGGATCATCCAGTTGAAGGAATGAGCCCAGGGGCAGAAATAGCCGGCGAGAAACGCCGCGCCGATCATTACGGGACGGATCAGAGCTTTCAGCATGATGCAACACTTTCCTTGAAACTTCCGAAAAGCGTAAATATATTGTGCCGGACGGAAAAATCAATCTCCGATGCGTCATATTGTCCGTCTTTTGTCCGGCGGGAGCGCGGCGCAGTGTTTCTCTCCCGCCGTTCCGCAGCCGAACGGCTGACGATGAGTGCACGGGAGCTGTTTTCCGGCATTGCGGAATCTTCCAGTATCCATGCGTCATTGTCGACTTCCCGGCGGGCATGCGGTTTTCCGCCGGGGCGGTTCCGGTAGAATTTCCGGCACAAGCGCAAGGGATGTTTCCTCCGGCCGGCGCCCGTGCCGGATCGCCGGATTTTCAGCCGTTATTCATAAAGAAATCAGGTTAATACCGCGATGCTCCGCATCGCCAGAAATTGCCTCGTGCTTTTCTTTCAGTCCTGCCGCGGTCCAGCTGGACAAGCTGGTCGCAGCAGGCGAAATCCCCGATACCGCGCATGCTTGCATCGCGGTAATTTATTTTCCTACATAGCGGTTTTTCTTCCACGGTGCGATTTTTTTCCGCGGAGAAAGATTGCTGGTCTGCATCTCTTCCGGGAGGTAGTTCCAGTTTTCCAGCGTGGCGTCGATGACTTTGCCGTTTTTATCAAAGCGGTAGACGTAAAGACAGCAGTTTACGACATATTCCGGATAATGGGAAATGACGAGACGCTTGTCCGTCATTCTCTGATTGATGGCGATGAAAAGGGAGGGCAGGGTCGAGGAATGCCCGACAAGCAGAATCTGGCCCGACGTTTCCTTTTTCAGCAGATCGTCCAGAAACTTTTTCATGCGCTCGTTCCGCTGTTCCGCCGTTGTTTCGTTGGCATACTGCCAGAATTCCGGCAGTTCGACCTCCTGAACATTTCCGGGGAAGCGTTTCATCAGCTCCGCAACGGTGATGCCTCTGGCCGGTTCCTTGCGGTTTCCGCCTTCCTGGAGGCGCGGTTCCGGAATGACTTTGATGGCAGGATCAATGGCACGGACTGTGCAGACAGCCGTCTGCATGGTCCGGAGAGTTGGAGAGGAAAACACTTTTCCCCGGAAGCCGAGCTTTTTCAGGTATTCCCCGAGAAGGCGGCACTGCTCTTCGCCCAGCGGAGTGATGGAATTCTCCTTCGGACGGACCGCTTTGCCGTCGATGAGGTCTCCGATCACATTCTTTTCCCGGTCGGCTTCCGGCCACTGGCTTCTGGGACCGCGCTGCGCGTGGCGGGTGATGTAGAGAGTGAGTGCGGCATCCTCACCGAAAAGAAGATTGCATTCCGATGCGGCGAACAGGACAAGCATCCCGATCAGGATGCTGCGGACGGGCAGTTTCATCATTTCCTTTTCTCCCTGAGTTAAGATTCTGTGCCTATGCGGTTTTCGCCGGTGCGGCGGATTTCCCGGACTGCGGGCCGTTGTGCGCCGACGCTGTCGTCATTTTTCTAAAATATTGTTTTTTCTGTTTGAATCAAGGCTGTTTTATTGTATTCTATATTATATGTTTTGTATTTTTTAAAAAAGAACAATTTTTATGAAACCCGACTTTTTCGACTGGCATCTGACCGATGAAAAACCTTTTATTCTGCAGCGGCATGATTTTCCGCCCCGCACACTTTCCAATTATCTTGATTTTCACCGCTCCATCCATCTGCTCCTGCTGATCTCCGGCGACTGCGGGATGGAAATCGGCAGAAACGACATCCATGTTCCGGACGGCTTTCTGCTTACGGCGCCGTGGGAACTGCACGGGAAACAGCATTCAAGACATGGGTGCGTTCTGCTGATGACGGCGATCCGCCAGGAGAATCTTTACGGCGCCATGCTCGGAGAGAGCGGGAAACTGAAATCCATCATCCGCCTGCCTTCGGATGTCAGACATGCTCTCCTGCGCGGATATCTGGGCGCGGACCTGACCGAGCAGTGTGTCCGGCAGCTTCAGAATTCCTCCTCGGTTCTGGAACAGTGGCATGCGCTTGTCGGTTTTTTTGTCCGGGTTGTGAGTGCGATCCCTTCCCATGCCATTCCGGAACAGGAGCAGGAGATGAATTTTGAGCTTGTCCCCGCTTTTCAGCGGCTGTATGAGTGCCGCGGGCGGAAATTCAGCGCGGAGGACGGCGCCAGGGTGTGCGGAATGAGCACGTCGCGTTTCCGGTTGCTGTTCAAAAAAACGACAGGAATGCCGTTCGGCGAATATGAGCTGCAATTCCGCCTGAATCTTGCCCTTGAACTGATGAAAAAGAGAACTTCCTCGCTGAAAAGCATTGCCGGGGAGCTCGGGTTTCATGATGTCAGCCATTTTTCCCATGCCTTCAGAAAATATTTCGGGAAACCGCCCGCTCAATACCTGAAGGCGGAATCCTGCGTTCCGTCGTCTCCTCCCTGAAGACACGGCGGCGGAATCCCCGCTGTGTTTCCGCAAAGCGCGTCCGGATTTTCAGGTCCTGAAAGAGTGTCTGATGCTTTGAGAATCCGCTTGTCTGTTCCGGGAGGAAGAGATTTCTGCGGCGTTTACGACGGGAAGAGCTGATGCCTCTTTCTGTATTCCAGCGGAGAGATGCCGGAAAGGTTCCGGAATTTCCGTGAAAAGTAAAACGGATCGCTGAACTCCAGGGCCGCGGCGATTTCCTTCACCTGCAGTTTTGTTTCCACCAGAAGCGAACAGCTTTTCCGGAGAAAGCAGGCGTTCCGGTAGGCGGAAAAGGATTCCTCTCCGTGATATCTGCTCCAGTAGCGGCGCAGTGTCGAAAGCGACATCCCGAATTCGGCGGCGAGCGCGGAGCAGTCCATCTCTTCTCCGAGATTGCGTTCCAGGCGGCGGCGGATCTCCGGAATCCGGGAGTGATTCAGCTGGTTTTCTCCGTATGTGATCCAGGTTTCGAGCAGCAGCTCGTAACAGAGGAGGTCGATTCTGTCGGCGTTGATGCTTTCCGCTTCCAGCTCATACTGGAGTGCGGTGATTTTTTCCATAATTGTCCCGAGATTGCGCATGCTGCGGACGGGATTTTCCGGCGGAAGCAGTCCGGACGCGGTCAGACTTCCGAATGTTTCCGGCGGGTAGATGAAATACACCTCCCGCCATTCCTCTTCCGGCCCGTAGTCCATCGGTTCCCCGGGCCACTGAATCAGCATGCAGGGCGCCTCGACCGCATAGGATTTTCCCCGCAGGATGTAATCTCCGGCTCCTTCCAGGATGAAGGAGAAGTTGCAGGATTGGAACGTCCTGCGGACGCGTTCCTTTTTCGCGGGCAGAAATCCGACTGCTCCGATCGGAGGCAGCAGGGAGAACTGCCGGGGAAAAGGACTCAGATATTTGAACTTTCTATCCATGATGTTGAAGCGTTTGTCCATTCCGTTTTTCATTTTCAGCGATTATAATATAAATATTTCCGGAAGATTTGTCAATTTACTGAAACACAACAGAAGGAGAAATCTGAATGAAAGTCGGACTGATCGGCTGTGGAAACATCAGCGACGCCTATCTGAAGAACGCAAAGGTCTTCCCGAACCTGCAGTTCGTGGCGTGCGCGGACATCAGAGAGGACGCGGCCAGGGAAAAAGCGGAGAAATACGGACTCCGTCATCTTTCCGTGGCGGATCTGCTTGCGGATCCCGGAATTGAAATCGTTTTGAACCTGACAACGCCGCAGTCGCATACGGAGGTGGACCGCATGGCGCTGGAGGCCGGCAAGCACATCTATTCGGAAAAACCGTTCGGGCTGGACGCCGAGGCGGGAAAGGAGATTCTGAAACTCGCGGAGAAAAAGAATCTGCGCACGGGATGCGCGCCGGACACCTTCCTCGGCGGCGGCCATCAGACCTGCCGCAAGCTGATCGACGACGGGCTGATCGGCCGTGTGGTCGCAGGCACCGCGTTCATGCTCTGCCACGGGCATGAATCCTGGCATCCGGCTCCCGCGTTCTACTATCTCAAAGGCGGCGGACCGCTGTTTGATATGGGCCCGTATTACATCACGGCGCTGGTCAATCTGCTCGGACCGGTGAAGAAGGTTGTTGCCGTCAATACGCGTTCCACAGACTGCCGGAAGGGGATCCGGGTCAATGCAGGAAAGACCTTCCCCGTTGAGGTCGACACCCATATCGCGGCGGTTCTGGAATTCGTTTCCGGCGCGGTCATCACGCTGATTACCAGTTTCGACGTCTGGAAACACAGCGGCTATTCCAATATCGAACTTTACGGAACGGAAGGGGCTCTGCACGTCCCCGATCCGAACACGTTCAACGGCGAAATCCGCTTCTTCAAGGCCGGGCTCACCTCAAACTGGGCGACGGCGGAGAATCCCTTCATCTACAATGACAACATGCGCAGCATCGGACTTGCCGACATGGCGAAGGGAATTGAGGAGAACCGCCCGCACCGCTGTTCCGGCACGCTCGCATATCATGTCCTGGATGTGATGTGTTCCATCATCAAGGCCGGAAAAGAGGACCGGGCCGTTGCGATCGAAAGCACTTGCGGACGGATCGCGCCGCTGCCGATCGGACTCAAAAACGGCGAACTGGACTGAAAAAAACTTTTCCCGTTCTCCCGCCCGTCTTGAGGCGAGTGCGGGAGAGCTTAAACACGAAAACCAACGAAAGACAAGGAGTTTCTGCGATGAAGAAAGCATTGATTTTCCGCGGCGGCTGGGCCGGACACGAGCCGGTGCAGACTTCGGACATGGTGGCGGAAGGCTTGAGAAAACAGGGCGCGGAGGTGGACATCTTCGACAACCAGGAGTGTCTGCTTCAGGAGGGACTGGAGGAAAAATACGATGTCATCATTCCCGTATGGACCATGGGAAAACTGATTCCGGAGGGAAGCAAGGCCCTGCTGAAGGCGGTTCAGAACGGCGTCGGGCTGGGCGGCTGGCATGGCGGCATGTGCGATGCATTCCGGGATAATACGGATTACCAGTTCATGACCGGAGGACAGTGGGTCGCGCATCCGGGAGGTGTGATCGATTACCGGGTGCGGATTACAAGCGATGATCCGATTGTCCGTGGAATTGGTGATTTCGACATGCACAGCGAGCAGTATTACATGCATGTGGATCCGGGCAACGAAGTGCTTGCCGTCACCCGCTTCAACGGAGAGCACTGTCCGTGGATTGACGGGACCGTCATGCCGGTTGTCTGGAAGCGCATGTATGGAAAGGGACGAGTCTTTTATTCTTCCCTGGGACATGTTGCGGAAGACTTCCGGAGCGTTCCCCAGATTCTTGAGATCGCGGTTCGCGGCATTCTCTGGGCCGCGGACGGAAGTCCCCGGAAAACATGCTGATCCGGAGCGCTGGATGCGGAATTTTCTGAACGCGCACGGCGTCCGGTTCCGCATCGGATGGAAAACGCATCCCGTCCTTCGCAGGGGGGATGCGTTTTTTTTTGCACGAATGTTTCAGAGTATCGCCGCGGCATTTTCCAGAACCGTCAGGCCGGCGGCACAGGCCGGGCAGTCGCACCATTTCCCGCCGGCTGCTTTCACGTCATGCGCATGGGAGGCGATGGCTTTTGCCTGTTCCTCTCCGAAAATCCGTTTCCCCTGCAGAGATTCAAAGAATTCGATCACATGATCGATGGTGGCGACATCCTCCCGGATTTCCTGCAGAAGCGCTTCGGCTGCCGCATGTTCCCCGGCGGTGCCGATGGCGTCAAGCCATTTTCGCCCCGCGTTTTTGAGTTCTTCGCAGCAGGAGGATGCCTGAATCATTGTTTGTACCGTCTGCGCAATTTCCTCTTTCTTCATGTCCCTTCCTTTCTCGTGGATGGTTATGCTTTCCGGGAGCCGCCGCTTCCGTTTTCTTCACGGTCGTCCGGTGTTTTTCTTCCTTCGCATAGTATATTGCCTGCCGGGAAATAATGCAAGCAGGAAAAAGCGGCTTTCCTCCTGTCGTTCCTCCCGGCAGACTCCGCGGGAGCGGCTTTGTGTCACTGCCGTGCGCATTCCCTGCGCCATTTCCCCGGCGATTGATGAAATTGCGCGTGAAAACGTTTCGTGAAATAGTTGGAATCATGGAATCCGCAGAGGAAGGCGATTTCGGAAACGGAGCGGTCGCTTGTTCCCAGCATCGTGCAGGCGGCATTCATGCGCAGGGCGGTGAGATATTGCAGCGGTGTCTGCTTTGCGACCGCCTGAAAGGTTCGCAGAAGCGTGTTGACCGACATGCCTGCGATTCCTGCCATCCGTTCCAGCGGCCAGTCCTCCTGATAGGAGGCTTCCAGCGTGCTGAAGAGCCCCGCGAGGCGTGTGATGGAGTGGCGGCTCCTGTGCGGATCGTCCAGGGAGCGCGACAGGAAAACGATCAGTTCGAAGAGCAGCGCGAGGACGGCCGCTTCGCAGCCGGGTTCCCCCCTTTCCAGTTCGAGATTCATTTTTTCCACGGTCCGTGTCACATGTGTCAGCGCCTGCGCGGAAAGGTGCAATGTATTGTGGAATTCCCGGCTGCCGCGCAGTTCCGGTTCGAAGCGGAAGACGACATGATAGCCGGGGATCCGTTTCAGATATTCCCGGAGATTCCGGAAGATCCGTTCGGAATACATGATGTTGGTGATTTCCAGATTCCGGTATTCCTCAAAGAAATGGGTCGTTTTTCCCGTGATGACGAAGACGTCTCCGCGGGAGACCGGATAGACCGTTCCGTTGATGTTCTGGAGCCCGCTTCCGCCGGTGACAATGACCAGTTCCGAGAAGTCGTGCCAGTGCGGGACCCCGGTGTAATCGTGCGGATGCGTCACGATTTTCCCGTGTACCTTTTTCAGCGCGACAGGCAGAGTTTCCCGCAGGAAATAGTAGTCTCCCGGAATTTGAACAATCTTTTTTCCCATAATGGTGATAATTTACCATTTTCCGGTGATTTTATCAAGGTTTCCGAAATGGAATATGCTATATTAAACGGAAAAAACCGAACGCAAACCCAAACAAGGAGCGTGAAAAATGAAATTCCAACATGCAGTTGTCTCCCGGCGGTCCATGCCTTTCTGGTGTGTCGCCAATCCTCTGGGCGATCCCTTCGGCGGCGCCGTTCTGGAGAAATCCGACTCGCTGGACACGGCCAGACTCATTGCGGATGCCGCGCGGGAAGGTCTGATCGAGGCGACCAGCTATCATGACGACGATCTTGTGCCGTGGAATCCCGAAGAGCCCGAAGACGATCTGGATCCCTCCTCCTTCGCATGGCGGCGTCTGCATGAAATCAAGGAGGTTCTCGACGGCGCGGGACTGGCGGTCAACTCTTCGATCTGTTCGCTGCACGGGAACAAACTCTTCCGGAACGGGGGGCTGTGCAATCCCGATCCGGAAATCCGCCGCCTGGCGCGCCTCAAGGTGGAGCGCACGCTGCGCATCGGGCAGTTCTTCGGAGCGGAATATTATGTTTACTGGGTGGCGCGCGACGGTTTTGAAGTTCCCGTCTGCACGGACTGGAAGCATGTCTATCAATGGCTGGCGGACGGACTCAATCACGTGACGGATTACATGCACGAACACGGCATGACGAACTACATCGGCGCGACAGTCGAACCGAAACCCAACGAGCCGCGCGGTCAGATGTTTCTGCCGACCAGCGGCCACGCGGCCGGATTCATCCTCGGCATGCTTCGGGAGAAGGACTTCTGGGGCGTGAATCCGGAGCTGCTCCAGCATGAGAGCATGTGCCTTCTGAACGCGGTCATGACCGTCAGCTATCTCTGCAGCATGAACAAACTCAAGTTCCTTCATTTCGGTTCGCAGATCAAGGCGCAGTTCGACAATGATTTCCCGCCGCTCATCGGCCCGGAGGGACTCAAGGAGACCGTCTTCATGTTCAAGGCGCTGAAGGACATCGGCTGGAAGGGCACGGTCGAATATGACTGCCACATGCTCCGCGCCGAAGCCGACACGGAGCATCAGAAGGAATGCCGGTTCCAGTTCATCCGCAACTGTTCGGAGGCGCTTTCCATTGCGCTTGCGCTCGCGGACCGGATCCAGACGCCGGAACCGGGTATCGGCCAATCCGCCGCCGATCTGGCCTCCATCCGCCAGATGTGCGCACTGTGAGGCGCACAATGAGCCTCTTTCTCGGAATCGACGTCAGCACGCAGAGCGTCAAATGCATCGTGATCGACACGGCATCCGGCACGATCGCGGCGGAAAGCAGCGTGAATTACGGGCATGATCTGCCGGATTACGCATCCCCGAACGGCTTCCTCCCGCATCCGGATCCGCTTGTGAAACAGGCCGATCCTCTGATGTGGCTCGACGCGCTGGAGCTCGCGTTCCGCCGTCTGGCGGATACCGGGGTGCCGCTCGCGGAAATCCGGGGCATTTCCGGATCGGGACAGCAGCATGGAACGGTATATCTGTCGGCGGATGTGAGGCTTGCGCACGAGGATCAGACCCTTTCCGGCCAGCTCCGTCCGAAATTGGCCCGGCGCAGGTCGCCGATCTGGATGGACCGCTCGACCGCGGAGGAATGCCGGGAGCTGGCGGCCCGCTTCGGGAGCCGGATCCAGCGCGACACGGGGAGTCCCGCCGTCGAGCGTTTTTCCGGGCCCCAGATCCGGAAATTCGCCAAGAAGCATCCGGAGGAGTATGCGCGGACGAAACGGATTCATCTGGTCAGTTCCTTTCTCTGTTCCGTGCTCTGCGGAAAGGACGCCCCGATCGATTTCGGGGATGGCGCGGGCATGAATCTCCTGAATCTGAAAACGCTCCGCTGGGATTCTGAAATAGCATCGTTCACCGCGCCGGGGCTCTCCGGAAAACTGCCGGATGTTGTCCCGTCCGCGACGAAGGCCGGCGTTCTGGACCCCTGTTTTGCGAAATTCGGATTCACGCCCGGCATTCCGGTCATCACCTGGTCCGGCGACAATCCGAACAGTCTGGTCGGGATCGGCGCGGCGGGGAGCGAATGCGCCGGAATCAGCCTCGGCACCAGCGATACGTTTTTCGCCCCGATGACGGATTTCCGAACCGATCCCGCCGGATACGGACATGTCTTCGGCAATCCCGCGGGCGGATTCATGAGCCTGATCTGTTTCACGAACGGTTCGCTGGCGCGCGAAAGGATCAGGGAGGAGCAGCGGGTTTCATGGGACTTTTTCGACCGCGGGGCATGCCGGGAGACCGTCCCCGGAAACGGCGGGCGCCTGATCCTGCCCTTCTTTGAACCGGAAAGCACGCCGCTTCTGCTGACGCCCGGCGTCCGGAGAAACTACACCTCGGCAGCTCCGGGAGAAGAGATCCGCGCGCTTCTGGAATCACAGGCGCTTTCGCTCCGGCTGCATTCCGCATGGCTGGACGGGAATTTCCGCAGAATCCGTCTGACCGGAGGGGGATCGAAATCGGAAGGGTTCCGGCGGATTCTTGCCGATGTGTTTCAGGCGGACATCGAGACGATTTCCGTCACGAATTCCGCCGGGCTCGGCGCGGCGCTCCGGGCGGCCGGCGCGGTGGAAGGGATCCCCTTTGAAAAACTCTGGAAGTCTTTCTGCCGTGCGGAGGAAACCGTGAAGCCGAATCCGGACAACAGGAGACTTTACGATTCCATGCTGGAACACTTCCGGGAGTTTCTCCGGGCTTCCCTTGAAAAATAAATCCGCGGGGAAGGGGGGGAAGGGGACGGACCGGATCATTCCGGAGCGCTGCGTATTGTCCACAGCATGCAGCGCCTCCGGTAATCCGATGGCGTGGTGTGCATATGCTTCCGGAAGAAACGGGAAAAATAAAACTGGTTTTCAAATCCCAGGCTTTCGGAGATTTCCTTGATGGAGAGTCTGTTTTCAGAGAGCATTCCCTCCGCGCGGCGGCAGAGCTCCTGTGCGAGAAACTGTTTGAGCGGCATGCCGAAGTCCTTCCGGAATCTGCGGCTGACGCGGTCATAAGAGGTTCCCGTCGCCGCGGCAAGCTCCTCCGCGCTGGTTTTTGCCGAAGCATGATTCTGAATGAAATTCAGAAGAGGCGCGTAGTTCAGACGCAGGCGGTGCCACTGGTTCCAGTCCAGCTGAATGCAAGGTTCCAGTTCCGGCAGACGCCCCCGCAGGAATGCTTCAAAGCGCAAGGCCGTATTCCATCCCGGGGGGGCCGAGACAAGAAATGCGGCTTCCTGCAGGACCTCCGGAGAAACCTGAAATTCTCTGCAGATTGTGCCTCCCGCAAAAATATCCATGCCGGGCAGCGCCTCCAGGCGGAAATGCACGCAGCAGAAACGGAGCGACGCGTGAAAATCGAACTCCAGATCCAGATTGGCTGGAAGAAAAAAGGCCGTTCCGGGCCGCATCCGGCAGGTCTGCCGTGCGGTGTGGTTGAAGATTGATCCTGTGCCCGATTCCACCAGAAAATACCGGTTGAAGTTGTGGTAATTTCTACCATGCCAGGAAAAGGCCGCACGGCTGAATTCAAGGATCCGCAGCCGGAGCGCCGTTGCCGCGGATGCCAGTTCCTCATTGCGGCGCACTTTCAGGCTAAACATCGGCATCTCCCATATTTGTGCATAAGAAAAATAAGATTCGGATTCTTTCTCATGCCGGTTTGAAGAATAATATAGCCTGATCCGCGGAGAATGCAACTTCCCCCGGATTTTTCTCTTTTTTCTTATTCGGAAAGACCTTTTTCTCTGACTGCCGGGAGGGACTTTCGAAATCGTTGGAAAACATCCGCGCGGTTCGGGGAAAAACAGGCGAATCCCGAAATTGTATATATCTTAACCGGATTTGTGCATTGACAAAAAACCTTTTTTTCATATAATATAACAGAAGCGGACGATCCTTATACGGTGATGACAAGCCGGACTGTTGAATTAACAAAATAAAACATAACGGGGAGGCAAGTGGAGAATGCCGCAGAGGAAAAATTCGATATGCCGGTTGGCCGAGGCATTTGCAACGTGCCGTTTTTTTCTGCGCGGCAGACGGAATTTCACCTTGATAGAGCTCCTGGTCGTGATAGCGATCATTGCAATTCTCGCCGCGCTGCTGATGCCTGTGCTGAAGAAGGCGCGGGAGCTGGCAAAGACAAGCTCCTGCCAGAACAATCTGAGACAGCAGGGAGTGGCTTTTATCACTTATGCGGGAGATTGGAATGATTGCTATCCGGTGGGCGAACCGCGTCTTTCGCAGTATGCATGCCGTCCTCTGAGTCCATATCTGGGTGTGAAAGGCACCATTTCAGATGGGAACTACAATCCTTACTGCGGATATAACGGTTCCAAAGCATTCTACTGTCCGTCACAAAACAACCGCGCATCGCCATCCTGGTATTCGGATTATGGAGGAGCGCATAAGCACTGGAACTCCGATTCGTTCGAGACCGTACGGTTTCATCGAGTGAAACAGCCGTCAGTCTCCTATCTCCGGCTTGATTCGGTTTACGGAGTGGAACCCGGATACTGTGAGTTCGGTGTTGTAAATATTAGTGCCGAAACTCGTATTGCCTATCGGCATTCGAATCGGAGCAACAGCCTGTTTTGGGACGGGCACGTCGGAACGTTTTCAAGACTGATTGGAACGGTGCTCTGGGGGCGTATGACTGTTACCTGTTATTGAAATTCAAAATGTTATATCAGTAAAGAAAGGGGAATGCAATGAAGCTGACAGGATTGCTGAGTTTCGGGATGACCGTCCTGTGCGGATGCCTGGCGTATGGAAA
>CALXSJ010000012.1 GCA_944391115.1 uncultured Victivallales bacterium | reverse complement strand
TTCCGCAGACGCGCAAGCTCGGCATCCTTCGCGGAAAGCGAGTTCGTCAGCTCCTTCGTCTTCGATTCTCCGGCCTTCCTGAGATCCGCAAGCTGTGCCTTTCCTGCGGTCTCCGCATCCGAAAGCTGCTTCCGCAGACGCGCAAGCTCGGCATCCTTCGCGGAAAGCGAGTTCGTCAGCTCCTTCGTCTTCGATTCTCCGGCCTTCCTGAGATCCGCAAGTTGAAGTTTCAGCTCGGAAATGCGCTTGTCGCTCATCTCATTGAATTTTTCATTGACCTTGCGGGCAAAAAGGTCACGATCCGCAGACGCCTTTGCAAGCTCTTTCCTGACTGCGGCATTGTCGTCGGCAAGGCGTCTGGAACTTTTTTCCAGTTCCGCAACGCGTTTGGACAGTGCGTCATTCGTTTTGGCAAAAGAATTGCGCTGTTCGATATTCGAGACCAGATCCTTTTTCAGTTTTGCGCTTTCGGCAAGAGCTGCCGCGAGCTTTTCGTTCGCATCCGTTTTTTCCGTGACGGCGGCGGCAACGGCCTTTTTCAGAGCCTCGTTGTCTTTTTTAACGGCGGCGGCCTCTGCTTCAATTCTGCGGGCTGCTGCGGCGATGCTCTGTTCGGCTTTCAGTTTGCGGACCTGTTCCGCGGCTTCTTCAGCGGCCCGCGTCTTTTCAGCAAGCTCCCGGGCGGAGGCCGAGAGACGCTTTTCCGCATCACTGAGTTTCCGGTTGGCGGCGGAGAGATCATCCTGAAGCTTTTTGCGTTCGACCTCGGCAAAGGTCTTTTCATTGGAAAGCGTTCTGGAAACGTCTTCGAGCATCTTGTCGCGTTTTTCCTTCTCCGCGGTCAGTTCGCCGTATTGTTTCCGGATGTTCGCAAGCTCCTCGTTCTGCTCCTTGACAAGCTTCATGAACGCCGCTGTTTTCGCCTGTTCGGTGGTCAGAAGTTTTTCGGTCTCGGCCGAGATGGAAACTTTTTTATGCTTTTCCAGAAGTTCGGTATACTGCAGATTCAGAAGGGCAAGCTTTTTTTCCAGCACATCGCGTTCGGAAAGCAGTCCTTTAATCTGTTTGATGGCGGCATTGCCGCGTTCGGCGCTGTAACGGACGTTTTTCAATTCGCCCTGAAGCGCTTCCAGCTGTTTTTTCAGTTTCTCATTTTCTACGGCAACCGCCTTGTATTTCTCGTCCTTTTCGCGGATTGCCCTTGCTTCCGCCTCATACTTCTTCCGCTGCTCCATGCGCTTAGCGGATTCCACAGCCTCCTTCGCCTTGCGTTTCGCCGAAGCGATTCTGCGGGTGGAAAGGCTGATTCTGTAATCAATCACGCTCCGGTTCCAGTCCGGATTCTGCTTTTTCACCTGATTGAACGCGTCGAGGGACTGCTGATAGAGGGGAATGGACTCCTCGTATCGGCCGGAAATCATTTTCATTTCCCCTTTTTCAAACAGCTCGAATCCCTTGCGCCAGAGATTCCAGAGCTCCTGGGAAAGCTGACGGTTCGACGTCGACGTCCGGGACCCCTGCGCAAAGATTTCGGGAGCCGTCATCAGAGCGGCCGCGAGGACCAGCGTCAGGACGCGTCCATTCCAAAATGCGTGTTTTTTCATCTATTCCATTCCTTTGTTCCGGCCGGGCGGAATTCCGCCGGCGATTCCTTGTAATCTGTCAAAACTCCCGGGGAGCCCGTCTTGCAAATCGAGAAAAAAGCTCCCGGCACTCCGCGGGGACATTGACAACGGCTTCAAACTGTCCGGACTCGGACCAGGAAGACTCGTAGATGTGCCCTCTGGAATGCAGCAGGGCAATAATATCGGACCGCGAAGGCGGAATTTCAAGTTCCAAAATGCAACTTTGTCCGCGAGAAAAGGAAGAAAGTGCATCCAGAAGCTCCGGAAAGCCCTCTTTTGTGACGCAGGAGATGAAAATTCCGTCCCGCGCGATCGAACGGATCCGTGCAAGAACCACGGGATCCTTCTGCAGATCGCACTTGTTGAAGACGACGAGCATCTTCTTGTCCGATGCGTCAAGCTCGGACAGGACCGAAAGCGTCGTCTCCCAGTGAGACTCCATGTGCGGACTGGAAGCATCCAGCACCAGCAGAAGAAAGTCCGCGATCACCGCCTCCTCCAGCGTCGATTTGAACGCCTCCACCAGGGTATGCGGCAGTTTCCGGACAAACCCGACGGTGTCCGTCAGCAGAATCTCCTGCCGGTCGGGCAGCACCAGACGGCGGGTCGTCGGATCCAGCGTCGCAAAAAGCTTGTTTTCCGCGGTTACCCCCGCATTGGTGAGCGCATTCAGAAGGGAGGATTTTCCCGCGTTGGTGTAGCCGATGATCGCGCAGTTGCAGATCGGATTCCGGAGACGCCCCTTGCGCTGGGTGGCCCGCTGCCTGCGCACAAGTTTCAGTTCCTCCTCAAGTGCGGAAATGCGGCGCTTGACCATGCGCCGGTCGTATTCGATCTGCTTTTCGCCCTCCCCGCGCGTGCCGAGCGCTCCGCCCCGCTGTCTGGAAAGATGCGACCATGCGCCGGTCAGGCGCGGCAGATAGTAGCGGTTCCGCGCAAGCTCCACCTGAAGCACGGCTTCGCGCGTCCTGGCGCGTTCCGCAAAGATGTCCAGAATCACCTCCTGGCGGTCGAACACCTTCATGGAGCACTCCTTTTCGATGTTGCGCTGCTGGGAGGGGCCGAGCTCGCAGTCAAAGATCAGGATCGACGCTCCGTGGGAAAGAGCCCCGGCCTTCAATTCCTGGATCTTTCCGCTGCCGACATAGAACTTCGGATGAATCTGCCTGACAGGAACGATCTGCTCGCCGGCAACGGGAATTCCGAGGGTGTTTACAAGTTCGCGAAGCTCCGCAAGATATTCCAGGGCCGAGGCATGCGAACAGTCCGCGCCCTGGATTCCGATCAGAAAGGCGGGCATCTTTCCGCCCGCGGCGCTCTCCGTCTTCAATGTCTCGTCGTCGATGGCCATGAATCAGAATTTGTTCCGGAACAGCTTGTAATTCTTGACAAAATAAGATACGCCGGAATAGAGCGTGACGAACATCACCAGAAGAATGAGCGCATACCAGAGATTCCAGATCACGGGATCCATGATGTCGAAGAGATTGATCCAGCCCGCCCCCGCAATCAGAAGCGCGAACATCTGAAGCGCGGTCTTGATTTTTCCGGACCGGTCGGCGGAGATCACAATTCCCTCGCTGAGCGCCAGAAGGCGCAGCCCCGTCACCATGAATTCCCGCGCAATGACAATCACCACGATCCACGCCGGAATAATCCGGTAGTCCGAAAACATCACAAAAGTCGCAACGATGAAAATCTTGTCGGCCAGCGGATCCATCAGGCGCCCGAAATCGCTTTCGCATTTGTATTTGCGCGCAAGATATCCGTCAAACCAGTCCGTAATGCCGGCAATGATGGCTACGATGTATGCGATCACATGCGAAATATGGGAAACCGTCGGGGAAATGTAGACAAAATTGATTTTACTGGCGTCGATATTCGCCAGCAGGACGAAAACAGTAATCAGGACAATCCGGCTGATCGTCAGCTGGTTCGGCAGATTCTTCATCCAGTTCATTTGCGGACACCTCTCTTCTTTCCGCAGACACAGCGTGCGGCAAGTTCATATTCGGACGCGGAAATCACTTCCGCCTTCACAACCTCTCCGGGCAGCAGCCTCCGTCCCGACTTCAGGAACACCTGATTGTCGATGTCCGGCGCATCGGAAAGCGTTCTTCCGATCGCCTCGGAAGGAGAAAGCGTCTCGTCGACAATCACGTCTATGACGCTTCCTACAAGCGCCTTGTTGTGCTTCAGGCTGATGGCGCGCTGCAGCTTCAGAAGCCGGCCGCGTCGCCGTTTTGCGGTCGCGGCGGGGATTTGTCCGGGCAGCGCCGCCGCCGGAGTTCCTTCTTCGCGCGAATAGGCGAAAACCCCCAGACGCTCAAATTCCGTCTCCTCGACAAAACGGCACAGCTTCCGGAAATCCTCTGCAGTCTCTCCGGGAAAGCCGGTCATGAATGTCGTCCTCACGGCATATCCGGCTTCGCGCATCCGCTTCACAACTTCGCGGGTGCGCGATTCGAACACCTTCCGGTGCATCGCCCGGAGGACCGGTTCCGCGATATGCTGAAGCGGCATTTCAATGCACCGGACCAGATGGTGCGAGCGCTTCATGGCGTCCAGCAGGGCGTCATTCACGCTTGCCGGATGCAGATACATCAGGCGCAGCAGAAAATCGCCCTTCAGCGCATCCAGACTGTCCAGCAGTTCCGGCAGGCGGGAGACCCCCTGCGCATCGCGCCCGAACGCGCCGCTGTCCTGCGCGATCAGAATCAGTTCCCTGACCCCGTTTTTCAGCAGCTGCCGCGCCTCCGCGACGACATCGCCGACCGTCCGGCTCCGCAGCGATCCGCGGATGGAGGGAATCCGGCAGTAGGTGCAGCAGTTGTCGCACCCGTCGGAGATCTTGAGATAGGCGTAATGCGCGGGCGTCAGCTGGACGCGCGGCGTTTCATGGGTATACAGCCAGGAGGGACGGGCGCTTCCACGCGGGACGCTCCTTTTTCCCTCCAGAAGGTTCCGGGCGGTCTTCCCCGCCTCCGCGACGGCGTCGATCCGCAGCCATGCGTCAACCCACGGAAATTTCTCCAGCTCGGATTTTTCCGCCCATTCCACAAAACATCCCGCGACGATCACGCGCCGGACATCCGGCGCGGACTCCTTCCAGCTCCGGACGGAACGAATCACGCCGGAAGCCTCCGTTCTCGCCTCCTCCAGAAACGCGCAGGTGTTGATGAACTGCACATCCGCGTCGGCATCCGAGGACGTAAGTCCGAAACCGGCACAGAGAAACGAGGCCGAAGCCACTTCGGTATCCACGAAATTCTTCGCGCACCCGAGACTGGTCACCTTGACCATGCCGCGCATATCCACGGCGGAATCCTCCGCCTTCCGTTCCTGCTTTCTCAAAATATCCTCCGCTTCCGCAAACCAGAAAATTCACGCGATAATCTACACCAGGATTCCCGTTTCGCAAGCGTCGGCGGGGGAAAAGTTGCAAAAGCTCCGGAAAAAGCGGAAAAATGCTCCGGGAAGCACATTCAGGAATTCCATCCCCGCCACCTTATCCTGCGACGAATGCATGTCTGTATCCGGGATGCACGGGAATACACCGGGAAACGCCGGTACGGGATGAAATTCCGGAAATGCGGACCGATGAAACATCCGCAGAAAAATCGCGCCAAAGCACTCAAACATACAGAAAGACACAGAAAAAAACGATATATTTCCGCCCCCGCTCTTGAAAAAAAACGGAATAAATGTAGAGTTCGAATGGTCAAGGGTCCTAACCAGGAAAAATCAAGAACTGCAAAAAGGAGAGCTGAAATGTTCAGAAAAACAATGCTGACCGTCCTTGCCGGAACCCTCTTACTCCAACTCACAGCGTGCGGAACCCTCTTTCACGGGGAACGCAAAGGCCAGCAGGCCTCCAACCAGGTGGACCCCACCGTGCTGATCCTTGACTGCTGCGGTTTTCTCTTCGGAATCATTCCCGGTGTCGTTGCCCTGGTCATTGATTACAGCAACAATACCATCTATTACACAAAGGCCGAAGTCAGAGCGAACCAGCACTCTTCCGTCAAGGATATCGACCGTTCCGGCATGATCGCCCTCAAGATGGATGACATGAGCAATGAAGCCATCGAAAAGGCGCTCAGCCGGGAACTGGGCAGAACGGTCAGCCTGGCTGATCTTCAGGTTGTCGCCGCGCAGTAATCCACGGCCGCAATCGGACAGAAAACCGGATTCTTCACGGAATCCGTTTTTTTTATTTGCACCCTTCCGGAGATTCTGGAGGAGGAAAGCCTGCGCTTTCCCGCGGAATCTTGGTTTTCCCCGCATTTCCTCCGCAGGAAAAAGCGGAACTGAAAACCGGAAATCCGGAAAAGAAAAAACCGCGGCAGGGGAATGCTGCGCGCGGTTTCTTCATTCTGACGGAAACAGAGGAGCTTAATCCTCTTCTTCGGCGTGTTCCGCCTTGAATTTGGCAATGATCTCGTTCGCGACATTCGTCGGAACCATCTCGTAGCGGGCGAAAGCCATTTCAAACGTGCCCTGCCCCTGCGTCATGGAGCGGAGTTCCGTCGCGTATTTTGCAAGCTCCGCCTGCGGGATTTCCGCAAGAAGCACCTGCATGCCGTCTTCGCTGTCCATGCCGAGAATGCGTCCGCGCTTGTGATTCAGATGGCCAGTGATATCTCCCATGTATTCCCCGGGAATGATGATCTTCACGGACATGACCGGCTCAAGCAGCACGGGATTCGCCTTCGCCATTGCGTCATTGAACGCGCGGCGCGCTGCGATCTTGAACGCCATTTCCGAGGAGTCCACATCATGGAACTTGCCGTCATAGACGGTCACTTTCACATTTTCCACGACGCATCCTGCAAGCGGGCCGCGCTCCATCGCCTCGAGAACGCCCTTTTCCACGGCGGGAATGAAGTTCTTCGGAATCGCGCCGCCGACAACCTCGTTGGCGAACTGGAATTTTTCCTCGCTCGGTTCGATCCGCAGATAAACTTCCGCGAACTGCCCGTGTCCGCCGGACTGTTTTTTATGGCGGTAATGGCCTTCGGCCCTGCCGTTGATCGCTTCGCGGTACGGCACCTTCGGCGTGGAAACGACCACATCGGTCTTGGTCAGTTCCTTGAGACGGCGCAGCGCGATCTGCAGATGCTGTTCGCCCATGCCGCTGAAGATCGCCTCGTGGGTTTCATGATTCGTTGTGATATGCAGCGTCGGGTCGCATTCGCAAAGCTTCTGAAGCCCGGACATGATTTTTTCCTCGTCGCCGCTCTTGGCCGCCGTGATCGCGTAGGAGATCACGGGCGCGGGAAATTCCATCTGGGACATCACATGGCACTGGTTGTTTTCGCCGAGGGTATCGCCGGTTTTTGTCGCGCGCAGCTTGGCGACGCCGCAGATGCATCCCGGACATGCCTCCTCGATCGGAATCTGACTCTTGCCGTTCAGGAAAATCAGATGACCGAGCCGTTCCTTCGTGCCGTTGTTCAGGTTCAGCATATCGCAGTTTTCCCGGATCTTTCCGGTCAGAACGCGGAAAAAGGCGAACTGTCCGACATGCGGATCAATCACAGTCTTGAAGACGAAAGCGGCGGCCGGGCCGTCCTCGGCGGGTTTCACGATCGTGCCGTCGCTGGCGACGCGCGTGCGTTCAAGCGGGCTCTGGCTGATGTTGATAATACCGTTCATGACCTCCTCGATACCGATATCCTTCGCGACACTGCCGGCGAAAATCGGGATCAGCGCGCCGCTCTTGAGGGCATCATGCAGACCGCGGAGGATTTCCGCCTCGGTCAGCGTCTCTCCGCCGAGATAGCGCTCCATCAGCGCTTCATCGGCCTCGGCGACGGTATCCAGCAGAATCTCTTTGCATTTCGCCGCGTAATCCTTCAGATCGTCGGGGATCTGCGAAGCATCGCCGAGAACGCTCACGACACGCTCGAATTTCGCGCCGCTGCCGACGGGAAGCGTCATCGGGACGGCAACGTTCTTTCCGTAGGCGTCCTGCAGCTGCTGGACCACCTTGAAGAAATCCGCGTTGTCGCGGTCCATGCGGTTCACAAGCGCCAGTTTCGGAATGTCGAACGCCTTGCCCAGCTTGAATGCGCGGACGGCGCCGATCTCAAGGCCGTTCGCCGCGTCGAGAACGACCAGAGCCGCGCCGCTGGCGCGGTAGGCGGGGATCACCTCGCCGATGAACGGGCCGTATCCGGGAGTGTCGGAGAAGAAGAAACGGAAGCCGTTCCATTCACAGCTCATGTATGAAGTATAGATGCTCGAACCTTTTTCCTGTTCATCCGGCGTGAAATCCGATACGCTCGTTTTGGTATCGACGGAACCCAGACGCTCGACGGCTTTCGCCTTGTAGAGCATCAGATCGCAGAGAGAGGTTTTACCGCTGCCGCTGTGGCCGGCCACAACGAAATTTCTGATTTTGTTTGGTTCAAACTTCATACTTGTCTCCCGTTTATTTTGGGTTAAGGAAACAAAGGCGGAAAACAGAAATCCACCGGAGTTTCCTGAAAAAATTCAACCGGAAAACACGGTTTCCCGAGCATTTTCGGTTTGACTATAGCATCACAGAAAGTTGATGTCAAATCCGTTTTCAGACGGAATTCCAAATTTTATGCCCATTCTTCGCTCCCGCTGAAAAAAGCGGGGAAAAGAGGCGGGCGGATTCTTTGAAATCCCGCCGGATCATGCTACTTTAACGCATTCCCGGATGAGGCAAACCGTCTGGACGGGAGACATAAGGATATGATGAATCATGAGACGGATTCTGGTCATCGGATGCTGCGGCGCGGGCAAAAGCGTATTTTCACGGAAACTCGGAGAGAAACTCGGACTTCCGGTGGTTCCCCTTGACCGCCTCTTCTGGCTCCCGGGCTGGAGGGAGCGGCCCCGGGAAGAATTTGACGCACTGCTGGAGAAAGAACTGGCTCGAAGCCGATGGATCATTGACGGCAATTATGGAAGAACCCTGGCGCGGCGCCTGGAATCTGCCGACACGGTGATCTTCCTGCGTTGTTCCCGGCTCCGCTGCCTTGCGGGAGTCCTGCTCCGCCGTCTCCGCTATTCCGGACGGAACCGGCCGGAACTTGATCCGGGATGCCCGGAAAAAATCGATCTCCCGTTTCTGCGCTTCATCTGGAATTATGAACGCGTCACGGCTCCGAAGATGGAAGAATGTCTTGCCGCCCGTCCGCCGGAGTGCAGGCTGATCCGCCTGTTTTCCCGGCGCGAGGCGGAAGATTTTCTGAAGACGCTGTAAAACCTCCGTCCGCTCCGCCGTTTCATGGGGAAAAGCGTCAGCAAGAGCCGCGGCGGAAATCCCGGAAAGAGCGGACGCCTCAGGAGGAGGATGCGGGGGAGGAATCTCCGCTTCCGCACAAAGCCGCGCGGAGCAGATCCTTTTCCGTTTTCCAGTTCAGCACGGCAAGCGCCAGCGCAAACAGCAGGAAGGCGGCGCAGAATCCGATGAACACATCGCCGTAAAGGGTGTAGAAGGTCGGCTTCGGATCGCGCGGCACGGGAACGGAAAGTGTCGCGGAAACGCGTCCGCGCCAGGCTGGATCGGGAACGCCGTCTTTTTCCACCGGGGCTCCGGCGATCCGGCCGTTCGGCAGAATCACAGCGGAATAATCCAGATTGCCGCAGCGGATCATGGGAAGGCGCGTCTCGACGGTCCGGAAGATGGAATTGGCGAAATGCTGGGCCGGCTCGAAACTCGTCGGATACCATGCGTCGTTGGTGATGACCAGCAGCACGTTCGCCCCGTTCTTCGCATGGTTCCGCGACACATATGCGTAAACATCCTCATAGCAGATCGAAACGCCGGCCCGGACATCCGGGGCAAGCTCCAGCGGATTGAAGCGTTTGCCGCGCGTGAGATTGCGTCCCATGCCGGCGGCCCGGGCCAGCCACGGGAACGTTTCACTGTAAGGGACATACTCGCCGAAAGGCACGATATGCTCCTTGCTGTAGCGATCCGCGACACCGCGGCCCGGCTTCAGGAGAAGTGCGGAATTGTAGATCTCGATTTTTTCGGGATCGACCGCATTCCGCTCCAGAAAAATCGTTCCGACCACAAACGGGACCTGATACTTCAGGAGCATCGAAAACAGCTCCGTCCGGTAGCGGGCGGCGAATTCCGATGCCGCATTGTAGGAACACGGCACCGCCGTCTCCGGCCAGATGACCACGTCGGGACGCGCCTTTCCCGCCTGGAAGAGCGCGCGGCTCAGCGACACGCAGACATCAAGGGCCTCGGCCGCCTTTTCCATATTCGCCTGGCGGCGCTGCGAGAGATTCGGCTGAACAATGCCCGCGTGAAAGAAAACCGGATCGGCATACTCGTTCCTGCGCTGTTTCAGAAGCGACGCGCCGGCAATCATGGAGAGCAGAAGCAGTGCGCAGGCGAACATCAGGGCATAGGGCCGGCAGTAAACGCGCGACTTCGACGGCGAAAGCAGTTTTTTCAGAAAAAGCCCGAGTGAAACGTTCACCGTCACGATCAGGAAGCTTACCCCGTAGACGCCGGTGTATTCGCAGATCTGGATCACGGGAAGCATTTTCCACTGGCTGGCGGCGAGATAGTTCCACGGCAGCCCCGTGAACAGCCAGGATTTCGTCCATTCGAGAATGCACCACCACGCGGCCAGGGCAAGGCAGAAGGCGACTTCCAGAAACGGATTGAAGTTCCGGAAACACCGGACCGCGTCACACCCGTCGAGGCGGACTTTCACCGGGATCAGCAGATTCCGGAAGAAAAACGGCACGGCAAGCGCCCAGAGCGTCGGGAAGACGGCGAGAAGCAGGCAGAGCACGAACGGGATGAACCACATGATTTCACGCAGCCAGAAGAAACTGGTCAGACTCCAAGCATAACTCCAGACAAAGGCGGGAAGGATCAGATGCTTCGGACGGCGGCCCAGCGCAAACATCAGAAGAGGGAGAAGTCCGAACCACGCAAGGAAAGAGAGCGACACCTCCTCGAAGATCCCCGCGTAAGCCCATCCGCAGAGCGCGGCGAGCAGCAGTTCCAGCAAGATTTTGAGGCGTCCCGAATCAAAGGCGAGACGCCGCGCTTCCGCCATTTCCGGGCAGTCAGACTGTTCCATAAGAAAAAAATCCCGTGAAAATATTGTTAGAAATTCGCAAAAAGACCAAACAGGATGTAATTTACCGGTTTTATGCGAAAAGTAAAAGCGCAAATGGAAATAAGGCGTAAAAAAAATGGATTCCAATCAAGAAATATTTTTTGAGCATCTGGTCATCGGGAGCGGTCTTGCCGGTCTTTCCAGCGCTCTGATGCTTGCGGAAAAATGCACAGGGGAAATCGCCGTTGTCACGAAAGGCGCCGTGGAAGATTGCAACAGCAGGCTCGCGCAGGGGGGCATCGCCTGCGTCACGGATCAGGAGGACTCCTTCGACGAACATATTGCCGACACCATCAACGCGGGCGACCATCTCTGCAATCCGGAAAGCGTCCGGAGCATCGTGGAGGCGGGTCCGGAACGCATCCGGTGGCTCACGGAAATCGGAACACATTTCACGACACGCGGAGAACTCGGCGACCAGAATGAGGCGCACAAGGATGAATTCGACCTCGGGCGAGAAGGCGGACACAAGAAACGCCGCGTGATCCATGCCGGCGATATCACCGGTGAAGAGGTCGAACGCGCCCTCATCGAGGCTTGCCGCAAGAATCCGCGCATCCACATCTTCGAGCATCACAGCGCGATCGACCTGATAACGACCGCACGGCTCGGCTGGATGGGCGCGGACACCTGCCTCGGCGCCTATGTGCTCGACATCAGGAATGAAACGGTCAGGACATTCCTGTCCTACAGCACCTCTCTGGCGACCGGCGGCTGCGGCAAGGTCTATCTGTGCACCTGCAATTCGGACGTCGCCTGCGGCGCGGGCGTCGCCATGGGATACCGCGCCCATGCGAAAATCGCAAACATGGAGTTTTATCAGTTCCATCCGACGCTCCTCTACCATCCGAAAGTGCGCTCCTTCCTCATCAGCGAAGCGCTGCGCGGCGAAGGCGGAACGCTCAAGATGCAGTACCGCAGAGGGGAATTCACGCCGTTCATGCAGAACTATCACGAGATGAAGAGCCTTGCTCCGCGCGACGTTGTGGCGCGCGCAATCGACAACGAGCTCAAACGCACCGGACAGGTCTGCGCGTATCTGGACATGACGCATAAAAGCGAGGAGTTTCTGAAAAAGCGTTTCCCGCGCATTTTCGCGCAATGCCTGGAGCTCGGCATCAACATTGCCGAGCAGCCGATTCCGGTCGTTCCGGGCGCGCACTTCAGCTGCGGCGGCGTGCAGACCGACCTCCACGGCTTCTCCGGCATCAACGGACTGTATGTGGTCGGCGAAACCGCCTGCACGGGACTGCACGGAGCGAACCGTCTTGCCAGCAACAGTCTGCTTGAGGCGATCGTGATGCCGAACCGCTCCGCGCAGCACATTGCGGAGAACCTCGAACATCTCCGGACGATCCGCCCGAGCCATCCGATCCCGACCTGGACAACCGGAAACGCCAGAAACTCCGACGAACAGATCGTCATCTCCCACAACTGGGACGAGATCCGCCGCTTCATGTGGGATTACGTGGGCATCGTCCGCACGGACAAGCGTCTCGAACGCGCGAAAACGCGCATCCGGAACATTCAGAAGGAAATCGAGAAATATTACTGGGACTTCCATATCACCAGCGATCTGATCGAACTGCGCAACATCGCGACGGTCGCAGAACTCATCATCGATTCCGCCATGCTCCGCCACGAAAGCCGCGGGCTTCATTACAATGCGGACTATCCGCGCCGCGATCCGGCGATGGACGGAGTCGACACCGTCATTCAGAAACCGTATTCCACGCAGTATCAGTAAACATTAATGACTCAAACCCATGCAGTTACAACCCAAAATCGCCCCTTACATCGTTGAAATCATCTCCCGGCTTCAGGAAGCCGGATATGAAGCCTATGTTGTCGGCGGCGCGGTCCGTGATTTTCTTCTGAACCGCCAGCCGAAAGACTACGATCTGTCCACGTCGGCAACGCCGGAACAGATCAGGAAAGTCTTCCGGGACCGTCATGTCCTGATTATCGGGAAACGCTTCCGCCTCGTGCACCTGCACCACCACGGAGAAATTATCGAAATCAGCACCTTCCGCAGACGGCCGCCGGATCAGACGGAACTGCGCAGACCCGGAAAACAGGCGCCCGCCCACATGATTTTCCAGGACAACGAGTTCGGCACGGCCGAAGAAGACGCATGGCGGCGCGATTTCACGATCAACGCGATTTTCTACGACCCGGTCAATGACAGGATTGTGGACTACACAGGCATGGGCATGAAGGATCTTGCGGAAAAAACGGTCCGTTCGATCGGAGAGCCGGAACTCCGTTTTGAGGAGGATCCCGTCCGCATTCTGCGCGCGCTCAAGCTGGTCGGACAGTATGGCTTCACAATGGATTCCGCGACCGAATGCGCCGTTCTCAAATGTCTCCCGTTCATCCTTCACGCATCCGCGTCCCGGATGACACTGGAACTGGAAAAGATTCTGAAAAACCCCTACGGGCATCTGATTCTGGACACCTTCCACAAATACGGATTTCTGAAACTCTTCCTGCCTTTCGTGGAATCCAGCTGGGGAACTCCGCAGTGCGACTACATGATGAAGCTGCTTGCGGAACGCAACCGCCGCATCCTGGAGGGGAAATACCGTGACAGCATTTCCCTGGCAATGTCGATCCTGACCCTTCCCTTCGCAGAAAAACTGATCTCCGGCCGCGAACCCGGACAACTCTGGGAATATGTGCCGGATCTTCCCGTCCGCCTGCATCAGATTCTGCTGAAAGTGCTTCAGCCGGGCATGCCGACCCGCCGCGCGGTTGCGGCGGCCATCCGCACTCTTCTGCTCCAGGAACGGGTCAAAACCCTGCAGCTGAAAAGACTGCCTTCCCATCCCGGCTATCCTCACGCACGGGAGCTTGCAGTCATCCAGAACAATGTCATGTGGAAATTCTGGCGCTACGAGGAACAGCTTCCTCCTCCTGAACCGCGCAGGGAAAAGCGCAGACGCGGACGCCGCCGCGCAGGACAAGGCCGTGATCTGCGGGAGAACGCGGACGCCACCGGAACCTGCGACTGACCGCCCCCTGCAACCGGAGCAAATTCATGAGACCATATCTGAAACTTCTTCTGATTCTGATCTGCGTGCCCGTATGCGCAGTCCTTTTTCTTCTGCTGATTCCGCTTCTTCTGGTGCTGATGCTCTTTTTCTCGCTTCTCTCCAACCGCAGATGGAACGGCGGACTGCGCTGGTACAGCAGCACGACCTTCCCGCGCGGAGGCCGCGGCTTCTCCGCTTCCTCCGCACAGGAGGACGCGGCGGACTGCGACATCGAATGCACCGTCATCGATTCGAAAGTCGTCGATCCGGCGGCACGGACACGCCCCGCCGGAGCCCTGGAGACGAATCCCGGGAAAGCCGGCACGAACCAATCCTGAAAAAACAGAAAACTCGGCATACACAAATCAAAGCGGGAGCAGAGCATGAACCGGATCATCGCGGATTATCGGAGAAACGTCGAACATCTTCTCAAGGAGCTGGCCGGAGAGGAGGAAACTCTCGAAAAAGCGGCGGCGCTCATCGCGGACGCATACAATGCAGGACGCACCATCTATATTTTCGGTTGCACCCACTCGGCGATCCTTGCGGAAGACGTCTTCTACCGCGCGGGAGCTCCGGCGTTCTGGCGTCCGCTCTGGGGCCCCGGCATGAGCATTGCGACAACGCCGGGACTGCTGACCAGCGCCGTTGAACACAGCGAGGAAGTCGGCAATGCGATCATCCGCTGTTCGCGGATCCAGAAGGATGACGTGCTGCTCATCGTCTCCACCTCCGGCAAGAACGGCGCGCCGGTGGCGGTCGCGGACGCGGCCCTGAAGCGCGGCGCGAAGCTGATCCTCGTGACCTCGTCCGCCTATAAGGATCAGAGGGGAAACCACTCAGCCCTTCCGAATCTCCACGCGCTCGCGGACCGGGCAGTTCTCATTGACAACCACGTTCCCTGCGGCGACGCCTCCATCCGGGTCGGCGCCTATCCGATGGGACCTCTTTCAACGATTGCGGGCTCGTTCCTTCTGCATGCGCTCTCCGCGCTCGCCGTGGAGAAAATCGAAGCGGCGGGAAAAACCCCGCCGGTCTTTCTGAGTTCCAATGCCCCGGGCGGACTTGAGCATAATGAAAAACTTCTGGAGGATCCGCTCCTCCAGAACGCCTATCTCCTCCCGTAAGGCGGTGCAGCATGCCGCGGATTCTTTCCATCGACATCGGAACCAGCCGGATCAAAGTCGCGTCCTTCGATGAAACCGGAAGGATGGACACTCTTCTGAGCAGACGCCTCAACCGCGCGGCCGCACCGGATACCCAGGACGCCGCGGAATGGTTCGACGCCGCAGGCGCCCTGCTCCGTGAGCATACAGAAAAATCAGGAAAAACGCCAGATGCCGTCGCGCTGACGGGAAACATGCACGCGCTGCTCGGCGTTTCTTCCGACTCACGCCCTGTCGCCCCCGCGATGCTCTGGAGTTCAAATATCGCACAGACGGAATCCGACGAGCTCAACGCCCGTTACGGCTCCAGGCTGCCGGAACGCTTCGGCAATGCCTCGATCCCCGTGTTCACGCTTCCGAAGATCCTCCATATGAAACGCCATGCGCCGGAACTCTATGCGAAAACCTGCCGTTTTCTGCAGAGCAAGGACTACATCGCGCTGCGCCTGACCGGCAATTTTGCAACCGACGCATCCGACGCATCCGGCACGCTGGCAATGGAACTGGAAGCAAGACAATGGTCAAACTCTCTTCTGGGCGACCTGGGAATCGATTCCGCGAAAATGCCGCAGATTCTTCCTTCCTGCTCCATTTGCGGAACGATCACCCCCGAAGCATCCGCGGCAACCGGCATTCCGCGCGGGACGCCGGTGGTCATCGGCGCCGGGGATCTGGCGAGCGCGGCGCTCGGAAGCGGCGTCAATGACACAACGCTTTCGCTGACACTCGGGACGGCGGGACAGCTCCTCGGCACGGGGAGGCCGGGAACGGGAAAAAAACTGGCGGGAAAGCTTTTTGTCTTCGCACATGCCGATCCGGAGAAAGAACTCTATCTGGGATCCGTCCCCTCCGGCGGTTTTTCCTTTGAATGGTTCGCAAACCTCCATAACATTTCCATGGATGAATTTTTCCGTCTTGCGCAGAGCGTTCCGCTCTCGGAGGAGCAGCCTCTTTTTCTTCCCTATATTCTCGGGCGCGGCGCCCCCAGCATGGACTATGCGCCGAACGGCGCGTGGCTGCACATGAAGGCCTCCCACACCCTGCCGGACTTCTGCCGCGCGGCAGTGTTCGGCGCGCTCTGTCCCCTGCGGCAATGCGCCGATCTTCTGGAGGAACTTGCGGGGAAGCGCCCGAATCTGGCGTTGCAGGCTCTGGCCTGCCGCGAGGCCGCGGTCAGGGAGACGGCGGGAGCTCTTTTCCGCCAGCGGAAGCTGCTTCCGGCCAATTCCGAAGCCTCTCTGCTCGGAGCCGCCATGATCGGCATGACCGCGCTCGGCGTTTATCCAAATCTCGAAGCCGCCGGCGAAACCATGGTGCGGAGCGCGGCGGCGGAAGCAAAACACACGGACTGCGCGGAACGTCTGTTCCGGCGCTTCCTGAAACAGGAGGTGATCTCATGAAACTCCACGCAATCGCAGGCGACATCACCGGACTTGCCGTGGACGCCATCGTCAACGCGGCGAACTGCAGACTGAACGGAGGCGGCGGCGTGGACGGCGCAATCCACCGTGCGGCCGGCCGGGGACTGCTGGAGGAGTGCCTTCAGATCGGAGGCTGTCCTACGGGAGAGGCTGTCATCACATCCGCCTACAACCTGCCCTGCCGCCATGTGATCCACACGCCTGGACCGGTCTGGCGCGGAGGCGGCCATCAGGAGGCGGAACTTCTGGCCGCGTGCTACCGGAATTCGCTGGCGCGCGCAGCGGAAAAACATTGCCGCACCGTGGCCTTCCCCTGCATCTCCACCGGCGTCTACCGCTTTCCCGCGGAAGCGGCCGCGCGGATCGCCGTGGAAACAGTCCGGAAATGGGACGGAATTTTTCCCGAAGAGGTGTTCTTCTGCTGCTTCCGGGAATCCGACCTGGATCTTTATCGGAAATATCTGGCCTGAGCATCCGGAGCGGGGATTCCGGAACCCCTGCGCGTCGGATATATTCCGCCTCTCCGCGGGAATCCCGGAAAAGGGTTCGGGAAAACAGAAAATATGCCGCTTTTTCGCAAATCCGGTATTGAAAAATAGCTTTTGAAAGCGTACAATACGCCATGGCGCACGTCCGGGACGGCGCCATGCTGAAATATACTGGAAGAATGAATAGCAATGAGAATACTAACTGGAGGCACGGAACCGTGAAAGCAAAAGTCATCATCATCTTATCCACTGTGGCGGTACTTCATCTCGTATTGGGCGGCATGTTCCTGACCGGCGGCTGCGCTCCGGAAGATCCGCCGATGCCTCCCGGAATTTATGTGCCGCAGCCGACGGCGAAACCGGCGCCGCAGCAGGACGAAACCTCCGCCATGCTCTCCGCTCCTGCAACGGAAACAGAGGAATACAAGCAGCAGATCGACCACAGAAAAGACGCCGCTCTGCCGGATGATCTTTCCGCTCCTGCTGCCGATGACAAAACAAAAACAGCGCCCGCACCGGAAAAAACGCCGGAACCCCAAAAGACGGCTCCAGCCATGACGGACAAGGACACGACCTATGTCGTTCAGAAGGGAGACTCCCTCTGGAAAATCGCACGGATGTACGGCATCTCCGTCGCCGAGCTCGCCGCCTACAACAACATCGTTCCCAGCAAGCCGATCAGGATCGGCCAGAAATTAATCATTCCCGCCGGCTCCAAGGCCGTCAAACAGCAGAAGCCCGCGGCGGGAACCGCCGACAGGAAGGCGCCGAAAAAATCCGGAAAGAAAAAAGCTGCCGGAACCAGATCCGCCCGCAAAACAGCCAGAGCAGCCGTTCCCGCGGACGGCATTTACATTGTGAAGGAAGGCGACAGCTTCTCGAAGATTGCGGCAAAATACGGCGTCACGGTTTCCGCGATCGCCGCGGCGAATCCGGGCGTCTCCTCCAATCGTCTCCAGATCGGGCAGAAACTGAATCTGCCGACCGGAAGCAAAGCTGCGGCAGCCGCTCCGGCAGCTGTTGAAAAACAGGCTTCCGCCGGCGCTCCCGCAACGGGAAAGACCGCCGCTCTTGACGAGGAACTCCTCCTGAAGGACATCCAGAATCCGGATGCGGCAACCGCGCCTCTGAACACCTCCGCTCCGGTCCCCGCTGCAAACGGAACGGAAGCGGTTCCGGCAGCTCCCGCCGGCGACAAACCGCTTGCCTCCGAGGACGCGGTCAAAGCGGTTTCCGGCACCGCGGCTCCGGCAGCCGATGCGAATCTTCCCGCCTCCCTGACGGATACGGCTGTCCCCGCGACGGACACTACAATTGATGCGCTCGCCGCCCAGTACGGAATTAAGGCCGACGATATCAAAACTTTGAATCCGGCGCTTCCCGCCGACGGCAAAATCAAGGCGGGAACGGTTGTCCAGCTTCCCTGATCCATGCTGATTTCATCCGACGGCATTCGTTCCGACAGATCGAGTGCCGTCTTTTTCTTTGCAACGGAAACGGGGAACCATGGATTCCAGGATTGACAGGCAAAACGGAGACTCATTGCTGCCGAAACGTCTTCCGCCGCTCTTTTTCAGCAGTGCGTTCGCCGTCGCCTATGCGGGATTTCTTCTCCGGGAAACATCCGTGCGGACCTACGGGGCGGAAATCGCCTATGTAATTCCTGGCATTCTCTGTCTGCTTTTCGCGGCATGCGGCGGAATTGCCGGCTCTCTCATCCGGAAAAAAAACACCGGAACCACAGGCGCCTTTGCCTCTCCCCTGCCGGTTCTGGCAGTCTCTCTTCTGCTTCCTCTTCTGCTGCCGCTGCTCTCCATGACACGAAAGAATCTCATGACGGCATCACTGGCGCTGCCGCTTCTTGCGCTGCCGCTCTTCTTTTCCGGGCTGAACTTCGCCTTCGCACTGCGTTCTGCGGCAGATGCGCCCCGCACGGCTCCGCTGTCAGGCGTGCACTATTTCGGAGCGGCTTTTTCCGGAGTGCTCCTTGCAGTGCTGATTCACAGTTTCGACAACATGCTGCTTCTGCTGCTTCTGAGCGGTCTTTTTTTTCTGCTCGCCGCGCTCATCCTTCATCTCCCGCTGCTGAAACGGAAGATTCTCCGGGGAGCGCTGGCTCTTCTGGCAATCCTGTCCGCAGCGTCCCTGATTCACACGACCTGCGGTTTTCTGGAACAGCGTCTCTCCCTGGCGGATCCGCTGCGCGCCGGAAAGGATGCGATCCGCGTTGACACTCCCGGAGGCCGTACCGAACTTCTGCGGCTTCCGGACGGCCGCTTCCTTCTCACGGCCAACGGGCAAAGCGTCACAACTCTGCCGGACACTCCGGACCGACACCGCCTGACGGCGCTGATCTGCGGCATTCAGCCGGATAAAAACAGCCTCCGGGCGCTTCTGATCTGCAACGCGTTTTCCGGACTGCCGGAAGCATTCGCTGCGCTGCCGCTCACGGCCTCGCTGGATCTTGTCGTCCGCGACAGAGAGCTGCTGAAAGCGGCGAAGGCTCTCGAGCTCCTCCCTCCGGAATCGTCGCGTTTCCGGATCATTATTGACGACCCCGTCCGTTTCCTGGACAAAACCTGTCACACTTATGACGTGATCCTTGTCGTCCCCCCCCTGCCCCAGAATCTGGATGCGGACCGCCTGTATTCCACGGAATTCTACCGCGACGCATCCGGACGCCTTGCGGATGGCGGCGTCTTCGCCACAACCCTCCCCGCTCCGTCCGCCTACACGCGGGAAAGCATCGCCGAACTGCACGGGATCATCGCCGCAACCATGCGTCAAGTCTTTCCGAAGGTGGTTTTCGCTCCGGGATCCGTGCCGATGGCCTTCGGCGGAGACAGAAACATTACCAACGATCTCGACACGCTGGACGCACGGGCGGCAGCACTCATGCGGAACAGCGAGGTTTTCCCGGAAGGGCTTCTTGTGATTCTCCACTCGCAGCCGGAACTTCATACGCGGACACAGAAGATCATCGGCCGCTCCATCGTGTCGGAATCCAACCGGCGGGCCGCTGCGCCGCTCCTCTTCAGCTACTGGCGGAGACATCCCGTTTTCACGCAGACTGCCCCGGCGGAGTTCCTGCTCCGGCTGTCCGATTTCTGTCTTTTCCACCGATGGGCTCTGACCGGAGGAATTCTGCTGCTTTATCTGATTTCACGTTATTTCGCTTCCACGACCATCACGCGGAAAACCCTGTTCACATCCCTGGAAAACGGGTTTTATCTCGGAGGGATGCTTACATTCTCCATGATCCTTTTCCAGACCGCATACGGCACACTGTACCGGATGCTGGGACTCTACGGAGCTCTTCTGTGGACCGGAATCGCCATCGGACTTTTTTCAGGCGGACGCTTCCGGATTCCGGAACACTGTCTCAGGATCTTCTCCTTCGCGCTGCCTGCACTGCCAGCGCTTTCCCTGCTGTCGGAAGGAGTTCTTCCGCCGGCGCTGTTCGGAACGCTTCTTTTTGCCGCGGGCTTGTCCGGCGGCAGCCTGCTGCGCGAAATGACCGGCAGGGCGAATGACGATGCAGCGCCGCTCTTCTGGAGCATGGAAACGGCAGGAGCAGCCGCCGGCGTGTTCCTGACGGCATTTTTCATGATGGCCGGAAACGGGATTCTCCCCTGCGCCGGTCTGCTGATGCTGAGCAGGATCGGATGTCTGCGCCGTCCGTTCGCAGAGAGGGTCTCATGAAGAGCCTGAGCCGGAGTCCGGCGGCAAAATCGCGATGAAAACCGGAAACGCCTATTGAAATTTCGGATTTATCAAATACAATATGGAATTGAAAAAAAGTCTCTCAGGAGAAAGATAAAGAATGATGAAGAACTTGCTTACGCTCTGGATTTTCGCCTTTCTGCTTCACGCGCTTCCGCTTGCCGCCCAGGACATCGGCAGGGAGACACGCGTGGACTCCGTTCTTGCCTCGGTCAACGGGGAGCCGATCACCCTGCTGGATGTCCTGATTGAAAGCGGGCGCGAGGAAATGCGTCTGGCCAGCATGTTCACGGGCGCACGGCTCTACAGTGAAATCGCCAAACTCCGCAAAGAGGTCATTGATGAAATCATCGTCCGCAAACTTGTCTACGACTCCTACAAGGAAAAACCCTTCCCGATCGAAGAGCAGTACATCGAAAATCTGATGGACTCCCTCGCCGTATCCATGGGCGGCGGGTCGCGCGGCGGACTCCTGAAGAAAGCCAAGGAGCTCGGCACGACCATGACCGAACTCAGGGAAAAAGTCAAGGAGAAGCTCGCCGTCGACATTCTGCTCTCGGAATACTGCGACCGGCCGATCTACATCACGCCGAAAGAAGTTTATGAATATTACACCGCCAATCAGAAACAGTGGACGAAACCTGCCCGGTATGAGCTGCAGCTCCTCCACATTGCCAATGACGGAGGACGTTCCGGAATGGATCCCGAAACAACATGCAGGAAACTCTCGGAGCAGCTCGCGGGCGCGGACGCGGCACGATTCGCGCGGATTGTCCGGGACAACTCCGACGCTGCGAATTCGGAAAGCGGCGGAAACGTCGGCTTCGTGGATCAGGACAAGCTCCGTCCCGAATTTGCCGCGGCCTTGAAAAATATCGAGGCGGGCCGGATTGTCGGTCCGGTCAAAACGCCGGAGGGGTATTATTTCATCCGCCTCGCCTCCATTGTTCCGGAAGAGCGCATCGCCTTTGAAAAGGCATCGGAAGAAATCCGGCGTCAGCTGGATCGAAAAGCCAAGAATGAGATGCGCGCAAAATATGCGGACAACCTGAAATCCAGGGCGCTGATCCGCTATTACTTCTGACATCTTGCCATTCAGCGGAAAAAATCGCTTCCGCGCTTGATCTTTCCGGAATCCGGACAATATTATTCTTCCGGCAAACAGGAACCGCGCCGCAGGAAGATGTTCTTCATCGACAGGAGCTGCCGTGACAGACACCGTCAGCACGCCCCTCCCCCGGTTCCGCATGACATGCCGCAACACAAGGATCGCATATGAAAGCAAGAACAGCGCTGGTCGGCATCAACGGATATGCCAGAGTTCATCTGAATCACCTGAAGCTCCTGGTGAAATCGGGAGAAATCACACTCGCGGCGGCGGCAGTCCTGCCGCGGGAAAGAACGCCGGAGGACATGGAGTACTTCCAGTCGATCGGATGCGAAGTTTTCGAGTCCGCCGATGATCTGCTCGCACAGTGCGCCCCCTCTCTGGACCTGGTCTGCCTTCCGACGGGCATCGCCTCGCATGAGCCGCTGACAGAATCCTTTCTGGCGCATGGCGTGAACGTCCTGGTGGAAAAACCCGCGGCGGGTTCGCTAGCTGCAGTCGACCGCATGCGGGAGGCGGAAGCCGGATCGGGCTGCTTTGCCGCCGTCGGATTCCAGCACATCTACTCCCGGGAACTCCAGAGGCTCAAAAAAGAGCTTGCCGCCGGGCGTTACGGCGCACTGCACGCCATCGCCGTCATAGGTGTCTGGCCGCGGGCTGACGCGTATTACGCGCGCAACAACTGGGCTGGAAAAATCAAAACCGCATCGGGAGACTTGATTCTGGACTCTCCCGCAAACAATGCCTTCGCCCATTATCTGAACCTGCCGCTCTTCTTCGCGGGAAGGAGCTTTGAAAAATCCGGACATCCGGTCGAACTCGACGGGCAGCTTTACCGGGCGAGAAGAAGCATTGAATATTTCGACACCTGCGCAATCCGCCTCCGGACTGCGGACGGAGTTTCCATACGCGCCTGTTTCAGTCATGCATCGGACCAGATCATTCCTCCCCGGATCAGCATGCGATGCGCGGACGCTTTGATTCACATTGATTTCGGAGACAACACCTGCAGCATCTGCGGCACGGATGGAACCCTGCGGGAAAAACGCGAATTTTCCACGCCGCATCCGGACATGTTCCGGGACGTGGCGGCAAAGGTTTTCGACCGCTCGGTCTTCACCTGCACGCTGGAGATCGCGCGGGAACACACCTGGTGCATCGACGAACTGTATCGCAGGCTCGTTCCCCGGGATGTGCCGGAAAACCGGATTTCCCTGGAAAAGGACGGCGGACAGGTTGTCATCCGCGGTCTGGAGGAATCTTTCCGTGCCTTCTTTGAAACCGGAGCGGAGCTTGATTTCTGAAGCGAATCCTCCGCTCAGTGCCGGCAGAGCGTCGGATAGACATGCTTCCGGACATTCCGGAAGGTTCTGCGCGCAATCAGCGTGATCTGTTCCAGAATCTCCTCGGCGATTCTGTCGCTTGCATGGTTGATGTAGGGAATGACCGGCGTCATGCGCAGACACTCCTGCGTGCCGTCGATCGTGATGATTTGCGTCCCTCCGGGAACCCGGCCGGAACGGATTGGCCCGCGCAGCAGATCGGCAATGCGTTCATCGCTCATGAGAAAGAGTCCGTCAAACCTCTCGCCAAGCGCCCAGTCGACCGTTTCCCTCATTCCGGAAACGGTACCGTGCGGCGGCACCCACAGAATCGATTCGATGCCGCCGAGATGATGCGTGCCGAGACTGTCGGCAAATCCCTGTGCACGCCTTGAAAAATCGAGATTGTTGCAGAACTCCCAGATGCCGAGCATTTTCCGGCAACCGGAATCCATCAGGTATTCCGCGGCCATCCGCCCCGCGGCATAGTTGTCCAGCACGATCATATTGCGGAAGTTCTGCGTCTGCGTTTCAATCAGACTGATGACGGTCTTTTCGTCCTGGCTCTGAAACAGAACATCCATGACCGGACCGCGGTCAGCGGACAGGCAGCCCGCGTAAAGAATGACGTCGGCATGCCCGATCTGCTCGACGATGCTTTTCGGATCGCTTTCCGGGCCGGTCAGGAAAAGTCTTACGTCCGCCCCGTGACGGAGCAGCAGCGGATGCAGCATGTTCCAGAGCCGCTCCATCGCAGGAAGCTGAAACGTGTAATGCCGCCCGACGGAAAGAAACAGGATCTTCCCGGCCCGGGCGAGATTCCGGTATTCCTGCGCATAGCGGCGGAAACGGCCGTCCCGGGCAAGGAGGCCGCGCTCCTCCATTTTCAGAAGGGCCTTGTGAAGCGTCCGCCGGGAAACATGAAGGATCTCCGCAAGCGCCTGCTCCCCGGGCAGACGGTCCTGATTGGCGATCATCATGGTCCGGATGTAGTCGCGCAGCAGCTCCTCGGTCCGCGCGCAGGTTGTATAAGTTCGCTTCGTCATATCATCAGGACTATACACGTTCTCAGGAATTTTTCCAGACCGGAACCCTCTTCCGTTTCTTCTATTTCACGAGAATGCCGTTTCCGCACTCTTTCAGAAGAAGATCGTTCTGCGTCAGCGGGCGTCCGAGACAGACATTGCCGCTGAACAGGAGATTTGCGGAACGGTCCACCGAAATCCGGTTCATTTTCTCTCCGAACGAATTCACGCCGTTCCCCCCGGCAATCGTGTTCCCGCGGAAAACGGAGTCGGAAAGATTTTTCACGATCAGTCCGCCCGTATTGCTCCAGCGGTTGTTCTCGAAAACGAGAGCGCGGATCGGGGCGCACTGCGCGGGAGCCATATTCTGGACAAAGGTGAAAGTCCGGAGCCCCGCCCAGGCATCGTTGACGGTGTTGCCGCGCACGGTGATGCAGTAGGGTGCGGGTCCCTCATGCACGCCGAGCAGACAGGAAACCGCAATGCCGACTCCCATCGGAATGTTTTCAAACGTGTTGTTCTCCACCAGCGAACAGGCGGACTGGATGTTGATCCCGGCGCGGGCATGCGCAAACGAATTGCCGCTGGCGACCGATCCGATGCCCCACTGGCGGGAGTCGTAGACGGCGTCCCGCCGGAACTCGTAGCGGATCAGCGCGCGGGAGACAAGGTCCTCCTGAACCGGAGAGAGTTTCTTCAGGCCGCCTTTTTTCCGGCTGACGATGGTATCCGGAAGCGCCTCCTCCAGAACGGCGACGGTGTCTCCGCCCATCCGTGACTGGCTTTTGATGGTCGCGAGCGCAAGCGTCTGTCCGGTTTCGCCGGAGAGGAAGGCAAGGGTGTTGCCGGGAATGGAACGGCCAGGCATCGCGGGATAGCGCGCATGAGTGCCTTCCGCTTCGACGACATTCTTTCCGCCGACGAAAACGTTGAAGCAGTCGTCACCCGGATTCTTCACGGAGCAGCGGGACAGATACGTGCCGTTGCCGGAAATCAGGAAGTCGGCATTGGAGGCCAGACAGAGCCCCGGAAGCGGATAAAGACGGCATTTCGTCCAGGAGTTCCAGAATCCCCCCCAGGTCTGAAAGGCCGCCGCGGGAGAGTTGCGGATATAGATGTTTTCCGCCGTGCAGAGCGTGCTGTCGCCGGTCGGGAAGCACGGATACGCGCCGTCGCGGTTCGGAATCACGAACTTCAGCCCGGGACGGACGTGGCGGACAGAATAGCGCCTGTCCATGTAAATCCGGTATTTCCCGTTCCCGAGGGAATCCGCCTTCTTTTCGTTGTAGACCAGGAACTGCGTGCGGACCAGCCTGCCGTCGGGCGTATACGCCGTGCAGCACTGGAAACGCGGATTCGCCTTGTAGACGGGATCGTCCGGAGCCAGCGTGCCCGGATCAAGCTGAATCGTAACCGTGTTCGCCGGAACATTCACCTCAAGAACGGTTCCCTGGCAGAAGGGCGTCTTTTTATACTGGAGCATCAGATTGCGCACCGTGACATTGCGGCACGCATCCATGAAAATTCCCGCCGCCTGCGGACGCCCGAAGAGGAATTTCGTCGTTTCGGGATTCTCCCCTTCGATCAGCGCGTTTTCCAGCTTCGGAATCCGCACATGGCAGCCGCCCTTTTCCGCAGGCTTTCCCTTCGCCGGAACAAAGCTGTTGAAAAAGTAGACCCCCGAAGGAATCCGGAGCACGGCGGGCGCTCCGGCGCACTGTTTCACGGCATCCAGCGCGCGGACGAACGCGGCGGAGTCGTCCGTCACGCCGTCGCCCTTCGCGCCGAAATCACGGACGCTGAAAATCTTCGGGTTGTTGCCGGGGAGTCCGCCCTCCGGCAGCCACGGAAATTTCGCGATGCATTCCGCCTCCAGCTGAAAATAATCGACGAAACGTTTCATGTCCCGGATGCCGTTCGCGGCGGAACAGAGCCCCGTCAGATCGCCGGAATCCAGATTTTTCCGGATGAAGGCGGCAAGATTCCCGACAATTTCCACCCGTTTTCCGATGCGCTCCTTCTGAAAGCATGAACGGGCGCCGAGATAAGCATCGATCTCCGCACGGTATTTCCGGATTGCGGCAAGATACTGTTCCAGCTGCACGGGAATCTCCTTTCGCAGAAGCTGTTTCTTCCGCTCGGATACGGCGTTGTCCGCAAAAGGCGGAAGAAGAACGAACGGACGTGCAGCCTGCGCTTTTCCGGTCGGTACGGGAGTTTTCGGAAGCGTATAGCGCGCGGCCTCCCCCTGAAAAATCTTCTTGACGTCCCAGGATTCAAAAACCGTATCGTAAAGACGGATCTCATCGGCGAATCCGTTGCACCAGAACGGACGCGCCGCGGCAGGATCGGCACAGCCGAGGAAAAGTTCCCCTTCAGGCGGCGCGGGCGCGTCGGCGATCACGCTCTGATGATGAATCTCCCCGTTGACGTAAATCCGGGCGCGGCGCTTGTCCCCGAGGCAGACAAACGCGACATGATACCACCGGTCGGAGGGAAGCGCCCTGGTTTTGATAACTTCCCGTTTCCCGTTCGCAAGCTTAAACTCGACTTCAAACTGTTTGGACGGAAGATAGGAAAGACGGAGACGGCCGCCGTGTTCGCCGAGCAGCGTGAATTTCCCGATCCGGTCCGGAATGCCGTCCGGATTGAACCATGCGGTCAGGGTATAGTTCGCTCCCGGGGATTTCGGCAGTTTGAGGGAAGCATAGCGGTCCACCGCACAGCTGAATGCGAAGACCTTGCCTTTTCCGGCGGGATTCGCCGCCCGTTCGATCCGAGTCTCCGTTCCCGTATCCGCCTTGAGATTCAAAAGAGTCTCCGCAGCCGCCAGACCGAAGATCGGCAGCAGCCAGCAGGCGCCGAACAGAATTTTCTTCTGAATTGGAATCATTTTGTGTGCAATCCTCTTTTCTTTTGTAATGAACAGGGTATTTCTTCTGAAGATCATCCGCATCCGTCCGCCTGCGCAGAGCGGCCGGGGCGGCGACTTCATCACTTCAATGTGTGGGAAGATACTGCGACGCCTCGCCGACTGCCGCCATGTTGAAGCCGAGACGCTCCCATACGCCAGGCCGGTCATAGGCGCCCGCGCTTCCGTCCGCGATCAGCGCATTGCCCCGCTTCCCGTGATGAAGACCGATCGTTGAATCCGTCGCGGAAAGCGTCGGCTGCGGATTTCCCCAGGTCCACTGGGACTGCTGTCCGACGGACCAGGAATCGAAAAGAAGAACCATTGTGTCGCAGTTCGGATTCATTGTGGTGATGCGATCCTTGATTGCCTTGAGATTCTGTTTCGGATCCCGGAGACGGAAGATCAGATCGTAATCGCCGGGAGCGAGATTGAACGTCCCGCGCGCAACCATGCTCGTGTAATTGTATCCGTAGGCGACTTTCGCAGCATCGCTTGAGCCCGTGTCATACTTTCCGGGTTTTGCGGACGGGCAGATCACACAGGAGGTCGCCAGATATTTCATTCCGCTGTCGGGACGGTTGGCCAGACGCTCGTCCGGAACGTTCGCATAGAAGGAGACCCATCCGGTTCCGCCCTGCCGGAGCGCGACATAGTCCCTGTAGTCCGCGGCATAGGAGTAGAGCGCCACTCCGCACTGTTTCAGATTGGAAAGGCAGGAAATGCCGCGCGCCTTCTCTTTCGCGGTATTCAGAGCCGGCAGCAGAAGCGAAGCCAGAATGGCGATGATCGCAATGCAGACCAGGAGCTCGATCAAAGTGAAACATGCCGGAAAGTTTCTTCCGCCGCCGAAGAGGTTTTCCTTCCTTTTTCCGAATCCGCGCCGCAGATGGAAAAAGAGAACCGCACGCCGGATTCTCCGACGCACGGAGGCGTTCTGAAACAAATTCCCGTCAGTCAGGATGTTTGCCGCTTTCATGATTTTTTCTCCCCGCCGAAGCTGTTTTGCATTCATAAGTTTTTTACAACCGGATATTTCCCGAATGATTGCTCTGCCGGATATTATAATGAAAAAGCACTGTTTGACAAGGAAGAAAAATCTTTCCGGAAGGGAATTTATCTGTTTTTTTTCTTTTTTATGTGCATTTTAATTCGATAAAATCATCATTGTATCTTTTTTGTCCGTAAAAACCAGAAAAAATACCCGTCATGAAACGGATCAAAGATATTTTTAAGCATTCTTTTCCGAGAAATCAATTACCGCGATGCAAGCATGCGCTCTATCGGGGATTCCGCCTCCGGCTGCCGGCCTGCGCAGCTGGACCGCACCAGGACTCACTGGAGAGCACGAAGCATAATTTGCTCTGCAAATTATTTTTTCATTACGGAAAAATGCATCAGCATTTTTCGCGGGGTCAAGGGCCTTCCGGCCCTTGGCGTGATCCAGCGGCGAAACGCTGGGCGTGCGAAGCACGAAATCCCCCGCCTCCGGCGGCCGGCTTGCACAGCTGGACCGCACCAGGACTCACTGGAGAGCACGAAGCAATTTCTGGCGATGCAGAGCATCGCGATATTAACCTGATTTTTTTGAATAAAAAATGCACTTTATGATTATTTTTCATTCAAAATGCACAAAAACATGTTTTTCCACTCTTTTCCTCCGGCCTCTCCCGTTTTCCCTCTTGCGATTTCCGGATCCATGCGTCATGATATAACAACGCACATTCAAACGACATCAACTAGAGGATCACGCTTCATGACGGTTTCACAAATGAGAGACAGGGAATGGAAGTGCGTGTCCGGGATCTGGGCGGACCACGCGCCGGCACTTGGATTTCTTGCAGAACTCCCCGCGGGCACGACTGAAATCCTTCTCGCCGCCGCCTCGGTCTACCGCCTGCGCATCAACGGAGAAGTCATCAGCTACGGACCTGCGCGCGCACCGCTCGGATTCGCCCGGACGGAACGGATTCCGGTATCGGCCGCCCCCCGCGCTCTGGTTTCAATCGAAGTGACGGCCTATCAGACGGAAAATTTCTATTATCCGAAACAGCAGCCGTTCCTGAAAGCCGCCTTCCTTGACGGCGCGGGCAATTTTTCCGGCATGACTGGGGACGGGAAAACCTTCCGGATCTTTGCGCTCCCCTTCCGGAACTGGCAGGCGCCGAAGCTGACGCATCAGCGCGATCTGATGGAACAATATGACTTCACACGGAATCCCGCCGCGGCAGACTGGTTTCTTCAGAAAAATCCGCCGCTGCGCGAACTCGCGGAAGAAAGCATACCGCTGCCGCGCCTCATCGAACGCTCCGCGCCGCCTCCCGTGCTCTCCGAAATTCACGAGGCGCGCCTGCTCCATTCCGCCTCGCTCGATACACGGGAAGCGGATTTTGCGGAGACCGTCCCGGCGAAAATCCTGGAGGCGTGCCGGATCGGCGGAAGCGGCGAAACCTACCGCGTCTATGACTTCGGCAAACTCCGCAGCGGATTCCTGATTCTGGATCTGGAAGCGCAGGAGGAATCCGAACTCCTGATCGGATGGGACGAACTCCTTCTGCACGGCACATACGATTTCCGGAGGGCTTACTGGGCGAACAACTTCATCCGTCTCCGGGTGCTCGGAGGAAAGACCATATCCTTTGAGAGTTTCGAACCTTACGCGATGCGCTGCGTATGCGCCGCCGTTCTTTCCGGAAATGTCCGGGTGAAATGCGTGCGTCTCCGCGAATACGCCTTCGATGCGGCGCGGTTCCTGCCGCGGGAAAGCCGGCGGCTCTTTTCGCCGCAGGAAAACACCGTCTACGAGGCGGCATGCGAAACCTTCCGACAGAATGCTGTGGACGTGTTCATGGACTGCCCCGGGCGGGAGCGCGCAGCCTGGCTCTGCGACAGTTTTTTCATGGCGCGCGCGGAATTCTTCCTGACCGGACGCAGCGATGTGGAGGATGATTTTCTGGAAAACTATTTCCTGCCCGACTCCTATCCCCTTCCGGAGGAGTGGATGATCCCGATGTGCTTTCCGGCGGACAATCCCCGGAAAAGTTTTCTGCCGCAGTGGCCGTTCTGGCTCTTCCTTGAAATCTTCGAGAAACGGAAGCGCGGAAGAGGAAGGGATTTCACAGGACTCCTGGAGCCGCGCTTCCGCAAGTACATCGCAGGATGCGGCCGCTGCCGGAACAGGGAGGGATTTCTGGAAAATCTTCCCGGCTGGAACTTCATCGAATGGTCCCGCGCGGAAGAGTTTTTCCAGGGAGTGCACTTCCCGACAAACATGCTCTACCGGAAATGCCTGAAAGAGGCCGGACTCTGTTACGGCGACCGCGCATTTCTGGATCAGGCGGAGGAATTGCAGGAGAAAATCATCGAACGCTCCTTCGACGGCGAATGGTTCCGCGACAACGCGCCGGACGGCGGCCCCCTGCCGGAAAAAGGCGGAAACATCAGTGAAATCTGCCAGTATTACGCGGACTTCTGCCTGGAGCTCTCCGATGCCGATCCCCGTTTTGCCGGATGGAGGAAACGCCTGCTTGACGGAGGAAAGAACGGCCGGATGGTTCCGGCGGCCATGTTCATCGGACTGATTCTCCGCTTTGAAAGCCTGCGCACGGCGGGAAGATTCCGCCAGCTGCTCGCCGAAAGCGTCGAAAAACTCCTTCCCATGGCGCGGGAAACGGGCACTCTCTGGGAAAAGGAAACGCCCATGGCAAGCTGCTGCCACGGATTCGCATCGGTTCTGGCTCCGCTTCTCGGGGAAGCCGCGGAGAAGACCCGTTCCGCCCGCCGGACGGCGGAGCGTCCGCATGCACTCCAGCAGGAAACCGGAAGGAGTAAAGGCCGGGAGCTCTCCGTTCCCGTTCGCTGAGAGCGCGGAAAGAAGCGGAAGACGTTCAGAGTTCCTCGCCGAAATCGAACTCCGGCTGCAGCCAGACACCGGTCGGAGTCTCAATTTTCTCCTCCTCGGGGAAATTGGAAACCGTGACGCCCAGCAATCTGACCGCAACGGTTCCGGCCTCCGTGGCAAGCAGAAGTTCCCGGGCGACGGAGGCGATGATATCGGCATTGTCCGTGCAGGCGTCCAGCGTGCGGCTCCGCGTGATGGACTTGAAGTTGAAGAATTTGACTTTGAGCGTGACCGTCCGTCCCGCAAGCCCTTTTCTGCGGAGCTCGTCCGAGACCTCCTGCGACTGCCGCTGAAGAACGGGAATCATTTCCGTCAGATCGCTGATATCGCTCTGGAACGTCACCTCGGTGCCGAGGGATTTCCGTTCGCGGTTCGGCTCGACCATGCGCGTATCGATGCCGCGCGCGATGTCATAATAGAATCCGCCTGTTTTCCCAAAGGCCTTCATCAGTTCCAGTCTGGAAAGCTTTTTCAGATCGCCTCCGTTTTTAATTCCCATTTTCAGAAAATGCTTCTCGGTCACTTTTCCGACGCCGTAGAACTTTCCAATCGGAAGCGTTTCGAGAAATTCGTCCGCCGCGGCGGGAGGAATCACGGTCAGGCCGTCTGGTTTGTGCATGTCGGAGGCGACCTTTGCGAAAAATTTATTGAAGGAAACTCCGGCCGAAGCCGTCAGTCCGCCGGTTTCCCGGCAGATCCGCGCCTTGATTTCACGGGCGATTCTCGTGGCATAGGGAATGCCGCGCTTGTTGTCGGTCACATCCAGGTAAGCCTCGTCGAGGGACAGCGGTTCGACGAGATCCGTATAGTCGAAGAAAATTCTCCGGATCCGGCGGGATACTTCGCTGTAGACATCAAAGCGGGGATGCAGAAAAATCCCCTGAGGGCAGAGCTGATGCGCCCGCGCGGAAGGCATGGCGGAATGAACCCCGAACTTTCTTGCCTCATAGGAACAGGTGCAGACCACCCCCCGCGTATTCGGCATTCCGCCGACAATCACGGGCTTTCCACGGAGGGAGGGATTGTCGCGGATCTCCACGGAGGCATAAAAGGCGTCCATGTCGACATGTATGATCTTTCTCATTTTCTCCATAAAGGCTGCGGTTCGGCGCAGTCAGGATTCCCCGGCTTCCTTCCGGTCGCGGCAGGCCTGCCTGACGGTCTGAAGATATGCGCCGTCGAGCCGATAGAACTTCCAGTAGACCGCCAGGTAGGCCAGCGAAAAGACGATGGGAATCCCGCCCATGATCCAGCGGATTCCCGCCGCGGCCGCCGGAGTCTGAACCGCATCGGCGACAAACCCGACGAGAGAAAGTCCCGCTCCGGTCAGGAATCCGCTCAGCGCGCCGGCAAGTTTCACGACAAAAGTCTGGGTCGAAAACAGAATGCTCTCGTTCCTCGTCCCGAGTTTGAACTCGCCGTAATCCACAACATCGGCCAGCATGACGGTCAGGATTCCGAGGGAAAGCCCGATGCCGAAGTTGATGATTCCGCCCGTCAGGAATACCACAGTCCACAGGAGAGCGGCGCCGGACGGAAAAACGCCGAGCAGCAGAACGGCGAAGCCGGCGACGGGAAAGAGCGCGGAAGCGGCAAACACGGTTTTTCTGCCGGTCCGCGCGGCAAAAAACGGATAGCCGAACAGTCCGCCGAGCTGCGCGATCCCGGCCGCCAGCAGATAGACGGAAACCATTTCGGGAATTCCGACGGCGTATTTGAAGTAGAAGACGGCGAACCCGTTGGAGAGCTGAAAGGAGAGATTGAAGAGGAGCGAAAGAATCAATACCACGATCACCTGGTCGTTGCGCGCCAGAATCCGGATCATCTCCTTGACCGAAGTGGAATACTTCGGCCTGCCGCCGGGAACAGCGGGAGCGCGGTCTTTCACAAGAAGAAAGGTAATCAGGGAGCAGAGGCAGAAGACTCCGGCAATGACGCCGCTCAGACGGGCGAATCCCGCGGCCTGGTCCCCTCCCCCGAACGTTTTCACCAGAGGCAGGCCGAAATATCCGACCAGCATCCACGCGACGCTGGCGAAAATCCGGGGAATCACGGAAATTGTGTCGCGCTCCTTTTCATCGTCGGTCAGGGCGGGAATCATGGACCAGTAGGGGATGTCCATCAGGGTGTAGGTCACGCCCCACAGGAAGTAGGTGACGGCGATATACGTGAGCTGCCGGGAACCGCTCAATCCGGGGTTCAGGAACAGAAAGACAAGCACGATCGCGTTCAGGATCGTTCCCAGCAGGATCCACGGGCGGAACCTGCCCCAGCGGGTCCGGGTGTTGTCCACCACAAGCCCCATGACCGGATCGTTGACCGCATCGAAGAGGCGCGCGGCAAGAAACAGATTCCCGACGAAAACCGGGCTGACTTTGCAGATGTCGGTCAGATAGAACATGAAAAAGGTGGCGACAATCGCGTAAACGAGATCCTTCCCGAAGGCTCCCGCGCCGTATGAAATTTTTGCAGTCCACGTCAGTCTTTGCATGCTCCCGCTCCCGGCGTTTTCGTTTCTTCGATCCCCCGCACACTCCGGCGGGAGAATATCCAGACAATCTGCCGTAAAGTAGCATGGGCATTCCCGATTTCAAATTTTCCGCATTGAGAAAAGGGAAAAAACACCGCCATGGAGCGTTCTCCGGAAAGCGCCGGTCAGGAGATTTCAATATAATATCCGGCGCCGATGTCCCGCATCTCCGGAAACACCTGAAACAGACGGGAAAAGATGCAGAGGGGATTTATTATTTTAAACGACTGGAAAGGCGTTGGCAACTTGTTTTCCCCGGGGAAACAGGATATATTATAAAGTTATTGTTCTTTCAACACAAACAGGAGTTGCAACTTATGGGAAAAACAACTGCGCAGAAAATTTTCGCGGCACATCTGATCGACACTCCCGCCGAAGGTGTATCCGTTCTCTCTCTCGACCGGGTGTTTTGTCATGAAATAACCACGCCGATCGCGATCAACGATCTTGTCGCAAAAGGCAAGGACCGCGTCTTCGACGCCTCGAAGATCAAAGCGGTGATCGACCATGTGACGCCCGCAAAAGACTCCAAGACGGCGGAACAGGGGAAAACGCTCCGCGACTGGGCAAAGCGCCATGGGATCAAGGACTTCTTCGACATCGGCGCAAACGGCGTCTGCCATGCGATCTTTCCGGAAAAGGGATTTGTCCGTCCCGGCTTCACGGTCATCATGGGCGACTCCCACACCTGCACGCACGGCGCGTTCTGCGCATTCGCCGCAGGCGTCGGGTCCACGGACCTCGAAGTCGGCATTCTGAAGGGCGTCTGCACGATGCGCTCCCCCGACACGATCCGCATCACGGTGACGGGAAAACTGCGCGACGGCGTCTACGCCAAGGACCTGATCCTGGCGCTCATCAAAATGCTCACGGTGAACGGCGCGACCGACAAGGTCATCGAATTTGCGGGCCCCGTCATCTCCGACATGTCCATGGAGGCGCGCATGACGCTCTGCAACATGGCGATCGAGGCGGGCGCGACCTGCGGCATCTGCTATCCGGACATGACCACGGTCGAATATCTCTGGCCCTTCATCAAGGACGAGTTCCGGACGAAGGAGGACGCGCTCCGGGAATATTCCAGATGGCTTCCCGACGCCGATGCCGAATACGTCCGCGACATCACGTTCGACGCTTCCGCGCTCGAACCGATGGTCACGTTCAACTACAAGCCGGACCAGGTCAGGACGGTCCGGGAAATGGAAGGCACTCCGGTCAACCAGATCTACATCGGCTCCTGCACGAACGGGCGCATTGAGGATCTCCGCATCGCGGCAGGCATTCTGAAAGGGAAGAAGATCAGCCCGAATGTGCGTGCGATCGTCTCGCCCGCGACACCGAAAATCTATGCGCAGGCGCTGGACGAAGGGCTCATCAAAATCTTCATGGAAGCCGGATTCTGCGTGACGAACCCGACCTGCGGCGCCTGTCTCGGCATGAGCAACGGCGTGCTCGCCAAAGGGGAATCCTGCGCGTCCACGACCAACCGCAACTTCAACGGACGCATGGGCAAGGGCGGCATGGTTCACCTGATGAGCCCCGCCACGGCCGCCGCGACCGCGATCGCCGGCGTCATCACGAATTCACCGCTCTTCAAAGGCTGAGAAAGGACTACGGAATCATGAAAAACTTCAGCGGAAAAATTCTGTTTCTCGACCGTTCGGACATCAACACCGACGAAATCATTCCCGCAAAATATCTGACGGAGCTGACCAAGGCGGCGCTCAAGCCCTACTGTCTGGAGGATCTCTCGATTCCCGGATTCGATCCGAAAAAGGACATTGAGGGGAAAAGCGTCATCATCACGCGCGCCAACTTCGGATGCGGCTCCTCGCGCGAGCACGCCCCCTGGGTGCTGGAGTGCAACGACATCAATCTGGTGATCGCCGAGAACTTCGCGCGCATCTTCCGCCAGAACATGTTCAACTGCGGCCTGATGGCCGTCCAGATGGACGCAGCCGTCATCGACGACATGTTCAGGACCTTCGCGGGAACCGACGCCGTCTGCTCGACGGATATGGAAAAATTCACCTTCACCATCTCCAACGGGAAAACGGAAAAGGTCTATCCGTTCCACATCGGCGCATTCGATCTGGAACTCGTCAAGGCCGGCGGCTGGGTGGATTACGCCGACAAAAAATACTGACACCGGGCGATTCCGCGGAGCAGGAACGATCCTTCCGCGGAATTCATTTTTTCTTTTTTTCAAAAGTTTCCGCCCGCTCCTCTTGAAAACATGCAGATTCCGGCATATTTAATTAAAACACCTGAAAACAAGGAAACGGATCCGGAAAATGAAAGAAAACAATGCGCCACCTCCGGTCTCCCGGGGAAATACGACGCGGGAAATCGATGCAACGGTCGTTCTCGCCGGCGCGCTTCACCGGAACCGGGAAAATCCCATTGCAGCGGAAACTCCCGAATCAGCAAAGACTCCGGAATTCTCCGGACGCTACCAGTTCATCTGCGATTTCGGCGCGGGCGGAGTCGGAAAGGTGGGCAAGGCCCGGGACCTGGTCTTCGACCGGGTTGTCGCGGTCAAGTGCCTGAATGAAACCTTCCGCGACAATGCCGAGGCAATCCGCTCCTTTGTCGAGGAATGCCGCCTGAACGCAAAACTCGACCATCCATCCATCGTGCCGGTCTACGATCTCGGCAAAGATGCGGACGGCCACTGGCAGGTGGCGATGAAATTCATCAGCGGGTCTTCACTGAAACGCTTCATCAGCACCGTCCGCGCCACTTACGACAAGAAGAAAGTGAATGCCGCGCAGGAGCGTCACGCACTGATTTCGCGTCTGGAATATTTTCTCAAAATCTGCGCCGTGGTGGAGTACTGCCACAGCCTGAAAGTCGTGCACGGGGACATCAAGCCGGAAAACATCCTCATGGGAAATTTCGGCGAGGTCTATCTGATGGACTGGGGCTGTGCGCGGACCTTCGGAACCGTTCCGGAAAGCCTGAGCGGAACTCCGAACTATCTGCCGCCGGAATTTCTGGAGAACAAAGTCGTGACGCCGCTCGTGGATGTCTATTCCCTCGGCGTGCTGCTTTTCGAGATGACGACGCTGCGCCGCGGGGACAGCCGCTGTTCCGCCGCGCAGGAGGACAGCGCAACCTCCAGCGACGTCCATGACGAACAGAGTTACCGCCACTATCTGCCCTCCCTCAGAATCGCCCCGAGAATCAAGGCGGTCATTCTGAAAGCGGTAAATCCCGATCCGACCGGACGCTATCCGAGCGTCGCGGCGCTCGCCGCCGACGTCCGGCACTTCATTTACGACGAAGAAGTTTCCGCCGCTCCGGACAATTTATTCCAGAAGTTTTTCCGCCTGATCTACCGCAACCGGATCAAATCGATCCTCATCACGGGACTGCTTTTCGCACTGCTCTGCGGGGAACTCTTCTACTCCTACTACCGCGCAAACCGGGACAACGAACTGCGCGCCGTCAACACGATGCGCCGGCTTCGCCTGCAGGGCTACACGGACATTCTCGCCACCGCCGTCGGCAGAAACATCCTCCAGATTCAGGCGCAGCTTCTGATCTTCGCGGACAACCTGATCGAGGACGTCCAGGAGTGCGCCACCGCCGCCACCCCCTACCCAGATTCGGAATTCTACGACAACAAGGATTACGGGAAAGCGGAAACCTCTCCTCCGGGAATGCAGCGTTCCCCGCTGTATCCCAACCCCGTAAATCTGGCCTATATGACCCGTTTCCTGCCGGATGCACCGTCAAAAACTCTCCAGCACCTGCCGGACGCGAAACAATTTGTGCAGATCTGCAGCAAAGTCGTCAATTACGATCTGAACAGCACCCGCATCAATGAAACCGGTTTTTCAGGAGGCAAAATCCTCGATCCCGCCTCCATGATCCAGCGTCTTTTCGTCCGCTGGGCCAGCGGCGTCCGCTACAGCTATCCCGGAACCTATGACAATCCGGAATCGGATGCGTTCAAACGCTGCTGGAACACCTTCGCAGAACCCGGGGAATACAGAAAGATCATCTGGTCCGCACCGTATCAGACCCCTCAGGGAAACCTGCGCATCACCTGCCGCTATCCGATGTACGGACGGGATGGAAAATTTCTCGGAGTGGCGGGACTGGAACTGCGTCTGGAGCGTCTGCTTGCGCCGCTCATTCAGGCAAACAACGCCGATCCCATTCATGAACTCTATCTCCTCGATCATGAAGGGTGCGTCGTGACAATCCGGAACGGGAAACTCCATCTGCTCGGAGAAGCCGCGGCAGACGGCATGCCTGCGGCGGAGGAAATCCGGAAACTGGCCGGAATCATTTCCGCAAACAACATGGCGCAGTTTGAACAGCAGATTGCGGGGAGGAACTATTTCATCTCCGGCTACCGGATCCGGACAACCGGCGCCATTCTGCTTCAGATGATCGAAGAGAACGCCATGGCGCAGCACGATCACAAGGACATTGCGCTGTAACACGGCTCCGTCACATGCGGCGGCTGTCGTATGCCCAGTTCAGAAGAGCCTGACGCTGTCTGCGGCGGCAGGAAACGTCTCCGTACCGGCAGTTCCAGTGAATCTGCGCCACATGCCGGATCATGGCGCGCCACCGCCTGATCTGCCGCTCGTCATCGGAAGAGCGTCTTCCCATGTAGTAGCGGCAGTACCACTGAAACCAGCCACGCGGATCCTCCTCCCGGATCCACCCTCTGGCGCGCCAGACCGCCAGCGGAAGCGAAGCCTCCACATGGAAGAAATTCAGGTCCGGATCATGGCGTTCATGACAGAGTTTCGCATGATCGAACCAGTCGGAGGGAAACTCTCCGGTGCAGTCGGTCATGTATTTTCCGCCGAAAACGCCGAGCGCCAGCATCTCCTTCGGCGTCAGTTCCGGCTGGAATCCCGCGTGAAAATTTTCTCCCGGCTTCTCCGTCAGGAAATAGACGTAATTTTTCTGCATCAGATCGTTTACAACGACTTCGCGCCGGAACATGGCGGCACCTCCTGTTTCGGATATTCAAGCTTTTCCGTGTCAAATCCGAGGGTTTTCAGACGGGCAGTCAGTCCGGACAGCAGTTTTTCAGGCAGCTGCGGCGAACGGGAGAGAATCCAGAGATAATCCTTCGCAGAGGAAGTCACGACGGCGTAACTGTAGTCGTTTCCCAGTTCGATGATTCTGTAATCTCCGTAAAACGGCCGGAAGAAGGAGACGCGCAGATCTCCTGTCACAGGACGGGCATCGGGATTCTTCAATTTGGCAATGCCTTCCGCCCGGCTCTGCGCGCCGTTCCGCATCCCCTGGTTGACCACGCGGATCCGCCCGTCGTCACGGAGGGTATACTCCGCCGTGACAAAATCCAGATCCTTTTCAAACGTATGCGGCAGACGCGCGATTTCATACCATTTCCCCATATAGCGCGGCACATCCAGTCCGCTGACGGATGGAATGTCCTGCGTGCCGGATCCCGCGCAGGCGCCGAGCAGAAGCAGCAGACAGAACGGAACGATTTGTTTCATCGGAACACCTCCTTTGCGTTATGATTGCCGGGACGGCATCCGCGGAAAACGCGCAGGTCCCCTTCCCCTTCCCGCTACCATATCACGGATTCCGGAAATATCAACCGGAAAAACAAACTCCTCTCAAATGCAAGCAGTCTCTCCCATATCCCGGAATCATGCATCGATATTCCGCACTCGGACTGCGGCGGGGAGAATTGCCCTGCCCCTGGCAGGCAAGTTTTCCTAATCCTCGGAAGATATCTGTGTTACGAAGAAAAATAAAACTTTTTTCTTTCTTGAACTTGACAAAGGAAACATGAAACGGTATAATAAAAGCTATATACATAGCATATCTTTTCATGGAAAGCACAAAACGGCAATGTCTGTAACGGAAACAATCAGAAATCATCTGGACCGTCTCATCTCGGAAAACAAGCTCCGCCCCGGTGACAAGCTGCCTAAATATGCGGAAATCTGTGACCGTTTCGGAATCACCTACACAACAGCTCAACGCTCGTTCAAAAAACTGGAGCAGGAGGGCAAAATCCGGATTGTCAACGGTGTCGGTTCGTTTCTGAACGGCGGAGATGTGCTGGATGTCGAGTTTTATCTCCAGGAAACACTGTTCGATTTTGCGGAATTGAAAAAAATCCTGTCGGAAATTTCCGAAAAACATCAGCTGAACTTGAATTTCATCCTGAAGAAACGCTATCTGAAAAAAGAACTGGACGCTTCTGCAAGCACCCACAAGGTTATTCTTTCAGAATTCGATCCATGGATGAAAAGCAGCGGACCGCAGATGGATTTTTCCTGTTTTCCGGATTACGGAGACTTCATGTCGGAATTTTCCGAAGCTGTTCCGGAACGGGGAGGCACGCTGGTTCCCTTTTACTGCCTTTCCGCTCAGGGAGCGGTAAACCTGCCGCTGCTGAAGAAAACCGGTTTTGAAAACAGGATCACGGAACTCTCCTCTATGGAGTGGTGGAAATCTTTTGCAGCAGCCTGCCGCAGAGAACGAATTGTTCCCGCGGTCAAAAATTATTTCACGGACACGCTCTGGAGTTTTCCCCTTCAGCCGCTTGCGGAAATCATCATGGCCAATGAGAGGAATTCCGTTGAAAGGCTTTTCCGGACACCTTTTTTCCATACGAAAGCCGGAAAGAGAATGTTCCGTATTATGGGAGATCTGCATGCGACGCGAAATGAACAGACCCCCTTTCTTGACGGCTCATGCGCCCTGAGCTTCAATATCGGCTCCTGGATATCGATTCAGGCGGGACGGCGAGGAATGCTTCCGGAAGCTTTCCGGATCATCCCGAAAATGTGCGGGAAGCGCCATCTGCTGTCCTGGCGGAGTGTTCCTCTTCAGGCTTTTGCAAATCATACCGTAACCATATCGGAGAAAAAACGTCTCTGGCTCTTCCTCAAGGAGCTGCTTTCCCGGGAAACTCAGAAGAAACTGGCGGCGCTGTCCGGAATGATTTCTCCGCGGAAAGACATGCGCCCGGAAGATCATCCATGGATGACAAGAGAAGATTTCCGCTGGTTTTTTCCGCAGGAAGGAACCGTGTTTCTTACACGGGATCTCCTGAGCAAGGAAGAAATCGCAGTGCTGGCTGCTTTATATGAACAGCATGAATTCTTCGGAGCGAATCCGGAGCTGATACGAAAATGCATGGATGAAAAACTGGCAGTGATGCAGAATGGATGAAACAGGAAGAGCCATGCCGCGGATTCGAGGATCATCTTTCTCCGCAAGGGAGAAATCCGGGCAGGAAACGAGCATTTTCAACAAAACAGGGAGGACAGGAATATGCAGAGAAAACAATTCACACTTTTAGAGCTTTTAATTGTTATTGGTGTCATTGCTCTTCTCGTCTCCATTCTGCTTCCCGCCTTGAATCAGGTCCGTCGGAGGGGACGATCCATTCAATGCGTCAACAACCTGAGGCAACAGGGCTATTGTTTTCTCTGTTACACTGATGATTCGAGAGGCTGGCTGTTCACCGGACAGTATTTTTACAACCATGTTTTCTCTTATGCAGGTTATCCGGATGTCGTGACAATGCAAAAAGCAAGAAACAAAAGGACGGGAATTTTCGCCTGTCCGCAGGAAAGCGCTCGAACGAAAGACAGTACCGGATACAAAAATTCCGGATGGTATGGCATCTCACCGCTTCTTTCCAGCAGGGAAACGGGGAAATCCAGCGCGGAAATCCCGGACCCCTATATGCGTCACACCGTCTTTCTATATGCGAAAATCACGCATCCGACCAACAATTTTCTCCGCGCCGACGGCGGCTCCGGTTCCTCCTGGATTCAGGAGTTTAACGGAACAGTAAAAAGCACGGAAACAAAGCGACGGGAGCTTTTCGGATACAATCATCAGGGGAAAACAAACTTTCTGTTTCTGGATATGCATGTCGAAGCGCTGGCTTCCGCCGGCATCGCCGCAAAGTGCAGGAATATCGGATTCTGAATATTCGGAAAGGAGAAATGCGATGAGATATCTTATGATACCGGTATTATTCTTCAGTATTTCCATGGTCCTTGCCATGGAGGACAACCTGGCGCGGAATGGATACGCCACGGCAAGTGAAAATCTGAAAAATGCCTCGAAAAGCATTGATGGAGACATCCGGACTCACTGGTCCTCACGACAGAGGGAACGGCAGTGGATCATGGTGGATCTGGGAGAAATCCGCAACGTGGGCTGTGTCATCATTTACTGGCAGACATGTTTTGCGGAACACTTTTCCATACAAGTATCCAAAGACAGGAAAACGTTCCGGGAAGTCGCGAAAACCGATAACGGAGCAGGCGGAATCGACGCATTCGGATTTTCCACGGTAGAAACGCGCTTCATCAGGATCCGTCTGGAAAAACCGGGAACGAAATGGCAGAGTTACGGGATTTACGAAATTGAAATTTACGAACAATGAAACTGGGAGACCTTTATGAAAAACATTCTGTCCGCCTTTCTGATTCCGGCAATGCTTTCCGCTCTGACAGGAAAAGCGGAAACCGTATCTCTGGAAGGTCAGACTGTCCGCGTGTGGGACTTTGAAAACTGCCGCAACTGGAAAACCCACCGGGGAATGGATACCTATCCGGCGGATTTCACCAACAATTACACATGGGGGAAAAAAGAAATCGAAATACGGCCCTGCCAGGGTTACCGCGGCACTGGACTGCAGATCCATATCAAAGGGATCAGTCAGGGGGAAATGCAGTTCTGGACCGCACCCTGGACCATGGCGCGCAACCGTTTCTATAAGATCTCCTTCCGGGCAAAAGGAATTGATTTCAGCGGAACAGTGGAGGCCAAGGTCCGCAGAATTGTCGCCTGGAAAGTTCTCATTCGCGGCATCCGCTTCCGTCCCTCGAACGAATGGAGGGAATATTCCTTTTCAGGACCCGGAGGAACGGACATTGATCGTGATTTCGGGGTCATGTTTTCCAGTGCGGGAATGGGCAGGATCATGATCGACGACATCCGCGTGGAAGAGTTTCAGGAAAATCCGGAAAAAGCCGTTGTCCGCAGAAACGCAAACCCGCTGGTGCGGGGCAATCTGATTCCGAACTCCTCCTGTGAAATCGCCAGGAATCCCTTCTGGTCCGTTTCGCTCACGGGCAACAATCCGGATCTGCAATGGGAAGATCCCGGGTTCCGACGGACGGACAAAGAAGGAAAATTCGGGAAACACTGTTTCGTCCTTGATCCGGTGAAAACAGGAGGCCGGGGGCTTGCGATGAATGTGCAGAGTCTGGACATTCCCGTCGCCTCCGGATCCCCCTACACCCTCTCATTCTGGATGAAGAGCCGGGGAAATGCCGCGCTCTGGTGCGGATTCCAAAGTCAAAAAGTCAATGGCAAGCACCTAAAGGCAACACGGCTGATCCGGCCGGGGAAAGATTGGAAACGTTATTCCATAACCTCGGGCGTTGTCCCCGATCTCATAGACAGTGTCCGGATCGAATTTCAGAAGAGCGGCCCTGCGGAAGTCTTTGTGGACGGCATTCAATTTGAAGCGGGTTCAAAAGCCTCGGAATACAAACCGTCGCACCCTTACGAAATCGAGGCGGCGCTCGAGGACGGACTGCCGAACATCGTGCCTTGGGGGAAAAAGCTGCAGCTTCTTCTCTCGGCCTGGCCTGCGATCAAAGGCGGACTGGCAAAGGAAATTCCGGCAACATTGAAAGTTGTCGCATATCCGGAACGGACCGTTCTGGAGGAAAAGGTCGTGTTGACACCAGGAAAGACATTGAAAAAAGAACTTGAACCCGGCGTCAACGGAATCATGCGCCTGATGCTGATTCCGGAGGATCCCGCTGCTGCCGCCATGCATGAAAATGTCGCGGCACGGCTTCCTGAGCCGCGGAATGATATCGGTGCGGAAAGTTTTTTCGGGACCCATTTCGCGGTGCGTCCTTATTTTATAGATTACGCAAAACGCCTCGGATTCCGGTGGCAGCGCCTGCATGACTGTTCCAATATCACCAAAATGAAATGGGGCAATCCTGAGCCGGGAAAATATCAATGGAAGGATGAGGCCGTGGATGCCATCCTGAAAGCGGGATTTCACATCCTCGGACTGCCTGATTATCCGGCGCCCCATGCCAGGCGCAGCGGCGGGGGGAAAGGCAATCCGATCCATGTGAAAATCTATGCCGACTGGTGCAGGAAGGCAGCGGAGCATTACCGGGGACGGATTGACACATGGGAGATCTGGAACGAACCTTACATCAGTTATTTCTATCCGGGTGACGCGCAGCAGTTCGCGGAACTCTTCCAGGCGGCGTTCAAAGCCCTGAAGGAAGGCAATCCGAACGCAAAGGTCCTCGGATGGTGCTCGGAACTGACGACAGCAGGATTCATCGCAAAGCTTCCCAAGTCGGAAATCAGCGGAATCGATGCCGTATCCTTCCATGTTTATTTCCAGCACCCACCCGGCGATGGAACACTGTCCGTCAAAAACGATCTGGAGGAATTTCGAAAAAAAATCCTGACATTGCGCGACCCGGGAGAATACTGGAACACGGAAGGATCCTGGGGCGGCTTCCGTTCGCTCTTCTACAGTTTCCGTTCCCGCCGGGAGGAACACAGCGAAGCGGCTGCCGCCGGATCGCGCATCTGGATTGAACAGAAAAAGGCCGGTATCGGGAAATTTTTCTATTACACGCTTCACCAGACGGACACCATGTCATACCGCGGAGGTTATAAAATGCTGATCGAATACGACCGGACCCCCACGGTCTCCGCCGCGGCAACCGCAGTGACGGCATGGTTCATTGACGGACTCGATCCACGCCCCTTCCCTCCGGAAAAAGGAGTGGTGCAGGCTCTTTTCTCCGGCAAGGGGAGAACCGCATTCACCATACACGACGACGCAGCGACGGAAGGGCGCCGGAAATTCGACCTTTCGCGCCTCCCCTCTTCCTATCTGGTCTGTGACGTAATGGGAAACGACCTGCGCAAAAAAACAGAACGTGCGTTTTCACTGGGCCCGACCCCTGTTTTTGTCCTTGCAGAAACACCGGAATATGAAAATGTTCTGCAAAACTGCCGGAAAGCCATCCGGGACTGAAAAGCGCATTTGAAGTGATCTCCCGCCACCTCCTGGATTCCCGGGAGCGCCAGGCAGCATCCCTCCCGTGATGCTTTTGCTGCAGCTACCGGGTGGAGTCTGCTTTTCCGGACTCCCCCCATGGCATCTTCCCGCAAAAAAGCCGGTTGCGGAAATTCTCCTGCGACAACCGGCATTCGTTCTCTCTTGCGCCATCCGCCTCTTTCCCTGCCTGCCGAAAATCCGTAAAAAAATATTTTTTTTCTTTTCCGCTATTGACAATCTCTTTTTTTCAAGTATAATTAATAGCAAACTGCTATATAGCAATTTATCAAGAGCGCGTCATGGAAGAAGAAAAAAAATATCTGCGGATCAGTGAAAGCATCCTGAAAAAAATCCAGTCCGGGGAATTTCCTCCGGGCAGCCGTCTCCCGACCTATCGGCGCCTCGCGGCGGATTTCCACACCACGCAGGTGACGCTTGCCAACGCGATCCGGGAACTGGAAACGCAGGGCTGGCTCAGGCGGCATCCGGGCAAAGGCGTCTTCATCGAAAATCAGGATACGGACGACGACACCGGAAAAGCCGAAGGGAAGAGACATCATCAGGTGGGACTCATCCTCGGCGAAGGAGACGATCTCTTCTCCAATCTGCGCAGCAGCATGGCCACGGTCCTGGAACCCTGCGGACGCTATTTTGTCAGCCTCTGCTCCCTCGAACCCATGACCTTCATGGAGCGGGACAAACGGATCCGGAGCTTTGTGGAAAACGATTTTGAATCCCTTGTCATATACGGAAGCCGCCACAACCGCTTCCGGGCCCTGCACCGGCTCCTGCGCAAAATCCGGCAGCTGAATTTTCTGGTTTTCCGGGAGACGGATCTGGATTTTCCCGGCTCCAATCTGATCACATTCGACTACCGGGAAACGGGAAGAATCGCCGCGCGCCACCTTCTCTCCTGCGGGCAGCGGCGTCTGGGGGCGATCATCCCCGGCCCCCTCAATCCCGCCGAACTCGCCAGCAACGGAGGGCTGGACATCGGAGTCAACCGGATGCTCGAGGGCTTTTCCGAAGTTCTCGCAGATGCGGGCATCGATCCCGGGACTCTGGAAATTCTGCACTCCCCTCTTTATCATGACAGCCCGACGGAATTCCACAATCAGCTGGAGGAGTTCTGCAGAAAAGGCCGCGGCGGAATTTTCGCTCCGGGCGACTCGTATCTTCCCTCCGTTTACAGAACCGCGCACCGCTGCAACGTGCCGATCGGCAGGGAACTGAACCTGATCGGGCTCTACAATACCGGATGGGGAACCATCCTCTATCCGGAACTGACCTCCATCTGCATCCGCGAACATGAGATCGGAAAGGCCGCGGCGGAATGCATCCTCAATCATGCGGAAAATGAAGAAATCATCCTGAAACCTTATTTAATCAAACGTCAGACATGACACGGGAGAAAAAATGGCAAGAAAATCATTCACGCTGATAGAACTTCTTGTTGTAATTGCGATTATCGCGGTGCTTGCGGGGATGCTTCTTCCCGCCCTCGGCAAGGCGCGGGAAACCGCAAAGAAGATCAAATGTCTCGGAAACGTCCGGCAGCTCACGCACTATTTTCTGCTCTACGGCAACGACTACAACAGCTATCTGCCCTCCCCCAAAAACATGGGAAACATGATGATGTACCAGGATCTGCTTGCGGAGCTTTACAAGATTCCCAAGGAGCGCATGTATCTGGACTCGCACTACCGGGGGCCGAGCATCTTCACGTGTCCGAACACGACCCCGGAGGAACTGCGCCCGAATGCGCCTGAGGATCCTTCGCTCGGAACGAACGCGACCAGCTACGGAGTGAATCAGTATGCGGTCGAGGGCGGAGGAAGCAGCTGGACAGCCGTCTCCGCACACCGCCTCGGCTCCCTGCCCCGTCCGTCGCGCACCAGCCTGCTTCTGGATGTGAAGAATTTCTCCATATGGACTCCATCGAGTCTGAACGGAGGCGATGCGGCGGCATTCTGGCGGCATTCCGGAACGGTCAATGTCTCTTTCTGGGACGGTCATGCGGAAAACCGGAAGTCCAGGGATGTTCCGTGCATTTATTCCTACCCGGGAATGGCAACCATGTTTCTGATCTTCAATTATTTCGTCAACGGCGAACTCAAAGCCGGATACGAAAGCTACTGCAAATTCCCCAACCTGTAACCCGGAAAACAAGGACCCGCATGAAACTCTTCATTTCCACGATTGCCGCAGGCGCGCTCCTGACGGCCGCCGCCGACTGGCAGGAACTCTCCTTCTATGCCGTGCACCCGCTGAAAACCCCGATCACTCTGGACGGACGGCTCACGGATGCGGGATGGCGCGACATCCCCGCGCATACCGCCTATTACGAATACTTCAAGACAAATCCGAAACCCTCTCCGCTGAAAACGGAATTCCGCATGGCATATGACGAAAAGGGTATCTATCTTGGCGTGACAAATCATGGAGACAGCTCGAAAATCCGGAAGTTCATCCAGGCGTTCGATTCCCCTGATCTCTGGACGGACGACTGCGCGGAAATCTATTTCGACCCCGCCGGGGACGGCATCGGATACCGCCGCTTTATCGTAAATGCCATCGGCTGCACCGCGGACATGATGCGGCTCGATGCGTCGGTGACGCTGAACGAATGGAGCGGCATCGGCTGGATGGCGAAAACTTCCGTGGAGGCGGACCGCTGGAGCATTGAGGCGTTTTTCCCGTGGAGCGATCTCGGCGCGCAGGGACATCCCGGAGACGTATGGGGCTTTCTCCATGCCAGATTCGCCTGGCCGAACGGATTCATCGGCGCGGTTTCCTCCCCCAACGGCAACTATATGAACACCACTGCGTTCACACGGATCTGCTTCACGGACGGAAAAACGCCGATGGATTTGAAACGGATCGGCGCAGTGCTCGATCCGATGACCCCAGCCCCCTGGCTCCTGCAGATCCGGGACGGAATTCTGTACAACGACGGAAGCGGAGTGAAAACGGAAAAGGCGGACCTCTTCCTGAAACGTGCGGAAAAGGAATGGAAAAAAGAAGCCGGAAAAGTCCGTCCTCTGGCGGAACACGGGAAAAACAGCGCGGACCGGAAGGAATTCGAGTCGCTATGCGCTCCGCCTGATCTGGAGGGGCTCCCGCGTTTCTTCCAGTATCAGGAAAAATGCGGAAAACTGAAAAAACTTTACTGGAAAATACGTCTGCAGGGCGAATTCAACTGAAAGGAAAACAACTGCAATGAAAATGACTCTCAAAATGCTGACTCTCTTCTGCCTTGCGGGATGCGCCGCGGGAACACCGGCGCTCGCGGCGAAAGTGGACGGCACGTATCTGCACGAGGTCGGGCGGAGCTATGTCACGCCGCATCTGGAATGGGGCGGAAACTTTGCGGGAAAGCCACTGCGCGTCCTGTTCATCACGGAACGCCTGAATGCGCGCGAAGCGGCGGAGAATGCGCAGCGCATGAAGATGGAATTCAGAAACTTCACCATGCTCAACTGGGCTAACCTGGCGGGAACCGACGTCTATGAAGGAACGATGACGGGAACCTCGCCGGCGGAAAAGGAGCAGGAACTGCGGAAGAAACTGGAAGAGGATTACGATGTCATCGTGTTTTACCGGGCATGGTTCGAAAAGCTTCCGGACGATCTCCAGTTCATCATTCTGGACAAGCTCCGCAACGGAACCGGGCTTGTCTATGACTGCCTGATGCCGATCCGCTACCGCAAAGTCATCGCGGACCGGCGGAAAAATCCCTTTGCCGGACGCTTTCCCGCCACACTCCAGCCAAACGAACTGTCCGCGTATCAGTTCGGGAAAGGCCGTCTGCTCCAGTTCAAGGTGAAGCCGCTCCCCGAAGGGGCGCTGCGCAATGCCGCCTATGAGAACCGTCAGGCATTTCTGCTGCAAAGCATGATCTGGGCCGCAGGCAGGGACAACGGATGCGCCATCGCGTCCATCGCGGAGGAAAACGGCGGGATCAAGGTTAAACTCGCGGGAGACGACCGGGGCGCGGCAGTGAAAATCCGGATCCGGGACGGCTTCAACCATGTGACCGCAGAGCGGGAAGCGCGGAAGGACGGCGTTTACACGGCGGAAATTCCCGATCTGCCCGCAGGCGACTATTACGCCGACGTTTTCGTCATGAAGAACGGCGAAACTCTCGATTTCGGCATCGGAGCCTTCAAAATCTCCTCGCGCCATGGAGGGGCGGCTCTGCGCGTGCAGAACGCGTTCATCGGAAAAAACGAATCCATCCGCGGGAGTCTCTCGCTCGGGAAAGCTCCGGCAGACGGGGCGGAACTCCGCCTTCTCCTCGCCGACCATCCTTACGGACGCGTCTGGGCGGAAAAGAAAATTCCCTGGACGCGGGGAGCCAGACTGCAGGAGTTCACATGGAGCGACCGCTTCATTCCAACCATCGCGGGAACCCTCTATGCGGAACTGAAGGACGCCGCCGGCAAAGTTTCGGAACGCCGCCACTGCGAACTCTTTTTCCCGAACCGCGACATCCCGCCTTATTTTGCCTACGGATGGGGTTTGAACCGCTCCGTTTCCGGCTCCATGCAGCTGAGCGAAACCTTCGGGCTCAACGCATGTCTGACACAATTCTCCTCCGGCACGGCAAGAGAGGCGGCCTTTCTGAATCAGCGTCTGATCCCTTACATGCTGAGCATCGCGCTCGTCCGCGACAACAAGACGGGCGGCCTGCGCTTCTTCCACAACTACTTCCTGCCGCCGGAGCTGAAGAAGAAGGCGAAGGAAGTCGACGGCGACGCCTGCTTCTACCGCCCCGAGGTCCGGGAGATCTGGCGCGGCGCCATCCGTCACCGGATCAAAAACACACCCCCCTACGGGATTCCGGTCTATTCGCTCGGCGATGAGAACAATTACAACGTCAACGCCGGATTCGGCCCTTCCGACGCAATCTACTTCCGCGAGTTCCTGAAGGAAAAATACCGCACGATCGACGCTCTCAACCGGGAATGGAAAAGCGCCTTTGCGGATTTCTCCGCGGTGCCGCACCCGACGCTCGAGGAAGCGAGAAAAGCCGGAAACTGGGCGGCCTGGAACGATCATCAGGAATACATGGAAAAAATGTATGCGGACATCCATCATTTCTGCGCGGAGGAGATCCGGCGGATCGATCCCGGCGCGAAAGTCGGCTCCGAAGGCTCAATGCCCGGCGACATCGAACTGACGATCCGGGATATGGAATACTGGGGTCCCTACCGCAACCTGCTCGACAGCGAGGCCATGCGCTGTTTCGGCGGAGAACGTCTCCGGACCGTATGGTACGGATACCACAACGAGCGCGGCGCGGGGAAATATCCCCTGCTTCTGCAGGATCTTCTCAGCGGCGTAATCAACGGCATGGGATGGTATGAGGTGGACGAGTATTCCACCATGTGCATCCTGGGAGTGGACAACACGCCCTCCTATCCCGCGGGCTTCATTGCGGAACTGAACCGGATGCGTTTCGGGACAGGCGAACTGCTGGTCAAAACGCCGCTGCTTTCCTCCGGACTCGCGCTGTTCTGGAGTCATCCGTCCAAACGCGCGGCGGAACTGGACAAGCGCATGATCTCCCCGGTGGACAGTCTTTCCCCGCTGGTCCGCTTCCTTTACCGGCGCGGAATCAACTTCGACATGGTCTCCGAACGGACCATGGAACGGCTTGAAAACGGCTCCATCCGGACGCTCTTCCTCGCGGGGACCTCCGTCCTCGGCGACAAAACGGCGCAGGCGCTGATCCGCTTCGTCCGGAACGGCGGAACCCTGATCGCCGATATGAACTGCGCGCTTCTGAACAGCTGCTTCAGCGTCAACCGGAAAAATCCCCTTGCGGAACTCTTCGGCGATCTGACGCTCGCAACTCTGAAAACGCCGGAAGTCCGGCGTGTCTCCGTGACGCGGAAGTGGAACGGGAAAATGCTGAACTTCCGGGCGGAAAAAGCCCTCTCAAATCCGGGTGCGGAATTCTGCACGGTCCGGACCTGCGGAAAAGGACGCGCCGTTCTGCTGAACTTCACGCTCCCCATGGCTGAGGTCACGGCGGAAGACGCAACCCCGTTCGACGCGTTTCTGCTTGCTCTGCTGAAAGGAGCGGGCGTTTCCGCGGAGTATGACGTCTCGCTCCCGGATTCCAATGGAATGGCGCGCATCCGGACGGGCAAAGGCTTCCGCCTGATCGGCGCGCATGTCGCCAACCGTTTCGTCGCGCCGGGCAGCAAAGGCCGTATCCGCCTCCCCTCCCCCAAACACATCTACCGCTGCGGGAAAGGCTATCTCGGCAGGAGCGCCGAAATCGTGCCGGATTTCAGCGCTTCGCCGCTGGAGCTTTTTGCCGCCTTCGACGAAAAACAGCCGCCACTCCGCTTTCATGCGCCGGATTCCGCAAAACCCGGCGCGGCTGTCCGCTTCGATTTCAGTTCCATGCCGGGAAACCGGATCATTCACCTTGCGGTCTCCGCTCCGGACGGAAAGGCGATGCGGAACCGCGGCATGGTCCTTGACACGGCGGAAGGACCGAAGTGCGTCTTCCGTTTCGCCCTCAGCGACCCGGCCGGGAAATATGAATTTCTCGTCACGGACATTCTGACCGGCTCCATGCGGAAACACACCATCAATCTTGAACCATAAAAACGACAAAAAGGAGATCGCAAATGAAAAAAACATCCATGATCGTCTGCCTGCTGCTCTCCGCGGCGGCGCTTTCCGGCGCCATGAAAGTGACGGAAAAAGACGTGGAAAACAAGAACGGAAAATTCAAGGTGACCACCTATGATCTTCCGATGGTCAGCGGGAAACTGATCTACAGCGTCACGAAAAAACCGGACGGCACAACCTCCAACACCTCGTTCGGAGCGACATTCGGCGAACACGGACGCAACGGCGGATGGGACCGCTGGCTCTTTTTCCGCTTCTATGAAAAAAACAAATATCAGAATCTGCTCAGCAGAATTCCGGCGAAAGTCACCTATGCCCCCTATGCGGGCGGCATCATCGCCGAATTCGAATGGGCTCTTCCGGACTCCGGAAAACTCAAACTCCGCTTTCTTCATAAAAAAGACATGCCGGACTGGGTCTTCGCGAAACTGGAGTTCCTCAATCTGGACATGACAAAATATGATTTCGTCTTCAACGCCATGCCGGGAACCCCGTGGCTGAAAAAAGGCGGGGAACGCCATCTGGCAAGCCGCAGCAAGGATTATCTGCTCCGCGGAATCGTTCCCGACATTCTGCCGGAAGGAAATGCGTTCGCCTTCTACAACCGGGCTGATCTCGAAGAATTCGGCAATCTGCTGGTCTATGAAAGCGATAAAATCCAGAAAGCCGGATTTCATGCCGCGAAAGGGGTTTATCTGATGGGAAAACCGGAAACAAAGGAAATCCTTTTCGCCTTCGGCTCCTTCCTGAACGAACCGGCCTCCAAAGCCGTGCCGCGTTTCCTCTCGGAACAGGCGGCCTCCGTCTTCAACACGTTGAAGAGCCTCGACTGGAATCCGAAACTGGACCATACGGAATTTGATGCGCTTGCCCGTTCCCTTGAAAAAATCACGGCGGCGGACAGCGCAAAGAAAGCGGAATTCTCCAAAATCATGGAGGAATATAAAACTGCGCGCCAGAAGGAGGACGCGGTCCGCTGCGCGGAACTTCTGGAGCAGCTCCGGAAGCTGAACAGCCAGATCGGCGTAAAGAAACTCTCCGAATTCCAGTAAAAAAGAGATTCCGGCAGCCTCCATTCCATCAGGCGGGCTGCGGGATGCAAATTCCAGGATCCTTTTTCCATGTGTGCGGCGCAGGTGCAGTCATGCAGGCTCCGCCGCACCCCTATCCGGCAAACGCTGTTCTGCCGGATTTTTTTGTCCGAACAGTCCGAGGTCCCGGCAGTCCGCGCGTTCCGCAAAGGTCCGCATTCCGCGGAAATGCGGGTTCCACTGCGTCAAAACAGTGTTCAAAGCCTTCCCTTTTCCGTAAGGGCATGCGCTCAAAAAAAACGGAGACGGCGGCGGTAAGCCGGATTCTGTTCCTCTTCCGAAAAAGAGGCGGCGACCATCTGTCTATGCGACCAGAACCCGGGATTCAAACGCCGCGAGCAACGGCTCATCCCCTATTTGGTCTTGCTCCGGGAGGGGCTTGCCTTGACGGAGGGAATTGCTTCCGCTCCCGGCGGGCTCTTGCCCCGCCATTTCACCCTTGCCGGATTCGCATCCGGCGGTATGCTTTCTGTTGCGCTTTCCTTTCCGGGGCATATCGTCCCCGGCATCCCCTTGTGCAGGGGACTCCCCGCTCTGTGGAGTCCGGACTTTCCTCCGGCCCGACAGGACCGGCGGCCGCCTGCCGCCGTCTCCGGCGTCAATATACGCCCATTTCGCGGAAAATCCAGTCTTCCGGGATTGTTTTTCCCGTTTTGTGCGTTATCTTACCCCGGAAACAGCGGATGCGCAAACGGAACACGGAAGCGGAAAACAGCAATGGAAGACGAAATTTTCGAACGGATCGATTTTTCTCTGGACATCAGACGCCTCAACGGCGGAAAACTCGTCGAGATCACCCCGTGCATCGAGATTGACGCGGAAAAACCCGCCACGCTCATCGTCTCGTTCCGGATCGATGGAATGGAACTGATTGAATCCGCCCGCGTCGTCATTGCCCCCGGACGCAACCGCGTTCCCCTCCGCGAAAAAGCGAGGATCGGGAATCCGAACCTCTGGCACATCCATACCGCCGGACGGCCTTCGCTCTATGAAATGAGCCTGATTTTCCATAAGAACGGACAGGCATACTACCTCATCAACAAAGTCGTCGGCATCCGTTTTCCCGAGTGGACGGACGAAAGGAAACTGATTCTCAACGGAAGTGAAACGCAATTCCGCCGCTATGAATTCACCGCCGTGCCGGAGGAAAACGAACTGGAAAAACTCTGCCGTGCCGAAGGATTCAATTTCACGGTGCTGCGCGATACGCAGAATGCGCTCGAAGAAATCCTGACGCTCTGCGACCGCATCGGAATCGCCGCCGTTCTTGAACTGAGCGGAAAAGTCTCTCCCTCAATCCTTGAACTGCATCCCTCGGTCTGCCTGTTCCATGCGGCGAAGGAGAGCGCCGGGCATCAGCTTCTGCGGGAACATGTTCCCGCGGTTCCTTTCCTGCCGACGGAAGAACTGGCGGGACTTCTGCGGCAATGCTACTCCGAGCGGGCGTGAAGCGTTTTCATCGCCATCGAAAACGCCTCCATCGTGAGTTCCGCGTCATATCCGGCGCGGTGCGGCCGCGCCTCGTCGATCTCCTGACCGAGCCCGAGCGCCTGACGCAGGAACTGCAAACTGTAACTGGAAAGTCCCGGATAGGCCTTGCGGATCAGGACAATGCTGTCATATGCGCCTGTCTTCCAGAGCGGAAGTCCGACGCGCGCCAGACTCTCCTGAAGAAAACTCAAATCAAACCGTGCGTTGTGCGCGACCAGCTTTGATCCTCGTGCAAAATCAAGGAAACGGTAGGCGGCGTCCGAAAAAGACGGCGCATCCGCCACCATGCGGTCGTCGATGCCGTGCACGCGTGTCACCTGATACGGAATCGGCATGCCGGGATTGACCAGCGTTTCAAAGCGCGTCCAGACGCCGTCGCGGTCGACACGCACCGCGCCGATTTCGACAATCCTGTCGCGGACGGGGCTCATCCCGGTGGTTTCGACGTCGAACACCGTGAACGGCCCCATGGCATGCCACGCGGAAGCCATGCCTTATCTGTCCCCGTATCCGTCCGGGTGTTTCTGAAGCCACTTCCAGACGGATTCGATGATCGCGCCGGCGTTTTCATATTCGGGCTTCCAGCCGAGCTCTTTCTTGGCGAGATCGGAGCATGCGATCAGGCGCGGCGGATCGCCGGGACGGCGCGGGACCACGTCCGCCGGAATCGGATGGCCCGTCACTTTGCGCGCGGTGTCGAGAATCTCCTTCACGCTCAGGCCGGCGCCGGTGCCGAGGTTGTAGTGTCCGCTTCTCGGGGCGTAGAGCGCTTTTTCATGCGCCTGCGCAAGGTCGAGGATATGAATGTAGTCGCGGATGCACGTTCCGTCCGGCGTGTCGTAGTCGTCGCCGAAGATCATGGCTTTTTCGCGTTTTCCCTGCGCGACCTGGAGCAGAATCGGGATCAGATGGGATTCCGGATGATGATCCTCTCCGAAGTTCTCCGTCGCGCCCGCCGCGTTGAAATAGCGGAGCGCCACATATTTGAGTCCGTAGATTCTGCTGTACCACTTCAGGACCTTCTCAAAACAGAGTTTGGACTCCCCGTAGGGATTGATCGGAAGCTGTTCGGCCGTTTCCGCAATCGGAATCTCCTTGGGTTCGCCGAAAGTCGCGGCGGTGCTGGAAAAAACAAAGGCCTGCACCTTGCCTTCGACGGCGGCGTCCGCGAGATTGATCGCATTGGCGAGATTGTTGCGGAAGTATTTGCCGGGATCCTTCATGGATTCGCCGACCAGGGAAAACGCGGCAAAGTGCATCACGGCGTCATAATTTCCGTTCCGGAAGATTTCCAGCAGTTTCTCACGGTCGGCAAGATCGCCCCGGATGAAGGAGGCGCGTTTGTCGATCGCCTTTTCATGTCCTGTCACGAGCGAGTCGAAGACAGTGACCTGATAGCCCTTGTTGAGCATGTACTCGGTGCATGCGCTTCCAATGTAACCGGCGCCGCCGGCGATGAAAATATGCTTCATTGCGCTTTCCTCCTTGTTTTTTATGTCACTATAACCCATGCGGATTCAGGATGCAACCCGCTTCACATCAGAAAACAGAGAAAAAGGGGAACCGTCACGATGCAGGCCACCGTGGAAAAGAATACGGACTGCCCGGCGAAATCGGGGCACCCTCCGTATTTCCGGACGATCAGCACCGAAGTGCAGGACGCCGGCATCAGCGAAACGATCAGCGCCACATGATAGACCAGAGGTTCCAGCGGCAGGAGCCGCAGCAGCATCACCGTGAGGAACGGCAGAATAATCAGGCGCGTTACAAGCGTGTAGAGTGCGTCGAAACGGTGGGTCAGCATCCGGATGCCGGTCTTGTACATCGACGCGCCGATCAGCAGGAGCGAGAGCGGCACCGACAGCGCGCCGAGCTTTTCGAAAATATTCATCCCGAAGGCTGGCACCTGAAATCCGGTGAACACGCAGAGCAGAGCCAGAACGACCGCCGCCATGTTCGTCGAGCAGACGTTGCGGATGACACGCTTGAAGTCGCGCCCGGCAAGCACTCCCACGCCGAATGTCCAGAAACCGACGGTCGATCCCACTGTCAGGAGCATCAGCGCCGCGACGGCCCGGGCGCCGAAAAGGTTTCCGAGGATCACCAGCGGCAGAAACACATAGTTGTTCGCGATGGCAAGATGCAGAAACGTCCCGTTCCGGCGCGGCGATTTGTCATGAAGTCCGTAGACCAGCACATAACCGCAGAGCGCGCCAAAGGCCATGATCCCCAGTCCGAGCAGAGGAAGCTGCCAGATCGCCGCAAGGTCTTTCGCGGTAAAATTCCGGACGACGCTGGAAAAAGTCAGAAACGGCAGAAGCATGTCGATCGAAAGCCGTCCGAGTTTTCCGAGATCACTGTCCTCGATCATTTTTAAACGATACGCCCAGGCTCCGAATCCGAAAAAAATGAAGGTTTCCAGAATCGCCAGAATCACCTTCGTCACCATATCCATATTCATCGCTGCATCGGTCTCCGCAAAAATTGAAGCGTATAATATACTCCGTTTTTTCCGGCATTCAATGAAGACGGGCTTGATTTCCGCTCAAAACATGCTAAAATCCTCTGTTTTCTCAACGCAGCATGAAAAGGGCTCCCATGGAAACGCAATCCTCAAATGACGGATCGATGAATCTCAGCAAATACCTGAGCGCATCCGGCGTCTGTTCCCGGCGCGGTGCGGCGGAACTGGTCGAAGCCGGAATTGTCTCCGTCAACGGGATTCCCGCGCGGAACCCGGGAGAACGCGTCACGCAGAAGGACCGCGTAACCGTGCGCGGAAAGCTCGTCTCCCCTGTCCGGGATTACGTTTACATCATGCTCCACAAACCGCGCGGCTATGTCTGCACGATGGAGGACCCGCATGCAAAAAAGAAGGCGGTCGATCTGATCCCGCTCTCCCGGGAGATCCGGATCGTCTCCGCGGGACGCCTGGACAAGGACAGCGAGGGACTGCTTCTGTTCTCGAACGACGGCTCCTTCATCGCCAGAATGACCCATCCCCGCTACGAGGTGCGCAAAATCTACCTTGTCAGCACGGACGGTGACCTCTCACCGGAAGCAATCCGGCGCCTGACGCACGAGGGAGTCCGCAGCGGCGGCGATATTCTGAAAGCCGAATGCGTCGAGCATATTGCGCCGGGGAAATACAAATTCATGCTCCACGAGGGGAAAAACCGCGAAGTGCGGCGGATGCTGGAAGCCAGCGGACGGGAGACCCGCCGTCTGAAGCGGATAGCCGTCGGCGGACTGCGCCTCGGCGGACTGCCGCCCGGAAAATGGCGTCATCTGACAAAAGAAGAAGTGCGTCTCGCACTCGGGGAAAATGCGGAAATACAAAAATAAGGACGCTCCCACGGCCCCGCTATGGCTCCTTGCGTCTTCCCGCAGGCCGCTGGAGAAAAACGCAGTCCCGCACCCTTGAAGATTCCCCCGTACATAAAAAACCCCCGTCATGATGTTCATGACAGGGGCTTGCAGAAGTCTGAAAAAACTTATGCCTTGGCTTCTTCCGTTTTTGCTTCCTCAGCGGGAGCGGCGGTTTCAGCGGCAGGCTCGGCCTTGAGCGTCTCATCCGCTTTGGCTGTCTCCACGGCAGGAGCGGCGGCTTTTTTCTTCGAAGCGGGAGCGCCGGCTTCCACAAACTGAAGAATGCAGGCGTCTGCGGCATCGCCGATGCGCTTGCCGGTACGGATGATTCTTGTGTATCCGCCGTTTCTCTCGGCGAAGCGGGCTGCAAGATCGCCGAAAAGCTTCGCAATCACATCCTTCTTCGTCTGGGCCTTGTCGGACGGGGTGTTGTCCTTGATTCTGGCAATAGCCAGACGGCGGTTGTGCTCGCCGCCTTTTTTCCCGTATGTGACGAGACGATCGACAAGCCGGCGGACCTCTTTTGCGCGGTTCACGGTGGTTTCGATCTGCTCGTGCTCAATCAGGCTGCATGCCATATTGACAAGCATGGCCTTTCTATGGCCGCAGTTGCGGCCGAGTTTCGCTACTTTCCTAAGATGACGCATGGCGATTACGCCTCCTCTTTCTTAACGGCCTTTGCGCGGTCGGCTTCGGCCTGAATTGCATTACTGAGTTCTTCGCTGAAAGACATGCCGAGAGACAGATTGTTCTCGGAAAGCTTTTCCTTGATTTCGTCAAGGGACTTTTTCCCGAAGTTGCGGAACTTGAGCATCCGGGATTCCGTCTTCATGCAGAGTTCGCCGAGCAGCTTGATGTTCGCGTTGTTCAGGCAGTTCATCGCTCTGACGGAGAGATCAAGCACCTCAACATCCTGGGAGAGGATGCGGAAGAGTTTCTGCTCCTCCTCGCTGATCGCCGCAAGCGCGTCGTCCTCGGTCATCTGGCTTCCGAGGAAGGGACGGAGATGATCCTTGAGAATCTTCGCCGCCTTTTCCAGAGCGTCCTTCGGAGAAATTCTGCCGTCGGTATAGATCTCGAGCGTCAGGCTGTCCATTTCGGTTTCCTCGCCGACGCGCGCCGCACCGACCTGGTAGCGGACATGCGTCACCGGGCTGAAAAGACAGTCGACAAGAATCGTTCCGTAAGGATGGGTCGGCAGTTTGTTCTTTTCAGCGGGGCACCAGCCGCGGCCTCTGGAAATCTCGATTTCCGCACGGAAGGGCACATCCTTGTCCAGCGTGCAGATCACCTGATCGGGATTGAGGACCTCAACCGTTCCGTCCGTGATGATGTCACCCGCCGTCACGGGACCGGCCACGCTCTTCTTGATTTCAAGAGTCTTCGGGGGATCCGTATGCAGGTTGAGTTTGACCTTTTTCAGGTTCAGAATGATTTCCGTAATGTCTTCGGCGACATTCGGAAGCGTGGTGAACTCATGGGAGACGCCGTCAATTCTCACGGCGGAGATTGCGGAGCCTTCCAGAGAAGAGAGCAGCACCCTGCGCAGGGAATTGCCTATGGTATGTCCAAAACCGCTCTGGAAAGGAGCCGCAATGAACTTGGCATACGTGTCTGTCGCGGTATGTTCCTCCATCACGAGGGATTGAGGCATCGGAAATCCGGATACAGCAGCCATCTTGTAAAATCCTCCAAGTATTTTCGGGTTAAAAGTCCGGGGTTCATCATGCCGGGCGCGGCCGCGGGCCGTGCCCGGAACACATCACATCAGACACGGCGTCTCTTCGGAGGTCTGCATCCATTATGCGGGACAGGGGTGATGTCCTTGATCGCATTGATTTCCATGCCGACGGAGGCGATGCCTCTTACGGCGGACTCTCTTCCGGCGCCCGGTCCGTTGATCCGGACTTCAACTTCCTTCATACCGAGGGCCTCGGCCTTTTTCGCGGCGTCGGCGGCAACGACCTGAGCGGCGTAAGCCGTGCTCTTCCGCGAGCCTTTGAATCCGTTTTTGCCTGAGGTGGACCAGCAGAGCACATTGCCGTGCAGGTCGGTGAAGGTTACTTTCGTATTATTGAATGTGGCAAGAATAAAAGCGATTCCGGACGGAACATAGCGTCCGCCTTTCTTGCGCTTGCCTTCCGCCGCGGGCGCCTTGGAGGCGTCGGCAGCGGCGGCTTCCGTGTTCGCGGCGACAACAGGAGCAGTTTCCTTTTTCTCGTCAGCCATGGTATTTACAAAGCCTTTCGGTTGATTGTGTTGATTGATGACAGATTACGCCGCGCACTCATTTCTTCCCGGCGGGAGCGGCAGGAGCGGGATTGCCGCTCTTCTCGATCTTTCTCTGCGTTTTGTCGCGGATGGCGCCGACGGTGACTTTCTTGCCTTTTCTGGTACGGGCATTGGTACGGGTGCGCTGTCCGCGGCAGGGCAGATTCTTGCGGTGACGGATTCCGCGGTAGCAGTTGATCGCCTGAAGACGTCTGATGTCCTGAGCGAGGGAACGTCTGAGATCGCCTTCGACGACGAACTCGTTCTGCAGCATCGTCGTAATGGTCGCGATATTCTCGTCTGTGATCTGATTGGCTTTGGTGCCGGGTTTGATTTTCGCGCGTTTGACCAGTTCCGCAGCAACGGCGGGTCCGATTCCGTAGATGTACCGGAGGGCGTATTCGATGCGCTTGTTCCCCGGGATGTCAACTCCGATGATTCTAGGCATGTCTCTTGGGTTCTCCGATTTAACCTTGTTTCTGTTTGTGACGCGGATTGCGCGAGCATACGACGCGGACCGTGCCTTTGCGTTTGATGATCTGGCAGGATTCGCACCTGCGTTTGATGGACGCCCTGACTTTCATAAGTGCAGCCTCAAATTTAAGTTTTTGAATCTTACGATGAAAAACAACAGTTTCGCCCCCTTCCGGGAGCACGCCACGCGCACGGGTTTTGGAATGAAGTCAAGACGCGAATCATGACTAAACACGTACGAGGCCATAACTATAACATTGTTTTTGTTTTTTGCAAGCACTCTTTTTCCAAAAAAAAATTTTTTTTTATTTTTTTTAGAAAAAAAAGTGTGACCGCTCTTATGCCGGAGAATCCGCGCGTCCCGTATTTTCCACGCCGCGGACGATCGTCCCGCGATTCAGAATGACATGAGCCGCAATTCCCGCCGAAGCGGGGATCTCTCCGTCTTCACAGGGATTGTCCCCGATCACGCATACGTCCGACGGATCGGCGGGAATCTGCGCCAGGGCGCGGAGCCAGACATGCGGAACGGATTTGCAGCCGCGCAGAAGATTCGTCCCGAAGATCCTGCGGAAATACGGCGAGGAGAAATCGTCCTCCGCCAGTCCCGCCGCCTGCAGTTTGAACAGGCAGCCGAGATAGGGATTGTTGCTCATGATGAAAAGGTTCCGCCCCTGCGCGTGAAGACGTTTCACAAGAGATACGCCGTCTTCATACGCGAACAGATTCTCCCTGTGCCATTCTTTCATGCGCCGGAAACCCTCTTTCACGGGAAGGCGGAACTCCGCAAGAAAATCGGAATAATCCCAGAAAACAGTCCGGTTCAGAAGGTCCAGGATCGCCGCTTCCGCCGCGGGCTTCCCCCAGCCGCGCTCCATCATCATATCCCGGATCACGGGAAGCAGAAAATTGCCGTGCAGCAGTTTTTCCCGGGCGACCGCGCCGGGACGATAGCCTGTAAGAGTGCCGTCGATATCGACAAGAAAACAGGAACAGCCGGGTATTTCAATCATTCGCTCATCCTTTGCATGATTCAATGCGCGCATCTCTGCAATTTACTTGAAAAGAGGAAAAAAGCAAACGGCATTCCGGCAGGAAAAGTTGTTTTTCAGATGCAGGGGGCGGATCCCCGTTCGGAGGGCGGAGCCTTTTCAGACTCCATCTTTTACAATTCCCCGTCTCCCGTCATGTAATCGTAGCCCGTTCCCCGGCAACCCCATATCTGCCGCAGAAAAAGCGGCAGTGTAGGCGGAGTCGTATAAAGACCTTCGGTATGAACAAGTTCCGTTCCTGTCTCGTAATTCATTTTTCCTTCGACCTTCACCGGTGCGTAGATCTGGGAAAGAAGCTTCTCCGCATGCCCGTCCACAAAGGCCACGTTCGCCCTGCCCTCATGACGGTTGCCGAGCAGAAACTCCCCGACAGGTGCAATGATCTGGCCGTAACGTGCAGCATCGTAACTGTCGCCGATTGCAATCTTCTGCGAAGGCTGGCGGACGGAAGCAGGTTTCGTGGTATTGTTCCCCGCCCCTCCCAGATAATCATTCTTCCCGTAGGCAAGGGTCATGTGATTCGGATCACCGGCAAAACGGTAGGCGGGACAGCGGTAATACGGTGCGGCGGCATACACGGAAGGCGAAAGCCCCGACTTGTCCCGGCCGGAAATGATTTCGTAAATATGCTGATGCCAGAACGGGCTTGTTGCGGTGGAGCTGGAGCGGTATGGATAATACCCGTAGGTATCACCATACAGCGTCATTCCGTTCATGATCGTTTTTGTGTTGTTCAGGCAGGATATGCTCTGCGCAGTCAGTTTTGCCTTGTTCAGAGCAGGGAAAAGCATTGCGGCCAGAATCGCGATGATCGCAATCACGACCAGGAGCTCGATCAAAGTGAAAAATTTTGCGGAACTGCACTTTCCTCCGCACGGATGCAAACAGTTTTTCCGGAGCATTTCCAATTCCTTCCCCGTGTTTTTCATGAAAGTTTTTTCTCCGCCAGCGTTTCACAGCATCTCCAGAAACGGATTGCCGCTCCGAATCCCTCTTTCGTCTCCATGCCGGGCCATGCCCCCGCCTCGAAATTAATGGGTCCGGCAAATCCGGCGGACCATAGCGAGTGAATCACATCAATCCACGGAATCGTGCCGAATCCCGGCGGCAGATGTTCGTCGATCCCGGAGGGGGAAATCCACTTGGCCGGAGTCGCCGCCTGCGCCCGCGGGCCGCGGTTGTCATGGAAATGGGTTGTAAACAGCTTGTCCCCCATGAGAGAGATCCAGTCCGTCACGGACATCTCCCCGCAGCAGTGCGCATGACCGGAATCCAGGCAGAATCCCACGGCGGGCGAATCCGTCCTCCGGACCAGCTCGGGAAGTATGGCGGCATTGCCGGCCGCTTCAAAACGATCGACATTCTCCAGTGCGATTTTCACGCCGAGCTTCCGCGCCTCCTCCCCGGCCGCGTGCAGGTTTTCCGCCATCGTTTTTATCACTTCCTCCCGGCCGCACGCGGCGGACTCGCGCTCGAACATCTCCGTATTCGGGACCCGTCCCCAGCTTTCCGGATCATGATAATGACCGGGATGAAGCACGAGGACGGGGGAATTCAGGTTCGCCGTATAGCGGACGGCGCGGATCAGGCGCTCGACAACGGGGGACTGATCGTTTCCCGGCGGCGCATAAGTCGCGGAAAGGCCGTGATGCTGCGCGGGACGCATTCCCATCGAATCCAGCAGCGCGCCGAGCCGCGCGGTCTCCGCCATCATGTCGAAATCCGCTTCCTCGACCGTGACATATCCCGTAATCATCAGCCTGTCGACGCCCAGCTCCTTCAGAATCCGGCAGACGGGCAGAAACGTCTCGTCCGGCATGCGCGTCACTTTTTCGCCGTTCCAGTTGACAGTCGTAACCGGGTAGGACAGGGAATATTTCCGAACAGCATCTTCCTTCATGCTACAGCGCTCCGCCATTTTTCCTTATTTTTTTCAGGAATACATTATATCCTGAAGGGAAAAAAATACAAGTCAAACATATGCGAAAAGCATATCCATACACGAATTTTTTCATCATTTCCCCATCCCGCGCTCCGCAGTATTTGACATTGCCCGGAACGCCGGTATATTAACCGGCGGAAGGGACCCCTCCATGCTGGAACTGAACCTGAACAAATTCATCGACGAGACACGTTATCCGCTGGCCGTGACGCTCATGACCTGGAACGGCAATCTGCATTCTCCCGTCACGCCGCCTCACTCCCACGATTTCGCCGAGCTTGTCCTCCTTGCGGACGGGCATGCCATGCACTCCTGCGGGAACAGCTGCGGCAGACTGGGGAAAGGCGATTTTCTTCTGATTTATCCCGGAATGAAGCACGCCTACTCGGAAATCACCGAAAACATGCGCCTTTACAATATCATCTACAATTTCAAGCTTCCGCTTCCGATGCTGACCCTTTCCAAATCGCCTTTTCTGCATATGCTTTATCCCGGCAGGGATCTTCTCCGGGCCCCGTTTCAGGGGATTCTGGGAAAACTGAGTCCACGCGACCTGACCACCGCCGTTTTTCTGCTGGAAAACATGCGCCGGGAGCTCTCCCGGCGGCGTCCCGGCTGCCAGACTCTTGTGTGCGGACACTTCGTCGCGCTGGCCATTCTGCTTTCCTACCACTGCAAAAAGAAAAACACGCCTCCGAAATCCTGGAATCTGAGCCGGGTCGTCGCCGCAATGACGGAAAACCTCGGCGACGGCTCCTTTTCCATCGGCGAACTGGCGAAGCAGGCGGGAATGAGCATCCGCAAACTGCAGCTTCTGTTTCAGGCGGCCTACGGGGAAAGTCCCCTGCATTTTCTGCAGCGTCTCCGGGTGAACCGCGCCATGGAGCTTCTGGACAATACGCGCCTTTCCCACGAGGAAATTGCGGAACGCTGCGGATTCTTCAACTACAGCCATATGTGGAAATGCTTCCGCAAGCATCTGGGGTGCGCGCCGCTCTCCGTCCGGAAAAGCCTGCCGGAGAACCATTTCCCGCAGGAATCCGCGAAAGGGCCACCGTCCCTCAGTCCAGTCCGCCCTGTTTCCGGTAGGCGGCAGGAGTGAAGCCGGTAATCCGCCGGATCAGGCGGCAGAAATATCCGGCGTACGGCATTCCGCATTCGGCCGCGACCGCCTTGATCGGCAGTTCCGTCTCCCGCAGAAGCGACAGTGCGTGCTGAATCCGGAGTTCCTGAAGATAACTGCCCGGCGTCATTCCCATCTCCTGCTGGAAAAGACGGTTGAGCGTCGTGCGGTGCACGCCGAGTTCCTTTGCCAGACGCGAGGCGCTCAGGCGGGTGTCCAGCTGCGACTCCTGCGCGATCTCAATAAAGCGGCGGACCACATTTCCCGAGCCGCGGGCGGAGAATTCCCCGCCCGCCAGCGCAAGGATCTCCGCGGCGACCGCGACAGCATGCCGCCTGGCATACGGGGTGCGTTCCCGCAGCAGCAGTTCCAGCTCCAGAAAGAGCTTGACCGGGCATTCGCCCGCATAGCGGGAGTCGCGGGAATATCCGTAGGAGGACATGAATTCCGCGGCACGGGGGCCGTCGAAGGTGAACCAGTGGTAATGCCATTTCTTTCCGACGGTCCGGTGTCTGTGATCCTCTCCGGGCAGATGGTAGAAAACCTCTCCCTCGCGTGTGACGATTTCCCGGTCCGGAAGCGCAATCCGCCCGCATCCCTTCAACGTCCAGAAGAGCTGGACGAACTGCTTTTTCCGCCCCGGCACCGACTCGCTCCATCCGCACTCGCTTTCGTTGCTTCCCACGGAGCGGACATGAATCGGCTCGGGAAAATCCGGCACGGTATTCGGTTCCGGCCTGCTGATGATCCTGATTTTTCCCATATTTTCCAGCCTTTGCGTCATTTGTGATAAAAATGCATCAAAAGTATGATTCCGTTTCTTACAATACACGCATATAATATCATTGCAAACGCAACAAAATCCGTATTTACAAAAAACAGAAAAACGATGTGCGGAAAAGCGAAGTCATCCGCGCATGCGCCAGGAAAGGATGCAGTCATGAAACGATCCGAGGAAGTGAGAAGAATTCTGAGCCTGTCCGTGGAGGAGCTCGTGGAGGAGGCCGCGGGACAGCTTAAAGTGCTGGAGACGCTGGACGAAGTCTATGAATTTCTTGCGGAGGAGATGGTCGGGGAATTTCAGAAGGCCGCCGAAGGGAATGAGATCGTGTCATTCATCATGCCGGTCGGTCCGACGCAGCCCTACCGGATCATGGCGGAAAAGATCAATTACCGGAATCTCAATCTGAAAAATGTCCGCTTCTTCTTCATGGACGAATACTGCGACGACAACGATCAGCTCATTCCCGTGACGCATCCGCTGAGCTTCCGCGGTCAGATCGGACCGCTGCTTTTCAACCGCATCCGTCCCGAGCTTCTCATGCCGGCGGAACAGATCATTTTCCCGTCGCCGGAAAATCTGCGCGATCTCCCGAAAATGATCGAGGACGCCGGGGGAATCGAAGTCTGCTACGGCGGCATCGGCATCCACGGGCATGTGGCGTTCAACGAACCGGAACCCGGCGTCAGGGACTCGGATCCGCGCATTCTCACGATCAACGAATTCACGCGCACAATCGACTCCACGCGCCACAAAGGCGTCGGCGGCAATCTGGAGAACTTCCCGCGCCGCGCGATCACCATGGGCATGAGGCAGTGTCTCGCCGCGCGCAGAATGCTGCTGATGACGCGCAACGAGTCGCAGGAGTTCTTCTGGGCAAACACGGTGCTGCGCATCGCCGCGCTCGGAGAACCCGGCGACGATTATCCCGTCACGCATGCTCGTCATCACAAAAATCTGCTGATCGTCACCGACGTCAAGACCGCGACCGCGCCGAAGTTCAACATCTGACGGAGACGGCCGGATGAAATTCATCGACGCACATGCGCATCTGACGCACAAGGCAAAAGGGATCGACCGGATCGTGGAATCCGGCGTGTTCGAGCAGATCTGGCTGATGGACCTCTCCGGCATCGGGCGCCTGGGCGACGTCCTCTTCGCCACGCGGGAGGAACTTCTCGAGACGGTCCGGCGCTACGACGGATTCTTCCTCGCCTTCGGCTTTCTGGATCTGGACCACGACACTCCGGAAACGATCGACCGTCTCCGCGATTCGGGCTTTGTCGGGCTGAAACCATATAAACAGCTCCACCCCTACAACCATGAAGCGTATTATCCGCTGTATGAACGGGCGCAGACGCTCGGAATGCCGATTCTCTTTCATACCGGCCTGATCGCGCACGGGACGCCTTACGATCCGGCGCGGCCGCATGCGTTCGGACCGGAAAACATGCGTCCGATCCATCTCGCCGGCATTGCGGAGGCGTTTCCGGAACTGCGGATCATCGCGGGACATCAGGGGTATCCGTTTCTGGAGGAGATGCAGCACAACCTCTATTATTACAGGAACATCCGCTGCGACGTGAGCGGCTATCTGCGCTCCGTGGACGCGCTGCGGGAGATTCTGGACCGGCGCGCGCACGACGGCACGGCCCGTTTCTTCAATGAGAAAATACACTTCGCCACGGATGAATTCTACGGCATCGGGGAATCCAACGAACGCGCGCTGCGCCTCGCGGAATTCTGGAAACTTTATTTCGAATTCGTCGGCGGACTTTACTACCGCTGGGGACTGCCGGAAGAGCAGGAAAAATTCTTCCGGGGCAACGCAATTGCGCTCCGCACGGAATTCATGAAAAAACAGGGAAGGGAAAAATGAAGAAAACCGGGATCGGACTGATCGGCGCGGATTTTTCGCTCCGCGCGTCCCTCATCGAATGCAACTATCCGCGCGACAGGGCGGAAATGGCCGCGGTCTGCGACCGCAACCCGGAAATGCTGGAACGCTACCGGAGGGAGCATCCGGATTCCGGCGCGCATCTGTATTCCTCCTATCCGGAACTGATCGCGGATCCGGCAGTCGACGCGGTCTGCGTCATGGTGCGCGACCAGTATCACGAGGAAATCGCAGTCGCCGCGCTGGAGGCGGGCAAGGCGGTTTATCTGGAAAAACCCATGGCGCTCACCGTGGAAGGCTGCGACAGGATTCTGGAAACCGCCTTCCGCACGGGAAGCAGACTCTTTGTCGGACACAACATGCGCTACGTTCCCTCGATCCTCAAAATGAAAGAGGTCATCGACTCGGGAATCATCGGGGAGATCCAGTGCGCCTGGGTGCGGCACTTCATCAACTACGGCAGCTGCTACTTCCGCCACTGGTGCGCGCGAAAGGAAACCTGCAACGGGCTTCTCCTGCAGAAGGGGGCGCACGACATCGACGTGATCCACTGGCTTGCGGGGGGATACACCGCACGCGTCACCGGAATGGGAAAACTCTCGGTCTACAACCGCACGAAAGACCGTCTGAAAGAGGGCGAGGCGCCTGACCGCAAGGCCTCCTGGAAGGCGGACTGCTGGCCGCCGCTGAGCTTGAAGGGACTGGATCCCGGACTGAACGTCGAAGATCACAACATGATTCTGATGCAGCTGGACAACGGCGTTCAGGCCTCCTATGAACAGTGCATGTATGCGCCGGATTCGGAACGGAACTACACCTTCATCGGAACCTGCGGACGCGTCGAAAACATCGGGGATTTCGGCGACTGCCAGGTGCACGTGTGGACACGCCGCGGATCGCGCCGCGATCCGGACATCATCTATCACCTCAAAGCCGGCGACGGCGGACACGGCGGCTCGGATCCGAATATCGTCAAGGCGTTTTTCGATTTCATCCGGGACGGCAGAAATCCGGTTGTCTCCCCGGTCGCCGCGCGAAACGCGGTCGCGGCTGGCGCCCTTGCGCATTATTCCATGCGCCACGGCAATATCCCGATGGACATTCCGCCGCTCCGCCCGGAACTCGTCGAATATTTCGCCGCCGGCCAGAAGCCCCGCTGAGTCTCTTCCCCGGCAGCAGTGCATCCGAAAAGAAAAAACGCCGCATGACTGCGGCGTTTTTTTCTGCGTGGAGCGCGTTTGAAAAAGGCTCAGAAGGAGGAAGAGAATCCGTCCGGATTTCCGGCCGCGGAAACACTCTTCTTCCGGTAGCGGGAAGTCTCGACCAGTTTCCCGAGACGGGCGGCATATTCGGCGGAATCAATCGGCAGCGTCACCGTCTCCTCCTTCCATCCGGAAAGGAGCATGGCGTTGCCGAGCTCCAGCGCGTTGATGCCCTCCTCCATCGGGGCCAGAAGTTCCGCACCGTGAAGAATCGCCTCGGCAACGTTCTCCACAATCAGCTTGTGCGGCGTCGGGCTGCCGGGGGCGACGGGAATCTCGCATTGCCAGATGTCCGGAAGACCGAACGACTTGTCCGTCGTCTTGCAGAAAACCCCCGTCTCGACTTCATTGCGCTTGAACTCCAGACGGCCGTTCTCGTAAACGAGGCGGCCGCGTTCCGCCATGATCTCCAGGCGGTTCGTCCCGGGGATCTCGCCGGTGGACGCGATGAAGTTTCCGGTCTTTCCGTCCGGATATTCCAGATACGCGTTGACTTCGTCCTCCACCTCGATGTCATGATATTTCCCGAATTTCGCCGTGGCGCGCACCTTGCACGGCATCCCGAAGAACCACTGCATCAGATCGAGCTGATGGGGGCACTGGTTCAGCAGCACGCCGCCGCCCTCCCCGCGCCAGCTTGCGCGCCAGTCGCCGGAATCATAGTAACGCTGAGAACGGAACCAGTCGGTGATGATCCAGTTCACGCGCATGATCTTACCGAGTTCGCCGGAATCGATCATCTGCTTGATTTTCTTATGCGCCGGAATGGTGCGCTGGTTGAACATCGCGGATTTCCTGAGCTCCGGATATTTTTTCGCCTCGGCGATCATGCGTTCGGCTTCCGCCTTGTGCACGGCGATCGGCTTTTCCACGATGATGTGTTTGCCCTGTCGCATCGCAAGAATCGCCAGATCGGGATGGGAATAGTGCGGCACGGAAATCACGACCGCGTCGATGTCGGCCTCCTTCAGGAATTTTTCCGGATCGGTGAAGAGATTCAGCTTTGCCCGGATTCCCTCGTCAATGCGCTTGAACGCTTCCGGATTGATGTCGCAGACAGCCGTCAGCTCGCAGTTTTTCAGATTGCTGATGTTCACCACATGAGCGCTGCCCATGTTGCCGATTCCGATGATGCCGAATTTCACTTTTTCCATGACAAAAGCTCCTGTTTCCTTCCCTTGAAGTTTGGAATCATACTCCGGATACAATACAGCCGCGGAAGGAAAAAGCCAAGCGAAAGGTTCTGCTTTCCCGATAAAAAGTTATCTTCTTATCTTTCCGGAAAAGAGCCGAAAAAGCATTTTCATACAGGATGGAATTTCCGATATGGGAGACAGAGTTGTCCGCTTGTCTTTTTTATACTCCCGAAATAATCCGGCGGTGGATTTTCAGTTTGCGCAATGGGAGAAAATCCGCCCCGGTCCCCCGGAGCGGAACTGAGCGGAGTCCCCGGCCGCCCTTTTCCGGCTCAAGGCGTCACAGCTCGAACACCTTGCCGGGATTGAGAATGTTCTTCGGATCAAACGCCTGCTTGATCCCGCGCATGAGCCCGATCTGCTCCGGCGCGAGCGACCGCGCCAGATACGGCTTCTTGGCAAAGCCGATTCCGTGTTCGCCGGAGACCTGGCCGCCGAGTTCGTGCGCGCGGTTGTACAGATCGTCGAAAACGGCGGAAAGCGTCTTTTTCCAGGCGTTTTCATCAAGCGCATCACGCAGGATGTAAATATGCAGATTCCCGTCTCCCGCATGGCCGAACGAGCGGATGCGCACGTTGTGAACCTTCTGCAGGGAGGAAGCGAAGGTGATGAATTCCGCCACATGAATGCGCGGAACGACGACGTCGCACTCGTCCATCTCCGTCGTGGACGCCTTGATCGCCTCGAGAAACGCGCCGCGCGCCGCCCACAGCGATTCATTGCGCTCGTCGGTATCGGAAAGGTAGACGTCAAGCGCTCCGAGCTCCAGACAGCGCGACGCAACCGCGTGGAAAGCGAGATCGACCTCCTCGGGGCTCATCCCGTCGAAGGTCAGAAGCAGATACGCGTCCGCGCTGTTGTCGGGGAACTTGCGGTTGAGGAACTCTTCCGCGGCGAGAATCACTTCCCGCTCCATGAACTCGACGGCGGTCGGTACGGAACTAGTCTTGATGACCTCCGGAACAGCCGAAATTGCGGAGTTCAGATCGGGAAACGGGACCAGCAGACTGATCTTGTGCTTCGGAAGCGGAATCAGGCGCAGAATGATCTTCGTAATCACGCCGAGCGTCCCTTCGGAACCGACAAACAGATCCTTGAGGTCATAGCCGGAACTGTTCTTCACGATCTTTCCGCCGAGTTCAATCACGCTCCCGTCCGGCAGCACGACTTCAAGTCCCCGCACATAGTCGCGCGTGATTCCGTATTTGACCGCGCGCATTCCGCCCGCGTTCGTATTGACATTTCCGCCGATCGTCGCCGTTTTCTCGCCCGGATCCGGCGGATAGAAGAGGTTGTGCTCCTCCACGTATTTCCCGATGTCCATCAGAAGGACGCCCGGCTCGAGCGTCAGCGTCATGTTGACCTCATCCAGCTCCAGAAAGCGGTTCATCGCGCAGAAGTCAAGGAGAATCCCTCCGCAGAGCGCGACGGAGGCTCCGACCAGGCCGGTCCCCTGCCCGCGCGGCGTCACGGGAATGCTGTTTTCATACGCGTAGCGCATGATCCGGGAGACCTCGTCCGTCGAAAGCACCTTCACAAGCGCTTCGGGTTCGCGCCGGATGCCGCCGAGCTCGTCATGCCAGTAGTCCTCGCCGATTTCGCCGCGGACGCTCACGCGCTCCGGGCAGACGGAACGGAGAAAGTCGAAGTCTTCCTGCTCCATTTTCTTATATTTCATATCCATTGTTCACGCGCCCTTTCCCTTCGCCGCCTTGATTTTTCTGATAAGTTCGGGCACAATCCTGTAGACGTCCCCGACGATCCCGATGTGCGCGATGTTGAATATCGGCGCATTCGGATCGGTGTTGATCGCCACGATGCATTCGCTGCCGTTCATGCCGGCGGCGAACTGCACCGCGCCGGAGACCGCGCAGGTCAGGATGAGTTTCGGCTTGACCGTGCGTCCGCTGAGCCCGATCTGGCGCCGCGCGTCGATCCATCCGGCTTCCACCATCGCGCGCGTCGAGCCGAGCTGGCCGCCGAGGAGCCCGGCCAGTTCCTCCAGCATGGCGATGTCCTCGGGCTTCTTGAGGCCGCGCCCCGCAACCACGATCACATCGGCGTCCTCGATTCCGCGTTCGCTCTGCTTGCGGCGCATCGAGAGGAATTCGATTCCGGAAGCAAGACGCCGCGCGTCGAGCTTGCCGGATATGAATTTCGCATGCGGGGCGGTCTTCTCCGGCATGGCGAAAACTTTATAGCGCACGGTGGCGAACTGCGGACGATGCCGCGGCGTGCGGATGTGCGCCATGATGTTTCCGCCGTAAGCGGGGCGGATCTGATCGAGATCCGTATTCTTCTGAATGTCCAGGACCGTGCAGTCCGCCGTCAGCCCGGAACGGAAGCGCGCCGCCGCGCGGGGGGCAAGCGATCGCCCGACAGAAGTCCCCCCGACCAGCACGACGGAGGGTTTCACATACGAAATAAACTCCTCCAGGGCCGCGCAATAGGGTTCGATCCGGAAGTGCGCAAGCTCCTCCTGATCGTAAAGATAAATTTCATCCGCGCCGTATTCCGCAAGCGAGGCCGCCGCCTTCGCAAGATTGTGTCCGATGAGAAGACAGCACACCTTCTGAGAGACCTTCCCGGCAAGCTCCCGCGCCTTTCCGAGCAGCTCCAGCGTGACCGGATGGACGGAGGATCCGACCATCTCCGCAACCACGGCGATTCCGTTCCACTGCGTCTTGTCCGCGCCGGAAGAGGCGTCATCCTCAACATATTCAAAAATGCCGTCGCCCTTTTTGCAGCAGATCCGGCACATGCGGCAGGCGGCGTTGATTGAAAGTTCGCCGTTGACGTAGTCGATCGCGCCGAACGGGCAGAGCGCCTGAAGTTTCTTCACGTCGGTCACTTTCCCGTCATGCAGCACGACTTCGCCGAGATTCAGCGCTCCCGTGCCGAACGGAAACTGCGCGTTGAGTTTCTTTTCGTCCGTGACCCGTTCCTGATGGATGATGATCTTTGCCATCGCTTCACCTCAACTCGCTGAGAAACCGTTTTTCTTCGAGAAACGCGCAGAGCTTCCCGGCGAGCATTTCACCTTCGCCCGTCCAGGTCTCCTTCTCCGTCTTGATCTCCGGGGGAAAAATCCGCTGCACCTGGGTCGGGGAACCGTTCAGGCCGTAATGGGATTCGTCCCGGTCGGGGAGATCGTCCAGCGAGAAACAGGTGATTTTCCTGTCCGCTGTGGCAAGTTTGCGCCGGAACGAGGGAAGACGCGGCTCGAAAATACCCTTTTCCACGGTCAGGAGACAGGGAAGCTTCATGCGGACATCCACCACATGAAGCGGGATTTCCGCCTCGACGTCAAGTTTGCCTTCCTCCTGCATTCCGAGAAACTTCGTCACATTCGTCAGATGCGGAATGCCGAGAAACTCGGCAAGCTCCGCGCCGACCTGTGCAGTATCTCCGTCCGTGGTCTGCTTGCCGCAGAGGATCAGATCCCAGGCGCCGATCTTCCGGATCCCCTGCGACAGCGTGTAGGCGGTCGCCAGCACATCCGCACCGCCGAAACGCCGGTCGGAAAGAAGATACGCGTCGTCCGCGCCCATCATGAACGCTTCGCGCAGCACCTTTTCCGCCTGCGGCGGCCCCATCGTAAGGACCGAAATTCTTCCGCCGTGCCGTTCCCGGAGACGCATTGCGCTTTCCAGCGCGAAGAGATCGAACGGGTTCATTTTCGCGGCGACGCCGTCGCGCTTCAGGACCCCGGTCTTTTCATCAATTTCCACCTGCGCCGTTCCCGGCACCTGTTTGATGCAGACAATGATATTCATTTTTCTTCCTTTTTCCCGACAAGTGTATTGCATCCGCGCCGGATCGGCGTCCGTCGCGCCTTGAAGTCCTGTTGCATCCGGGCGATCACCGAAACCCCGTCCGGAATCGCCGCGACTTTCGCATCCGGCCCGCAGAGTTCAAAAGCCTTCGCAAGCGCCTCGTCAACCGAGGACGCGGCCGTTAGATGCATGGCATGAAGCATCCGGTGGTCGCAGTCTTTCGTCACGACAATCACGGTATGCTTCACCAGAATGCGCGCGAGAATCTGATACTCCCACTGATCCGGTTCGGTCCGGTCCCGGGGGATGCGTGAAACCTCGTCCAGGATCTGCTGCGGCGTCCCTCCTGCAAGATGGCGGTAAAACGATTCCCCGCCGTGCCCGTCGCAGCAGCTCGCGCAGAGGATGATGACGCCGCCTTCGCGGCAGACCGCCTCCCCCGCCGTCATCCCCTTGACCGACTGATAGACATTCTGGTCGAGCGGATAGCCGCCGTTCCCTGTGATGACGATGTCGGCCTCCGGCACCTCGATCCGGGCATGGCGCGAGAGATACTCCGTTCCGGCGCGGTGCGCAGCCACGGGATCGCCGGCAAACGCGGCGACAATCCGCTTTTCCGCATTGATCACGACATTCACGATAAATGCCAGCTTCGCCGTTTTCGCCGCAAACAGCATGTCCTCGTGAATCGGATTGCCGTCCAGCACTCCGGTCCGCGCCTTCGGGTGCCGGATGAATTCCGCGCAGTGGTTCGCCAGAACCGTCCGGCGGGAGGCAATGCCGGGAAGCACGCTCTTGCGTCCGCCGGAAAATCCGGCAAAGAAATGGGGTTCGATGAATCCTTCGGCGACGAGCAGCGAGGCCTCCGCGGCAAGGCGGTTGACAATCAGCTCTCCGCCGGAGGGAAGCGTCCCGATCCTTACGAGGCCGGATTCATCCGAGGAGTCGTGCACGACAATTCTCTCACGCCGGACAATTTCCGGACCGAACTTGTCCAGAAGCTCCGCCCCGGTCGTTCCGCGATGGAATCCGGTCGCGATCAGAATGGTGATCGCGATCGAGGGATTTCCCTTGCGCAGACGTGCAAGGATCTGCGGCATGAGAATACGGCTCGGAACCGGGCGCGTGTGATCGCTTGCGATGACGACCGCGTCGTTCACGCGCGAGGCGAGCTCTTCAAGTCCGGGCGAAGCGAACGGAGCATCCAGCGCCCGGGAAACCTCCGAAGTTTCATCACGGGCGGCCGCGGGAAGAGCCGCATGGAAACTTCCGAGAAAATTTTTCTCATCCACATGCCCCGTCAGCATGGTTTTCCCATAGGGAATGCTGATTTCCCGCATTGACCGCTTTCCTTTCCGCTTTGCAAAATTCCGCCTTACACTAGCTCCCGGAATGGATTTTTCAACCGGGGGAAAAGAAAAAGGGATGATTTTCTCAGAAATTATCAAAATATTATCATTATATTTATCATTTATTTATCATAAAACAATCAAAAAACTTTCATTTCACTATTGACAAACCCTTTTGCGAATGTATAATAAACGGCATGACGGAAGGAAACGAACGGAAACTCCAGGAAATTCTTATATGAAGAGTGACATTGCATTCGTCGGACTCGGTTACTGCAGCAACGACTATCTCTGCCGGGTGCCGGAAATCCCGCTGGATCACAAGATCGAGGCGCTCGAACATCTGACGCAGGGCGGCGGCCCGGCGGCAACGGCGACGGTGGCGGCGGCCCGGCTCGGAATGAAATGCGCGTTCGTCGGAGTCGCAGGCGACGATGAATCGGGACAGATGATTGTCAGGGACCTCAACGCCGAAAAGGTTTCCACCGAAGCGTTTCGGGTCCGGAAGGGCTGCACGACCTCGAGCGCCTACTGCTGGATCGACGCAAGCGGAAAACGCAGCATTGTATGGTACCGGGGCAACGGCGCGGATCTTGCGCCGGAGGAGGTGCCCGAACCGCTGATCGCAAATGCAAAACTCCTGCATCTGGACGGACATCAGACGCATGCGGCGCTTGCGGCGGCGAAGATGGCGCGGAAGCACGGCGTGCTGGTCAACATCGACGCGGGAACGCTCCGCCCGGGAGTCGGGGAAATTCTGAAACACACGGACATTCTCATCACGTCCGAATTTTTCGCAAAGCAGATCACGGGAGCGGAGGGCTACGAGACTCAGCTGATGGAACTCGTGAAGATCGGCGCAAAGGTCACGGGCATCACGATGGGATGCCGGGGGTCGATGTGCTATGACCGGGAGACGGGAAAAGTGATTCGCTGCCCGATTTTCGAGGATTGTCCGGTCGTCGACACCACGGGCGCGGGAGATGTGTTCCATGCCGCGTTCGGCGTGCGCTATCTGACATGCGGGGATCTGTTCCAGTGCCTCCGCTTCGCCTCCGCGGTATCGGGAATCAAGTGCGGGAAACTCGGCGGGCGCGCGGGAATTCCGACATTGGCTGAAGTGGAAGCGTTTCTGAAACGGCATTGAAAAAAAGGAAAATGGTTCACGGAAAGCGCAAAATCCCGTTTCGCCTCCGGCGGCCGGCTTGCGCAGCCGGACCGCGGCAGGACTGAAAGTCCTGCACGAATACAATTTGCTGCGCAAATTATTTTTTTTGCGCAGCTTCACGCGCATGATTTAAAAACGGGAATATTCAACCAGGGAGGTTATAAAATGGAAAAACTGCTTGTCAGACTCGGGAAGAAACTGAAGAACGGATACAATCCTGTCTTCCGGAATCACACACTCGGAATGAAACTCACCACCTTCGGCATCCTCTCGCTGGAAAAAGGAAACACCTATACGGCCGATACCGGCGACAACGAGGTCGCCCTGGTCATCCTCGGCGGCAAATGCTCCGTGAAGGGAAAGGATTTCTCCTTCGCGGAAGTCGGCGGGCGCAAGGACGTCTTCTCCGGCAAACCCCATACCGTATATCTCCCCTTCCATACGGAATATACCGTCACTGCTCTGACCGATACGATGGATCTCGCCGTGAACGAATCCCCGGCGACACGCAGAACCGCGCCGCCGACCGTCATCCGTCCCGAGGATACGAAGGAAATCACGATCGGGCGCGACAACTTCACACGCAAGGCCACCATCATGCTGGACGAGAAATTCGATTCGGAACACTTCTACATCGGCGAAGGGCTCGTCCCCTCCGGCAACTGGTCCGGCTATCCCCCGCACCGCCACGACATCGACAATCCGCCGGAGGAAATCGACATGGAGGAGACCTATTTCTACCGCTTCCAGCCCCAGCAGGGCTTCGGCATCCAGAAAGTCTACACCGCCGACCGGCGCATCGATGAAATCTACACGATCGAGGAAAACGACACCGTCGCGATCGCCGAAGGCTACCATCCGCTGGCGGCCGCGCCCGGGTACGACATGTATTATCTCTGGACGATGACCGGCGCGAACAACCGCGGTCTCATCTCCAGCAAAGATCCCGATCACGCATGGGTAAAATGATGGCGGACAAAGACATTCTCCTTGGAATCGACTTCGGTTCCGGCGGCTGCAAGGTCAGCGCGATTGATACCGTCGGCACCCTGGCCGGCGAAGCCTCCGTGGAATACCCGACGCATTATCCGCATCCGGGATTCTCCGAGCAGGAACCGGCCGACTGGTATGCCGCGATGTGCCGCGCGCTCGCGCTTCTCCGGGAGCGGAACGTCGATTTCCGGAGGATCGCGGCAGTCGCCTTCGACGGGTCCACGCACAACGCGGTGCTGCTGGACGGGAATATGACCCCCCTGCGGCGGACGATCATGTGGACCGACCAGCGCAGCGTCGAGGAGTGTGCGTACCTGAAAGCGCACTGTGCGGAACGGATTTTCGCGACGGCGTGGCAGATGCCGACGCCGACCTGGACGCTCCCGCAGCTCATGTGGGTCCGGAACCATGAAAAGGAAGTGATTGAAAAGACCGAGCACGTCCTTTTCGTGAAGGACTATGTCCGATATCTTGTAACAGGCGTATCCGCAACGGATTACATTGAAGCGCAGGGCACGCTCTTCTTCGACATGGCAAAGCGGGAATGGGCGGAGGAGCTCGTCGCGCCGACGGGACTGAAGATGTCCGCCCTCCCCCGTCTGCTCCGTCCGTGCGACCGGGCGGGAAGCGTCACGAAATCCGCCGCGCGCGACACGGGAATTCCGGAAGGCACTCCCGTCGTCTGCGGCAGTTCCGACTCCGCCGTCGAGGATTACGGCGCCGGAGCCGTTGAGCCGGGCGACTGCATCGTCAAGCTCGCGACGGCAGGCAACGTCAACGTCATGACCGACCGCGCGGTCCCGCACGAACGCACGCTCACCTATTCGCACATTGTCGAAGGGATGTATTACACGGTCTCGGCGACAAACGCGGCGGCGGTCTGCCAGAGATGGTTCCGCGACAATTTCTGCGACACGGAAAAGCGTCTCGCTTCCGAACGCGGCGACAAGGCGTTCAATCTGATGGACGAACTGGCGGAGACCTCGCCGGCCGGCTCGAACGGCATCTTCTTTCACCCCTATCTCCAGGGGGAGCGCTCCCCCTACTGGGATCCGGACCTGCGCGGCAGTTTCACCGGCATCGGCATGGGAAGCACCCGGGCGGATTTCGCCCGCGCCCTGCTCGAAGGCGTCGGATTTTCGCTTCTGGACTGCTACGGGCTGATCGAGGAGATGAAACTCCCGGTCAAACGCCTGTTCCTGATCGGAGGCGGAGGAAGGAGCCGTCTCTGGAGCAGCATCGTCTGCAACATCTTCAATCTTCCGCTTGCCGTCCCCTCCCCCGGCGACGCGTCCTTCGGCGCGGCGCTTCTCGCGGGAAGCGGCGTCGGGATTTTCAGCGCCCCCCGCGAAGCGGTCAGACGCTGTCTCCGGATCGACCGGGAGCTCGCGCCCGATCCCGGAACGGCGGAAAAATACCGGGAACTCTTCGCCTCCTACAAGGCGATTCACGACGCGATGGCTCCGGTCTACCGCGCATTGCGGAAATGATATTTTTCCCCGGAATCACAATGAAACCGATCTGACAAGACATCATACAACCAACAAGGAGATACGACAAAATGTTGCCGTCCACCAGCAATTACATGTTCGAAATGATCCGAAGCGAACTCACCGACGCACTCGGGAAGGAGTATGTCGACGTCCGGGAGGCGGACCGCTTCGCCCACTCCGTCGACTACTACTGGATTCCCGAAATGTGGCATGACCGCAACATGCCCAATCCGCAGGCGGATCTCATCGTCCATCCGGGCACAGCCGAAGAAGTCTCGAAAGTCATGAAAATCGCCAACACCTACAAGATTCCCGTGGTCCCGTGGGGCGGCGGCTCGGGCTCGCAGGGCGGCGCGCTTCCCGTGCTCGGCGGCATTCTCCTTGACACGAAGCGCCTGAACAAGGTCTGGAAGATCGACACCACCGCGCTGACTGTCACGGCCGGAACCGGCATCATCATGCGCCATCTGGAGTGGGAGGTCAACAAGGCCGGCTATTCGACAATGCATCTCCCCGCCTCGATCGCCTGCGCGACGGTCGGCGGATTCCTCGCCCATCGCGGAACGGGCGTTCTCTCGACGAAATGGGGCAAGATCGAAGACATGGTCATGTCGCTGGAAGTCGTCCTGCCGACGGGCGAAATCATCAACACGCTCCCGATTCCGCGCCACGCGTCCGGGCCCGATCTCACGATGATGTTCCTGGGAAGCGAAGGCACGCTCGGCGTCATCACGAAAGTCACGCTGAAGATTCATCCGCAGCCCGAAGCGCGCAAATTCCGCGCCTATCTCTTCAAGACCTTCGACGACGCGATGGACGCCGGAGCCTCCCTGATGAGAAGCCGCCTGCGCCCCTGCGCGATCCGCCTCTATGACGAGGAGGAAACGCGCCATCACGTCAAACGCGTCTTCGGTCTCGACGACATCAGCGGCTCCTATCTGGTGTTCGGATTCGACGGTTACGAGAAAATCGTCGATCTGGAGATGGAGGAGGCCATGAAAATCATGAAGAAATACGACGTCCGGGACCTCGGAAGCAAAGGCGGCGACATGTGGTGGGAGAACAAATACAAGTTCTTCTATCCGCCCTACATGTTCCATATGCCGCAGGCCTTCGGGACGCTCGACACGGTCGCGACCTTCAGCGACATCAAGAACGTCTATCACGCGATGAAGAAGGTCGTCAACGAGAACTTCCCCGAAGCGCGCTTCATCGGGCACTTCTCGCACTGGTATGAGTGGGGCTGCATGCTCTATGCGCGCTTCATCTTCGAAAAGGCGCCCGCGGACCCGCGCGAGGCGGCGGAACTCTACAACCGCGTCTGGGATCTGGCGATCCGCGCGGCGATCGCCAACGGCGGCGTCATCAACGAGCACCACGGCGTCGGACTCAAGCTCGGGCGCCTGATGAAGGAGCTTTACGGCCCCGCGAAGGAACTCGTGCTCGACAAGCTCAAAAAGGAGCTTGACCCGAACAACATCATGAATCCCGGCAAGATGGGTTTCGGTTTCTGAATCCGACACACCTTTAGAAATCAAGGGGAATCTTCCATGCATATCCAGAAATTTGAAGATGCCATGAAGGCATGCCGCTTCTGTTTCATGTGCCGCCACCTTTCCGCGGTCGGCAACGTCACGTTCAGCGAATCCGACACCCCGCGCGGACGCGCGCTGCTGCTCGACAAGGTCTCGATGAATCCGGAATTTCTCAAAAGCGAGGCGGTCGTCTCGACGATGTATCAGTCCGACCTCAGCGCGTGCTGCCGCTTCCACTGCGTCAGCCATTACGACGAGAACGGACTTGTCCTCGCAGCCCGGCGCGACATCGTCGAAGCGGGAGCGGCGCCGGAAAACGTCAAAAAACTTGCGGCGGAACTTGTAAAAAGCGCAGCGTTCAAGGTTTCCGGAAAAAAGGCCGACACCATCTATTTCATCGACCGGTACACGGCGGAACAGCCGGAAATCTCCGGCGCGTTTGATAAAATCGCAAAGGCGGCAAAAGTTCCGTATATGACGATCACCGGCGGCTGCCTCGGCAAGGCCCTCAAAACGCTCGGCTTTGAAAACGAGGCGAAAAAAGCGGCATCGGCATTCGCCAGAACGCTCGCGGCTTCCGGGGCGAAAGTGCTGGTCGTCAGCAATCCGGCCGCCTACGACGCGCTGAAGAACGACTATCCCGCGCTCGGGATCAAACTCAAATGCAGGGTTCAGCACACGTCGGAATTCATCGCGGAGAAACTCGCGGGACTGAAGCTCCGGAAACCGGCGGGAAAGGCCTCCGCAGTCTATTATCTGGAAAGCGACTTCCTCCGGAACTACAACGAGGTCGCCGCGCCGCGTGAAGCGCTCACGAAGTGCGGCTTCAAGCTCCTGCCGTTCGGCACGAACAACGAGGAGTCCTACTCCGCCGGAGAGGGAGCCTGCGTCCTGCCCGAACTCAATCCCGGACTCGTGAAACTGCTTGCCGAGAAGGTCGCCTCGCGCTGCGACGATGCGAAAAAGGACACGCTTGTCACGGCGTCTCCCTACACGAAGCATGTGCTCACGAAATATGCGGGACTCAAGGTGAAGACGATTGAGGAAATGGTCTCCTCGCTTCTCTGAAACGCCCGCCACCAGTGAGAGATAAAACGAAACGAGAAAAAAATGGCTCTTTACACATTCAATGAACTGCTGCGCCCGGCGCGCCGGGAAGGAGTGGCGGTTGCTGCAATCAACATTGCAAACTACGAAACGGCGGTCGCGGTCTACGAGGCATCGGAACAGGTGCAGCGTCCGGTCATCATCCAGATGTATTCGCGGATGTTCGGAAACGGCAAGGCGGAAATGCTGATTCCCCTGCTCCGGAAACTTGCGGAGAAATCCAGTCAGAAGGTCGCGGTGCATCTCGACCATGGAGCGAGTCTCGAACAGGTGCGGGACGCGATCCGGTGGGGATGCACGTCGGTGATGTTCGACGGCTCGAATCTGCCGATGGAGGAGAACATCCGGATCACGCGCGAAGTCGTGAAGCTTGCGAAGGCGGCCGGCGTTTCCACCGAGGCGGAGATCGGACACGTCGCAATGGGGGACGAGGGACATCTGACCGATCCGGATGAAGCAAAACGCTTTGTCGAGGAAACGGGAGTCGATGCGCTCGCGGTTGCCATCGGAACGGCGCACGGCTACTATAAAACCGCGCCGAAACTCGATATCGAACGCTGTGCGGCGATCGCCGATGCGCTGCCCGATACGCCGCTCGTTCTGCACGGCGGCAGCGGCACGCCGATGGAGGACGTGAAGAAAGTCATCCGGCGCGGCATCGCAAAAATCAATATCGCCACGGAATTTCAGGACACCTTCCTCAAGGCGGCCGAAGCGGAACTGGCGAAACTCGGCGGCAAGTTCCTCCCGATCGACCGCTTCATGGATCCGGTCCGGGAAAAATGCGCCGCCCACGCGGCACGCCTGATGAAGGAATTCGCTTTTCTGCAATAATCCCCGCGTCCGTCCGGAATATGAAAAACGGCATGCAGCGGCCGACTGCCGCGCATGCCGTTTTTTCATCTCCGACGCAGGACCGCCGTCCGCCGGAAAGAGCGGAAATTCATGCGGTGGTTCTGCTTCCGAAAGACGCCTACTTGAGCTTTTCCGAAAGCAGACGGACAACCGTCTGGGGATTGGCTTTTCCGCGGCTGGCTTTCATGACCTGCCCGACCAGATACTGAAGGACGGCGGTCTTGCCGTCGCGGAACTGCTGCACCTGCGCGGGATTCGCCGCAATGACATCCTCGACGAACTTCAGAATCGCACCGTCGTCGGAAACCTGGACCAGTCCCTTTTCCTTCACGATTTCACCGGGCGCCTTTCCGGTCGAGAACATGTCGGCGAACACGGTTTTCGCAATCTTCCCGTTGATCGTTCCATTGTGGATGAGCTCCACCATCGCGGCGAGATTTTCCGGAGTGATCCTGCATTCGGAAATGGAAAGACCCGCTTCGGAAAGCTCCCGCAGAAGCTCTCCGACGATCCAGTTCGCAATCAGCTTGGGGGCCCTGGACCTGCGCGCGGCGGCTTCGAAATAGTCCGCCATGGGCTTTTCCTGAGTCAGAACCTGGGCATCATAGGGCGTGATCTGAAACTCCTTCACGAAACGCTCGCGCTTGACTTCGGGCAGTTCGGGAAGCCCTTTCCGGAAGTTTTCCAGATCCTCGTCGGTGAATTCAACGGGAAGGAGATCCGGTTCGGGGAAGTAGCGGTAGTCGTGGGCGTTTTCCTTGCCGCGCATCGTGTAGGTTTCTCCGGCGTCGTCATTCCAGCCGCGCGTCTCCTGTTCAATCGAACCGCCTTCGGAGAGCAGAACGATCTGACGCTTCATCTCATAGGCGATGGCGCGGTGCACGGCGCGGAAACTGTTCAGATTCTTCAGCTCTACCTTGGTGCCGAACGCTTCGCTTCCGCGTTCACGGATGGAAATGTTGACGTCGCAGCGCATCTGGCCTTTCTCCATGTCGCAGTCGCTGATATCGGCGTACTGGATGATCTGCTTGAGCGAGGTCAGATAGGCATAGGCTTCATCCGGAGAGCGCATGTCCGGTTCGCTGACGATTTCCATCAGAGGCACGCCGGCGCGGTTGAAATCGACACCGCTGTGTGTGCCGAAATGGGTCAGTTTCGCAACGTCCTCCTCCATATGGATGCGGGTCAGGCGGATATCCTTGTCCGGCAGCTCCTCGCCGGAAAACCCCCTGCCGCAGATATGGATTCTGCCGTTCAGACAGAAGGGCATGTCATACTGGGTCAGCTGGTAATTCTTCGGCATGTCGGGATAGAAATAGCTTTTCCGGTCGAACTTGCTTTTTTTCTGGATGTCGCACGAGCACATGAGCCCGGCGGTCACGATCTTGCGGATCGCCTCCCGGTTCGGGGTCGGCAGAACGCCGGGATATCCCATGCAGACGGGACAGACCAGCGTATTCGGCTCCGCGCCGAAACGGTTCGGGCAGGAACAGAACATTTTGCTTTCCGTGCGTGCCTGAACATGCACTTCGAGACCGATCACAGCTTCATATGCGGGCATAGCAGTTTATCCTCTCCTTAGAATTGTCAGGCCGTAAAGATAGCACGCCTTTGCCCGTTCTTCAAATCCGGATTTCCAAAAGAAGAGACAACTTTCACGCTCTTCTCCGGGAAACGGACGGGAGATCCGGAAGACATCACTGGAACTGTCCTGTGATTTTTACCTGGAACTTTTCACTCCGCCCTTTCTTTCCTGTCTTTTGCGGATATATTATTCCGCCAGACAACAATCATTCAAGGATGCGCGATCATGATTATGAACGGGCCGGTCCCGCCGGAAAGACAGGCGGCCTCCAAATACAACTACAAGATATTCGCCCTCATCAACGGCCTCTCCTACATGTGCCTCGGGGAAACCGTCATCATCCTGCTTGCGGTTCAGCTGGACTGCCGGGACTACATCATATCAGCTCTCGGCGCCATGCTCTATTTCGGATTTCTTCTTCTTCCGCTCGGCAAAAACGTCACGGCGCAGGTCGGCGCAGCCCGGAGCCAGGGGATTTTCTGGATTCTGCGCAATATTTCGGCGCTCCTTGTGGCTGCGGCGACTCCCGTCAGTCTCTATGTCAGCCATACCCTCGCGGTGGTCATTCTCCTGACCGGCGCGTTTCTGTTTTACGGCTTCCGCGCGGCGGGCGCGGTCATGGTGCAGCCTCTGCTCGGGGAAATGACCACCCGGAGCGACCGCTCGGCGTTCATCGCCCTGACGACCGCGTTGTTTTACGTGACATGCGTGCTTGCCCTGGCGGTCATCAGCGTCGTGCTTCATTACACGCACAGCGTATGGGCTCTCACGGGGATCATCATTGTCGGCGCGATGTTCGGTTTCACCTCCTCGCATTTCATCAGCAGAATCGACGAGACGGGGGCGATCCGGGATTCGGCCAGGAAACCGATTCTGGGAGAACTGCGGATTCTCTGGAAGGACCGGCCGCTGCGTCTGCTTCTCGCGGGAGGATTCGTCATCAATCTGGCGGTCATCATGCTGATCCCGATCTCCATGCTGGCGCTGAAGCGCGGCTACGGCGTCAGCAACACCAACGCCCTGCTGTTCGCGCTGCTGCAGATGGCCGCCTCCGTGCTTCTCTCCTACTTCATCGTCAAGGCGACACGGAAACTCGGTCCGCGGCGCATCATGATCGTGACCTACCTGTTCATGCTGCTGATCGGCCTGCTGTGGATGATTGCGCCGGACCGCTTCCACTGGCAGTATCTGCTTCTTCCGTTCATTCTCTGCGGAGGAACCTACGTGTCCATGAACAACTCCATGATCCATTATTTCCTGCAGATCGTCGAGGAGGAACGGCGCGTGGCGGCCTCCATTCTGATCGCGGTCGTCACCGGCGCGGGCGCGGGCGTCGCGGGCATGCTCCTGGCCGGCGGACTCCTCGCCCTTGTGGAAAAACTGACGGACAAGCTGCAGACGCCGGATCCTTACAGGCTTTACTTCATTGCCGCGACAATTCTGCTTCTGCCGGGACTCTGCGTGCTCTCCAGCATGAAACCGCTTCCCGTGGAAAAACGAATGATTAAGAAAACGTGGTTTGACTTTCTCTGGTGATGACAGTAAATTCCGGGAAAAAACGCATCGGAAGGGAGCAAGGGGATACAAAATGAAACAACTGCCGCGGAAACTTCACTTTGTCGGCGTCGGAGGCATCGGCATGAGCGGTCTGGCGCAGATGGCGCGGTCGCTGGGCCATGAGGTGACTGGCAGCGACCGAGCGCTTCACGCGCCGGAAAACGCGGCGGTCTTTCAGGCGCTCTGCACGCAGGGAGTCCGCCTCTGCGAACAGGACGGCTCCGTCTACAAGGACTTCACACCGGATGCGGTCGTCTACTCCACCGCGATCGAGGAGGACAATCCCGATTTCCGCCGGGCGCCGGCAAACACGGAACGGATCCACCGCTCCGTCGCGCTGGAACGCGCCCTTCTGGAGCTGCGCGCGCAGACGTCGTTCGCGGTCTCGGGGACCTGCGGAAAAACCAGTGTCAGCGCATGGCTGGCCGAAGCGCTCGCGAATCTCGGGGAGGATCCCGGCGTCATCACAGGCGGCCTGGTCAACGCCTTCCGTTCCGGAACGCTGGCCGGCAATTACCGGAAAGGCTCCGGGAAATATTTCGTGATCGAGGCGGACGAGAGCGACAAGAGCCTCCTGAACTATCCGACCGACGGAGCCATGGTCCTGAATATCGGCACGGATCATTATCCGAAGGAGGAGCTGGCGCGCGTGTTCGGGGAGTTCGCCGGCGGCGCCGCACGCATCGCCGTGCTGGAGGATCGCGCCTACCGGATCATCCGCGAATGCCGCGGAAAGGATTTCCTGCCGGACAGGCTGGAACGGCTGCTCTTCAGCGCCGACCGCAACGCGCCGGAACGGATCGACGGCATCCGCGTCATCCGCCTGAACCGTTTTTCCAGCACCAAAGACGGCGCGTACGCATCGATGGACGGCCATGCGGAAATCCGCCTGCCCGCTCCCGGCTTCTACACGGCGGCCAACGCGCTGGCGGTCTATACAGCGCTTCTGACACTGGGATTCCCTCCGGCGGACGCAATCCGGAGCGTGGAATCCTTCCACGGGGTCTGGCGGAGATTCAATGCCGCCGGAACCAACAGCCGGGGCGCCCGGGTTTTTGACGATTACGCGCACAATGTGGAAAAAATTCTCTCCTGCATCGAGGCGGGACGGGAAGTGGCGACAGGCCGCGTGATCGCGCTCTTCCAGCCGCACGGATACAAACCCTTCGGCTTCATGCGCGAAGAGCTGTTTTCCGCACTGGAGAAACATCTTGAAAAAGACGACCGATTCATTCTGATGCCGGTCTTCTACGCGGGCGGAAGCTCCAGCTTCTCTCCGACGGCGGAGGAAGTCGCCGCGGAATACCGGAACAAAACGGCGTTTCCGGAACGCTATCTCAACTTTCCGGACCGGGAGTCCGCCGGACAGTATCTCCGCGAACAGAGCGCACCGGGAGATGTGATCCTGGTCATGGGAGCCCGCGACAACTCACTCTCGAACTGGGCGCGCACGATCGCCCTGACAACCTGAAAGGAACGCATTCATGAAACTTCTTCTGACGCTCAGTCTTCTGTGCGGCTTCGCCGCCGCGCTCTTCGGTGCGGGCGAATGCCTGATCGTGACTTCGGACGGGAGGCGGATCAGCACAACTTCCGTCACGGCAAAACCCAACGGCGACCTCGAATATGTCTCCCCGGAAAACAGCGCGCTCCGGGTGCGCATTCCCAAGGGACGCTACCGCTACGCCTGGGTTCCGAAACCCGCGGACGTCACGGAGGCCGATGCGAAATACAAGGCGGGCGACTACAAGAGCGCGGCGGAACTCTATCTCAAGGCCTATCTGAACTACCGCAACCTCGGATGGGACATCTACTGCATGACGATGGAGGCAGACACGCTCGACAGGCTCGGCATGACCCGCGACGCCATCGCGAAGCTGGAAGGTATCAAAACGGCCCGTGTCCTCAATCCGGAACTCGAAAACGATTATCAGCGCGCAATGTTCCTGCTGGCCTCCCTTTACCGGAAGACGGAAAACGCCGAAGGCGCCGAACAGCTACTGAAGAAAGTCTCGCAGAGCCGCGACGGAGAGCTCGCGGCCTCCGCATTCATGGCGAGAGCGGAAATTCTCGCGGAACGCGGCAACCGCAAGGACGCCGCCAATCTTTATTTCCAGACGGCCCTGCTGTTTCCGAAAAGCAGGAAGCACCCGGAGGCGCTTTACCGCACCTATGAGAATCTCAAGCTGCTGAATGACGCGCGCGCGGAGAAATTCGCGGAACGGCTCAGGACGGAATATCCGGACGATCCGTTTGCAAAACGTTTGAAATAACGCCGTCCGCATGCTATTAGTACGCGGCCGGGAGTCCGGTCTGCTTCATCATGTTTTAATTTTACGGTTTGGTTCTGCAAAGTATGGTTTTCAGGAAAATGATTTACAACGAACGGGAAATGCGTCTTCTGCGCATCGGAATCTTTTACGACGGCAATTATTTTTACCACGTCAGCAACTACTACTGCTACGGACATCCGCGCAAATCGCGCCTCAGCATCCCCGGCATTCATGAATTCGTCAAGAAATACGTTGCGCTCCAGGAAAACATCCATCCGAAATTCTGCCAGATCGTCGACTGCCATTATTTCCGCGGACGCCTTCCCGCCATGGAGGCGAATGAGCGGCAGATTCTTCTGAATGAGCGCGTGTTCGACGACATTCTGATGCGCGAGGGAATCGTGACGCACTATCTGCCGATGTCGCGCGGCGGAGAAAAAGGCGTGGACGTGTCGCTGGCGCTGGAGGCGCTGGAACTGACGATCTTCAAGAAATTCAATGTCGTGGTGCTGATCGCCAGCGACGGAGACTACGTTCCGCTCGTGCGCAAGCTGAACTCTCTCGGCACGCGCGTCATGGTTCTCGGCTGGGATTTCGAATACACGGACGACAACGGCAATCAGCGCTACACCAGCACGTCCGCCAAACTGCTGAACGACGCCACCTATCCGATCCGGATGCACGACGTCATCAACGGCACGAAAAAAATCCCGGAGGTCTGCCCCGACATGCTGTTCGTAAACCAGCAGTCGCCGGACAACCAGTATGAACCGGCCGCGGAAGAGAAGCTCTATTTTCCGGAGGAAAACGGGGCAGATCCCGCACAGCCTCCGCGCCTCCGCGGAAGAATCGTCCAGCTCCGGGGCGGATACGGATTCATCTCGACGGACATCCCGTCGAAGAATCTGTTCTTCTTCATTGAGGAACTGCGCAACTGCGATTTCAACGAGCTCCAGATCGGAGACCTGATGGAATACGAACCGGGAATGAACGACAGAGGAGAATGCTGCAAGAACATCACGCTGATTTCTCATGCGGCGCCGCGATGACATGACCAGCCGGAACAGCATACTGCTCCAGATCGGAGATGTTTCCTGCGTGATCTGGCAGGAGACGCTGAGCCTGATTTCGTTTATCGGGGAGGCGGTTTCCGCATGCGCGGACGCCGTGCGCCGCCCCCGGAAAATCCGCTGGCGCGAAACGCTTTTTTATATGAACATGTGCGGATCGGACGGCCTTCCCATCACCGCGCTGATCTGTTTTCTCACCGGCATCATCCTCGGCTACCAGTGCGCCGTCCAGATGCACAAATACGGAGCGGACGCGTTTCTGCCGGGGCTTGTCGGCTGCTCGGTGGTGCGGGAACTCGGTCCGATGATGGTTGCAATCGTCGCGACAGGACGCGCCGGTTCGGCGTTCGCCGCGGAAATCGGGACCATGAAAGTTTCCGAGGAGATCGACGCAATGCGCACAATGGGATTTCTTCCCGAGCGCTTTCTCGTGATTCCGAAACTCATCGCAATGGCGCTGACGATCCCGATGCTGACGACCATCGGGGACGTCATGGGGATTCTCGGCGGAATGATCGTGGGGCACGCATCCCTGGGGATGCCGGTGCAGACCTATTACCAGCAGACCATCGAATGGGTCGCTCCGGAATACTTTTTCGAAAGCATTTTCAAAAGCGTCGTTTTCGCAGTCGTCATCACCCTGACCGGGTGCTGGCGCGGCTTCCGTGCTGGCAATGACGCGATTGCCGTCGGGAAGGCGACAACCTCCGCCGTGGTAATCAGCATTCTCTTCATCATCCTCTGCGACACCTTCCTCGCGCACGTGTTCAACACCATCTTCTTCGGGTGACGCCATGACGCAGAATGCCATTTCAGTGAAAAATCTCACCGCGGGATACGGCAGGCGCATCGTTCTGGAAAACATCTCGTTCGACGTGCCGCAGGGCCAGATACTCACGATCCTCGGAGGTTCCGGCTGCGGGAAAAGCACGCTTCTGAAACACATGATCGGACTCCGCACGCCGTTTGCGGGGGACATTCTGCTGCACGGCAAAAGCATTGTCAGCAGCACGGGAAACCGCAAGCGCGCGATCATGCGGCGGTTCGGCGTGGCCTATCAGGGCGGCGCCTTGTTCCGCTCTCTCTCGCTTGCCGAAAATATCGCGCTCCCGATGGAGGAGCACACGAAAATGTCAAGGGAGGAGATCCGGGAGAAGGTCCGGGAGAAACTCCGCCTTGTCAATCTGGACGGATATCAGGACTACATGCCGTCGGATCTCTCGGGAGGCATGGTGAAACGCGCCGCCTTCGCCCGCTCACTGGCGCTCGACCCGGACATTCTCTTCTTCGACGAACCGTCCGCGGGACTCGATCCGCTGAGTTCGGCAAGCCTCGACCGCCTGATTCTGGACATCCGGGAGAAAACCGCCGCCACGATTGTCGTGGTGACACATGAACTGGAAAGCATCTTCACCATCGCGGACCGTGCCGTCATGCTCGATGCGAACACGAAATCCATCATCGCGGACGGTCCGCCGCTGGAACTCAAAAAGCACTCCGCCAATTCATTCGTCCGGCTGTTTCTGAATGCCGGGCACGATCCGGCGGATCATTCACACGAAGGGGGCATTCATGCAGGAGACAAATAAATTCAAGCTGGGACTGTTCGTCACGATTTCGCTGTTTGTGTTCATCGCGGCGGTGCTCTCAATGGGGGTGTTCGATTCGCTGTTCAAGTCCCGCGCCCACATGGCGACGTTCGTAGAGGAGTCCGTGCAGGGACTGAACAGCGGCTCCGCCGTCAAATTCCGCGGCGTCCCCATCGGAAGCATCAGCGACATCACGATCATCATGGAGAGCCGGACCGTCCGGATCGACATGGAAATCGATCTATCCAAGTTCAAGACGACTCTGGGCAAGAACATCTTCACGACCCCGAGCATTCCCGCGCCGGAATTCTACAAATATCTGCATTCGGAAATCGACAAGGGGCTCCGCTGCCGGATCGAACCGGACGGCATCACCGGCATCAAATATATCGAAATGGACTTTTTCAAGGATGTGGACGCCCGGCTTGCCGACACGGAATTCCGCCCCGGCCTCCGGAACGGCATTTTCTTCATGCCGTCGACGCCGTCGCTGATGTCCAGCCTCCGCTTCAACATGACAGAAATCCTGGCGAACATCGCCGCAATCGACTTCGGGAAAATTTCAAAGGAAACGATCTCCCTTCTGGAACGGGCGAACAAAACGCTTGCGGATCCGCGGATCGATCATCTGCTCAATGATGCGGAAGCCATTCTGAAAAAGGCCTCCGGAACCGTCGACGCGCTGAACGGCACGCTCACGCCGGAAAAACTTGATCTGACTCTCGCTGAGCTGGACAGGACAATCCGCAGCATCCGCCTCCTTTCCGACGGGCTGGAAAAAACGCTCGCGACTTCGAAAATTCCGGAGACGACCGCCTCCATCCGCGAGCTTTCCGATTCCTTCAGCGCCGGCGATTCCAGCATCAAGATGACCATCCTGAAGCTGAATGAGGCGCTTGACGCCATGACCGATCTGATCCAGTACATCAACGACAATCCGTCCTCGGTGCTTCACGGAAAAGGTCGAGCGGAGCAATGATCCCCCGTTTCAGAAACAGCCCGGCGGCGGCGCGGCAGGCAAAGAATCCGGGATTTTTTGCCTGCGCACTCATAAAAAACGTTGCAATTTCAACGATGACGTGCTATATTTGAGACAAGTTTTCATGCCGGACGTTCCGCGCCCGGAGGTGTTTTTTATGTTTTGACGGCTACTTAACAAACCATAACCAACAAACAAGGAGCAGCCAGTGCAGTATAAAATCATAGTGTTTGTGAAGCAGGTTCCTGACACGCAGAATGTCACGGGACAGGCCATGAAACCCGACGGCACTGTAAACCGCCAGGCTTTGCCGGCAATCTTCAACCCCGAGGACCTCAATGCTCTGGAGCTCGCGCTTCAGATCAAGGACCGTTACGACGCAAAAGTCGTCGTGGCCACGATGGGTCCGCCGAACGCGTCCAAAGTTCTCCGCGACGCGCTCTGCATGGGCGCCGACGAGGCGATTCTTCTCACGGACCGCGCCTTCGCCGGATCCGATACGCTGGCGACCAGCTATGCACTCAGCTGCTGCGCAAGAAAAATCGGCAATTTCGATCTGATTCTCTGCGGAAGACAGGCGATCGACGGCGACACCGCCCAGGTGGGTCCGCAGATCGCGGAAAAACTCGCCATCCCGCAGATTTCCTATGTCGAGCAGGTTCTTGAGCTCAAGGACAAAACGGTCCGCGCGAAACGCGCAATCGAAGGCGGCTACGAAATTCTCGAATCCCCCCTGCCCGTCCTCCTGACCGTCATCGACGCCAACGAACCCCGTCCCCAGAACGCCAAACGCATCATGAAGTATAAAAAGGCCAAAACCCGTTCGGAATTCGCGGCCGCGCAGGGCAGCACCTATGCCGAGGCCGGTCAGATGGCCGAATTTGAAAAGGTTTACGGGGAAAAAGGTCTTCTCATTCAGGAATGGACCGCCGCGGAAACCGGAGCGGACCTCAAACGCTGCGGACTGGCGGGCTCTCCCACCAAGGTCAAACAGATCATGAGCGTCGTGCTCACCGCGAGCGACTTCAAAAAGATCGAGCCCACCGAGGCGGGGATCTCCAATTTCATACATGAACTTATCGAAGACCACACACTGGGGTGAGCAACATGACAAAAATCGGTAACGTCTGGGTTTTCATCGAGCAGGAAGGCGGAAAAATCGCCGACGTCAGCCTCGAACTCGTCTGCAAGGGCAAAGAGCTTGCCGCCAAGCTGGGCGTCAAGGTCGAGGCCGTTCTTCTCGGCGACAATGTCGCGCACTGCGCGGACACGCTTTTCAGCTACGGCGTCAAAACCGTTTTCCTCGCCGAGGACAAACGTCTTGAACCGTTCACGGTTCTGCCCTACGCCAAGGTCATCATGGATCTCATCAAGGAGCACAAGCCGAACATTCTGCTCTTCGGTGCGACGATGAAAGGCCGCGAACTTGCGCCGCGCATCGCCTCCGAAAAGCTCGCCGGTCTGACGGCCGACTGCACAGACCTCCAGATCGACGACTTCGACGACAAGGTCAACAAAAAGTCCTACACCAACAAGCTGATGCAGATCCGTCCCGCATTCGGCGGAAACATCATCGCAACCATCGTCAACACCTGGGACGATCCCCAGATGGTCACGGTGCGTGAGGGCGTGATGAAGATGGATGCGCCGACGCCGGGACTCAAGGGCGAGATCGTCAAAGTGAACGTCGCCCTCACGGAAAAAGAAACGGTCATGAAAGTTGTCGAACGCATCCGCCAGGAAAAGAGCGTCAATCTCAAGGGCGCGCAGATCATTGTCTCCGGCGGCTACGGCGTCGGCTCGAAGGAGAACTTCAAGCTGATCCATGACCTTGCCGAAGCGCTCGGCGGCGAAGTCGGCGCTTCCCGCGCCGCGGTTGACGCAGGCTGGATCGACCACGATCATCAGGTCGGACAGACCGGCGTCACAGTCCGTCCCAAGCTCTACATCGCCTGCGGCATCAGCGGCTCCGTTCAGCACGTCGCCGGAATGAAGGAAAGCAAAAAGATCATTGCAATCAACAGCGATCCGGGCGCACCGATCTTCTCCGTCGCGCACTACGGCATCATCGGAGACCTCAATGTCATCATTCCGATGATGATCAAAGCCTACAAAGCCAAAGCCTGAGAGGACGAACATCATGTCAAATTTCTACAATGACAATCCGGACCTGCTCTTCACGCTGAAAAACCTCGAACTTGAAGAGGTTGTCAAGCTGAAGGAAAAAAACTATACCGAAGTGGAAAAATTCGATTACGCCCCCGAGAACTACGAGGACGCGATCGACAGCTATGACAAGGTGCTCGCCGTCATCGGCGACGTCACCGGCGAACGGATCGCGCCGCGCTCCAGGCAGGTCGACGAGGAAGGACCGCATTTTGAAAACGGCGTCGTCACCTACCATCCGCTGACGAAAAAGAACCTTCAGGAACTCACCGATGCCGGCGTTATGGGCGTGATCCTTCCGCGTCAGTACGGCGGACTCAATTTCCCGACCACCATCTACACGATGATGACGGAAATGGTCTCCCGTGCGGATGCGTCTCTCCAGAACCTCTTCGGGCTTCAGGACATCGGCGAAACGATCTGCGAGTTCGGCGACGAGGAGCAGCGCGCGAAATACCTGCCCGGCTTCGCCAGCGGCGAAGCCGACGGCGCGATGGACCTGACCGAACCGGATTCCGGTTCCGACCTCCAGTCCGTCCGTCTCAAGGCGACGCAGGATCCCAAGACCGGAAAATGGTATCTGAACGGCATGAAGCGCTTCATCACGAACGGCTGCGCCAAGACACACCTCGTGCTCGCCCGTTCCGAGGAAGGCACCACAGACGGACGCGGCCTTTCGATGTTCATCTGCCAGAAATGCCCGGAACTGGTCGTCCGCCGCATTGAACACAAACTGGGCATCCACGGCGTCGCAACCTGCGAACTGCAGTACAACAACGTGCCGGCGGAACTCTGCGGACAGCGCAGACGCGGCCTCACGAAATACGTCATGTCGCTGATGAACGGCGCGCGCGTCGCAATCAGCGCACAGGCGGTCGGCATCGCCGAAGCGGCTTATCGCGAAGCGAAAAAATACGCTTCCGAACGCGAGCAGTTCAAGCAGAGCATCGACAAGTTCCCCGCGATCTATGACATGCTCGCGAGAATGAAGACCAAGCTCGCCGCTTCCCGCGCTCTCCTTTACGAGACCACGAAATGCGTGGATCTGCGCAATTCCTACAACCATATCATGGACCACGGCACGGCCGAAGAGCAGACACCCGAAGTCCGTGAGAAATCGAAATATTACTCCAAACTTGCGGCGGCGCTCACCCCGATGAGCAAAGCGCTCTCCACGGAGTCTGCAAACCAGATCGCCTATGACTGCATTCAGATCCACGGCGGAACCGGATTCATGCACGACTTCGACGCGGAACGCTATTACCGCGACGCCCGCATCACGAATATCTACGAGGGCACGACACAGCTTCAGGTCGTCGCCGCGATCGGCGGCGTCATGCAGCGTGTTCTGGACAACCACATCAACGAGCTCTTCGACCGGATCAAGGCGGAGGGACTCTATGCCAGACTCAAGACGCTCGTGCGCGACATGTTTGAAAAACAGCTCGCCGCAGTCAAGTTCGTCGCCGAAAAGAAGGACGCCGAATATCAGAATCTCCGGGCGCGGAACCTCGTGGAAAACGAGACTTTCGTTCTGGTCAGCCTTCTGATGCTCCGCGACGCTCAGAAGGATGCGAAGCGTGAAGCCCTCGCGGAACGCTACATTCTGGATGCGGTCCATGACTTCGAGCGCAACAACCAGATCATTCTCAGCAACGATCTCACGACCATCGACAGACATCGTGAAGTGATCGATTACTGACCGAAAGGAGTTCTTCTCTATGAACAATGAATATCTTGCCAAAGCAAGAGAAAAAGTGCCCGACGCCAAAACTCTGATCGTTCTGGCGTCCAAGCGGGCGCGGCTGCTGGCGACCGGCGCTCCGCCGATGGTCAGATGCAAGGACGAGAATTTCCTTGACGTCGCCCTTCTGGAAATCGCCGAAGGAAAGCTCGTCGCCAGTTTCGAGGACAAGCCTCAGGACGATTTCATGTCGGAAATCGCGGCGGTCAAAGCCGCGGCGGCCGCGGAGGCCGGAAAAAAATCCGACGCCTGATTCCCGGTGCGGCACGCCGCAGCAGGAATTTCCGGGGACGAGGAGACAGTTTTCACGGCTGTTTGACTCGTCCTTGGCAGTTTTTAAAGCACTCTCTGAAAGGAAAATAAACTTATGGCCGCAGTCATCGCCGTCATCATGGGCAGCAAAAGCGATCTCCCTTCCCTGAAAGGAACATTCGACACTCTGAAAAAATTCGGGCTGACGTTTGAAGCACGCGTCCTTTCCGCACACCGGACGCCGGATGCCGCCGCGGAATATGCGAAAAACGCGGAATCGCGCGGCATCAAAGTCATCCTCTGCGCCGCAGGCATGGCCGCTCATCTCGGCGGAGTGATTGCAGCTCACACGACTCTTCCGGTCATCGGCATTCCGATGGCAAGCGAACCCTTCCGCGGCTGGGATGCGCTTCTGGCAATGGTGCAGATGCCGCCGGGAATTCCGGTTGCGACCGTCACAGCCGGACCGGCCGGAGCCAAAAACGCAGCACTGCTGGCCGTTGCCATTCTCGCCTTGTCCGATCCGGCGCTCGCGCAGAAACTCAAGGAGTTCCGCGCGGCCCAGACAAAACAGGTGGAAGAGGCGGATGCCGCGCTGCAGGCGGAAATCGCCACGCTTTGAACGGACAGCCACCTGATGAGCGGAGGCGAAATGGACAGCCGGAAAAACAGACGATCTCCCAAAACGGCATTTCTGTCTCCGCTTATTCCGGTCTTCCTTTTCTGTCCGGCAGCATTTCTGCCGCTTCGGGGCGGCGAGGCACTTCCCGATGCAGGAGACCGTGAATCCTCCCCTCCCCCATCCAGTCCGGCAATGGAAGAGCTGCTTGGCACGGTTTCCGTCCGCCTGAATGCCATTCAGAAGGAATCCCCCGTATTTTTCCGGCAGCTGGAACGGAAAATGGAAATGGAAAAAGACCGTCTTGTGAAACAGTTTCTTCTGGCTCTTTCTCCGGCGCTGGCGGAGTCTCCCGAAGCAGCGGCGCCGCAGAAAAAATCCCAAACAACGCCCTTCCATCTGCTTCGTCTGGAAGACAGGCGGATTCTGTATCTATCCATCGCCGCATTCCCGCCGGAAATGAATGCGGGTCTGAAACATGCTCTGCGGCAGAATCTTCCGGAAAAACAGCCTCTGACCGGAATCATCCTCGATCTTCGCGACGCCGCGGGCGACAACCCGCTTGACGGCTGGGAAGTGTTTTCGCTTCTTTCCGCCGCCGGAGAGACAAAAAATGAGATCCCGCATACACCTGTCCCGATTCTTGCAATCACAAACGGAAACACAAGCGGCGCAGCCGAAATTCTGGCAAAACTCCTGGAACACACGCGTTACGGCCTCTGCATCGGAGAAAAAACCAGGGGGGAACCTTTTCCGCGCACAGCGATCCGGTCCGGGGAACAGACTTTGCGTCTGCCGCTGATTCCGGAAAAACTGAAAAATCTGACACCGGATGCGCTGACCCCCGCGGTTGCCGCCGCAGCCGCTCCGCGCATGAGCATCGGCGATCTTCAAAAAAAACAGCCTCTCACGGAACAATCCGATCCGGCGCTCCGCCGCGCCAGGGATCTTCTGCTCAGTCTTGACACGCTTAATCAAAAATGGAGAAAATAACCCCCATGAACAAACAGACCGCAATTCTATCGGCTCTTGCCCTGACTCTGCCGTTTTTCCTTGCAGGCGCCCCGGACAGCTTCAAAGTGCTGTATGAAAACGGAAAACCGGTACCCTATTCCTGCCTGAAGGGAGAACAGCGCCGGGTCATTGTTCCCACTGTCTACCGGAAAAAAAGCGGGGAATTCCGCGGCGCATGGGTGGCGACGATCTCCAATCTGGACTTTCCCAAAACGGATACTCCCTACGCGTTCAAAATGAAATTCAGAAGCATTGCAGTCAACCTGAAACGCGCAGGATTCACCGCAGTGATTTTTCAGGTCCGCCCCTCCAATGACGCATTCTACCAGTCAAAATACAATCCCTGGTCGCGTTACATCCGCGGCACGGAAGGGTATGCCTACAAAAATTTCGATCCGCTGCAGTACATGACCGCGGAAGCGCAGCGTCAGGGACTGGAATTCCATGCATGGCTGAATCCGTTCCGCGTTGTGAAATCCACTGCGCTGAGCAAGCGCGATTATCTTGCAACACTTGCGCCCGGCAACTTTGCGCGCAGAAACCCGGATGCAGTCCTCTCCGTTCCCGTGCAGGGAGGGAACATGCTGATGCTGGATCCGGGGCATCCGAAAGTCAAGGAGTTTCTCCTGAACACCGTGGGGGAAATTATTGCCAACTACAATGTGGACGCCATTCATTTCGACGACTATTTCTATCCCTATGAGGGAATCCGCGATCTCGACGCCGCGACCTACCGGACCTACAACAGAATTTCAAAATTCACCATTCAGGACTGGCGGCGCAACAATATCGACGATCTGATCTGCAGCGTCTCATCCCTGATCCGGAAAAACAATTCCTCCAAAGGAAAACAGATTCAGTTCGGCGTCAGCCCGTTCGGAATCTGGCTGAACCAGGCCTCCACAAAATACGGCTCCCCGACCAGCGGCAGCGAATCCTACTTCAAGCAGTTCGCGGACACCCGTTACTGGGTTAAAAAAGGATGGCTGGACTATATCATCCCGCAGATTTACTGGAATTTCTCCCATGCGAAAGCGCCGTATGCCGCGCTGACGGACTGGTGGTCCGACACGGTCGCCGGGACGCGCACGAAACTCTACATCGGTCTCGGCGCATACAATCTGAAACCCGGCGCCGCGGGATGGGGCAATTCGGACGAATTGAAAAATCAGGTCCTTTACACACTCCGCCGTTCCAACATCCGGGGAGTTTCCCTGTTCAGCTACAAACACCTTTTCACACCGGACAACGCAGTCAAAAAAGAAGCGGTGAAAAAGCTTGTAGTGGACTGCTGGCGCGGCGAACTCCCCTACCGGTAAGACACCGCCCTTCCGCAGACGGAACGCCAGGCGGAAAGTCCATTACATAAGATGCACGCGGGGGATGAGCGGATTCAGCGGCGGAGAGATTCATACAAGGCGAGATAGGCCTGATACATCTGCCCGTTTGTCATGATGACACGCCCTTCATACCGCGAGGCGGAAAGCGCGGTCAGAAGGCGCTCCGCGACGGCATCGGGCGTTTCCCTGTCAAAGTCCGCGGTAAAGAAATGATCCCCGACCAGTGCGCAGAGTTCCGGCAGAGAGTCCGCCGTGCTGCAGAAAACCGGGATTCCGGCGGAAAAAGCCTCGGCGAGGGTCAGTCCGTAACCTTCATAACGGGAAGGCATGGCGAAAAGATCGAACATCGACATCAGGGAGGCGGCGTCCTTCCGGTATCCCGGCATGCGGATGCACAGATTCGGGCATTGGGCCTCCATTTCGGCGGCCTGCCGCCGGAGGCGTTCCCGCTCCGGACCGTCACCGATGAGAACAATGCCGACCTTGCTCTCCGGCGGAAGCTTCCGCGCCAGATACGGCAGCAGCGCCAGAAAACGGTCGAACCCTTTCTGCGGATCAAGACGGCCGAGCAGACCGATGATTTTTGAGCAGGAGTCCACTTCCCACTCCCGCTTCAGCGACGCAATCGTTTCGGGAGAGGCCTGCGGAACCGGATCGGAACCGTTGTAAATCACGCGGATGGAGTTCTCCTTCAAGCCGCATTTTCTCTCATGAAAGCGGGCGGCGGCATTGGATACGGCCGTACAGACATCACAGAGGGGAAAGGTCAGACGGTCCAGAAAAAAGAAGAGTCCCTTGCCGGAACGGCGCTCGGCGATGTGAATCGTATTCACAAGAGGTTTCCTCGTCAGGACATTGACCATGCGTCCCAGAAGATTCGGATGAATCAGATGCGAATGAATCACATCGGGATTCTCCGCGCGGATCACCCGATAGAGCGAAAGAACCCGCCATGGCGTGCTTCTGGTCAGACGCAGAAAAACAAGTTTCGCACCGCAGGCCTGGAGTGCGTCCGGAATGGCGCGCTGCTCCGGCGGAGGTTCGGGCATCAGGGAGACCACGGTCACGTCATGCCCATGGAGGCGGAGGCGGCGCACCAGTTCCAGCACGACCTTCTCCGCTCCGCCGTGCGCCAGTTCCGTAAGAATCATCATCAGTTTCATAGACAGACCCCGAAAAAAAGGAGACATCCGGAATCCCCGGATGTCTCCACACAACAACAGGATATGAATCGTCAGAAGCGGAAGTTCACAAACGGGAAGAAGGGAATCGGGGAATCCTTGATGATGTTCACGATTCCGATCTGGAAGGATTTGTCCTTGGCAAAATTGACGATTCCAAACTGAAGCCCCGTGACAGTGTCGGCATTGTTGACCAGCGTGCTGGCCTGAAGCCCTTCAAGCTTTTTGGCGGAGTTGAACAACGGAGCGGCCTGCACGCCGTAGACTTCGTCGCTCATGCTCGCGAAAATGGACCCCTCGACGCCGGCGACAAAAGTTCCGCTGCCGAATCCGACAGGCACGCCGACCTTGACGCCGTAGACGTTGAACACGTCGGCCGTCTGAGGCACTCCGGGAACAAAGGTGAAGGAAATGAAATCCCACGGCTGCTCCGCCTTCGGCTGCGCTTCCTGCGCAAGAAGGGGAAGCGAAAACAGACATGCTGCAAGTGCGGCAAAGAAAATCTTCATTTTGCTACCTCCTTCATTTCGCGGGAGCGGTTTTTTCCGCCGCCGGCGCCTCAGCGTCCTTTTTGTCACCGGAACCGATGCAGATATTGAAAATCGGCATGACGGGCACCCAGCTGTCCGCAATGATGTTGATTCCGCCGAGCTGAATTCCCTCGTCGGAGCTGAAATTGATGACGCCGCACTGGAAGCCCTTGAAGACGCCGCACACAATGTTGACCGCGCCGCACTGGAAGCCCTTGAAAATTTTGGAGACAATATTGACCGCGCCGAACTGGAAACCGCCGAAATCCCCGTCTGTCACCGTCACGGCGCCAGTCTGGAAACCTTTGAAGCCATCCATTGCCACCGAGGAAATACCGGCCTGGCAGCCGGCGGACGGATCGGTCAGGAAGGAAAGTCCGGCAGCCTGGAAACCGGTAAGCCGTTTGGCAAGTGCAAGCGACATGGTGCCCTGAACGCCGTAGACCTCGCCAAGTGCAATCGAAGGACCGAACCAGGAAGCCTGGCAGCCGTCGACATCTTTGGTTCCGCTGTAGAGGAAAGACGCTTCAATACCCTTGACCACGCCTCTGCCGCCGGTCGCGGGAATACCAAGCTTCAATCCGTAAACCGTTGAAGTCATGGAACTGTTGGGCAGTCCGGGGATGAACACAAGCTGAAAAGGTGTCCAGCTTGTCTCCTGCTGCGGGGCATTCGCGGCGGCAGGAGTTCCGGAACTCGCCGCAGCAGCCGCACTGTCCGCGGCAAAGAGTCCGCAGGCGGAAAGGACCAGCGCCGCAACGGCGCCTCTTTTGAGTAGAGTTTTCATATTCTCTCCTTGGTTGGTTGAAAATGACGACTCGAAACGAGTCCCCCATTGACTCGCGCCAGACGGGGGCTATATTATCCCGTTCTTTAATTTATACCGGGATGGACAATCTTCAAGCCGGGATAAGCTCAAAAAGAACGGAAATATGCAAAATATCTGTGTAAAACGGAAAATATCCGACAACCGCTTCCGTTTGATCCTTAACAAAAGGAGTCTCCAATGACCCGGGTTCTGCAAAAAAACATCAATGGAAAAACCGTTTATCTTGTGGAAGACCATCATCATGCGCTGCATCCCTGGGCGCGCGAACGGGACAGACTCGGAATCGCGCCGCACGTTCTCACGCTTGATCACCACACCGACACCCTTCCGGCGTTCACGCATTATGACGAAACCCATGAAAAAAAACATGAAAAACAAATCGCAGCCCATACAGATGAGGCAATCGAAAACGCCTTGAAAGACCTCCGGCACGACGAGCATTTCGATTTTGCAATCCGCAACGGCATCATCGCCTCGGCGACTGTCTTTTCTCATGTAAACTTCTCCCGCGACGTCAATCCGGCAATCCGGATCGTCCACGATCCCCCCCCGGATGAGAGGCTTGAAACGCTTGCCCGTTACTATGCCCGCGCTCTGGAAACGGAATTCCTGTCCGCGAATCTCGAACGCGCCCCTCTGCCCCCGGACCTGCCGTTTATTCTGGATATCGACCTGGATTATTTCAAAGGGGAAAAATCCGTACATCCGGAAGATTCTTCGCTTTTCCGGGAACTGATCCGGAAATCCGCTGTCATAACCATTGCGCGGGAACGTGACTGGGTCCGCCTGCTGAATATGGATTACGGAAAAACTCCCGTTTCCGTTTTCGAGGAAACTCTCCTGCGGATGATTTCCGGGCAGCAGGCTTGAAAAAAGCGGAAAAAACCCTGTTCACCTTCTGGATTTTTTAAAAAAGGCAAGTAATTTAAACTCTGATATTTTGCCGGGGTGCGTCTTATATCATCCCCCCCATAGGCGTATCCCCGGCTCTTTCTTTTTCCCGTTCCTCAGGAGCAAGACGCGCCAATGAACTTTATGCTGTCTGCCGGAATGTGTGTTCCTATGGCCGTTCTGAGCTTGAGGAGGATGAAGAAGTCGAACTTCTTGCTTCATTGCCATGTTGCGCATCCATTGTCAACGGAATTGTCTCCGCCCGGGCCTCCGGGGCGCGGCAGCCTGACGGAGTGCATATCCAGTCATGCCGTCCGGTCACCGGAAATTCGCGCACCCAGACTTTTATCTGCCATTATTCAGGGTTCGGGAATTGCATTTTCGCTTATCATGCAGTATAATGCATGAATTTTCAATGCGGGGTGCAGAATGCCGGGTCAGCGGGGACGAGTCACGATTATCGACATCGCCGAAGAATGCGGATGTTCGAAAACAACTGTAGCATGCGCCATGGATACGCGGACAGCGCACAAGGTGGCACAGAAAACACGGGAAAAAATTTATGAAGCGGTGCGGCGTCTCGGCTATCTGCCAAACCGTTCCGCAAAGGCGCTGCGTCTCCAGAAAACCTCTACGGTCGGAATCATGCTGCCGGAGCCTGCCAACAGCTTTTACGGCAATATCGTTCTGAATCTTCAGCGCCGTCTTGCCGATCACGGATATACCGCCCTGTTCGCCTTCTGGGAAAGCTATGATGATGTGGAAACCATTCAAAGAGCCCTTGACATGCTGCTCTCCCGAGGCGTCGACGGAATCATCACCGGACAGCTTTCCGGCATTCATCTGGAAAAATGCGGCGTGCCTGTGATCCGCTGGCAGGAGCCCGGCGATTATGATTCGTTCAGCAGTTTTCCCTGCATGGAATGCGCATATGAGCGTCTCCTGGAAATTCTTCGGGGCAAGGGATGCCGGAACTATGCGATCATGACCAATGCGCTTGACCGGGGCCGGGCTGCGATTCTGCTCAAATTGTTCGCAAAGCACGGGATCCCGATCCGGAAGGAATTTCTGATTGGCGGCATTCTGTCTCCCTGCCTGGCCGGCGAGGCCATGCAGACGCTGCTGCGGGACAAAACTCTGCCGGATGTCCTGATCGCCAATAACGACTATATGGCGCTGGCCGCAATGGCGCAGGCCGTGAAATACGGGATCCGCGTTCCGGAACAGATGAAATTCGTCGGATTTGACGGAATTCCGGAAAGCGGTTATCTGCACCCGAGCCTGACCACCTTCTTCGTGCCCCCGGAAGCCATTGCGGAAAAACTGATATCTCTGCTTTTCCGCCGTCTGGAAAACCCGGATGCGGATTTCATCAGCCTGTCTCTGATGCCCGAACTCCTGATCCGCGATTCCATCTGACGCATTCGCTCATTTGGAAAGCCATCTGCCCCGCCTCGACTCTCTCGATGCATGCAGATATCGTCAATACCCGAAGCCGACGCCTTGAGAAATCCGCTTCCGGAACAGCGGACCACGGGCACAGGAAAATCCTCCGGAAAGAAAGGCTTCCCGATGACAAAGGAAGTCCGGATCGGCCACTGCCGCGCGCATCTGCCGCCTCTGCCGGCCGCGCCCGGCGTTTTCCGCCATTTCCGCCGAAGCGCATAACGATCCGGACTGGATCCGGAACAATCTGTCTCTCCGCCTCTTCCAAATAAAAAACGAGTTTTTTCAGGTTTTGCCCTTGACAAATCGGAACGTTCCGATTATAATTTACAGTGAACCCGCAGAAAGGTTGTTCTTTATGCTTATGAACAGGAAAAAAACCGTTGCCGCAGGAAAACTGCGCCAGAGAATTCTATCCGGAAAAATGGATTTGCTCCATGACTTCTGCAGAAACAGCAGGGAGGAAAAAAGCCATGCCGGCCATTTCCATTCCTCCCACGTTTCAGTGAAATGCGGATCATTTACATTGATAGAGCTTCTTGTTGTAGTTGCGATCATTGCGATTCTTGCGGCGCTGCTTCTGCCCGCACTGAGCAAGGCAAAGGAAAAAGCGCATGCAATCACCTGCCTCGGACGCCTCGGCCAATGGGGAAAGGCGCTGGCAGTCTATGAGAGCGATTACCGGGAACTTCCGTTCTGCCTGTACAAGCCGGAAGGGGATGTAACCGCGGTCCGGTGGCATGACATGCTGATCAGCGATTATCTGCATATTTCCGTGAAAGACAGGCCGCAGATCCGCAAGATCGACCCGAATTCCCCGAAATGGAAAATCTACCGCTGTCCCGCCGCCATCATGATCGACGGAGCCTACATGAACGAGGAGACGGACTGGACGGCCAATATGAGCGTATTCCCGCGCATCAACGGCACGGTGGACAATGCGGGGACAAAAACTCCCCTGCGGCGTCTGCTCTTTCCGTCCAGAACCTTTCTGCTGCTGGAATGTCATTCCTGCAGCAATTCCGCCAGCGGAATCAACTCAATCAACCAGACCCGGATCGAAGAACTGCGGATTCCGTATACGCGGCACAGCAACAGCGTGACAGTTTTTTTCGCGGATTTCCACGGCGCGCTCATGACAAGACCGCCGGCGGGAAAAACGCTTGACATTCTCCTGAAAAACCCCTGACCGGGCTGAAAACTGAGATGAGGAAACAATCATGCAGAAATTGAAAAGCATCTTTCTTCTGGCCGTTTTTCTTTCCGCCGGCGCTCTTTCCGCGGACGCATGGCTGGTAAAGGATTCCCGCAGCGACGGAAAAATCTTCCTGCCGGCGGAGTACGGCAAAGCGCTCCATCTGGCCTCTCTGGAACTCCAGACGTTTCTGGAACGCATTTCCGGAGCGCGTCTGCCGATTGCATGGGGTCCGCGCGGACGCGGCGAATGCGGAATTGTTCTGGAAATCCGCCCTGAAACGGAATGGAAGGACAGGGAATCGCCGCAGGCATTCATCATCCGGAAGACGGATCGTCCCCTTCCCCTCGTGACAATCCGCGGCAACACCTCCCTGGCGGTTCTCTACGGTGTCTATCAGTATCTGGAAGAACTCGGTATCCGTTTTCTGACGCCCGGCGAAACGGGTACAAACATTCCGGCCGGCGACCGGATCAGGATTGCCGCAGGAGAGAAAAAATATACGCCCTCTTTTGAAATGCGGACCTTTTCCCTCTCTTCCACTGCGGACAATCATTTTGCCGGAAACGATCCCTCCGCGGTCCGGGATTACCAGCTCTGGCTGCTCCGGAACAAGGCGCACCTTTCCCGTTTTGCCGCAAAAGGATTCGATTTCGGCATATCACCTTATATTGCAGGACATTACATCAAACCGGCGACCGGACTGACCGCAAAGGCCGTCAGACAGGGTCTGATGGAGAGGGAACCGGAACGCTTTGCGCTTGTGACAGGAATGGATTTCATCCGGAAACGCCGTTACAGCGACGGGCAGATCTGTTTCACAAACCGGAAAAATCTGGAAACGGCAATCGAAAACGCGCTGAGCGCCTGCCGGCGTTATGAAGAAGACAAAAGCGATCTGGCCTCTCTGCTTACAGTTCCCATGGGGCTCTCGGACACGGAAGGGATCTGCGAGTGTCCGGAATGCGCAAAAGTCTCCGGGGAAGGAACTTACCGCAAGGACCGCCTCGTCTGGACGTTCTACAATCGCGTGGCGGAAGCGGTCGCGGAAAAATATCCCCGGCGTTTTCTGACCGTTCACTCCCCGTATCTGGAGCTCCGTTGTCCCCCTGACGGATTCCGGACGGCGCAGAACATCTACTGCATGGGCTGTTTTGTCTACAGTCATGAAAAGAACTCCCTGGGAGAACCGTGCTATCCTTTTTCCAGAACCTTTTCGCAGGAACTCGGACAGATCAGGAAATCAGGTGCACGTCTGACCTTTTACTGCTACACGAATTTTCCATGGAGTCCGACAGGGATGCAGATCCTGAGCGCGGCGGCCCGGTGCCGGGAAATGGGCATGTCCATGTTCGAAGTGGAAGCCATGAACCGGGCGGAATACATCTGGCCCCTGCTCCGCAGTCTGGCGCAGTATACATGGGATTCCACTCTGACGCCGGAAGACCGCCTGAAAGATTTCTGCCGCGAATATTTCGGGAAAGATGCGGGAGCGATCATTTTCCGGTTTTATACCGGCATGACTCGCAATTCCTTCCGTATGGAACGGATCAATTTCGGAAGCGCGGCGGATACGTCATACATGCTCCCGGATTCCTTTATTGCGGAATACCGCCCGCAGCTACGCAGACTGGCCGCCACGGCTTCAGGCAAGGAAAAAATCCGTCTGGAACGTTTCCGCCGCTCCATGGAAGCCATGTTCCGGATGGCGGAAACCTACCGGAGTTACGCCAGGGCGCTCAACACGAGGAAGGCCGATGCCATTGCCGATTTCAGACGGCGTGCCGAGGGGGTCCGCAAATACTGGGTCAAGGAAAGACTTGATGAGATTTCCTCCGGAAACAGAACGGTTTACGATCTGGCGGGAATGCTGCTTGCAACGGATTTCAGCAACCTTTCACCACGCCCGGGAAAAGAACTGGCAGGAAAAAAGCCTGAAGATATGCGTTACCGCCAGGAACTTTTCGCGGGGACCCCGGTGCCGGAAAAAGTGGAAAACCTGTTCCCGCTGCCGGAAAACTGGAAATTCCATCTTGACGCGGACGGCTCCGGAGAGAAGCGCGGACTGGAAAAACCGGAATATGACGATTCCCGGGACTTTCAGCTGCTTTCCACCTGGAACATGCCGAGCGCACAGGGTTACTCCGTTCAGGCCGGAGGATATTTCTACTATCGCGTCCGCTTCAAGGCGCCGGACTTTCCGGCCGGGAAAAGAATCTTTCTCCGGATCGGGTCGCTGGATGACTCCGGGGTTGTGTTCCTGAACGGGAAAGAGGTCGGTCGTCAGGAGGATCCGCGCAACTGGAACAGATCTTTCGAGATGGACGTTTCGGAGGCGCTCAGGCCGGGAGCGGAAAATCTGCTGGCCGTCCGCGGATATGATTCCGGCGGGGGCGAAGGCGTATGGCGTCCCTCCGCACTGTATACGAAAGCCGAATGAGGGGAGAAGGCGATGAAGGAAATCTGTTTTCTGCTGCTGCTCTGGATCTGCCCTCTCCTCTCTTCGGGGGCGCTCGAAATCACACGGGACGGGATTCCCTGCGCAAACATTGCGGTTGCCCGGAACGCGCCCCATGCGGAACAATTTGCCGCACGGGATCTCAGACACTGGATCCGGGAAATTTCCGGCGCGGAACTCCCCCTCGTCCACGAAATGAAGCAGGACAGGCCCGTCACGATCTTCATCGGGAAAGAGTTTGCGGAACAGGTCTGGAAAAAGGAAATCGCGGAACTGCGCGGAAGCGACGGGTTCGCAGTCAGGACAAAGGGAAATCACATTTACCTGTTCGGCGATGTGCCGCGCGCCTCGGCCTATGCCGCGGCGGCGCTTCTGGAAAAGAACACGGACATCATCTGGGCGCGTCCCGACGAAAAAACGGGATGCATATTTTCCCGGAATCCCACTCTGAAATTCCGGGAACTGTCCATGCTGGAAAAACCCGCCTTCCGGCTTCACGGCTGGAACGTCGTGGCGGTCCGGAGAGACCGTCCGACAGGAATCTGGGTGCTGCGCAACCGGGGGAACTGGGCGGATCAGACCTCGCCGGTCCACGCGGGAAACGAATTTGATTTTCTGAGCTGCGAGGGGGGACATATTTACTGGTGGCTGGCGCATCCCGGACAGTATTTCAAAAGCAATCCGGAATTTTTCGGTTATTCCAAACTGACAGGAAAACGCGAACCGGAAACCCTTTGTCTGACCTGTCCGGAACTGCTGGAAACCGCCGTCGCCAATTTGAAAAAGAGACTGGAATCTTTCCGGGAAAAACCGGATCTCTTCACCATCGGATTCCGTGATTCCTGGACCATGTGCCAGTGTGAAAAATGCCTTGCCCCGATTCCGCTGCCCGGCGGAAAGACTCTGATCCGGAAAAGCGACGATCCGCAGGTCGATCCCCTTTACTTCTCCACCCGCTACTGGATCTTCGTGAATCAGATTGTGCGGCGTATGAAAAGCGATTTCCCGAAAACTCTTTTTGCGGGATACGGATACTTCTATGCCGCGGAACCGCCGGCCTGCGAACTGGATCCGGCCATTGCCGTTTCCTATTGTCCGATCGGAGGCGTCAATCCCAGGTATCCACTGCTGGACAAACGGCAGTCTCCGGTCTGGAAACGCCGTCTGGAAGAATGGAACAGACGTTTCCCCGGACGCATTTTCTTTTATGAATATTATCGTTCCTATGCCAGCGGATTTGCGGAAATCAGCGGCGTTTCCGGCATTGAACGGAAAATCGTCCATGATCTGCGCGCCCTGAAAGCGATGGGCGGTCCCGGCATCCTTTCCGAACTGACACCAGACAGTGAAAAAAAATTCAGCGGCCACACCATGAAATCGGAATGGGACGCAAACAGCATTTCCGCCTGGATTCTGGCTCGCCTGTTCTGGAATCCGGCGCAGGATCCGCGCATGCTCCGGGATTATTATCTGAAGCGCACTTTCCGGGAGGCGGCCCCGGAAATGAAAACATTTTACGATCTTCTGGACGAGGGATTCCGGAAAAGCGAAGGGAAAAGACCGAATTTCGTCAATACCGTCCTCCATACCGGACTGGAAAAGAAATGTTTTGACGCGCTCTGCCGCGCGGAGCGTGCGGCACGGCATCCGAATTCACTTGCCATGATCCGGGCTCTGAAAAAACAGTGGCTTCTTGTCCGCGGCAAACTGGGAATGAATACCGTCCCCCGGATGGATCAGGATGAAAAGTTCGCGGATTTCCACGCCACATGCTATGAAAACGCACTGATTCTGGACAATTTCCGGATCCCGGGATACTTCAACTGGGGAAAAACGGAAGCGGCGCCTCATAAAACGGAAGCGCGCCTCCTGACGGACGGCACAACGCTTTATATCCGCATCACGGCGGAACATCCGTCTCCGGTTTTCATGAAAAAATCCGGTTCCGAGGCGTGGCCGCTTGGCGATCATGTCGAAATCCGTTTTGAAAAAGGTGCGCGCACCTATTGCTTTGCCGTCGACGGAAACGGCAACCATTATGACTCCCTCAACTCGAACAGACGCTGGAGTTCCGGCTGGAAAGTGCTGGCTTCGGACAGCGGCGGAGGCGCATGGAGAGCGTTGCTGGCGATTCCCCTGAAGGCACTTGAAATCGAACCGGAAAACCGGAAGACTTTTCCCTCCATCCTGATGATCCGGCGGGAAAAATACGGAGAGGGGACGCCGGAAAGTACGCCGGAAGGAGTTTTTCCGGGAAAACGTCAGGCCGCACTGGCATTCTGACGCAGGGAAACGGCAATGGAATTTCACTGCAAGGGAAAGTTGCTATGGTAAAAGAAAGCAGGTGTAAATTGTAAAAAAAGATGGCTGAACCTAAAAAAGTGTGCTACTGA
>CALXSJ010000011.1 GCA_944391115.1 uncultured Victivallales bacterium | reverse complement strand
CTCCAATTATTCCGGTTTGTGGAAGAACATACCACACTGTCTGACTCAAATCCAGATGGGGCTGGCTGGGCGCTTACTGAAAACACGGGAAATCCGGCAGCACTACACCGTTCATATGAAGCTTGGCACGCTGCAGCAGAACGGGAATCATCCGGAAGTCCGAAATCTGACCTTGATTCCATGGCATAACCACTATAATTCCTGGGGGCGGCCGGATCTGCAGAAGATTGCGGCGGAAAAGCTGCTCCGGTATGCGAAAGCAGCAGGAATCACACAGATTTCCCTTCATCCCGTCGACGGCGGCAGCATCACGGATCCGGAGTTGTGGAGCACGCGGGACGCCATATCCCGGAAACTCTATCCGAACGATACGGACCGGGCACGGGCGGACGCCGATCAGTTCGCCGTTTATCAGGAGGTGTTCAAAGACAGCGGGATTGATCTGGTCTACATCCCCTACCCCTATTTCGGAAAGACCGTCACACGCTCCGGAGTCAGCGAACTTCTGGGGGTGAAGGAGGACTCCCCGCTTGTGGAGCGGTATCTGCAGAAGACCCTGCAATGGGGCAGAGACCTGCACGCCCGTCTCCCGAAGGAAATCCCTGTCGAGATCCGGGAGTCGGACAGAGCTTCCATGCGCGCCTATATGAATATGTTTCCCGGACGTCCCGGAATCATCTATCTGGAAACGCATCTGCTGCGTCCGGAGCATGACGACTGGCCGCTGCTCTCGCCGTATCTTGCCGCTATGCAGACGTTTCTTCCGTTTGCCAACCAGATCGGACGGATGAATGATCCGCGCTTTCACGAGCCATTTCTCCCCATCACTGCGGAATACATGTGGAATGCTTACGCGCCTTATTACGCGGAATATGAACTGCCCCTGAAAACGGATCCGGGCAGACTGCCGTTCATGGCGGAATACACCTGCATTGCCACATGGGGAGTGGAACTCGGAAAACTGGCGGCCCCCGCATTTTCCTCCGGGCTCAGTCTGGAATATCTGTTGAATCCGGAGATCGTGGAGCGGGCGCAGAATATCAAAGACCCGCTTCCCGTTTACCGCACGGCGCGGGCCAAACTCGACCGTGCAATCAAAGCATTTGAACAGGTCCGTGCAAAACTGGATGCGGCAGGCGGATTTGCTTCCTGCGGCGTCGGCAAACTGGAGGAACGGCTCTTCAACCAGTATCAGCTGATGTTCCATGGAACAAAGATCTTTGCGGACGGCAGATATTACCGGCTTGAAATCGAAAAAACAATCAGGGAGGGGAATTTCGCTCAGGCATCCGAACTGGTCAGGGAGGCCAAGACGGCACTGAACGGCGCGCAGGCTGCCTTTGAACGGATTCTCCGCTCCCGGAAACCGGAAGAGATGCTGCTTCTTCCCGCCCAGGTTCCGAAGGTTCACTATTCTCTGGACAAATCCCTCCATGCCGATGCGGCAAAGGAAATCCAGGAGATTCTTGCCCTGGATGCGCAGAAAGAAAAACTTTTTGCCGCAATGAATGTGCCCGACTGGCTGAAGGAATCACTCAAACATCCCCTGCCCTGCGGAAAAGCCGCGGGCGCCATCGTCATGGACGGCATTCCGGACGAGGCGACGTGGAGCAACACCGTTCCGGTCGAACATTTCATCCAGAGCAGCGTATTCCGCCTGATGAAGGAACCGATCGCATACCGGATGCTTGTTGATGATGAAAATCTGTATCTTTCGGGTGTCATTGAACGGAAGAATCTGCAGAATTACAAGGAAAGCAGAAGCGCCGGCGGAGAAAGCGCGCAAATCTTCTTTCCGGCCAAGGACGGAACTCTGCGTCAATGGATCATCGCACCGAACGGCAACGTCCTCTTTCATATCTGGAGCGTCAAAGCCGGCGCCGGAAAGCCTGACATCCGCAGGGGGAAAAGCGCGGCGGAGTGTAAAAGCGCAGCAGCGCCCCGGCAGTGGAGCTTTGAGATCAGGATCCCCGTTTCCGAGCTCGGGGGAAAACCGGACCGCGCGCTGTTCGCCTATGAAACAATGCCGGAAAAAGGGAAACAGGTGAGCACCTACTATGCCACCGCTTTTGCCGACGGCGGCAGTTTCTTCAATCCGGATCTGCGGAGAACATTGTCCGCCACGCCGGAAAAAATCAATGCGGACTGCCTCCGCATATACTTCCGGAAACCCGTGGAGCGGAAGGATGTTCTTCTTTCCAGCGGCATCGGAAGCGAAATTCAGTTCCAGCCGGTCGTCGAGTGTTTCCGCCCGGTCAGAAATCTGAGGATCTATGCGGAAATTCTGGATGCAGACGGAAGGATCGTCGGAAAAAGCATGGTCGCGAAAGAGGAATTTGTGCCTGCCTCTCTGAATCCGGCCATGCGCTCCGTGCAGACCGAGACCATTCAAAAGACCTTCATCATCCGTCTGACAGCAGAGTATATTCTTGACGGGAAAAAATGCCGTCAGGTGATGGATTTCCCCGTCGGCAGCATCCGCGCGGAAACCTTCGCAAAGCTCTGCGAAGCTCCGGAGGGAGAACTCCCGTTTGCAGCCTATTATCCGAGACGCGCCGAATTGAAACAGGGCGGCATGGAATTTGATTTATGGATCGGGGAATCCGTCACTCAGGACCGCACGCTGTTCCATCTTGGGAAAATCAATGTCCGGCATCCCGGCACCGCCAATCACAATTCGATCCGGATATATGCATACAGGCGGGCTCTTGGCGTTTCCATCTGTGACCGGCGCTATCAAAGACGTTCTCTGCATGCCGTTTTCCCGCTGAAAAAGTGGTGTCGCGTCCGGATCGACTGGAAAGCGGAAAAAGAGAAATGCGCTCTTTCCGTCACAATTGACGGGAAAACACAGAGACTTCTGCCGGAGGATCCGCAGAACAGAACTCCCTACCCACATGATTTCATCGAAGCGGAATCGGTTCAGTTCAATGCGATGAATACCGGGTATTCCCCCGCATACGCGAGGATGAAAAACATCCGTCTGAACGGAAAAAATCTTTCCATAGAGGAGCTTTCCGCCGGAACCGGCGCCGCAGTGCAGAAGGTGTTCCCTGCCTCCAGCCGTCCGGCGGAATGAGATCCTCCGGCCTTCTGAGAAACGGAATGATCCGCGATCCGCGTCATTCCGGAACTTTCAGCGGAAAAGCTTTTTCACAGAAAAACTTTTCCGCCACATTCCGCATACGGGAATCCCCATAAGAGAGTGGCATCTCACAGACCCGGCGGAATAACGCTGCAGAACAGGGAATAAATCCCCAGCGCCGCGTCCCAGCATCCCTACTCGCCCGAAACCTGGCGGAAACCGTATACTATCCGCCAAGTCCGCTTCAAGGCGGCGCCCCCGGACTGTATGCCGGAAATTCCGTTCCACGCGGGCCGCCGCGGCGGGATCCGCCGCTCCGCAAAATTCCAATATGATTATAATCCTCATGTTTTTATGATTATCCCTATTGGATTTTCAGAAGATAAAGAATATAATTTAAAAGAAAATTAAAAATTGAAATTCATTCACAAGGAGATTTCAACATGACATTGCCGGGAGAAACATACCCGAGACCGCAGTTTGAACGGACAGAATGGCGCAATCTCAACGGCGAATGGACCTGTGCATTCGATTTTTCCCGCAGCGGCACGGAGAAAAACTGGCAGAAAGCGGCAGGATTTGAAAAGCGGATCACAGTGCCTTTCTGTCCGGAGAGCCGTCTTTCCGGGATCGGATTCACCGACTTCATCGAGGTGATCTGGTATCACCGCAAAATTGAAATTCCCGCAGAGTGGGCAGGCCGGAAAATTCTGCTGCATTTCGGTGGAGTCGATTATCAGTGCGTCGTATATCTGGACGGGAACGAAGTCGGACGGCATACCGGACTGTCATCGTTCACGGTGGATCTGACAGTCCGCGCCGAAGCGGGAAAAACGCACGACCTTGTCGTCAAAGCGGAGGATTTCCTGCGCGGCGGACTCCAGCCCTTCGGAAAACAGGCGCCTTTCCTTCACTCCGCCGGATGCAGTTACACCCGAACAACCGGAATCTGGCAGACCGTCTGGATGGAGGCGGTTTCCCCGTATGCGCTGAAATCCTGCCGGATCGTGCCGGATTTCGACAACGGAAGCTTTTCCTTTCTGCCGGTCTATCATGCGGAGCGGAGCGGACTCAGATTCACAGTGAGGATTCTGGAGGAGGGGCGTCTTGTCGGCTCGGAAACGGTCCGCGCCGCTGCGGGCAACGCCGTGACGCTCAAACTGCAGAATCCCCGCGCATGGGAGCCGGGCAGTCCGTTTCTGTATGATGTCCTGTATCTCCTGGAGGATGAGGAAGGCAATGAACTGGATCGTGTCCGTTCCTACGCGGGACTCCGGAAAATTCATATTGAGAACGGGAAATGTTATCTGAACAACAGTCCGGTCTTCCTGCGCTTCGTGCTCGATCAGGGCTTTTACGAGGACGGAATCTGGACCGCGCCCGACGACAGCGCGCTCCGGCACGACATCGAACTTGCCATGAAAGCCGGCTTCAACGGCGCGCGTCTCCACCAGAAGATTTTCGACGAGCGCTTCCACTACTGGGCCGACCGTCTCGGTTACCTCACCTGGGCGGAATATCCGAGCTGGGGCATTTCCTTCTGGCAGCATTTCACAAAGACCGACCCCGGTTACAATCTCGCGTTCCGGAATTTTCTTGCGGACTGGGCCTCTCTGGTCGGGCGGGACATCAATCACCCGTCCATCATCGCCTGGACTCCGCTCAATGAAACGCGACAGTATCACGATCTGGAGGAACACCGCAGGTTTGTCTCCGACCTCTATGATCTCACGCGCGCGCTGGATTCCACGCGTCCCGTGAACGACTCCTCCGGCTACGTGCATGTGAAAACCGACCTCTGGACCGTGCACACCTATCATCCGGATCCCGCCGGACTATCAGAGGCTCTGAACACCGAACCCGTTTACATGCATTTCGCCGATGCCGAATCGGCGGCCTATCACGGGGAACCCTGCATCGCCGATGAATACGGAGGCGTCAAATATATTCCGGAGGGACGCAGGCCCTATGCGGAAAATTCATGGGGATACGGCAAGGAGCCTCTCACGGCCGGGGAGGCGGAAGCACGGATCGCCGCGCTGACCGAATGTCTGGTCCGCCATCCGAAAGTCGCCGGCTACTGCTATACCCAGCTGACCGACATTGAACAGGAGCAGAACGGAATATACAACTATGACCGCACGCCGAAATTCGATGAGAAAACGATCCATGCCATTTTTTCCATGAAACCCTCCTGGAGCAAATATTGAATACGCCGCGCGTCACACCGTCACTTGCAGACAGCTTCCGGAGAAATGCGGAAAGGTTGATTCTTTCATGAACAATGCTGTAAAAAGGTGCTCCCGCACGGAAGGCGGAACACGATCGGAGAAAGTCGAATGACACGGACCATCAGATACGGTATTTGCGGAATGGGGCGGATGGGAGTCCTGCACGGGCGCTATTTTGCTCAGAAGAAGAATCACTACATCCCCGCCGCGTTCTGCGATTTTTCCCTGGAACGTGCGGAAAAGGCCGCCCGGGAATACGGCGGGCGGGCATACTGCGACTATACGGAATTTCTGAAAAACCGGGAAATGGAACTGGTAATCATAGCCACGCGGTCCATGGATCATGTCAGAAACGCCAGAGAGGCGCTGGAAGCCGGGAAAATTGTCCTTCTGGAAAAACCGATCGCGGTAACCAGTTCGGATTATCAGGAAATCAGGACTCTGGCAAAGCAGTATGACGGCAGACTGTTTTTCGGGCAGAATCACCGCTTTGAACCGGCTCACGCGATGGCGTATGATCTGGTCCGCTCCGGCCTGATCGGGCGTCTTCACACGGTGCGGATCAGCAAAGCTCATCCGTTCGCCCCCCGCTGCGACTGGCAGATGCTGCTCTCGCAGGGAGGCGGACAGTTGAGCGTGTGGGGACCTCATGTCATCGACCAGACGCTGCATTTTCTGAATTCCCCGGTCAAAGACGTCTGGAGCGATCTGAAGAGCATTCTGACCCCGGGGGACGCGGACGATCATTTCCGGATCATGCTGCGCGCTGAAAACGGAACTGTTGGAGAAATCGAGGTCAGCAACGCCGTCGCAATTCCGCAGCCGTACTGTGTCCTGTGCGGAACCCGGGGAGCCATCCGCTATGACGAAGCCCAGAAGGAACTGGAACTCCGCTATCTGGAACCGCAATTCCGAATGCCGGACCTGAAGGCGTTTCAGGACGCTCCATCTCCGGATTATGCCTGGACGGAGGAAGTCCGCCTGCCGTGGGTGACGGAAACGAGAAAAGTGACGCCGGAGGGAAGTATTGTAGACCTTGTGGAAAAGGCGCTCGCCGATTTTCTCTGGAAGGCAGTCAACGGCATTGCGCCGTTTCCGGTGACCGCCGAACAGGCGCTTGAAGTCGTCAGGATCACGGAAACCGTAAAAAAACAGAATCCTCAATATCATTGGGCGGAATGAGATCATGGCGTTTTTGAATCCTCTGAGAGTTGTGCAGATCGGAACAGGTTCCACGGTGCATGCCGCCCCTGTCGCGGAGGCGGTCCGCCAATTGCCGGAACGTTACCAGCTTCTGGGAATCGTGGAAACGGATCCCGTTCAGAAGCTGGCGGCGGAGCGGAAAACCGCCTTTCAGGGGCTGCCCTTTCTCAGCAGCGCGGAAGCTTTTGCGCTGCAGCCGGACGCGTTTCTTGTGGAAACGGACGAACTCCGTCTGGTGCCGACGGCAATCCGCGTGCTGGAAGCGGGCTTTCCCGTATTCATGGACAAGCCGGGCAGCGGCTCCTCCGCGGACTTTCACCGGATGTGCCGGATTGCGGAAGAAAAACGTCTGCCCTTTGCCACGGGATACATGTTCCGCGGAAATCCGGCGATCCGGAAAGCCCTGGAAATGGTGAAAGGCGGGCTTTTAGGCAGAATCGTAAGTTTTGAAGGCCAGATGAGCTGCATGGGAGATGCCGGATACCATGAAAAACTGCGGCGATTTCCCGGGGGAATGATGTATTATCTCGGCTGCCATATCATTGATCTGATGGTCAGCTTCTGCGGATTCCCCGATCAGTTTCTTCCGCTGAATATTGCGACGCACGCCTGCGGCGTGGATTGCAAGGATCACGGATTCTGTCTCTTCCGCTATCCGGACGCCTTCGGTTTTGTCAAAACCTCCGCCTCGGAATTCAACGGGTTCGCCAGACGCTGCATTTCCCTGGCCGGAACAAGAGGAGCCATCGAAATCAGGCCGCTGGAAAATCCGGTCGGCAATGGTTGTTACACGGCGGAAATCAGAATCACAAGGAACAATCTCCATCCCTATGCGGAAGGCGGCGAATCCGTTACGTTTCCGCCGTTCCGGCGCTATGACGTCATGATGACGGATTTTGCGGATTACGTGCAGGGAAAGAAGGAAAATCCCCGTTCCCCGGCATACGAGGCGGATCTTCATGATCTCATTCTTGCCGCTCAGGGAGATTCGAACGCACAGACGGACGGAGAAATCACCTTTTCATTTTTTCAGAAGAAAACGCAAGAAAAATCCCCCGGGGTCATGATGTCATGCGGAAAACAAACCTGATATTTGTCATCATTATGAAATCCCCGCACCGGAAGAGACGGAAGAATTTGCCATGCAATTCAGAAAAGAAATTCTGAAAGCGACTGAGGAGACACCCGTCCCGCGCCATGCGGACCGGGATGCCGGAAAACGAAGGGAAACGATGCCGCTGGCATCACTCTGCGGAACGCGCATGAGGATTTCGGTGTCAATCGATCGGACACACTTCCCCTTTCCATTCGTTTTACCGGAAACAAACGGATTTTCAGCAGGAATGGCGAACTCCTCCGCAGAACAGATTTCAATAGTTGCAAAGAACATAAACGGCCCGGCAGGATTCCGGCCAGAAAAGGAGAGACAAATGACAGACACAAGCGGATCGATCCGCCGAAACAGCGGGAAAAGCTGCAGGATTTTTACATTGATAGAGCTTCTCATCGTGATTGCGATCATCGCGATTCTGGCGGGAATGCTTCTGCCCGCGCTCAGCAAAGTCCGCGCGAAAGGACACGCGCTCCATTGCCTCAACAATTTTTCCCAGGCGGGGAAAAGTCTGATCTTTTATGCGTCCGACTATCAGGATTTCCTCCCCTATTACAGTATAAACAGCACATTTTACGGTTACCGCACAGGCGATATCATGAACGCCTACTGGCCGCCTCCCTCCAAGAAATCGAATATGACCAATGAACGCTATGGAACACATCTGAACATCGGCACGGAAATGCTCAAATCCCCCTACGCATGCCCGAGCGCAGAAGTCGGTCAGCTGGGGGCGTGGCAGGCATATTACACCATGGGATACAACGGATGGTTCACCAGATATTACTGGGAAACGGTACGGGACTACAAAATGTTCAAACAGTCCGGCTACAAACATCCTTCGAAGCTGATGCTCATGGGAGATTCGAAAAGCGGACTTCTGAGCTACGACAAGCCGTTCACGCACGACACGGATCCCATCGTTTTCCGCCATAACGGCAAAGCGAACTTCCTGTTCTGCGACGGCCATACCGCCTCGCTGCGGATGAGCGAAGTTCCGAATCAGGAAGCCGATGCAACTGCGCGGACAAAACCCTTCTGGTGGCAGAAAAGCGGGATGTAAGAACAGTCGTGCAGCTGGAATTGCCGGAACGGAAAGACGTTTCCGGATGGCGGTTTCACGCCGCAATGCCGGACATGGCTCCGTGCGAAGCGGAAAATGACAAACAGGAATTGAATTCTCCGGCGAAAACCGGAAAACAGAAAGAAAGGATACTCGATGAAAAACATCATATGGGCGCTGTCCATGATCGCCCTGACTTTATCCGCGGCGGAAATTTCCGTCGACAGCGGAAGCTGCAAGATCCAGTTTGACACGCGCGGAGGATCCATTACCGGACTCAGTTTCCGGGGTAAATCCATGGTCCAGGAGAAAAACTCGTTCACGGAACGCCTTGTGGCAAATCATCGGAACGGATCTGAAAAAGAGGCTCTGGTCGAGTTATTCGAAAAACTGGACTACAAACTTGTTGAAAACAGCTATCATGCTCCGGATTACAAGGTGGTGTTCTCCGTCCGCGGAGTGGCCGCGTTCAACTGGCTCAAGGTGACAAAGACCTACCGCTTCAAGAAAAACGGCACTTCCCTCAAGCTGGAATATCGGCTGGAAAATCTGGACAGGACGGAACATGCGGCGGGAATCTGGTGCCGGACATTCCTGCGCCGCTGCGACAACGGTCTGGACGTTCCGAACACCTTCTATCAGCCGCGCGGCATGGAAATCCGGCAGCTCACTCATCCCGGCAGGGGAATTGCCATGGATGAATGGAGTCTGGACCCTGGACTGGCCTTTCTGGCTGTGGAGGGAAACCAGGATCACGCGGGAACGGCAGTCCTTCTTCCCCGGGATCTGCTCAGCGCCTGTTACAACTGGTTTGACCTCTCCCGAAGCGTCTCCACGCTGGAATGGGTTCTCCGCCAGCAGACAATCCCCGCCGGAGGAAGCGTCAAATTCGAGGTCGAAGCCAGATTTTTTGAGAAAAACATCGCTTCGGCAGTCAAGGCTCTGAAATCCTTCAGGGTTTCAGAGGATCCGAAAGGGGAAAAGCTCTGGCTTCCGGAATTCCACGCGGGAAAAATCAAATCGCTGAAAGTTTCGCAGGCGGACGGACGGACGATTCAGGACAGCGGAAGATTTATGAATGTGACGATCCTCCGTCAGTATTTCGACTCCGTCCGTGCCGTAAGGCTTCCCGCGGATACGAACCCGGAACGGGTTTCCGTTCATGAGATCAACAACGGACGCCCGGACGATTCCATCCCGGTTCCGTTCCGGGTCCGGAAGCTGGACTCCGGGGAGCATCAGCTTCTGTTCAAGGTCCCCGGATTCAACAACAAGGGAGACGAGTGGGTCAAATTCGATCAGGAAGGATACGCCTGGGGCACTGACGGTCGTTACCTCGGTCACAGGGAATACAGCGTGCAGATCCTTCTGGACCGCGGGCCGGACCGAAAGGCTCCCGCGTTTGATTTCAGCGGAGGACCGGATCTTGTTTACAACGGAAGTTTTACGAAAAAGGCCCCCTACGGCGACTGGCCGGACGGCTTCTACTGGGGATGGGCTTTCCGGAACCGCAAATGGTATGAATACAGGGACGGAGCAATCATTATGACCCGGCCCGGCCCCGGGGACTGGACCGCACTCCGGATTTCCGTCCTTACCAGGGGAGAAGAAAAGCTGACGGTATCCTACCGGATCCGCAATGACGACCGCGCAAACGGAATCGCCCGCACTCTGGCGGAATTCTACGACAAGGATGGAAAAATCATCAAAGGCGCAACCCGGGAATTCTACCGTGCGTCCAGGAGAAGCCATGACTGGGAATCCAAAGAGCACAGTTTCTACGTTCCGAAAGGTGCGGTGAAAATGAAATTTCTCTTCCAGGTCTTCGGAATCCGGGATCAGCATGTGTCCATCGACGATATCCGGATCGTTCCGGAAGATATCCTCGGCATCCCCCGGAGCAGGCTGGACCGGATGCGCGATCAGACGAAAAGTCTCTGGTATACGCCGCTTGACAGCCTGGAAAGGCTTTCTCCCGACTATGTGACGCTGCATAAGACATGGCTCAAGCCCTCCGCTTTTGAAATGCCGGAAATCCTTTTCCTGCCGTTTCTGCGCGGCGAAATGGAATCGACGAAACGCCGCACCATTCTTGAACTCGCACAGCGGATGGATCTCTCTTACAGATACATCCCGCTGCTGATCAAGGTGCTGAACATCCCGTTCGGAACCATGGGAGTCGTCACCAATGAAATGACCTGCGCCGGCGAGCTTGAAGCATATACCATGGAATGCCTGAAATCCCTGAAAACGCCTCCGAAAGTCGCGGTGATCCAGGGATTGGATTTCAAGGCGCATGACAACGGGACATTCACCGGATGGCTGGCGGAAATTCAGGAAAAAACAGGTGCGGCAGTCCTGTTCGTCAACTGCCGCAACATCCCGGAACGCTGTCTGGGCAGGAAAATCGGTCGTCCCGAGGGAATGATGCTTGTCCCGGAAATGCGGAAGATGACTCCGAAGGAGCAGGACGATTTTCTGAGCGTTTATCAGAACGGAAACAGGAAAGCGGCAGTCCTGCAGTTCAGCAAAGACAATTTTTATTACTATGCCCGGCTCCTGCCCTTCTCCCTTCCGGAACAGAAAGGGGAACTCGTCCCCGCCTATGTCAGTCGCGATTTCCCTTACTGGGAATACACGTATCTGCCCATGATGAAGGCGCTGCGCTGGCTCGCCGGTGCGAAAACAGGAGCGGAAATCAGGGAATGCACGGCAGATGAAAAATCGCTGCGCTTCCAGATCCGCGCGGAGGCGGACACGGAGGCGGAGATGGAAGTCGTTTACAAGGATCTGCACCGTCAGAGCATCGGGCAGACCCGTCGGAAAGTCACTCTCAAAGCCGGCGCTCAGAATCTGACGGTACCCATGCCGGAACTGCCCGGAGGGACCATGGTGGCGGAATACCGCCTGCTCAATTCCGGAAACAAGGTCTTTGACGCGGGAGCCACCCGCGTGAATCTTCCGGACACCTCTCCGATCCGTCTGACCTTTGCCAATGCGGACAGGATTTATGCTACTCCGCAGATCTCCTTTGCCATTCATGTCCCGAATCCGGTTCCCGGCAGCAGCCTGAAAATCCGGATCGAGGACACGGATTTCCGGATCGTTCACGAGGAAACGCGCCGGACGGAGACGGTCAATTCCTGTACCGTCACCCTGCAGGCCCCCTTCACCAAACTTTACCGGATCATGATCGATCAGATTGCGGGAAAACGCGTCGTGTCAATGCGATATGGAGAATTCGCCCTGACCGGACGGGATTTCGACCCCAGAGATCTGACAGCCATGGTCTGGCACGGACGTCCGGAAATGACACCGATCCTGAAGGACCTGGGATTCGAGCTGCTCTCCACCGGATACTTTCAGGCGGGAATGACACAGCGCGCCCATTCCAATCTGAATCTCGCCTCCCTCTCCATCGGTTGCGGTCATGACGATGGGCTCCGGTCGATTTACCGCGGAGACAAGCCGACGGACCCGGTAAGGAACCCCTGTTATTCCGACCCCGCCAGGCACCGGAAAATTCAGGCATCCTTCCTGGAACAGTCCAAAAAACAGAACTGGGAATATTTTCAGCTGAAGTATTTTTTCCTGGGAGATGAAATGTTTCTGGGAAGCACGGTCTGCTATTCGGAACACTGCCTGAAAGCATTCCGGGAGAGTTTGAAAAAGCAGTATCCTTCCCTCGATGCGCTCAACAGGGAATGGGAAAGCTCCTTCCGGAGCTGGAACGACGTGATCCCGTGCCAGCTCAGCGAGCTGAAAAACAAAAACAATCTTTCCCGGTGGCTGGATCACAAGGTATTTATGGCCGGGGTCTTTGCACATCAGAACATCGGGTTCGTCCGGCATGCCCTCAATCGGATTGTCCCGAACGTGCGCTGCGGAATTTCCGGCACCCAGCCGCCGGGTTACACCTATGACTGGGCGCAGCTGATGAAGGAAATCAATTTCATCGCCTACTACGGCGGCGTCCAGATCAAACTCGTGCATGATTTCGGAGGAGAGAATCTGATCAAAGGACAATGGGGCTGCGGTTACGTCAACCCGTCCATCCGCAGGGATCAGTATCAGAATGCAGTGCTCTGGCGCGATCTGCTCCGGGGTGCAAACATGGCGGCGGCGTATGCCTGCGGAAGCACAATCAACGGAGATCTCTCCCTGAATTCGAACATTGAAGTCTACAGCCGCGTGTTCCGCGAAATGAAACAGGGCATCGCAAAAATGGTGCTGACTTCTCCGCCAGCGGATGAAAATGTTGCCGTGCTGTATTCCCAGCCCTCCCTTTTCGCCGCGCTGGGGACAATCGGAATCAGCGAATGGCAGAACGCCTATTCCGCCTGGAATGCATTGCTCGAAGACCTGCATGTCAACTACCGTTTCGTCTCCAGTGAAATGCTGACGGAGGGGCTGGACAACGGAAAATACAAAGTGCTGATCCTCCCATGCGCGCTGGCGATTTCTCCGGAGCAGACGGAAAAGATCGAACGCTTTGTCAAAAACGGAGGAACCGTGATCGCGGACTTCCTGACGGGGTCCTTTGATGAGCACGGAAAACGCGGAAACAATGCACGCCTTGCCAGCCTGTTCGGAATCGCGTCCACGGACGCGGCTCCGGCGCTGGCGGGGAAAAAGCTCGACATCAAACCTGCTCCGGAATCCGGAATCCCCGGCATCAAAGGCTCCTTCCGCATTGGCAGCAGAGCACTTCCCGTCATGAACGTCAAGCGCAACGGCAGAGGGAAAGCCATACTGATGAACATGATGCTCAACGGATACCAGGCAGTCCTTCTGACAGGCGTCGGCGGAGAACGTGCCACACAGATCTCCGGCGCCGAGGAATTCTGCGGGAATCTGCGGCGTCTGGTCGGCAGTCTTCTGACCGGAAGCGATGTCCGCAGCCGCTGCAAGGTCACACTTGCCGGAAGCGGACAGGAGTATCCCTGCCAGACCATGCTGCGGGCGACCGGAGACAATTCCGTTTTCGGACTGCTGAAATTCACGGAAGACGGCAACACCTTCGACATGAACAGCGGAGAGGATGTCGTTGTAAAACTGCCGGTCAAGGGGCATATTTACAATGTCCGGGAGAAAAAATATCTGGGAAGCGGCGATGAGATCCGTCTGAAACTGGTCCCCGCATGGGGATATCTTTATGCAATTCTCCAGAACAGAATCACAGGCGTGGAGATCCAATCGCCCTCTGCCGTGAAGCGGGGAGAGAAAATGAAAATCGGATTCCGGGCCCTTACGGAACAGGGAGCTCCGGGAGCTCAGACGTTTCATATTTCACTGATCCGGCCGGATGGGAAAACGGCGGCGATGTACAGACGCAATGTCTTCACCGAGAACGGGCAAGGGGAAATCTCCCTGCAGACGGCATTCAATGATGACGTCGGAAAATGGACAATCCGCGCTGTCAATGTCAACAGCGGAACCACAGCGGAAAAAATCCTTGCAGTGAAATGAAGATCCGCCGGGAGCATGAGGAGAGGAAAAATCCGTCTGCCGCAGCGGAATTTCCGCGCTGGATCACGGCGGAGGCGGAACCGGAACTCCAGTGCGGGGAGAGGCTTTGCGATGCAAGGAATGGCGGAATTCCCCCGGTTTTCCAAACGCTGTTCCACCTCTTCCCGCTCCGGAGGGACATTTTTGGATAAGACGGTTTTCAGGCTCCGGGATTGCAATATTCTTTTGTCCGCTGTGCACAAACAGTAAAAACAGACTCCTTCTGCCGCATGAGAAAGGCATTCCCGGGATTCCGTTGTTTTCTGAAGGAAATCAGAGGACGGAAGCCTGCTGTCTCTCGTTTCTGCGCAAAAAGGGAATCGGGCAGACTCCCTGCTTTTTATGCAAGAAAAGCCGGATGGATTGAAATGACAGAAAAAAAGGACTGCCTGCGGGAGAGTTCCCTTCTGCGCTCTCCGGATTTGTTTTTTTCTTTTTTTCAAAGTATATTCCTGTCTCAAAAGGGAGAAGGAATGGATGACAGCAGGAACAATCGGAGCGGATGCCTGGAGGAAATTTTCAATCTCCTTCTGACATTTGCTTTTCTTCAGTTTTTTCTGAACCTTTTTTATCCGCCCCCCGAAAAATACACTTCCGAGGGAAAACCGCGGACAAGCGGGTGCATGAAAGCTCTTGGAATTCTCTGCTGCCTTATCATTTTAGGAACGATCCTGAAATCCTGCGCGTGACTGCAGCATCATTTCCTGATCAAAAGGAGAGCAATGAAATGAACTGCCCCGGTGCAGAACACGCACCCGTGCCGGGGATTTCTCCCCCCGGCGATCCGCTTGCGCGGCCGGACCGCGGCAGAACTCGCTGGAAAGCACGAAGCTATTTTCATGATGCAGAGCATTGCACTGTCAGCTTATTTTTTTCATCAGGTCAAAACCTCCGCCCAGACCGGCAGCCTGCACTGACCCGATAAGGGCATGATGCCGGTCTGGCCCTCCGGGGACGTTGAACCAGGTTTGCCTGTGACGCTCCCATTATCAGACAACGGCTCAAGCAGTCCTGGGGCGCCGGCTCCGATGCAAACGCCCCCATCCGCATCCTGCGATCAGAAAAATCTCCGTCCCAATTGCATTGGGTTGATTTTTCCTTCGTCTCCACTCCACGAGCCGCCTCAGGACCATCGATGACACATTCCGCATCAAATATTTTCCGGCAGGCAGATCATTTTTTCAGGATGACTCCTCCGAAATTTTTCGGCGGCAGCCGTTTCAGTTTGAAAAATCCGATTGCGGAAACATCATTCTGGCGTGCGAATTCCGCATCCCTGTCATTGACTGTTCCGGCACAGTAGACAGACATCCCAGCCTGCACGTTTTTCAGATTGAGGAAATGCCACGGCACAGCGATCCGGTAAAGGATTTCCGTGGAACCGTCCGCATTTTCCGATACGGAAATGTCGCGGGGAAGTTCCACGTTTGAAAGCGATCCCGTTTTCAGATTTTCCGGATCGAAGGAATAGGCGCGCCACGCCTCGGGGCCGTTCGGCGTCAGCGCCGCATTGATTTCGCTGAATGCGAGGAGCAGCTGCTCCCCGACGCTGTTGGTCGTGCGCGGAATCGTTCTGGCGCGGGCGAATCCCAGCTGGACGCTGTCACCGTTCCAGAGATTTCTCCCTGTGGCTTTCTGGAAAAATACATCGTCCCGGACTCTGATGTTCACAAGAAAGTATTCCTCGTTCCATCCGAAGGCAATGCGTCCGGAGAGATCGTTCTTCCCGCCGTGGAACCCCGGAGCGCGGACACACTCCTGAGGAAGATCCAGGTAATCGGGAGTTTTCCAGGCGGAAAAATCCGCGTTTCGTCCGACTCCGGGCAGATAGGAGGCGGCCAGAAAGTTGAATTCTCCTTTCCGTTTTGCCCGATACCCGGAATCCGTTTCGACAAGCAGCTCAGTCTTCCAGATTTCAAACGGAGACGGTTCAAAGCCGGGGAAAAGAAGGAGGTATTCTCCGCTCTGCTTTCCTTCGAGCCGGAACTTTATTTTCCTCGTGCATTCCGGGACACCGGGAATCCGCGAGGAAACGCTTCCCCCGCACGCTCTGCCGGAAAGGTTCCGGAGCTTGAAGCGGATTCCGAACGAGCCGTCGGCGGAACAGACGGCCTGCTCCTGTTCCAGGGCAACCGGGGGACGGACCTGCACCCGGACTCCCGTCGACGAGAGGATGCGCCCATCGGCGCCTTTCAGATTCAGCAGGAACGGGTAACGCCCTTCCGACAATGTCCGCGGAATCCGGATCTTCACGGAATAACGGGACCCTTTCCGCACGGGGATGGCGGTTTCTTCCATCCGGAACGTGGCGGGAGGCTTCACGGAGAGAGCGCCGTTCTCCTGAATGGAGCCCGAAATGGTCACGCTCTCCCCCGCAATGCCCTGCGGGGAAAGGGTGTCGGGAATGATTTTCCTCTCGGCATTGCGTCCCCAGAGCTTCGGATCCACGTCAAGAATATAAACCGGCGCTTCCGTGAGAGCAAGTGCGAGACTTCCGCCGTCGGTCTTCACACTCTTCACATTTCCCATCATGTCTGCGACCTGGATCTGTCCGCGTCCCGTTTCAATCCGCACGCGGGCGGACCGTCCGCTGAAATCCCAGAGTGCGATGACGCAATGGTCGTTCCGGTCCGCATAGGAGTATCCCAGAACGGTGTCGCCGAGGTATTCAATGACACTGGTCGGGCGGTGTCCCTCCAGCAGGAAACTTGCGGCTGCAAGCGCGGGGAACACCGGGCGCGGCGCCACGCGTTCCGTACCCCAGATGTGATGCGGAATCGTCAGGTTGTAAGTCAGTCCGTAGTCCCCTTTGCCCGAAGAATCATGATCGTAGCCGTAGAAGGGTTCATTGGAAAGAATTCCCTCTCCCAGAAGGATCAGTGCGGCGCGGAGCTGCCCGTACATCTGGATGCGTTCCTCCGCGGGCGTGGCGACTGCGGAATATCCGGCCTCATTCGCGCGGATGCCGATTTTTCTGCCGCGCGCGTATTTTTCGACCGTCTCCCTGAGGGCGCGGATATTCTCCACAAGCCCGTTTTCCTCCACTGGATACGGAATATAGGGGTGAAGAGTCACCTCGTCCACATAGTCCAGAAATCCTTTCTCAAACAGTCTCCGGTGCGCGTCGACGGAACCCAGTCCGATGTGCGAGAAGCAGGGGCCGAGAATCAGCGCCTCCGGGTCCGCTTCGCGGATGGCCTTGCGCGCAATCCGGTAGATCCGGACGATGTCGTCGTCGGAGAGATACAGATCGGGCTCCCAGAGCACCTGGTAACGCATGTTTTTATCAAACCCCTTCTGATCCAGTCCGCGTTTCGCAATGTTCCGGTAAACCTCCGCAATGAGGCGTTCGCCTTCCGGCGTCACAGGGCGGAGCGACTGCTCATTCCCGATCAGGTTGCCTTTTTTCTGCTGAGAGGTCAGCAGGTTGAAGACGCTGGTGGGGCCGCGGAACACCTCGTAGGAATAGAAGACCCATGCGGCATTCTTTCTGGCTTTCAGAAATGCCTCTCTGTCCTTTTCCATGATCCGCATGCCCCAGCGGCATCCGATCCACGGTCCGAGAGTGGCTTTTCCGCGCGAATTCCCATGCAGGCCGAAAAACGAATCTTCCGGCGGATGCACTTTCCGCAATGCGGGATCCGGCACCACGGCATAGGTCAGGCAGCCTGCGGGACGGCTTCCGGTTTTCCGGAGAAGCGTGCCGTCGGAAAGTTTTGCCATCACGCGGTAAAAGCCGTATTCCGCGCGCGGGACATCCGAAATTTCCCCATGCCATGCGCCTTTTCCGTCCGCCTGAAACGGGACCTGCTGCATTTTCCGGCTTTTCCCGTTCTGATCCTGGAAATCAAGCAGCAGCGTCTCCTTTTTTCCGGCCGGAAGGCCTTCGACCCGAAAGGAGAGGATGATATTCTCTCCCGGTTTGAACAGACTGTTGTAAGGGTTCGAGGTGTCTCCGGTCAATACGGCGGCGGAGACGGAGGAGAAAATCATCAGGCTGAACGCCGGAACCATGAAGTGCAGTTTCATCGGAACTTATTCCTTTTCCCTGTTCAGTTTGAAACGCAGAATGCCTTTTCTCTCCGGCGACGCACCGATCAGCCATCTGCCTTCCGCAGCCAGTGCAGTCAGGCGGAAATCCTTCTCTGTGACGACCTTGCCGTTCCGGTCGAGCAGAAGAAGTTTTTCACCGGAGACGGCAATGAAATCTTCAAGCACGGCGATATCCGCGACCTTGCCGGAAAAGCGCCAGAGAGTTTTCCCGTCTTTCAGGAAGAAGACATTCCCCGTGTTTGCCGCAACGATCTCGCCGGAGGGGAAAATATCCACCCTGGTCACAGGCTCCGCGAGATCGTTTTTCACATTCAGTCTGCCCGCGTCGGCAACGATCACGGAACCGTCGCGGAAGGCCATGTCGTCCGGGGCGCGGAATTTGCCGCCCTCAAAACGGAACCGCGCCGCGTCGCCCCAGGCGGTCCGTGAGGGGTCGAAGCGCCATACACCTTTTTTCGTCCTGTCCAGAATCAGGAAGACAGCGTTTTCTCCCGGCTGAACGGCAACCCCGCGCGACGCCCAGTTCGCGCCCACGCGCCACGCTTCATTGCCCGCGTTCTGCAGCGGCGCGGACTGAGAATCGTCAAGCAGCATGCTGTGAATGGCTCCGTCGCAGACGGCAATGACCCTCCCCTTCGAAAGCGCCAGCGCCGAAATTCCGGGCAGCCCGCCGATGCGGAAATCGCATTCGGAGAGATTTTCCCTTGCGTAGTGCTTCAATCCCTGCGACGTGGCAAGGAAAAAGCCGTCGCCGCCATCGCCTGCGATTGCATAGGTGTAGCGGTCGGATTCCCCGCCGATTCTTTCGCGCCCGCCGGAAACGGGATGGCTGCGGAATGTCGTCGCGCCTGCCTCGACTCCCCAGCATACGCCGTCGAGATTGAAGAATGCCGAGGCTGATCCCCGCAGCGGCCAGTTCCCGCTCTGTTTCGCGCCATCCGGGGTGAAACGGTAGGTTCGCAGTTCCGGATAGCCTGTCGAGGCGATCAGGCTGCCGCTTTCGGCATGATACCCGAGCGAATAAAAAGGACTCCGCGAAGCGGTTTTCCCCAGATCCAGAACGGTGGGAAGCATCGTTCCATCCGCCTTCCAGGCGTCGACTTTCTTCGCTTTTCTGTCATAGGCGAAAAACTTTGCCGCTACGCCGAATCCGGCCTTTGCATGCGCGTTTGCGACGACGACACGGTCATAGGTGCGTTTCATGTCGAGCAGCGGCTTTTCCTGCCTGACGCCGTTTTCCAGCTTGAACACATATCTTCCTTCGACCAGATAGAGGTTTGTTCCGTCCGAGAGCAGGGTTCCCCCTGTCGCGCCCCGGACCTTTTCCGCCGTCCGGCTTCCATGCGGAAGGCGCCAGAGTTCCCCCGCGCCCGGATACGGCCCGGTGATGAAATAGAGGTTTGAGGAATCCCCGGCGGCGGAATAAACCGCCGTGTAAGGCACGGGTGAAGCGGATTCCTCCTGACTCTGTCCCAGACAACCCGCGTATTCGAGCGCGGCGCCCGAAACGGAACAGGAAGCGGCAAGAAGAGCGGTGAAGAGAAGTGGATGCATGACAATCCCTTTCCAAATCAGATGGTTTTTCTGTATTGTTTCCGGCGGTTCGTTTCCGCTCCGCCGCAATTTGTTTCCGGGAAAAAAACCGCGGCGGTCACAATCCTTTCCGCAGGTTGCCGTAATTGGGATCGGTCTGCCGTTCCTGCGCCATGAGAATGGAGCCGGCATGACCGTCAAAGTAAAAGACATTCGAACGCAGATTGTGCCGGAAGGAAATCCAGACGAGATAGGCGACATTGGACGGCCAGTTGTAGCGCGGATCGGTATTGCTCTCCATCAGGATCTGCGCTTTCGACGGGTAGCGGATCCGCGTGATTTTCATACAGGTCTTTTCCGTGTTCCACTCTCCGGAGAAGAACGTGTTCAATCCGTAGGAGTTGCCCGGGTAGAGCTTCCAGGAGGGACAGGGGATCATGTATTCTCCGTTCTGATCTTTCTTCCGGGAGAGCCTTGCCGCCACCTCGTGAACCCAGGTGAAATCCTTCTGGACCATGAGCGGCATGCAGTAAGCCGTATCGTTCGCATACATCAGCCATGCCATGCCGATGTTTTTCATATTGCTGACACATTGGATGTTATGCGCTTTTTCCCGGGCCCTGTTCAGCGCGGGCAGCAGAAGCGAGGCGAGAATCGCAATGATCGAAATCACAACCAGGAGTTCGATCAGCGAAAACCGGAATCTTTTCATTTCGATCTCCTTTATTCCTGGGGTTCGTTCTGTTTTTAATTATACACCATTGTACCCTTAAAAACAAGGGGGGATTTTTAGAAAAAACAGAAAATTTTATTCCTGGAACTTTGGAGATCAGAACCATTACTCCCAGATTCAGGAAATGTTTTCATGTAAACAATCAGGTTGACAGTGCGATGCACCGCATCGGAAAAAACCGCTTCGCGCTTCCCTTTCGGAACTGCTTCGCTCCAGCGGAACAAGCTGGTCGCGCAGGCAAAATCCCCGATACGAGCGCGCGCTCTGCTCCGGGGCTGTTTATTGAGCACTCCTGTTTTCCAGGCATCCATCCCTTTCTTTCGCGGCTTATGAATGGAAAAGCGCCCCTTGTCAAAGAAATGGGAAGAAAGTCTGCGCTTTCTTTTTCAGCAGCTCTTCTGACCCGTTAAAAATGCAGAATCCAAGCTTTTCTTCCAGAAACACAGGAAGAAGCCCTTGATTTTAAGGGAACATGATGTATAATAATAAAAGAAAAACAAGTCCTTCCGCCATCGCGGAAAGAATCGTTCACAACGGAAAGAGCCTGATGTCATGAGACCGCCTGTCAAACGCCTCGAAATCGCCGGGAAACTGAAAAAGGAGATCCTTTCCGGCGCATATGCGAACCGGAACCGCCTGCCCGTCGAGCCGGAACTGGCCGCCATGCTGGGAATCACAAGAAAAACCCTCCGCGGATCGCTTGACATCCTGGAAAAAGAGGGGCTTCTGGAGCGCATTCCCGGCAAAGGCACTTTCCTGCCGCACCGCACCGGAAGCGATGTCGGAAATGTCTTTCTCCTGCTGCCCTGCTCCGACTATTTTCTGAAATCCGATTTTGAAACGCGCAGCATTCTCCGTGACATTCTGAGCGGCTGTCTCCAGGAGGCATGCCTCCGGAAAGCCCATGTCATCACTCTCCCGCTGACAACAACCAACCGGATCGAGGATTTCGATGAAACAATTCTGGAACGTCTGCCTGACGGAAGCAGGATCATCTTCTACAGCAACTGGTATGCTCCGATTTTCCCGCTTTTTCTCCGAAAGAAATTCCGGATCGCCCACATCCATCATCTGAATTATCGGAATTCGAGTCTGAAGCAGGCTGTGGATCAGTGGGTCTGCTGCAAGGCCGATCTCGCAGGAGGAATCGAGAAAGCTCTCGACTATCTCGTGCAGCGGGGCGCTTCCCGGATCGCGCTGGCAACCAGTTTTCTGAACAACGAGTTCAATCCGGTCAGGAGCGCTTATCTGCGCGCACTTGAAAATCTTCCCGGAACTCATCCGCAGCTTCTCTGCGACATCGGCGGGATCAATGAGCCGCCCATGGCGTTTGTCGAACGCCTGCGGAAATTTCAGAAGGAAACCGCCTTCGACGGACTCCTGTTCGGCGTGCATGATTCCCCCGCACTGAACTTCGCACATTCACTGAACTCGAATCTCGGTCTGCCGGAGAAAACGTCCCTTGTCACATTGTTTCCCTATGACTTCAACAACAAGTACACCCCCTGCATTCCGAGTGTGAAATTCGATTATCTCTCCATCGGCGTCTTCGCGGTGCAGAGTCTCTTTCAGGATCATTACACGCCGCAGGAGATCGTGTTTTCCCCGATTCTGGACAATCCCGCAGAGGAACCATCGGCACATTGCGGAATGTAACCGCTCATCCTCGGGACGGCGGCAGAACCACCGGAATGAGCCTTCCGTCACCGGCAGATGTTCTGAATGTTCCGGAATTTCGCAGATCACGCATACCGCTCCGCCTTACCCCGCTTTTCCCCAGGCGTTTCCGGATGCTGCCGCACGCGCATCGAAGCGGAAAAAAGTGACGCGGGACTCAGCTCTTGCCCGCAGTTCCATATATGGGCAGGAGTTTTCAGATTTTTTCAAGGGAAAAATTTCGTCCGGAATAATTCCCGCACGTTTCATGCGGCCGGCGAAAGGCCCGGCAAACCAAGGCGTATCTTCCAGATCAGGAATATCGCGGATTCCTCCGCAGCGATCGAGACTCCCGTAAGAAAGGGACTTCCGGAATCCGGAGCGATGCGGAATTCCGGAAGTTTTGCATCCAAATCTCCGATTTCAATCCGCAGACTTTCCTGGAACGGGAAGGCTTCCTTGATTTTTCTGATTTCTCAACCCACTTCTTCTGAGAATCAGAACATTTTATTTGCTGTGCAGGCCATAGAAAAATCTCGGCAATCTTTAAAAGCTTCACGAATCTCGTCTTTTTCAAAGAATTTCTTGATGAAGTCAGGCCTGCGCTCTCTTTTTCTCATATGCATTTCAGAGCTTTGACTCAAAGCGCCCATTAAACTGGGAAGATCCTGTCCCGTCAATCCGGCTTTCAACCCCCTGTTCAAATGTTCATCGGAGGGAGAGTTCCGGAGAACAGCCGGGCGGATAAGAAAATTCCGGCATCCCGCTCCGACATTCCAGCCATTCAGCAAGACATTGGAGATGACGGACCTTCTGATTTCCACGACAAGAAAAATCCTTCCATTGATTTTCCTGTTCAGTCCTGAGAAAAACTCCTTGGATACATCGACATTCCCTGTTTCTTCAAAGATCATGAACCCTCATCTCCCCCCTCTGCCGCTGACGGCGGAAATCATATTGCAGCGAATTGAGCGATCCGCAGAAGCTCGCAGCATTGGCGCTGTCCCCATCGGAGAACAGGCGCGCATCTTTGTCCCGCACGTGAGAACGGGGAATTCGTCCCCCAAAAAAGGATTGTTCCATTTTCCGCAACGGCCTTTTCCCGTATGGCGGGACGCTCCTCCTTGAACAGGCCTCAACTTTGGCGGGGTTCCGTTTCCCGGCAACTCTGAACGGAGTTTTACATGTGATGAAACCAGACTTCTCCATGTATCTGCACGCAGTACGGCGACTGATTTGCCCCCCATACTTGCGGAAGGCCGACTCCTTGACAGACCCGGATGACCGCAAGGCAATTGGAAATTCAGTTGATACGGATCCTTCGGAACGCTAGAAGCGGGCACGACCTGCGCTCCGGGATTTCCATATTGAAACAGACAGCAAATGCCAGCGGCGGACGCCCCCATGGGGATTGCGGGAAACAGGCATCGCAATCAAATCAGCGACTCTGCCGATGCGATCTAAAACTGCCGGGAGCCTGACCCCAACAGCGCAGAGGGACGCCGTGCCGTCGAACTGATTCAGGGAATTTCCGAGTCGGCAAGAAGCGGAACACCTTATCTGTCTGCATGAATACAGCAAAGAAAGGCGGGTGGTATGGATTCCTCCTTGCCACGGCGGAACACCGCAACTTGCGCATAACCGGAACTGCGTCTGCCGGAATGCCGCCGGGGAGACGAAATGATCCGGCAAGGATCCCCGGAAAGAGTTTGCCGCCTAACTTCCGCAGGAATATAAAAAAACGGGATGCACCCCGGTCCGGAGAACATCCCGTTTTTCATGACCGGCAGAAATGCCGGAAGGATTTATTTCATCGCCTGCGCAACGGCAACCGCGACATCGACGGAAGCGCCGACCATCGGGTTGTTGCCCATGCCGATGAGTCCCATCATTTCAACGTGCGCGGGAACCGAGGAGGAACCGGCGAACTGCGCGTCGGAATGCATCCGGCCCATCGTGTCGGTCATGCCGTAGGAGGCGGGACCGGCGGCCATGTTGTCGGGATGAAGCGTTCTGCCCGTTCCGCCGCCGGAGGCGACGGAGAAGAAGGGCATTCCCTTTTCGATGCGCTCCTTCTTGTAGGTAGCCATGACGGGATGCTGGAAGCGGGTCGGATTCGTGGAGTTGCCGGTAATGGCGATGTCCACACCCTCCTGCCACATGATCGCGACGCCCTCGCGGACGTCATCCGCGCCGTAGCAGCGGACCGCCGCGCGCTCGCCTTTGCTGTATGCGCGCTCGGAGACGATTTTGAGCTTGCCGGTCATGTAGTCGAATTCCGTTTCGACGCCGGTGAAGCCGTTGATGCGGGAGATGATCTGGGCGGCGTCTTTTCCGAGGCCGTTCAGGATGACGCGGAGCGGCTCCTTGCGCGCCTTGTTCGCACTGCGGGCAAGCCCGATCGCGCCTTCGGCGGCGGCAAAGGACTCATGGCCCGCGCAGAACGCGAAGCATTTCGTCTCATCGCGCAGCAGCATCGAGGCGAGATTGCCGTGCCCGAGTCCGACTTTGCGGTCGTCGGCGACGGATCCGGGAATGCAGAAGGACTGAAGTCCCTCTCCGAGAGTTTTTGCAATTTCGCTTGCGACGGTCTGTCCGCGCTTGATGGCGACGGCGGCGCCCACGAGATAGGCCCAGCAGGCGTTCTCAAAGCAGATCGGCTGGATGTCCTTGACGCGCTTGTAGATGTCAAGCCCCTTGCCCTTCGTGATCTGTTCGGCTTCCTCAAGGGAGGCAATGCCGTTGTCGTTGAGGAATTTATTGATCTGCGCAATTCTGCGGTCGTAGCTTTCAAAAAGTGCCATGGTGACGACTCCCCCTTACTGATGACGCGGGTTGATGGTTTTGGCGGCGTCGGCGAAGCGTCCGTAGGTTCCGGTGAACTTCTTGAGCGCCTCGTTCGCGTCCATGCCCTTGCTGATCGCGTCGAGCATGGGTCCGAGCTTGATGAACTTGTAGCCGATGACCTTGTCCTCGTCATCCAGCGCGATTTCCGTGACATAGCCTTCGGCCATTTCAAGATAGCGGACGCCTTTGGCGCTCGTGCCGTACATCGTGCCCGTGATGGAGCGGAGCCCCTTGCCGAGGTCTTCCAGTCCGGCGCCGATCGGCAGGCCGCCTTCGGAGAAGGCCGTCTGCGTGCGTCCGTAGACGATCTGGAGGAACAGTTCGCGCATCGCGGTATTGATCGCGTCACAGACAAGGTCGGTGTTCAGGGCTTCCAGAATGGTTTTGCCGGGCAGGATTTCGGCGGCCATCGCGGCGGAGTGCGTCATTCCGGAACAGCCGATGGTCTCGACGAGAGCCTCCTGGATGATCCCGTTCTTGACATTGAGCGTCAGCTTGCAGGCGCCCTGCTGGGGAGCGCACCAGCCGACACCGTGGGTGAGACCGGAAATATCCTTGATCTCGTAAGCCTTTGTCCAGGCGCCTTCCTGCGGAATCGGCGCGGGTCCGTGCTTCGGGCCCTTGGCGACGCAGCACATCTGCTCGACTTCGTGTGTGAAGTTCATCGCATGTTTCTCCTGTTATGTTGTAAGGTTGCAAGGAAAATTCAAACCAAGAATGGTAATTTACCGCGCCTTCCGTTTTTTTCAAGATTTCCGCGGGGCAAGAAAAACAAAAAATTCATGCAGGAAGATATCGCGGGAACACCTTGCCGCGGTTTTGCTCTTCCTGCGGGGAAACCGCCCCGGACTTGAAAAATCCCGTTCCGTGCGGTATCTTAAGACCGGAACTGCAAGGAGGCGGGGCAATGAAACAATGCATGGATTCGGAGAAACTGCATCTCCGGCTGAAAAAAGTCATCGGACAGCTGAACGCGGTGGAGAAAATGATCGACCGCGACGTCCCCTGTGAAGACATTCTGATCCAGATCAACGCGGCGAAGAGCGCGCTTCACAAAATCGGCCAGATTGTTCTCGAAGGCCATCTCAATCACTGCGTCCGCTACGGCATCGAGCACGGTGACGCGGAAAAAACTCTTTCCGATTTTTCCAAGGCCCTGGAACATTTTTCCAGAATGTCGTGATTTCCCCTTGATTTTTCTTTTTCTTCACTTATATTAATACCTATAGGGGTATAAGTATACGGCTTTTCCCCGGAACAAGAAAACCGAGGACGGTAAGAAAATGCAGGAAAATCAGGATTCCGTGAAACTCCCATTAATACTGCTTGGCGCGGCCGCGGCGCTGACGGCAGGCGCCGTATGCGCTCCGCTTCCGGAACGCGTACGGCTTCTTCTTTTCATCGCGGCATATCTTCTGGCCGGGTGGAGAGTCCTTGCCGACGCGGGGAAAAACATCTTCCGCGGCGAACTGTTCGATGAGAATTTTCTGATGAGCGTCGCCTCGATCGGCGCATTTGCAATCGGGGAAATGCCCGAGGCGGTATCCGTGATGGTCTTTTACGGGATCGGAGAATATCTCCAGGATTCCGCCGTGGCGAAATCCAGAAGAAACATTGAGAGTCTGATGGATCTGCGGAGCGACAGCGCGAATGTGAAGCGTGACGGAAAAATTCTGAACGTTCCTCCGGAATCTGTCTCCGTCGGAGAAGTTGTCGTGGTAAAACCCGGCGAAAAAGTGCCTCTGGACGGAACCGTGCAAACCGGAAGCGCCTTCCTCGACACCTGCGCCCTGACCGGGGAATCCGTTCCGCGGAAGGCGCTTCCCGGCGACGAGGTGCTCTCCGGAGTGATCTGTCTGGACGGAGTGCTGGAGATCCGGGTGGAAAGGGCTTTCCCGGAATCCACGGTTTCCCGGATCCTGGATCTGGTCCGCAACGCCGCGGGGAGAAAGGCCTCCGCGGAAAAGTTCATCACGAAATTCGCGCGCATCTACACGCCGCTGGTGGTCGGCGCTGCGCTTCTGGTCGCGATTCTGCCGCCGCTCGCCGGTTTCGGCACTTTTCCGGAATGGATTTACAAGGCGCTCACCTTCCTGATCATTTCCTGCCCCTGCGCGCTGGTGCTCTCCATCCCCCTGAGCTTTTTCGGCGGGATCGGCGGAGCCGCGCGAAACGGCATTCTGGTGAAGGGGGGCAATTTTCTGGAGCGTCTGGGAGAACTCGGGACCGTGGCATTCGACAAGACGGGCACTCTGACGCGCGGCGTTTTCCAGGTGACGGAATATCATCCCGCGGAAGGAGTGACGCGTGAGGAACTCCTGCGCATTGCCGCGCTTGCCGAAGCGCAGTCGAACCACCCGATCGCCCGTTCCATTCTTGCCGCCGCAGGAAATGTTCCGGAGACAAAAAGCGAAGTCAGGGAAATCGCCGGAATGGGAATCGAGGTCAGGACCGCCGGGGAAGTCATTGCCGCCGGCAACGCCGCTCTGATGAAGCGCATCGGCATTCAATCTCTTCCGGAATACCCGGAAACGACACTCCATGCGGCACGGGACGGGCGGTATCTCGGCTGCATCCTGATTGCCGACGAACTCCGCCCCGGCGTGCGCGATGCGCTCCGGAGACTCCGGGAGGCGGGAGTGTCGCGCATCGCCATGCTGACGGGAGACAATGCCGCGCTCGCCGGAAAAATCGCGCAGGAAGCCGGAATCGATCTCTGGCGCGCGGATCTTCTGCCGCAGGACAAGATTGCGGAACTGGAGACATGGATGGCGGAAGATGCGGGAAAAGGGAAAACGGCGTTTGTCGGGGACGGCATCAACGACGCCCCGGTTCTTGCCCGCGCCGATCTGGGAATCGCAATGGGCGGCATCGGTTCCGACGCCGCAATTGAAGCCGCGGATGTCGTGATTATGAACGACGACATCGGAAAAATCGCAACGGCGATCGCCATTGCCGGGAAAACCAGACGGATCGTCCGGGAGAACATCGTCATGGCGCTCGGGTTCAAGGGGGCGATCATGGTCATGGCGCTGTGCGGCTGCGCGTCGGTCTGGTTTGCCATCTTCGCCGACGTCGGCGTCGCCCTGCTCGCCGTGGCGAACGCGCTGCGCGCCATGCGGTTCCGGCCCTCCGGATGCGCGGAAGGAAAGCGGGAAGCCGCCGGCAGTTTTTCCGGGAAACCGGTGTCGGGAAACATCCCGGAAAGTTGAAATTATCCCGTTTCATGCTATTGTAAAGCGAAGATATGGACTTTTTAACCGGTTGCCGGTCCGGCACAGGAGTTGCAGCATGAACAGAATCATTACCATCGGGCGGGAATTCGGAAGCGGAGGGCGGGATCTCGGCCTGCTGCTGGCGGAAAAACTCGGAATCGCCTATTACGACAAGGAGATCATCACGGGAATCGCGGAAAAAACCTCTCTGGCGGAACAGTATGTCCAGCAGGTGGTGGAACGCCGTCCCTCCCACTGGTTCCCGTTTGCGACGGGGCATAATTTCTATCCGAACCTCAATTTGAATCCGCTTCAGGAGCAGACGCTCTCCATCTATCACGAACAGTGCCGGATCATCAAGGAGATGGCGGCGAAATCGGACTGCATTCTGGTCGGACGCTGCGCGGATTACATCCTTCAGGAAAAAAAGCCGCTCCGCATTTTCGTCTATGCGCCCATCGAGGAGCGCATGGCGCGATGCCGGAAACGCCTTCCGGAACAGGAAAAGGTCTCCGACAGGGAACTGAAGCAGCGCATTCTGAGCATCGATAAAAACCGTGCCGCCTATTACCGTTTCTACACGGGCCAGGTGTGGGGAGACAAGGTCAACTATGACTTCTGCGCCAACACAGCCAGCTGTCCGGTGGAGCAACTGGTTCCCGCCGTATTGGCGATGCTGCCCTGAATTTCAGTCCGCTGTGCCCCGCCCCGCACATGCGGTTTCCGTCACGGCGTCCGGTCAAAAAAGAAACGGCTGATCGTCTTTGGGGCTGCGCGAGCTGCGCACCCGGGGCGTAAGTCCGAAGAGACGCCACGCCTTGTCGGTGACAAGACGCCCCTGCGCGGTGCGCATCATATAGCCTTCCTGAATCAGATAAGGTTCGTAAACGTCCTCGATCGTATCGGCCTCCTCGCCGATTGCAACGGAAAGGGAGTTCAGTCCGACGGGGCCGCCCTTGAAATTCGCGATGATCGTTTCCAGAATGCGCTTGTCCATCTCATCCAGTCCGTGATCGTCGATGTCAAGCATGGTCAGAGCCTTGTGCGCAATCTCCTCGGAGATTCTGCCGCCGCCCTTGACCTGCGCGTAGTCGCGCGTCCAGCGGAGAAGATTGTTCGCGATGCGCGGCGTTCCGCGGCTTCTCCGGGCGATTTCAAGCGCACCTGCGGAATCGATCCCGATGTTCAGAATTTTCGCGGAACGCAGAACAATATCGCGCAGATCCTCCGGCGCATAATAGTCAAGCCGCAGGGAAAGGAGAAAGCGCGAGCGGAGCGGCGCGGAAAGCATTCCCTGGCGCGTGGTGGCCCCGATCAGCGTAAAGCGGGGAATGTTGAGGCGGACCGAACGCGCGCCGGGTCCCTGATCGATCATGATGTCGATGAAGAAGTCCTCCATCGCGCTGTAGAGGTATTCCTCGACGGTGGTGTTCAGGCGATGGATTTCATCAATAAAAAGGATGTCGCCCTCGTTGAGCGAAGTGAGAAGTCCTGCGAGGTCGCCCGGTTTTTCAATCACCGGCCCGCTGGAGGTTTTGATTCCGCAGCCCTTCTCGTTGGCGACGATGTAGGCGAGCGTCGTCTTGCCGAGTCCCGGAGGCCCGCTGAGCAGCAGATGCCCGAGCGGCTCGTTTCTCGAACGCGCGGCGTGCACATAGACTTCCATGCGCTCCTTGACCTTGTCCTGACCCGGAAACGAGGAAAAGGACTGCGGGCGCAGAGTGGTCTCGGCCTCCTCGTCCTTTCTGTTCAGCGTGGATGTAATGAATCTTTCCGCCATTGCTCACCTTTTTACATGAAAAACATTTGCTTTTTCCGTTTGTTAAGGTATCGTATCACCTTGTGAAAAAAAATTTCTTCCTGATAATATAACACAAAAAAGGGAAAGTTAAATGGCAAACGAAAAAATGATGCGACTTGCGGCGGACACCGTGAGACTCCTCTCGGCCGACGCGATCCAGAAAGCGAAATCCGGACACCCGGGCATGCCCATGGGCTGCGCCGACTTCGCGTTCGACCTCTGGTTCAACCACATGAAGCACAATCCGAAGAATCCGGCCTGGCTCGGGCGCGACCGCTTCGTGCTTTCCGCCGGCCACGGCTCCATGCTTCTCTACAGTCTGCTCCATCTTTTCGGCTACGGGCTTCCGATGGACGAGCTCAAACAGTTCCGCCAGTGGGACAGCAAAACCCCCGGACATCCTGAATTCGGGCATACGGCGGGAGTCGAAGTGACGACCGGACCGCTCGGAACGGGCTTCGCTTCCGGCGTCGGCATGGCGGTCGCGGCAAAATACACCGCGGCGGTCTGCGGACTTGAGGGAACCGGACTGCTGGACAACAAAATCTACATCATCTCCGGCGACGGCTGCATGATGGAAGGCATCACGCACGAGGCGGCCTCCTTCGCCGGCCACCAGAAACTCGACAACATCGTCGTCTTCTACGACTCCAACATGATCAGCATCGAAGGCTCCACCGAAATCGCCTTCACGGAAGACGTCGCAAAACGCTTCGAAGCCTATGACTGGCGCGTCATCAAGTGCGCAAATGCCAACGACTATGCGCAGGTTGAGGCCGCTCTCACGGCGGCGAAGAAGAGTGACGGCCGTCCGACCCTCATCATCGGTTCCACGACGATCGGATTCGGCGCGCCGAACAAGGCGGGCAAGGCCAGCAGCCACGGCGAACCGCTCGGAACCGAGGAACTCGCGGCGGCAAAGAAGGCGCTCGGATTCCCGGAAGAGGATTTCTACGTTCCGCAGGAAGTCCGCGACATGATCGACGCGCGCGTTGCCGAACTTGAAAAGGAAGCGGCGGCCTGGGATGCGAAATTCCAGCAGTTCGTCGAGGCCAATCCCGACAAGGCGGCTCTGCTCTCGAAGATGATGAACCGCGAAACCCCCGCAAATCTGCTGGAGGAACTCCTCGCGGCGGCGCCGGTCGAAAAACCTCTTGCGACACGCGCATCCAGCGGCGCCATTCTGCAGAAGGCGGCGGCTCTGGTTCCGGCTCTTTACGGCGGCGCGGCGGACCTTGCACCCTCCACGAAAACCGATCTCAAGGGAGTGCCCTTCTTCTCGCCGGAAAACCGCGCGGGACGCAACTTCCACTTCGGCGTCCGCGAGCTCGGCATGGGCTTCATCGCCAACGGCATGGCGCTCTACGGCGCAGCAATCGCGTATTCCTCGACCTTCTTTGTCTTCTCCGACTTCATGAAACCGGCGATCCGTCTCGCCGCGCTCCAGAAGCTGCCGGTCGTCTATGTGTTCACACACGACTCCTTCTTCGTCGGCGAGGACGGCCCGACCCATGAACCGATCGAACAGCTTGCCATGCTCCGCTCCATTCCGGGCATGACCGTGATCCGTCCCGCGGAGGCGATCGAATGCGCCCACGCATGGAATCACGCAATCACGGCGAACGCGCCGGTCGCGCTGATCCTGACCCGTCAGGACCTGCGTCCGCTCTGCGAATGCGTCCGGAAGAAAGTGCAGCTGGAAAAAGGCGCGTATGTCGTCTCCTGCGAGGAAGGGTTCGAATACCTTCTCATCGGAACGGGTTCCGAGCTCAATCTTGCGCTCGACACGGCGGAGGAGCTCCGCAAAATGGGCAAGAAGGTCCGCGTGGTCTCGATGCCCTCCTGGGAACTCTTCCTCAGGCAGGACAAGGCCTACCGCGACTCCGTTCTTCCGCCGGATTGCAGAAAGCGCGTCTCCATCGAGGCGGGCTCGACCTTCGGCTGGGAGAAGTTCGTCGGCGACGAGGGGCTTGCCATCGGACTGGATCACTTCGGCGCATCCGCGCCCTACAAGGTCCTGACCGAGAAATTCGGCTTCACCGTGCCCGCCGTCATCGCAAAGATGAAGGAACATTTCAAGTTCTGAGAAACGGGAATTCCGGGGAGGCGCGTTTTTTTCGGAGGCGCGCCCTCCCCTGCTCCGGATTCCGCATGCTTTTGTCCATGCCGGAATCGCATAACGACGCAAAGCGGATCTGAAAATGAAGTCACCCCCTCTGCGGATCCGGCGGGCGGAGGCGCCCGACAGCGAAACGATGGCGGAAATCCACCGCCGTTCGTGGCTTGCGGCCTATCCGGAACTTCTTCCCCCGGAAGCGATTGCCGAAGTCAATGCGGGGCGTTCCTCTTTATGGGAACGCCTTCTTCATGAAACTCCGCCTCGCGCTTCTTATTTTCTCGGGGAACTTGACGGCAAACCGGCAGGGATGATCGTATTCGGCAGTCCGCGGGAGGAAAATCAGGAAAATGCGGCGGAAATTCATTCGCTGTATCTTCTCCCGGAATATCAGCACAGGGGAATCGGGAGCAAACTGATTGCATTTGCCATGCGGGAGCTGAAAAAACAGGGATTTTCTTCCGTTTTCCTGTGGGTCCTTGCGGAAAACCGCCCAGCAATCGCCTGTTATGAGAAAAACGGATTCCGTCCGGACGGACGCAAAGAGACCGTCATCGGGAAAACGGTCACGGAACTGCGTTATTCCCGTTCACTGTCAAACAACATAACCTGGAGCGCCCATTCATGAAAAACAGACCTGTGGTTCCCGTCAACTGCCTATTCCAAGGATGCTACAATCCGGAATACGAGGCGGAAATCCGGAAATGCAAGGACAAATGTCACGCCTACAACCAGCTGAATCCCAATGACCGGGAAACCCAGAGCAGGATCCTTGCGGAACTGCTGGGAAAAATGGGGAGGGAAGTCATTTTCACGCCGCCCTTCTGGTGCGACTACGGCTACAACATTTCCGTGGGCGACTTCTTCTATTCGAATCACAATCTGGTCATCACGGACGGCGCGAAAGTAACGTTCGGCGACCATGTGTTCATCGGGCCGAACTGCTGTTTCACGACGGCGGAGCATGCCATCGACCCGGAACAGCGCAAGGCCGGACTGGAGATCGCAAAACCGATCACTGTCGGGAACAATGTCTGGTTCGGAGCCGGTTCCACGGTGCTTGCCGGCGTAACGATCGGCGACAATTCGATCATCGGCGCGGGAAGCCTCGTTTCCCGTTCCATCCCCGCGAATGTGATTGCAGTGGGCGTCCCCTGCCGGGTGCTGCGTCCCATTACGGAAGAAGACAAACACCGCTATCCGTTTTATCGGGAACAATGAAGCTCTTTGAACAAAACGGCGGCATGGATGAATCGAAGAAAATCCGCATTGCACTGACCGCAGTGACAATCGCGGCGGCATTGATCCGTATCTGTTATGCGATTCCGGGGATGCTGAATCCCGAACTTGTCATGCGGACCGATACGGCGACCTATCTGGGTCCCGCCCTGTCCCTGCTCCACGACGGGACCTATTCCACGGCTCCGGGAAGCGGAATTCCGGCTCTGGTCCGCACGCCGGGTTATCCCGCATTTCTGGCGTTTCTGCTCGGAATCAGCGGACACAGTCCCGGTTTCTGCGTCCTGGTTTCGGCGCTGCTCGGCGGCCTGACCGTCATTCCGGTCTTTCTTTCCGCCCGTCTTTACGCGCCATGGAAAGCCGCGCTGGCGGCGACCGTTCTTTTTGTCCTGAATCCAACCGCGATCGCCCTTTCCCCGATGCTGATTTCCGACACCCTGTTTGTCTTTTTCCTGTCGTTTCAGATCTGCTTCTTTCTGAAATTCCTGAAGACAAAACAGGCCGGATTTCTGTATGGATCGGTGGCTGTTGCCGGCGCGGCGGCGCTGATCCGCCCGCTGAACCTGCTCTGGATTCTTCCGTGCATCTTCGTCGTCTGCTGCATCAAGGAAATCCCATGGAGGAAAAAAGCAATTCATTCCCTTGGAAGTCTGCTGATTTTCCTTCTGATTCTGACCCCTTGGGTGGTCCGGAATCATCTGCGCGGAGCGGGCTGGCGGATCGACGCGGTGTCGGCGGATACCGCGCTTCACAACCGTTCCGCGCTGGAAAGCCGCCTGACGGGGAAACAGGGAGAGGAACTGCGGGCATGCTATCGGGCGGAAGCCGAAACCGAATTCCGCGCACATCCGGAAAAATACCGGACGGAAGCGGACAAATTCTCTTATTTCGAAGGCAGACTTCTGGAGATTGTCCGGGAACATCCCTTCCGTTATTTTGCGCTGCATTTCCGCCCGGTGGTGCTGATTCCGGACGCGGCGAGCTTTCTGGAGAATCTCGGGCTCACGCGGACCGGACGCGGGACATGGGATGTCATCAACCGCCACGGCCTTGCCGCGGGAATCCGCCATTACTTCAACGGCAGCTATCTTCTCCCCTGTCTTCTCGCGCCGCTTCTGCTTGCGGCGGCGCTCACGTATCTGCTGGCGGCTTTCACCCTGGTCCGCGCCATCGTGAAACGGGACTGGCTCCTGGTTCTCCTGTTTCTTCTTTTTGCGGAATATTATCTCTTCATGCCCGGTCCGGTCGCAATGCCGCGCTACCATCTGGCGGCCCTGCCCTTTCTTACCGTCATGGCTGGATGCGCAATAGAAAATCTCCGGTATGTCCGTACGGGTTTTCCGCCGGACGAAAAACAGCTTTGATCAAAAAACGATCCTTCATTCCGCAATCTGCGGAAACATCCCCGGACCAACTCATCCGAAAGCGACGAAACGAAGCTGAGTTATACAAATATGCTCCCGTGGACGGCATATCGTCCGCGGGAGCATACTTTTCATGCAGGGGTCAGAAGGAATTCAGGGGCCGTCTCCCGGGAAAATGAGATTCTTCCAAACCGGGAGCGGCAATACCCGTCATCAATACCGTTTCTGTTTGCTCTTCGCCAGCGTGCGGAGACGCAGGGCGTTGAGACGGATGAAACCGGTTGCGTCCTGCTGATTGTAGACGTCGTCCTTCTCGAATGTGGAGAGGGCCTCGTCATACAGACTGTAGGGCGAGCGTCTGCCGTTGACATGGCACGCGCCCTTGAAGAGCATCACGCGGACTTCGCCCGTGACGAATTTCTGGCTTTCGGTGATCGCGGCCTGCAGCATCTCGCGCTCGGGCGCATACCAGAAGCCGTTGTAAACCATCTTCGCATAGGCGGGAATCAGCGAATCGCGCAGGTGCATGACTTCGCGGTCCATCGTGATGGACTCCATCGCGCGGTGGGCGTTGTGCAGGATCGTTCCGCCGGGGGTTTCATAAACGCCGCGGGACTTCATGCCGACGTAGCGGTTTTCAACGATGTCGATCTTGCCGACGCCGTGCCGGCCGCCGAGGACGTTGAGCTTCTTCATCAGCGCCGCCGGAGAGAGCGCCTCGCCGTTGACCTTGACCGGAACGCCTTTGTCAAATTCGATGACAACCTCCTCGGGTGTGTCGGGCGTCTGGGAGAGCGGCGTCGTCAGAACGGAAACGGACTCGGGGCACGCGTTCCACGGATCCTCGAGAATGCCGCCCTCGAAGGAGATGTGAAGCAGATTGCGGTCCATGCTGTAAGGCTTCGCGGCGGTGGAGGTCACGGGAATGCCGTGCTTGTGCGCGTATTCGATCATTTCCGTGCGCGCATGGAACTTCCAGTTCGGATCGCGCCACGCGGCGATGATCTTGATGTTCGGCTCCATCGCATAGGCGGTGAGTTCGAAACGGACCTGGTCGTTTCCTTTCCCCGTCGCCCCGTGGCAGATTGCATCCGCGCCTTCCTTGCGCGCCACCTCAATCAGTTTCTTGCCGATCAGGGGACGGGCGATGGAAGTGCCGAGCAGATAGGTGCCCTCGTAAATGGCGTTCGCCTGCATCATCGGGAAGATGAAATCGCGCGCGAATTCCTCCCGGATGTCATCAATGTAGCATTTGGATGCGCCGGTGGCAATGGCCTTTTTGTCCAGGCCGCTCAGCTCCTCCTCCTGCCCGACGTCCGCGCAATAGGCGATCACCTCGGCGTTGTAGGTTTCCTTGACCCATTTTACAATGACCGACGTATCCAGTCCGCCGGAATAAGCGACTACTACTTTCATTTTCCGAATCTCCTTTCGCTTTTTTGAGATTGCACCGTACAAGATACCGTCATTTCCCTGTTTTTTCAATGAACAAGTCGAAAATTTTCCGTGTTTCAGGAAAAAAGGGAATGATTTTTCTCCAACGCGCTGTATATTACCGTCAGGGATACGGGAGCCGGAGGCGGAAAATCATGGACGAAAAATTCACACAGGCGGTTGGCAGAATCGTCGAAACCGACAAGCGCTACCACGCGTCCGCCTATGAATTCATCAGCGGCGCCGTGACCTATACGATCAAGCGGACCAACCGCGAAAAAAATCCGCGCGGCTCCCGGCACATTTCCGGTCAGGAGCTGGTGGACGGTGCGCTGGCCTACGCCGTGGAGCAGTTCGGACCGCTCGCTCCGGATGTTCTGGAAAGCTGGGGCGTCACGGAAGGCCCGGACATCGGCAACATCGTCTACAACATGATCCGCGTGGAACTGCTCTCCGCCAGTCCGGAGGATTCACGGACCGACTTCAACTGCATGCCCGACATTCCCGGATTTCTCCGCAGGAAATTCGAGGAGGAGGCCCGGAGCATTCCGATCGTAAAACCGCCATTCATTGCATGAAAAAGGATCTTCCGCTTTGAAAAAAACGCCTATTCCCCGCTTCGCCGGCAAAGTCCGGTCGGCACGCTTCGACAACGGACTGCGCGTTTTCGTCATTCCGAAATACGAAGCCCCGACCGTCACCGTGCAGGCCTGGGTCGCCACCGGCAGCATTCACGAAGGAACGCATCTCGGATGCGGCCTCTCCCATTTTCTGGAGCACATGCTGTTTCAGGGGACAAAGCAGTTTCCGGCCAACACCGTCGCCGACACGGTGACGCGTCTCGGCGGCAGCCTGAACGCCTACACGACCAGAACCCACACTGTCTACTACATCAACCTCCCCGCACGCCGCTGCGGGAAAGGGATCTCGATGCTCGACGACATGCTGCGGAATCCGCGTTTTCCCGAAGATAAATTCCGTTCCGAAAAAGATGTCATCCTGCGGGAATGCGCCATGTATCAGGACTCCCCGGAAAGCGTTCTTTACGAAACGCTTGTACAGGAAGCGTTTCAGGTGCACCCCTTCCGCCATCCGGTCATCGGCTACCGGGAGAAGATCGAAACCGTGACGCGGGACATGATGCGCGCGTATCATGCTGCGCGCTATACGCCGGGAAGAACCTTTTACGTGATCGCGGGAGCGGTTGATCCGGACGAGGTCATGGAGCAGCTGCACTGCCGGACGGCGGACTGGAAAACCGGCGATCTTTCCGAACCCTCCTTCCCCGCGGAACCGGACGTCATGGCAAAGCGGGAGACCACAGTCCGCTTCCGTGATCCCATGACCCGCACGGTCTGCGGCTGGCGGATTCCCCCGTCCCCGCACTCCGACCTTCCCGCAATCGAGGCGTTCGGCGACATCCTCGGTGGCAGCATGAGCTCACGCCTGACCCGGATTCTCCAGAACGAAAAGGAGCTTGCCCTTGACATCGAAACCTGCCTGCTTTCCGGTCCCGCCGGAGGAATCTCCTGCGTCTTTGCGAACTGTCTGGAAAAGAACAGGGAAAAACTGACGGAGGAAATCTTCCGCATTCTGAACGGCCTGACGGAAAAAGGACCGGAACGCGAGGAACTCGAACGGACAATCACGCAGCAGACTACGGACTTTCTCCGCGCCATGCGCACGGAAACGGGACTTGCGCAGATTGCGGGAAATGCGGTTTTGAACGGAGGCGCCATCGAAGCCGCGGATGCCTATCTGGAGGCGATGCGGACTCTCTCGCGGGACGACATCGTCCGGGTCGGAAAGCTGTATTTTCATCCAGACAGGGCAACCCTGGTTCACATGCTTCCGCAGAAGAACCGCGAGGAAGGAAAGAAAACAAAATACCGCAAGCCCTCTCCGGCACGCCCGACGATGAAAACCCTGAAGGGGGGACAGCGACTGGTCCATCTGCATGACGCCGCCCTCCCGCTGGTTGATCTCTTCCTGATGCTTCCCGGCGGAGCCTGCCATGAAACACCGGCCATGCGCGGCGCGACAAAACTCATTGCGGCGACGCTGTGCACCGGCTGCGCCGAATATTCGGAACAGGAGCTGGACGCGATCCTCGACAGCCATGCCATAGACCTCTCTGTCTCAGCGGGCGCGGCATCCGTCCGCATCGCGGTAAACTGCCCGAAGGAAAGCCTCGCCCTGACGGTGAAACTGCTTCGTGCCATTCTGTCCGCGCCGCTTTTCCCGGAAAAGGCGGTGGAGCGGGAGCGCACTGCAATTCTGGAAGAGCTCAAGGTCAAGCAGTGTTCTCCGGAGGGACTCGCCGAAGATCTGCTGACAAGCACGCTTTTTGCCGGACATCCCTGCGGCATCCCGCTTGCGGAAATCATCCGGAACATTGCCGCGGTGAAAGCCTCCGAGCTGAATACGGTCTACCGGACGCTCTGCCTGAATGCGGAACAGACGGTCTTCGGGATTGCAGGCGACCTCACGGAGAAGGAAGCGGCAGCGGCCGCAGAGGAGATCCTTTCCTCCTGCAAATGGAACAGGCGCCGCCTCACGCCGCCACCGCCGCCGGAATATCCTGAAAAAGCGGTCCGGAAAGAACGGAAACTGGACAAGGCGCAGGCGGTTCTTTTCCTCGGAATGCCGGGACCGGACGCACTCTCCGGCGACGTGCATGCGCTTGACATTCTGAAAACCGCAAGTTCGTCCATGTCCTCGCGGCTTTTCCAGAACGTCCGCAACCGGAACGGACTGGCCTATTACACGGGATGCCTCAATATGCCCGGCATCAATGCCGGGTGCATCGCATACTATGCGGGAACCAATGCGGAATCCGTCCCCAGACTGGAGGAGCTCGTCCTGGAAGAAATCCGCCGTGTCGCAACGGAGGGGCTGACGGAGCAGGAGTTTGCCGACGCGAAAGCACAGATCCTGTTCCGTCTGGACAGCTCCATGCAGTCTCCCGCCCGGCGTCTGAACGCCGCGGTCACGGATGAATTCACAGGAAAGGGATATCGGGCGGCGGCTCTCGCCCGCAGCGCAATCGGACGCCTCACCCTGAAACAGGTCAATGCGACAATCCGGAACTATCTCTCCGTTCCAGGGAAAGTGACGGCGATTGTCCTGCCGGAATCGTGAACCGCCTCCGGAATGCGGCGGCGTGCATTTTTGATAAAAAAAAGAAGAGCCCCGCTTGCAATCCGCGCAAACCGGTGGTAACTTAAACGATTTCCGCATCACCCTGGCAATAAAACAACATAGAGGAAAGGTGAGAACAATGTCGCCGTGCCCGTTTGAGGATCTGAAGGCCCGAGGGTTCATTTACCAGAACACTTCCGAAGATGCAATCAAAAAAATGCTGTCTGAGGAAAAGGTCTATTATTACGTGGGGTTCGATCCCACGGGCGACAGTCTTCACGTCGGTCACCTTCTTCCCGTGATGGCGATGCGCCGCCTCCAGCAGGCGGGGCACGTGCCCATCGTCATGGTCGGCGGAGCGACCGGACAGATCGGCGATCCGTCCGGAAAAAGCGAAGCGCGGGTCATTCTGTCCAAGGAAGTCGTCGCACACAATGCCGAGTGCATCCGCAAACAGCTCTCCCGCTTCATCTCCGAGGACAGCGCGATTTTCGTGAACAACGCCGAATGGTTCAACGGCATGCTCTACCTGGATTTTCTGCGCGACATCGGGTCCAGGTTCAGCGTCAACAAGATGCTGACCGCCGAATCCGTGCGGATGCGCCTTGAAACCGGGCTTTCCTTCCTGGAATTCAACTACATGATTCTTCAGGCATACGACTTCTACATGCTCAACAAGAAATTCGGATGCAAGCTCGAAATGGGCGGACAGGATCAGTGGGGCAACATCACGGCGGGCACGGAACTGGTGCGCCGTCTCTCCCAGCAGGAAGTGCACGGCATCACGATGCCGCTTCTCATCAACAGCAGCACAGGGCAGAAGTTCGGCAAATCCGTCGGCGGCGCGGTCTGGCTCGACAAGGAGAAAACCAGCGTCTTCGACTACTACCAGTTCTGGCGCAACACCGATGACGCGGACGTCCGGAAACTGATGCTCTACTTCACTGGACTTCCGATTGACGAAGTCGATCATATCTGCGCGGCATCCATCAACCGCGCCAAGGAAATCCTCGCCTTCGAGGCAACCGCGCTTGCACACGGCGAAGAGGAGGCCGCGAACGCCTATCTCGCCGCCGGCGCGAAATTCGGATTCGCCGACAGGGAAAACAAAATCCCGACCACCAGCGCCATTGCAAAGGTCAACACCGGCGAGGCGGGACTCGGCAATCTGCCGACCGTCGAACTGGCCATTCCGGAAGAGGGGCTCTGGTTCCCCAGACTGATGGTGGAAGCGGGACTCTGCAAATCCAACGGCGAGGCGCGCAGGCTGATTCTGGGCGGCGGCGCCTATCTGAACGACCAGCGCGTCACAGATCCGGATTTCACGGTGAAAGCCGCGGATTTCTCCGGCGGCCCCGTCATTGTCAAAGCCGGGAAAAAGAACGTCAAGCGCATCGTTTCCCGGTAAGCGCCGACGCCGGCGGATCCGCGGCCGCGTTATGACAGTTTCCGGCCCTGCCCGCAAAAGCCGACAGGGCCGGAAATCAGATTTTTTCCGCAGGAGGATTTCCTGTATGCCGCCCGCAGAAAAAAAACACTGCACGGCATGCACCGTCAGGAGTTCTTGCGGAAAACCGCGACATATTCCAGATTTCCCTTCGGGCCTTTCAACGGGGAATCGGAAACATCCAGCAGCGTCCAGTCCAAATGTCCGGAGACAAATGCCAGAACCGTGTCCAGCGCGGCTTTCCGGACCGCGGGATCGGTCACGACGCCTCCCGGAGGCACATCCCGCTTCGGCGCCTCGAACTGCGGTTTCACCAGAAGAAAAGCCAGAGCCCCTTTCTTCATGACGCCGTCCGCCGCACAGAGAATCTTCGTCGCGGAAATAAAGGAGACGTCCATGCTGAGAACATCCACGACTTCCGGGATTTCCGCAGCGGAGAGAGAACGCGCATTGACGCCCTCCAGGCAGACCACGCGCGGATCGGAGCGGAGTTTCCAGTGAAGCAGTCCCTTCCCGACATCCACGGCATAAACCTTTTCCGCGCCGTGCGCAAGCATCAAATCAGTGAAACCGCCCGTGGACGCCCCGATATCCGCCGCAATCCGTCCTGCGAGATCGGGCGCGAAGCGTTCCAGCGCATTCTTCAGCTTGCCGGCGCCGCGGCTGACAAACTCCCCGCCGGAATCAACCAGCAGCACAGTATCGGGAGGAAACTCCTGCGAAGGCTTCGCAACCACGGAATCCGCGGAGCTTCTGACTTTCCCGGCCATAATCAGCAGAGCAGCCTCCTGACGGCTTTCACAGTGTCCGTGTTCATACAAAAGCTCGTCCGCACGCTTTTTTTTCATAAAAACTCCCGTATTTTCCCGATTATCCTGATGAAAACAGATTGAAAATTTCACGAAATGCAATAAAGTTAAGCTTGATTGCGTCAAATGCAAACAAAACGGAACGGGTTTCATGAAAATTCCTTTACTTCTTCTGGCGCTTCTTGGACTGGCCGCTCTGATTCTGGCGCTGATCAGCGTCTACCAGAGAGGGCTGATCATCCTGCTGCGCCGGCGCCTGCGGGACTCCATGCACAACAGCGTGGAGATCAGCAATTTTCTCGCACTCTTCTCCCGCAATCTGAAAACGCGCGCCGAATTCGACAACTGGATGAACGTCACGGCGCGCTACGTGGCGGAACTGGTCAACGCACAGAGCGTCGGGATCTTCGTGCGTGACGGCGACCAGCTGCGCGCGGCCGGCGTATCCGGCCCCTTCCCTCTGCTGCATAAAACCTCGAATTACGTCATGACGAAGCCCAAGTACATTCTGGAACTGCTCCGGCGCGAGCGCATCCGGATCGGGGAAGGCATTCTGGGCACGGTTGCGGCCAAAAACCAGGATATCGTCATGGAAGATGCGATGAACGACGAACGGATGAATCTGGCGGATCCCCTCGTTCCGATCGACTGCCTGATGGCCGTTCCGCTTGTCAGCGAAGGCATTGTGAGCGGCGTCATGTGTGCGGTCAACAGCGGAGAGCGCGACTCCGTCGCCTTCACTTCCGACCAGCTGGCCCGCTTCAAGTTCATCTCCACCCAGGTGGTTCTGGCCCAGAACATTCTCGCCGCATACGCCCATTTAAGCGAACAGCAGCGGATCAATCAGGAACTGGAATTTGCGCGCAATCTGCAGAAATCACTCCTCCCGAAAAGCTTCCCCGTATGGGGGCGTTTCTCCGTGCAGGCGTTCACGCGCGCCTCGAAGGAGGTCAGCGGCGACTTTTACGATTTCGTCCAGATTGACGACGACCGCCTTCTGATCGTAATCGGAGACGCCTGCGGAAAAGGAGTGCCCGCCTGCATGATCATGTTCATGACGCGCAGCTTCATCCGCTCCAACATCGACCGCTTCACCTCGCTCAAGGACCTGCTTCTGGAACTGAACGACAATCTCTACCGCGACACGGGCGATGAACGCTACATCACCCTGGGATGCTGCCTGCTGAACCGTCATGACATGACTCTGGAATATGCAAGGGGCGGCCATACGGAACTCCTGGTCTATGTCCGTGAACATATCCGCGTGATCTATCCGGACGGCTCCGCGCTGGGAATTCTGCCAAGCGAGCTTTCCGATTTCGACTGTTTCAATATGGAATTCACGCCCACCATGTCCGTGCTGATGTTCACGGACGGCGTCAACGAGGCGACCTCGCCGAAAACCGGAGAATACTTCGGGGTGAAACGCCTGACGGAACTCTACAAGGAATCCTGTCTCCGGGGCGATTCTCCCGAGGATCTGATCTACAACGTGATCAATACGGTGGACACATTCGCCGAAACGCCGAACGGGGAAGGCCAGGAAGACGACCAGACCATGGTGATTATCCGCCATATCTGAGGGAAGAAAATGATGAAGAAGAAAAAACTTTGTTTCGCAATCCTCTGCGGTATGCTTCCGCTTCTCTTCGCATCCTGCAAGTCCGATGAGGATCCGTTCGCGGATATTGCAACAGCGAAGAAAAGCACGCAGGAAAAGGAAGAAAAGAAAAAAACGGGCTCCCTCCTCGATCAGCTGGATTTCAGCGGCAGCGAGCGGGCGAAACGCAAGGCGAGACTCCGCGACGTTTCGCGCCCCTTGAACGACACCAGCAGCGAGGGACGCATTTTCCCGTGGCGCGACGGCGGAACATCACGCAGCGAAGCCCTGCAGGAAAGTCTGCGGGGAGGAGACAGCGGCCCCGTCTATTACGACTGGTAATCAGAAAACAAGGAGGAACAACACCATGAAATACATTGTGACAGGTGCGGCGGGTCTGATCGGAAGCGCTCTGATCTGGAAACTGAATCAAATGGGAATCAGCGACATCCTCGCGGTGGATCATCTCGGAACCTCCGAAAAATGGAAAAACCTGCGCGCGCTCTCCTTTGCGGACTATATGGAAAAAGACGTGTTCCTGGAACGTCTCCTCTCGGGCGCCCTCCCCCGTGACGTGGAGTGCATTCTCCATATGGGTGCGTGTTCCTCGACGACCGAAAAGGACGCAACCTACCTGATCGGAAACAATTTCGAATACACAAAAACGCTTGCGCTCTATTCCGTCTCCCGCAATGTGCGTTTCCTCTACGCATCCAGCGCTGCGACTTACGGGGACGGAGAACAGGGCTATCGCGACGACGAGGAACATCTGGAACAGCTGCGCCCGATGAACATGTACGGCTATTCCAAGCAGATGTTCGATCTCTGGGCCAGACGCCAGGGACTTCTCTCGAAAATCACCGGTGTGAAATATACAAACGTCTTCGGACCGAATGAACTCCATAAAGCGGAAATGCGCAGCGTGGTCTGCCGCGCTTATGAACAGATCCGGGACACCGGCAAGGTCGGACTCTTCAAATCCTACCGCGCGGAGTACGCGGACGGCGAACAGAAACGGGATTTCATCTATGTGAAAGACGCCGTCAAGATGGTGATGTTCCTGCTGGAAAACCGCTGCCGCGGCATTTACAACATCGGAAGCGGACGGGCGGAAACCTGGAACTCGCTTGCAACGGCGGTTTTCAAGGCCATGGACAAGCCTGTGAATATCGAATACATCGAAATGCCGCTTCATCTGCGCGGGAAGTATCAGTATTACACCTGCGCGGACATCACGAAAATCCGGGAAGCGGGTTATACGGATCAGGTCACGCCGCTGGAAGATACGGTTGCGGACTACATCCGGAATTACATCTCGCGGGGAAAATTCCTCGGGGACGAATAATCCGCCGGAAGCCGACGCGCAGCCGCGCACCGCGGAACGCACAAGATTCAAGGATGAAATTCCCGGAAGCTGCCGCCTCCATCCATCCGGCCTGTGGCGGGGAACGTTTCCGCGAAGGATTCCTGCTTCCGGCAATTTCCTGAGAAGTCCGGAACGCCCGATATTCCTTCCTTGAAACCTTTGCCGTCCCCTTCCGGCGGACTGCAAGACGCCCGGCATTCAAAATCCCGCCCCGGAGATACGGGAAAACTTCCCTTCATGAATGCAGAAACGCCGCCGCGGAATCCATCTCACGATATCTTTCCGAGACGGCAGCGGCAATGCCGCCCATGGGATACAGGATTCCGCTTCCGGCGGAAAAGCTCCTCCCCCCCGCGGTCAGTTCAGGACTGGAAACATTCCCCGTAAATTTCATTCAGCGACCAGCGGTTCGGAATTTCCGGACGGCGGCTGATCCATTTTCCGTTCGTAAAGTCGGGAAAGGCAACTGGCATGCTTCCGGTCGCAATCGACTGCTCCGACAGGCATGTCACACTCATCCAGGCGGCACAGTCGTAAACGTCGATCGGCGTCACGGAGCGTCTGCGCACGGCGTCGAAAAACGCCCGGAGCGCCAGCGAATCCATGCCGCCGTGCCCCCCGACAGGATTGTCCCGGTATTCCTTCCAGATCGGGTGATCGTATTCTTCATAGAAATCGGAGGTTTTGTTCCACTCGTGCACCAGATAAGGATTGCCGGCGACGTCAAGTTTTTCATAGCAGGGACTGATTCCATGGACATAAATTCCGCCAGTGTCCTCCATCCAGATCCCCTTGGTACCCTGCACCCTTCCGTCCCGGGAATAGGGCCTTGGCAGAGAAACGCTGTGAGTCATGGTGATTGTTTCACCATTCGCGCAGCGGATGACCGTTGTAATCACATCGCCTTCATTGAACACACGGTTTCCCTGGGTTCCCTTCCAGCCCTTTTCCTCGGCAAAGCAGGCGAAGCCGCGTGCCTTGGAAGCGGTTGACGTCAGGCTGAGAAAGCGGTTTCCGCGGTTGATCCGCAGAATCTTCGCGATGGGACCGAGCCCGTGCGTCGGATACAGATCGGCATTGCGCCGCAGATTGTGAATCGCGCGCTCATGTCCGGATTCCACAGTGCAGGCCATTTCGCTCAGATCGTGTTCATAGCCGCAGGCGCAGTGAATCAGCTCTCCGAACATGCCGCGGCGGACCATGTTCAGAACCAGCAGTTCGTTCCGTCCGTAGCAGCAGTTCTCCAGCATCATGCAGGAAACCCCGGTCGACTCGGAGGCATGCACCAGCTGCCAGAGTTCCTCGACGGAAGCCGCTCCGCCGACTTCAATTCCGACATATTTTCCCATCCGCATCGCATCGCAGGCAATCGGGAGATGCGAATTCCAGGACGTGGGGACAAGCACTGCGTCCACATTCCGGTCCGCGATCAGTTCATGATAATCCTTGTAGACGGCGGGCTTTTCCGCGCCGTGACTCTCAAGAATCCCCAGAATCTTCGCAATTCGCTCGTCTATCAGATCGCAGACAGCTGTCACTTTCACTTCGCCGTTTCCCGCCAGAGCGAAAATTGACGCAAGAAGCGTCTCCGTACGGGGCCCCAATCCGATCATTCCGATCCGGACCGTTTCACACTGTTCCATAACTCTCCGATTTCACTCCTTTCAGATCATCCGGACGTTGCCGTCAGTAAACTTGATTCTTGTAGCTGACGCCGGAATAATCCGACAGCCAGTGCAGTTCAATGTCGCGTTCCACGTTCAGGGATTCGAGAATATCCGCCCGGGAAATCACGCCTCCGATCGCCTTGCCCTCTATCACGGGCAGGAAACTGATGTCATGACGGACCATGACGTTCATCACATATTCCACATCGTCCTCGCAGGCGGCAACAATCATCTGGCGGGTCATGAAATCATCGACTTTGTCGGCATCCGGATTTGAACAGTTCGCGCTGACGGAACGGACGATATCGCTTTTCGTGATGATTCCGATGAATTTGAGAGGCTCCGAATCTTTTTCCACGACCATCAGATAACCGGTATTCATGCCGGTCAGCTTTTTCGCCGCGTCACGGATTGTTGCGCCGGATTCAATCACATAAAGTTTCTTGTCCAGCTTGTCGGCAAGCGTTTTTTTCAGTTTCATGACTTCACCCCACTGGTTTGTTCCGGGAACAAACTACTCTCATTCCCCTGGTTTGTCAAGCGGCAAGTGCTGAGATTTCCCGCAAAAGAGCCGCGCGGACGAAATGATCCGGCAAACAGCGGAATCCGCGGAACGGGATTCGATCCATCCGGCACGTTCCAAAGTGGGCTCGTAAACGGCGGAAATCATTCATTCAGAACTCAGAGATAAACATTTTCTCTTATTTTTCCCAAAGAGAACCTTGCAATCCACCAAAATCCATTCTATATTCGGAAATATCCCCAAAAAATAAGGAGTATGCATGAAACGACAATCACTTTTCATCGGAGCGGCGCTTGCATTTGCCGTATTCACTCTCGGCGCATTTGACAACTACAATCAAGCCTTCCAGGCCGCCCGGAAGGCAGCTTCCGCCAAAAAATACGATGAGGCCTTCAAAGCGTATGAAGAGGCTGCAAAACTGGCGCAGACGCCTGCACAGCAGTATCAGGCGGCATTCAACTGGGCGGAAGCCTTCCGCGCCAAAAAGAGCTGGGCTGAAGCGGAAAAGAAGATGGCTGAAATTCTTGCCAACGACAAAATGACGCCTACGCAGAAAGCCGCAGCCCAGACCTACATCGGACATTACAAGAGCTGGCAGGGCAAAAGAGCGGAAGCCATAGCGGAATACAAGAAAGCGGTCGCAATCGGAAGCAAATCCAACTATGAGCTGGATGCGGCGAATTCATGCGCCGGAATTCTTGTAAACATGAAGAAATATGACGAAGCGCTGGAATACTATCAGAAAACTCTTGCCGCGGAAAAACCGTCGCAGGCAATCAGGGCAGTTGCAACTCTCGGCATCGGCAGGGTTTATCAGTTCCAGAAAAAATATGACGAGGCCAGAAAACAGTTCGAAACCATCAGCAAGGATGAAGCATTGCATCCGAATTACCGGGCGGAAGCCAATGCCTGCCTTGGCAGACTGTTCTTTGCACAGAACAAAGTCAATGAGGCTCTGGCCGCTTACCGGAATATTCTGAACATTTCCAAAGCATCTCCTTTTTACTACGCAATCGTTTTCCGGGAGCCGGCCAACAATCTTGGCGGCCGTCTGCAGAAATACGACGAAGCGCTGAAGCAGCTTGACGAGGCGGAAGCGTCCACCGTCCTTCCGCAGACGCAGAAGTCCTGGATCAAGGATCTCCGCTGCAATATCTATATCAGCAAGGCGAGAAAAGAAATGCGGGAAAAGAAAGATGCCGAAGCGGAGAAAACCCTGGCGGCTCTTCTGGCTGTTCCGGATCCCTCTTCCCGCGTGCGTCCGTCGATTGCTGCTCTCCAGATTGACCTGGAGCTCAATCGCGGCCGTCAGCTGAGAAAAGAAAAGAAACTGGCGGAAGCGGAAGCCTCCTTCAGAAAAGCGGTGGAAATCAAGGGAGCCTATGCCGGCGCCACGATGACGGCGCTTCATGAGCTGGCAAGGTTTCTGATCGCTCAGAAAAAATATGACGAGGCGAAGAAATACCTTGATGCGGCGATGGCTCTGCCGAAGCTGCAGGTGAACCAGCAGGCCGCGAACAACGGAGCCCTTGCGGATTTCTATACGGCGCAGAAAAAATACGACGATGCCATAAAAACTCTGGAAGGGATACTCGCACTTTCCGGAAATCTCAATCCGAGCTGGAAGGCCAGCGCCTATTCCAGAATCGCTTCGATCTATTTCTACCAGAAAAAAGATATTGTGAAAGCAAATGAAGCCATCAAGAAGTCACACGCGGTTCCCGGCGCGACATGGGGCAAAAACCCCTCTCTTGAAAAGGCGATTCAAAAGGCTCTGGACGCGCAGAAACAGTAATTCGTCCCGACTCTGCGGAAACTCCGGCGGCAAAACCTGCCGGAGTTTTTTTTTGCCGGAATCCCCTGATTCAATTTTCTTCCGATGCGGAATCCGGCCCCCGGCACAGGCAGAAAGAGGCCCGGAGGAGATCGCAGTTTTCCGCAGGGAAGAGGAAAATATTTCCGAATGAGATGTTGACAATCTGGCAATGAGGGTGTATCTTAAGGATCAAGTTTGTGAAGAAAAATTTATCAATCATTCAGTATTTTCAATGACCCTAAACCATAATAACTGCAATGTCAAGGAGATAAACTGATGGCAGGGAAAAAAATCACTGTTGACGGCAATTATGCCGCCGCGCATGTGGCTTACGCGCTGAGCGAAGTGGCCGCAATTTACCCCATCACCCCGTCTTCGACCATGGGTGAATACGTGGACGAATGGGCGAGCCAGGGAAAGAAGAACATCTGGGGCAAGGAAGTTTCCGTGATGGAAATGCAGTCCGAGGCCGGCGCCGCGGGCGCGGTGCACGGCGCGCTTGCCGCGGGTTCTCTGACCAGCACCTATACCGCCTCCCAGGGATTGCTCCTGATGATCCCGAACATGTACAAGATCGCCGGTGAAATGCTTCCCTGCGTCTTCCATGTGACGGCACGTTCCCTCGCCTGTCAGTCGCTGGCGATCTTCGGCGACCACTCCGACGTGATGGCCTGCCGCAACACCGGTTTCGCCCTGACCTCCGCGGCCTCCGTGCAGGAGGAGATGGACATGGCGCTTGTCGCCCACCTCTCCACGCTCAAGGGCAAAGTTCCGTTCCTCTCGTTCTTCGACGGATTCCGGACCTCCCACGAGCTCCACAAGATCGAGGAGATCTCCTACGAGGACATCGCAAAGCTCGTCGAGCCGCAGTACATCCAGGAGTTCCGCGACCGGGCGCTCCGTCCCGAAAAGCCGATCTGCAAAGTCGGCGCGCAGAATCCCGACGTCTATTTCCAGGGCCGTGAAACGGTCAACAAGTTCTACAACGCCCTGCCCGCCATCGTCCAGGAATACATGGACAAGGTTGCCGCCGTCACAGGCCGTCCGATGCACCTCTTCGACTATGTCGGCGCGCCGGACGCCACCGACATCATTGTCTCGATGGGCTCCAGCTGTGAAACGATCGAGGAAACCATCGAATACCTCAATGCGAAACGCGGCACGAAATACGGTCTGATCAAGGTCCGCCTGTTCCGTCCGTTCTCCGTCGAGGCGATCCGGGCTCTTGTCCCCGCCACGGCGAAGAGAGTCGCGGTTCTCGACCGCACCAAAGAGCCGGGCGCAATCGGCGAGCCGCTCTATCTGGATGTCAAAGTCGCTCTCGAAGGCATGGGTCTCACGATCATCGGCGGCCGCTACGGGCTCTCCTCCAAGGAGTTCACGCCCTCGATGGTTCTCGCGGTTTACAAGCACCTTGAGAAAGGCGGCTTCCACGGCTTCACAGTCGGCATCGACGACGACGTCACGAACCTCTCGCTCAAGATCGACGAGGAGATCACGACCGAGCCGGAAGGCACCACGAACTGCATGTTCTGGGGTCTCGGCGGCGACGGAACCGTCGGCGCGAACAAGAGCTCCATCAAGATCATCGGCGACAATACGGACAAGTATGCCCAGGCCTACTTCTCCTACGACTCCAAGAAATCCTACGGTGTGACGGTCTCCCATCTCCGTTTCGGCGACAAGCCGATCAAGAGCACCTACCTCATCACCTCTCCGGATTTCGTCTCCTGCTCCAGCGCCTCCTACATCGGGCGCTACGATCTGCTCAAAGGCATCAAGGAGGGCGGAACCTTCCTGCTGAACAGCCATTACAGCAACGACGAAGTCTTCTCGAAGCTGACGCGCGACATGCAGGAAACGATCATCTCCAAGAAGATCAAGTTCTACAACATCAATGCGGAAGCGATCATCAGAAGCCAGCCCGGGCTCCGCGGCAAGGGTGCGAACACGGTCATGATGGTTGCCTACTTCAAGGTCTCCGGCATCGTTCCCTTTGACAAGGCCTACGTCGGCATGCAGGAAATGACGAAGAAGACCTTCAAGAAGAAAGGCGACGAAGTCGTCAACATGAACCTGAAGCTGATCGATCTGGCCGTCGACGCGTGCCAGGAGGTCAAGGTTCCCGCGACGCTGGACGGCGTCTCCTGCTACGTCCCGCCGCAGCTCATCAGCGATGATGCGATTCCGTTCGCGAAGTCGATCATCAAGCCGCTGATGCACCTCAAGGGAGATACGGTTCCGGTGTCCGCGATGTCCGTGGACGGCACACTGCCGACCGGAACGAGCTGTCTCGAAAAACGCGGCATCGCGCCGCGCGTTCCGATCTGGAACTCCGACAACTGCATCCAGTGCAACATGTGCACGATGTCCTGCCCGCACGCGGCGATTCGCGCCAAGCTCATCGATCCCAAGGATCTCGCCGGCGCTCCCGCGACGTTCAAGACGATCGAATCCAAGCCGAAGAAAGATCCGGCCTACAACTTCAAGATCCAGGTCTACATCGAAGACTGCACCGGATGCGGCGTCTGCCTGGAAACCTGCCCGACCAAGCCCGAGAAGAGAGCTCTCACATGGTCCACGCTCGAAAAAGAGCGCGCGGCCGGTGAAAACGCCAATGAGAAGTTCTTCGATTCCCTGCCCGACGACGTTCTCGGCTCGTTCTCCCCGTCGACGGTCAAGGGCGCGATGCTCAGGAAGCCGCTCTTCGAGTTCTCCGGCGCCTGCGCGGGCTGCGGCGAAACGCCGTATGTCAAACTCATGAGCCAGCTTTTCGGCAGCAACATGATCATCGCGAATGCGACGGGCTGCTCCTCCATCTACGGCGGAACGTTCCCGACCATTCCCTACACCACGACCAAGGACGGCAGAGGCCCGAGCTGGGCGAACTCCCTCTTCGAGGACAATGCCGAATTCGGTCTCGGCATGCGCCTCTCCGTGGATCAGAACCGTGCGACCCTCAAGCTCAACGTTGAAAAGGTTCTCGCCTGCGAAAACGCCTGCGACACGCTCAAGAACGTTCTCGGCAAGGCAATGGAGCTCTGGGATTCCAGAGGTCCGGAAGCGGTCGCCGCGCAGAATGCCGTGAAGGCGGTTCTTCCGGAAGCGATCAGGAACGCCTGCCCCGAAGGCAAGGCGATTCTCGAGAAGATTCAGGAACTCCAGGATTACTTCGTGGACAAGTCCGTCTGGATCCTCGGCGGCGACGGATGGGCCTATGACATCGGTTACGGCGGACTCGACCACGTCGTCGCCTCCGGCCGCGACGTGAACATCCTCGTCCTCGACACCGAGGTCTACTCCAACACCGGCGGACAGGCCTCCAAGTCCACGCCGATCGCGGCGGTCGCGAAATTCGCGACGGGCGGCAAACATCTCGCCAAGAAGAACCTCGGGTTCATGTGCATGAGCTACGGCTACGTCTATGTCGCCTCGATCTCCATGGGTGCGGACAGACTCCAGACCCTCAAGGCGTTCCAGGAAGCCGAAGCCCACAGAGGCCCGTCGATCATCATGGCGTATGCGCCCTGCATTGCGCACGGCATCGACATGAGCAAGACCCAGGTCGAGCAGAAGCGCGCCGTGGACTGCGGCTACTGGCCGCTCTACCGCTTCAACCCGAACGCGGAGAAACCCTTCACCTGGGATGCGAAGGCGCCCACCGGCAACTTCCAGGAGTTCATCCGCAGTGAAGGCCGTTACAAATCCCTGCTCAAGACAGCGCCCGCCGACGCGGAAACGCTGTATCAGAAGGCGGAAGCGGACGCGGCACGCCGCATGGAGTTCTACAAACAGGTTGGAGAACTCATGAAGAAGTAATCGCGGAATCGATTCTTCCAGAAGCGCACCGGACAACCTCCGGTGCGCTTTTTTATGACAGGGAGATCAGGGGATTCCGCCTGCGGCGGCCGGCTTTCGCAGCCGGACCGCGCAAGGGCCGAAAGGCCCTTGACCACGGGGAAAAATGCGCGGCATTTTTCCGCTTCAATGAACGGCCCCGGTGCAGAGCATACGCTCGTATCGGGGATTCCGCCTGCGGCGGCCGGCTTCCGCAGCCGGACCGCGCAAGGGCCGGAAGGCCCTTGACCACGGGGAAAATGCGTCGCATTTTTCCGTTTCAATAAAGAGAAGAGGAGCATCCATGCCGGAAACAGATTTTACAATGATCCGCCACGGCCAGACTGCCGAAAACATCGCGGGCCGCCTTCAGGGACATTTCGACACAGAACTGGACGAAACCGGTCTTCTTCAGGCCCGGGCGGCGGCGCGCCGTCTGGCGGGAGAACGTTTCGACGCGTTTTATTCGAGCGACCTGAAACGGGCCATGATGACGGCGGTGGCAATCGCCGGGACGATCGGAATGCACCCGGAACCGCTGAAAGAGCTCCGGGAGTGGCATCTGGGAATTCTGGAAGGCAAGCCGTGCAGGGAGCTATGGGTGGAATACCCTGAGATCATGAACTGTTTCAAATATGAAAGCGGAGAGGTTTCCGTTCCCGGCGGCGAATCTCACAATGAGTTCGATGCACGTGTCGCCGGATGTCTGGAGCGTCTGGCGGAGAAACATGACGGAGGAAGGGTGCTTCTCGTCACGCACGGAGGGGTCATGCGTTCCGTCTTCAAACATATTGTCGGGCCGGTGGCGGCGACTTCTCTCCTGCCATTGATCAGCAACGTCTCCTACAGCCGTTTCTGCAAGCGCAGCGACCGCTGGCAGCTCTGCTGCTGGAACGATGTTTCCCACCTGAAAGACATCGGGGTCCGGGAAAGCACGACGTTTTAGCGCCAGACACTTCCGGTTCAGACTCCTAATGCTTTGCCTGCAAAACCCGCATGAATGCAGCGGATGTCAATCGCAGAGATTCTCACAGCTTCCAGAAATTTATATTTCATAGTTCCAGAGACTCTTGCTGCCGCATGCCGGCAAAACAAAATCTGCACCAGTCAGATCTATCCGTTTGACTGTCGGTGATGCAGTCACCATGCACAAAATTACGCAGCGGCAGAAAAATAAAACTAGTTTTTATTATAAAACTATCTTTTTTATCTTGACAAAAAAGAAATCAGGATTATAATTAATACTTGTGAATAAGGATGGTTCGAAATGGAAAATCTTTTTGTCCCGAAATACCAGAAGATCATCAATGATCTGCACGAAATGCTTGAGCGCGGAGATCTTAAGCCAGGAGACAAACTGCCTCCACGCGACAAGCTTGTGAAACGCTACGCCGTCACGCGTGCGACACTGAACCGTGCGATGGGGGAACTTCTCCGCGACGGAGTGTTAACTGCCTCGAAACGAGGCGGAACCTTTGTGACCAATGCACCGGAAATCGAAGAATGCGCGGCCTTCATTGTTCATATTGAGCTTCTGATGCGCCATCTTGCCGACTGGGATTCCTCGTTAAACTTCTATGCGATGTTCGGGCGGCTCTTTCAGCTCGTGCCGGAGGACAAACGGAAAATTCTGAATATTTCTGATGTGAAACGCTCACCGGAAATCCTCCGCCGCTATCGCCGGATTCTGTGGAACAATCTGTCGCGCGAAGAATTTGAACATGCGACTGAAATCGTCGGCGACCGTTCACGTTTTCTGCTTCTGAACCGCTACTATCCGGACTGTGATTTTGTTTCAGTCAACCACCGCCAGGCCGCTTTTGACCTTGCGGACGCGCTTCTTGCGCATTTGCCGGAGCATACGCCTGTCGGCCTGCTTGACATGCCGTTTGCAGAGGAAAGTTCCAACCGGTTTGTCTGGACGGAACGAAGAAGCGGGTTCATGGACGCCTGTGAAAAATACCGGCGTTTTTTCCGCCTGATCGAATTCAAACAGCATAATCTTCCATATAACTGCAAGCAGCTTGCCGATTTTGATTCACGCCGCCTGAAAAATTCACCGGCTCTGCTGCTCTCTCCTTCTGCGGAAATGGCAGAATCCGTATTCGCCTTCCTGCATGACCAAGGCTATACCTTCAACCGCGATTATTTTTACGGAGACTTTGACAATGATGATTCCATCCGCCATTACAAAGTCGCGATCCCGACCGTTCTGGAAAACTTCCGTCATATAGCGGAAGTCGCCTCGGATTACATCTGGGAAAAGGGGTGCCGGATTTTTGTCCCGCATCACATCAAAAATCTTCCCCGCGATGCATCAAAAACTGCGCAGGAGATATGACAAGATGAATCAACAGCCAGAAAATAAATTCACATTAATTGAATTGCTTATTGTAATTTCCATCATCGCAATTCTGACCGCGCTGCTTCTCCCCGGATTCCACAAGGCAAAAGAAAAAGCGAAGACTGTCGCATGCATGAGCAATATGAGGCAGATTATTACCGGAATTTCCTCCTACTCCATTGACAATAAGGAATACGGGCCGGTAACGACACAAAACAGCAGTGTCGCCGGGACCTGGCAAAGCGGACGCATGCTTTACCAGAATGGGATGTGGTGCACAACCACGGTGTCAGGCATGTTTGCCGCCGGTAAATATGTTTCCCCGGGAGTTCTCCAATGCTCCTCTTGGAAAAAGCCGGATTATACACTTGGCGGACAGAGGGTCTCCTATAATTTGAAAAACTGTCCACAGGTGAAAAATGTCTTTTTCGATGCAACCTATACCCTGCGGGCCACGGATATCACAAATTCGTATGCACAGATCAACGCCGATAAAAAAAGAAGGGGCTACAGAATGGGAGACTATTCCGAAGGGGGATTGCTTTACTGCTCTCCTTATACGGGAACTTATCCGACATTTCCGCATGAATGGAACTTTCTGGCCGGATTTGAAAACGGAGCCGTCCGCTCTTTGCAAAATGTTTCCAGAAGAGCCTATATGAAATGGAGCGGCAGTTATGGTCTGACAAACGGCGATCAGCTTTTCTATCTGATGCAGTACATCTCCGGCCCCGTCAAGGGTATCGCAAATGCGGGAATGTGGCATGACAAATAACACGGCTTATGCAAGGAATCCACCATGAAACTCATAAAGAAGAAAAGAACGACGGTTTTCCTGCTTTCATGCGTTGCGCATCTGAGTGCAGGCATAATCACGACAAATGCGCGAATCATAAAATCGGAGATTGCGGATATCGATCATGACAAACAGCAGGATGTCATTTTAATGACGAACAGAAACGGGAAGACATTCCTGGAAATCTTTCTCGGCGGCAAAGGCGGAGAAACGGGAAAAGCGAATATTGTCACTCCTGTTCAGAACGGCATCGGGAAAAATCTGAACATTGGAGATATCAACGGAAAGAAGTACATCGTTGTCACAGGGGACAAACAGAGGATTTTCATTTTCAATCCGGATGATTGCTATCAAACCCCTCTCATAAGTCAGAGTGCCAATCAATGGACAAGCTCCTGCTTTATCGGCAAGTTGTCTGCAAGAAACTCGTTCGACATTCTCAATGGAGCCTGTCTCCGCCGTTTTACTCCCCCGGATCGAATCGGACACGGATATTTTTATGGTCCCCGGAAAAATGACAACAATGCGGGATTTATTCATGATCTGAATCTGGATGGAGAAAACGATGTGATTTTTACCGTCAGGGACAGGCCGCTTATCCGTCTGTACTATGCTCCGTTCTACGAAAAAATGAAATTCATTCCAAGAGAACTGAACGAATTTGCAGAACTGAAAACACCGCTGATCATTGAGGATATCGCCGTCGGCGATCTGAATGGAGATGAACGGCCGGACATTGCGGCAGCAACTCTTTCCGGATATCCAGCCAACCGGAAAAAAACTTATCTGTTTTTCCAGAACTCTCCGACAGGATTCACAAACGGGGCGAGTCCGGATGTCGTAATAAATGGCAATGGCATTCCCGTAATTGAGAAAGGTATTTTCTATCAGATTGAACGCAAATCCGGAATGCTGCGAATTTTCCGGAACTACAGATTCGGCACGCCCTCCGAAACATGCAAAAGTGGTTTGAAAGACATTCACACCTTCAAGGTCCGAAACGGCATCTTCCTGATTTCCGGCATCAACAGCAAAGGCATGAGCGAAATCCGCTATGGAAAAATTTCCGATTTATTAATTTGTACAACAGACGGATCGGAGGAAACGGACAGGATAAAGACAACGGAAAACTCCAGGAAGACGGACAGGATAAAGACAACGGAAAACTCCAGGAAAACGGACAGGATAAAGACAACGGAAAAGCCAAAGGCAGTCTCTTTTCCACACTATATGGGAAGTGTTTATCCCGCTCCTCAGAAAGCGCGATATGGCGAGGAATGGATTTCTCTGAAGAATGTCCACATCGTTCCAGACGGAATTGCGGAAGATGATCTGCGGATTCAATTCATTCAGGAACGCATTGCAGAACTCGGCGGAAAAAGCCGCATTGGGAAAAACCTCCAGACAGACAAAGTCAATCTTATCTTGCAGCTCTCCCCGGAGAGGCATCCCCGGGCTCAGGCTTATCATCTGAGCGCCGATGCGAAACAAAAGCGGATCGTATTGAAAGCATTCGACAAAACCGGGCTGAGCTGGGCGACGGGATCATTTCTGCAGCTGACGGACAAAACTATGGACGGTCCGGCCATGCGCAGTGCGGAAATTTATGACTACCCGGCAACTGCGCACCGCGGCTACTGGAGCGGATTCAGTGATTTTAAAAACATTACAAAAAAAGAATGGGCGAAGCTGCACCTGCTTTACAAACTTGACATCATGCTTCTGATCCGTCCATGGAGTCTGACGGGGACACGGGGAAACTGGAAGGAATGGAGAAAAGTTTCAGGAGAGGAATATCTCAAGGATTACAGGGAAATGGGGAAAATATTCATGCCGCTGGGAATTGAATGGTGCATCACAACGCATCCAATCGAAGGGAAACCAGCAGCAAAACTGGACAGTTCCTCAGCGGCAGATTTCGCAGTCATTTACAGACAGGCTGAAAATGTCATTTCCAATGGAGGCAGTTTCATGTTCCAGTACGATGACGTCCGCTATCCCCGCAATCCAAAGGAGATTGAGAAATATCCAAACGGAGGCGATGCCGACTTCGCATTCATCAGCGCAATTGCGGAAAAACTCTGGGAGAAATATCCGAAAGCAAAATTTTATTTCTGCCCGCCGATGTACTGGGGACCTCACGCTGCGCCGGCTTATCCTGATGACCGGGACGAATATTTGAAACGAGTCCGGAAACTTTCTCCTGAAATCAACTTCGTCTGGAACGGTCCGCGCGTATGTTCCACCTCCATCCTTCCCGCCGATGTGAAGTGGGCGGAAATGAGTTATGGACGCTCCCCCTTCCTCCTTATTTTCGGGGGTGGTTCGAATATTGAACGCTGGCATTTCTTTACGGAAGAAGTTACCGCATGGCCGCAGTGGTATTACAAGGGGATGGAAAAGAAAATCGCCGGAGCCCTTCTCGGAACCAATCAACCGCAATTCCTGATGCTCACCCTGACCTTTGCGGATTACTGGCATAATCCGGCGGCATACAATGCGGCACGCTCGATCCGCCAGGCATTCAGTTCCCTGATAGGAAAAGAAAGTTACATGGAAACGCAAAAAGTCACGGAGGAACTTATAAAAATGAATGAATACGGTTATCAGATCACACCCTATTTCATCCGAAATCAACAAAAAATCAATACGATCATGCATCAGGCGGAAAAACTTTACAAGGCAGCAGCACGGCGAAATCCGGCGCTGGACAAATGGACCACATTCCGGAATTATTTCAGCCTTTTCAAACGGAGTCTGGCAAACGCGGAAAAAATTGACTCCAGTGTCTTTGTGAAAAATACGGAACAGATCCGGCAATATGCGGAGAAAGAAACGAATTTTCAACAGGGAAAAGATATTCTTCTGACTCCTTACGATTTCGGCGGCGGTGCAAATCCGCTTCTTTATACTTACCGCTGTGAAAAGCGTCTTGCGACATATGTCAAAGGGAAGAAAACAAAAATATCAAAAATGAGCGCCTCTTTTTTCTTAAAAACAGAGCAGCTGAACGCCCGTTATAAACTTGTCATCTGCGGACAGGATGATGACAGTAACGAAAAATGCCCGATTCGGATCGAATTAAACGGGAACAGCATCTTTGAAGGGAAAAATCCGTTTCAGCGCTTCGGCTGGAATGTTCAGGAATTTGAAATCCCGCCGGGAATACTGAAGGAAGGCGCCAATACGCTGGATATTCAGAATACCGCGGACTCTGCCAACATTGCCGGACCGCCTTTTTTCATGATAAACTATGCAGTTTTACAAGATTCCGGGAAACAGCATTTCATGGAAAAAGGAGTTCTCAGATGATGATTCCGGGTTTGTCCTGTGCAAAGCAGAAACCTGTATTTGCACGGCAATTCCATGACCGGCATACAGAATTGCGAACAGTTTTCCAATCTTTTCCATGTTTATATTTTTTGCCGGCATTTCCTTGACATCCCCGGAAAACGCGTTACCTTAGCGGCAAGAGGGAACCATTCAACACAAGGGGGCATCCATGTTTCAAAACAGTCTGGACATTCATGAAGTCAGGGAACTGCGCCTGAAAACACTCGTCTACTTCGGTTGCGGCGCAATCCGGAAAATCGAAGACATCGCCGCGCAGCTGGAAGCGCGCGGCATCCGGGACATGCTCGTCATCACCGGGCGCGGCGCATACAAATCGACGGGAGCATGGGATCATGTCCTTCCCGCGCTGGAACGGCACGGCATCCGTCATGTTCTGTATGACAAGGTGACACCGAATCCGACCACCGCGCAGATCGACGAAGCCGCCTCTCTCGCCCGCACAATCGATGCAAAGGCGGTTCTCTGCATCGGCGGCGGGAGTCCGACGGATGCGGGAAAGAGCGTTGCCGTTCTGCTGGAAAACCCAGCATATACGGCTGCTGACCTGTATGAATACAAGTTCACGCCGGAAAAGGCGGTTCCGGTCATCGCAATCAATCTGACTCACGGAACGGGAACGGAAGTCGACCGTGTCGCAGTCGCGACCATTCTGGAAAAGGAATACAAACCGGCAATCGCCTATGACTGCATCTATCCGACCTGGGCGATCGACGATCCGGCGCTGATGACCGGACTCTCCGAAAAACAGACCCGTTTCGTCAGCATTGACGCAGTGAATCACAGCGTCGAAGCCGTGACAAGCATCATCGCAAGCCCGCTCTCCGTAACGCTCGGGCGCGAAGCCATTGCCCTGGTCGCGCAGTTCCTGCCGTCCGCCCTGAAAAATCCCGGGGACCTGACCGCACGCTATTATCTTCTGTATGCCTCCATGCTGGCCGGTTCGGCCTTTGACAACGGCATGCTTCATTACACGCATGCGCTGGAGCACCCGCTGAGCGCTGTGAAACCGGATCTGACGCACGGACTGGGTCTGTCCATGCTCCTTCCCGCAGTCGTCAAGCACATTTATCCGGTCCGCGCCACCGTGCTTGCCGATGTGCTTTCCCCTCTCGTCCCCGGACTCAAAGGCGCTCCGGCGGAAGCGGAAACGGCGGCAAAAGGCGTGGAGAAATGGCTGGCAGGCGTCGGCGCGCCGGAAAAACTCTCCGATGAAGGATTTTCCAGCGCGGACATTGACAAACTCACGGAACTGGCGTTCACAACCCCTTCCCTCGGCTTCCTGCTCTCGCTCGCGCCGAACAAGGCGGATGCCGAAGCGGTCAGGCGGATTTACAGCGATTCCATGACTCCGCTCAACGTCTGAGTCCGGCGGCTGTTCCGGCGGAATCCGTGAAAAGCCCCCGCCGGAAAGACACAACCGAAAAAGCGCCCGGCCCTGCGCCGGGTTTTCTTTTTCCGCCGTCCGACGGAAAAGAGAGCTGCCGTTTCCCCGAAACCCTCCGAAATCCGGACATTTTTCCGCATTTGCCGCCGTTTTCTCTGGAAAAAACAGGATTCGGGATATATGATACCTTCTCATGAAACAGGACTTTCACCGCCAACGTTTTCAGGACGCTTTTTTGCGTCGACATAAGGAGTGCCATGCCCAAAGATTTTGTTCATCTGCATCTGCATACCGATTACAGCCTGCTGGACGGAGCCTGCCCGATCTCCTGGGCGAAACTCAAGGACGCCGAAGGAAAGCTTGACCTCGTCACCGCGGTCAAAAACGCCGGCATGAAGGCGTGCGCGATCACCGATCACGGCGTCATGGGAGGATGCCTCGAATTTCACAACGCGATGAAAAAAGCCGAGCTCAAGCCGATTATCGGATGCGAAACCTATGTGGCTCCCGGGAGCAGCGAACAGCGCGACAGCACGGTCGCCCACATCAAGGGATACCATCTGATCCTGCTCGCGAAAAACAATGCCGGCTATCACAATCTCTGCCACATCATCTCCGACGCCCACACGCGCGGATTCTATTACAAGCCGCGGACCGACAAGGCCTTCCTCGCCGCGCACGCCGAGGGCCTCATCGCCTCGAGCGCGTGTCTGGCGGGGGAGATCGACTGCGCAATCCGCGATTCCGGCATGGAGGCGGCGAAAAAAGTTCTTTACGAATATCTCGACATCTTCGGGAAGGAAAACTTCTACATCGAACTGATGTATCACAATCTTCCCGAGCAGAAGGAGGTCAACCGGGGCCTGATCGCGCTGGCAAAGGAAACGGGAGTCCCCGTCATCGCCACGAACGACGTGCACTATCTCCGGCGCGAGGACGCGAAGGCGCATGAAGTCATGCTCTGCATCCAGACCCGCACCACGATGGCGGACGAGCGGCGGATGCGCATGGAGTCCGACGAGTTCTATTTCAAGGACGGCGATGAGATGTTCGCCATTTTCGGAAACGAGATTCCCGAAGCGCTGACCAACACCGTCGAGATTGCCGAACGCTGCGACGTCACAATCGGCTATGAGAATCATTATCCGGAGTATGAGCCGCCCGCCGAGTTCGTTGCGACCCTCGACATGGACGCAATCCGGAAGGAGGCGGCGGCAGCGGCCGTCGCGGATCTCAAAAAGGAAAAGGAGAAAAACGGCGATGCCGCAGAACCGACAAAGGCGGAAGTGGAGTACCGGACCGAACGCGAAGTCATCCTGCGCAAGACGGGAGCGTATCTGCGGAAGATCTGCCTCTACGGGACCGGTGAGAACTCCGTCTGCGGCTACCTGAAGAAATACGGCTACGATCCCTTCAATCCTCCCGAGGACAAAAAGGCGGACGCGGAACTCAAGCTCAAGCGTCTGGATTACGAGCTGAGCGTCATCATGCGCACGAAATACCCGAGCTACTTCCTCTGCGTCTGGGACTTCATCAACTGGGCGAAGGAGCACGGCATTCCCGTCGGAGCGGGACGCGGTTCCGGCGCCGGTTCGCTGGTCGCCTATCTCTCCGGGATCACCGACATCGACCCGATCAAGTATGACCTGCTTTTCGAACGGTTCCTGAACCCGGACCGCGTTTCGCCGCCCGACTTCGACACGGACTTCTGCGAACGCCGCCGTCAGGAAGTGATCGATTACGTGATCGGGAAATACGGGGCGGACTCCGTCTCCCAGATCGGCACCTACGGGCAGCTGAAGGCAAAAGCGGTTCTCAAGGACGTCGCACGCGCGCTGAGCCGCTCTCCGGCGGACGGGAACATGATTACCAAAACCGTCCCGGACGATCCGAAGATGACCCTCTCCAAAGCCGTGAAGGAGTCGCCCGAACTCAAACAGCTGCTGGATCAGGAGGAGTGGGTGCGCGAAGTCTTCCGCTATGCACGCCCCCTGGAAATGCTGAACCGCCAGATGGGAATTCATGCCTGCGGCGTCATCATCTCCAACCAGCCGCTGGCGAATCTGCTTCCGCTGGGGCGCGGCGCGCATGACGAGGTCATCACGCAGTACACCGCGCCGCTCTGCGAATCCGTCGGCCTGCTGAAAATGGACTTCCTCGGGCTCCGGACGCTGACGCTCATTCAGGACGCTCTGGACAACATCCGCAAGTCGCGCGGCATGGAAATTGATCTTGACAAAATCTCGCTCGAGGATCAGGCCACCTTCGATCTCCTGAACCGGGGCGACACGGTCGCGGTGTTCCAGCTAGAGTCCGGCGGCATGCAGAATCTCTGCCGCCAGTTCCGCGTGGAGAGCATCAAGCACATCATCGCGCTTCTGGCGATCTACCGCCCCGGCCCGATGCAGTTCATCCCCCTCTTCGTCGGACGCAAGCTCGGAACCATGCCCGTCGAATACGACCATCCGCTGATGGAGCAGTATCTCAAGGAGACCTACGGAATCATGCTCTACCAGGAGCAGATCATGCAGGTCGTGCAGGTGCTCGCCGGGTTCTCGCTCGGACAGGCGGACATCCTCCGCCGCGCGATCGGCAAAAAGAAAATCAAGGACATGGAGGCGCAGCACGATAAATTCATCGAAGGATGCCTCAAGACCAACAACATCCCGAACGATCTGGCGGAAACCATCTGGGAGAACATCAAGAAGTTCGCCGACTACGGATTCAACAAATCCCACTCCGCCGCCTACGGGCTGCTCTCCTACCGTACCGCCTATCTCAAGGCGAATTACAGACCGGAATTCATGGCGGCGGTGCTGACAAGCGAGCTCTCCAACAGCGAAAAACTCCGCTTCCTCATCAACGAATGCCGGAGCTCCGGCATTCCGGTGCTTCCGCCGGACGTCAACCGGAGCGACGTCAACTTCACCGTGGACAACGGCTCGATCCGCTTCGGACTCGGAGCGATCAAAGGATTCGGCGAAGGCGTTTCGCTTGAAATCATCAAGGCGCGCGAAGAAGGCGGCGAATTCAAATCGCTTTCCGATCTTCTGGAGCGCACCGGAGGCATGCTGAATACCAAGAGCTGCGAAAACCTGATCCGCGCGGGGGCGATGGACTCCTTCGGGCTGAAGCGCTCCCAGCTTGTCGCGATCATCGAACCGTCGATCTCCTCGGCGGCCTCGCGCCGCAGAGACAAGGAGATGGGACAGGGAAGCCTCTTCGACATGCTGGAGGGATTCGACGACTCCGGTTTCGGCGACGTGCCGCCGCCGGACATTCCCGAATTCGACGAATCGGAAATTCTGAACTCGGAAAAGGAACTGCTCGGTTTTTACGTCTCCGGACACCCCGTGGCGAAGTATGAAAACTTTTTCAAGATCTTCTCCACGGCGACCGTCGGAAAAATCGCCGAAGGGGAAGGCGATGTCGGCGTGCGCGTCGGCGGCATGATTAAAAGTGTCGCAAGGAAGATCAGCAAGCGCGACGGCAAGCTCTTCGCCGTCATTCAATTCGAGGATCTGACCGGGTCGATCGAATGCATGGCCTATCCGCGTGTCTACGAGGAAAGCAAATTCCTGATTCACAAGGATGAAAATTCCAGGGCGGAAAAAAATGAGGACGGGCATATTCCCGAAGTCACGCCGGTCTTCATCGAAGCCGTCACCAAAAAGCAGGAGGAGTCTTCTCCCGTCAGCCTGGTCGCGGAAAAAATCCTTACACTGGAGGAGGCGCTTCAGAAATACAGTCTGGAGCTTCATGTCCACGCATTTGAAGGGCAGGATGATGCGAAAATGCCCGAACTGCTGAAACTGGTCCGGAAACATCCCGGCAAGACCGCGCTGATCATCTGCATCCGGGCCCTGAACGGGCACAATGTGTTCATTGAGGCGTCGACGCGCTGCCATGTCTGCATCACGCGGGAACTGCTGGACGGCATCACGCATCTGCTCGGACCGGACCGCTTCCGGATCAAGGCCGACGACAGCGTCCCGCGTCCGCGCCCGAAATTCCAGAAGCCGGCCTGGAAGGAACAGGAACTGGGAGAATTGCAGAAAACATGAAAAGCCTGCTGCACATTCTGATTCTGGGCCTGTGTTTCTCCACCCTGGCGCAAAACGTGTTCCGGCCGGATTCGGACACCTTGAAAAAAGTGGAACTTGCCCTGTCCGGCTGGACACGGGCGGAATCACGTCCCGTCCGCCTCAAAAAATATCCCGCGGCAACGGCATGGCGCATGGTGTTCACCCGGGAAATCGCCGTGCGGAAAGACGCGAAAACCAACCGGCGCGCAAAAGGAATGCTTCTCATCTACCTGCTGCCGCAGGATGATCCGGGTCTGCGGGGGAAAAACGCGGCCTCCCTGCTGGAGGACCTCGACTGGGAAAGCAATCCGAACGATCTGGAGCAGTATGAGATGTATCTCGGCACGGGCCGCGGATGTCACTGGTATGCGAAAACCGATATCGGACGCCTGAATTTCCTGAAGGAAACCCTGAAACTCGCGGGCGGCGAGGATATGATGCGGAAAATGGCGGACGCATTGAACGAAGAGGATTTCCAGCTGTATTCCTCCCGCGTCGCCGTGGAGTATTTCCGCGGCAGGGGGGACGCAGCCGTTCCTTACATTCTGCGTGCGGTCGCCGAATGGGAGGAGGAACACGGGAAGAATCCGTCCGCCGCCCCGCTGCCGCATCTCTTCGCCCTGAAGCTCGCGGGCGGGCAGAAAGCGCTGGCCGCCCTGATGAAATTCGCCTATTCCAAAAAACGGAAAGTCGCCGAAGCCGCCATCGGACGCCTCCTGACGGAACCCTGCGACGCCCCGGACAGATTTTATCTCACCGTAATGCGCATTCCCATGTTCACCGAGGATGCCTTGAATATCTTCCGCCGGAAAAAGAAGGGGAAAGAGATTCTGCCCGAACTTCGGAAACTCGCCTCGCGCCCCCGTTCCTTCCAGCAGTATTCCCTCGTGGCGGCGGCCCTGCGGGAATTCGGAGAAGGCAAAACAAGCATCCCGGAATATGACTCGGCAAATCACATCATGTTCCGCGTCATGCGCAAAGGGGACACGCCGGACACGCCGATCTTTGTCACGTTTGACGATACGACGCTGATCTCCGAAAGCGCCATGGAAGCGGCGGAACGCAGACGGATCGCGGAATTCACCCGTCAGCTCCTCACATCGCGGGACCGCGAGGCCGCCATCATCGCGGCGCTGTCGCTGGCCACCTATACGCCGCCGTCCAGGAAAATCTCGGAAGCCTACATGAAACGCGTGCGCAAAATCGGATGCGAACTTCTGCAGAAGATGCCAGCCGACGTGCGTCAGCGGGTCTTCCAGATGCTAGACAAGAGTCTGACAGACACGCGCGACCGTGCGGCTCTGCGCCGGGCGGCATCCGAAATCGGCGTGCGGCTCTGAAAAAACACTCCCGCATTCCGGAATACTCCTGTATCCGTCCCTCCTGAAACTGGACAAAAAAAACGCCGGAAATAAAAGCCCCCCGACATTTTATTCCCGGCGCGGAATCTTTTCCCCGGACTCATCCCCCCCGCAGTCGCCTGCCTCAGCTCCCCCCCGGAAAATATCCGAGCTGAATCATCACGATGAATCCGGTCCCTGCCAGAAGAAAAAATTCCTCCCCCCTGGGAAACACCCTGCGGAAAAATCCTTATGGACAGGCAGACTCCATCAAAGAGCAGATGCCTACTGATTCGTAAAAAAAACACTTTTTATGCAAAAAAAGCCAGATTTCGTATTTTTATGAAAAAAATCCTCTTATTTATGCGGAATCTTCTCCCCCCGGAATGTTTTTGCCGGAAAAGGAAATGTGTTTGCGGATTCCGGCAATGGATATTTCTGAAAAGCAGGATATATTGGTTCCATGCAAGAAACAAAGCAGAGGCGCCGGGAATTTTTCCGGCAGAAAATCCAAAGGAAATGGAACTCCAGCCATAATGCGGAAGACACTGATCGACTATACTCCCTTTTTTACGGAAGGTTGCGGTTCGTCCTATGAGGCGCTCTGGGCAAAACGCGGCTTCTGGCATGCGAAGTGGATAGCCAATACGGAAGAACAGGATCCGCATCTCTCGGCATACCGCAACCGCTTTCATCTCGACAGGGAGCTCCCGGTCCGGATCCATGTCTCCGGAGACGCGGTATATCTGCTTTTTCTGGACGGGGAGGAACTGCTGCGCGGACCGGAGGCGGGCACGCTGGACCGTTACTGTTTCGACACACTGGATTTGAATCTCTCCGCGGGGGATCATGTCTTCTGCGCGCTGACATGGTGCTTCGGCCCCTTCGCCCCTTCCGCGAAAATATGCTGGAAAAACGGCTTCATTCTCGGCGCGGAGGGAGAAGCCTCCGCGTATCTGGATACGAATTCCGTGAACTGGCAGGGAAAAATTCTGCCCGGTGTGACGCTTGAAAAATGCGCGATCTGGGAGGTCGGCCCCGAGAACAGAATCGACTATGCGCTCTTTCCGGAAAACGTGATTTCCGGAGAAGGAGCAGACTGGAACACGCCGCTGGAACTCAGCTGGGGGCATAAATCCGATCCGGGCATCGTTTTCCGGACGGATCATTATCTGTCGCCGGCGCGCCTGCCCTCCCCGTGCACCGATGAAATTCCGCCGCCAGAGGTGGTTTATGTCTCTTCCGACCGGGACGCTTTCCATGATGCAGGAAAAATGCTTCCGGAAAAGCTCGGAGAGTGGCAGCGCAATATCGCACGCGGATCCTTCTCCGTGGATGCGCATGCCACTCTGAAAATTCTGATGAGGCTGGATGACTACTACTGCGGATTTCCCGTGCTGGCCTGTTCCGGCGGCAGGGGCGCCGAAGTTTCCGTCCGCTGGGCTGAGGCGCTTTATCTCGACAGGGATTTCAGGAAGAAGGGAAACCGGAAGGAATACCGCAACCGCTATTTCACCGGACACTCCGACACGTTGCTCTGCGGCGGCGGAGAAAACCAGGTTCTTTATGCGCCCTGGTACCGGGCGGGCGTTTTTGTCGAACTTCTTATCCGGACTGCCGATACGCCTCTGACCGTCAGAAAGTTCACCTTGAGGGAATTCCGCTATCCGATGGCGGTGGAAGCGGCGTTCGAATCGGACGACTGCCGCCTGAACCGCTGTGTCGGACCAATGGCGAGAACGCTTCAGATGTGCATGCACGACACCTACATGGACTGCCCGTACTACGAGCAGATGATGTATCTGGGGGACACCCGGCTCCAGCTCCTTCTGAACTACAATCTGAACCGGGACCGGAGACTGGCGGAAAAATCCATCCGCCTCATGCTCGCCGGCCGTCTCCCGAACGGACTGCTGGCCAGCCGCTTCCCCGCTTCCGCCATGCTCTCGATTCCCACCTTTACCATGCTGTTCGCCGGCATTGTGAACGACTATGTGAAATATGCGGGAGACCCGGCGTTTCTGAGGGAAATCATGCCTGCCGCCCGCGGTTCCATGGATGCGCTGGAAGCCTGCCGCCGTTCCGACGGACTGATCGCGTTCCCGGACGCGTGGTGCTTCACAGACTGGGTCCGGGAGGAATGGGCGGATCCCGCCCTCCGCGCGGGAAGCCCGCCGGAATCCGGCGATCATGTCTCCGGAATCGTCAACTGGACCTATGCCTATGCGCTCGGCCAGATGGCGGAAGCCCATGCATGGATGGGGGAACATGAGCTGGCGGAACGCTACCGCAGGCTCGGGCGCGAACTTGCCGATACGCTTGTGCGGATGTTCCATCATCCGGAGACCGGCCTGTTTTCGGATATTGCCGGCGGCGCCTCGTATTCGGAACACGGCCAGTGCCTCGCGCTGCTGAGCGGATTCCTTCCGCCCCGGACCGCGGACACGGTGCGGGAGGCTCTTTTCAGCCGGAAAGTCCCGCTGACCGAATCCACCGTCTATTTCAGTTTCTACTATCTGGAAACCTGCGTCCGCCTGCACCGCATGGACCGTTTCATGGAACGCATGAACCTGTGGTTCGACATGCTGAAGTCGGAACCATTTACCGTGTTTGAATCCCCGGAACCGAGCCGCTCCGACTGTCATGCGTGGAGCGCCCATCCGCTCTATCATTTCCTTGCGGGAATTCTGGGAATCCGTCCCGGAAGCAGTGGATTTCATTCCGTCCTCATTCAGCCGGAACCCGGCAGTCTGCGCTTTGCAAAGGGGAAAATTCCGCATCCCGCGGGCGAGATTGCCGTGGAATTCGCCATTTCTCCGGATTCGGAAAAATGGGAGATTCGTCTGCCGGAACCGCTCCGCGGGGAATTCCGCAGAAACGGGCAGAGCTTCCCCCTGCCTTCCGGCCGTTCTGAATTCCGGATCGCGTCACGGAGACTTTGATGGAAAAATCCGCGATTCCGTCACCAGTCTTCCCGCAAGCCTTGCACAGCCGCATGCGGCTTCCTCCCGCCCGGCATGAAGCGTCAGTTTCATGGAGAGTTGTCGTTCCACCTCGATCTGGAGGGTATGCAGGCGGCGGATCCCGTTGCCGCTTCCGATGACGCGTTCCCGCCCGGCGAAGGCATCCCGGGGAAACGCCTGCACAAGATTCCGGACGATTCCTTCCGCCAATGCCGCAACCATTCCGGCGGGGCGGCAGTTCTCCAGCGTGATGCCGCTGACGGATCCCCGCAGATCCGGCGCGTGCCGCTCTCCGAGAAAGCTGGGACAGACGCGCAGTCCGTCCGTCACCCCGCCCATTCCCAGACGGTCCAGACGGTCCAGCAGAACATTCAGCGGCAGCGTTTCAAATCCCAGGGCGTCCAGCCATGCGTTGACCGTCTCCCCCAGCCATGCAAAGGCGCGCCCTCCGCAGAGAGGGGCGGAAACCGCCAGCGTGTATCCCGGCAGGAACGGACGCAGGTCCAGACCCGGAATTCCGGAAAAGCGTTCCGCTTCCGCGCTGCGGACGGCCAGCGACAGCTGGGAACCGGTCCCGATTGTCAGATAAATCTCCCGGTCAAGATCTTCCGCACAGTCCAGAATGGAAGCCTGATTGTCGCCGATTGCGGCCATGACGGGAATTCCCGCCGGCAGACCGAGTTTTTCCGCCATTCCGCCGGACAGTTCACCGGCTTTCGATCCCGGGGGACGGAGGAGCGGCAGAAGACCTTCCGGAATGCCGAGAGCCCGAAGCGCGGGGCGGTTCCAGTCCTGCCGGGCCGGATCGTACAGCCCCCATGAGGCGGCATGGGTGAAATCCGTCACATTCAGCTGCCCTCCGGTCAGGCAGCGGACGGCGTAATCGCCGATTCCGGAGGCGCCGGCCCAGCAGGAAAGCGCGCCCTGTCCGGCGAGATATGCCAGCGTCGCGCCTCCGAATCCCTCGTGCAGTTCGCATCCGGCGCGTCTGGAAAAAGACTCCGTCATTCCTCCGGTCCGCCGGTCCTGCCAGGTAATCAGCGGGAAAACCTCCCCATCCCGGTTCCACCCCATCACGGAGTGCATCTGCCCAGTCACGCCGACGGCGGCGACCGAAGAACGGAGTTCCGCGGGAAAAGAGGCAATCAGCCGGAACGCGGTGTCGAGGATGGAAACGGGATCCTGTTCCGCGCAGGGCGGAGGCACATTTGCGGAGGCGTGATGCTCCATGGAAGAGGCGGCCGCCGGGCGGAGATTTTCCGTATCCAGAATCACCGCGGCCGATTTGGTCGTACCGAGATCAATGCCGAGGACAAAAGACATTCCGCAAACTCCAGCTGCAAGATTTTGTTCCGTCACCACGTAAAGAGCTTCAGATCGCGGAATTCCGCCGCGCCCCCGCTTGCATAGAAGGAGACAAGGCTGTCCGGGGAATCAAACAGCGAAGAAACGATCGTCCGTCTGCCGTCGATCTCCAGATCGAAGACATCGCCGGTCCGCACGAGACGGAAAGAAACCCCCGCCTCCTCCATTGCGACCCGGCGGATAGTCGTCTCCGGCGCCATCATCCCGATGGAAACGGTCCGGGCGGACGGATGGAACGCAAGGTATGCGCGGTAATCCTGCGTGCGGCTCATGACGGCCAGCCCGAATTCCTCCGTTCCCGGCGCAAAGGAGATCGTTCCGTCCAGCCGGAAGGCATTCGGGTACATCCCGACCGATTTCAATGCCAGGCCGTTCTCCGCGCGCAGGGAGACGGCGTCCGGCGCCGTCCCGGGCCGGTCCGGCAGCATCTCATCGACAAATTTCGTGCCGAGCGATCCGTCGTTTTCCGGAATCACCTCCCGGAACGCCAGACGCCCGCCGAAGACGGGCACACCGTTTTCCATCGTCGGAACCCATCCCGCCCCGATGCGTCTGCCGTCCTTCCACTGCGCCGTCTTCATCACGGCGCAGAAACGGGAGGCGGGGACGTCGTTCGGCGGAATGCGCCACGGCCCGAACGGATGTTCCGAGCAGCGCGCATGCGTCTCCCACGCCAGATTGTATGTATAGTAATAAAGTCCGCCGAGGCGGAAATAATCACAGCATTCCGGGATGCACCAGGTACGGATCAGGGTCCCTTCCCGTCTGTAATGGATCAGATCCTCTGTTGTGTAATGCGCAACCTCCCCGTGCCGGACCGGATGAGTTCCGGAACGGTCGTTCGCGCCGGAGGAAATCAGGAGATGCACCAGCCCGTCCTCCCCGATGAACGCCATCGGATCGCGGAAAGCGCCGTTGGAGTCCGGCGGCGCGGGCAGCTCCGGCAGACGCCACGGACGGAATGTAAAGCCGCCATCCGTGCTGACCGCAATCCGGATGGCCTCTCCCGGAAAATATCTGGAACGAAGGGCGTAAAAGGCGTAGATGCTTCCCCGGTATTCCAGAATGGAACCGGTGCAGTTACTGCATTCCCCGTTCTCGAAATCCAGCGTGAGCGCCAGCTTTTCATGGCGCCATGTGACGAGATCGGAACTGGTCGCGTGCGCATACTGGTGACCGCCGAGCGTTCCGGCAATCGGATGCCGGTGATGCCCGACATCCAGGAGATAATACAGATGAAATACTCCGTCCCGGTAAAACGGCATGCAGTCTCCGGCAAAACAGTTGCCGCGCGGCTTCCAGTGATTCATCCGGCGTTCGAGCATCGTCTCATTCCTTCTCCCGCCGGATCACCTTGTTGTATTCCAGCAGGTTTTCCAGCAGAGGAAGATTCCGGCCGATGGTGCCGCCGACCACCACCATCCCCTTGCCATAGGGGCGGAGCAGATAATACGGGGTTTCCTTTCCGGTCGACTTTGCGGTCTGTTTCGCCACGACTTCCCATTTTTCCGGATTCGCCGGATACAGAACACCCGGTGGAGTCAGCATATTTTTGGTATTCAGCTTGTTCGGGACCGTTGCAAGGGACGAGGATGTAAACCAGGTGGGACGGCGGATCCTGGTCACATCGTCCTTGTAGCCGACACGGAAAGTGGGATCCTGGAAATAGTCCTGGAGCTTGTCGATGTAATAGTAACAGCTGAATACCAGAATCGCCCCATCCTTGACGGCGGGAATGATCTTTTCCCGGTACAGGGCCACAGGGAGATAATTCTTCAATGTCTCAACCACAATCATCTTCGCGCCGGAAATGTCGGCATTTGCCGCTTCTCCCGGCTTGATCACCTTCGACTGCCAGCCGCGTTTGTTCAGCTGCAGCACCACACGACGGTATCCGCCGCCGCTGTCCGGATAATCAAACCAGACCAGATTGCGGTCGGGATCCGTATTCCCCGAGAAAAGAAGCGTCGCCCCCTGCATCACATTGTGATGAAGCGCCATGGGATAGCCGCAGGATTCGGGCTTTCCGTTCCGGATGACGACAAGCTTCCACTGATCCCCCTCTTTCGGTTTCACGCCCAGGGAGGAGAACGGGAGCTTGATCGTCATGCTCCAGCGGTCCTTTTCGATTTTCGGAACCGCCTTCCAGACGGGATTCCATGTTGTATCAAGCCCCATGGCGTCATAGATTCCGCCCGCAAGATTCATCGCCATATGCCGGTACGGCGAGCCGTCGTTCAAATCCAGAAACAGCTCGATGGTGTCCTTGTGCCAGGGATTGACATCGTCACGCCCGGCCTTCCCCATGCGCAGAGACTTCGGATCGGATTCCATGCAGACCGCCTGAATGTAAAGCGCGTCGGCGTTCCAGTAGATCCGGACCTCGGAGGGCTGATGCGTCCCCTTCCGGCTTTTCATCGGAAAGGCGTGCAGCCTGCCGAATGCGTCGTCCCCCTCCAGGAACGGAATCGTGGCGGTCACCGCGTTTTCCTTTGCAAGCTCATAGCATTTCACCCATTTTTCGAACAGCTCTTTTTCCAGAGCGATCTCGGAGGCATGCCGTTTGGCAAGTGCGGAATCCTTCTCCTTTTTCACCGCCTCCTCCGCCGCCTTGAACTGCGTCCGGGCAAAGCGGATCACCTTTTCGTTCAGCAGGTTCTTGGCAATCCCCCCAGGCAGTGAAAAGACATAAGTGACATGCATCGGCATGGCATCCCAGTTTTTCGCCATTTCCGTATGGTAGGCAAGCATCGGAGCGCTGCCCGCGCCGTAGACATGATCGCACCAGTCTTTCAGAAGGGCATTGACGTCGGCATCCGGATTCCAGATGAGCTGGGCATACATATAATAGGCAAGGCGGTAATTCTGCGTCATATTGTCAGCGCGCTTCTGCCCTTTCGGGAAACGGATCGGCATTTCCGTTTTGATGTAGGGCAGTTTCATGTCGCGGTAGACCTTCGCCTCATCCGCCAGCATGTTCCAGAACGGCAGATACATGGGATAGGTATACGGGTCGAAGATGTCGAAATGATATCCGTAAATTCCCATGGGAGCCTTTTTTCCCCAGCGTCTCAGCTCGTCCATCGTTTTCTGATTGATCTTGCAGGACGGATCGTTGAGCTTGTGGATGTAGCAGCGGTTGTACTGGCAGTATCTCACATATTCCATGCCCTTCACCTCGCAGGCGGGGATGTCGCGGTATTCCTGATAGGCCATTCCCGCAAACAGGACATCCGGATAAACCTTGCGGATCGCTTCCGCCAGCTTGTCGTGATACAGGAACCAGCGGGCGGAAGCATTGGGCTCCTTTGTGCATTCCGCGCATTCGCAGCGGTGCACCACGTCCGCCGGGAACATGTTGACAATGATTTCCGCCTGCCCGAAGCGTTCTTTCAAGCGTTTCAGCCCCTTGAAACGGCGGTCCAGCACATATTTTGTAAATCCGGGATTCGACCAGCAGCCGGAAATTCCGCTCTCCCGGCGTTTGCCTTCGATCATGGCGAAATATTCCGGATGCGCCGCAAACATCTTTTTGTCAATCCCAACGTCATGGTTGCCGCCGCCGTTCAGGTAAAACCCGCACTTTTCGCTGAGGGAAAGGTCCTTGTTGCCCATGTTGATGAAATTCCGCGCCATCCAGGTTTCGGTCGGCATATGCGGCCCCATGCAGCAGATGCTCATGTCGCGGAAGCGGAACTGCGGCTTGTCATTGAATTTCAGGACGGGCAGTTTGTATTCCGTTTTTTTCGTGATGAATTCCCCCTCTTCGCCCGGCCAGAACCAGCGGACGCCAAGCTGGTTCTTCAGGAAAGAGTAGACCGCATACAGGGCGCCCCGGGGATTGCTGCCAGCCAGATACAGCCTGCCGTCCAGCGTGTAAACGGCAAGCTCCTCCAGTTTGCCATCCTTCAGCTTGAGAGTTCCGGATTTCGCCTTGACGTCGGCAGAGGTCGCGGGAGTTCCGATCACAATCGTGTTTTTCCCGAAACTGCTCCCTTCCCGGACGGGAAATTTCACTCCGGAAATCTTTTCCAGCGTCGTCTGCAGCTCCTCCGCGGCATAACGCTCCGCTTTCGAGGCTTTCGGGGAAATGCCGATCGTCCAGTCGGTCGCTCCGTTCCGGAACAGGAAATCTCCCGCCGCCGCGCAGAACGCCAGCGAACCGCTCAATGCAATTGCAAACCATTTCTTCATTTTCAGCTCCTCTTATTTATATTGTTGCGTTTTTTAATATGTCCGTCAAATGCCTCAGCGGATCGATTTCCAGGGTTCCGCGCTGAAGGAGGTTCTGATCAGAGGCAAAGCCAGGCTGGCCTCCGAATGCCCGTCCGCAAAAAACAGATTGGAAATTCCGTTGTAGCAATATCGATCCGTATTATAAAGGGTGATCTTCCCCGAATGCCGCCCGGTTATGCTTGCAGAGGAGAGGAAAACTGATCCCCAGTTTTCCTTGTCCAGATTGGTCACGGAAGATGAGTACTGCGTTTCGCCGAGCACAATCTGCCGGGAGGGGCTTATGATCTGCGAAAGATTGACCGTTACAATCGGAGGCGTATTGTGCTGAGTCGACAGATTCGCATTCATTCCGTATTCCAGCTCATTCATCGTGCCGTAGGGATACAGATGAATCCCTTTGATCAGCACTTTCGGGCAGTGCCAGACCTTGTTGTCCCAGTCGAGGTAGCCACGTATGTTGGGCCCTTTTGAAGACACATAGGGATGGATTCGCTCGGGATAACGCATTTTCTCGAGGGAATTGTTGCAGTTGTAAGGGAAATACTCCTTGTTGTCCGAGATATAGGAAAGCATCCCCAGTCCGATCTGCCTGACATTGCCCTTGCAGGAGATGAAGTAAGCTTTCTCTTTCGCCTGATTCAGCGCGGGCATGAGCATCGAAGCCAGAATCGCGATGATCGCAATCACAACCAGAAGTTCGACCAATGTGAATTCATACATTCCGGACGCAAATCCTCTGCCCGGCAACCTTTTTCCCGGCATTATCATTTCTGTTCTCCTTGTCAGTATTCCGTTTTTCTTGTCAGTCATTGTGCAATTGCCCGGGCGCACAGCAGGAATCCCGCAGAATGAGGGTCGGGCGGATCGTGATCCGTTCCGGCGGAAGCTCCGGCTGTTCAAGCCGCCGCAGGATCTGATCCACCAGATGATCGGTCAGCAGGTCGTCCCGGCTGTCAAAGGTCGTCAGCGCGGGAGTCATGACTTCCGTTTCCGAAAGATTCATGAACCCCGCCACGGAGAGCTCCTCGGGGAAGCGCATCCCTCTCCGGGAACCGGCGAAAATCAGTCTTTTCGCTGTGTCATCATTCAAGGTAATCAAAGCGGTCGGCCGGTCTTTCACGGAAAAAAGACGTTCCAGCAGAGGCGCGGCGCTTTCAATGCTGTCGCTGAAATCAAAACACCACTCCTGGCGCAGTTCGCTGCCCTGCGTCCGGAGAAACTCTCTCAGAAGTTCTCTTCTGGAATCCTCCGGCAGACTGACAATCCCGATCTTCCGGTGCCCGAGTCCCCACAGGTAGCGGAAAAGCTCCTGATACGCATCGGAAAAGGCGTATCGGACACAGTCCCTTCCCTCAATGTCCGCATCAAAAAAGACGGAGGGAATCCCTTCCCGCAGCATGCGGTCGCAGACCGTCCAGGAAATGATTCCGTCCACACAGCGGCTGTATACCGCGTCGTAGGCCTTTTCAATGTCTTCGATCTGCTTCCAGAACGAGAAGAGAGCCATATAGCCGCGCGCCGCCAGCTTGATCTGCATCCGGGAGACCATTGCCGCATAGAAGCTGTTCACGGGGCACGGCATGACGATCCCGATGGCATACTGCCGTTTCTTGCGAAGACTTTTCGCCGCCATGTTCACGCGGTAATGATGCTTCTCGGCAAGATGGAGGATTTTCTCCTGTTTCGCCTTGGAAATCTGCCCGTCCGCCTTGCCGTTGAGCACCAGTGAAACTGTGCCCTGCGAAACATTGGCCAGCGCGGCAAGTTTCTCCATCGTAATATTCACTCTCGGCTCCCAGTATCGAATCAAATACGTATTAGGTTCTTCTGTTACATATTATAAATAAAAAAAGGGGATTGTCAAGAGTCATTCCGCTTTTTTTCCTCTTTTTCTCATGCATTCAGCGGGAAATCCCTGGATGCGCAATCCGGGAAAAGCCGCGGGATTCCGGTCGGAAAACGCCGGGGCGCACCGATTCTCCGCAAGATTCCGCAAAGAGACTCTTGATATTTCACGGCGGACAATATACATTGCAAATACATCGGCAGGAAATGCGCCGTTTCAAAAAAAAAAATTTTGATCCGCCACTGCGGAAAGGATGGATTCTATCATGAAAAACAGCAGGCAGCCGCTTCTGCACAAGGACGGAGTCAGTTATGTCCTTCCCTTCATTCTGATCACCTCGTGCTTCGCATTCTGGGGATTCGCCAACGACATCACCAACCCGATGGTCAAGGCGTTTTCGAAAATTTTCCGAATGAGCGTGACCGACGGAGCCCTGGTGCAGGTCGCCTTCTACGGCGGATATTTCGCCATGGCGTTTCCCGCGGCAATGTTCATCCGGAAATACTCCTACAAGGCCGGCATTCTGCTGGGACTTGCGCTGTATGCCTTCGGCGCGCTTCTCTTCTTTCCTGCGAAAATGACGGGCAGCTACTACCCGTTCCTCATCGCCTATTTCATTCTGACCTGCGGGCTCTCCTTCCTCGAAACGAGCTCCAATCCCTACATTCTTTCCATGGGCACCGAGGAGACCGCGACGCGGCGTCTGAACCTTGCCCAGTCCTTCAATCCGATGGGCTCCCTGATCGGCATGTATGTGGCCATGCACTTCATCCAGGCGAAGATGAATCCGCTTGACACCGCGGAGCGCGCCGCTCTGACGGAAGCGGAATTTGTCGCGGTCCGGGATTCGGATCTCTCCATTCTGATCCAGCCGTATCTGATGATCGGGCTGATCATCATCGCATTGTTCTTCCTGATCCGCTTCACCCGGATGCCGAACAATCACGACCAGTCCCACGACATCAATTTCATTCCGACGATCAAACGCATTTTCTCCATTCCTCATTACCGGGAGGGCGTGATCGCGCAGTTTTTCTACATCGGCGTGCAGATCATGTGCTGGACCTTCATCATCCAGTATGGCACGCGCCTCTTCATGTCGCAGGGCATGGATGAGAAAACCGCGGAAGTGCTTTCGCAGCGCTACAACATCATCGCCATGGTCATCTTCTGCTTCAGCCGCTTCATCTGCACGTTCCTGCTGCGTTATCTGAATCCGGGGCGGCTGCTGATGCTGCTTGCCGCCGGAGGCAGTCTCCTGACGCTGGGGACCATTTTCCTGGAGAACAATTTCGGCATGTACTGCCTTGTCGGCATTTCCGCCTGCATGTCCCTGATGTTCCCGACCATTTACGGAATTGCGCTGGAAGGTCTCGGAGATGACGCGAAATTCGGAGCGGCGGGTCTGATCATGGCGATTCTCGGCGGCTCCGTGCTCCCTCCCCTTCAGGCGGCGATCATCGACAAGGGAACGCTGTTCGGCATGCCGGCGGTCAATCTCTCCTTTGTCCTGCCGCTGATCTGCCTTCTGGTGGTCGCCGTCTACGGCTACCGGTCCGCGAAGAGAACCGCATGACGGAAAAAACGGAACGCCGGACAATCCGTCAAGGGGATCATCCGGCGCATTCCTGAAATTGCAGCGGCCTGCCTGGTTACCAGTTGCTTTCGATCTCCCGGATCCTGAAATCCGTCAGGCGCAGCTTCTTCTCCCGGCTGGTTTTTAAACATCCCTCAAAGACAATCCGAATTTTTGCCAAATCCAGCCGGAATCCTGCAAAAATACAATGTCCTTCCATGGCAGTTATCTGCCATGAATCTGAAGCTCTAGATTATAGACGAACGGAGATACTGCGGCATCCCTTGCCTTTTTCAGCCGGAAACAGAAATATAAATATCTCACACCATTCGGAACATTTTCCCATTCTCCGATCCTGATTTTCCTGGACGAGAGACCATTATAATGATATTCCCCTGAAAAATCTCCTCCGTTTAACTGAAACTCAGCATTGATGCGCCATCTCTGAATATTTTTTGTTTTGATTTTCCGTATGACGATTTCTCCTTGATCGGGGATGCGAACTCCGGTTTCCCAAACGGCATTCGCATCCGTGACATTGTCAATCTCTTCCGGCAGGAGAAGGAGTTTATCCAGTTTGGCGCCTCCGCACCAGGCAGACGGCGTGGGGAACTTCCATACATGCTCTCCTCGATCCAGGTGATAGACAGGTCCTTTGTGCCAGCGCCATACATTAGGAGGCTGATTGCTGGAATCCTCAATCAGCCCGGAGATATTTCCATTATCCATACACTCCCTGTGATTATACGAGTATGTTGTCGGATAAGAAGCCCGGTACCATGCGCGGTAATTTCCGGGATGTATCACATGAAATTTAAATTCCATGGCGCGAACATTCAAAATGGACATGCATCCATTTTCATCCTGCAGCCGGGCATTTGAAGTATGATAAAACAACAAGTTAGGCTGTTCTGCTTCAAATAAAATCCCCTTGCTTTTCTGAATGTGGCATGCGGGCAGGTAAAAAAGGCCATCCTGATTCAAAACAGCATGTTCGCTTTTATCGATATTGAGCTTTCCGCGGAAAATATTTTCTTCTGCACCCGTCAAAGAGAAAACAGCCGCCAGAAACACACTCATTAAGCCTTTTAACATGAAATCAATACTCCTGTAATTATTTCAAATTGGAAAATGGCACAAACGCCCCCTGATAAAATCCAATGAATTTTCCTGCTCTCCGCATTGCTCCACCAAAAAAGAACCAGCCATCCGGGACCTCCTCCACAGTAACCCCTTCGGTGTCAGGAGGGCACGGCATTTTTCCCGCCAACTGCCATTCAGCCAATTGAATCCCATCATCTTCCTGAATCGTTTTATAGATATTTCCGGATATTTCATCAAAGTAATAGAGTGTTTCATTGTGCACATACAGGCGTCCCAGCGCATTTGCCGGAGATTCCACCTGCACCCATTTTTTACCAATTCCATTTTCAGGAATTTTCATTGCATAAATTTTGCTTCCGCCTGTGCGAAGTGCAAAATGAGCAATGCCATTCGCATAAAAACAGCCTTTGTAATATACAAATCCGCCGCGACAGACCGGAAGAGGATATGCTTTCCCATATTGCCATTCATCCAGCTCGCCATTCTCAAGAATTTTCGCGAATATAAGCTTATTTTCACCGCTCCCCCCCAGGAACCATATTTTTCCGTCGCAAATAAGAGCTCGACCTGCTCTTGTTGGAAAGGGAAGAGAACGCACTGCTTTCATATCGCAGACCCTTCCATCCGGTTCTATGGTTCCGGTCATAACAGTAGCAACCGACTGGCATTTCCTGTTGTTGACAGTGCCTTCCCCGCCAAGCAGCCAGAAGCGTTTTCCCTGAACAACAGAAGCGCCTACATGAAAGTTATAGTCCGGATAACTCTTGTTTTTCCATTGACACAGAAGCGTCAATTTACCGTTCATCTGCAATTTATTCTTTTCATACTTCCATGTTGCAATCCGGTTGCGATTCATTTCAACAAAGACGCCGTTGCAGTAAAACCCCATGATATTCCAACTGTTGCAATCAGGAAAATTAATGGCACAAACAGAAAAGGTTTGTATTACACACAGTATCACAGCGAAGTTCCTGATTTTAATTTTCATCATTTATGTTCCTTTCCTTTCAAAGGTCAATGCTCAAAGAAATGATTCTTTATTGCAAGTCTTTCTTCCACAAGCAAAGCGGATGCGCGTTGCAAGCCTTCTCTGTTTTTAATTGATTTTACCTGCCTCCATTTCTATATTATGAAATTTCTGATTTGCAATGCTGAAAACAGCGGAACCAATTCAGTCAAAATCATTTCAGTATCAGAAGAGCTTGTGCTTTCCCTCCAGTCAGATCGCTACAACCGTTACACGCTGAGAGATTGGCAAAAACGGCAGGGAAGGAAACGGCAGCAAGCCTGATCCATTGAAATCCTTTCGATTTTTATGTTTTCTGTTCCCGGATAACCAGCAGGGTATAATAACGGAAATCAGGAATAGACAACACAATTTCATCTTCAACTTGTTCCGGTTTGATTCTGCTGACAACAGGCTCCAGGACAACATCGCGAAGTCCATAGGGCTGAATAGTCCAAGCCTGCACTTTATTGATATCCTTGAAAATACGGGAAGATATCTCAACATCTTTTGCAGGAAGAGTCTCCTGAACTGTTTCAAATGAAAGATTTTTTGTATCCGGAACATTCAGCAAATGAATGTAGTAGTCCCTGTATTCAGGAGTTTCATTGATATAAACAAAATCCTCCCACCAGATATCCCGCAATGCATCCACGCTGAATTTTCGGAAGGCCTTTTTGACAATGCGAATATTTTCATGCCAATAGAATCGGGAATAGCGTGTCATAATCTGGGTAAATGGACGATATGCAGCTCCGCCGAGAGCATAAGGGTGACCGCAAATTGCAGCTATGATGGCAGCAACATGGCTATTAATATTCCAGAATTGATGTGTCTTCTGAAAATTCTTGAATTTAATTCCTTTGCGTCCCCATGCCACTGCGCTTGGCCCCACCATCCAGAGGCCATCCGGAAAACTTGTATACCCGACATGCAGAATATTTGTTTTCACATCAAATTGATTCGGTGTTGTTTGGAGACTCCAGTATTTATTCCTGACATTGACTGCGGCCTCTTTCAAAGATCCCCATACATTCATATACTCGATTTTAGGATTCATCGGCATTTCACCGATTTCCCATAACGATCCCGATGCGGGAGATGCAAAAATGCGAAATCCATTGAATCCAGAAGAAGCTGTAGGGGTTCCATTCGCCCAATGATAAAAATCCGGATTATTCTTCCGGAACTCTGCAAAGCGCCGAATAATATAATCTGAAATTTTCTTGTCGACTTCACTTTTGTTAAATTTCTTGTATACGTCCCACCCTTCATGATCAAAACCGGGGGTAAGACAGAAAATGCCATCGAAATAAACTCCGTCAAAACCATGCCGTTTTACACTATCCAGAGTCGTATCAACCCCATGTTTCAAAACTTCCGGCAAGGCAAAATTTGGCCGGGTATGTGACCAACCTGCAGTATAGGGCTTGACACATCGATAAGAAAGTCCAAGAGGATCAATTGTATCATAATATGCAAAATCCCCTTTGGCGTCTTTATGAAACCATTGCGGATGTTTTCGCATCAATTCAAATCCAGGATTCCCTGTCGCATGCTGTGCAAGATACTTGGTGCGTCTCACTCCCCATTTCCGGGCAAAGGCGGTATCTCTTTTAAAATCGATATATCTTCTCCCCTCGGCTCCTTCCGCCACGGCATACCATAATTCATCATCTTTGAATGACGGATCATGAAAAACACCAAATGTCGAAAATGACATATTCCACGGAGTCCAGCAAGTAAAATAGGATGCAAATGGCCCTATCGGACTTTTTCCCCATGATTTATAGAAAAAACGGTCAAACGGAGTATTGTATGGGCGATAGCCATACCACCGGCAAAGTCGGTCCCCTTGCTCTGTTCCGCCAATGACACTTGGCCAGACTCCAATATTCACCCGCCACCACTCATTGATGACATTGAAAAATTCGGATTTTGCAGCCAGAACTTTTGAATCGGACATTAATACGGCTCTGCTCTCGTGACCATAGCGGACTGTCCCCGTGTTCCATGGAATAGAGAATGTTTTTTCACTGTTCCCTTCCATCTGAACCGGTATTTTTGCAATGATCTTTTCCTGGTCCAAATCCCATTTATCAAAGAGAACAAGTTCTGCTTTTTCTTTTCCTGCGTTCCGATTTGCAATTGTAACCGTGATAACGGCATTTTCATTCAGGGCATAGTTGATCTTATTCGGAAGCACTCGGACAACTTGAAGATTTCCGCTGAATACTTTCAAAAGCAGCATGAATGTAAAAATAACGAAGAACAATTTCATTTTTGGATCTCCTTCAGTGTTTCCATGATAATCTTCCGCATGGCAGAAACATATTCCTCAGATTCCCAATATGGAGTTGATCCATCTTTCGGATCTCCCAGTGGAGCCCCCAGGAAACAGAGTATTCGCCCTTTCTGATATGCCCCTTTGATTAAAACCGGATGTTGACCGACTTGCCAGAGAATTTCCGCGGACGGGTTGATTTTTGCGAAATGGTGCATCCAGTAGAGATATGGGGCCTTCAGGGAATTAATTCCTTTGCCTGCAATGGCAACCCCTTTGTCAAATTGTCCTTTTCCTGCCACGGGCTGTAAATCAAACGCCCGTCCGGAGACAGGAAGCATCTCATTGAAAAAAGAATTTTTTTCATATCCGCCTGTTCCAAACGCTGATGGCCCGCCTGTGATAAGCAACAGCCCTCCATTGGAGACAAAACGCTTGATTCTCGGCAAACAGACTTCCATTCCGTTGATAAAGGCATTGCTGATAATCAATATGGAATATTCATCCAGAGTTGATGCCGGAGGAATTTCTTTCATACCGGTATTCCAGACAGAATAAGTATCGATTTTCCAGCCGTCTAAAATTTTATCAAATCGATTGAACGGGGTGTAAAGTCCAAACAGGCATACAGCTTGTTTTTTACGCACAGGCATCATTTCATACGCAATCACTTCTGTATTTGCCCGTGTCACGGCGGAACGCATAAAACAAGGCGTAAAAGGACACGCGGCAATGTCTTGCATACGCATACCATTTTCAAAATATTGTTCTGTCGAAAATTCTTTCCCGTTCATTTTGCTTTTCAAAATGACCGCAAAATGACTCTTCATTCCTGGATGAGTAAAATTCACACTGCTGCACACACCTTTTTTCAAATACAAATTAACCTTTTTATGAAAAACGGGTTTCCTGTTTTCATCAACAATTGTGAACTCCCCAGAAAACTCTCCTGATTCATATGGAAAAATAGAGGCAGTCGTTTTGGTTTTTCCGTTTGAAATATAAGCTGCAAAAGAAGAATTGACAGTCGTTACCCCTGCCAGGTGTTGTATTGGCCGGATCTTATAAGCGGTTTTCACAAATGCCTGGGGAGCCATGTAACCGCCATCAAACATAAAACCTATATTCTGCCCCTTGAAACTGTAAAAAGAACTTTGCGCAGCAGAATCCAGGAGAAAACCAAGCCCATTTTTCCCTTGGACATCCATTTTTGCACACCAGTTCTCCGCGATGGATGAGCTCCAGGCCGGCAGCTGTGCATAAAAATTAAGAAACAACCAGGAGGATTGCGGAAATGTTCCAATGGTGCGTGGAATGAAAACAACTTCTGAATTCTTCGGACGCAGCTGGAATTGATTCCGAATTCCCCAATATGCATAACGGAGCTGTTCTGAAATGTTCTGGAATTCCATCGTCACCTTGATTTCCGGAACAGCGGGATCGAATTGGAATGTTTTTTGATATTTGATGCCATCCAAATCAATGCCGGCAGTTTCTTTTTTAAGAGTTGTGCAAAGAGTAATGCTTCCCTTATTTCGACGGGTAACTTCCCAGACGACCGAAGCGGCTTTGTTTTCCATTTGCTTCGTTGTAAAAATATCTTCTCCGATGCTGAATTCTTTCTCCGGCTTAATTCCTCCAAAGCGATATATCTTCAACAATCCGCTTTTGGTGTTCAGTATAATCTGATTATCCCTGTCATTTGCCAGTGTACATTCATTCGCATGAAGAAACAAAGGACACAGCAGCAGAATCGCATATACTTTCCATTTCATGATTTTCCTCCCATTTCACATTCCTTATCGAAATATTTGATTACCTGGACATAATTTTCAATCCATGCCAGAATGGTTGTTCTGAAATATTAACCCCCTGATGTTTTGCATTTCCTCCTGGCGAAGTCTGTTTGAATCATTTATTTCACTTCCTTTTTTATTTTCAGTATTTTGTCGTTCCGCGAAACCATAACTTTCTTTGAGGAATCGTGCACATCCATTCCGTCATTCCGTGCTGTTCACTTGCCACATTCCCCGCAATAAAAAGAAGATTCGCTCTGTTGTTACCATGCCTGTGCCAAATATTATGGGCGCCAGCGGGAAAATTCAGCTGCATATATTCATTTGTGATAGGAGAATATTGAATGCCGCCCAGTATAATCATTCCATCTTGAGTCTTTCCGTCTGCTATCTGGATTGCTTTTGAAGGCAGCAGCAAATGGGAAGATTTTTTATAATAATTTCCATAGGCTGGGGAGTTGGCCAGCATCCAGCACCCTAATGAGCGGCTGTATCCATAAGAACCATTTGTTTGAGGCGTTTCATCTGATGGGCATTTATTCGATTTTTTCCATGCTTTCTGGGGGATATAGATTTGAATTAGAGAAAACCATGCTTTATGATCTTCGAGTGTGTTAGACGGCATGAGCCAGTCTTGATTGTCATTGACATATCCATGAGCACCAACAGACATTTGTCTCAGATTGTTTTTGCAAAACGCAGATTGCGCAGCCTGTTTCGCCTTCTGCAAGGCCGGAAGCAGCAGCGCGGCAAGAATCGCAATGATAGCGACAACAACAAGAAGCTCAATCAAAGTGAATCTTTTCAGCCTTTTCATGATTTCCCATTCCTCCCTCTCATACAATCGTATTTCAGAATTCATTTTGCCATTCCCAGCGTTCCGCCGTCCGCCAGAACGGGACGGAGCAGATTCTCATAACAGCGGATTTTTTTCCCGTCGATCTGATCGCGGAGAAGTTCCAGCGACATCTCAATGAGAGCCTCCCGGTCGGAGAACATGCATGTAATGCCGCAGGGCGCCTCAAAACCCAGATGATGCCCGATCAGGGAAACATCCTCCGGAACGCGGATTCCCAGCTCTGCAAACTCCTTTTTCAGGGAAAGATGATAAAAGATGTGCGGAGCGACAATCGCACTCACCTGTCCTCTCCGGACCGCGGGGGCGACGCGGCGCGCATATTCCTGCATTTTCGCGTCATGATTTGCCGCGGTGATCGAATCGCAGAGACTGTATTCCGGCATGATTTCCAGCCCGGCAGACTGCGCAGCGTCTTCAATCGTCTTTTTCACCTGCGTCTCTCCCGAAGTGAAATTCTCCTCCGGCATAAAGGAGGAGGAAACCAGCGCAACCCGCCGATGCCCTCTTTTCTTCAGTTCATTCATCGCGCACAGGAATCCATAGCGGTGATCGATGTTCACGATGGGCACATCGACGAAATCCATCGAAAACGGCACATCCATCAGGACTACCGGCACCTTCGCCTTGACGGTATTCACAATCTCAAGATGAGGCGTCCCGATGACGGCGCCGTCTATCAGGTCGTTCAGGAGAGGCGGACACTGGAATCCCGCCTCCCGGTAGTAGCAGTAGGGAATCACGAAAAGACTGTGTCTGCGCGCCTGCCAGGAAAGGCGGTAGACGTCCGTCTCCTGCGCGCGGTCATGATAAGGAACCACATTGGACATGTGAACAATATGCATGATGATGCCGGTCTTCACCCGTTCGCCGGAGACGCCGGATCGCAACCCGCGCGCCGAAGCGCTCGGCATGTAATTCAAACGGTTCGCAACTTCCCAGACATGCTTTGTCGTCTTTTCCGAGAAACGCGTCTCGCCGTTCAGCACGCCGCTGACCGTCGCCAGACTCATGCCGGCGGACTGCGCCACATCACGGATTGTTATTCGCTTGCTCATCTTAATAAAATTGAAATGTTTTTTTGAAACGTTACACCTATTATAATCGAAAACCTCCGCATTGTCAAGAGCCCAAAGCAAAAAAAATCCTTTTTTCCGTAAAACCGCAGGAGTCACGGCGCAGGAAAAAAAATGGAAATTCTCCTGCGCCGGCAGTATGCTACGCAGAAAACGCGGCGTTGTTTTTCCTTGAAAATCTGAAAAAACAACGCGCGCCATGGGACGGAAGTCCGTCCGGGGCGCGCGCCGTTTCCCGTAATGCGGAAAACCCGGTCAATACCTGCCGGTCAGGAGGGATGCCGAATCCTTGTCCAGATAGGTATGGCAGTCCTTGTGTGTCTGGAGAACGGAGGCCGGGCAGAGGTTGGACACGGGGCCTTCCAGAGCACCCTTGACCGCCTTCGCCTTGCGCAGGTCCGGAACCGTATTGATGATCGCGGCGCTCTTCATGATCTGCCGGATTCCCATGGAGATTGCCTGTTTCGGCACATCGTCGAACGTCGGGAACCAGCCTTCGCCGAGCTGCTGTCTGCGGCAGACCTCGTCCAGCGTAATCACCAGATACTCCTTCTCCGTGTCGAAATCGGCCGGCGGATCGTTGAAGGCGAGATGTCCGTTTTCGCCGATGCCGACAAACGCCACGTCAATCGGGCAGGCGGCAATCTCCTTGCCCAGTTCCGCACAGACGCGTTCCGGATCCGGGTCGCTGCCGTTGACCGGGTGGAACGATGCCGGCTTCACGGGAAGATGGGCGATGAAACGCTCGCGGATGTATTTGCGGAAGCCCGCGGGATGATCTTCGGGCAGTCCGATATATTCGTCAAGGTGGAAAATATTCACCTTGCTCCAGTCGATCCCGGGCTCCTTCGTGAGCGCGGAAAGCATTTCAAACTGACTGGCGCCGGTGGCAACGATGATGTTCGCGCGCCCGTTTTTCTTAAGCGCCTCGCGGATGTATGCGGCGCCGCGTGCGGCGGCGGCCTTGCCGAGAGAGTTCTTGTCCTGGAAAATCTGAACTTCCATCTTTGTCTTCTCCTTGTTACTGTATGTTGTTTCTATTCGGGAAACTTATTTTCTTTTCAGAATTATTTCAAAAGCTCGCTGATGAAAACGACGCGGTTCTCCGCCCGGGAAAGTTCGGCGGCCTGCCCGATGGCGGTGGAAAGCATCCCCTGTTCGACGGTGGAGGTGTTGAGCTCCTCGCCGCGGATGGTCCGGATGAAACTCTCCACCAGTCCGGGATCGGCGCCAGCGTGTCCGCCGGAAAATTCGGGGATCTCGTAGGTGATCGTTTCATGCGTCCATCTCTTGAGCACCGTGATCGTCCGCCCGGAAAGACTCAGGGATGCCTGGCCGAGCGTGCCGACGACGGTGTAGAGACGGTCGGACATGCCGGTGACAAAACACTCCATGTGACTGGCGCGCGCACCGTTTTCATACTCCACCATCGCAATCCCGTTGTCATGGACGCTCAGGTCGGAAAGGTACATGCAGGAATCCTTGACATAGCCGTCGACCTTCTGCGCCTTTTTCCCCCATTCCTCCTCCGGATAGGCCATGGCGTCACGGCATACGCCGTTCTTCGCATAATGACATTCGGAACAGCAGGGACCGGGCCGGATCCCTTTTTCAAGAGGAAACGGAATGCCCTCCGGCCGGAAAACGTTCATGCCGGCAAAGGCCGTCACCTTGCAGGGCTTCGGGAAGTTGAAAAGCCAGTTGAAAATATCGAAGTCATGGCTTCCCTTGTGGATCCAGAGACCGCCGCTGGAGGCTTTTCTGCCGTTCCAGCGCGCCATGTAGGTGCGTCCCCCGTCATAAAATTCCCGGTTCTCGGCGAGAAAGAGTTCCCCGAGCACCCCTTCGTCGACAATGCACTTCAGCTTCATCAGAATCGGCGCATGGCGCAGATTGAATCCGATCATCGCGACTTTTCTGCTCTTCTTCGCTTCACGGATGATGTTCCGGCAGCCCTGGACTGTGGTGGCGAGCGGCTTGTCGATCAGCACATTGACCTTGTGCTTCAGCGCCTTGACGGCACACGCCTCGTGAAAGGCGTCCGGCGTGGTAATGACCACAGCGTCAAGCTTCTCTTTTTTCAGCATTTCCTCAAGATCGGTGTAGACCGCGGGATTCCCGACTTTCCCCGCCATGATTTTCGCACGCTCTCCGTTCACGTCGCAGACCGCCTTGATGACGCAGTCGGAACGGTCCTTCAGATAATGTCCGAAGCAGCTGATCCCCCGGAGTCCCGTCCCGACGATGCCGAAATTCAATTTCTTCTCCATGATTCACCCTTTGTTTATCCTGAATTGATGAAAGTTCACACTCATGCGGAATTTCTGACGACCAGGCGCATCGGAACGGGAATGTTTTCCGGCGGCCCGTCCTTCCGGGCGCCGCCGATCCGCTCGAACAGCATCTGCGCACTGACTTTTCCCACTTCCGCGCTGGGCTGCGCCAGCGTCGTAAGCGGCGGATTAAGCATGCCTGCCAGTTCCCGGTCGTCAAATCCGATGACGGCGACATCCCGGGGGACTCCGACTCCCGCCGCGGCAAATCCGGCAAGCAGGCCGGATGCCATGTAATCGGACGTCTGCACGGCATCAGGGGGATTGTCCCACGACGCCAGCATCTTTGCGATCCGCTCCCCTTCCCTGCGGATTTCGGAAAGCGGCTTCATGGTCCCGGGAACAATGAGTTCCGGAATCCCCAGCTCCCGGACTGCCCGCTGATAGCCGAGTTTCCGGTTTCTGGCACGGAAGGTTTCACAGAAGACGATCCGCCGGCGTCCTTTGCCGTAGAGGTAATGGATGGCGTCGTAAACGCCGCCGGCGCGGTCGATGTAGACGCAGTCAATATCCGGAACGCCGTTGAAAGTGATCATGACGCAGGGTATTTTCCTGCGGAGCTCGCGCACTTTCCCGATGATGAAGCCGGAAGAGGCAATGATGATGAGACCGGCCGGATTCTGTTCGAGAATATCGGGAAGCAGCGCATTGAAGGTGCTTTGCGGGTAATCCTCGCTGGTGAAGTGAACCCCCATGGTGTAACCGCAGGCCGCCGCGTATTCCTTGATCGCGGCAAGTTTCTCGATATGGAGATAGTCGTAGGATTCCGCGACCACCGTGATCTGGCAGGATTTCCGCCGACGGAGATCCTGCGCGGCCCGGTTCGGATGGTAATCCAGTTCCCGGACGGTCTTCAGAACCAGTTCCGCGGTCTGACGGGAGACATAGCCGCTTCCGCGAATGGCGCGGCTCACCGTATTCATGGAAAGCCCCGTCGCCCTTGCGATATCTTTGAGTGTGGCCATTTTCTTCTCCGGTCGCCGCCTTTATCTCAACGTTAACATCTATTATACCCTTTTTTTTTCATTTCGCAATGCCGGATTGAAAAAAAAATGCATTTTTCCTGTTCCGGGGAAGCAAATGCACCCGTCATAACCATCTCCCGGCAAAAAAAACATCCGCCGGGAAAATGCGGCGGACGTCTGCACTGGATCCGGGAACCGGATGGCGTCACTGTTTCAAACGCATCTGCGGGAAAAGCAGGACGTCGCGGATGGATTCCGCGCCGGTCAGAAGCATAATCAGGCGGTCCACGCCGAGCCCGAGTCCGCCCGCGGGAGGCATTCCGTGCTCCATCGCGGTAAGAAAATCCTCGTCGATCGCCATGGCAAGATCCTTGCCGTCGTGCACGGCCTGTTCGACGAAACGCCTGCGCTGCTCGATGGGATCGTTGAGTTCGGAATAACCGGGGGAAATCTCCTGTCCGTTGATTTCCAGTTCATAGACGTCGACCACGGTCGGATCGTCCTCGCAGGCCTTCGCCAGCGGCACGAGATATGCGGGAAGACGCGTCACGAATGTCGGCTGAATCAGTGTCTGCTCGATGAGTTTTTCGTAAATTTCATGAGTGATGTCGCGCTCTTCCATCTCCGCGGGAATGGTCAGCCCCATTTCGCGGGCTTTCTCCGCCTTCCGCTCTCTGGGAAGCTCGAACCAGTCCTCGCCTGCGCGCTCGCGGATGAGATCGCGGTAGGGAACGCGCCGCCACGGCCGCGCAAGATTGATGACCTTCCCGCCGGGATGCACAATCTCAAGAGTTCCGAACAGGTTCATGGCGATCGTTGTGACCATCTCCTCGATCAGGTCCATCATGCTGCGGCAGTCGCCGTAAGCCTGATAGATTTCAAGCATTGTGAACTCGGGATTGTGGCGGCGGTCGATGCCCTCGTTCCGGAAATTCCTGTTGAGCTCGAACACCCGCTCGAATCCGCCGACCAGCAGGCGCTTGAGGTAAAGTTCCGGCGCAATGCGCATGTACATCGGACTGTTGAGCGCCTCGTAGAACGTCTTGAAGGGATTGGCGTTCGCGCCGCCGGGAATCGGCTGGAGCATCGGCGTCTCCACTTCCAGGAATCCTTTCGAAGCGAGGAATTTGCGGATTTCGGAAAGAATCGCGAAACGCTGCAGGAAAACCTTGCGGCTGTCGTCGTTCGTGATGAGGTCAAGATAACGCTGGCGGTAGCGCTGCTCGATATCGGTCAGGCCGTGGAATTTTTCCGGCAGCGGGCGCAGCGACTTGCTCAGAAGCGTGAACTTGTGCGCTTTGACGGTGAGTTCGCCGGTGCGGGTCGTGAAGGGTACTCCGGTCACGCCGATGATGTCGCCGAGATCAAGCTTCTTGAAAAGCTTGAAATCGTCCTCTCCGACCTGGTCGCGCTGAACATAAATCTGCATCCGCCCGGAAGAGTCCCGGACATCCGCGAAAATGGATTTTCCCATGGCGCGGAACGCGGTCATGCGCCCGGCGATGGTGACCTCTCCCGGATTTTCCGCATCCGGACGGAATGCCTTCCGGACCTCCGCGGTCATCTGCACATTGTCAAAGCGCTTCCCGAACGGCGGGATGCCGGCGGCGGCAAGTTCCTGCGCCTTTGCGGCGCGCTGCGCGAAAATATCCTCGGTCTTCTCTCCGGAGATCTCCGGAATGGTTTCTTCGCTCATTCTTTCCTGTCCTTTCGAATATTCAGATCAAACGGTATAAGATACAGTCTTTCCGTTTTTTTTCAATCCGGAAGGCTGTTTTTCCGCAGAAAAACGTCACTCTTCATGGAGGGCGTTGTAAGCTTCGAGAAACGCCTCCAGTTCGGATGCTGTGCATTCCCAGCGGGCCGTGGCGTCGGCAATTGCCGCGTCCAGCGCGCTCAGGTTCTTCCGCAGCGTTCCGAAATCCGCATCGGCGGAGGGAGAAGAGAGCGCTTCGATGATCCGGGCCTTTTCCGCCTCGGAATCCTCAATGAGCCTCTCCAGGCGCGCCACCTCGCTTTCGAGACGCTTTTTCTCTCCGGACATCTCCTGACGCTTTTTCGCGCGTTCCCGGCGGCGGTCCTTCGCGTTCCGGTCCGCATCGGGCGGCCTGATTTCCGCCCCGGACGCCTTCTCCGCGCTCTGTTCGGCGGCGATCCGTTCCCGGTAATAGTCGTAGTTCCCGCAGTGAAGACGAATGCCGGGGGAACGCATTTCCACGATTCCTGTCACAGTCCCCCGCAGAAACTCGATGTCGTGGCTGACGATGCAGACGCTTCCCGCATAGTTCCGCACAGCCTGCTGGAGCGCCTCGCGCGCGGCAATGTCCAGATGGGTCGTCGGTTCGTCCAGCACAAGAAAATTCGGCGGATTGACGAAGATCCGCGCAAAACAGAGGCGGATCTTCTCGCCGCCGCTCAGAACCTTGCACTGTTTTTCCGCATTCTCGCCGGAGAATCCGAACGCGCCGAGAATTTCACGGATGCGCTGGGAAGGCACCGTGCCCGGCGCGGCGTTTTTCACAATATCGAACGCGGTCATCTCCGGAGTCAGCAGCTCGGCGAACTCCTGCGCCTGATAGCCGGTGACGACCTTGTGCCCGAGTGTGCGCGTGCCGGAGACCGGAGCCAGAACCCCGGCCAGAATTTTGAGGAGCGTCGTTTTGCCTGTGCCGTTGTAGCCGACAATGCCGATTTTGTCCCCGCGCGCGATGGAAAGCGAGACATGCTCGAGAATGTTCCGCTTCCCGTCATAGGAGAACGTGACATCCTCCAGCCGGACGGTCTCCGCGCCGGAGTGCGGCGGATCGGGAATCCGGATCGCCCCGCGGAAATGGAGATCCCCGGGCACGTCGGCATCCTCGATTCTGTCGAGCATCTTGATCCAGGACTGCACCTGCGCGGCCTTCGTCGCCTTCGCGCGGAAACGGTTGATGTTGCGTTCGAGCTGTTCTTTCCTCCGGTCGATATTCTCCTGCGCGGCCTCGGCATGACGGCGGCGCTCCTCGCGTTCCCGGACATAATAATTGTAGCTGCCGGGATAGCGCGTGACGTGGCCGTTGTCCACCTCCAGTGTGATCCCGGTAATGGAATTGAGCAGAAAGCGGTCGTGCGAGATCAGGAGCAGCGTTCCCGCATAGGAGCGCAGACGTTTCTGGAGCCATTCCACGGCGGGGGTGTCAAGATAGTTGGACGGCTCGTCGAGCAGCAGGACGTCGGGTTCCGCCAGAAGGGTTTTCGCCATGCACGCGCGCATCTGCCAGCCGCCGCTGAATGCGCCCATGGGTTTCTCCAGATCGCTTTCCCGGAAGCCGAGTCCCGCAAGCGCGGCCGCGGCGCGGTGCTTCATCCCGTAGCCGCCGAGCGACTCATAGACGCTCTGAAGGTGTCCGATTTCGGCAAGAAGCGCCTCCCGCTCCTTTTCCGGCACGGAGCCTGCAAGTTCCGCTTCCAGCTGATGGATGCGTTCAAGAATTTTCGGCAGCTCGCCGTCCGCCGCACCGGCAAACGAGATCAGCGTATCCGTGTCGCGGAAAAAATCCAGCTGCTGATGCAGATGCCCGATCCGCGCCTTTTTCGGGATCGTGATCTCTCCGCGGTCGGCGGAAATCTCGTTGCAGATGAGCTGGAACATCGTGCTCTTGCCCGATCCGTTCGGACCGACGATTCCGACGCGCTCGCCCTTGTTGATGCGGAACGAGACGTGATCGAAGATGTCGCGCTTTCCGTAACTCTTGCTGACGTCGATGAAGTCGATCATGGAAAGTGTTTCCGTTTGCGGATCAGTCGCTCTTCTTCGCGTTGCGCACTTTCTTGCGCTCCAGCTCGGAAAGATATTTCTTGCGGAGGCGGACGTTCTGCGGCGTGACCTCGACATACTCGTCGTCCGCAATGTATTCGAGCGCCTCCTCCAGACTCATTTTCTGGGCGGGAGCGATCTTCATGTTGCGGTCGGATCCGGCGGCGCGCATGTTCGTGAGCTTCTTGGCGCGCTGGACGTTGACCTCGATATCGCCCTCCTTGCAGTGTTCTCCGACAATCATCCCCTCGTAGGTTTCCACGCCGGGCTCGATGAAGAAGATGCCGCGCTGCTGGAGTCCGTCGATGGCGTAGGGAATCGCCTTTCCCGCGCCCATGCTTATCATGACGCCGTTGATGCGCTGGGGGATGTCGCCCTTGAACGGCTCATAGTGGGAGAACATGTGCGACATGATCGCCTCTCCCGCGGTGGCGGTCATGACCTTGCTGCGCAGTCCGATCAGCCCGCGCGTCGGAATGTAGAATTCGAGAAGCTGGCGCGAGGTGTGCGCCTCCATTTTCGTCATCTCCCCCTTGCGCACACCGACCAGTTCGATCACCTTTCCCGCGCAGCCGTCCGGCACGTCGACCGAGAGCAGCTCGACGGGCTCCTGCACCTTGCCGTCGATCATTTTCGTGATGACATGCGGCTGGGAGATCGTAAGCTCGTATCCTTCGCGGCGCATGTTTTCAATCAGGATCGAAATATGCAGGACGCCGCGCCCGCTGACGTTGAACGAATCGGTGCCGTTGTCTTCGACGCGGAGCGCCACGTCGCGCTCGGCCTCCTTGAGGAGACGTTCGCGGATATGGCGGCTGCTGATGTATTTGCCCTCCTTGCCGAACAGGGGGGAGTCGTTGACGCGGAAGGTCATGGAAAGCGTCGGTTCGTCGATGGCGATCGGCGGCATCTTCTCCGGATGGGTCGCGTCGGCGATCGTGTCGCTGATGTCGATGCCCTCGACACCGACGATTGCGCAGAGATCGCCGCACTGGACCTCTTCGGTCTCCCTGCGCTCGATGCCCTCGAAAGTGAAGAGCTGTTTGAGCTGAACGGGATAGGTTCTGCCGTCGCGCTTGATGAGCGTGAGGGGAGCGCCAAGTCTGAGCGTGCCCCGGTGGACGCGCCCGATGCCGATGCGCCCGACATAATCATTGTAGTCCAGCGTCGTGATCTGCAGCTGGACGGGTCCTTCATGCATCGGCGTGGGCGGAATGTATTTGAGAATGGCGTCCATCAGAGGGAGGATGGAGTCGCGCGCGCCGTTTTTCAGATCCTCGGTCGCCCAGCCGTTGCGGCCGCTGGCGTAGAGAACGGGGAAGTCGAGCTGTTCCTCCGTGGCGTTCAGGTCGATGAAGAGATCGAACACCTTGGAGAGCACCTCTTCCGGACGGGCGTCCGGACGGTCGATTTTGTTGATGATGACAATCGGCTTCAGATTGAGCTTGAGCGCCTTGTCGAGCACGAAACGGGTCTGCGGGAGAGGCCCCTCGGCGGAATCGACCAGAAGCAGAACGCCGTCGGCCATGTTGAGCACGCGCTCGACCTGCCCGCCGAAATCGCTGTGCCCGGGCGTGTCGATGATGTTGATCTTGCAGTCCTTGTAGCGGACGCTGATGTTCTTTGCCAGAATGGTGATGCCGCGTTCCCGTTCGATATCGTTGCTGTCAAGGAAACACTCGTGCATTTCCTGATTCTCGCGAAAGATTTTCGCCTGTTTGATGATCTCGTCGACCAGCGTGGTCTTTCCGTGGTCGACGTGCGCGATGATGGCGATGTTTCTGATGTTCTGCATAAAGAAGGCCTGTTGTTCCTGTTAAAAAAAATGTAGCTTATACTATACCTCATTTTCAGGAAATTACAACAACGCTTCCGCTGTTTTATGCGAAAATGCGGAACCGCGCGGAACCGGAAACCGTTCCGTCCGCCTCCGGGCGCGGCAAAATGCCGGGAAATCCCGTTTCCCGGATTGACTTATCGGGAAAAAAGGGTATAATCCCCTGACAGCCTTGCAAAGGAGGGAGAAAACAACCGTGAAATCCGAGCATCCGTTCGACATTCTCATTCCCGCCCCTGTTTCCGTCGTGAAACAGGAGGGAGCCGTGACACTTGCAAATCTGAAAACGCTCCATGCGGATCCGGAATTCACCGGCATCGCAGAGGAGTTTGTCCGGCTTGCCGCCGTTTTCGGCATCCGCCTTGCCGTTTCTCCCGATCCGGATGCGGATCTTGTGCTCAGGCGGAACGACACGCTCGGAACGGATGAATGGAGCATCCGCGTCGAACCCTCCGCGATTCTGGCGGAAAGCGCGGGGCGCACGGGGATGTCTTACGCGTTTTCCGCCTTTGCGCAGATGCTGTTCGCCGCGGAAATCCGCGGTCCGGCGTCCGCCGTGCTCCCGTGCGGCACAGTCACGGACAGACCGCGCTTTGCATGGCGCGGATTCATGCTCGACAGCGCAAGACATTTCCAGAGTCCGGCGACGGTCAAGGCCGTCATCCGCCTGATGGCGCATTTCCGTTTGAACACCTTCCACTGGCACCTGACCGACAACCAGGGCTGGCGGATCGCCTCGGATGCGGTCCCGCCCGAAGCCAATGCCGCGACGCTCACCGCGGGGCAGTATACGAAAGACGAACTCCGCGGCGTGGCGGAATTCGCCGCGCGGCACGGGATCCGGATCGTTCCGGAGATCGATATTCCCGGCCATTCGCGCGGACTTCTGAAAGCCTGTCCGCAATATGCCTGCGACGCCGCCGCGCCGGGCGGAGAATTCTGTCTCGGGAACCCGGAAACCGTCCCGTTCCTGAAACAGGTGTTCGCGGAACTGCTCGACATCTTCCCGGACTCGCCGGTCATTCACATGGGCGGCGACGAAGCCGATACCGCGCACTGGGAAAACTGTCCGCGCTGCCATGCGGCAATGAATGCGGCGGGATGCGGCAACATGCGCGAACTGGAAAACCGTTTCATGATCGAAATGACGCGTTTTCTGGTTGAGCGCGGACGCACCCCGATGCTGTGGGGCACCTGTTCGGGACAGACCTATCCGCCGGACACGATCATCCAGTCCTGGCTGGACATCCGCGAACCGCTCCGCGTCGCGCCGAACGGAAACAAAGTCGTCTACTCCGTCCACAACTCGCTCTATTTCGACTATCCGGAAAACCTTTCCGAACCCTTTGAGACCTGGATGTTCGAACTTTCCGAAAAAGGGGTCTACATGACCGATCCCCATATCATCTGGGAGGAGAAGGTGAAAGACGCCATACTCGGCACGGAGGCGTGTCTCTGGACGGAACGGGTCCCGGAATGGCGCGTGATGCGGAAAATCCTGCCCCGTCTCGGCGCCTACGCCGAATGCGCATGGAGCCTCCCGGAAAAGAAGCTCTGGCACGACTTCCTGCGGCGGAAAGAACAGCTGGAGGCCGCCGGCTATTATGACTACCTCCTCGAAAACTGCCGGGAAAGGGGAGAAGCATGAATCGTCTGCGTCTTGAGTGGAGCATCTTCCGGAAATCCCTGCGTGTTCTGAAGAGAAACCGCCCGCTTCTGTATCTGCAGATCGTCAATCAGCTCGGCACACTCCTCATCATCGCGCTGCTGTTTCCGGCGCTGCTTTTCGCAATCCCTGGAATTACATGCGGGAATTGTCCCTCCCCGCTGCCTTTTCTGATTCTTTTTCTGGTTCTGACACCGCTTGTTCTCCTTGTCAAAACCTTCCTCCAGGGAGTCTTTTTCGGCGAAATGATCCGCGGATTCGGCGATGATGGCGTTCTGCTCAAGCGGGGACTCTTCTTCGCATTCATCAAACGGAAGGCCCTGCTGCGCCATGCCCTTCACCTCATGACCCACGGCAGGGGAAATGTCTTTGCCGTTCCGACCATCCTCTGCGACGAGGAGGCGGAGGAACCCGCCGTCGTCATGGAACGGGCCAAAACCACAATCCGGCACATCTGGCATACGAAAGGACGCTGCCGGGGACTCGAAACCCTGCAATTGCTTCCCCTGCTTGCATTTCTCCTTTTCATGGCAGGCGTCCTTTTTGCGGGACACGCGGCAGCCGTCACCGTGATTCTCTGTTTTGCGGGAGGAGCCATCCCCGTTCTCCTCCTGACCGCTTTCATCAAATGCGCGGAACAGGTCTACATCGCGGCCCTGTTCTGCTACGCGCACGGCCCGGACGAAGTCGGAGAGTTCACACGGGAGGAACTCAAGGCGGGCTTCTGAGGACGGGAACGTCAGACGGCCTTGGGATTCCCGCAGAGGAGCGTCATGTATTCCCGGAGAATCCGCTGCCAGGCATCGATGGAGGAAAGCAGGAGTTTCTCCTCCGAAGAATGCATGCCCGTGCAGACACAGCCGGCGATTGCAATGGGAACATTGAGGCTCTTCAGATGGCGCGCATCCGTCGCGGCGCACATGCGCGTGAAACCAACCGGCCGCCCGGCGACGCTTTCCCATGCCTGACGCAGAAACCGCAGCGCGGGGGAAGCCGGATCGCTCGACACCGGGGGGCAGATGCGTTGAACGGAAACCTCCAGCCCGGCGCTTTTCACGAAATCAAGAATCTTCCGGGAATCGTCGTCCGCGATATAACGGAAGTTCAGAATCATCTCCGCGGTATCCGGAATCTGATTCTCGGCAAAACCGCCGGAAATCATGCAGGGAGCCATCGAGTTTCTCCAGTCGTCCGCGGAAGCCGGATTGCGCCATTCCGCGCGCAGCTTCCCGTAAGCCTCCGTCAGCAGATCAATCGGATTCACAAATTCCCATGGCACCGAGGAATGTCCGCCATGACTGCGCGCCGTCATTTTCAGGACCAGAATTCCTTTCTGGGCACAGAGGATGCCCTCCTCGCCTCCTCCGTCGAGAATCAGGACCGCCTTTTCCGCGCCGCAGCCGCGCTCAACCATCACGCGGGTGGTCTCCCCGCCGATTTCCTCATCCGCAGTAAAAAGAGCGCCGGCACGGAACGCATCCCGGTTCTCGCAGAGAAATCGGGCGATGCAGACGGCGTTGCCGAGACAATCCCCCGCGCCGCGCGCATGAAGCCAGCCGTCCGCGATCCGCGGCGTGAACTGACTTTCCTCAATCGCGGGAACCACATCCAGATGCGCGTTCAGCAGAACATCCTGCACCCTGCCGGGACGCGTGGACGCATAAAGAATTTTCCGTCCTTCCCATTCCTCCATCTCGCAGCAGACACCATGCGCTTCCAGAAAATCCCGCATCATGGTTTCCGCCCGGTTGACCGCGGCAATATCACTGCTCACGGGACGACATTCGACAAGCCTGCAAAGAAGATCCGTGTATTCGTTCATTCCGCATCATCTCCGCTTGGAAATTCCATCATGCCCAGACGTGCAGCGGACTTTCCGTATTCGCTGCAGTGACGGATGAATTCCTGAAAAAGCTTCCGGTTTCCCGGATCATTCCCGCGCTCGGGATGCCATTGCACGCCCACGACAAACGGACGGCTGGAATCTTCCACACCCTCGATGCAGCCGTCAGGCGCAAAAGCGGTGGCGCGGAAACCGTTTCCGAGCCGTCCGACGGCCTGATGGTGAAAACTGTTGACGGCGACACCGGAAACGCCCAGAATGTCTCCAAGCATCCCGGAAATCCCCGTCAGAGGATGCGTCACGCCGTCTTTATGACCGGAAATCTCCGGGATCAGGGTCCCCCCCGTGACAACATTCATGATCTGCATTCCCCGGCAGATCCCGAGAACCGGCATTCCGGCCTCGCAGGCGGAACGGAAGAGAAAAATCTCGAAACGGTCGAAATCGGGATCATATGTCATTCCCGGTTCAGGCGTTCCCCCGTAAGAGGAGGGATCAATGTCACGCCCGCCTGTAATCAGAAGGCCGTCCGCTCCGGAAAGCAGAAAAGCCAGCAGTTTCTCATCCTGCGTCAGCGGCAGGGCGAACGGAAGCGCGCCGCCGCGCAGCACAGCCCGGAAATACAGGGACACGCGACGAGTGGTGTAAGATATCATTCCGGGAGGAACAACTACCGCAACACGCGGCATTTCCGAATCAGAATACGGCATCGGCATATTTCCGCATCTCCAGATTGCTGATACAAATTTCACAAAGAAATGAGACTGCCGCGCAGTTATATTTTTCTCATTGCGCGGCTTCGAGCAGTTTAAAATAGAAAAAAGACCGGACATGAATCCGGTCTTTCAAAAACTCGTCCGAGCTTAACCGCGGCGGCTCTTGATTCTGCCTCTCTGCAGGAATCCGTCATAGTTCCGCATCACAAGATGCGACTCCATCTGACTGAGTGTGTCAATCGTCACGCCGACGATAATCAGAAGGCTGGTTCCGCCGAAGAAGGAAGAAACCTGATAGGGAATCTTCAGCCACTTCGTCAGCAGCATCGGGAAAACGGCAAGCGCCGTCAGGAACACCGCACCGGCGAAAGTGACTTTCGTCATGGTGGAGTCCAGGAAGTCGGCCGTCGGTTTTCCCGGCCGGATGCCGGGGATGTAGGCGCCCTCTTTCTTCAGATTGTCCGCGATCTGAACCGGATTGAACATGTTGGCGACCCAGAAGTAGGAGAACGCCAGAATCAGCAGTCCGTAAATCGTCATGTAGGAGTAAGTCTCGTGTCCGAAATAGACCGCGAAGGAACGCACGGTTTCATTCGGGATCATCTGGAACAGAACCGGCGGGAAAATCAGAATCGCGCCGGCGAAGATGATCGGCATGACGCCGGGGAAGTTGACTTTCAGCGGCATGTAGGTCGTGCCGCCGCTCATCTTGTTGCCGATGATGCGCTTCGCCATCTGGATCGGGACGCGCCTCTGCCCCTGGGTCAGCATGACCGTCAGAGCGGTAACCGCGGCAAAGATGACGAACAGCAGCAGCAGATGGACAAGGCGGAATCTCGCGCCGGAAGCGGAAAATCCGCTGTTCATCATTTCAAACAGCGCAAGGAGCGACTGCGGAAGACGCTCGATGATGTTCGCCGTGATGATGATGGAGACACCGTTGCCGATGCCGTGCTCCGTAATCCGTTCCCCCAGCCAGACCAGAATCATCGTTCCTGCCGTCAGAATAATCATGGACATGATAATGAATCCGGCACCGGCGTTGGAAACGAGAGGCAGCGCGGGAGCGGGCAGCCCCAGGCGTGTCGGATTGGTCATGGCGACCGCCGCCATCGCGCCCTGCACGAGACAGATCACAATGGTCAGGTAACGGGTGTACTGATTGATCTTTGCACGCCCGATCTCCCCCTCGCGCTGGAGCTTTTCCAGAGAGGGCACGACCGGCGTGAGGAGCTGCATGATGATCGATGCCGAAATGTAGGGCATGATCCCGAGCGCTCCGATCGCGAAATGCAGAAGCGCACCGCCGCTGAACAGGTCGAACATGCCGAGGAACTGTCCGGTGGCGGATTCCGCGCCCAGCTTTGTGAAATACACGTCAAGATTGGCCGTATCAACGCCGGGACAGGGGATGTTGGCAGCGACACGGCAAAGAATCAGGATTCCGGCCGTAAAGAAAATACGGTTCCTGAGCTCCTTGATCTTGAACGAATTTATAAATGCTGAAAACATTTATCCTCTTTCCCGGCGCACTGCGCCGATGACAAGGTTAGAGAGCGACAACTTCGCAGCTTCCGCCCGCCTTTTCGATTTTCTCCTTCGCGGCGGCGGAGAAGTAGTTCGCCTTGACTTTGACGGCTTTGGTGATTTCGCCTTCCGCGAGAATCTTCAGAGGAGCCTTGGACTTGCCGAGGACGCCCTTCATTCTGAGGGAGGTTTCATCGACTTCCGCGCCGGCTTCAAAAGCCTTTTCAATCGCGCCGACGTTGACAACGTTGAAAATGGTCTTGACGCCGCTCTTGAATCCGACTTTCGGCAGACGGCGGAACGTGGGGGTCTGACCGCCTTCGAAGTGATGTCTGATGGCGGCTCCGGAACGGGAGTGCTGGCCCTTGTGGCCGCGCCCGGCAGTTCCGCCCCAGCCGGAACCGTCGCCTCTTCCGACGCGCATTCTGCGCTTCTTCGAACCGGGGGTCGGTGCTAATTCATGAAGTCTCATTGTAGTATTCCCGATTTAGATGTTAGATTTTGCCGAGTTTCTCAAGAACCTGTTCCTTGGACTGCATCATGCGGATCGCCTTGAACGTCGCCTTGACAACGTTGGAGGGATTGCTCGAGCCCAGGGACTTGGTCAGAACGTCGACGACGCCCGCAAGACTGAGGACGGCGCGCATCGTTCCGCCGGCGATCATGCCGGTTCCCTCGGAGGCGGGACGGATCAGAACGCTCGATCCGCTGTATTTCGCCGTCACGGAATGCGGAACCGTCAGGCCGCGGCGCGGAACCGTGACCATGTTCTTCTTGGCGGCCTCGCCGCCCTTGCGGATCGCGTCGGAAACTTCGTTCGCCTTGCCGTAGCCGTAGCCGACTTTGCCGTTCTTGTCGCCGACGACAACCAGAGCGCCGAAACTGAAATTGCGGCCGCCCTTGACGACTTTGGAGCAGCGGTTGATGCTCAGGACGATTTCCCCGTATTCGCTGCTTTCCGGAGTCTGGTATGTGACAAGAGACTGTTCTTCGGCGGGCGCGGTCTCTTTTTCCTTGATTTCTTTTTCAATAGCCATTTGATGCTCCTCAGAAGATTAATCCGACTTCGCGCGCGGCTTCCGCGAGCGCTTTGACCTTGCCGTGATACTGGAATCCGCCGCGGTCAAACACCACGGTCGTGATTCCGGCTTCCTTCGCCTTCTCGGCCGCAAGTTTGCCCAGCGCCCTGGCGGCTTCCACGTTTCTCTTGAGATTGAGAGCCTTGAATGCCTCGGAAAGCGTCGACATGGAGGCAAGAGTTGCTCCCGCCTCGTCGTCGATGAACTGAACATACATGTTGTTTGCGGTAATACTGACCGAGAGACGCGGTCTCGCCGCCGTACCGTGGATCTTGTTGCGGAGCCGCAGGTGGCGTCTGACTCTTTTTTCTTTTGCTGTCTTATACATGATGCACTATCTCTTTCAGCGGTTACGCATTGGTTTTGCCGGGCTTGATGACGACATGCTCATCGGAATAACGGACGCCCTTGCCCTTGTAAGGCTCGGGCTTCTTGAACTTCCGGATGCGCGCGGCGGCTTCGCCGACCATCTGCTTGTCGGCGCCTTCGATCAGGATCTTGACGCCGTCGGTGACGGTCAGCTTGAGTCCCTCCGGGACGGTGTAGACAATCGGATGGGAATAGCCGAGATTCAGCGTGAGCTTGTTTCCCGCAAGCGTCGCCTTGTAGCCGACGCCGACGATCTGAAGCTCTTTCTTGTAACCTTCGCTGACGCCGATCACCATGTTCTTGACCAGGCTGCGGGCAAGTCCGTGCATGGCCTTGAGCTCATCCGCGTCGTGAACGCGGGAAACCTTGACCTCGGAGCCTTCGACAACAGCAGCGATATTCGCGGGAAGCGTATAGCCCAGTTTGCCGAGTTTGCCCTCAACGGCGACATCCTGACCGCTGACGGAAACTTTCACCCCGGCGGGGATTGCAATGGGTTTCATGCCGATACGTGACATTTCTCTATCTCCTCTTCCTGGTTACCAAACGTAGCAGAGAATTTCTCCGCCGACGTTCTGTTTTTCGGCATTTCTGCCGCTGAGTATCCCCTTCGGAGTGGAGAGAATGGCGATGCCGAGACCGTCTTTCACTTTCGGAATGTCCTTGCTTCCGCAGTAAAGTCTGCAGGAAGGCTTGGAAACTCTTTCAAGGCCCTCGACGACGGAGCGGCGCTGGAAATATTTCATCTCGACGAACAGGGTCTTCTTGACATCGCCGTCGACACGGAAACCTTTGATATAACCCTCTTCCTCAAGCACCTTCGCAATCGCGACCTTGAGTTTCGAGGACGGAATGGCGACTTCCTTCTGCATAGCCATGGAGCCGTTGCGAAGGCGCGTCAGCATATCAGATATGGGATCCTGCATGCTCATTTTATGGAACCCTCCTTCTGTTACCAGCTTGCCTTCACCACTCCGGGGATCTGGCCGCTGAGCGCCATCTCTCTGAAGCAGATTCTGCAAAGTTTGAATTTACGGATATAAGCTCTCGGCCGGCCGCATGCCTGGCAGCGATTGTAGGCCCGGGAAGAAAACTTCGCAGGCCGTTTCTGCTTGGCGATAAGACTTTTCTTAGCCATGTTGTGTTTCTCCTAATTAGCGGGCGAACGGGACTTCCAGCAGAGAAAGAAGCTCCTTGGCCTCTGCGTCGGTCTTCGCGCTGGTAACCATTGTGATGTTGAGTCCGAGCGGATATTTGAGCTTGTCAAGATCCACTTCGGTAAAGACGGACACATCGGGCATGCCCAGATTGTAGTTCCCGACGTGGTCGAATCCCTTTTTCGGAACGCCGCGGAAGTCTCTCACGCGGGGCAGCGCGTTGTGAACCAGGCGGTCGAGGAACTCATACATGATGTTGCCTCTGAGCGTGACCATCAGTCCCACCGGCATGCCGGCGCGGAGCTTGAAGTTCGCAACGTTCTTTCTGGCCTTCGTGACGACGGGAAGCTGTCCGGCAATCGCCGTAAGAATATTTTTCGCTTCCGTGAAAGCGTCCTTTTCCATCTTCGTGCCGATACCCATGCTGATGACAATCTTCTTCAGTTTCGGCACCTGCATTACATTCGTGTAGCCCTGCGATTTGGTAAGGGCCGGTACAACTTCTTCGTTGTACTTCTTTTTCATGTCAGACATTTTCGATTACTCCGATCTCAGTATGTTCGTGTCAGTCTTTTTTTCTGACGTTTGACACATGGACGGAGACCGCGCGGTCCACGAGTCCGCCTTTCGGGTTCGCAGCACTCTTCTTGATCGTCTTTTTGCCAAGTCTGGCAGCAAGCTTGTCCTGAGGAATGCTGTTGATCTCGAGAACGACGCGGTCCTTCTTCTTAAGAACGGCAACGATTTTGCCGGTTTCCTTCTTCCATTCGCCGCTGATCACTTCAACGGCATCACCCTTTTTCACGTGATACTTTTTGGCGCATTTTTCAGAAAACATCAGAGCACCTCCGGAGCGAGTGATATGATTTTCATGAAGTTCTTTTCACGGAGCTCGCGGGCCACCGGGCCGAAGATGCGGGTTCCTCTCGGATTCTTCTCGTTGTCGATAATCACCGCGGAGTTCTTGTCGAACCGGAGGTAGGAGCCGTCCGGACGGCTGATCTTGGCGGCGGTGCGGACAATCACGGCCTTGACGACTTCGCCTTTCTTCACCGTTCCGCCGGGAATCGCTTCCTTGACTGCGGCAGTGACGATGTCGCCGATCCGGGCATAACGCCTCTTCTGACCGAGAATCGTGATGGCGGTGATCCGTTTCGCCCCGGAGTTGTCGGCAACTTCCAAATTGGTCTGCATTTGTATCATGATTTCAATCTCCTTCGGAAAGCGGCCTTATTCGGCGCGGCTGATGATTTCGATCAAGCGCCAGCGTTTGTTCTTGCTGAGGGGCCGGGTTTCTCCGATTCTGACCATGTCGCCGACCTTAGCCTGGTTCGTTTCGTCATGCGCGGCATAACGTTTGCGTGATTTTACGACTTTTTTGTATCTTTTGTGAGGCGAGCGGCTCTCGACTTCGACGACAATGGTCTTGCTCTGAACATCGCTTACCACCTGTCCGACTCTGCTCTTGCGATTTCCGCGCACGCTCTGTGTAGTGCTGCTGATCTCGTTCATGGCTCAGTATCCGTTTTCCTAAATTTCTGTTGATTGCATTGAAATCAGGCGTTCGCAGGAGCGGCGCTTCTGATTTTCTTTTCCGTAAGGGCTCTCGCAAGATCCCTGCGGAGTCCCTTCATCTTTGCGGGATTCTCGTTCTGTCCGGATTTTGCCTGGGCGCGGGTGTTGAATTTCTCCTTCCGCAGCTCGGCGATCTTGCTGTCGAGTTCCGCATCCGTCATATCTTTGAACAATTTCATCTTCATGCGTCTCACCCTCGCCTCATCACGCCACGACGCCGTGGCGGATAATGAACTTGCATTTGATCGGCAGCTTCGCCGCGGCAAGGCTCATCGCCTCCTTGGCGACCGCTTCGGAACAGCCGCTGACCTCGAAAAGCATTCTCCCCGGCTTGACCGGCGCAACCCAGTATTCGACGGCGCCCTTCCCTTTTCCCATACGGACTTCCAGGGGTTTCTTCGTATACGGCTTGTAGGGGAACACACGGATCCAGATCTTGCCGCGGCGTTTCATGTGACGGGTGATCGCGACGCGCGCCGCTTCAATCTGATTGGCGGTCAGCTGCGACCGTTCCATGGTCTGCAGTCCGAAATCGCCGAAGTCTAACTGATTGCACCGCTGGGACAGCCCGGCGTTGTTACCGCGCTGCACCTTTCTGTGCTTTACTCTTTTTGGCATTAACGGCATTTTGCATATCCTCCATGGCTTCTTTGTGACAAATCCAAACTTTCACGCCAATCTTTCCGGCGGTCGTATTCGCTTCCGTGAATCCGTAGTCGATATTGGCTTTCAGGGTGTGCAGAGGGGTTCTGCCCTCTTTATACTGTTCCGTGCGCGCGAGCTCGGCGGCGCCGAGACGGCCCGAGCACTGAATCTTGATGCCCTCGGCGCCAAGTTCCATCGCGGTCTGGATGGCTTTCTTCATCGCGCGGCGGAATCCGATCCGGCGCTCCAGCTGGGAAGCGACGTTTTCGGCAACCAGCTGCGCGTTCGTTTCCGGCTGCTTCACCTCGACAACGTCAAGAATCACTTCACGACCCTTCAGCAGTTTCGCGACGGATTCCCGCAGCGTTTCCAGTTCCGCGCCCTTGCGTCCGATCAGGAGCCCCGGGCGTGCGGCAAGAATCGTGACGCGCACATTGTTGCTGTAGCGCTCGATCAGGATCCTGGAAATGCCGGCATGATTGAAGTTTTTCTTGATGTACGTACGAATCTTCAAATCTTCATGGAGCCAGTCGCCGTAATTCGCCTTCGATGCAAACCAGCGAGAGCTCCAGTTCTTGTTCAGGGCTAACCTCAGCCCGACAGGATTTACCTTCTGACCCACAACTTGCCCCTTTCTATTATTCGGCTGCGAGCACTACTGTAAAGTGACTCATGCGTTTTCTGATTCTTCCCGCCATTCCGCGGGCTTTCGGCCGGTATCTCCGCAACATCGGCCCCGGATCCGCCGCCGCCTTCTTCACGATCAGCGCTTCCTTCTTCACCGGATTCTTGTCGTTTTTCTCCGCGTTGGCGACCGCGCTTTTCAGCGTCTTCGCAAACAGCCTTGCGGCCTTTCTCGGACTAATCTCCACAATCGCCAGCGCCTCCGTGACCGTTTTCCCCTGGATCAGACGGGAAATCTCGGCCGCTTTGGACGGCGATATCCGGACATACCTTGTAATCGCCCGAAATTCCATACTTTTTCTTCTCGCTTGTTTTTTGTTTTATGTTAAACGTCGATTTGTTTATCTGCCAATGCTGCTTGTCGCAAATGCCTCCATTCCGATGCCGATCGATTTGATATCGCCCTCCGTCACCAGTGCGGCGCTTGTGAAATTCTTCAGCGCAACCACCCGGAAAACAATCTTGCCGTCGCGGGAGCGGAGGAGCATCCCGGCACGGACACCGTTCCGGTATCCGGCGGACAGAACCACCGCATTCAGTTTCTCATCCAGATTCAGGACCCGGCAGGAGGCAAATCCATCGGGCGGGATCGGCGGGATATTGAGGAAGGCTGTGTTCCGGAGTTCTTTCTTGAGACTGTCGATTCGTAATCTCAGCCTGGCGGACAATACGGGATCCGGCGACGATTTCCCGAGCAGTTCCAGGACTTCGTCGCACAAAGACGCACTTGCCGACGCCAACGCAGCTGAGCTTTGCATAACAGTTCTCAGTGACTCGGCTGATTCCTCCTCCCTGGCCCCGACATATGCGGGACTCATGGACTCGACAACGGCTGCCGCGCTCATTTCATAACGCTTCAGCTTATCAGCCAGCATCGAAAATTTATCAAGAGTTTCAAGCAGCTCCTTGCGGATAACGGAATTTTCCTGCTTCAGAAGCTTCAATTCCGCCTGCAGATCCGCAAGCTTTTTTCCGGCTTCGCTTTTTACGGCGGCGAGCTCTTTTTTCAGTGCGTCCACCGTTTCCCGGTCAGCCTTTCGCACGGCCGCTTCCGGCTGTTTTTCTGGAGCGGCTTCGGCCGCCGCCGGATGCATCTGTGCAAACAAAGCACATAATATAACATGGAGATACCGGAAAATCCAGTACCGAATCGGAAAAAATACACTTTTTTTTCGCCGTCCGTTCATCAAGCATTGTCCCGTCTGTTTTCCTATGCGTCCCGGCACGGGAAATTTCTCCCGGGAAAGGGCGCCGGAAGTTTATAACATAACACGACTTGCGGATTTTACAATCCCGATCAGGCAAACATTGCGGAATTCCCGGGGAGGAATCTCCTCCGCGCCCTGTTCCACTCCCCTCTCCGCAGCGCCCTGCGGAAATCGAATGAAATATAGCGCTATATCAACATGCATTCCCGCAAGAATGCGGAAGAGAAAAACACACGAAGTTATCCGGAGGCAGCAGATCAGGCAGTGGAATTCGCGGAATTGCCGATTAAATTAACTCCGACAACAAGGAGATTGCAGAATTATGCTGGACATCAGAAACACCCCTCCGCCGTTCCCGCACGGGGAACCCCGCTTTGTGGCTGATTTGCGCAGAGAACTCGAGTTCCGCCCGTCCTGGAACATGTCTCTGGAACCGGACGCCGGCGAAGCGGATTTCCGGAAAGGGCTTGATTTCCGCCAGGAATTCCCCGATCCGGAAAGACTGCTGGAAACCGCAGAGAACGAGATGCGCCGCTTCCTCTCCGAGGCTGGAATTCTCGTGCCCGGCGGAGCGCTGCTCATCACGCGGCAGGCAGGCGATCTCAAAGGCGAGAGCTTCCGCATCCTCGTGAAAAGGGACGGAATCGCAATCGAGGCGGGGAGCACGGAAGGGATCCGCCGCGGAATCTATCACCTGGAGGACCTTCTCGCGGGAAGCCGGGCGCCTTTCCTGAAAGTCGGGGAAATCCGCCGCGACCCGTGGCTGAAAAACCGGATTTCCCGCTGTTTCTTCGGACCGATCAAGCGCCCGCCATTCAACAGGGATGAGCTGATGGATGACATCGACTACTATCCGGAAGCATACCTGAACCGTCTGGCGCGCGAAGGCGTCAACGGGCTCTGGCTGACGATCGTATTCCGCGAAATCTGCTCGACCTCCCTCTATCCGCGCGACCCGAATGCGGAGAAACGTCTGGAGAAACTCCGGAGATCCGTCGAAAAATGCCGCCGCTACGGCATTAAAATCTGGGTGTTCTGCATCGAACCCTTCCACTGGAACACGGCCAATCCGTGTCCTGAAGATCATCCGGAGCTCAAGGGGCCCCTCGCCTATACGCAAATGCCGAGCTTCTGCCCGGATTCCCCGGCAGCGAAGCAATATCTCTATGAATGCACGAACAGTCTCTTTTCCGCGGTGCCGCACCTCGGGGGACTCATCACGATCTCCCACGGAGAACGTCCGACCTCCTGTCTGAGCACCCTTTCCGTTTATGACAACAAAAAGAACCCATGCGAAGGGAAGTGCGCTCTTTCCATCGGAGATATTCTGAGCAGGGTTCTGCTGCCGATGGCGGAGGGCATGCACGCGGCGAATCCCGACGCGGAACTCATCAGCTGGCTTTACATGCCCTACCGCGACCAGCTCGCCTCCTGGATCTATCAGATGCCGGAAAAACTGACGAAGGATGTGATTCTCGCCTTCAATTTTGAATCGGGATGCAATAAGGAACAGCTCGGAAAGGTCCGCAACGGCGGGGACTACTGGCTCTCGTGCGTCGGGCCGAGCGACCGGTTCGGGCGCATGGCTTCCGCCGCGCGCGGCAGGTGCGAGATGGCGGCGAAACTCCAGGTCTGCTGTTCGCACGAACTGGCCTCTGTGCCGTTCCTGCCGGTTCCGGGGCTCATCTACCGCAAATACCGCGAGATGAAGGCGCTCGGCGTGCAGCACGTCATTCAGTGCTGGTACTTCGGAAACTATCCGGGACTCATGAACAAGGCCGCCGGACGACTGGCCTTCGAGGATTTCTCCCGCGGCGAGGAAGCGTTTCTGGAGGAGCTCGCATTCGGGGAATGGGGGAAGCACGCAAAGGACATGGCGCAGATCTGGAGCGATTTCGCGGACGCCTATTCCAACTATCCGCTTGATATTCAGTTCCAGTATTACGGCCCGATGCACGACGGGGCCGTCTGGCCTCTGCACCTGAAGCAGGTCATGCGCCGCCTCCCCCGCACATGGAAGCCGGATGCGGAACCAGCGGGCGACGCGATCGGGGAATGCATGTTCAATCATGAGCTTTCCGAAACCATGACGCTTGCACGGAAAATCGCGGATACATGGCACAGGGGCTTTGAAAAGTTCCACTCCTTTGCGCCGGAACACATGAACTACGCGGAACGGAGGCTCGACGCAACACTCTATGAGGCGCTCGACATCCACTTCCGATCCGCCGCGAACGTTCTGAGCTTTTATTTCCTCCGGAATCGTCTGCTGGACAATCCGCGCAATGCCGGAGAAATTCTCGACCGTCTGGAAACGATTGTCAAAGAGGAAATCGCCGGCAGTCTGCGCCTTGCCGAACTCTGTGAAAAGGATTCGCGCCTCGGCTACCACTCCGAGGCGGAGGTCTACAAATACTTCCCGGAAAAACTGCGCTGGCGCGCGGAGGTTTTGAAGGAGACGCTCGCGCTGGATTTTGACGAATGCCGCATCAAAGTCAAGGAGGGGATTCCGCCCGGCGATTTCCTGCGTAGAAACGAGGAAATTCACGGAACGGGGAAACGTTATTCCGCCGGCGGCCTTTCCTGGAAGGCGGAGGCGGACGTTGATACTGTGACTTTTGAAATCGAATGCCGCAGGGGGGATACCGCAAAAGAGGAAAATGAGACGCTTGCGCTGTTTCTTCTTGACCGCAACGGGGAACATGCACCATGGAATATTTCCATTACGGGAAAAAATGTGCGTGACAACAAAGACGCCGCTCAGATCACAGTCCGTCACCAGAACGGCGTCATGTTCATTACGGCGAAGATTCCGCGCGCTTTGCTCGACGGCGACGATTTCCGTTTCGGAATCCGGCATTCCTGGACGGATGCGCAGGGTTCTCGTTCAGAGGACTATCCGCCGGGAATCTATTCCACAGAGCCGCGCCTGAATCTGGAATTCTTCACTCCCGACCGCACGATTCCCGTTCGCCTGGGATAAAAAAGAGAGTTCAGCACGGGGATTTCGTGTTTCGCGCGACCAGCGTTTCGACGCTGGAGCACGACAAGGGCCAGCGGCCCTTGACCTCGAGAAAAATGCTCTCGCATTTTTCCGTCTAAAAAAATAATTTGCAATGCAAATTATGATTCGTGCAGGACTTTTAGTCCTGCCGCGATCCAGCTGCGCAAGCTGGTCGTGCGGAGCACGAAATCTCCCGCCGGCGGCGGTTCCAACCGCTGAAGGACGAGAAGCGAAGCTTCGAGAGCCGCCGGCACAGCGTATGACCTCGGAAAAAAACGGAGCTCTCGCGGATACGCATGTGAAAAACATGTAATCTCGGGGAATTGTCCGGTGCTCTCATGATTATTGATTAGTAAGGAGCCGAAAAAATGCTCTCGCATTCTTTCGGCTCATCTCAATGGAGAGGCCCGGAGCTCTCGAACTTTTTCCATGAAAAAGTTCTCGTCACTGAGCGGTCTGAACCGCTCCGGGCGGGGATTTCG
>CALXSJ010000010.1 GCA_944391115.1 uncultured Victivallales bacterium | reverse complement strand
CCTTTTTGGAAATAATATATCACAGCTTTGAATTTATGCATCCGCAAATTCAAACAAAGTCCGACAGGCTCCTAGAGACATGCAATGCCTGAGCAACCAGAAACAGATCGGTGTACTGATGGCCGTCTACGCCGGTGAAAACAAGGATATGCTCCCCGCTCATGATTGTAATATTAATATTCAGGAGGGAAAAGGGAAGTGGCAGGATATGCTCTTCGCACTTTATGATCCCAGAACGTTTTATTCCTTTGACAACCCGCTAGATCGTGATTTCGCACATTATGACGACAGACGCTCCAACCGTACATGGCGCCCGTATGGCATTTTCGCCTGTCCGGCGGAACCGTTCCAAGGATCCAAGGACGGACCTAACTACGGCGGAGTGAAACATTATCTCAGCAACAAATATGTTTCCCAGAATACTCCAACAGGAATATGGGATCCATCAAAGCTGGAAGACGGGCGCAATCTGTTTGCCACGCGATTCCTGCCCCGGGTCAAGAATCCGTCTTCTGTGATGCATGTGCTGGACGGGCACAGACAGATAAGCAGTGGAGCCCTCTGGGAAACAGGCATTCACATGAAAAAATATATCAACTACAAGGAACCGAGTCCGGCATCACTGGGCGAACTAAACAGCGGTCCGGCTTACCGTCATCAGAACAAACGCGGACTGAACACTCTGATGGTGGACGGTCATGCGAAGCCTATGCTGGCAAAAGATATTCCATCGGCCTTCAACTCCGCAGGCGGGCAGTTCTGGTCCGGAGTAATTCCCTGATATGTTGAGAAACTCCCGCCCGGGATCGGTCTCCGGGCGGGATATGCGATGCAGAAAATTGAAATAAAAACTGGAGTGCAGCCATGATTTCATTGGAAAAGAAAAACGAAACGGGGCGGGGAACGATCGTTTCCCGGCGGAATTTCACCCTGATCGAGCTCCTGGTCGTGATTGCGATCATCGCCATTCTCGCGTCGCTTCTGCTCCCCGCGCTCAGCAAGGCGAGAGACAAGGCCAGGGATATCAGCTGCATGTCGAACATGCGGCAGATCGGCTATCTTTTCGTTTCCTACACGGATAACAACAGAGGTTTTTTCCCGAAAGCAAACGGACTCCTTAACGGGGGTTCCGACAGCTGGGGCGGACAAGGCCGCTGGCAGGACGGACTCTATGCGCTGAAAACCGGCAAAACACTCAAAAACCGCCTTCACTGGAAAGTGGATAACAATGAAACTCCATCCCGCCCGCATGATATCTTCGGGTGTCCCGCTCAGGAGGATCTCCCGTGGAACAGCAACGGCACCTACGGTTTTCTGGGACATTATCTGATCAACGGATACATCAGCAACTACAAGGGAAGCTACGGCAATCAGGGCATCTTCAACATCCGGGCGGTGAAAACGCCGTCGCAGACGATGGAGATCGTCGACGGTTCCGCGCAAAGACGGGGGGATGCCGTTCCGGTATGCGACTGGGCGGTGCAGATCAACAATAACGGTTTGGAACGCCTCCGCCATATGAGCGGAAAAGGAGTCAATGTCCTGTTCATCGACGGTCATGTAGCGGCATGGCTCTTTTATCGAATCGGAAGATATGGCGGAGATCCGGCGGGGCGTCCCTTCTGGACTCATGTCCCGTAATACGCTTTTCCTGAATTCTCCATGTCCCGGACGGGGAATTTCCCCGTCCTTGCCGGAATACCGGGATTTTCCGGCGGAAAAATGCGCTTCCCCGATTTGCCCCGCCACCGATGCGGTGCTATATTAAGCATCTTCCGGACAATCAACAACAGGTGAATTCAGAATGAAAAAAGCGGTATTTCTCATCCGATCCGGCGACCGGAAAGGCCTTCTTTCCGGCATTTCCACTTTCTTCTATCAGCAGGGGTTCAACATCCTGCACTGTCAGCAGTACACGGACAACTGCGAAAATCTCTATTTCATGCGGGTCTGCCTGGACATCACGGACATGCAGATGACGCGCAAACAGCTCGCCGGATCCTTCGAGGAATATGCAAAGACGCTGAATCTGGAATATTCGCTCCATTACTCGGACGAGCCGCAGCGGGTCGCCATTCTGGTCTCCAAGACCTCGCACTGCCTTTACGATCTTCTGATGCACGCACAGGATGAAAACGACCTCTCCTGCGAAATCCCGCTGATCGTCAGCAACCATCCCGATCTGGAGGAGGTCGCGGACAAATTCCGCGTCCCCTTCTACTGCTTCCCGATCCGGAAGGATCACAAGGAGGAACAGGAGCGCCAGGTCATCGAACTGCTTCACAAGCATCACATCGATCTTGTCGTTCTGGCACGCTACATGCAGATTCTCTCCGACGCGTTCATCGGGGAATTCCCCGGAAGAATCATCAACATCCATCACGCCTTTCTCCCCGCTTTCCAGGGAGGAAATCCGTATCAGCGCGCCTGGGAGCGCGGCGTGAAAATGATCGGAGCGACGGCGCATTACGCCACTCCAGCCCTGGATGAGGGCCCGATCATCGAACAGGACGTCGAACGCATCACGCATGAGGCGGAACCGGACGATCTGAAGCGCATCGGGAAAGACATCGAGCGCAGAGTCCTCACAAGGGCCGTCCGCGCGCACCTGGAGCACAGGATCATCACTTCGGGACGGCGCACCATCGTGTTTTCACGGTAACGGATGGGCTGCGCGCATGGCGGATCCGGAACTCGGCGAACAGGACAAAACGCGGATTCACGAGGCTTACGAGCACGGAATCGGAACCATGACGCCCGAAGATCTGGACCGGGTGCTCGCCGATGAAAAAAAGGCGCGGGAAAAAGCCCGGAACCTGAAAGGATTCCTCGCGGAATTCAAGCTTCTCTGGTCCCTTCTTCAGGACTACCGGGCCGGCCGTTACCGGAATGTTCCGTGGAAATTCATTGCCGCGGTCGTTTTCGCGCTGGTCTATCTGATCGCGCCCGCCGACGTGATCCCGGATTTTCTTCCGCTTGTCGGCTACATTGACGACACCGCGGTATTCGGCCTGCTCCTCGCCGGGTTCAAATCCGACATCGACGCATACCGCCGATGGAAAGAGGAAAACGACGCATCCCGCTCATGAAATGAACTGCCCCGGGGCTCTGCACGCGGGAATCGGGGATTTTCCCTGCTTCCGCCGGGCCGGGAAAGCACTGTTTTTTTTAATAAACTCCGCCCGCCGGCGGGGAAAAACGCATGCCCGTTACGAAAAACGGCCCGGAAGACATCGTCCGCCGGGCCGTTCCGCTTTTACGGAAAAAGAATCAGATTCTGCGCCATTTCTCATCGATTCCGGAGACCTTCCAGTAGGCCTCCGCCATGTAGATGGCATCCAGAAGCACGCAGCGCGTCATCGCTTCAATGACCGGGTAGATGCGCGGCAGAAGCGTCGGGTCGCGCCGTGTGATCGGGGAGAGGACGACATCCTTCATCTCCTTGACGTTGACCGTGTGCTGCGGCACGGAAACGGTCGGCGTCGGCTTGACGGCGCAGCGGAAACGGATGTCCTCCCACGTCGTGATGCCGCCGAGAATGCCGCCGGCGTGATTGGTCCGGAAACGGACTTTCCCGCTTTCCGGATCGACATAGGCGGCGTCGTTGCTCTGGCTGCCGAGCATGTTGGCGACTTCGAATCCCGCGCCGAACTCAATTCCCTTGATTGCGCCGATCGAGCAGACGGCGTGGGCGAGAAGCGCGCTCATCTTGTCGAAGACCGGTTCCCCGAGTCCGGCGGGAACGCCGTGCGCGATGCATTCGATGATTCCGCCCGCGGTATCCCCTTCGCCCTTGATCTTCATCACGTCCGCCTTCATTTTCTCGGCGAGCACCAGATCCGGGCAGTTGATTTCATTCTTCCGGTAGTTCGCCTTGACCTCCTCGTAGGAGAGCTCACGACCGATTTTCAGTCCGTGCGACGCGATCGTGTAGGCGACGACGTCGATTCCCATTTTTTCCAGGATCGCCTTGGCGACCGCGCCGCCCGCGACGCGGCTGGCGGTTTCGCGTCCGCTTGCGCGCCCGGCTCCGACCCAGTCCGCATATTCCCCGAACTTCTTGAAGAATCCGTATTCGGCATGGCCCGGGCGGATCTCATCCTTGTAGCTCCGGTACTGATCGATATGCACGTCCTGAATGTCGTTGTTGGGAATAATCATCCCGACGGGGGCGCCGGTCGTGAGATCGTTCTCCATCACGCCGGAGAAGATATAGACGCGGTCTTTCTCCTTCCGGGGGGAGTCCAGCGGCGTCTGGCCGGGCTTGCGCTTGTCCAGTTCCGCCTGAATCAGGTCGGCGGTGATCCGGATTCCCGGCGGCACGCCGTCCACAATGGTAATCAGACCGCCGTAGAGTTCCGGGGGGATGGCGGGATTCTTCCGGAATCCGCCGGAATAGGATTCTCCGCTGCAGGTGATTTTGAACAGTCTGCCGAACGTGTTGCCGAACATAGGAAGTTCCTTTCTCGTTAAAATTCTCAGTCGCAATTAATATAGCATGATTCGGCACCAAGACAAGACGGAAAAAGCACCAAAAGCATCAATCTTTCCCGGCGAAAGTTTTTCCGCGGAACTTGCAATCCCCGGAAAAATGATGTATAAGTATTTCCGTCAGAGGAAAAATCATCCGGATCCGTTTGACTGAATCAATCCCGGGGGGGGAATCTTTCATGAACAAAGCACGGCATGCCGCACCCGATTAGCCTGTCTCCGTTTCCGCCGCTCCGGCGGGAAATGCCGGATCATCACCATTCAGACCGGAAACGACTTGCAAAGGGGGGAATCAATGTCGAAAACGGCAAAAACGCTGTGGGTGTTCTTCTGCGTATTGCTCTGCCTTCACGGAGATGAAGGAAAGAAACAGACGCTTCGTCTGGTTCAGGACGACGCGCAGGATTACATGGTATCGAAAATCTACGTGCTCAAGTATGTCCAGGCAAACGACATCATGCCGTTCGTCATGAGCATGGTCAAACGCTACAACAACAACTCCGCGGTCAGCTGCATCGAATACGGAAACAGCAATGAGCAGATCCTGACCGTGACCTGTCCCGTCGGCATGATGCCCTATGTCGACGAGTTCATCAGGATCGCCGACCGGGATGTGAAAATCGACGGCAAAGTGCCGGGCGACATCATCCGGGGCACGGGAATCACGCGCGCCGTCTACCGCCCGAAATACCGTTCCGGACAGGACCTCATCAATATCATCGTAAATGCCGTCATCGGCGAAGGGCCCTACGGTTCGGTCTACGGCTATGACCAGAATTCCAACCAGATCTACTGGAAGGACAACAGCTCCAACACGGAATACATGTTCGACTTCCTCTCCTGGCTGGACCGTCCGGCGCCGCAGATTTCCTTCCAGTTCAGCATTTACGAGATCCGTGAAAGCACGATGCGCGATCTCGGACTCGACTATCTGGCCTGGAAGAACGGCCCCGGGCTGAATCTGTTTCAGGCGGGCTGGGACGTCTTCAGCCTGTCGTCCGGCGGCAGCGCCGCGCTGCAGGCGATGTCCGGCCCCGCTGGCGGTTTTTTCTTCGCGCCGCAGTTCGACGCCAGTTTTCTCCGCATTCTGCAGCAGAGCGGCTATGCGGACATCCGCAATACCGCAAACCTGACAGTTTCCAATTCCGATTCCAAGAGCTATGAACTGCTGTTCAATCCGCAGCTCCAGAACATCGAAAAAACGGACAATGACAAGACGAGCGTTACGCTCAGCGCAATCAGCAGTCTTCCCGAAGGCGCGAATCAGGTCTATCTCAAAATCATCAATCCGGTTGTGAACCTGCATGGCGGAATCCCGCAGGCGGGATATCCCGCGAACGAGGCGTTTTCCCTCAGCAGTTACACGCCGGGCGATTATGCGAAACGCGACGGTACCCTCTTTTTCGGCTACAACGTCCAGACGGCAAGCGTGGTCGAGCGCAACAACACCGGAAGCGAGCTGATCGAAACCGGAACAATGCAGGGCAACACCCTGATCGAACTCAAGCGCGAAGTCATTCTTGCCCAGTGGGACAAGGATCAGGAGGTGGAACAGACGATCGGCGTGCCGTTTCTTGCGGAAATCCCCGTTCTGAAATATCTCTTCAGCACCACGACGACCAGCCGCGAAAAAACGCGCTTCTATCTGACCGTCCGCGCGGAAATGCTGAACACCGCGCCCCGGACAAACGAACTTGAAGCAGGCGCACTGAAGAAAATCAAATGAGGAGGAACACGGCAATGAAACAGCTGTTCGCATTTGCTCTCTCCGCCGGATCGCTTCTCTGCGGCGCGGCGGAAATCGCGGGAACCCCCCGCGATTCAAACTATCAGAACACCGGCGGATACGACGGCACGCGCGTCGAGGCGCAGCTTCTCGTCCCCGTCAGGGAGGACACGAAAATCGTGCACTTCATCCGCGACAACAACGATCCGCGCGTGGTCACGAAAACCTATCTTCTGAAACACGTGGACCCCTATGAGTTCCGCGACTACATCCGCCAGATGGTGCAGGCGAAACGCGTCGGCAACACCAGTCTTCAGCAGGCCTATCCGGGCAACGCCGTCAACAACGGTTCCGGCACGGGAACGGGAACCGGCACGCAGGCGGCCGCCACTGTCGCGGCGACCGTGACGGCGCCCGCGCTGACCACTCCTGCGGCGGCGCAGCCGGGATACAGCCCGACACTCCAGCTCGGAAGCAACACCGCCGTGGAATGCCTGAAATACGCCGACGGCACCGGACTTCTGATCGTGAGCGCCGAGGAATACCGCTTCAAGGATCATTCCGGCGGCATGGGCATCGACTCGATCGTGAAATTCATGGACAAACCCCAGATGGGAGCGAACTACGGCACGCAGGTATTCTTCTACCTTCCGAAATTCGTCCCTGCGAAAAATCTGGTCCCGCTGATCCAGAATGTCGGCATGAACATTACGGATGTGACGGAAATCTGGCAGGGGCAGGATCTCGTGACTTACGATCCGGACCTGAACTACCTGATCTTCGACGTGTCGAACTACTCCTGTGACAATATCGCGAGGATGCTCGCGGCATATGACGTTCCCATTCCGCAGGTGCGTCTGAAAATCAAAGTCGTGGAAGTGACGAGCGAAAACGACGACAAGATGGGAATCGACTTCCAGGCCTGGAAAAACAACGAGGGGGCGGATTTCTTTTCCGCCGGCGGACGCATGCGCAACAACTGGGAAGCCGTCTACACCGGCGGCGCCATGCCGGAGCGCGGCTACGGCTCCGAACGCACAAGTTTCTACAACTTCAATCCGAAATGGAACTCGCGCTATCTGGATTTTCTCGTCAGCAGAGGGAAGGCGGAAGTCGCATACACGGGAGAGCTGCTCATCCGGAACAACACGCCCGCCCTGCTCGACCGGAGCACGCAGATCTTCTATATCGCGGCATCCGAACCCGTTCCGGACGCGACCACCCTGCCGGACACCGGCGTCGGCCCCTATGAACTGCTCTCGGCCATCATCAACCGGACGATTGACAAAAACGACGTTCCGGTCGGGAAAGGCAATCAGCAGGTGACGACGCAGTTCGCCGGGTTCGGATTCCAGATGCAGGTCACAAACGCCTCGGTCAACCTGAACGAAACACGGTTCACTGTAACGCTCTCCAATTCCAGTCTGCTCGGATTTGAATCCAGCGGACAGCCGCGCATTTCAAAAACCAGCGTCGTCACCCAGGATGTCAGTCTGCCGCACGGCAAAAACAGTTTCGTCATCGGCGGGCTCAAAAAGCAGGAAATTGTGAAATCAACGACCGGCATTCCCTGGCTGATGGACATCCCCTATCTCGGATATCTCTTTTCCACAAAGTCAAACTCGGTCAAACATGCCGAGCTGATCGTGACGGCCGAATGCGTCTGGGATTCCCCGGACGACAAGCCGGGTCTCTCCGGCATGAGCGGGAAAACAACCAGACCGTAAAGTCCGCAGGAACTTTGGAGACATCACGCATGAAACAAATTCTTCTCTTTTTTTTCCTTCTCGGAATCGCCCTCCTCTGCGCCTGTGCCGTGATTCCGGAAAAGCCTGTGGCGGAAACTCCGGAAATTCCAGCGGACACTTCCGCAGACATCCGGATCGGAGAACGTCTGCTTGCCGCGATCCAGACGGACGACTTCAAAGCCTTCCGCGCATGTCTGGCCGGCGGTCCCGCAGCAAATCTGACGGACAGGGATTTCCGGACGTCGCGGGAAAGCATTCTTTCGCAGTTCGGGGTAATCAAAGAGTTCCGCTATCTGACGGAACTGCAGACCCCGTCCGTGCGAAACCTGCTCTGGGTCGCGGCTTTTGAGCGGAAAGGCGGAAACGGACAAAACATCCGGCAGGAACTTCTGTTCCGTCTGGTTCTCGGCACGCTGGACGGCCGCACTATTGTCCTGAGCTTCGGATTTCTGTAAGCACGCGGGAAGCTTGCGCCTCCCGGTATGCCGCAAGAAAGCGCGGAACGCCGTACTGGTCGGGCAGAACTTCCGCCTTTGTGAAGAATCCCGTCCGCAAGGCACAGGAAAGCGCACGCTCTCCCTGCGCCTCGCCGATCTCAAAAAACAGCGCGGAACGTTCCCGGAGATGCGCAGGAGCCTCCAGCAGGGCGCGTTCAATCAGGGCAAAGCCGCCGTCCCCGGCAAAGAGGGCTTCGGGAGGTTCGTAATCGCGGACATTCTCCGGCAGGAAATCGCGTTCGGCGGGGGAAATATAGGGAAGATTCGCGACAACCGCGTCAAATTTCTCATCCCCGAAGGGTTCAAACAGCGAGCCGCGGAAAAACCGCACGTTCGGAAGCGCAAGCGCAGCAAGGTTCCGTTCGGACCAGCGGAACGCGTCCACGGAAACTTCCGACCCCCGGACCTCAAGGTCGGGACGCTCCGAGGCCAGCGCAAGGGAAATCGCGCCGGATCCCGTGCCGAGTTCGCATACGCGCGCGCCGGCAGGCAGATATCGGATGAGCAGTTCCGGAAGCAGTTCCGTTTCCGGACGGGGAATCAGCGCGCCGGGCCCGATCTTCAGATCCAGAAAGCGGAACTGCGTCCAGCCGAAAATATACTGAAACGGTTCTTTTTTCAGCCTGCGCGCAAGGTATCCGCGCCCTTCCCCGCACTCCTCCGGAGTCAGGGGCCGATTCCGGAAAAGCGGCAGTTCGACATACGGAACGCCGGTAATTTCCGAGACAATATAGGCGCTCTCCAGCTCCGGAGATTCAAAGCCGTTCCGGCGGAATGTTTCCTCCAGTTCCTTCTGAAAAACACCAAGATTCATGTCAGACACGTTCCTTGTCATCCGGCATAAAAAAAACGGGCGCGGCCGTAGTGACAGCCGTCCCGTTTTCGTCCCTGCGGTTGCAGCGGAATCCGCCGGCTCAGGCGGGATCAGTCGCCGTAAACCGTGGTGGTGTAGGTCGCATACATGCCGAGGAAGTTGTTGACGCTGTAGCTGACCCAGGAAACCTTCGTGATGCCGCCGTTCTTGCAGGCCGCATTGATGGAGGCGTCCCCGCTGGCAAAGCATCCGATGATGCTGTAGCATCTGGCGGTCGCCTTCTTGGAATACTGGAGCTCACTGTTGCCGACTGCGCCGGGGAGCGTGATTTTCGTGTAGATCACGCCGAGCGGAAGCGGCGTTGCGCAACCGGTAATGACCGCGGTTGTCAGGATCGATGCGGCGAAAACGAGCGCTTTTTTCCATACTTTCATCATATGTCTCCTTAGTTTTTGCAGTTTTCCTGATCTTATGCGGGAAATATAGCAGTTTCTTTGATGAAAGCAAGGCGCAGGGCGGAAAAAAAAATTCTTTTGTCGACTTTTTTCACTTCGTGCCTTTCCGGGAAGACATTTGCATGCTATATTTCCAGTTGCAGACAAATTTCAAGGAAAGGGTATGCCATGGCGCTCTGGGGCGGAAGATTCGCACAGGACGCGGAACAATGCGTCCGCGATTTCACTCAATCGATTTCATATGACAAACGTCTGTATCGTTACGATATCGAAGGGAGCAAGGCGCATGCGCTCATGCTCGGTGCGGCGGGAATCATTCCGCAGGCGTCCGCAGAAGCGATCTGCGCCAAACTCGACGAGATATGCAGACGGATGGAAGCCGGAGATTTCCAGTATCGCGTCGAACTGGAAGACATTCACATGCATATCGAATCCGAACTCATCAAGCTGCTCGGCGACGAAGGGGCGCGCGTCCATACGGCGAGAAGCCGCAACGATCAGGTGAACCTGGACATCCGTCTCTATCTGCGCGACGCAACCCTTCATCTGGCGGACGGGATCCGTACGCTCCAGAAGGCGCTTGTCGCACAGGCGGAGGCGAACAAACGGACCATTCTTCCCGGATTCACGCACCTCCAGCACGCCCAGCCGGTCCTGTTCGCCCACCATCTGCTGGCCTACGTCGAAATGCTGGAGCGCGACCGGGGACGCCTGCTCGACGCGCGCAAACGCCTGAACGTGCTTCCGCTCGGTTCCGGAGCGATTGCCGGAACGACGCTGCCGATCGACCGCGAGTTCGTGCGCAGGAAACTGGACTTCCCCGCCATGACGAGAAACAGCATGGACGCCGTCGCTTCGCGCGATTTCACCTGCGAGGTGCTTGCCGCGCTCGCGATTTTCGCAATGAACATTTCCCGCCTTTCCGAGGACATCATTCTCTGGATGTCGCAGGAATTCTCGTTCGTCATGCTTTCCGACGCCTTCTGCACGGGCTCCAGTCTGATGCCGCAGAAGAAAAATCCGGACATCGCGGAAATCTCGCGCGGCAAGACCGGACGCGTCTACGGCGCGCTGATGTCGATCCTGACCGTCTGCAAAGGGCTCCCGCTGACCTACAACCGCGATCTGCAGGAAGACAAGGAAGGGCTGTTCGACGCAATCGACACCGTCGAAGCGATTCTCTCTGTCTATCCGCACATGATCGAAACCATGAAGGTGAATTCCGAACGTATGGCGCAGGCCGCGTCCGATCCGGGGCTCATGGCAACCGATCTTGCCGAAGAACTGGTCCGGAAGGGCGTCCCGTTCCGCCATGCGCATCATAAAGTCGGAGCGCTGGTCCGCTTCGCCGCGGAACACGGCAAGGCCCTCAACGAAGTGACGCTGGAAGAAATGAAAAGCGTCTTTCCCGAGGCGGATAAACCGATGCTGTCCATCTTCTCCGCGGAAAACGCTGTCGCACGCCGCGAGGTATTCGGCGGAACGGGATTCGGGCAGGTTGCCGCGCAGATTGCTTTCTGGAACCGGGAATTCGCCGAATCCGGCCGGAAAACGGAAAACGGAAAATGAAAAACGGACTTCTCTTCTGTCTGGCACTGTCTGCCGCCGTGTTGTTCCGCTCCGCCGCGGCGCAGGAGGTCGTGAGCCTGCCGAAAGACACGCCATACGCCGACGACGAAACCGGCACCGTTTTTTCCGCCCGCATCGGCAATTTCACAAAAACCAGCGTCACGAAACATCTGAATCCCTACTACGGCACGGTGATCCGTTATGCCAACCCCTACGGGGCGTCGGCGGACATCTATATCTATGCGCTGAATCTGAATCCCGCAAAGCTGAGCGCGGAACAATGGAACAGGCACTATGAAGAAGTCAAAGCCAATATTGCGCACCTGACGGGAAAAAGCGTGCCGATCGGCGAAATCGCCATTCTCGAAGAATTCCTGCTGAAGATTCCGGAATCAGCCGTCAAGAGCCTGGCACTGAAATCCTCTGTCGCAGGGAAGCGCTGCACCTTTGCATTTTCGATCGGCGAAGATCCGTTCTTTTCCGAGCTGGTCATATTTCCCGTCGGTTCGAAAATCGTGAAGCTCCGTGTAACCTGTTCGCGCGAAATCACTGCGGAAAAAGAGAACGCCCTGTTGTTTTTGAACACCGTATGCCGGAAGTTTTTCGAAAAAGCGGAATTCGTTTCCGCTGCCCCCAAAGCCGGTCCGTCATAATCGGAGAGATGGAAGGAACGGAGCGGGGAACAAGTTCCGCAATCATTTCCGGAAGCTCCCCGCTGTGTTCCATGGCATGGTTGACGTGGAAGCAGACACCGACATGCGGCTCGTCAAAACGCGGAAAAATCTGGAGGAGTTCCTCCGCGTTGTTTCCGATGCCCGTCCGCAGTTTTTCCACCGCATTCAGAGATGAGCGGGACCGCTCTTTCCTGCCGTCCGCGTTTTCCGGAACGGTTCCGGATAGGTCAGACGGACGGCCTGTATTTCATCGTACATCCGCTCAACCGGAAGATGCCGCAAACACAAAGCGGGAGGCGCGGACATCGAATAAACCATCGGTTCGAGCGTCGCCGTCACCGTTTTGCCGGTGTTCAGCAGTTCCGCCCGGACAGGCGGAAGCGCAATGCCGGGCAGACGGACAATTTCTCCTGCCGGCGGATTCAGGAAAATCAGATTCAGAGAGCATCCGTCGGTGCTCCGTGTGCAGAGAACCCCGTCCGCCTCCGGGATTTCCGGACAGGGCGCAGCTGTCAGAGCCTTTCCGACCCGCCGGTACCAGTTCCCGATGCCGCGCAGAAGCCGGAGCGCTTTCTCCGGAAATGCGCCGGAAGAGTCCGGACCGGCATTCAGAAGGAAATTGCCACCGAGCGCCAGATAAAGCGCAATCTGCCGTTGAAGCCGCAGCAGGGAGAAATAATCCTCGTCCTCCGGGTATCCCCAGCTGTTCATTCCGAGCGATTCACAGGCTTCCGTCGGAGTCCGGAAGGCCTGAACGCCGTCATGCAGAGCCTCCCGCGCCGGAATTAATATAGCAATCGCAACATTGTTATCACGAAAGAAAAAACGGAAAAAACAATTTTTTTCTGAATTTTTGAAAATACAGATTTTCCAAAAGGCGGCGGATCATTCCTCCGCACACGGAAACACAAATCAGGATGGGCAGAGACACTGTCCGCCGTCCACATAAAGAATCTCTCCCGTAACGGAGTCGTTCCGCACCAGGAACAGACAGGCGGAACAGATGTCCTCCAGGGCGGACGGACGGCCGAGAGGCACTTTCCTCAACGTCTTTTCCATTCTGGAATGCGGCAGTTCAACCGGCGGCAGAACCGGTCCCGGAGCAATGCCGTTGACCCGGATCAGCGGAGCCAGCTGGAGCGCTCCCGCCTCCGTCGCAGCCGCCAGCGCCTTCTTGGAAACGGCATAGCTGAGCGACGACGCGTCCGCATGCCGGATTCCCTGATCCAGCATGTTGACGACAACGCCGGGCCGGGTGCGTTTCTCCGCAAACAGTTTCATCAGTTCCACCGGGGCGGTGTAATTGACGGCGAACTGATGCTCCGCTTCGGCAAGGGACTCGTCGGAAAATGTCCGGCGTACATAAACGGAGGCATTGTTAATCAGGACATCCGCCGTCCGGAGATACGGAACCAGACACTCGAAAGAGGCGGGATTCGCCAGATCGCACCGGACGACGGCATGTCCAGCCGCCGGTCCGCCGAATTCACCGATGAGCCGCGCTCCCGCATCCGCGGAACGGTTGCAGTGCACCGTGAGTTTCGCGCCGTTCCGGGCAAAGGCGCGCGCAAGCGCCGCGCCGATCCGGACCGCGCCGCCGGTAATGAATATGCGGGCGCCTTGAATTTCCATGCTTCCTCCTCTTTCTCCGTGCAGTCTGATCCTGGAACTTCTGCGGAATTCCGCTGTCCACCGGAGTAAAAAATGCTCTCTTTCCGGAAAAAATCAAGCCGGATCGCAGAATATTCCGGACTATCTTCCGCAAAAAGGGGATTCCATGCTGGAAAAGTCCGATATTGTGCTGTAAGTTACCCTTTCAGAGGGAGCAGTGTGCAAGGGAAGCGGGAAAAAGATGCAGAACACTCCAAAAGGCCTCAGACTTCAAATCGGAATCTTCGGCAGACGGAATGCCGGAAAGTCCTCCCTCCTCAATGCGCTCGCCCGTCAGAACGTCGCCATCGTCTCGGAAACGCCGGGAACCACCACCGATCCCGTGGAGAAGGCAATGGAAATGCTGCCGCTCGGACCCGTGCTCCTGATCGATACCGCGGGACTGGACGACAATGACGCGCGCCTGGGCGGTCTCCGGGTGGAAAAAAGCCGGAAAATCTTTGAACGCGCGGATCTCGCCCTGCTTGTATCCGACGCCTCATGGGGCCGCTTCGAAGAGGAGCTTCTCGCCATTTTCGCGGCGCGGAAAACCAATGTGATCGCCGTCTTCAACAAGATCGATCAGGCTCCGCCGCCGGAACGCATTCTTGCCGATCTGGATGCCCGCGGCATTCCGCACGTCGCACTTTCCGCCCGGACCGGGGAAGGGCTTCATGACTTGCGCGAGATGATTCTCCGCAAGGCTCCGGAGGATTTTCTGTCTTCCGACCGGCTTCTCGGCGACCTGGTCCCGAAAGGTTCCGCCGTAATGCTGATTACGCCGATTGACCTGGAGGCGCCGAAAGGACGCATGATCCTGCCTCAGGTGCAGGCAATCCGCGACACGCTGGATCATGACTGCTACTGCCTTGTGGTCAAGGAAAATTCCCTTGCAGATGCGCTGGCCGACCTGAAAACGCCGCCGGCCCTTGCCGTGACCGACTCCCAGGCCTTCGGCACGGTTTCGCCGATTGTGCCGGACTCCGTTCCCCTGACCTCCTTTTCCATTCTGCTCGCCCGTCAGAAAGGCGATCTGCCGACCTGCGCAGCCGGTGCGGCCGCCATTGGAAACCTGAAAGCCGACTCCCGCGTTCTGATTGCCGAGGCCTGTTCCCACCACCCCATCGGAGAAGACATCGGAACCGTAAAAATTCCAAACTGGCTCCGCAGACGCTGTTCGCCGGATCTCGTGATCGAACATGCGCAGGGACACGATTTCCCGAAGGATCTTTCCGGATACGACCTCGTGATCCACTGCGGCGGCTGCACCTTCAACCGCAGGGAAATGCTTTCCCGCATCCTGCAATGCACGGAACAGGGCGTGCCGTTCACCAACTACGGCGTGGCAATCGCATACTGTTTCGGGATTCTGGAACGCGCGCTCCGTCCCTTCCCGGAAGCGCTGGCAGCTTATGAAAGGACGGTCCGGCGCTGAGATGAGAAGCATCATCCTGTTTGAACTCAAAGGAGATCTGCACGTCGGCGGCTTCCGCCCGTTCCTCTGGAAACTCGCCGCCGAGGCCGGTTTATCCGGCTGGATCGCAAACTCCGAACAGGGTGTGCTGCTGCGCCTGGAAGGGGAGGAGGAACAGATCGGCGCGTTCATCAAGTCCATTCCGACCGCCGTTCCGAATGCGTTTTACATGAAGGAAATCCGCCTGGTAAGACGGGAACCGAGCGGGCCGCTTGATCTGCGCCATGTCGGATTCCGGATCACAGGCGAAGACAACAGGGTCCCGCTGATCAATCCGGACAGGGCTCCATGCCCGAAGTGCATCGCCGAGGCGGAAAATCCCGCCTCGCGCCGATACATCTATCCGTTTTCCAGCTGTTTCATCTGCGGTCCGACCTACTCCTTTGCGCTCAGGACGCCGTTTGTCCGCAAAAACACCAGTCTGACCGCCTTTCCGATGTGCCCGGAATGCCGGACGGAAAAGAATGATCCGCACGATTCCCACCATTACGCATCGGAAACCCTCGCCTGCCCGAAATGCGGGCCGCAGATTTTCCTGCTCGACATGTATGGGGAACTGATTGACGACGCAATCCCGATCTGCCGGGCGCAGGAGGGGCTGCGCAAGGGCGACATTCTTGCAATTCAGTCCGTCTACGGCGGATTTCTTCTCTGCGCGGACGCTTTCAATACGGACACGGTCCTGCGTCTCCGCCGCAAGAAAAAACTGCCGGACCGCCCTCTCAGTTTGCTGGCCAGGAACATGGAAACGGTGAAACAGTATTTTGAATGTTCGCCGGATGAGGAAAGTCTTCTGACCTCCCCAATTGCGCCGCTGGTTATCCTGAAACGCCGGCGGGAAATCGGAAACCGTCGGCCGCTGCCGGAACTGATTTCCCCCGATACGGACACGCTCGGAGTCGGCCTGCCGCCCTCTTTGATTGAAAAACTGCTCTTTGACCATCACGCCGCAGATGCGCCGGACCCGGGATTCGATTTCCTGGTCACATGCGGCGACAACCGCCCGGGAAAAGCGGAATGTCTGGACATCGATGAAATTTTCAACCGTCTGATGCCGTTCACGGATAAATTTCTCTGCCACGATCTCAAAACCGGTCATCCATGTCCGTCCTCCGTCTGCACGGTCCGCAATGGCCAGGTCCGGATCTGGCGCAGGGCGCGCGGCTACGTTCCCCAGGGGATCGCCTTCAACGGGCGTCTTGCGCGCAACGTCGCGGCATACGGTACTGACTCCCTCGCCGCAATCGCATTCGGTTCGGGATCGGAAATCATACCGTCGCAATGCATCGGAACTCTTGAGTCAAGGGATTCCGCAACGATTCTTTCCGATGTGCTGGAACGCTTCACCTATCTGACGGACCGTGTCCCGTCCCTGGTGGTCTGCGACATGGACAAGGAATCCTTCAGCGCAAGGGAAGCGGCGGCCTTCGCGGATCGGCATTCCCTGCCGCTGGTCACCGTGCAGGCACACCATGCGCATGCTCTCACCTGCATGGCGGAACACGGACTGCGCCGCGCACTCGCTCTCGTCTTCAACGGCGGCGGATACGGACCCGACGGCACGGAATGGGGCGGAGAATGCCTGGAAGCCCGTCTGGACGGATTCTGCCGCTTCGGTTCCTTCAACGGCCGTTACCGCCTCGAAACAAAGGATGCGCAGCTGCGTTCGGCAAAACTTTTTCTGGAACGGCTCGTCGAAACCGGTCATGAGCCGTCGCAGTCTCTGCTGGAACGTCTCCGCGTGGACCGCAGCGAATATGAACTCTGGAAAAAGAATTATCTGGAAGGCCGCGGAAATGCCGTCTTTTCCCATGCCGCAATGCGCCTGTTCGATGCGGTCTGCGCGGGAATCGGCGCGGCGCCGGATTTCTGCACCTATGACAACCGCTGCCTGCTGATCCTGAACAAATACGCGGCGCGGTGCAGCATGCCTGCGGAAGAGATTCCCGCATCCATCCGTGATCTTTTCCAGTTCGACGTCCGCGAGGAAGAACGCTATTCCGTTCTGGACTGGAGCAGGACTTTCATCCAACTGGCGGAACTGGGCCAACCTGCCGAAGAAGAGTTTCCCCTGTATGCAAAAGCCTTTTACAGCGCAATGGCGAGAGCGGGTCTGGCCATGATCTCCTACGCATCGCGCTTCTCTCTGGAACGTGCTGTTGTACTGTCCGGCCGTCTTTTCCAGGATGAGATTCTCAGTGATATGACAGCGGAACTTCTGACTGCCCACGGCTACACAGTCTATCAGCATGAAAAAACGCCGGCGGATGAATCCGGCATCTGCACCGGTCAGGCATATGCCGCCGGAATGTCCTGAATTCTCCGCAGCACAGCCGGCTGAGACCCCTTCACCCTTCCGGGAAATCCCGTTCCGTCCGGAATCCGCGGACAAAAAAAACCGGAACACCCGCAATGAGTGCTCCGGCTTGAAAATGCAGCTGAATTGACAGATGCTTACACGGTCTTTCCGCTGATGACGCCGTGGCCCTTGAATGTGCGCGTAGGAGCAAATTCACCAAGTCTGTGTCCGACCATGTTCTCGGTAATGAAAACAGTGGTGAAAGTTTTGCCGTTGTGCACGTTGAAGGTATGCCCGACAAACTCCGGAATGATCATGGAACGGCGGGACCAGGTCTTAATGGGCTTCTTGGCTCCGCTTTTCTCCATTTTTTCCACTTTTGCCACAACATGAGCATCAACAAACGGACCTTTTTTAATTGATCTTGCCATGGTTTACTTCTTCCTCCGTTCAACAATGAATCTTCCGCTCGGTTTCTTGGGATGACGGGTGCGTTTGCCCTTGGCGAGCTGACCCCACGGGGAGACGGGATGACCGCCGCCGCTGGTCCTGCCTTCGCCGCCGCCCATCGGATGGTCAACCGGGTTCATCACGACGCCGCGGACATGCGGACGGAATCCGAGGTAACGCTTCTTGCCGGCCTTGCCGAGAGAGGCGTTCATGTGATCCAGATTGCCGACCTGTCCGATTGTGGCCTTGCAGTCAAGGTGCACCTTGCGGACCTCGCCGCTCGGAAGCTTGATCTGGGCATAATCGCCGTCCTTGGAACGGAGAATCGCAACCTGTCCGGCGGAACGGACCATTCTGGCGCCTCTGCCGGGGACCAGTTCGATGTTGTGGATTTCAACACCAACCGGAATGTTGCGAAGCTTCAGAGCGTTGCCCGGCTTGATTTCCGCTTTCTCGCCGGAGATGACGGTCTGGCCGATCTTGAGCCCGTTCGGTGCGAGGATATAGGCTTTCTCGCCGTCCGCATAGGCGATGAGAGCAATGAATGCGGAACGGTTCGGATCGTATTCAAGATGCTGAACCGTGGCTGCAATGCCGTCCTTGGCGCGCTTGAAGTCGATCATTCTGTAACGGCGCTTGTTTCCGCCCCCGCGGAAGCGGGTGGTAATCCGCCCGTGATTATTTCTGCCGCCAGTGGACTTTTTGCCCTTGGTCAGACGTTTTTCCGGGGTTTCACGGCTGATTTCGGAGTAGTCGATCACAGTCGTGTAACGACGGCTCTTTGTCGTGGGATTATAACTTTTGATAGGCATTCTCAGTCTCCTTATGCAAGGTCAATGGAGCCTTCGGCGAGAGAGACGACGGCCTTCTTCCAGTTGGCGCGGCGGCCAGGAATCGGGGATCTCCCGGAGCGTTTGGGCTTGCCCTTGTAGTTGAGCATGTTAACGGATTTGACCTTCACGCCGTAGATTTCCTCCACGGCATCGGCGACTTCCAGCTTGGTGGCCTTCGGCGCGACCTTGAAGGCATACTGATTCTTCTCCTTGAGAATCGTGGCTTTCTCGGTCATCATGATATTCTTGACGATATCGTACGGACTGGATTTAATCATTTCCCGATTCCTCCGTTCATGCGAGTCTCTTGACAAATTCGTCAAGGGCGTCTTTGGTGAAGAGAAGTTTGTCGGCGTAGAGAACGTGATAGGTGCTCACGGAAGCTGCCTTCATCAGGAAGACGGCGGGCATGTTGCCGGTAGCCATCAGCAGATTTTCCTCATACTCCTTGACGGAAACCACAAGCTTGCCGTCATCGACTTTCATCGCCTTGAAAGCGGCAGCCGCATTTTTGGTCTTGTAATCCGGAAGGACAAGGGAATCGACCACAAATACCGCGTTGTCTTTCAGACGGTCGGAGAAGGAGCGCTTGAGCGCAAGCTTTTTCACCTTCGCGTTGAGTTTGACGCTGTAATCACGCGGTTTCGGGCCGAAGCTGTGACCGCCGTGACGCCAGACCGGATTCCGGGTGCTGCCTGCACGGGCACGGCCGAGACCTTTCTGCTTGAACGGCTTCTTGCCGCTTCCGGCGACCTCGGCGCGGGTCTTGACGGAAGCTGTTCCCGCACGGCCCGCCGCGAGATAGGCGACAACGGCATCGTGCACCGCCTGCGCGCCCTTGTCAAATTCAAGGCAAGTGTCGTCGATCGTATAATCCCCGACCTTCTCGCCCTTCATATTCAGTATGTCAATTTTCATGGACATGATATTCACCTGTTGGTTGGTCCCGGAGGGGATTATCTTTTCTTGGCTTTCTTGACGAGGAGGGTTCCGCCGTTCGGCCCGGGGACCGCGCCTCTGACAAAAAGAAGATTCTCGTCCGCGGAAACTTTTACAAGACGGAGATTCTGGACCGTGCGGTTGCCGTTGCCCAGCTGTCCGGGCAGCTTTTTGCCCTTCATGATGTTGCCGGGTTTCTCGCGGCAGCCGATGGAACCGGGCTTGCGGTGCCAGCCGCCGCCGTGACCGTCGCGTCCGCCGGCGAAATGATGTCTCTTCATGACGCCCGCGTAACCTTTGCCCTTGGTGGTGCCGGAAATATCGAGATATTCACCTTCCGCAAAGATGTCAGCCTTGATCTGGCTGCCGATTTCCGCCTGGGGATCCTCCTCGGAACGGAATTCGCGGATAAACGCGGGAGGATTGCTTTCAAGGCCAGCCTTTTTCACATTCCCAAGAACCGCCTTCGCCGTGTTCTTGACCTTCTTCACACCGAAACCGACCTGCACGGCGGAATAACCGTCGTGTTCCTTGGTCTTGACGCCCACGACCACACAGGGTCCGGCCTCAATGACTGTGACGGGAATCAGGATTCCCTTCTCGTCATAGACCTGCGTCATGCCGACTTTCTTTCCGATCAAACCTTTCATAATACTCCTTTCAGGCACATGTCCTGTCGGAAAAAGGACCTTGGTGCCAAAAAATGCCTTTTTCTGGCAAAACCGATCTCAGCGATCAGTTTCCGATCTTGATTGAAATGTCAACGCCGGCGGGAAGATTGAGCTTCTTGAGCTCGTCAACCGTCTTCGCGGTCGGCTTGATGATGTCCATCAGGCGCTTGTGCGTCCGGATCTCGAACTGGTCCATCGACTTCTTGTCAACATGAGGCGAACGGTTGACCGTCATGCGCTCAATGCGGGTCGGAAGCGGAATCGGTCCGGCCACAACGGAACCCGTTCTGCGGGCGGTGTTGAGAATCTCCGCGACGGACTGGTCGAGGATTCTGTTTTCGTAGGCCTGAAGCTTGATGCGTATCTTCTGAGCCGTTTTCGTTGAGGTTCTGGTACTCATTTGCTGTTTTTCTCCACTATTTTCTCTTGAATTGTTTTCGGAACAGGCTCAAAGTGGCTCGGCTCCATCGAATAGGAGGCACGGCCCTTCGTCAGAGAACGGATCGCGGTCGCATAACCGAAGAGTTCGGAAAGCGGCACATTCGCGGAAATCACGGTGGTGCCTTCCTCGGTGGACATTTCGGAGATTGCTCCGCGGCGGGAGGTGACGTCGCCGATGATGTCGCCGGTATTTTCATCCGGAGTCGTGATTTCGACTTTCATGATCGGCTCGAGGAGAACCATGCCAGCCTTCTTGCAGGCGTCCTTCAGACCCATGGAGGCGGCGATTTTGAACGCCATTTCCGAGGAGTCGACAGGATGGTAGGATCCGTCGAGAATATCAACGTGGAAGTCAATGCAGGGATATCCTGCAAGAATGCCGGTCTGGGCGGCTTCCCTGATTCCCTGCTCGATCGGCTTGATATATTCTTTGGGAATGTTACCGCCGACAACCTTGTTCTCAATCGTGATGCCGTGTCCGCGTTCCATCGGAGTGACGTCCATGATGACATGGCCGTACTGGCCGCGTCCGCCCGACTGACGGACGAACTTGGAGTCGGCATTCGACTTCTTGAGAATGGTTTCGCGGTAGGAAACCTGGGGCTGGCCGGACTGCGCCTCGACTTTGAATTCGCGGCGGAGACGGTCCATGATGATTTCAAGATGCAGTTCGCCCATGCCGGAAATGATGGTCTGGCCGGTCTCATCGTCACTGCGCATCGTAAAGGTCGGATCCTCGTCGGAGAGGGCGCCGAGCGCGGTGTAGAGTTTGTCGCGGTCCGCCGTGGTCTTCGGTTCCACGGCGATGGAAATCACCGGTTCCGGGAAGCTCATGGACTCGAGAATGATCGGATGGTTTTCATCGCAGAGCGTATCGCCGGTCCGCACATCCTTGAAACCGACGGCAGCGGCGATGTCACCGCTGTAGATCTCTTTGCGTTCCTCGCGCTTGTTCGCATGCATCTGGAGAATTCTTCCGAGACGCTCGCGCTTGCGCGTTCTGGGATTGTAGACAACCGCGCCGCTGGTGGCGACACCGGAATAAACACGGAAATAAATCAGTTTCCCGACATAGGGGTCGTTCATGATTTTGAACGCAAGCGCGGAGAAGGGAACTTCGTCGCCGACTTCGCGGGTGTCCGGCTGTTCCGTATCCGGATTGGTTCCCTGGACCTCCCAGATGTCCACCGGGGACGGCAGGTAATCGACAATTGCGTTGAGCAGAATCTGAACGCCCTTGTTTTTGAAGGCGGTTCCACAGAAGGCGGCGACAAGCTGTCCGGAAAGCACCGCGCGCCGAAGTCCTTTTTTGAGGAGATCAACCGAGGGGACTTCGTCGTTGAGGAAGACTTCCATGACGGACTCGTCATTTTCCGCAATGCGTTCGATCATCGCGGCCCGTGCCTCGGCAAGCTGATCCTTCATGTCTTCCGGGACGGGAATTTCCTTGATGTTCATGTCGTCGAACTCGTAAGCCTTCTCCTCCATGACATCGACGAGGCCTGTGAAGTTGGCTTCGGCGCCGATGGGGAGGACCATGGGAATGACATTGGCTTTGAGTTTCGAGCGCATCGCGTCGACAACCTTGAAGAAGTTGGCGCCTGTGCGGTCCATCTTGTTGACGAACGCAATGATCGGAACATGATATTTCTTCGCCTGACGCCAGACGGTCTCTGTCTGAGGCTGAACACCGCCGACCGCGCAGAATACGGCAACAGCGCCGTCGAGAACACGAAGTGAACGTTCGACTTCCGCAGTAAAGTCCACGTGCCCTGGGGTATCGATCAGATTGATGCGGTGCTTCTTGCCGTCCTTGTTCCAGAAACAGGTCGTCGCAGCGGAAGTGATCGTGATGCCGCGCTCCTGCTCCTGCACCATCCAGTCCATGGTGGCGTTGCCCTCATGAACCTCGCCGAGCTTGTGATTGATACCCGTGTAAAAGAGGATGCGTTCCGAAAGGGTGGTCTTTCCGGCATCGATGTGAGCCATGATGCCGATATTGCGGACTTCCGCGATCGGCGTGATGCGACCGGGATTTTCCTGATAGTCTACGTTTACTTTATGTTCTGTCATAGTTTTCAATTGACTTCGCTGTTCTGGGAAAAAGCCTTTCCATTACCATCTGTAATGGGCAAAAGCTTTATTGGCCTGCGCCATTTTGTGCGTGTCGTCCTTCTTTTTAATGGATGAACCTGTATTGTCGAAAGCGTCAAGAAGCTCGGACGCGAGAGCATCCGTCATGGATTTGCCCTTTTTCGCCTGGGAATAGGTGGCGATCCAGCGCATGGCCAGGGCGACCTGACGTTCGGCTGGAACTTCAAGCGGAACCTGATAGGTCGCACCGCCGACGCGGCGGCTCTTGACTTCCAGTTTCGGCTTGATGTTCTCCACTGCCTGAAGGAAAACTTCCAGAGGCTCCATGTCTTTCTTTTTCGCCTTGATCACGTCGAATGCACCGTACACAATCTTCTGGGCAACGGATTTCTTGCCGTTGCGCATGAGGGTATTGATGAGACGGGCGACCAGTTCGCTGTTGTATTTCACGTCCGGCGTGAGTTCTCTTTTTGTGATTCTGCGTCTTCTCATTGTATGTAAGCGTCCTCAAGTATTCACTTGTTCTGTTCCTGTCATCCGCCGCGGACGGTCAGGAGCTTATTTTTTCTTCTTGGCTCCCGCGTCTCCGGCCTTCGGAGTCTTGTTGCCGTATTTGGAGCGTCCCTGTCTGCGGGCTTCCACGCCGAGGCTGTCGAGCGCGCCGCGCACAATGTGATAACGCACGCCGGGAAGATCGCGGACCCTGCCGCCCTTCACAAGCACGACCGAGTGTTCCTGAAGATTGTGCCCTTCGCCGCCGATGTACGCGGTCACTTCATATCCATTCGTAAGACGCACTCTGGCAATCTTGCGCATAGCCGAATTCGGCTTCTTGGGCGTTCTTGTTGTAACCTGCAGGCAGACGCCGCGTCTCTGAGGGCACTTCGAGAGTGCTTTCGACTTGCTCTTCGCCACTTTTGTCCTGCGGCCCGATTTCACCAACTGATTGATTGTCGGCATGATCTCCTCTTCACATATTCTCGTTGTTACAGTTGTGTACGACAAACGGGTAGATAATATATCCCCCCGTCTGCCGTTTTCAACCGCATATTTTATTTTTTTACATTTTTATTGGAAGCGCGTCATTCCTTCTCGTAATCGACGGTCGGATCAAATTCGCTGTCGTCGATCTCGTCATCGAATTCATCCTTGTCATCCTCATACTCGTCATCGACGAAAGCTCCCTCGCCGCTCCGTTCCGCGAAATCGTCGTCCATTTCCTTGTCCGAGAAGATGTCGTCGATATCGTCGTCATCCCCGAAATCGATGTTTTCAATGGACTCCTCCTTCTTTTCGGGCAGTTCCACAGGCGGCTTTTCGATCGGAATCTCCTCGCCGAGCTTCACCATGTGCAGGTGCTGGAACTTCTCCGAACCGGTTCCCGCGGGAATCAGATGACCGGTGATGACGTTCTCCTTGAAACCGCGGAGCACGTCGATCTTGCCGAGCGTGGCGGCATCGGTCAGAATCCGCGTGGTGTCCTGGAACGACGCCGAAGAAATGAAGCTTTCCGTCTCAAGGGACGCTTTCGCGATACCCAGAAGAACCGGTTCGCCTTCGGCGGGCTTCCTGCCGTTTTTACGGGCTTCCTCGTTGGCATGGATGAAGTCGTAGCGGTCGACCTGCTCACCGGCGAGGAACTGCGTGTCCCCCTGGTCGATGATCCGGATCTTCTGCATCATCTGGCGAATGATGATCTCAATGTGCTTGTCATTGATTTCCACCCCCTGCGCACGGTAAACTTTCTGAATCTCGTTCACGATGTAGCGCTGCAACTCGTGGGGTCCGCAGATTTCAAGGAGTTTCTGCGGGATGATGGATCCCACCGTGAGCTTCTGTCCCTTCCGCACGTAGTCGCCTTTGCCAACGATAAGGTGCTTCGACGTCGGGATGTTGTGCTCCTCGAACACATCCTTGTTGTCCGGATCGCGTATGATGATGGTCTGACGACCTCTTACATTCTTGCCCCGGTCGACAATGCCGTCGATACGGGCGATTTCCGCAACCTCCTTGGGCATCCGGGCCTCGAACAGCTCGGCCACGCGCGGAAGACCTCCGGTGATGTCGCGGTTTTTCTGCTGCTGACGGGGAACGCGGGCCAGCGTCATGCCGGGCACCACCTTTTCCCCCTTCTTCACCATCAGAAGCGCGCCGGTCGGAAGCGGATAATTCGAAATCAGCTCGCCGTTGGCGTCGTTGATGACGACCTGCGGAAGAAGGTCCTCGCGGTGCTCCATGACGGTCAATTCCTCGATGCCGCCGCGCTCGCTGCGGTTCAGCGTGACGCCCTCGACGATATCGTGAAGCTCCACAATACCGTTCTCCTCGGCAATGATCGGCATCTGGTAGGCGTCCCAGGAGGCGATTTTCTCTTTCGGCTTGACCTTGTCTCCATCCTTCTTGTAAAGAATCGCGCCAACCTCCGCAGGATAGCGGTCGATCTCGGCGTCCTTGACGGCGTCGGACCAGAAATCGTAATCATGTGCGTAGGAGGACCCCATCACCTGAGCCTCGAGGCGGACTCTTTCACGCGCCTTGGCCTCCGCTTCACGGGCTTTCTCCTCGTCATAGATGATGATGTAGCCGTTTTTGTTCACGACCAGCGTGTTGCCTTTCCTGTCGGTGACGAGACGGAGGTTTTCAAACCGGACCGTTCCCGCCTGACGCGCCGTGATGACAGGCTCCTTGCCGCCGCCGGAGGAAATTCCGCCGATGTGGAACGTTCTCATGGTCAGCTGCGTTCCGGGCTCGCCGATCGACTGCGCGGCGATGATGCCGAGCGCGTCGCCGATTTCCGCATCCTTGTCCGTGGCAAGATTCTTGCCGTAGCATTTCACGCAGACGCCGTGTTCGACGTCGCAGGTCAGAACCGAGCGGATCAGCACCTTGGTAATGCCGCGCTTTTCGATCAGGTCGGCTTTTTCCGGCGTAAACTCTTCGCCCGCGCGGATGATGTAGCTTCCGTCGCTCTTGGCGGGATCGCGGATGTCCTGCGCGCTGTAGCGCCCGAGCAGTCTGGCCTTGAGCGGAAGCATGATCTCGTCGCCTTCGATGATGGCTTCCACATAAATGCCCTTGAGCGTTCCGCAGTCTTCGGAGCGGCAGATGATATCCTGCGCGACGTCGACCAGCTTACGGGTCATGTAACCGGAGTCCGCGGTCTTCAGAGCCGTATCTGCCAGTCCCTTGCGGGCTCCATGGGTGCTGATGAAGTATTCCAGAACCGTCAGGCCTTCCCGGAAACTGGACAGAATCGGCCGCTCGATGATTTCTCCGGACGGCTTGGTCATCAGTCCGCGCATGCCGGCAAGCTGTTTGATCTGGTCCTTGCTTCCGCGGGCGCCGGAGTCGAGCATCGCATACACCGGATTGATTTCCCGGCGGCTGGCCTCCTCCACCTCCTTGGTGAGCTCGTCCGCAACCGTGTTCGCCGTCTTGGTCCATGCGTCGACGACCTGGTTGTGCCGTTCGCCGACGGTCAGGAAGCCCTTGTCGTATTTGTCCTTGATCTCCTCGATCTTCTTCCGGGTCTCCCGGATGAGCTCGGGTTTCCGCTTCGGAATCAGCATGTCCGCAACGGAAATGGAGAAACCGGCAACCGTGGCATATTCATAGCCGAGATTCTTGAGGTTGTCCAGCAGCTCGATCGTCTTGTCATGCCCGATGTTGTCGTAAGCCTCCGCGATCAGGCGTCCGAGGTCTTTCTTCTTGGCGGGCGCGTTGTAGAATCCGAGCTTTTTGTCCCAGATGCGGTTGAAGATGCAGCGTCCGGGCGTCGTGATGATGAATTTGTCGGTTGCGTTTCCGCGCGGCGTCACGACGCCGTAGTCCGGGTTCGGCAGCTTGATGGCGTCGTGAATCTTGATATAGCCGGAATCCAGGGCGAAAAGGACCTCGTGGACATCCTTGAAGATGCGGATCCTCTCCTTGTTCTTGGGATCGATCGTCAGGTAATAAACGCCGAGCGTGATGTCCTGCGTCGGGGTCGTGATCGGCTTTCCGTTGGCGGGCGAGAAGATGTTGTTCGTGGAGAGCATGAGAAGCTTGCACTCCAGCTGCGCCGCCGGAGAGAGCGGAACGTGCACAGCCATCTGGTCTCCGTCGAAGTCCGCGTTGTATGCGGTGCAGACGAGAGGATGCAGACGCAGCGCCGAACCTTCAATCAGAATCGGGTCGAACGCCTGGATGGAGAGCCTGTGCAGCGTCGGCGCACGGTTCAGCATCACCGGATGTCCCTTTGTCACCTCTTCCAGAATATCCCAGACCACCGGCTCGCCGCGCTCGATCATTTTCTTCGCGCCGCGTACGGTGTGGGCGAATCCCCTGCCCTTCAGATGCCGGATGATGAACGGCTCGAACAGGATCAGCGCCATCTTCTTGGGAAGACCGCACTGCATCAGTTTCAGTTCCGGTCCGACAACGATGACGGAACGGCCCGAATAATCCACACGTTTTCCGAGCAGGTTCTGACGGAAACGGCCCTGCTTGCCTTTGAGCATGTCGCTCAGGCTCTTCAGCGGACGGTTTCCGGCGCCTGTGACGGCGCGTCCGTGACGGCCGTTGTCCAGCAGCGCGTCAACCGCCTCCTGCAGCATCCGCTTTTCGTTGCGGATGATGACCTCCGGCGTCCGGAGCTGAAGAAGATTCTTCAGACGGCTGTTGCGGTTGATGACACGCCGGTAGAGATCGTTCAGGTCGGAAGTCGCAAAGCGGCCGCCTTCCAGCGGAACCAGGGGGCGCAGATCCGGCGGAATCACAGGGAGCACCTCGAGAATCATCCATTCCGGACGCGAAGCGCTCTTCAGGAAACCTTCCACAAGACGCAGTCTCTTGGAAAGTTTTTTGCGGATCGCCTTGTTTTTCGTGCCGGCAAGCTGCACCTCAAGATCGGCATGCAGCGGCTCAAGATCAATCTGCTGAAGCAGAGTGCGGATCGCGGGAGCTCCCATTTCCGCCTTGAAGGCGTCGCCGTACTCGTCGCGGGCCTGGCGGTAATTCATCTCGTCAAGGGATTCCCCGAGCTTCAAGGGCGTATCGCCGGGATCGACCACAACCCAGTCTTCATAATAAATGATGCGTTCCAGCGTGCGGGCCGTCATGTCAAGCATGAGCCCGATCCGGCTGGGCATGCACTTGAAGAACCAGATGTGGGACACCGGAACCGCAAGCTCGATATGGCCCATGCGCTCGCGGCGGACCTTGGACTGCGTGACTTCCACGCCGCAGCGGTCGCAGATGATGCCCTTGTTCTTCACTCTCTTATATTTGCCGCAGTTGCACTCCCAGTCCTTCTGGGGACCGAAAATGCGTTCGCAGAAAAGCCCGCCTTTTTCCGGCTTGAAGCTTCTGTAGTTGATCGTCTCGGGATTCTTGATTTCACCGTGACTCCAGGAGCGGATCACCTCGGGAGAGGCAACCTTGATGGATACCACCTCAAAGGCGCTCATGCCGGAATTCTGCTGCTGTGCGGACATTTCCCTATTGTCAAAACTGTTGTCAATCACTTTGGATTCCTCCGCATTCTGTTATTTCGGAGACTCCGTCCGCTTGATCGTGCGGACGTCGAGGCCCAGGCTTTGCATTTCTTTCAGAAGAACGTTGAACGACTCGGGCCGTCCGGCATCGAGAATGTTCTGTCCTCTCACGATGGACTCGTAGATTCGCGCTCTTCCCGTGACATCGTCGCTCTTGACCGTCAGCATTTCCTGCAGCGTATGCGCCGCGCCGTAAGCCTCAAGAGCCCACACTTCCATTTCTCCGAAACGCTGACCGCCGTGCTGCGCCTTGCCGCCGAGCGGCTGCTGCGTGACCAGAGAGTAGGGACCGACCGCGCGGGCGTGAATCTTGTTCGCCACAAGGTGGTCGAGTTTCAGCATGTAAATCTGCCCGACCATGACGCGCTGATCGAACTTGTTGCCGGTCCGGCCGTCGAACACGTCGGTCTTGCCGTCGTATTCCTCGACGCCGTCGCGCATGCGGAAGCCCCATTTGAAGTCCTCGCCGGTCTTCTCGGCGATCTTCCGGTTGGCCTGTTTCATCATGTCGACAATCGTTTCCTCCTGCACGCCGTCGAACACGGGAGTCGCCACTTTGAACCCGAGCATTTTCGCCGCCCATCCGAGATGGGTTTCCAGCACCTGACCGATGTTCATTCGGCTGGGAACGCCCAGCGGGTTCAGCACAATGTCAACCGGCGTGCCGTCCTTCAGGAACGGCATGTCCTCGACGGGGACGATCTTGGCCACGATACCCTTGTTTCCGTGACGGCCGGCCATCTTGTCGCCGACCTGGATCTTCCGCTTGGACGCAACGTAAACCTTGACCTTCTTGATCGCGCCGGTTTCGTCGGAAACGCCGTTGGCAAGCGCGTTGAGCTGCTCGTCGCGGTTTTTCTCCAGAATCTGGAAACGCGGCTTGAAGGTGTCGATGATCTTGACAATCGCCTCTTTCGTCGGGCAGTCGTCCATGCGGAACGCGTCGTACTGCGCGGCGAGCTTCGCGATGGAAGGCCGGGTCACGCGGCGGTTCGAGGAAATCAGAATCGCATCCTGTTTCGCGGACGTCGTATCGTAAATCGGGCAAGGCAGCTTCTGCTGAAGCAGAATCTCCGAGAGTTTCTCGGTCAGCTCCTCGACCAGAGCGGTTCTCTGTTCCTTGAACACATCCTTGGCATGCTTGGACTGACGCTTGCGCTCCGTATTGGTCATATTCTGGCGGTTCGGGTCCTTGGCATATTCAATGCGGACATCCATCACGATGCCGCCCTTGCCGCTCTGGACATACAAGCTGGAATCCTTCACGTCGGCGGCCTTTTCCCCGAAGATGGCGCGCAGAAGACGTTCCTCCGGCGCCAGTTCCGTTTCGGATTTCGGCGTGATCTTGCCGACCAGAATGTCGCCCGGCTTCACCTCGGCGCCGAGACGGACCACGCCGTCCACGCCGAGATTCCGCAGCAGTTCCTCGCTGACGTTCGGAATGTCGCAGGTGATTTCCTCCGGTCCGAGTTTCGTATCGCGGCTGGTAATCTCGAACTCGTCAATATGAATGCTGGTATAGACATCCTCCTTCACCAGACGCTCGCTCAGAACAATCGCGTCCTCGAAGTTGTATCCGCACCACGGCATGAAGGCGACAAAGACGTTTTTGCCGAGCGCCAGCTCGCCCTGCGCGGTCGCCGGACCGTCCGCGATCGGATCGCCGACTTTGACGGCCTGTCCCTTGTGGACGGTCGGACGCTGGTTGATGCAGGTTCCGGCGTTGCTGCGGAGGAACTTGACCATCCGGTAGACTTCCGGTGACTCGTCAGCGGTTTCGCCGCGCGGCTTGCCGTCCTTCGTGACGACAACCTCGGAAGCGGAAACCTCTGCAACCACGCCATCGGCCTTGGCGCAGGTAACGGCGCGGGAATCGACGGCAACCTTCTTCTCCAGTCCGGTTCCGACATACGGGGACTCGGTCACCAGAAGCGGGACGGCCTGTCTCTGCATGTTCGATCCCATCAGGGCGCGGTTCGCGTCGTCATGTTCAAGGAACGGGATCAGACCGGCGGCCGCGCTGACCAGCTGCTTCGGAGAAACGTCCATATACTGAACCTCCTCGCGCGGACGTTCGGCGGAATCTCCGTAGAGGCGGGACATGACGGTCGGATTGACGAAATGCCCCTCCTTGTCAAGCGGCGCATTCGCCTGGGCGATCACGAAATGCTCCTCCTTGTCCGCGGTCAGGTAATCGATCTGATCCGTGACAACGCCGTCCACCACGCGGCGGTAGGGCGTTTCCAGGAAACCGAACTCATTGATCTTGGCGTAAAGCGACATGGAGGAAATGAGTCCGATGTTCGGACCTTCCGGGGTCTCGATCGGGCAGATGCGCCCGTAATGGCTCGTGTGCACGTCGCGGACTTCGAATCCGGCGCGGTCGCGGCTCAAACCGCCGGGACCGAGTGCGCTGAGACGTCTCTTGTTGGTCAGCTCGGACAGGGGATTGGTCTGGTCCATGAACTGGGAAAGCTGATTTCTCGCAAAGAAATCGCGGATCACGCCGATGAACGCCTTCGGATTGATGAGCTTGTTCGGGGTAATACCGGTCTCGTCGGCATTGATCAGGGACATCTTCTCCTTGATGAGACGCTCGGTCCGGTAAAGGCCGACACGGCAGTGATTCTGAAGGAGTTCTCCGACGGTGCGGACGCGGCGGCTGCCGAGGTGGTCGATGTCATCCGTCTGGCCGGCGACGTTTCTGAGCTTCATCAGAGCCTTGGTCGCCTCCATCAGATCCACCTTGTCGAGAATCCGTTCCGTCAGCGGCAGATTGAGCCCGAGCCGCTCGTTGAGCTTGTAACGCCCGACCGTCCCGAGATCATATCTCTTGTTGTCGAAGAAAAGTCTCTTGAGAAGCTGCTTGGCGTTGTTGACGCTCGGGGGATCGCTGGGACGCATTCTGCGATAGATTTCGCGCAACGCGTCCTCCGGCGTTTTTGCCGGATCTCTGGAAAGGCAGTTCAGGAGATAGGAATCCCCGTCGGGTATGAAAACAAGGTCGACATGCTTCACCTTGGAATCGCTGAGAAGTTTGACAAGACTTTCGTCCAGTTTCATGAATTCATCAATCAGAAGCGCGCCGTCCGCGGAATAAACAGGTTCGACGGTATGAAACGCGGAGATGTCTTCAGCCTTGAGAAGCTGAGCAGGAGTCATGGTTTTGATTTCATACGCGGCGGCAAGCATGTCACGGTTCGTTTCATAACCGATGGCACGGAGGAACGTGGAGATCAGGAACTTTCTTCTTCTGCGCTGACGATCAAGATAAATATAGATAAGATCATTGATATCGAACTGAACTTCCATCCAGGAACCGCGATCGGGAATGATCCTGTAGGAGTAAAGCATGCGTCCGCTTGAATGTCTTGTTTTTTCAAAACAGATACCCGGAGAACGGTGAAGCTGACTGATGATGACCCGTTCGGCTCCGTTGATGATGAAGGTTCCCCGGTCCGTCATCAGCGGGATATCGCCCAGCGAGACGGTTTCATGAAATACGGCGTCTTTCACCTTGAGGTTGAAATCAACGCTGAGGGCTCCGGTATAGGAAATTCCGTCCTTGATGCAGTCGACGACATCTTTCTTGGACGGCGTAATCGTATATGATTCAAACTCCAGGACCATCTGCTTGTCGAAGCTTTCCAGCGGGAAGACTTCATTAAAAACTTCCTGGAGGCCTTGATTCTTTCTCTCTTTCGGATCCGTTTCCAGCTGAAGGAAGGATTTATAGGATTCAATCTGGATTCCAATCAGATCCGGAATATCAAGCACGTCTCTCAGTTTTCCAAAATTCATGCGTTCAGGCATTATTCCACCCTGTCATTGTGGTTGGCATGAGCTGTCTTTGCACAACGTCGCCCCTTTCGGACTACGCAATCCGCAGGCGGCCTCAACCGCGGATTTGAAAAAAAATCAATAAAAACACGGGAAAGCGGGGGCGTCCCCTTTTTATGGGGGAAGTCCCCGCAATCCGACCGGCGTTCATGCTGCCGGACACAGCGTCAAGTTACTTGACTTCAACTTTCGCGCCAGCGGCTTCAAGCTGTTCCTTGAACTTCTTGGCGTCGTCTTTGGAAACACCCTCTTTGACGGGCTTGGGAGCGGCTTCAACCAGATCTTTGGCATCCTTGAGTCCGAGGCCGGTGATGGCTCTGACTTCCTTGATCACGCTGACCTTGTTCGCACCGACTTCGGCGAGAACAACGGTGAACTCCGTCTGCTCTTCCGCAGGAGCGGCTGCGGCGGCTGCGGCGGGAGCCGCGGCGGCGACCGCAACAGGAGCGGCGGCGCTGACACCGAGTCTGTCTTCCAGAGCTTTGACCAGTTTGGAAAGTTCGAGAACAGAAAGCTTCTCGACATAGGAGATGAACTGCTCCATCTCAGCCGACACTTCAACGTTAGCGTTTTCAGTCATGATAGACCTCCGTTTTTATGTGAAATTTTGTTTTAATTTTGCGTTTCGTCAAGTTTGTTTTTATACGCATTGATCACGTTGACAATGCTCGAGACCTTGGCATTGAGAACACGGACCAGACCGGTCGGAACCGCATTGAGCAGTCCGAGCAGCTGGGCTCTGAGAGCATCCTTGGAGGGCAGAGCCGCAATCGCAAGAATGTCCTTGTCGCTCATCATCCGGGCTTCCATGTATCCGGCCTTCGGAGCGAGAATGCCTTTGGAAGTCTTGGAAAACTCCTCGATCACTTTCGCAACCTGTCCGGGATCGCCCTTTCCGACAACCACGGCGGTGTCGCCGGTAAGACGCGTCTCGGCGAGAGCGGTCATCCCGTTCTTTTCGGCAACCTTGTGGATGAGACGGTTTTTGAGAACGTGGCACTGCGCGTCACACTTCGCAAGTTCATCCTTGAAGGCGTTGATCTCTTTGGATTTCAAGCCCTTGTAGGTCACGAAATACACATACTCAGCACCGACGATGATGCCGGCAACGTCATCAAACATCTGGATCTTTTCAGATCTCATCGCTTTTTGAGTCTTCATGCCAACTCCTTCGCCATGGTGCGTGCGTCAACTTTGATTCCGGGCGTCATCGTGGCGGAAAGCGTGCAGCTCTGGAGATACACGCCCTTGGCAGAAGCCGGCTTCGCCTTGATAAGCGCTTTCACGACGGCAATGCAGTTCTCGGTGATGTCTTCCGCTTTGAAGGAAAGCTTTCCGACGGGAACCTGAACACATGCGCCTTTGTCCGCGCGGAACTCGACACGGCCGGCCTTCGCCTCCGCAACCGCATGCGCGACTTTCTCCGTCACGGTTCCGGTCTTCGGATTGGGCATCAGGCCTTTCGGACCGAGCTGACGGCCGAGAGGACGCACCTGGGACATCGCCGAGGGCGTTGCAATCAGAACGTCAAAATCAACCCAGCCTTCCTTGATCTTGCCGATGATATCTTCATAGCCGGCAAAATCGGCGCCTGCGTCAAGCGCTTCCTTTCTGCGGGTGTCGTCGTCGGCGATCACACAGACCTTCACCGTCTTGCCGGTTCCCTTCGGAAGCGGAAGAGCGCCGCGGACAGTCTGGTCGGTCTGCTTGGGATCCACGCCGAGCTTGAAAGACAATTCAACCGTCTGGTCGAACTTCGGCTGCGGAAACTCCTTCAGAACCTTGACGGCCTCGGCAAGCTGATACTGCGTCGCCTTGTCGAATTTCCCGAGCTGCGCTTTGTAAAGTTTACTTCTCTTACCCATCTACCACCTCAATTCCCATGCTGCGGGCGGTGCCTTCGATGATTTTCATCGCGGCCGCTTCGCTGCGGGCGTTGATGTCGTTCTTTTTCGTCTGCACGATCTGCTTGATCTGGGAGCGGGTGATCTTGCCGGCTTTTTCACGGCCGGGAGCCTTGGAGCCGCTCGCGAGACCCGCCAGCTTCTTGATGAGAACAGCAGCCGGCGGAGATTTCGTGATGAACGTAAACGAACGATCCTGGTAAACGGTAATCACGACAGGGATGATGGTCCCCGACTGCGATTGTGTTGCGGCGTTGAACTGTTTGCAGAACTCCATGATGTTCACGCCGGCCTGACCAAGAGCAGGGCCGACGGGAGGCGCCGGATTCGCGGCGCCCGCGGGAATCTGCAAACGAATCTCCGCTGTTACCTTTTTCGCCATTTGTTCCTCCGTATTCGCAATTGTGGTGCGGAAAAGCAGGATTCCTCCCACAGTCGCGACGTCTTATTATACGAATGAGTTGTCCGAACCGGGAAATTATTCCTCGCGTTCGACCTGCCAGAACTCAACTTCAACCGGTGTGGAACGACCGAAAATGGAAACCATGAGCTTGAGCTTCCCTCTTTCCGGATCGACTTCGACAATGACACCTGAAAAATTCTCGAACGGTCCGTCCTTGATGCGGACGGTTTCCCCGACTTCGCCGGGAACCGCCGCCGGCGGACGGGGCTGTTCCGCAGGATGATTGACCCAGATGTCAATCTCCTCCTGGGACATCGGCATGGGCTTCTCTCCGCCGCCGCTGAAACTGATCACTCCCTGAATGCCATGGATGAAATGCCAGGTGTTCTCATCCAGCTTTCCCTCGGCATCATAAAGCTCCATGCGGACCAGCACATAACCGGGAAAGAATTTCCGCTTGACCGTGGTCTTTTTCCCGTTTTTCACCTCGGTAATCTGCTCAGTCGGAATCAGAACCTCATAAACAGGCAGAGAAGCATCCTCCATTCTGATCTGTTTTTCGATATTCTCGCGGACACGGTTTTCCTGTCCGGAAAGGGTGTGGAGAACATACCATTGTCCTGCTGTTTTGTCCATGATGCTCAACTATGCTCCTGAGAGTATGAAATATTGTAAACGGAATAACCGTATTGCACGCAAAATCAGAATGTGGTAAGATATCTGACGATTCTGAAAAGAACCTGGTCGACGGCAGCAAGATAAGCGGTTGCAATGACAAGCGCGACAATGACAAGAATCGTGGACTCGAAAAGCTGATCCCTTGTCGGCCAGTTGCACTTTCTCATCTCTTCCACGGTGTCAAAGATGAAAGTTCTAATTTTGTCTATCCAAACGCCCATGATCGGCATGATCCTTTCCCGGTCTCTCCTTTTTCTCCGCCTGGACCGGATCAGGCAAAAAATGGCAGGGGCGGTGGGGCTCGAACTCACGACCTGCGGTTTTGGAGACCGCTGCTCTAGCCAACTGAGCTACACCCCTGCATGTTCCGGCTTTTTTACGCAGCAGCCGGGACCGCGTCAGGCGACCTTACTTGGTCTCCTTGTGCACTGTGTGCTTGCGCTGAAACTTGCAGTATTTCTTCTTCTCAATACGACCGGGAGTATTTCTTTTCTCCTTGGTCGTCGTATAATTTCTGCGCTTGCACTCCGTGCATTCCAGTGTAATGATTTCACGCATCTTGATTCACCTTGCGGAGTCTCTTCCGGACTCCCGCTGTTATGCGCAGTTCCCGGACTGTCCGGGAACTGCGCCGGCGCAAAGAAAATTCAATTAAGCAAGAATTTCCGTTACGCGGCCGGAAGCAACGGTGCGACCGCCTTCGCGGATAGCGAAGCGCTGGGTCTTTTCCATCGCGATCGGGGCGATCAGTTCGACTTCAATCGAAACCTTGTCGCCGGGCATGACCATCTCGACTCCTTCCGGAAGCTTGATGACGCCGGTGACGTCCGTGGTTCTGAAGTAGAACTGCGGTCTGTAGTTGGAGAAGAACGGACTGTGACGGCCGCCCTCGTCCTTGGACAGAACGTAGATTTCAGCGGTGAATTTCGTATGCGGGGTGATGGAACCCGGCTTCGCGAGAACCTGTCCGCGCTCGACTTCCTCTTTCTTGGTGCCGCGGAGGAGGCAGCCGATGTTGTCGCCGGCCTGACCTTTGTCAAGCTCCTTGCGGAACATTTCAACGCCGGTGATCGTGGTTTTGCTGGTCGGCTTGATGCCGACGATTTCGACAGCGTCGCCGACTTTGACTTCGCCGCGCTCGACTCTTCCGGTCACAACCGTTCCGCGTCCTTCAATGGAGAACACGTCTTCAATCGGCATCAGGAAGGGCTTGTCAACTTCGCGCTCGGGTTCCGGAACCCATGCGTCGATGGCATCCATGAGCTCCTGAATGCATTTGCACTCGGGTGCGTTCGCATCGGTCGCCTGCAGAGCCGGATAAGCGGCGCCCTTGATAATCGGGGTGTTGTCGCCGTCGAAGTCATATTTGCTGAGAAGTTCGCGGATTTCCATTTCGACGAGGTCGAGAAGCTCAGGATCATCCACAAGGTCCACCTTGTTCAGGAAGACAACGATCTTCGGCACGCCGACCTGTTTTGCAAGGAGGATGTGCTCACGGGTCTGGGGCATCGGGCCGTCAACCGCGCTGACAACAAGAATCGCGCCGTCCATCTGGGCCGCGCCGGTAATCATGTTCTTCACATAGTCCGCGTGACCGGGGCAGTCGACGTGCGCATAGTGACGCTTGTCGCTCTGATACTCGACGTGAGATGTCGCGATCGTCAGAATCTTCGTGGAGTCGCGGCGTCCCTGGGACTCGGATGCCTTCGCAACCTGATCGTACGGAATGTAATCCGCAAGACCTTTGAGGTTCTGCACGTGGGTGATCGCCGCCGTGAGCGTCGTTTTGCCGTGGTCAACGTGACCGATTGTGCCTACGTTAACGTGAGGCTTCTCTCTGAGAAATTTTTCTTTGGCCATCTCGTGTCCTCCTTTTGATGACTTCGCCTATGGCATTCTTTACCGTTATTGTTATTCCGTTTATAACACACGAACAAAAAAATATATGGAGCCCACGACCGGGATTGAACCGGTGACCTCGTCCTTACCAAGGACGTGCTCTACCAACTGAGCCACGTGGGCATTCCGTCTTCTCCATATGCAGGCCGCCCGGCACAACAGCGCAAAGAACCTGCAACAGCAGAGCCTTTACTATAGCCCGTGCAGTTTATATTTCAAATGATTTTTTCATCTTTTTTGCGTTTTTTCCATATTTCCAGCGTATCAGCCGGCAAAATCCCGTATAAAAATGCAGCAAACACCCGGAAGCAATATCGGAAAAAGGAAATATGGTGCTCGAGGGGAGACTCGAACTCCCACGGATCGCTCCACTAGCACCTCAAGCTAGCGCGTCTGCCATTCCGCCACCCGAGCATATCGTTATTCAGCAAATAACAGCTTTTACTTTACGCCAGTTCTTCCATTTGTCAAGCCGGGATATGATTTTTTTCCATATTTTTTCATCGCGCTTTTCCGCGGGGACAGGCAATCTTGATCCAGAGCGCAGGAAACATCCATTCCACACGCCCGCGCTCTTCCCGGTAGTTCCATTCATCCGCCCCCGCATCGGCAAACGGTTCCAGTGCAACACGGTCCCCGCTGCAAACCACCCGGCAGACCCGCAGACCGCCTCCACGCATCCGCAAAAGCGCGAACGCATTGTTCTTCACCCGCTCATCGGCCGTACACAGCAGAAGAGCCTCATGACAGGGAAACGGCAGAGAATCACAGCTTTCCAGCCTCACTGCAAAATATTTTTTTCTGCTGTCGCACAGAAACATCTCCTTCCCGCAGGCAAACTTCTCGGCAAATCCCCGGACAGACTCCATCACGGGATCATACCGCATCATATCCCGTTCGCACACGACAGGAACAGACAGCATCTGCCTTTCCCCGAATGTCCCGTCAAGAGAATCCGCATATTTCTCACGGACGGAGCTCAAATCCGTCTCATGAAGATTTCCCGCCAGATACGATTCAATTTCCGGATATACCCGCCCGCGCCACAAATCACTGTTGATCCGCTTTGTTTTTCCTGTCAGCCAGAACAAAACCGTACTGTGAGCGACACCAATCCTCCTGCTGAACGCAAGCAGTCCGCCCGCCTTGTCCACGGCCTCCGACAACGATCTGCGAATCGCCCGATCAATCAAACGCATAAAAACAGCACCTCTCCGATAATTTTCACCCTTCCCTGCAATCAATAATATTTAACATAGCAATAAACATAATTTTTACAAGTATGGAAATATTTTTTGTCTTTATTTTATTCCGATATTTGACTTTGTTTTTCATACAAATAGAATACACGTTTATAAAAAACCATTATTTCAAACTCAAATTAAATCATTTTATACAAATCAAAAAAACAAAAACATATAAATATTAAAAGCTTAAAAATAAACATAAAATCAACTTATATACAACAGAATAAATTATTAAAATTTAGAATAAACACAAAAAAAATTCATATTTTTACCGATTTTTATTTGACGCTTCAAGACAGAAGGAACAACCACAAAAATCGAAAGGAGCAATCTTATGTTCGGATGTCACAACTGCGGAAAGAAAATTGTAAAAAACACACCCTATGCGCAATCCCCCTGCGCAACATGCAGGACAGAGCAGAATCCGATGCCGCAATCTCAATACAGGACCGATCCTGCGGAGTTCCGGAACCTTCAGGTCATGCATCCCGCCTATGAGGAGCCGGATGCGGATTCTCTGGAGTTCAGAATCCGGGAGAAAATCTTCCGCTCCCTCGCCAAAACAATTCGTCTCCTGACAAAAATGAAAGAGCAACATCCGGAAACCTACAAATTCATCGAAGCGAAAATGGACAATCCGAGGCTCACATATACCGAACTGGCGGGAATGTTCTCCTGCAAAAAACAAAATGTTCTCTACCACTTGAAAAAAGCAACCATGATCTGCCCCGAACTCCGGAACGCACTGCTGATCGACGCCCGATTTTCCGGCGGGCACTATGCTCTCCGGAATGCATCAAAAAAAAATTAAAGACAACTGTCCTGCGCAGTCCGCTTTGAAGGGACACACGCGTTTTTTTACAGTTGCATACGGGAATCAGTTCCCAGAAACAACCGGACACATGGTTCCGGAAACAACACAGGGAGGTGCGGCATATGACCGATCACATGACAATTCTGTCCGTTCTGAAAAAGAAATTCGAAGATCTGAAAGACTCCGGCGGAGAAACTCTTTTGAAATCCGTAACGATCCTGATGCAGCCGGTCACGGCAAAAAGCGTGTTTGACTTTTGTCCGGACATGACGGGATTCCCGGCGCTGATCCTCTTCCCCCGGGAAACCCTTCCCGACAACAGCGGGTTGACCGGGACTCTCATGCTGGAGCTCCTGCTGATTGCGGAAAGCTATCATCCCGGAAGAGAGCAGGACAAGCTTCTCAGGCTGCAGCGGATTATTCTGGATGCCCTGACTCCGGATGCAGCGGGAAAAGTCCCGGAAGCCGGCGGGGCGCATCTCCTGTTTCTCAGTGCCAGAGCGGAAACATTCGGCGACGCATTCTCCGGATGGCGCATCTCCCTGAAAGCCTGTTACGCGTGACGGAAAACAGATTTTCTCCATAAACATGGCGCAGTCCATTTCAGCACCTGTGCAGACCGCAATTCGCACAGCTGTTTGTCAGAGAGGAAAAAATTGTCCAGGGGAAAACCAACCCGGTTGCGCCCCCCGCATCTCTCATGAGTGAAAATTCCCGCCGCCATGCCGCCTGGGAGACAAATACGGAAGAGAAAAGACGTTCGCTGTCTGTTTTTTCAGGAAAAGTTTCTTCGGCAGCGGCATTTTCTTCCCTTCCTGAAAGGCTTTCCGGTATTGAAGCGGCGTAATCCCCAGTATTTTTTTAAACTCTCTGATGTAAAAAGCCGCATTTGTGTAGCCATACATTTCCGCGACGGCATTCACGGGTATTTCACGGCTGACCAGCAGCCAGCAGCTGTCCACCAGACGATGATAGATTACAAACTTCATGGGAGAACACCCCAGACGTGATTGAAACATGCGAAAAAGAGTCGAAGCGGGAACGCAGAACACGCGGGCAATGGATTCCACATCGGGATAATTCTGCGGAGAACGCATGATGACGGAAATGATCTGCTGGAACTTGTCTTTCTTCTCCCTGCGGCGGCAGCACTGTCTCACTTCGTTCAAAAACGCGTAAATCCTGTTGGACAGTTCCAGATGAAGGCGCGGATGGTCCTTCTCAATGATTTCTCGAATGCCGCGCAAAGAACTGCCGATGCGTTCCGGGTCAACGGAAATCACCGGCTCCTGATGGAAATTCGTAATCTCCGCGCAGAGATATTCAAGGACCGGATCATTTATGATTTGAATCCAGATTTTTTTCAAGCGGCTGCTTTTCCCCGCCTCGATCCGGAAATTTCTTCCCGGGGCGCAGAAAACCGTATCGCCCGCCTGAATCCGTTTTGTCATGCCCTCCATTATCACGCGCCCTTCCCCTTCGGCAATATACTGAATCCCGTAGAAAAACGGTTCCGGAGTCGGATCCGTGGCGGCCCGGTTGTCGGAAATGGATTCTCCATAGCCGTACAGCTGCAAAGCGGAATTCCTGTCTTCCAGCGGAGATGCATGATCGACATAATAAAATTCATAGATTCCGGATGAGTTGAATCTCCTGAGATGGAAAGAATTCCGATGCATGGCCGTTTCTTTTGATAGAATACTATTATTTTTCAGAAATATAATATTATTTTTTACTCTTGTCAAATCATAATTTCCCAATATAATATCAAACATGGGACAGAGATTTTTCCAAATGTCGCTATCCGGTGAAAAAACAAAAGGATCAGCAGCAAAGATGACAAAAAGATCACCAGCACTGCAAAGACGAAATGCTTCCCGTTTTTCTTTGATTGAGCTTCTGGTTGTTGCAGCGATCATCGCGGTTCTGGCGGGGATGCTTCTGCCCGCCTTGCACAGAGCCAGAAGCACAGCCAGAAACATACTGTGCACAAGCCGCCAGAAAGGCCTTTACGTGTATTTTTCCCTGTATGCGTCCTCTTATGAAGACTACTGGCTCTCCCAGATGAGCGGGCTCGTCACGGAACCGTCCTGGCTGAACATCAAAAACGGCAACTGGGTTCCCGTTCTGGGGACCGGGGTATATTACGGATATGCGGGAAGCGGAATTGCCCCATTCAGCGGCATGGGAGTCCTGGAAAAAAAAGTCCCGGAACTGCTCTGCAGCACAGCGGAAGAGATTTTTCCATGGGAACGGCAATCCGATTATTATACAAGTTACGGAATCACGCAATGCGCCTCCAATGAAACGGCAATCGCATACTGGAAATCTCCGATCCGGGCGGACGGCGAAGTCGGCGTTTTCCTTGGTTCCAGCGTAAGGAATCCAAGCGCCATGCTGTATCTCGCATGCAGTGGAAACTGGATGCGGCGGGACTGGTTTGCCACCTGGCACAATCCCGGAAACACCCGGGGAATCGCCGCTTTTCTTGACGGTCATGCCGCATCGGTCGATTGCGGTATCTCTCCGCTGGCAGAAAATCTCCGGACAGCGGAATACGAGGGAAAAACATATCATTACGTCATATCCGATGCAGGCATACCGCCATGGAAAATATATTGAGAAGAACCGGATTCAAATAAAGGAACGCTCCGCCCCCGATCAGCTCCAATCTATTGCGACCGGCATTCCCGAATCCGGAGCATACAGCGCCGGCAGCCGGAACGCTCCCGGTCCTGCATGCAGAACTGCAGAACGTTTTTTTCATCCATCACAAAGGGAGGTGAAACAAGAAAAAAAGATTTTCCTGAAACCGGAATCAGAATTCCGTTCAGAATCACATCCGGAACAGATGCCGTTTCAGAATACCGCACGGCTGCAAAAACAAAACAAGGATTCAACCCCGAATGAAGAAGGCTGGATATTTTTGCTATCTCTACATGGCGTTCTCACTGTGCTCCCTGACAGCAGGAGAATGGAATCTCACGGAAAACGGGAAAAGCAACGCTTCCATTGTAATTGGGAACCCGCCCAATGCAAGCGAAACAATGGCTATCAAGGAACTCAACCTCTATACAGGAAAAATTGCAGGCTGCGAACTCACCGGAGGAAAATATCAAATCCGTCTTTCCTCCATGAAGGATGCACCGGAGGCAATGAGGCTGAGACTGGAAAAGGCGGAAAACCCGGACACCTTCTACCTCAAAACGCATGGAAGGGAGCTTGTCATCGCCGGAAAAACTCCCCGGGCGATGCTCTACGGAGTTTACACGCTCCTGGAAAAATACATCGGATGCCGCTGGTTTTATCCGGGAGAACAGGGGGAATACACTCCGAAAACCCCTAATATCCGGATCCCCGACAGGATCGACGATTTCCAGACACCGTCGTTCAACTTCCGGCGTCTCTGCCTCGTATTCGCCATTCATGGGAAAACAGGCTGGGGCAATACCTTTCAATGGATGATCCGGAATAAAATGACGATCTTCCCGATGGGAGGCGACCGCAGAATCTACCCGGAAACCAACGAAGCTGTGGACACCGTTTCCATAGAAGGCGGACATTACATCTGGTATGCCTCGGTGCCATACAGGAAATACTTCAAGACGCATCCGGAATATTTCGCCCTTGACAAGGGAAAACGAAACCCGGAGGGCCAGCGCTGTCTCACAAATCCGGATGTCAAAAAACTGCTTGCGGAGCATGTTCTCAATGTCGTGCGGAACAATGGAAAGCGCCAGATTTTTTCATTCGGACTGACAGACAACGACGCCTGGTGCACATGTGAGAACTGCCGTGCGGCAGGGATGTACAAAGGAGTTTTCTCCCAGTCGCAGGTTCTGCACAAACTCTATTCCGAAGTATGCGGCATGGTGCTGAAAGAACAGCCTGACGCCGAACTGTGGGTGGATTTCTACATTTCCGGACGCACACCGCCGGAAAACCCGGCGGTCCGCTACGACAAACGCGTCATCGGGACCTATAACGCGCACGGAGTCTGCTGCGCCCACACTCTCGACAATCCGGAGTGCAAAAGAAATGTTCTGATCCTATCCGAAATGCGCAAATGGCGCGACCGCGGCCCCAAAGTCAATTTCCGCGGTTATTACTCTGTGAACAACGCTTTTTACGCACCTCTGGAGATGACGCTGGCGCATGATTTGAAATTCATGAAAAAAGAGGGCTTTGACGGCTGGTGGGAGGAAGTCGCCACACCGGGATGCGACCTCTATTACATCAAGGAAAACAAAACCTTCAAGGATTCCTTTCTCACATGCTGGCCTTATTTCTACATGGCGGCGAAACTCCTCTGGGACGTGGAGCAGGACCCGCAGCAGCTGATTGACGACGCTTTCCGGAAATATTACGGCAAGGCGGCAAAACCCATGATCGCGGCGCGCAACTACAAACAGGAACTCTGGGACAATGCACCTGGCCACGCCTATTACAACGGTCCGTTCCGACTCGGTTACTGCCTCAATGTCCCCGGCGCGGAAAAACGTTTCCTGAATCTCTTCGAGGAAGCGGAGAAACTTGCATCCGGCGATCCCTCCCTGCTTGCAAAAATCGCCATGGACCGTAAACACCTTCGGGAATGGGGAATTGACAAGGCAAAAATCATCAAACAGGCAAACTCCGGTAAAAATGAGATCCCCGTCCGCATGAGACGGGACGGAATAACCATTGACGGAGAACTGAATGAAACCGACTGGAAAAAAGCTGAAACACTTACGGATTTCAAACTGATTTCCGACCGGACTCCGCCCACGGAGGAAACCCGGGTCAAGGTCCTTTTCGACGGGGATCACTTCTACATCGGGATTGAGGCGATGCTGGAAAAGGCCTGGAGCGAACCCAAGGCATACTGCAGAACAAATGACGATCCGAAAGTGTGCCAGGACGACAGTGTGGAATTTCTCATCATGCCGCCGGGAAAAATCGACAGCTACTGCCACTGGATCATCAATTCCGCGGGAACGGTATACGATGCGAAAAACAACGACGGGACAGCGGACACGAAATTCAACACCGGCGGAAAAATCGCCGTCAAAAAGAAAAAGGACCGCTACACCGTGGAAGCAAGGATTCCCGTGTCCGACTTCGCCCAGGAGAAAATCCGCCCGGGAGCAAGCTGGAAAATGCATTTCGTGCGCGGATGCACCAATCTGCAGCCGCCCAGAAGCAATGAGGGGCTGGGAATCGACGGCATTGCGCCGCATGATTTTCAGCGGTGGCGCCAGCTGATCCCCGGCAGACAGGCGCTCCCGAACGGAACCTTCGGGATTCTCGGTCCGCGTCCCGGACACTCTCCAAGCGTCAGCAGCCGTTTTCCCGTCGGATGGGGCGGGTCCAAGGCAAATGTGAGACAGGACGGAAAAGTGGAGATTCTGAACTACGGACAGGTCGGGCGCTACATGACACTCCCCGCCGATGAAAAGAGTTATCAGCTCAACATCGAGGTCAGGGCCTCCGGGAACGGAAAAATCCGTCTCGTCACAAGAACAAACTGCGGAAGAGGAAGAAAAGGCGGCGGGACGTTCGAAAAATGGTATTCCCTCTCCGCGGAATCGCAGACGCTGCAGTTTTCCAGAGAACTAGAACCTTACGAGGAAGGCTATTTCTTCATTATTTCACAGACTCCGTCGCCGGTCGTCATCGAAAGCGCAACAGGCGCCGTGACGGAAAAAGCAGCGACATCATCGGATCGGCAGAAAAAAGAAAAAGCCGTTCCGCAGGAGAAAAAATAACAAACCACAAGGAGTTTTACAGCATGAGAAGACATTCATGGAGAAAATGTCTCTGGATCGCCTGTCTGACAGGAATCAGCATCGCGGCGCACACGAATGAGAAACAGACTGTATCCATACCGGCAAGCAGTCCTTCTCAGACAATTGACGTTCTCCCCAACGGAGATTTCAAAGCCGTCGCTCCGCGCCCGGAATCTGCAAAGACACTCAGTGAACGCTTCCCGCAGGGATGGGGAGGCTCACATGCAAGTCTCCGCCCGGACGGAAAGATCGAAATCACAAACTACGGTTTTCTTTCCCGTTATCTGGCGCTCCCGGCCGACGCGAAACGCTATCTTCTGAAAATCGAAGTCAGGGCGAAAGGACCCGACGGCGAAAAAATCCGTATCATTACAAAAATGAAAAAAGAAAAAGTGAAATGGTGCGAGCTTTCTCCCGAGGCACAGACATTCCAATACACGACGGAAGTCGCGCCCTTTGAATCCGGACTCTTCCTGACGACCTCGCAAACCAAGGAGCCGGTCGTAATTGAAAGCGTCCGCTCGTCCCTCGTGGAGCAAAAGGCGGAGAGTCCCGTCCAGCCCGCAAAGAAATGATGGACCGTCAGCTGCGGAAGCATCTGCGTGTTCCGTGCTTCCGCAGCAAAGTTCGGAAACAGCTTCCAGAACACCCCTGCCCCGGGAAAAATCCCCGGCCCTTGTCCTGAACAGTCTTGAAATGACGGCGGAGCAGCCCCCCGGGGGGAATCAGGAGAAAGCCTTTCTGTCTAATTCCCGTTCAATCCTGCGGCACAGAAAGTCCGCAAGGGAAAACGTCTCTTTTTCCGGAATGCTCCAGTCATCGCGGCATTGCCCCAGATAAGCGGAACACGCCATGCGAACCAGAAAAGCGTATTCCGCCGGAATACGCGGAAGAACCCAATCCGCGGCGGCATCTTTCGGACAGACCGTTCCGGTCTCAAGGGTGAACCACATCCGGCACAAGGTCAGGATCACATTTCTTTCGTCTCCCTTCAGCCAGGAGAGCAGGCCGGGAAGCGTATGCCGGATCGCCTTGCATATTTCTCCGAATGCAAGAAACGGAATCCGGTCGGCGGCCGTCACACCGGGAATCAGCGGGACACTGTGCGCCCGCGCCTGCCACAGCAGAACAGCGAGATCGGGCATACGGCAGCGTTGCGGAACGTTTCCCGCCTCGATATTCCGGCGGAGCCATTCGCCATACTGGTATTCGCATTCCGGAGGAAAACGCCATGGCTGAATGGCGTTCCGATCGACAACGGTCACTTCCAGCGGTCTTTTTCCCCGCTCGCCAACCCTCCCGGAAAGAGCCAGAAGATGAGCCGTCAGACTGTTCCGCAATTCCGGCGGCATTCTATCGCGAATCAGAATCAAAAGGTCCAGATCGCTCTCCGGGCGCAGACCGCCAAGCGTCGCGGATCCGAAAAGAAAAACGCCATCCAGCATGGAGCGGAACAGCTCCTCCGCGACTGCCGATACACGCACTGCCTGTCCCGGCAATTTCTCCCCGCACCTCCACTCTTCCATCTGCAGCACTTCCGTTTTATCCTGATGACCTTCAGTTCCGGCCATGATCTCACCGGCGGATTCCCAAAGGAAGCATCGGTCAATCCCCGCACTGATTCCCACTACAGCCAGCGGTCGGCAAAATCCAGATAGCATTTCCAGTCCTGCGGAGTCTGGTCATGTCCTCCGGTCCGGCAGTGATAACTGATCAGGCCGGCCGCCGGAACATCCGGAGGCGGCATTTCAGGAACCGGCAGCCCCGGAAAACCGAAAAGGCGATAGACATCCGAAGCATGCACACAGGAAAGGAATTCCCCCCTTGGATCGGCGTTAAGATCTTTTGTCGCGGTCCCGATGGCCAGGGGGCGCGGTGCAATCAGCGCCAGAAGCTCGTGCTGGTCAATCGGCAAATCCTCCTCCCGCCAGACAAAACGCTCCAGCTCCCGGACGAACCAGGATGGGTATCCGATATTCAGATGATACTGGAAATGAAGCGAAAGATTCTCCCCGATCTTCCGTTTGTGCAGCGCGCCTCCGCCGCATCCGGAGCAATTGGCGACGACCATTTTGAAACGAGTGTCCGCCACACCGGCCCACAGGGAGGTTTTACCGAGTCTGGAATGTCCGTGCACGGCGACCCGGGAAGCATCGACATCCGGATCGGTTTCAAGATAATCCAGTGCACGGCTCAACCCCCACGCCCATGCGCCGATCACAGAATATTTTTCCGGAATGGAAGCATACTCTTCCGGTTCGAAAAACAGACGGAACACGCTGCGGCCCGCTGCATCCACCGCATCAGGATGAATGTCATGATAACAGACAGTGGCGGAGGCATAGCCGCGTCTGACAACCGCTGGAAAATCCCAGCGCGCCTTCTGGACGCCGCGTCCGGGATCGGCCAGGACATCGGGCGCAAGGAATCCGGTCGGACGGACATCGGGCTCATCGGTCGTGTTCTGATTGCCCTTGAAGTTCAGTCCGAGAAATGCCGGTGCGCGTCCTTTGCGGTTCTTCGGCACATACAGCAGCAGGTCAAAGGAGATTTCGCGTCCGTTGTTCATCCCGCACACGATCCGGATTTCCTTCCGCACCGCCATGCCGGACAATGCGTCCTCCCGGCGGCTCAGCAACTGAAAACGCATCCGGTCCGGACGCGGCAGAATTTCGCCGTATTCATATTTTTTGAATTGCTCCAGAATCTCCCCGCGGCGGGAAAGAGCCCATTCCGCCGCATCGGCAATTCGGGAGCCGTCCTCCCGGCAGAGCGGATCGGGAAGCGTATATGCTGCGGCAAATTTTTCTTCCGTCGGGTAAGTGTCGAATTCCTTCATCAGGACCGTCTCCATCCTGTTTGCCGCGGCAGGCGGAGGGGCGGATTCGGAAACCGCCGTCCGGCAGCCGTCAGTTTCAGTAAAATAACATGGGAGAGCGTTATTTCAAGAAAAAAAGGAGGGATCCCGTCCGGGAAAACAAGATTCCCGCAGAATGCAGACATACAGCGGCCGCCGGACCGGAAATGCCGGATTTCCTTTCATGCCCGAAAGAGAACCCGCTCCGATGCGGCGGCCGGAAGTCCCCCCGGAAGGGGGAAATGATCTTCGCAGACGTTATTCGACGATCTTGTTCAGCGGATATTCCACAATGCCGCTTGCACCGAGATGCTTGAGATCGGGAATGAGCTCGCGTACGACATGCTCGGAAACAATCGTATTCAGCGCCACCCATTCCGGATCGGAAAGCGGGGAGATTGTCGGGCGTTCAAGCGCGGGCAGTTTTCCGAGAATCCGCTCCAGATCGGCCTTTTTCGCATTCAGCAGCAGCCCGACTTTTCCTTCTGCCGCAAGAACGGCCTTGAGCAGCAGGGCGATGTTCTCGATCTTCTCCTTCTTGACCGGATCGAGATACGCTTTCTTGTTGGCAATGAAACGGGTCGTGCTGACGCAGAGCGTATCAATGATTTTAAGATGATTGGCCCGGAGGGAGGAACCGGTTTCCGTAATCTCGACAATCGCATCGGCAAGTCTCGGCGGCTTCACCTCGGTTGCGCCCCAGGAGAATTCAACGGTCGCATGCACATTGTTCTTTTCCAGATAGCGCTTCGTCATGCCGACAGCCTCGGTGGAAATGCGCTTTCCTTCAAGATCCTTGACGGAGTGAATTCCGGAATTTTCCGGAACGGCCAGCACCCAGCGGAGCGGATTGCGTCCGACTTTTCCATAAACCAGTTCGGCGGCCTCGACAACGTCGGAACCGTTTTCCTGAATCCAGTCATATCCGGTGAGCCCGCAGTCGAGAATCCCCTCCTCGACATAACGCGACATTTCCTGTGCACGGATCAGCATGCATTCAATATCCGGATCGTCGATCGTCGGATAATAGGAACGGGAACTGATTTCAATCTTGTAACCGGCTTTCGCAAACATATCCACGGTGGACTGTTCCAGGCTGCCTTTCGGAAGGCCGAGCATCAATTTTGACATTTTGCTTTTTCCTTATCTGTTGCATGTTGAGACGAAACACAAAATCCTGCGTAAGAACAATGGAACTTGTAATATAATCCCGCAGCGGCCTTTTTGCAATCCCGATTGCGGAAAAAGAATCCTGCGGCGGACAGGATGCGCAAGCCGGAACACTCTCGGAACGGCATGGTCTCTGCACTTCCACATTCCGGAATCGCACAAAAACACAATAAAACAGCACATTTTTCCCATATTTTCCAACCCCATTCTCTTTTTTTCTCATCCGGCTGCGATATATTGAAATCAGGTTCTTCCAACAAAAAATACAAGGAGTTCTTCATGCAAACCACCGTCTGGCAGCCGGAAACGGCATGCTACCGCGCCAGCCTTCCGCTGGATCTTCCGCCCGAGGCGACCTTCGTCTACCGGAACAACAACAATATGGCCCCCTCCATTCCCAATCCCAATGTCTGCACGCTCGGCGGCATGGACTGGACGATGGACAGCCAGGACGTGATCGTCGTCGGGGATACGGCGTCGAAACGTTACGTGCTTGCGGGCGCGCTGACGGCCAAACGCTCCATGAGCTATTTCTCCGTCATCCGCAAGGGTCGTTTCGTCGCAATCGATGTGCTCCAGCCGTTCATCAGACCCGGAGAAAAGCCGGAGGAACTTCTGGTGCTGGAAGGTGCGGACTGGCGTGATCTGATGCTGCAATACGCCGATGCGGCCGCCGCAAAGATGGGTGTCGGACCAATCGACGCATCCCGGAATCTAACCGGCTACTGCACCTGGTATTACTATTATGCCGATGTTTCGGAAAAAAACCTTCTGGACAATCTGAGCGCCCTGAAAAAAAACCGCTCCCCCTATGCGGCGCAGGTCGTTCAGATCGATGACGGATACCAGACACATCAGGGAGACTGGCTCGACCAGCGCGACGCATGGCCGACTCCCTTGAAAGACATCGCAGGCGAAATCACTTCCGCCGGCATGGAAGCCGGCATCTGGACCATGCCGATGCTCGCGTCCACAGCCAGCAGAGTCTTCCGCGAACATCCCGACTGGTTTGTCAAGGACGCCGACGGCGAACCGCTGGCAGTCCAGGGCTGGTCGCCGCCCCCGGATAACCACTGGCTCTGTCTGGATGCCACCATCCCCGCAGTGCAGGAACACCTGGCATCTGTGTTCCGGACATTCCGTTCCTGGGGATACACCTATTTCAAGATGGACGGGCTCGGTTACGGACTCGCAGTCGGCAGACGCCATGATCCGGACGCAACGCCGGTCAGCGCCTTCCGTCTGGCTCTCAAGGCAATCCGCGACGCGGTCCCGGACGCCACACTGCTCGGATGCTGTCCGCCGTTCATGCCGAGTCTCGGACTGGTTGACAACTGTCGCGTCAGCGGCGACACAAGCCGTTATTACCAAAGCCCCGGCCCCGCCTTCGCCAATTTCGACTCCGACAACGGATGCTCGATACGCAATGCAATGCATGTCACAATGGCGAACTGGTGGAAATTCGACCGCTGGTTCCGCTGCGATCCCGATACGCTGATGGCGCGGCAGGACAACGCCTTCTACACCTACGGCGAAGCGAAAATGTCCGTTCTGACCGGCATCATTACCGGCGTCTGCATCACAAGCGACAACCTCGGAACCATTGCGCCGGACCGTCTCGCCCTTCTGGGACGCGCACAGAATCTCCGCCTCCGGGATGCAAAACCGTTCGAATGGCCGAAAAATTACTGGCCGCAGGTGTTCGAAGGCACAGTCGACGGCAGAAAGGCTGTCGCAATCTTCAACGACTGCGATCACGAAATGGCCTATGAATTTGAAAAATACGGCCTTCCCGAAGAATGCGACGAGCTTCTGGACGTTCCCTCCGTCAGAAAGAAGAAAATCATTCTGCCCGCTCATGACGCGGCGCTGATCGTCGCACGCTGAACAGGCGTTCTCCGGCACGGGCGGACAGAAAGAGGTCTTTCTTTCCGCCCGTGCCGTTTTTTCCGCAAAAAACAGAAAAAACAATCAAATTCCGCTTGAAAAAAACGGAATGACGTTTATAGTAATGCGCATCAACCGGCAAGCGAGCATAGCTCAGTGGTAGAGCATCACGTTGCCAACGTGATGGTCGTGGGTTCGAGTCCCATTGCTCGCTCCATTTTTTTCTTTTCCCCTGATACTTTTTCCGGAATTTCCGTTGCACGTTTTTTCCGCAATTCTCATGATATGCGGCAGAATTCTCTGCATTCCCGCACGGGAAATCCCCGAAACAGAACCGTTCCGGACATTTCCGGCTTATGGCGGTGAAACAAAAAACCCCTCCGGGATGCGGATCCGGGAGGGGCGGAAAAAACAGACGGACTTTACTGCTGTGCGGAAGAAACATCCTCAGGCGCGGCATTCTCCGATTTGAGTTTGCCAAGATAGCCGGGCAGATCGATTCCCGCCATTCCCGCCACATCATGAAGCGGCGGAATGCTCTGCATCATGCCGCTGAGAAAATTGGCCGTGGAGGTTTTGCCGTTGACCTGGCTTCCGCCGTCCCAGACAGTGACCTTGTCAATCTTGATATTCCGGATCGCCTCGGTCTGCAGCTTGACCAGTTCCTCAAGTTTTTCGATGAGAAGCATTTTTCCTGCGGCATCGGCGTTGCCGCAGCAGGCGGAGATAATCTGGTTATAGCCTTCGCCTTTGGCTTTGAGGATTTCATAATTTCCCCGTGCCTCGGCTTCGAGTTTCGCATAGATCGCATCCGCTTCGCCCTTGGCTTCGCGTCTGCGCTTCTCCGCCTCGGCCTCCGCCTGGATGACCACCTGCTCCTTCTCGATTTCCGCATGGACAAGCGTTTCAGCCTTCTGCTTTTCGGTCTCCATCTTTGCGCGGGCGATCTGCGCAAGCATTTCCGCCTCGTAATCGGCCTGCTTGATCTTGGCCTCCGCAATCCGCTTGGCGGCTTCCGCCTGACGGTAGGCGTCGGCTTCGTTTTCCACCCTTGTGGCATTGGACTTTGCAATCTCAATCGCGGAGACGTTTTCGCCCTCGATCGCAAGGGCTTCCGCCTGTTTGATGGAAATCCGGCGTTCCTTGTCGGCGTTGGCTTCTCCGATCTGGGCCTCGGCCTCCGCCTGGGTCACGGCGATGCGGCGTTCCCGGTCGGCATTGGCCTCTCCGGCCTGAGCCTCGGCCTCCGCCTGGGAAACGGCGATGCGCTGAGCCTTGCGCGCCTCGGCTTCTCCGATTCCGCCCTTGCGCTCCTCTTCAGCGACTTCGATGCGGGCCTTGTTGATGGCTTCCGACGCGGCACGTTTTCCGATGGCGTCGATATATCCGCTCTCGTCGGTGATGTCGGTGATGTTGACGTTCAGCAGAAGAAGACCGATCTTGTTGAGTTCCTCGGCGACGTTCTGCTCAATGCTCCGGAGGAAGGTTTCGCGGTCGGAATTGATCTGCTCGATCGTCATGGAGGCGATCACCAGGCGGAGCTGGCCGAAAATGATGTCCTTGGCCAGTTCGCCGATGGCGTCCGGCTGAAGTCCGAGCAGACGGTTCGCCGCATTCCCCATGAGCATTTCGTCCGTGCTGACGCCCACCGTGAATACCGAGGGGACATTGATGCGGATATTCTGCTTGCAGAGGGCGTTGCGCAGATTCACCTCCAGCTGGATCGGCCGCAGCGAGAGGAAGCCGTAATCCTGGATGACCGGCCAGATGAACGCCGTTCCGCCATGAATGCAGCGCGCGGCATGCCGGGTCGCCTTGTCCCGGTGGAGAACCTGGGAGCCGTAGATGACCATGATCCGGTCGGACGGACATTTTTTGATTCTGGCAAGGACGCTGATGAGTACGGCGAACGCCACAAAGACAATGATGACGATGAGCAGAATTGCTCCGCCTCCGATCTGCTGTGCTGCAAGCAGCGGCATGAAATCCATATGCGACTCCTTAATTATGTTGAATGTTTCAGACTGGTCACTGCGCTTTTTTCACAAGAAAATGTCTGCCGTCCACGGACTTCACCACGACAATCGGCGTGCCCGTGGAGAGAGGTTCCTCCGCCACGGCCGGAAGCTCATGCGTGGCTCCGCCGCAGGAGATCACCACTTTTCCGGTCTCCGTCATGCCCCCGGGAATGCTCAGGTAAACGGTTCCGCTCCGGCCGACAAAATCCTCCGCTCCGACGTTGCCGCTGTACTGCAGACGCATCGTGAAATACAGGATGGATGCGGTAATCAGCATGGTCAGAAAACCGCAGAACAGAGCAAGAAGAAAACCGGAAATCCCACGGCTGCCCCAGATTACGCCGCCCCAGCCGAACACCGTGAGAAACGCCAGAATGGAACGCAGCGAGAAAAGCTTGAAATCCAGATATCCCGTATCCGCATGATCCAGAACAGAACCGTCCGCGTCGAAATCGGGATGATCGATCCCGCCGAGCCCGAACAGACTCAGAATGCAGACAATTCCGAAAAAGACCGTTCCGGCTATGGCGAGAATCCAGTACATCATCATCGCCCGGGCGCCCGCAAGAAAGTTGCCAACTTCGCTCAGAATGGTATCGATCATTGCGCTTCTCCCCTTGTTTTGGTCCCCGTTTTCCCCGCTTCCCGTAAAGGTAGCATAACGCGGGTTTTGCAATTTTCAAGTGCGGAACATGAAATAAACCGCGCCGACCAGGCAGAGACCGGCCCAGATGAAATCCAGTTTGAAGCCTTCCTTCATGTAGAGGATGGAAAACGGCACGAAAACGGAAAGGGTGATGACTTCCTGCAGAATCTTCAGCTGCGCAAGCGACAGCTGAGTGTAGCCGATCCGGTTCGCCGGAACCTGGATCATATATTCAAAAAATGCGATTCCCCAGCTTGCCAGCGCGGCGATGAACCAGGGTTTCGCGGACATGTTTTTCAAGTGCGCATACCACGCGAACGTCATGAACAGATTGGAGCAGACCAGCAGAAGAACCGTTTTTATGATGACCGCCATGATGCAATGCAATCTCCTTGTGCTTGCCGGGAGAAATACCCCCCCTTCCGGAAACGCGTCCCCGCGCCATGCCCGGACGCGCCGTTTTCAAAGTGTGTAAATATCGTCATTTTTGCGCGAAAATCAAGTATGGAGCTTGAGATAATGAAAAAAATGTGGTAAATTATGCGGTTGCGTCTCCGGGATCACGGGGACGCGGCATGAAATCCTGCAAAAAATCGACAGAATGTTTTAAGATAACAGAATGTTTTAAGATAAAGGTTGCTGCCATGTCTCTGGATGAATTGCGGAAGAAAATCGATGAAATCGACACACGGATCGTAGCGCTTCTCAATGAACGCTACCAGACCGTGATCGAAGTCGGGCGTCAGAAGAAGAACTCTCTCGGGGCGATTTATGTGCCGGAACGTGAAAAGATCGTTTTTGAAAAGGTTGCGGCGCTCAATCAGGGGCCGATGAGCCAGACAACGCTCAAGGCGGTCTACCGTGAGATCATGTCCGGCGCGCTTGCGCTGGAGCATCCGCTGAATATCGCCTATCTCGGCCCGGAAGGCTCATTCACCCATCTGGCGGCGGTCTCCAAATTCGGGCACAGCGTCGCCTACGTGCCCAAGGGCAACATCGACGACATTTTCGCGGACGTCCACAACGGGCGCGCCGACTATGGCTGCGTGCCGGTTGAAAACTCCACGGAGGGTGTTGTCTCGCACACGCTCGACATCTTTGTCAACTCCGATGCGAAAATCTGCGCGGAAATCAATCTGCGCGTCCATCACTCCCTGCTTTCGAAATTCCCGATGAAGTCGATCCGGAAACTCTACAGCCATGTGCAGTCCCTCAGCCAGTGCCGCGCATGGATCAGCGAATATCTGCCGGATGTGGAAATTCATGAATGCTCCAGCAACTCCCGCGCCGCGGCGACCGCGGCGGAAGAACCCGATTCCGCCGCCATCGCAGGCTGTTTCGCAGGCGAAATCTACGGACTGAACATTCTCGCGCAGAACATCGAGGACAATCCGAACAACACGACCCGTTTTCTCGTGCTCGGCAATCAGATGCCGCTCCCGACCGGAAACGACAAGACCTCCATCTGCTTTGCGATCAAGGACCGCGTCGGCGTTCTTTATGATGCGCTTCTTCCCTTCAAGAACGAGGGAATCACGCTCACGATGATCGAAAGCCGCCCCTCCAAGGTGCAGAACTGGGAATACTACTTCTTCATCGACCTGCTCGGCCATATCGAGGACGAAAAGGTCAAACGCGCGATCGAATATCTGCGTCCGCAGACGCAGGCGCTTCGCGTCCTGGGCAGCTACCCCTGCGGCGACGAGGCGGTTTGAGGAAAAACAGCGGAACACCCGGATTTGAAAGTTGGAACGGCAATTATGGACACAACACCCGCTCTGGTCATAAAAAATGCAACTCTGAAACTCGAAGGCAACGAAATCCTCCATGACTTCAACTGGGAGGTCGGACGCGGAGAACACTGGTTCATCCTCGGACCGAACGGAGCCGGAAAAACAACGCTGGTCAAAATGATCCTCGGCATGGCATGGCCGCTCTTCGGAGCGGAAGTGAGCGTTCTCGGCAACCGCTACGGCGCATGCGACATCACGGAGGTACGGAAGAAAGTCGCCTGGGCCAGCCCCTTCCTGCAGGCGTGGACCGCGGATACGAGCATCCGCTGGAAAACCATCGACGTGGCGCTTTCGGGTCTGGATTCGACCGTCGGATTCTACCGCAAGGCGTCCGATGCCGAAATGGAGCTCGCCCTGACCGCACTCGACCGGATCGGGGCAAAGCATCTGGCGGACCGCTATTTCGACCGCCTCTCCTCCGGAGAACAGATCAAGGCCCTCATCGCCCGTGCGCTGATCGCAAAACCCGAACTGGTGATTCTGGACGAAACATGCGTCTATCTTGATCTCAAGAGCCGCGAGTATCTTCTGGAGGCGATCGACGGACTCGCGAAAGCGGAAAACTCGCCGACCATGCTTTTCATCACCCAGAGAATCGAGGAGATCACCGCAAGTTTCGACCGCGGCATCATCCTCGGCGACGGACGGATCACCAGCTGCGGACTGCGCGCGGACGTTCTGAATGAGGCAAACCTGAGCACCGCCTTCGGCATTCCGATCAAACTCTATCCGCGCCCCGACGGACGGCTCTGGCCGGTGCTCGGCTGACAGCGTCCGGAACTTTCCCATGAAAGAGGAACTGCGCCAATTTCACGAATTCGGAAGCGTGACGGAGCGCTCTTTCACGGCGGTTCCGGAGCTGAAACTTGAAATTGAGACATTCACAAACGAATTCTGGACCTCCGCCCAGCGCGCCTGCCATTCCCTGCATGAAATTTCCTACCGGGCCTGCTTCAAGCCGCAGCTTCCGGCATTCTTCATCCGGCGTCTGACCCGGCCGGGCGATGTCGTCTACGATCCCTTCATGGGACGCGGCACCACGCCGCTGGAGGCCGCGCTCTCAGGCCGCGTTCCGGCGGGATGCGACGTCAATCCACTGAGCGCCTTTCTGCTTGCGCCGCGTCTCGCCCCGCCCTCCCCGCGGGAACTCGAGGAGCGCCTGCGCGCACTGGATCTGACCTGGAACGGCGCACTTCCGGAAGAGCTGTTCGTCTTCTATCACGAGGAAACGCTGCGGGAACTCTGCGCCCTGCGGGAATATTTCCGGAGCCATCCCCTTGACAGAACCGACGCATGGCTCCGGATGGTCGCGCTCAACCGTCTCACCGGGCATTCCGCAGGATTCTTTTCGGTCTATACGCTGCCGCCGAATCAGGCGGTCTCCGTGGAATCCCAGCGGAAAATCAACGAAAAACGCCGCCAGACGCCCCCCCGGCGCGACGTGAAAGCCATTCTGCTGAAAAAAAGCCGCGCACTCCTGAAGGACTGCACGGCAGCGGATCTGAAAAGACTTGGAAAACTCTCCCGCGCCTGGATTCTGACCGGGAGTTCCGACCGGACGCCGCAGATCCCCGGCAATGCCGTCTCGCTGGTCGTGACCTCGCCGCCCTTTCTGGACATCGTGGACTACCGGCAGGACAACTGGCTCCGTTCCTGGTTTGCCGGAATTGATCCCGACGCCGTTCCAGTTACAATGGAACGGACGCTGTCCGGGTGGAAGAAGGCGATGGGCGCAGTCTTTCATGAACTTGCCCGCATCGTGAAACCGGGCGGACATGTGGCATTTGAAGTAGGAGAGGTGCGGCGCGGCTCCGTCCGCCTGGAGGAGCACGCCGTCCCCTGCGGCGCGGAAGCCGGGTTCGTTCCCGAGCTGATTCTCATCAACCGCCAGCGCTTCACCAAGACGGCGAACTGCTGGGGCATCTCAAACAACACCGGCGGAACGAACACGAACCGGATCGTGCTGTTCCGCCGGGATTGAAATGAACCGCCTCGGCGCGGAGCACACGCCCGCATCCGGAATTCCGCCTGCCCCGGCCTGCTTGTACAGGTTGGACCGAAGCAGGACTGAAACTCCCGAAGCAGTCTTTGCGATGCGAAGCATCGCGGGATTCACTGATTTCCTTTACGGAATGCTCACTCTTCGAACTTGGCAAGCAGTTCCGCTTCGGTCGCCGTGGTATAGGTGCCGTCCGCGGCGAATGTCTTTTCCAGTCCGGGAACCAGATCGGCGATTCTGTCCACAGCCGTCAGCGGCATGTCGGGACAGTTCGGGAAAATCACGGTCTTGCCCGGGAACTTCGCATTGGCGACCGCCTCAAGCCCCTCCTTCAGGGCTTTCATGCCGCCGATCGCCGCCAGGGCGGAGACCGGGTTGAGCTTTCCAGCCTCCACCATGCGGATCGTGTGCCGCAGATCCTCGGTACGGCTTCCGCTCGAACCGATGAAGCGGCAGCCGTTTGCGGCAATGCCGGCGGTCGGCAGTTCCGCCTCCTTGCCGGCCGGAATGCCGGCGAAAATGTTCATGACGCCGTCCCTGCCGAGATGCTTCGCGGAACCGGCAACCAGCGCCGGAACGGGAACCAGCATGATGATGTCGTCAAATCCTTCCGGTGCGAACGCGGACACGGCAGCATCGAATTCGGCAGGCGACGCGAAATCGCCGGGATTCATCAGTTTGAACTCGACACCGCGTTTTTCGGCAATCGGCCCGAGCAGCTCCTTCACATGAGCGAGGCGCGCATTGTCCATATCCGTCACGAGCACGCGGGAGGGACCGTTCTCGTCGGCGACGGCAAGCTGCGTATGCATCTGCCCCATCGCGCCGGCGCCGCCGGGCAGCCAGCAGACGCCGCCCTTTCTGACGGTGCTTCTGACGTTTCTTCCGTATGCCCCGGAAAGATCCGTGCCGGCCGTGCCCTGATAGAACCAGCCCTGATAATGGATGCTGCCGACGTCGAACATCCAGTTTTCGGAGGAATAATCGCCGACGAAGCTGATGCAGGCTCCGTTTTTCCCGGCTTTCGCCGCGCCTTCGCCCTCGGCGCGCGTGCAGCCGCAGAGGAAGATGTCGTCGTACTTCGCTCCTTCGGGAAGCGCGGAAGCGGCGCAGACCTTGACGCCGGGATAGGCCTTTGCGATTTTCGAAGCGAAGTCGGCGGACGCCTTCACCAGCGTGACGGAGGCGGGTTTCGCTTCCGAAAGCAGCGCTCCGAGTTCATACTGCGCGGCATTCGAACCGAAGACAAACAGCATGTCGCCGCCGTCCGCGGGTTTGACGCGGTTCCGGATCAGATGGCTGGCCAGGACGCAGGTCCAGGGTTCCAGCAGCGCCGCGACGGCGGAGGGCATCGAATCCGCGATCGGCAGAAGATAACAGCCCTCGTCCCCGTTCAGGACTTTCTGGTTGATGACGCTGTACTGCGCCATGCCGCCGTTCAGGGCGTAGCCGTAGGCGAAACCGACGCCGTTGACATAAATGTCCGCCTGAATGATGTAGCGGCTGCCGACCCGGAACTTGTCCTGAATCTTCGAACCGACCTTGACAATGCTCATCACGGCCTCATGACCGGGGATCACGGGATCTTCCTTCAGGTTTTTGGAAATCACGCGCGGATGCGCCTCGCCGGCGCGGATCAGCTTCACATCGGAAAAACAGAGCCCGATCGCCTCGATCTTAACCAGCAGTTCGTCGTCCGCGATTTCCGGCATGGGGAGGACGGACGGGTTGTTGTCTCTGCCGAAATTTTCAAATCCGGCGCCGAACAGCTGCCATGCCAGAATTTTCTCCGGCATCGTTCTTGTTTGTTCGCTCATCGCAACTTTCTCGCTTTCTCAGGACGCATCCTGAAGGGTTGATATGGTTTGGTTCATGATTGTTGTTCCAGTTCCATGAATCGGCGCAATGCGTCCCGCGCCGAATCGGAGGAGAGCTCCTCCGGGTCGATCTCTCCGGGGAGGAGGCAGACAATCTCCGCACTCTCGTCCAGCGGACGGGCGGAGGAAAATCCGGCGACATCCGCTTTGAAGTAGAGATCCGTGGAAACGTAAGTCACACCACGGTAAAGATAACGGTTGAATCCGCAGAAAAAACAGGTCATGTCCTGCGGGGAGATAGCCATGTCGCACTCCTCGGCAAGCTCCCTGCATGCCGCGGCTTCCGGCGTTTCAAAAATGTCGGCGAATCCGCCGGGAAAGGCGAGTTTCCCTTTCGCGGGCTCCATGGCGCGGCGGGTCAGCAGAAGTTTTCCCGACGCATCCCGGAGAAGGACGGCCGCGGCAAGGGCCGCATTGAAAAAGAGAACAAATCCGCAGCGTGCGCATTCCATATGATTCTCCCGCTGCGGCGTGCCGAGGGGTGCGCCGCACTTCGGGCAGAAACGGATGGCGTCCAGAGTCGGATGGTATTGCTTCATGACAACAGTCCGAGCTCCGCTTTTTCCCTGAGAATCGCGCCGATGCGCTCCGGCGTCATCTGCGCTTCAAAATCCGAGCCGCAGCTTTTGACAAACCAGCGGTAGACCTCCTCCGCCTTCCGGAGATTTCCGCCGAAGAGCGAAGGCCTTGCGGAAACTTCGTCCATCGCCGCAGTCACGCGCTGCGCGATCGTGCGCAGATAATGATCCAGATCGCCGGGCCCTGCCACAAGCTCGTTGTAGAGAGTCAGCGCATTGATTTTCAGCGTCAGACTGCGCGGATATCCGGAACACATCAGGTTCCATGGATCGGCGCTGACGGACTGGTCGCCGGCGTTGCGGAAGTCCGTCCGCAGAAGGACGCAGGGGATGTCGAGCATTTTCGCGGCCATGAATTCCACAACGGTGCCGGAATCCAGATCCGTTCCGTCAAAGTTCAGCAGCGCCAGATGACAGCTCATCACCATGTCGAGATCCCCGTTCCGGATATTGGCATTGCGCAGTTTGTTCCCTTCGTTCGCCTGGGGCAGAAGCGTCCGGTATTTTCCGGCGGACGCCTCCGCGATCGCCGCGCTCAGAAGCAGGTTTCCGGCGAGATGCTTGAAATCGAACAGGTCGCCCGCATGATAGACGTTCATCAGATCTTCCCCCTTGACGGATTGCGGCGCCCTTGACTTTCCGCCGCCGCGTTATATTATACAGCAATATGGACAATATGTCTAATATGAACTCATTCCCGTATTTTTCAAGCGGAAAACCGGAGGAAAACATGACGATTGACGATTTTTGCGCCGCAATGGGATTCGGACACGGGGAAAAACATCTTCTGGAGGAAATCTGGGACGAGGTTCTGAAAACCGCGCCGCAGGGCGTCCCGGAATTCATGACAATGGATTTCTGCAGGAAATACTACCCGGTGACAGGCGGCGACCTAAAACACCTGGAACGCATGGAGGAGGTCTGCCGGATCGTTGAACGGACGCCGGAAGCCGCCCTTTACGCATGGCTCCTCCATTACGGGCTCTTCCTCAGGAAAATGCAGGCGAATCTCCGCAATCTCCCGCTGCCGGAAAAAACCTTCGGAGAAAATGCGGGCATCTTCCAGCTGATGGTGGCCGTCAGCGCCATCCCCCTGATTGAAAAGACCCTTGAACGCATGAAAATCCCCCTCTCCTATGCTTCGGACATTGCAAAATGGATCAGCGGCACCATCGGGATTTTCGAAACCGGAAACAACGGCCTTCCGGGACATTCCCTCCAGCAGACGAGCTGGATCCGCAACTACATCGACGGACGCCTCTTCCGGATCGGGCGCTTTGAATTCCTGATGCATGAATACCCGCCGTGGATGCCGGCTGTCTACCGGAACCGCAAGGACGGATCGCTGATGGTGTTCTGCCGCGACGGATGGCGCTTCCTGCCGGACGGCAGCCGCCCGAAGGCGGGAACCCCGGACTCGGAGGTCGTGTTCACAAGACTGAAGATTCTTGACAATCATGTCACAGGCACGCCCGTCACGCCGCGCGGCAGAGTGCTCCTCGGACGCAAGGTGACGATCGATCTTGCCGAATGGGAGGGAATCTGCCAGCCGTGGGAACTTGCGCCGAGCATTCACATCCCCGCCGGCGGCGGCATGAAACCGGAACTGGCGAAGGAATCCCTGATCGCTGCAAAGGAGTTCTTCCGCAGATATTTCAAGCAGGATGTCAAAATTTTCATCTGCCATTCCTGGATTCTGAATCCCGACTGGGAAACCGAGCTGCCGGATTCGAACCTTGCAAAATTCATGCGGGAAGGTTACATGACGCCGGGTCTGGAAACCGACGGACGCGACGGCGTGTTCTTCATTTTCGGGCGCGCGGACGACGTCGATCCCCTCGCCTGTCCGGCGGTTACCTCCATGCAGAAGGCGTTCCACAGGATTCTCAGATCCGGACGCCGTCTCCGGAGCGGAACACTCTTCTTTCTGACCGACAGACTGGACCGCTTCGGCACGCAGTATTACCGGAATCTGGAAAAGGAAAGCGGAGGATGCAGCGGAGACGCATGTTAGTTTTATTCATATAAAATCGCCGATTATTCATATTTCCTGCGTTGACGAAGTTCATATCGCCGCTTATGTTTTTTGAACCGGCGGATTTTCCAAAGGCAGTGCAGGCGCAAAAATGATACGCTCATTCACAACCCAAACAAGGAGGTATGTCCAAATGTATCCGAAAGTTGGAATTCGTCCCGCAATCGACGGACGCCGCAAAGGCATCCGCGAGTCCCTGGAAGACCAGACCATGAATATGGCGAAAGCCGCGGCAGAGCTGATTTCCAGAAATCTGCGCTACACGGACGGCACTCCGGTGCAGTGCGTCATCGCCGATTCCACGATCGGCGGAGTCGCCGAAGCGGCCGCGTGCGCGGACAAATTCCGCCTGGAAAACGTGGGCGTCTCCCTGACCGTCACCCCCTGCTGGTGCTACGGATCGGAAACCATGGACATGGATCCGCATACTCCGAAGGCCGTTTGGGGATTCAACGGCACCGAGCGTCCCGGAGCCGTATATCTGGCCGCCGTTCTCGCCGCCCACGCGCAGAAGGGACTTCCCGCATTCGGGATCTACGGGCGCGACGTGCAGAACGCCGATGAGACGAAAATCCCGGACGACGTCGCGGAAAAGATTCTCCGTTTCGCGCGCGCCGGCATCGCGGTTGCCGAAATGCGCGGCAAATCCTATCTTTCCATCGGCTCCGTCGCGATGGGCATCGCCGGTTCCATCCTCGATCCCGAGTTCTATGAATCCTATTTCAACATGCGCTGCGAATCCGTCGACATGACGGAGATCATCCGCCGCGTCAACGAAAACATCTACGATCCCGCGGAAGCGAAGAAGGCGATCGCGTGGGCGAAGAAGAACCTGAAAATCGGCAGGGACGTCTACAACGGCAAAAAAGGCCTCTCCGCGAAGGAGCAGCAGGCGAAATTCGAATACTGCATCAAGATGACGATGATCGCGCGCGACCTCATGATCGGAAACGAACGCCTGAAAGAGCTCGGATTCATCGAGGAAGGCATGGGCCACAACGCCATCATGGCCGGCTTCCAGGGACAGCGCCAGTGGACCGACCATATGCCCAACGGCGACGTCATGGAGACAATCCTGAACTCCTCGTTCGACTGGAACGGCATCCGCAAACCCTACATCCTGGCAACGGAAAACGACGGACTGAACGGCGTCGCGATGCTGTTCGGGCACCTGCTCACCAACACGGCCTCCGGCTTCTCCGACGTCCGCACGTTCTGGAGCCCCGAGGCGGTCAAGAAGGCGACAGGGCACAAGCTCGCGGTTCCGGGACTGATTCATCTGATCAACTCCGGCGCGACAACAATGGACGCCACCGGACGCCAGACGATCAAGGGAAAACCCGCCATGAAGCCCTTCTGGGAAATCACGGCGAAAGAGGCGCAGGCATGTCTCGACGCGACGGAATGGGTTCCCGCGAACCTCGGCTATTTCCGCGGCGGCGGATTCTCGTCCCACTTCCTGACGAAAGGCGGAATGCCCGTCACGATGTCGCGCGTCAACCGCATCCACGGCCTCGGCCCTGTCCTTCAGATCGCGGAAGGCTACACCTATGAACTGCCCGCGAAGATTCATGCGATCCTCGACAACCGGACCGATCCCGGCTGGCCGACCACATGGTTCGTTCCGAACCTGACCGGAACCGGCGCGTTCAAGGATGTCTACAGCGTCATGGCGAACTGGGGCGCGAACCACGGAGCCTTCAACTACGGGCACATCGGCGCGGATCTGATTACGATGGCGTCGATCCTCCGCATCCCCGTCTGCATGCACAACGTCGCGCCGGAAAAGATCTTCCGTCCGGCGGCATGGGCTGCGTTCGGCATGGATCAGGAAGGCGCGGATTACCGCGCATGCGCGAATTTCGGACCGCTTTACAAGAAGTGATTCCGGAATCTGAATAAAAAACAGGCCGCGGGGAGCATTCCGCCTCCCGCGGCTTTTTTCATGCCGGGATTCCGCATCGGCGGCCGCCCTCTCCGGAATCCGGGAATCACGGCGGCCGGTGCGCGGCATTCAATAGCCGAACACCTGCTCCGGAGCGAGATCCACGATTTCCCCGTAGCGTTTGAGCTTTTCCCGGTCCAGGCTTTTCACGTCGCCGGCGATGAAAACCTCATAGACGCGCGGCGCGACTTCCTTTTCCGCAAACGCCGCAATGTCTTTCAGTTCCAGCGACCGCAGCTTCTCGAACGCCGCCTTGCGCCAGTCATGCGCGATTCCCATTTTGTTTGCGCGGAACCAGAGTCCGGAAAGGTCTCCGAAACTCCGTTCCGAGGTCATGGATTTCATAAGCTTCGCCCTGGCGTTGTCAAATCTGGCCGGCTGGAGCGGCATCTTCCGGAAAAGCCTGAGCATCTCGTCGATCGCGGTGAAGCATTTGTCCGGCTGAGTCGCGACAAACCCCATGAAGACATCATATTTGTCTTTCTCCATCGCGCTGCCGTAATAGGCATAGGCGCTGTAAGCCAGACTGCGCGATTCGCGGATCTCCTGGAACACGATGCTGTCCAGTCCGCCGCCCCCGAAGTACTGGTTGAAGAGCATGGAGACGGGGAGATTCGCAAGGTCGAATTTCGCGCCTCGCGTCCGGATCCCGATCAGAAGCTGAGTCGAGTCATACGGAATCAGGTAGACTTTCGGCTTTTCCGTCGCAAGCTGCCGGAATTCGCGCCGGGCGGGATGCGCGCCGGAAGCGGGGTTTTTTCCGCCGAAAATTTCCGTGCAGAGTTCCGCGACCCGGGCCCGCGGCGCCGGTCCGACATAGGTCACAACATGTTCCGTCGCATTGAAATCGAAGTATTTCTTCATGAGGGCGACCAGATCAGCGGGCCTGACCGCCAGAAGCTGTTTTTCCGTCATGGAGTTTTCATACAGAAGAGGATTGTTCATGCCGGGCCCGTAGGCGGCATACATGTTGACGGCGCGGAACAGTGCGTCGTGGCTCTTTTTCGCATCCGCGCGCGCCTTCATCAGACGCGCGACATAAAGTCTGTAGGCATTCTCATCCGGTTTCACGCTGTCGAGGAAATGGCGGATCAGCCTGAGTCCGGCTTCCATCCTGTCGGCAAATCCGCTCAGATGGATGGAGGTCCGTTCGTCGGAGCCGGAGATGGAGAAGTCGAGCGCGAGCTTGTAGAACTCGTTCCGGAATTCGGAGGCGGAGTAGCGGTCCGTCCCGAGAAAGTTCATGTAACCGGCCGCCAGCGGGAGCAGAAGATCGTGATCCCGTCCGTATTCGGCGACAATGCCCAGGGAAAACAGCGTATCGTTCACGGGAAAGGGTTTGTTGCTGTAAAAGAGCTTCCAGTTGCCCTCGTTCGTCACGGAGAAATCCTTTTTGAAGTCAACGGTGTCGAGTTCCGGAAGCGGGGACGGCGGCAGCGCGGCAAATTTTTTCCCGTAATCGGAAGTTTTGTCCGCGTTCATCGCCACCGGAGTGATTTTCGGCTTTTCCACCTTCACGCGGTTTTCCGGCGTTCCGGTGCGTTTGTTGATCCGCGCATGGTAGCGGAGCGATCCGGCAAAGCGCACGATCTCCTCCTTCCGGATGTCCGCAAGGGAATCGATGTATCTGAGATTGTCGATGTAGGGAGTACCCTTGATGAAGGAATCCAGATAGGTCCACGAGGCGTTTTCGGGATTCTCGCGCGACTGGACAAGCCCTTTGCGGTAATTGTCGATGACGGCCTTGAGAAGCCATTCGGGGAAATCGCCCTTTTTGATCCGGTCGAGTTCGCCGAGAAGCAGCGAAGCCAGTTCATCCAGCGTCTGTCCCGCGCGCGGCGCGCCGTAAAGATAGAAGATGGAATAGTCGCGCCGGTCGTAGAATCCCGCGCCGGCGCCGAGCACCTTCTGGCTGCGGAGCAGATCATGGTCGATCAGTCCGGAGGTTCCGTTGCTCAGCAGAGACGCGGTCAGGGTCGCGAGAAGATCGTTTCTGCGTCCGGGTTCGACGCGGAATCCGATCATGATCCGTTCGGGGCCGGGACCCTTGACGTCCTCGGAAACGTTCGCGGTCATCGGCTTTTCGCGCGGAAGATCGCGGACGGGCGCCGCGCCGCCCTGCAGAGCGCCGAAATAGCGGTCGACAAGCTGAATGGTTCTGTCGAAATCCAGATCGCCGCTGAGCAGAAGCGCGATGTTTTCCGGCGTGTAATAACTGCGGTAGAATTTCCTGATTTCCGTGATGGACGGATTTTTCAGATGTTCGGCTTTCCCGATGAACGGCGTCCAGCCGTAGGGATGCGACGGAAACAGACGGCGGGACAGCGCCTCGAACACCAGGCCGTTCTCATTGTCCTGCCCCTGGTTGAATTCCTCGTAAACCGCTTCCAGTTCGGTATGGAAGAGGCGCATGACCGGATCGCGGAAACGTTCGGATTCCAGCTTCAGAAGTTTCTCCAGTTCCTGCGAGGGAATGTCCACCACGTAGACCGTCATGTCGGAGGCGGTGAATGCATTGAGCCCCATTCCGCCGATGGAGGAAACCAGTTTGCTGTATTCGCCGGCGGAGGCATATTTCGCGGCTTCCGCGGAGAGTTTGTCGATTTCGGCATACAGTTCCGCCTTTTTTGCCGGATCAGCGGTTCTGCGCCGTTCTTCAAACAGGGATTCGATCCGGTCGAGGAGCGCTTTTTCCTTCGCATAGTCCAGCGCCCCGATTTTCCCGGTGCCCTTGAACATCATGTGTTCGAAGTAATGCGCCAGTCCGGTCACGTCCGCGGGAGAGTCCGCCATGCCGGCCCGGACCGCCGCCTTGAAGGAGATGCGCGGTTTGACGGGAATCCGGGAAAGATAGACCTTCATGCCGTTTTTCAGCGTGTATTCGCGGGCGTTGTAAGGGTCGTTCGTCACAAAGGTGTAGGCATAGCCGTTCGGATCGACGGCCCGCCTGAGTTCATAATTCTTTGCCGCCAGTGTCAGGACGACACCGAGGATCAGCAGGACTGCCAGGCATTTTTTCATCAGGAATCTCCTCCCAGTTCAATTGATTTCAACGCTCCCGTTCCGGAACAGAAGAGGGACGCGCAGAGCGTGTCCCTCCCCGGATTCTCCAATAGACAGCGTATTCTCCCAAAGGTTCAGAAAACCTCTTCCAGCTCGTATTTGCGGGAGCCGAGTCCGTGCCTTTCCAGCGCGTCGACCTGGACAAAGGGATCCTTGCCGTGGATTTTTTCGAGCAGATGAGTCCCCTCTCCGAGCGCGGCGTCGCCGATCAGGGAGCCTTCGATGAAGTTTTCGGTGCGGATCATGTCCAGCGATGCCTGTTCAATGGCGACGATATCGTGCGAAGCAAGGACGCCGATGTCCGGCACCATGCTCGGAGTCGTGATTCCCCAGCAGTCGCAGAACATCGTGATGTCCGTCAGAAGATTGATGTGCAGCAGACGCTCCGGTTCCAGGTGTTCGAGCGCAAGTTTCGTCGTGATCGCCATCCCCTCCTGGAAATGGCGGAATCCCCGCTCGTCGTTGACCACAAGCGCATGCTCCGGACACGCGAGCGCGCAGTGGCGGCAGTAGCGGCAGGCGTGAAAGTCGATGTGAAGCGTTTTCTTCTTCGGATCGATTTCAATCGCGTGACGGTCGCATGCGGCGGCGCATTTCCCGCAGAAACGGCAGCGGTCCGCGACCCAGTCGATTCCGCCCTGAAGCGCATGGATCTTGCGTCTTGTCCGGCCGTTGACGCATCCCATGGCGATGTTCTTGCAGGCGCCGCCGTAGGCGCAGACGCCATGCCCCTTGACATGGGAGAGATTGATCAGACATTTCGCCTCGGCGATAAGTCCGAAAATTTCCGCCGTGTCGTAGGTGAGATACCCGGCGCGCTTTTCCACCACATGGGAGTTGAACACGCCGCCGGCGGCGACGATCGGACAGCCGACGGTCTCGCGCGTGTAGCCGTGAAGATGCGCCTCCGCCACCGTCTCGAAGTAGCCGTCCACGACGACGGGCTTCCCGCCCGCTTCCTGCACCGCTTCCGTAACCATCCTCACCAGAAGCGGATGCACGGTCGAATAGCCGAGCCCGCCTCCGAGATGCATTTTGATCGGCACCCAGTCTCCGGAACAGAGTCTGGTCAGGTTGCATTTTTTAAGAATCCGCTGCAGTTTGCCCGGCAGCGTGGAGGGTGCGGAAGGTTTTGTCACCGCGACGGAACCGAAATACACTTTTGCCATTCTTCAGAACCTCTTCTGCAAATTGTGGATATAGATCATTTTTGAAGGTAAAATATCCGAAAAACAAGGAATTGCAATGCATCGCGCATCTCTTTTGACGCTTTTCCGTCCCTCCGGAGCGCAGGCGCGGAAGGGGGGGATGTGTTTCTTCCGCCGCTGAAAAAAATCCCGGGGTATGGAAGACGGCAAGGCCGGCAACGCATGGAAGGTAAGGACAGAATGAACAACGCTCTGCGAATCCTGCAGGATCAGCCGAAATCGCCGCCGAGCACACCGTAATAGCACGCCGCGGGAAGCGGCCCGGCCTCTCCGAAATCCATCGCGACCATTTCCGAAGCACGCGGAATTCCACGTTCCGCCAGCAGCGCAATCAGGCGTTTCTGCGTATCGAATGCGGTCAGAAGCACGCGCGGCGAAGGCTCCCCCTGACGGGCGACCGCGTCAAACAACGCAAGCGCGTCCTCCTCCTTCGCCGCCGTCAAGGCGCCGGCCTGACGCGAGACGGGACCGATCCGCCCGATCGTGAATCCCGTGATGCACCCTTTTCCGGTGATTTTAAAGGAGAGCTCCGGATGGCGGCTGTAAAAATACTCCAGAAGCGCGCCGCGTTCCGCGCCGAAACTCCGTTTGTCCAGCGCGGTGATTTCGGGCAGGTCGGACGGCAGAAGCGGGACAATGCGCCGGTCCTGTTCCGGAAGCGGGACATAGGAGTCCGAGGCGAACTTGTGCAGTGTCGCATAGGTCCGGAATCCGAGTTTTTCGTAGACATGGCTCCCTGCCGGCGTGGCGTAAAGCCGGAGCGTGCGGCAGCGATGCAGCATCTCCATGAGTGTTTCGAGCATTTTTGTCGCGATTCCGCGCCGCCGGAACGGTTCACGCACGATCACCATGTTGATGTATCCGATCCGGTTTTCCTCATAAACCATCGCGGCGGCGGAACCGATCACGCGCCCGCCGCAGACGGCGAAAACGCCGGTGGCGCCGGGAGCAAGAAGCATCTCGCGGCAGTCGCGGCGCGTCTGGTTCCAGCCGACGGTTCCGGCAAGTTCAAACAACGCGTCCGGATCAGCTGCGCGGATGATGGCAATCTCATTCATGGTTTCAAATCTCCCTGTTCCGGAGGACGTTCAAAAGCGCCGTGCAGAAGGAAATGCGCCGTCTGATGCGCGGTCTGTTTCCGGAACAGAATCGCGGTATGGGAAGATCGCAGAGTCAGATGGTCGCGCTCGTGCATCAGGCGGGTGCTCGCCACGGCAACTTTCCGGTCGTGCGAACCGGCGATGATTCCGATTTCAAAAGTCTCATCCGGTTCGGGAAAGGTATTTGCGAACGAATGCGGCACGGAGGAGAGATCCGGCAGACATCTGACGATTTTTCCCGCAAAGAACAGCTTCCGCAGAACGGCCTCGGCCACGTCGGAACCTTTGTTCGGCGGCGCGATCATCACGATTCTCCCGACCCTCTCTCGCGCGCGGGGGGAAAGCTTCCGCAGCGCGGAACGGAGGAGAAGCCCCCCCATGCTGTGAGTGACGAAGTGAAGCCTTCCTCCGGACGGTTCCATGGCGGAAGTCTCCCTCTCGATGAACGCTCCCAGCACTGCACCGTGCTCGTCCACGCCCGCGCGCCGCGTCGGATAATCGTAAAGAACGGAGAGGAACCCCTGACGCGCCAGATGCGCGCCGATCGGGTACAGCACATGACCGGACATCAGGAGTCCGTGAACAAGGATCACCCGATCGCCGGAAGCACATCCGCCGCGCGGCGCAAAACGCCGGATTTCCTTTGCACAAGAAGGCATGACAATTCCAGTTCCGTTAAATTTCCGTAATATAACCGTAAAGCGCCGCTTCGGCAAACGCGGCGGCGGCAGATTATTTGCAAAAAAACAGTTCTCCGGGGCTGAACTTTCCGGAATCCATGCTATATTACCGCGATCGCATCATCATGAACGGGCAAACACAACGGAGCAAAACATGACACAAAGCAGCGGAAACGGGCACTCGACCTACAAGAGCGCCGGAGTGGATATCGATCTGGCAACCGACCTTCTGAAACGTCTCAAACCGAAATTCGCCGCCGCGAAGCGTCCCGAAATGCTTGCTCCGATCGGCGGATTCGGCGGACTTTTTCAGATCGATCTGTCGAAATGGAAGAATCCGGTCATGGTCGCCAGCATCGACGGCGTCGGAACCAAGCTCATGGTCGCGGCGATGATGCACAAATTCGACACGGTCGGGCACGACATCGTCAACCACTGCGTCAACGACATCTCCGTCCAGGGCGCCGAACCGGTTTATTTCCTGGACTACATCGGCATCGGAAAACTCAGAAGCCCGCTCTATGAAGAGGTCGTCGGGGGAATCGCGGACGCCTGCCGCGAGGTCGGATGCGCGCTCCTCGGCGGGGAAACTGCGGAAATGCCCGGCATGTACGGCGACGATTTCGACCTGGTCGGCGTCATCACCGGCATGGTGGAGAAGGACCGCATCATCACCGGGGAAAAAATCCGTCCGGGACACGTCGCGATCGCCCTGCCCTCGAACGGACTCCACACCAACGGCTTCAGCCTTGCGCGCCGCGTGCTCTTCACGATGCGCCGCTACGAAGTGTCCTCCCATCTGAAGGAGCTCAACGGAGAAAGCATCGGCGAAGCGCTCCTCAAGCCGCACACCTGCTACTGGAAGGCGGTCCGGAGTCTGATGGACTCGGAGGTCTCTCTCGACGGCGTCGCCCACATCACGGGAGGCGGCCTCTATGACAACGTTCCGCGCATTCTCCCCAAAGACGTGGACGCGGTCTTCTACAAGGAGACGATCCAGAATCCGCCGCCGATCTTCAAGCTGATCGTCGAAGAGGGCAATATCGAGGACTCCGAAGCCTTCCGCGTCTTCAACATGGGCGTCGGCATGGTCTTCTTCGTTCCGGAGCATGACAAAGAAGAGGCGCTCCGTCTCTGCCGCGAGGCGGGATTCGACGCATTCGTCTGCGGCGAGGTCGTCGCCGGCACCGGAAAATCCCACGTGAAATAAATTACCGCGATGCAAGCATGCGCGGTATTGGGGATTTCGCCTCCGGCGACCAGCTTACGCAGCTGGACCGCGGCAGGACTGAGAGTCCTGCACGAAGCAATTTTTGGCGATGCAGAGCATCGCGGTATTAACCTAAATTTTTTTGAATAAACGGATCTCCTCCGGACGCGGAAATCCCTTTCCGGATGCTTCCGCGTCCGTATTTTTTTTTACATCACAAGGAAACAGGATTATGGAATATCTGGAACAGGTCAAAGCATTCATCAACGAAAACGACACCTTCTGCAAGGCGAACCATATGACGCTGGAGGTCGTGAAGCCCGGTTACGCGGAAGCCGTGATGACCGTGACCGAACACTCCTACAACGCGGTGCACACCGTGCAGGGCGGCGCCATGTTCACGCTGGCGGACATGGCGTTTGCGGGCGCGGCGAACTCCTACGGCGACAAGTGCATCGCCATGAGCGCGGCGGTTTCCTTCATCCGTCCCGGTTCGGGCAATACCCTGCGCGCTGTCGCTCGGGAGGTCAGCAAGGGCAGACGATCCTGCGTAATGGATGTCGAAATCCGGAACGAAGAAAACAAGCTCGTTGCGAAATTCCAGTTCACCGGCTTCTTCTTCGAAAAATAACCCCGTTCCCGGACCGCGGGTCCCGCCGCTTCCTCCTCCCCTCTGTGCGGGCCGCGGTTCATGCGTCCATTTTCCCGTCCCGTCATCCGATTCGGCAAAAAAACAGTTTTTTTTGATTTTTCCCTCTTGAAAAAACAATTGAATCGTTTAAACTTAATTGAAACGATTCAATTGAAGAGGGGGATTCCGCTTCATGATCACGCTGAAGGACATTGCCGCCGCAAGCGGAGTAAGCGCCGCGACGGTTTCCTATGTGATGAGCCGCAGCACCAAGGTGAAAATCTCGGCGCCGACGCGGAAAAAGGTGCTTGCCGCGGCAAAACGGCTCGGATACGAGCCCAACGAACTGGCACGCTCCGTCCGCAGAGGGCATTCGAATGTGATCGCGCTCGTATCCACGACGGGACTTGCCTCGGACTATTTCTACAACATCTTCAACAGCATCTGCCGCACGGCGACCGCGCGGGATTACGCAGTCAAAGTTCATGCGCTTGAGAACGATGGGCCGGCCGCGCTGAAAATGCTGGTGGAACAGCGGGTTGCGGGAGTCCTCTTCCACACCTCGGATTTCAATAAATGCCGGGAGCTGGCCCTGGGACTCCAGCGGCGGGGGATCCCCGTGGCGGCGGTCAACTGCCGGGCGAACATTCCCGGCTGCCCGAGTTTCGCATCGGATGACCGCGGGGGCGCACGTGCGGCGGTGCGGCATCTTTACGACGCAGGATGCAGAAACATTGTCTGCATGACGCACCGGGGAACCTATGACTACATCCGTCTCAGGAACGAGGGATACCGGGACGCAATGCGGGAACTTCTGCCGGACCGTCCTCCCGTGTTTCTCGACGGAACCGTTTTTCACTACAGGGAAAACACAAATCCGGTCCGGAAGCTTCTGGAAAATCCGGCGGCGCGGCCGGACGGGATCTTCTGCATCGCGGACGGACACGCCTTCCATCTTTACCAGCTGGCCTATGAACTGGGAATCCGCGTTCCGGAAGAGCTCTCCGTCATCGGATACGGCAATCTTTCCGGATCGGCCGACGCAATGGTGCCCTTGTCCACAGTGCAGCAGCCCTTCGAGGAAATGGGCCGGCTCGCCGCGGAAACGATCATCGACGCGGCCGGCGCGGGAAAGACGTCGGATGACGGAATCACGGAACTGCCGGCATCCGTGCTGATCCGAGCCTCCGTAAGACAGAGGAAAACACCGGACGCTCTCCGCGGCGGGGAAACTGCGGCAGACGTTCGCCAGTCAAAAAAATAAGATTTCACACAACCAATCAAGGAGTCCCATCATGGCGAAGTTCAACTACGGACTGTTCTATGATTTCCACACAGTCACGACAATCCCCGACGTCGGAGCGAAATTCGACGTGGAGGCCTTCACGGATCAGGTGAAATCCTGCGGAGTCGACTTTCTGACCTGGCATGCGCGCTGCAACCAGGGCAACGCCTATTACAATACGAAGATCGGCATGCGCCATCCATCGCTTCAGTTCGATCTGATCCGCGCGCTGGGGGAATCCTGCCACAGGAAAGGCATTCTTCTCAGCGTGTATTTCAACGGACACCTGAGCGACGAGGAACTGCTCCATCACCGCGACTGGATCGCAATTTCTCCACAGGGGGACACCTATCGGAGTGCCGGAAATCCGGGCGACTTCACAACTCCGTGGGTCCGGACGGCATGCTACAACTCCCCGTTCCGGGAACACCTGAAGAAGATGGCGCTGGAACTGGCGGAAAACTATCCGGTGGACGGCTTCTTCTTCGACTGCCTCGGCGCCCATCCCTGCATCTGCGAGCACTGCGCCGCGGAAATGCGGGAGAAAGGCATCGATCTCAGCGACACGAAAGCCGTCACCGCCTTCAGCGCGTTTTCCGTGCACCGCATGTGCGAGGACCTGAACCGCGCAATCCGGGAAGTCAAGCCGGACGCTCTGCTGTTCTTCAACGGCCGCCCCTTTGAAGAGGTCATCCATATGGAAAGCCATCTGGAATGCGAATGCCTGCCGACCGCCGGATGGGGATATGAGTATCTGCCGGTCGCGGCACATTACATGCGTACGGTGGCTGGACCGGACAAGAGCGTTCTGAACATGACCGGACGCTTCAACGACTGGGGCGACTTCGGCGGCCTGCGCACGGCGGAAGGGCTGGAATATGATCTGTTCTACGGGGCGGCAAACAGCATGCGCCCGGATATCGGCGGACATTTCCATCCGCGCGGAGATCTGGATCTTCCGGTCTTCGACCGCATCCGCGAAGTGTACGGAAATCTGCAGCAATACGACGAATGGGTGCTCGGCGCGGTGAACGATCCCGAAATCGCGCTGGTCTATCCGCGCCGCGGGGAACATCATCCGGCCCGGCCTTCCGCCGCATCCGCCGTCCGGATGCTGACGGAACTCAAGGTCCAGTTTGACCTTGTCACGGAATTTGTGCCGTGGGACAAATACAAGCTTCTGATCTTCCCCGACGACGTGCCGTTCACAGAAGAATACGCGAAACGCGTGGAAAATCATCTGAAACGCGGCGGCGCCGTTCTCGCCACCTCCCGTTCCGGACTGGATCCCGAAGGCAGACGTTTCGCCCTGGACTCCTGGCCGGCGGTCTACGAGGGGCCCATCGGATACCATCCGCTTTATTTCATGCCCGCGGGCGGCTTCGCCGACGGACTTCCGGAAATGCCGCTCTCCGTCTACGCTTCCGGCTCGAAGGTCCGCGCGGCGGAAGGCGCGGATACGGAAATGTATTACGTGAAACCCTACTTCAACCAGGGATGGGACGGGCTGCGCTCCAACTATTATGTTCCGCCGCAGGAAGTCACGGATGAACCGTTCTTTCTGCGGAAGGGCTCCGTCATCTACATCGCCGGGGAAATCTTCCTCGGCTACTGCAACCGCGCCCCCGTCCAGCTGCGTCAGCTTCTGGGCCGGGCGCTCGAAGCGCTGGATCCAAATCCGAAATTCAAATCCGCCACCCTTCCGAGCTTCGCCCGCGCATTCGTCCAGAAAAAGGGGGAAACGGAGATGGTCCATGTTCTGGCATACTGCCCGGAGAGACGCGGCAACGCCAACGCGCTTGAGGACAGGATCACGCTTGTGGACACGGATCTCCGGATCCGGACCGACGGAAGAGACGTCAAACGGGTCTATCTGGCTCCGGACAGACGGGAACTGCCGTTCGAAATCCGGGATGGATACTGCTGCGTGAACGTCCCGCTGATCGCGGGATACGCGCTGATCGTGTTCGAGTGACATCCCGGAACGGCGGAATCAAAAGTAAAAAAGCCGTCTGAAACGGAATCCCCTCCGCGGGATTCCGTTTTTTTATCCGCCGTCCGTGCTGCGGAAATATTTCGGAGTGCGTCCGAACTCCTGCTTGAAGACCTTGCAGAGATGGTTGCTGTCGCAGAATCCGCAGCGGAGGGCGATTTCCGCGATGGAGAGTTTTCTGTCGCGCAGAAGCTCCATGGCATGCAGCGTCCGGATCCGGATCAGATATTCATACGGCCCCATCATGATGCTTTCGTGAAACTGTCGGAAGAGACTGCGCTCGGACATGCCGGCAATGCGGCAGAGCCGGGCGATCGAAATTTTCTCCCGGTAATGGATGTTCATGTACACAATGGCCTTGCGGAGACGCCAGTGCGCGTTCACTTCGATATGAGTCGAATATCCGCGGGCGAAATAGGTGACGACCTCCGTGAACAGGGCCGGAACCAGCAGTTTGTGCCCCATCCTCTTATGCCGCACTTCATAGCGGAGGCGCAGCAGCATTCCCATCATCATGGCGAAGTCGCATTCGGGGAATTTTCCGATCGGCTGCGCCTCGTTCCGTTTCGGGGCTCCGCGTTCCGGATAAAACTCCCGCATCAGGGGAAATCCGCTTGACGCCAGCGGCGCATACGGCACTTCGGCGTCATAGAGCAGCGAGATCGCCTCCACCTTCTCCGCCTGTTCAAACCAGTGCACGGAACCGGGATGCACAAGAAGCACATCCTCCGGGCCGATTCCGGCGCTTTTCCCGTTGCAGCAGTGCAGACACTTTCCCTTTGTAATCAGCGTGAGCTCGGAAAACTCATGCGAATGCGCATCCCCGGCGGACATCCCGGAATAAGGCATGCGCTCCACCATGACGGGGAACTCTCCCGGCACAAAATGTTCGGAAAAAAGAATCGTTTTCATGAACGGAATGCAGTGTTTTTTCTATTTTGGCAGTATTATACGATTCTTTGGCAGTAATGTCAAGGCGGATTTCATATTTCCGGTTATAATTAATGAGAAACGGGAATCCGTTCGGAAAATGGCGGGGACGGATTCCGCAACGGGGAAGGATTCTCATGAAACGGCATTTTGATCTGGCATATCCGCTGCAGACCGTCCGCTGGGACGGAGAATGCATCACAGCGGTCTCCGATGCAGAACTGGAACATTCGCTTGATGTCTTCCAGAGCGTCTCCATCGGGAAAGTCATGCTGGCCGGCTACCATGTGGAGGAGAAGGCCGCCTTTGACATGCATGCGGAATCGCGCAGAATCGGGGCGATTCTCAGAGCGCGCGGCGTCAAGGCGACGCAGCACCACAGCGTATGCCCCTCGTTCGCGCTGGCGGGGACTTCGCAGGCTCCCGTGCGGGAACATCTGTTCCGGGCGATCGAGTTCACGGCGAATCTGGGCGCGGAAAACATGGTGATGCATGCGGGGCGTCCGTTCGGACACCACGATTCCGTACGGACCTTCTGCGGACTCTATCTGGCGGAAGTGGAACGGATCGGGCTTGACACGCTGCTGGAAATCACGGCGGAAAACCTGCGGGAGGCCGGAGAATTCGCCAAAGGCTGCGGCGTCAGGATCGCGCTGGAGAACATCGACCGTTCGGAACCGCTCTGCGATCCCGTGCTCCTGCCGCGCCTCGTTGACAGGATCGGACTGGACAATGTGGGTTACTGCCTGGACGCCGGTCACGCGCACTGCGCGGGCAACAGCATTACGGCATGGATCGAACGGATGGGCAGGCGGATCTTCACCACGCATCTGCACGACAACCGCGGTCCCGGGAAAACGCTGGAGGACAAATCGCCTTTCATCTGGCCGCAGGGCATCGACGAACATCTTTCCCCGGGCTTCGGCACCATTGACTGGCGCGCCGTCGTCAGCGCGCTCCGGGATGCATCGCAGCTTGAGGAAGTGACATTTGAAACCGGCGGATGGCCGGTTGCGGACCGTGCGGAAGGCTACCGTCTGGCAATCGCCTACTGGCGCGCCGTCGAAGACATGGCGGACTGACCGGATGAAACCAATGCGTTCCACAAAACAAAAAAGGAAGGGTGACATGAACAACGGGAAAAGACTGTTTTCTCCAGATATGGGTCATGGATTTTTCACATTGATCGAGCTCCTCGTCGTGATTGCGATCATCGCCATTCTGGCCGCCATGCTGCTGCCCGCCCTGAACAAGGCGCGGGAACAGGCGAGACGGATTTCCTGCGCGAACAACGTCAAGACAATCACTTCCGCAATCCTTCAATACGCAGTCACTTACAATGACTGTCTCCCCTGGTGGAACTACGAGGGATGCCGCTGGACGCATCAGGTGATTTATCTGGTATATCCCCGCTTGAACAAAGAATCCGAAATAACCAATGCGCACAGAAAATTTTTCCACTGCCCTTCCATGGAGACTCCGCCGCAACAATATTCCTACGGATACAACAAAATCATTGGTTATTCCTACCTCTATCCGGACTCCCCCAATTATCCCGTTGTCAAACTCAACCGTGTAAAACGGCCCTCGCAAATTATTGCAATTGGCGATGCCGATGGAAACAATTATGCTTCTGACGATGTGAATACGAACATTTATATGAGCTGGAATCTGATCGGAGATTTTCATTCCGGAGGCGCGCCACTGGGATTCCTGGACGGCCATGTGGAAAACCGGAAGCGGAAGGAGGTTTCCATTCCGGGCGCCATTCCCTCCGACAACAGCTCTCTGGGAACCGCGACTGCGGCGCTGAAGAAAATGTGGGGGATTGGCAGGAAATGTATCAATGAATCAAATAAAAAAACAATGTCATAAAATCAGAAAAAAGGAGAAGATTCTATGAAAACGGTTGTGATTTTTGCGGGAATTGCGCTTCTTGCAACGGCTCTTCAGGGAGCGGAAAACCGGACCGTCGTATTCAGCGACGATTTCAAGGATGCGAAAACATTTGCGCGGAACTGGGATTTCCGCTCTCCGACGCAGCCGGAAAACGGTGTTCTTTTTCTCGCGAAAAACCATTTTGCTCCAGTTTGCAGGACCTCGCTTGCCGGAAAAGACAAGGTGACCGTCGAAGCGGAAGTCGCAGTCATGAACAGCAAAGGGTTCGGCGGTCTGAACATCGACGGCCTTCTTTTTTTCATCCGGGAGGGAAACGCCGTCGCGGTTTTCAAATCCCCGCTCAAAAATTACACGGACAGCAGACTGAAAAAGCTCCCGGATTTTGCCGCGGACAAATTTTTCAAGATTGCGGTCACACGCACAAAAAGCGGTGAGGATTACGAGTATCTCTATCAGGTCGACGGCCGGGAAATCTGCACGGTGAAGGGCCAGAAGATCCCGGCGACCGGCAAAGTTTCCCTCTCCAAAAGCCAGACGGACATCAAAGTGAAGAATTTCCGCGTTTCGGAAGATGCCGCCAGGTGAACACCCCATCAGGAAATCATCAAATCGAGGATGCCGCATGAAACAACTTCTGACACTCTTGTCCGCCCTGATCCTGTCGGGGGGAATCTGCCATGCCGCCACGGGACCGCTGATCTTTTCGGACGATTTTGAAACCACCGGCCTTTTTGCCGAAAACTGGAATGCTTCCAAGGGGCTGAAACCGGAAAAAGGATCCCTCTCCATCAACGGGAACGGGAACATCCAGCTCCGCAGGAAAATGACGGACAAGGATTTCGCGGTCTCCGCCGACCTGACTCCCGGAAAAAGCAACGGGGAATACGGACATACGGGCTTTATCATCGACGGAATCCACTTCATGCTTTATGCCAACGGGAAAGCAGGAACCGCCTACCGTCCCCCGACTTACAAACGCTCTCTCGGGCAGGCCGCCGCGATTCCCGGCTACACCTTCGGCGATACATGCAATGTGACGGTGATCCGTCAGTACAACGGGAAATCGCGCAAGTATGTCTTCCAGGTCAACGGCAGGCCCCTGATCTCCTTTCAGGACAGCGACATGCTTCCGACCGACACCGTAAAAATCTACGCCTACCGCGCGAAACTTGCAATAGACAACGTTGCAATTCATTCCGTGTCCAGGGGATCCGATTCTCCGAATCTGGTCATCAACAGTTCCTTTGAACATCTCCTGGACGGAATGCCGATCTATGTGAACCTGACAACCAACCGCAGCATCACCTGGAAAACTCCTTACAGCGAGTATCTGAAAACCGTCGTGATCGACACGAAGGAAAAACATTCCGGAAACAATTCCCTCCGCCTCACGTTCAACGACTCGGTTTCCAAGGCGGGTTTCCTCATGTGGAGCGCCGGATGCTCGGTCGGGAAACCGGTGACGGGAAGCGTCTGGCTCAAGGCGGACCGCCCGCAGCTCGACGCAACACTGACCATCTGGGAACTGCATCATAAAACCCATTCCAGGAAAATCACCGTCACCGACCGGTGGAAGCGTTATGAGTTCACTCTGCTGAAACCGGAGCGGAACCGCGTACAGTTCGGAGCCGCCCTCAGCACCCCCGGCGTCATTTGGGCGGATGACATTCAGGTCGAACTGGGGGAGAAGGCGACTCCTTACAAAGCAAGCGCGCTTGACGCGGATAAATTCAATGCTTCGGAAGCCAAAACCGTCTCCATCATGCCGGACGTGAAAATCGCAGCCGCCCGGAAGGCGCCCGTGATCGACGGAGATCTCTCCGATTTTCCGAAAGAATGCAAAGTGACGGGGTTCCTTCACAAAGGAAGCGAAGCTCCCCGGGAAAACACCGTCGCCTATCTTGCATGCGACGCCCGGAATCTCTATGTCGCATTCGAGTGCTCCGTTCCGGATGTCTCGAAAATCAATGCGCAGGCGTTCCCCCGGGACATGGGCAGGGTTTACGCTCCGGAAAGCATTGAAATGTTCTTCGACCCGACCTTCAGCCGCAGGCAGTATTACCAGTTTGCCGTCAATGCCGCCAATTCGCAGGCGGACTGCGGGCCCGGACGCAATTCCGGCTGGAACGGCAACTGGAAAAGCGCGGTGAAGATCCATCCGGAAACCAGCAGCATCCATTATGAAATCGCAATTCCCCTCAGCAACTTTGCAGATGCGGAAATGACGGATGCGTGGGGATTCAACCTCGGACGCAACTGCAGGGCCTCCAATCAGCTTCTCTCGCTGCTTCACACGCCGCAGCTGAATTATCATCTGGTTTCGATCTATCCGAAACTCGTCTTCCCGCCGGGCATGCTGAACCGGGCGCGGATCGGATTCGTCTCGCCGGGACTCCATGAAGGAGCGGACGGCAAGGCGACCTTCAGCGCAACCGTGCGCAATCTCACGGGGAAAGCAATTCCGGACGGAACTCTCCGTCTTCTGGATTCCAAAACAGGAGAATCGCTCGGTTCTTCCGCGGTCCGCCTGCCCGCAGGCGATACGACACTCCGGTTTGCATCCACGCTTCCGAACGCCGAGAAGAACCGCGACGTCACGCTGGTTCTCTCCGACGGAGGAGAAACGCTCACCCGGAAAAATTTCATTCTGAGCGTCGCCGGACCGCTGGAACTGTACAGCCGCTACAATTTCTTCCTGTGCGGAGAAAAAGCGGAATTTCTCGGCCGCTGTTCACTGCCGTCCGGCAACTGGACGGGCACGGCGCGCCTCGCCGGAAAAGAGTTCACCTTCCCCGTGACGCCGGAACTCGGAATTCAAATCCCCCTGAAGGACATGAAACCGGGCAGACATCCGGTCGTCTTCACGATTTCGGGAAAAGCCGGAAAAGCGGCCTCCGCGACTGCGGAAATCACAATTCTCCCGAAGGACAAACGACATTACTGCCGGATCGACCGGAAATTCCGCACGCTGGAAATTGACGGGAAACCCGCTCTGATCGTCGCTCCGTTCCTTGGAGTGGAACGGAGGTTCACGCCGGAAATGTCACGGAATCTGGTCCGGACCTTTGCGGAAGCCGGATTCAAATACCTGACCTGCGGCAGTCATGAGCCGGACAATCCGGCCACACGCGCCTTCATGGAAGAAGCGGAAAAACATGGAATCCAGGTTGTCTACTGGAATTTCTACGCATGGCGCATGCGCGACAAATGGAATCCGGAAGAGTTCGCCGCCAAAGTGAGACGCTATCCCAACCTGATCGCAGTGCTCATCGTCGACGAACCGGAACTCTATGCGAAAAGCGATGAAGTGAAAGCGTTCATGCGGAAATATCAGGCCGCCCTGCCCGAATTCCCGGTATTCATGAACAATACGGTAATCGGAATCCCCGCCCGTTTCGCCGATCTGGCAACGGACATCGTCATGATCGACGACTACCTGACCAACAGCGAGACACGCACGCTCCAGGAGATGCTGAACGGAGCGGAAATGGTTGAGAAAGCCGGACGCGCCGAGCGGAAGCCGGCATGGTTTTTCCCGTCCGGCGACAATCTGCACAACCACTACCGCGAATGCTCCTTCGACGAACAGATTGCGCAGTGCTACGGCATGCTGATCCGCGGATGCACGGGGCTGGTTCATTTCGCCGGACTTCCGAAATATCCGCGCAACTGGGAGGCGCTCCGGCAGCTCAACCGGGAATTCCTGGAACTGCAGGATATCATCTTTTCCGCGGAGACCTGTCCGGAGGCGATTCCTTCCGACAAGTCCCTTGCCGTCATGACGCGCAAATCCGGGAACACGCTCTGCGTCATTGCGCTCAATCCCGGCAAAAAAACCGTCAGCGCGACGTTCCGGCTCCCCGCGGAATACAAATATGCGGAAAAAGCCGACGTCCGTTTTGAAAAACGCTCCATTGCCCTGGACAACGGCGTGATCCGCGATGTATTCCAGCCGATGGAACGCCACGTCTACATGATCCAAACGGCGAAATAAGGAAAATTCCTCCACAAAGAACGCGGAAAGGTCCGGCACGGCTGGAAAAAGAAGCCGTTCCGGACTTTTCCAGATTCAATCTTCTGAAAAAAAGCTGGAGTTCTGCAAACCATGAAGCTCAAAGAACAGCATTTCCTGATTGACATCGACGGGACGATCACAAGATACAGGGAGACGGCGAAACGGCCGGAATCCACGCTTTTCCACAACTGTTTTCTTCCGGTGATCCGGGATCTCATGCTTTCCCGCGGCTGGGACAGGGAAGCCGCGGAAAAGGCTCTGTTCGAAAGCGTAAACAATGTCCTGCGGTGGGATTACGGGGAACTCCTGAGAAAATTCCGGATTCCCCGGGAGGAAGCGGAAATGGCAATGCGCCGGAGGCATGAGGAGATGCTCGACGTATGGCCGGACACCGTCGACCTGATCCGGCATCTGCACTCCGCGGGGGCGCATCTTTACATCATCAGCAACAACCCCTACTGGGGCTGCCGCTGGAAACTGCAGCGCGCGAACCTGAACACAGCCGTCTTCGAACATATTTTCAGCACGGACCATACCGGCGGATGCAAATCCCTGGATTACGTCTGGGAATTTGTTCTCGCACGGATCGGAGCGGAACCGAACCGAATCAACACCCTTGGAGACGATCCGCGCGAAGACGGAATCCTGCCGCTGTCAATGGGAGCCGGACGCGCCTTCATTCTGGCGCGCAGGGAAACAGAAAAAAACGCCGATCCCCGGATTCATCTCTTGGAAAATGCGCTGGACGTGCTAGATTTCTTTCAGCAGAAGGAGAATCCATGACAAAGGAAGAACAGACGGTCCGCGTCGGCGGGATGAGCGAATCCGGCTACGGCATCGCCACGCTGGAACATTTCAGGAATGAAAAACTCGGCAATTATACGGTGCTGTTCGTCGGACCGTGGACGCCGGAGAAACTGCACGAAATCGGACAATTCTGCCGGAAGGAAAACATGCGTTTCGTCATGGACGAAATGGTCAACCGCCTTACGGGGGAAATCACGAAGGGCTACGCGCCGATCCGCACGGAAGTGCTGAAAACGCTCTCCGAGTATGCGGACGTCTGCGACGGATCGCTTCTGATGTGCGAATACGGAGGACTGATGTTCTACTGGCCCTGGAGCACCGTTGCGGAAAGCCGGACGCTTCCTCCGCCGGCGGCGGATTCCGAGGAGGCCGCGCGCAATACGGAACAGCGGATGCGGGAAGCCATCGCCTGCGCCCGCGCCAGCGGATTGAAAGCGCCGTTCATCTGCATCGAAGCCTGCGGAGTCGCGGCATCGTTTCTTTACCGCGCGGGAATCGACAGGGTCGATCTGGAAGTGATCTACACGGCGGAACTGGAACGCGGCTACGCCGCCGTGAAAGGGGCGTCGCTTGCCTTCGGGAAACCGCATTTCGGCGTGGACATGGCCATGGTCTGGTACGGAGGCAGCCAGCATGACGAACTGTGGGCGAAACGCTGGCGCACCTCGCTCTTCCACGCGTTTCTGCGAGGCGCGGATCCCATCTACGCGGAACACGGCGTCATGGACTACAAGGCGCTCGGCAAGCATTACGGAACGGATCATCCGCAGGTCCGGCGCTTCCGCTCCATTCTTGCCGAAGTCGCGGACTATGCATCGAAACATCCCCGCCCGGCAGGCTTTCCGGAAAGCGCGCTCGGTGTTGTTCAGGGACGGTTCGACGGCTTCACAGGCGCGGGTCAGACCCATCTCTGGGGACAGAGGAAAAACGAGGCTTTCCGCCTCGGCGCACCCGACCGTTCCTGGGAGCTTTTCGAACGGCTCTACCGCCGCCGTTCGTGGGAGAACCGTGAAAAATACGGCGACGCGGATTTCTCCGGGAACCCGCCGCTCGGTCAGGCGGACATCATTCCGTTCGACGCGCCGGATGAACTTTTCTTCCGCTACAAGGCTCTCATCTTCCTCGGCAGGAATTCCATGGACGACACACTCTACCGGAAGCTGATCCGTTTCGTTCAGAACGGCGGACAGCTCCTGATGTGCGCGGCGCATCTGAACGCATCCGCTCTCCCCTCCGGCGCATATGAACCGTTCCGGAACGGAGACTGGAGCGAACTCTTCGGCGTCCGCCTTGCAGGCGCGGACGGATGGACTCTCCCATGCGGAATCAAGTTCAAGGCGGAACCGTCCTGCGGATGGCGCTTTCCGCTCTGGTCCCCGAACTGCGACCCGAAGTACACCGACGGGGGATTCCCGCTCGGAGAACTGGAAAATACGGACGCGGAAGTCCTGGCTGTCGCCTCCGACCGATTCGTGGACGGCGAGTGGTCCGACGCCATGCGGGGAGTTCTGTATGCAAAAACACTGGGACGCGGCTGCGCGGTTCTCGTCAATTCGCTGGATTATCCGGGCGCCGACGGGTTGAAAAATCTCTACGGGTTCCTGATGGACTCCTGCTGTGAAGCCAATCAGGATTATCCGAAAGTGGAATGCTCCGACCGGGTCCGGTTCGCCTCCTATGCGCATCCGGAAGGACGTGTTCTCTATTTCCTGAACACGGAGGAACGACTCTCCCAGGACGTCATACTCCATGCCGCGCCGGGACAGGAGGAGGCCTTCACGCTCGCCCCCGGCGAAATTCTGGAAAAGCGTCTGCCCGGAACGGCGCCGCATGCGCCTGAGGCAGCCCGCTGCGGCAGACTCGCCGGGAGCTGAATCCCGCACTTTCAGTACAGGACGAAATCAGCGGTATTCCGGTTTGTCGCTCCGGAACGGAGGCGCGGCAAATCCCTCGCGGTTGCAGAGGTTGACGTCGCCGCGGTACTGAACCCAGGCGTAGCGGACGTTCACAGGATTCTTCACGCGCGGAGAGGAAACCACAACCGTGTCGCCGTCGATCACGGCGTCCGCCCAGACATATTTCCCGTCCTTTCCGGCAACCGCGAAAGCGCCGGGCGCCTTTCCGTCGCTGGTGGTCAGCCCGCCGCCGGTATTCTGAAAGAAAACACGGATCTTCCCGTTTTCCGCTTTCATCGAGGCAAACAGCGGCCCCTGTGAAACTTCCCGGCTCCCGTAGGCGACACGCCCGGCTTCCTTCGCCAGACGGAAACCGATCGTCTGCTTGTCGGCGGGATGAATGTCGGAATGATCCCCGGCATCCATGGCAACCGCCATTCCGGTAAAGGGCAGTTTCAGCATTTCCGCCTGAATCTCCCGCGTCAGAGCATAAGGGACATTCTCCGCGGGAGCCTTTTTCCGCCAGAAGTCGTCCGGAAGACGGTGCACCGGGGTATGCTTCTCAAATCCGGCGAGCTGCACGAGAAGAAAAGGCATTCCGGGATTGTTCCACTGTCTGCGCCAGTCGCAAATCAGAAGTTTGTGAAGCGGATAGTAGTCCGCGCTCCCGGCGTTCGAGCATCCCTGATACCAGATGACGCCGCGGATCGGGAAACGCGTCCACGGCGCAATCATGGAGTTGAACAGCGTCGCAGGGAAACTCGGATGTTTCATTGAAAGATGATGCGCGGGAATCACGGGACGCGGACCGAGTTTTTTCGGATCGGCCGCAAACTCAAGCTTGAATTTCCAGTTCCCCGCAATGGAGATTTTCCGGCCGGAGTCTTTGAATTCCAGAGCGCCGGGACGGCTGAAACCGCCCGCGCTGAAATGATCGATGGCACGGACGGCGATGACGTTTCTGCCGGCCTTCACCAGTTTCCCCGGAACCGGATAGACGCGCTGCACATTCCAGTATCCCGGAGTCCGGGTTCCGGTCCTGCCGACCAGTTCCCCGTTGAAAAAGGTTTCGTCGCAGTCGTCCACAACGCCGAGATGGAGAATCACATCCCGTCCCGCCAGTTCGGCGGGAATCTCAACGGCGCGGCGATACCAGCCGACGCCGTCGACATTGTCCGGAAACGGAGCGGGCTTCTCCCGCACGGGCCAGTCTGAATCATCATAGCCGGGCTGTTTCCACGCCTGCGCCTCCCGGCTCCGGACGGGATCGGACTGCAGGAATCTTTCCGTCCAGCGGTCCATCTCCTTCTGGATTTTCTCCTGCGTTTTCCGGAGGCGCTCCTTCTGCTCCGCCGTAGGAGACTGCGCAAAGCGGATCGCCTCCATTTCATTGCGGCCCGCCCGCTCGTAGGCGGCTCCGGAAATCCAGGGTTCGATCGGCGTGCCGCCCCAGGAGGCGTGAATCAGTCCGACGGGAACCTTGAGATCCTTCTGCAGCTGCCGACCGAAGAAATATCCGACCGCGGAAAACAGCCGGACCGTTTCCGGTGTGCAGGCGCGCCATCCCGAGCCGTCCGTTTCCGTACGGATTTTTCCCGGCGAAACGGTGCGCTTCACCTCGTAAAGCCGGATCCGCGGATGATCGGCATTTCTCAACTCCTCATCGCAGTTCCGCACCTGCCAGAACTTTCCGCCTTTCACAGGCATCTGCATATTGGACTGTCCGGAACAGAGCCAGACCTCGCCCACCAGAATATCGGCAAGACGGATGGTGTTTTCTCCGCCGCGTCCCGTGACAGTCAGTTCGTAAGGGCCGCCGGCCTCCATGGCCGGAAATTCCGCCAGCCACTCGCCTCTCCCGTCGGCTTTTGCGGACACTGTCTTTCCGCAGAAGCTGACCGCAACCGTTTTTCCCGGCTCGGCCGTGCCGGAGATTTTCACAGGCGTCCGGCGCTGAAGCACCATATGGGAAGTAAACATTTTATGCAGGGTGAACTGCTCCGCCATCTCCTCCCGCACCGGGATATCGGCACACCCGGCCGCACCGGCGATCCATAAAACGGCGGCAAGGATCCGCACTGTTTTTTTCATACCACTCTCCTTTTCCATTCAAAAACCGACAGACGGCGAATACTATACCATGAAATCCCCGTTTTGCCATCCCCCGCACCGGACTCAGAAACGGATTTTACCGGGCGGACGCCCTGTTGCCCGGGAGATGACCCGGGAAAAATAGGAAACCGAGGAAAAACCGCACATCGCCGCGATCTCCGAAACGGGCAGTGCGGTGTTTTTCAGATAGTCCAGCGCCGCCTGAATTCTGCGTCCGGCAAGATATCCGGAAAGAGAAGTTCCGTACAGGCGGGAAAAACTGCGGCTCAGCGAAACACGGTTGACATGGAGCAGTTCCGCCAGACGCGCCACGTTGAGTTCCGGATCGGGGAAATCCGCTTCCATCAGAAGCCGGGCTTCCTCCGCACAGCTTTTTCTGGAGCCCGTCCGCCGCGTGACGGTGACTGCAAGCGTCAGAATGGAAAACGCCAGCGACAGGGAGGCCAGACGGCGTTTCCGCTCCGGCGAGGCGATCTCCAGCTCCAGCTTCCGGAACAGGGTCTCCGGACACTCCCCCGCATAACGGGCGCCGGGACGGAATCCAAGCCCCTCAAACAGGGTGCGGGCGGACACGCCGTCAATGGTCAGCCAGCGGTATTCGAAAAAATCTCCGGCAGGGAAGAAAAAATGTTCCGAACCGGGCGGATAATACCAGACATATCCCGGTTTCAGAAGATGCTGTTTCCCGTTCAGCATGAAATATCCGGCGCCGTCCACCGCCCAGAAGATCTCGGGGAAATGCGCCTTCTTGCAGGACCCGCGGTCAATCCGCACCAGACGGAAATGACCTGCGGAACGAACGAAAAAATCGAATTCGCTCTTCCGGATCGGAGCAAAACTGCAGTTTGCAAATGTTTTCATCACTGAGGGACTCCGTTTTGATTCTCAAAACCGTATTTCAGGAAGGCTACAAAATTCAACATGCATGTTACAATTTTATCATTGCCGTTTTTAAATTTATGATTATAATGCTGTTTTGAAATATAAAACCATATTATAAAAATACAAATTGGAATGAGGAAGAGAATCATGCTGCACACACAGAACCTGAACGGGGAATGGGAGTTTCATTTTACGGAAAAGCGCCTTTCCGAAATCGATCCGTCCAAAATCTCTTACGAGTGCAAAATGCCGGTTCCCGGATGTTTTGACGCAAAAGGGCCTTACCGTTTTCTCCGCGGCTGCGGCATTTACCGGAGAAGCGTCTTCTGCGGCGGGAAAGTCAGGCTGGAGATCGGCGCATCCGGTCTGCGCGCAAAAATTTTCTGGGATGGAAAAGAGACCGGCTCCATGAACAAACCGTTCACGAAAGAATCCTTCCTTTTCGATGCGGGATCACGGGAAAATCATGAACTTGTCATCGCGACGGAAAACGTCTTCGACCGGAGCGCCTCGTCCCTGTTTCACCCCTTCTACGATTTCTACGCATACGGGGGAATTTACCGAGCCGTCTCCATTACGGAACTGACGGGCGCGTTTTTTGAATATGTGCGGGTCACGCCGCTGGACCTTGACGCGGGAACCGTCGCCATTCATGCCGAATTCGGCGGAGAAACCGGAGAGAAAAAGGAGCTTGAACTTTGTTTCGACGGAGGAGAGTGCGAACGGATTACCACAGACGGGAAAACGGCGGACATTGTGAGGAAAGTTCCCGCGCACAGGCTGTGGACTCCCGAGACGCCGAACCTCCATACCCTGCATCTCGGAATCGGAGAAGATGAGCGCGAAATCCGGTTCGGAATGCGCAAGGCGGGCCTCCGGGACGGCCGTATCACCCTGAACGGGGAAACGATCAAGCTGATCGGATTCAACCGTCATGACGCGCATCCGGATTACGGCTATGCGATTCCCCGGGAACTGACGCGCGCGGATCTGGAAAGGATCAGGGCGAAGGGTTACAATTTCATCCGCGGCTGTCATTATCCGCAGTCCGAAGCAATGCTGTCGATCTGCGATGAAATCGGACTTCTGGTCTGGGAGGAGTCGCTCGGATGGGGAAACAGCGCGGAAAGCCTGCGCGATCCCGTCTTCATCCGCGGCCAGCTGGAGCAGACCCGCCAGATGGTGCGGAAAAGCGTCAATCATCCCTGCGTGATTCTCTGGGGCTTCCTGAACGAGGCGGAAACGCACGAACCCTGTGCAAAGGAACTTGTGGATGCGCTGGTCCGGACGATCCGCGAAGAGGACAGCTCCCGCCTGGTCACTTTCGCTTCCAACAGGATTTTCAGGGACGTGTGTCTGGACTCCCTGGATGTGGTCTCCTTCAACACCTATCCCGGCTGGTACGGAATGCAGGACGCCCAGCAGTTCCCCGAACAGGAGGTGCTCGACGCGCTCCGCGCGATCATTCGGTTCGTGTCCGATGAGAAATACCGCGAAAAGGGCGTAATTCTGAGCGAGATCGGCGCCGCCGCATTGCCCGGCGATCACAGCGGCCTGCGCTGGTCGGAGGAGTATCAGGCGGAACTTCTGAAAACCGTTCTCGGGGAAATCTGGCGCGAAGAACGCTGGTCCGGCGTGGCGTTCTGGCATTTCTCCGATACGAAAACCTATTCCGACGGCAGGGCGATCCACCGCCCGCGCGGTTTCAACAACAAGGGGCTTGTCACGGAGTACAGGGTTCCGAAACTGGCCTGGGAAGCTCTCGCGGAACATCTGAAAAAACTGAAGAGCAGCGCGGAATCCTGAACACCACGCGCTCCGGAAAGACTTGTCCGGGATGTTTCACCCGGACACACGCCCCGTCAGCTCCCGGATCAGACGCTCGCAGCTGACGACTTTTTCCATCAGGTCGTTTTCCGTGTAATAATAGTGGTTGCTCGCTTCGTATCCCATCCGGGAATCGGCGCGGAGCGCCCGCATCTGAAGCTTTGCCAGCGCAATCTCCTCCTGCAGAATCGGCAGAAGTTCCGCCGCATTGCGCTTTGCCCGTCTCCGGATGAAGCAGATCTGCAGCAAGGAACTCCGGAAATGGCAGTAGAAGGTGCGCGCAACAGCCAGAAGACCGGCATAGGCGCCGCCGCCCGTATCCGGGATTCCGGAAGCTGCGCGTTCCAGAATCGCGAGGCCGGACCGGATGCCTTCGGACATCTCCCGGAACGCCTCCTCCAGCGCCTCGGGCGGATAGGGCTCCACAGGATGTTCCGCGCCCCGCCAGCGGTCCAGATCGTCATACGGGAAACAGACCATTGTCGCGCTGCGGCCCGTCGGCTTCAGGAACAGCAGGTTCGCCGGCCCGGAGGTCTGCGGTCCGTTGTAGATCAGAGCGGAACTGCTGAACGGAAACAGCCGGAACGCGGCATCCATGCGGTCCCATGCGCGGAGCACCTCCGGCGCGGCGTCGCCGAATTCGTCCGCGGCAATTTCGTTCCGGCTCCGTACCAGAAGTTCCAGATTGCCGCCGGGGAATCCGCCGAGCGTCCAGCTCGCCATCAGCGCGGTGATCCCCTCCTTTTTCAGATTTGCGAGATGCCGCTCCACCAGGCCGGGAGTCGGCAGATAGGGAACCGCGGACATTTCCCAGGAGTTGTTCACCTGAATCTTGGCGGCCAGGCGCAGTCCGCGCCGGCGTGCCGCCTCCCAGAGACGTTTCGCCCGCGCTCCGGGGCCGGGTTTGGAAATGGAATAATCCAGAACCTTGCCTTTCACGCCGCCGCATTCAGTCGGAAGTCCGGTTTCGCTGGTCGCCATCAGGATAACGGACGGATCCAGGAGCTCCGCGGCCCGGACCGCCCACTCCTCCTTCCATGCCCAGTCCCACGCAATCACGTCCGCCTCCGGACTGGCGCGGTGCACGCCCTCCCCGATCGTATTGCAGACCTCCGCAATGACCTCTGCTGGATGCCGTTTTCCGCAGACGGGACAGCAGGATTCGAATTTGGAGCAGCAGTTTGTCAGATTTTCCGACATGGTAATGACAAACACGCCGCCCAGTTCCGGCACGTTCCGGAACAAATCCGTCATTCCGTTGCGCAGCGCATCCCGGACCGCGGGCACGCTGGTGCAGATGGAAACGCAGTCCATGTGCGGCGCGGAAACTCCGCCGCGCCACTCCGGATGCCTCTGAAAAAAACGCTCCGGCATGCCGCGCGGTTCGTTCATATAGAGGAACAGGCGGATGCCGTGCTGTTTCAGACGGCGTGTCAGCGTGCGCAGATTTTCCTGCCGGATCTCCCAGTCCCGGGAGCATTCCTCGTCCGCTCCCATCCACGGCGTCAGCTGATACAGCACACCCTGAAGCCAGAACGCGTTGATGCCGGAAGCGGCATAATCCGACAGCACTTCATCCGGGAAAAGCGCATTCTCCGGATGAAGCAGGAAATCGCCGTAAACAGCGGAATAGGGATAGACCATCCGCAGGGAGAACGGAGAAGGGTTCGCGGATTCCCGCCGGATTCTCCGTCCGAATTTCCGCTTGAAATCAAACGGCTGTTCCGCCGCCGGCTCCATTCCCGCAAAATGGCGGGAAACCAGTTTCCGGATCTCCCCGGTTTCCTGCGTCTCGAGTTTCGTCAGGGGGCGGTAAAAAACTTCTTCGCACTCCGGTTTCAGATGCCCGAGCTTCGACCAGAGGAAATCATCCTCCTTCAGCGCAAACATCATCTGCTCCGCCGTCCAGCCCAGCAGCCGGAGCAGCTGGGAATAGGGAAGCAGCTCCCAGTTCCGCCGGATGATTGTGACATAGCCGGAAGAAAGCCATTCGCCGAACTTCGCCCGGTTTTCCGGCGGAAGTCCCAGCGCGGCGGCCGCCGCCGCAACCTCTTCCCGCGAAGCTCCGATGACCTCGCCGATCCTTTCCGGCGCAACCAGGTTCCAGTTGCGCCAGACCACAGCCTGCCAGCGCGTCGGGAAATGCTCAAAATGCAGCGCGGGCGGGCGGCTTCCCGCGGGCAGATCCTCCGTTTTCATTCCCATTTCCCTCCGTCTCCCCTCTGTTTCCCTGTCACTTCAGACGTTTCCCGACCATGCGGATTTCCTTTTCCGCCGCGCTTTTCTCCCGCTCCGTGCAGGGAGTTCCGTCAAACGAACGGGGCGAGATGAAATTCACCTTTCCCGCGCCCAGGGCAACCGCCAGGGACACATCGCCCCACTTCAGGAATCCGGGCATCGAAAGGGCGGGAGAGTAAATTCCTCCCGGCAGAAACTTCTCAAACGGTCCCGCGGGGATCAGGCTGGAGGTCCTGGAGTCGAAAAGCAGCGAGAGCGGCGTATCAATCGCATCCACGCCGTCGATCCCGCCGGAAAACACATTCCCGCAGATTGCGGCAAAGCCCGTCTCGCGGATGCCGGAAACGCGGACATCGCGGGCTTTGAAATCGCGCCGGAGCATGTTCACCAGCGCAAGCAGGTCAAAGGTCCATTCGCCGATCAGGGAGCGTCCCGTCCAGAGCAGCTGGCGGTAAAACTGATGATGCAGACAGATGGTATGGTTCGGCTGCGCCGTCTCCCCGGTTCCGAACAGGTCCGGCAGAATCAGCGTCGCGCCATCGGAGGCGGCCTGGCGGAGCGTCTCCTCCTCCAGCATCCCCTTCCCCTCCGGATGAAGAACCACGCGGAACTTTCCGGAAACACGCCCGGGGACAATCAGGAATGGAATCAGATGCTCTCCGGTCTCCAGGGCGGCGCGCCCGACTCCTCCCGCATCCGCATAGCGGTGCAGCCTCCCGGACGGAACGGCCCGCAGCCGGAGAATGTCCTTCAGTTCCCGCCGGGCCTTCGCGGCCAGAATCGAAGGACGTCCGAGATAGGCTTTGCGCAGAGCCTCCCCGGTCAGACGGCAGTGTTCCGGTATGGAGCGCACGCAATATTTCCGCCGTTCCGACGGGTCCGCGAAAAGATGGAGCTCCTCCTCCGGCAGAATCTCGTATTCCGGTTCCGGCAGGGGATTGCCACGGCCCTCCCCCTTCAAGGCACAGGCGAAAAAGCCGAGCACGGACTCCCGCTGCCGGTCCGTCATTCCATGCACCCGGTCGGAGACATAAAAGGAGATGTTGTCCGGCACGCCGAGATTCCAGTAGATCCGCTCGACCGGATGATAGGTCTTGAGCATTTCCGCAACGCTGAAATCGTGATTGCAGTCATACAGCGCGTTGCCGATCCGGAGCGGGCGCGGCGCGATCAACGCCAGAATGCCCGCCTCCTCCGTGATGGTCAGCCCGTCCGGAAGCAGTTCGCAGACGCAGTTCACACCATAGACATAGGAAGCAAAGGATCCGACGCTCACCACGGGCATCGCGGCGGCAATGCGCGGATCCATCGCGCTCAGCCACATCGTCTGGTTTCCCCCGCCGGAGGCTCCGGTCGCGCCGATCCGGTCCTTCCGGACAAACGGAAGACTGCGCAGAAGGTCCACGCCGCGCATGTTGTCCACGACCTGCGCCCCCATCAGGGTTTCCCCGACATTGAACAGACTCGCGCCGAGAAAACCGCCGTGCCGCTCCTTCGTGTAACAGACATCCGCCCGTTCGTAGGTGCCGAAGGCGTCCACCATGAGGCAGACATAACCGCTTTTCACCAGAGCCATGGACATGGCCTGCGGATTGTGAGCGAACTTGCCCTCTGGATTGTGCCCGTGCATCTGGATCACACCGGGGAACGGTCCCTTCCCGGACGGCACGTAAAGCAGCGCCGTGACAAATATTCCGGGGCGGCTCTGATAAATCAGTTTCGTGATGGAGAAATCAGGTTTCCGGATCGTTCCGAACTCGCGGACTTCCAGCGGCAGGGCTCCGTCGTAACGGCATCCGAATTTCCGCCACAGTTTTGCCCGCAGCCCCCTCTGGAAGCTCCGGAGATGCGCTTTGTCGGCAATCACATCCAGCTGATGCAGACATGCCAGACGGCCCGCCTCGAAACGCAGAAAGCGGCTGACCTGGCAATCGGGTGACATGTCCAGATGGAACAGACCTTCCCGCGGATAGGGGGGAAGATCGAAATTCCAGACTCTGATTTTCGAAATCCTTTCCATAGCTTCATCCTGTTTCTTCATTGTATCTTATCGCCCTTTCTTTCCGCCTCTGGCGGGAAATACGCTTCTTCCGGGAAATCCTCATTCCGCAAGACAACACCCTCATTTCCCTTCTCTGCCGGATGCACCGTCCGGCCGCCGGAAATATAATACTGCCGGACATTCCTTTTTTCCAGTCAGAGACATCGGCGGCTGCCCGAATCTTCGTTTTTTTTCACAGCCGCCGGCCGATTTTCCGCGATTTCCGGAAGATTTCAAAAAAAAATCTTGATTTCCCTTCCCGCATCCGTTATAATGAAAAGGAACAGCACAGGAACACAGCCGGAAATGGAACCCGGAAATGGATTTTCATCCGGCGCCCGGAAAATTGCGCGGGAATGAGCCGGAAGCGGCCGTTTCCATCATGAGAATGAAAAACTAGCGGAGCACTGTCATGATACCGTTTCTCGAATCCGTGGTCAAACGCGCCGGAGCCGAGGCGATGGCTTATTTCAATCACAACCGGGAAAATGCCGTCGCATCCAAGAAAAACCGGAACGATCTGGTCTCCACCGCGGACAAAGCCGTGGAAAAAGTCATTATCGGAGCCATTCGCGAACGTTATCCGGAAGACGCTTTTTTCGGAGAGGAATCGGGCCGTTCCGGAACCGCCTCCGAATACTGCTGGGTGATCGATCCCATCGACGGGACGCAATCCTTCGTCAAGCATCATCCCTGCTTTTCCATTTCCGTTGCGCTGCAGAAGAACGGCAGGACGATTGCGGGATGCGTCTATGCTCCGGCGCTCGGGCTCCTGTTTTCCGGCGAAACGGGGCACGGAGCTTTTGAAAACGGCGTTCCGATCCGCGTTTCCGACTGCCGCTGCCTTTCGGAAGCCGCGTGTTCCACGGGATTCGCATGCATCCGGGCGGGCCTGAAGAAAAACAATCTGGCCTACTTCAATGCGATCGTGCCGGAAATCCGCGACATCAAACGCTGCGGATCCGCCGCACTGGACCTCTGCTTCGTCGCATCCGGACGCTATGACGCCTACTGGGAACTCTGCCTGCAGGAATATGACATCGCGGCGGGCGCCCTGATCTGCTCGCTCGCGGGAGGCCGGGTCTGCGACCTGCACGGCGGCGCGGATTATCCGGAAAAGGGAATTCTCTGCGGCAATCCTGCGCTGGTCGAGTGTTTTCTTCCTTTCTTTCAGGAGAAATCCAGATAGGGAAACGCCTTCCGGGCCGGCCGGCCCCGGATTCCGATATCCTCCAGGGCGCGGATGCGGAAGTTCCGCCGGGCGCAGAGAATGCGTTCCACGGAAACCGGCCCCAGCGCGGGAACGCGGAGCAGCGCCTCGCGGTCGTCCCGGTTGATCCGCACGGGGAAGAATTCCGGATGGGAAACCGCCCAGGCTTCCTTCGGATCGCGGGAAAGATCCAGATTGCCGTTTTTGTCATACACCATCTCGGAGGCGCCGAAACGGTAGGAGCGCATCAGGAAATCCACCTGGTAAAGCCGATGCTCCCGCGTCAGACGGTCGCCCGGTTCCAGGGAAAAATCCCGCTCGCCGGGAAGACCGGGTTTCCCGAGCCCGGTCTGATATGCGGAAAAGTAGACCCGTTCGAAGTTCAGACGGTTGTAGATGCCGTCCATGCAGCGGACGATTTCACGGTCGGTTTCATCGGATGCGCCGACGATGAACTGCGTCGTGCATTTGACCCCGGCATGCCGCGCTCCTTTCCGCGTTTCCGCGGCCATGAGCCGAAGCGGGGCGATGATGTCACGCCGGTAATTCTTGTAATCCGAAAGTCTGGCAAAATGCTTCTCCCCGGGCGTTTCGATATTCAGGGAAACCGCGGTGGACAGCTGCAGGGCGCGGCGCACGGCCGCATCCGAGGCGCCGGGAATGATCTTCAGATGAATATAGCCTTTGTAACGGTATTTCCGCCGGAGAATCGCCGCGGTGTCCGTGAGCAGCTGCATCGTATGGTCCGGCGATCCGACGATCCCGGAACTCAGGAAAATGCCGAGAAGCCATCGGCGGGAGAGAAGATCCATGAAGACGCGCGCGGTCTCGTCCGGCGAGAGCGTGCAGCGCCGCACACTGCTTCCGTCATGACGCAGCGGGCAGTATCTGCAGTCGCTGGAACAGATATTCGAAAGCAGGGTTTTGAGCATGATTCCGCGCCCGCCGCGCGCCAGAGGCACGGGATACAGCCATCTGCCTTCGCCGGTCCGCGTGCGGCGGTTGTCTCCGGGAGAACCGCAGGAACAGGCAAGGTCGTACTGCGAATCCTCGGAAAGAATGTCCAGTTTCTGAATTGTGTCAAGCATAAGAGCCGTCCGGTCTTTTTCCCCATATCCGGAACATAGCCCCTGTTCAGAAAAAAGCAAGCCCCCGGACAGCAGTCATTTTCCCGGTTTTTCCCCGCGGTCCAAAGCGGTAACCGTCTGCAGAATTCTCTGCAGCGCATCGGTGAATCCGGTATAGTATTCGGCGCCCCTGTTTCTGCCAAGCGGAAGAGCGGAAGCATCCTTCAGGTCAATCACGGAAGGATAGAGGTAACAGAGCGCGTCCTCCCGGCCCTCCAGCGAGTTGACCGAGACGCTGACGACAACGCCGATGAACTCCCCCTCCTTGGAAATCACAAAATCGCCGACCTCCGCAGGCAGTTCACTGCCGTTCCGCTGTGAATTCCGGATATGCAGATAGGAATATCCCTGTTCCAGCGGAAGGGAACAGCGTCCGTTCAGGGATGCCGATTCCGTGCCGAAGCTCCCGAACTTGAACAGCGTGAGATTCTGCAGTCCGCGTTTCTTCAGATCCGCCCCGGTGATCGCCTTCAACGGCGTTCCGGACGGTTTGGGAAGGGCAAAGAGACAGGCCCGCGGATCGGCATTGAGCGACCAGAGCGGACCGGGCAGCAGCGCGGGAGCACCCGGCGCACCCGGTTTCTTCACCGTGTAGGCCAGCTCGACAATCCGCGTATAGCCGGCATAGCGTTTGAGGAGCCCCGTCAGCGAGCGGAAGGCGCCGGGCAGATAGGTTTTTCCGCCGATTTCGATTACCGGCGCATAAAGAGTCTTATTCAGTTGGAAATCATTCATGAAACGCTCGTTTTTCAGGCGGAAAGTGAGCTGCATGGCTGCGGCGGAATACTTCTCCAGCGCTTCACTGCGCAGGAGTTTCTCGGTCTCCGCGAGACGGCGGCGGGTTTCCGCAAGGTTCTCCGCGCGCGCTCTGGATTCCGCAGTCACGCGGGAAAGAGTTTCCCGTGTCTTCGCAAGCGACGAATTCGAATCCGCCAGGTCTTTCCTCATGCGCCTGAGTTCCTCCTGCGTCTTTCCGGCATTCCGAACCGCGGCATCCAGCAGGCGTTTCGTATTCGCAAGCTCCACGCGCGTCTGCTCCAGTTCAACGCCGCGGGTATAGAGCGCTTTTGTCGAGGCCTCTTCTTTGATCTTCGCTTCGGCAAGCTCCTTTTCCGTCCGGCTCAGCGAACCTTTCGCATAGGAAAGCCCCATTTCAGTCTCCCGCAGCCGGCCTTCGGCTGTTTTCAACTTTCCGGAAACGGCGGCCAGATTCGCCTTTGACTCCTTCAGTTCGGCGGTGCGGGAGGCAGTCTCTGCCCGGGAATGCCGAAGCTCCGCGCTGGCATTTTCATATTTTGCGGAAACGTCCCGGATATTCGCAAGCGCCTGCTTCAAGGCTTCATTCTGTCTGGCCAGCTCCTCATCGCGGCTCTTCAGAGTCTTTTCCTTTTCCCGAAGAGTCATGCGGGCGGCCAGAAGCGCCTTTGACGTTTCATTCAGCTTCATGGTGCGGCTGTCCACATCTCCTGCGAGCTGGGCGAGCTGAGCGCGGAGTTTTTCCAGTTCGGACTCCGCCTGCGCTTTCTCCGACTGAATCTGCGCGCGTTTCTTCAATTCCCTGTGCATCTGTTCAATATGGGCGTCCTGCGCGGCCGTGCGGGAAATCACCGTCCCGCCTCCCGGCGAGGAAGCCGTTTCCCCGACGCCGATCGACAGGGACATTGCCGACAACACGAGAAAATCGCAGATGACGATCAGAATGGAACGGTTCACGACTCGCGGCCTCCCGGTTTGAAAGCGGGGTCTTCGAGACGCTCCCGGAGCAGTTTCTGACGGATCGGATATTGAAGCGCCACACGCAGCACGACACTGAAGATGATGCCGACCAGTGTGGATGAGTAGGCGATCAGCCGGCTGATCTGAGGATTGAAGGACATGACGATAAAAGACGATACCGTGCCGAACAATCCGAAATAAAGCGGGAGATCAAGAAAAAGATCCGCATACTCCATCTTCTTCATCCGGATGTCATAAGATTCCCCGCTCTTCGCGATGTTCAGAAACACCCACAGCGCAGTGATAAATGCAAAGAGCTGCAGCAGCATGACAAAAACAAGAATATAGAACGAGAGGCGCGCGGTGGTTTCAGCAAGATTCTGTCCGGAAACGGGCGCCGATCCACCAGAAGACGGCGCGGCCTGCAGTGCGCCGCCTTCAAACAGGGAGCGGAAAAAATCCGAACTGTGATAGAAATACTGCATCAGCAGAATTACGATAAGCGCCGATCCGATGTAAATCGCGGCGGCTCCGGCCCACCTCGGAAAATTTTTCATTGTCTCCGTCCTGTTTGATTGAATGTTGATCTCTCCTGTTTTTAATGTAATCCCCATTTTCCATTTATCAAGATTCCGCGCGGAAGCATTGCAGAAAAAATGATTTGCGTTACCTGCGGAATATCAGGTGAATCGGAATTTCATCATCACCTTCGGAGAAAAGATTCGCAGACTCCCGAAGAGATCCGCGTTTCCGGAAGACATTCCCGGCGGCCGCAGTTCTCCGTTCCGGCATTTTCCCGGAACATCTGCAAAATTCATTTTTTTTTAATTTTCAGCTTGCAATTGCGAAGATCCCCATTATATTAAAAGGCGTCAATAAAGCCAAGGGTGTATAGCTCAGTTGGTTAGAGCGTCACGTTGACATCGTGAAGGTCACTGGTTCGAGTCCAGTTATACCCACCATTTTGAAAAATCTCTGCCGACCGGTCTTCCGGTCGGTTTTTTCGTTTCGGGGGTAAATTTGAGCTCAACTCGCGTTTTGCCCGAAAGCGGAGATGCAATGCCCCTTTTTTCAAGGGCGGCATTACGTAGAAGCAGTCAAAAAATGCAGACTTCTTTTTTGAGAGTTCTTTCAAAAACAGGCCCTTTTTCAACGGCTTTCTCTCAAAATGTGCGCAATTTTCCGGACGTTATCGTTGGAATATGCAATATACCATGAAAAGAGTCTCACTGGAAGTTATGTCAGAAATGAAAATTCTGCATAGAAATCGCGGCTTCAACGGGTAACGAGAATTATCGTTTTCAGAAAATCAGGTGTCGTTCAGGATGATCTATTTAATTCCCGTATCCAAGAAGAGCATCTGTTTTGATGAATGATTGTGCGGGCATGTGGGTCCGCCGCAGTTCCATTTCCGGAATATTGGCGGTATGCCCGTCCAGATACACGAAGTTTGTACTTCGCGCATGCCGTTTGCGTGAGATTCTCTTTCCTCGATTATCGACAGCGAAGTATCCGGCGTCTTCTGAAGCGCTCAGATCAGGACCTTCATAGAAGTGAACTGCCCTCTCACTGTACACGGAATCGCAAATCATTGCTTTTTTACTGGAACCGGTCACATTGCTGAATTTCATGACGGTTCGAGACGTGTAATATGGATCATTGTACCAGAGATCACCGCCGATATTGTAGGACAGCATCCCGTAATAGATCATTCCGATATAATACGTGGTTCGAGACACCGCCGGACAGAGAAGAGTTCCAGGCAGCCGTCTGGATGACGGGTACCAATAGGCTTTGCTTGCGTTGTCCGTATTCCAGGAAATGTCACGAATTCCGAGGTACGGTGCGATGATATAGCTCCAGGGGACACCGTCTTCTCCGGTAAGTCCTCTGCTTTCCGTCGCCCCGATTTTATACGGTACAATAATGTCATTGTAATCCAGCCCATATTGGATTACTCCGTAGCCGATCTGCCGGATATTGTTCAGACAGGAAATTCGTTTTGCCGCATCGCGGGCATGGTTCAGCGCGGGAAACAGCATTGCGGCAAGAATGGCTATGATTCCTATGACGACAAGGATTTCTATTAGTGTGAACCCCTTTTTTCCCATTGTCTTCTCCTTTCAAGAATGTTTTCAGCTTTTTTCCCATGCCCCTCAGGTATGAAAAAGAGGAGAGTGGATTTTCAGATTAACGGAAAAGGACTCCGCAGATGAAACAGAAGGTTTCACTGCGCAGAACAGACGGACTCCGTCATCACAGAAGGTCAGCTGCGGACGTTCCAGGCGGCAGTAGCGTTTTATGCTGCCATCCTCCAGGGTTATCTTCCGGGAGAGCGCCGCACCTTTCCTTTTCCACTGGATTCCATCTTCGGATTCAAACAGAATCAAGGCTCTTGAAAAAACGGAATAATTTCTGCCATTATCTTTCAGGAGACAATAGAGTTTCCCCATCCGTTCGAATACAAATGGATCCTCACCGGGGAAATCTCCCCCTTCAACAGGAAAAAGATCTTCTTCCATCACCCGGAAAGGCCCCAGTGGATGAGAGGAAAAGGCGGCGGCATGACGTACCGGACCGTAAAAGGGGGAAGGCCGATCCGCGGCGACCCATTTATAGATCATCAGGAAACGGCCGTCCGGCATCCGGCAGACGCTCGGATTGGACGTCATGACCGCATTTGGGTGTTCGACGACCGGCAGGGCGGAGCGATGGAACTGTCCATCCGGCGCATTGCTCCATGCCGCACCGATCCGCTGGTGATTCCGATGATCCCACCAGTTTCTGCTGTCACTGAAATTTCCCGTGTAATAGAGATAATAAATGCCATCGTATTTGAAAATCGTGGGGTTGTGCGTGACATCCCGATCCCAAGTCCCGTTGATCCCCGATCCGGGCAGACACCAGGAGCGGAAGCGATATGACGCCCCCGGTTCCGGAGCGAAAGCATATCCGATTCCGGAGTGTGTCACCCATGCGTCAAATCCGTATTGCCGATCCCAGGCGGAAAAATAAAGGTGACAGCCGGAAGCGTCGCATACCATGCTCCCGCACCAGACAAACATATCCGGAAGCGAGAATATACCATTCTTTTCAAGACGTTCCGCTCGGAATAACAGTTTCATGGACGAGGCGCCTTTCGGAATTTCAGTGTTTGAAGAAGAAGTCCTGTATTTCCTCTCCTGAGAATCGTGAAGATATGCCGCCCCTGTTCCAGTTTCAGGTTCTTTATGCGGAACGTGCGTTCCGCATGAGAATATGCGCAGTCGGCGGTCAGACGGCCGTCGACATACACGCATAAGAGTGATTCTCCCGATGTTCCGCCTGCCGCGGCCAGCTCCAGATCATAATATCCGCTTTTTTCTGCATCAAGCGTATAGGAGACCCACTCGTTGACATTCAGGCGGATGGGGGTTCTTCTTTCCGGTTCTTCTGCTGAATAATACGCTGTATTCAGGCCGCCGTCATCAAACATCCCCGCCTGGATGTCTCCCGGAATCGAACGGGAAACTCCCTGATGCGGTACGGACGCTTTCCTGCGTACAATCACAGGCCGCACCGGCGTGGATGCGACCTTTCCCGCCGCATCCTGAACTGCAATGCTGAAGAAATGCGGATATCCGTCCAGAAGCGGCTTCTGGCGCTGCCTGCCGGTACTCATGTATGCCGTTCCGTTGTAATGAACGGGATCAATGGCGACATCAAAAACAAAAGGTTCTTCCGTCTTGTAGTCAATCAGATACCCGTTGTCAAACAGACAGGCGATAGCAACCGGAGAGCGGGTCCTGCCTGACGGTGTCGCGGATATTCCGAGACGGAATTTTTCTCCCGGCGCCACAATGCTTTTCTCCGGGAACGTCTTCCATACCGCAGCCGGCCTGATTCCCTCCGGTTCCTGCCAGACGCGGACATAGTCGACAAGGAACTCCTCCGCCGGCGGCTTTTCCGTTCCGTTATGAATTTTTGCACTGAGAATCACATGTACCGGTGTCATGCAGAATGCATTTTCAAACGCATTGAAAGCGACCGGGTCCTTTGCAATGCTTCTGAGCAGCTTCCCATTCAGATAATACGAGATCTCAAATGGTGTCCATTTCGCTCCAATCACATAAAAGTCGTCCATGGAACCCGGTATCCGGGAAGTATGATTAAAACTTTTCAGCGTTTTGTTTCCGAGATAGGCATGCAGATTGTGATCCAGTATCACCGATCCTCCGGAATGTGCGCTGCCATAGCGCGGACGTGTATAGTAATCCTCAAAAATATCGATTTCATATCCTCCGCCGGTCATCGGATTCCTTCCGTTTCCAATACACCAGAAGGCGGCATTCCATCCGGGGGATCTCGTAAAGCGCAGACGAGCCTCGAAATAGCCGTAAGCGAATGTCTGCCTGCTCCAGAGCATTGCGGTGTTGACCTTTCCGGCTTTCGGATTGATGCCGGGGAAGATGTGCAGAAAACCCTTGCCGTCGACCTTGGCGAAATCACGGGTCCTGTCTTTGGACCATGCAGGAACAAACCATTTGTCTTTCCAGTCGATTTCCCCGCCGTCGAACTCGTCGTGCCAGACAAGGCGCCATCCGTTCTTTGCCGGATCAAAGGTTTCCGAACGTTCACTGATGTAAGGTATGGCGGCTTTCTCCTCCGGGACAACTGTTGCGATGAAAAAGTTGTCCACGACAATTTGCGTCCTGCTCCCGTTTTCCGCACGCACGGTCAAGTTCAGCGTTGCCGTTGCATTGTCGGACGGAATCCGGGAATGCTTCAGAAAACGGCTGCTGCTGTCAACCAGACTTTTTACTGCGGCACAGTTTTCGTCATTCTTCTGCGCAAAAATAAAATCCGCAGGCAGGAGTGACAGCGGAAGCACTCCCCGTTTCTGTTCCACGCCGTTGAAGATCAGACTGAAAAACAGATTGCTGTCTCCTCTGCGTGTACTGATTTTCATGCCGGAGTTCCCCCCGCAGTCAAAAAATACCGTGGTATCTGTATCCTTTGCAATGGACTGAATGCGGAGTCCTGCGGCCAGATATTCATTTCCTTTTTCCCGCGGCAGTTTGTACGGCCCGGCATTGTCCGCTATCACGGTTGCAGGTTCGGCCGTATAGACTCCCTGTCCGGTCAGTGTATACACGCCGAATGTAGGATACCCCTGGATCAGGCGGGGATTTCCCGAACGCTGCCGGGGCGTATCGTAATCATCGCTTTGAAAAATCTTCACGGTCCGGAAACTCTTCCGGGAAAGACGCAGTTCATCTGCTCCCCCCAGAGCCAGTATGGAGGATCCTCCGCCTGTGATGAAACGGACCGCCAGCAGATTTTTCCCTTTTTTCAACGGAACCGTCACGATATGATCGCTGTATGAAACCGGATGCTTTCCGTTGCCGCTGTCAGAAGTGTCGATCACGATTCTGCCGTTGACGAAATACTGCATCCACCAGTCCGCTCCTGCACCGATTGTATATCGGCAGTCGTAGGGCGATTCGATTTCCGCAAATGCCCATCCGCAGACATGCGCTTTCTGGCTGCCATACAGGATCCGGAAATCAATTTTCCCCGCAGACAGCATAACATCTTTTCCTGCAGCGCCGTTGAGCTGATCCGGCACTCCTCCGGTCAGCACATTCTCCGGCGCACGAAAAGTGGCGGGAACCGGTCCGAAGATTCTCCATTTTGCGGGAAAGCGTAAATTCCCCGCATATTCCGCCTCCTGCTGCACCGCTGTGATTCCAGTGATGAACAGTTCCGTGTTTCTGGCTCCGGAAAAGGAAATCTGCACTTCTTCCGTCATCCCGGAAGGCATATCCGTCACAAGAAGCTCGAAGGTGTGTTCCCGCCATTGATCCGTCAGAGTCAGAAAGGATTTGCGTGTCGCTCCCAGCTGCTTCTTATTTCCGTAACACCAGAGATGAAATGCAATTTCCCCTTTCCCGCGCACTTTTGCCGAAACGAGTATGCGGTCTCCGGATTTCGCGGGAAAATGTTTTTCAGACAGCACGCCGAATCCATGTTTTGCCATGGCGTGGTCGATGTGGAGAACCCGGAGATCACTTTCCTCGATAAGCCGCATTTCCGCCAGAGGCTGAAATCCGTTCCACTGGTTGAAACGCCATCCGGCAGGAGTCCCTTTCTTCCATGTTTGAAAATCGCCTTTGACATCCAGCTCTTTTCCGGACAACAGAAAGAGTCCTGCCAGAAGCGGTAACGCAAACATACTGTATCTCATGAAATCTCCTCTCCTTTCCGTTTCCCATGATTCCCCAATCCTTCTTTGCCGATATTATAATCGGATTTGCTTCCTTCGTAAATATCCATTTTCTGAAATTATGTATCTGTTTCTAACATTATTCTCTTGTATAGATTGAAAAGCGATGTATATTTTCAATTATGCTGAATCAATATTACAATGCGGAAATCAATATTCTGCTCTGCCGCTGCCGCCTGGTTTCGGTTTCCCGTGACTGGAGGAAAAATATTTTTCTTCCACTTGATTTCTGGCGTCTTTATTATCATCCGGACAGCCATGTGAACATTTTTCTGGAAAACACCCCCGCACTGATCCCTTCCGGGAAACTCATACTGATCCCTCCGAATACAAGGCTCACTCATGATATGAAGCACGATTTCAAACAGTTTTATATCCATTTCCTGGCTGCCGCTCCTTATGATCACTGCCGGACCGGCATCTATCCGATTGAAACAGACACTGCGATGTCCCAGCTGCTTGAGAGCTTAATGGCTGAAGCCGAAGAAAAGGAATCCCTTGTTCCGGACCGTTTCTTTTCCATCCGCCTGGAGGCGCTCTGCGGACTTGCTCTCAGTCGTTTCCCGGAGGAAGCCGTTTTGCAGAATCATGCAAGCAAGCAGATTGAAACGGCGCTTCACTATATTGACCGTTTTTACGGAGAAAAACTGTCCAACCGGAAACTGGCCCGCGTCAGCGGAATGGCAACCAATTCCTTTATTCGGCTTTTCCGTTTGAAGACAGGCGTTGCACCGCAGCATTATCTCCGGGAGAAACGGATCAGACAGGCGGCTGTGCTTCTCCGCTATACGGAAAAAAGCATCCCGGAAATTGCCGAAGAATGCGGTTTTGCCTCACGTTATCATTTTACCCGTGTATTCAAGCAGATCAGGAATTTTTCTCCGGCGGAATTCCGCAGATATGATTTTTCTTCGACGATATGACGCGGGATTTTCCCGTGGAATCATTGCGAAATACTGTAGGAGGAATTCCAAAATGACGTTTGAACTGCCTTGAGAAATGAAATGCGTTATGATATCCGGACCGTTCCGCGATTTCCTGAATGGAAAGGCCGGAACTGCGCAGCAGAAGCGCCGCATTGTGAAGGCGGCGGATTATCATGTAATTCACGGGCGGAAGTCCGAAATATTCTTTAAATTTCCGGCAGAAATAAACCGGCGCCAGATGGATTTCCGCAGCCAGTTTATTCAGATCACCTCCTGCCGGACAAAGACGGTCCATCTTATTGCGGATGCGCAGGAACGCTTCCGGAATCCGGTCCGGTTCACTGCTGACTGCCGAATGCGCCAGAATGCGGCGCGCCTCCAGAAAAATTCCCTGAATATGATGGAGAATCAGCGGCATGTCCAATGAACCCGTACTGCAGAACTCCTCCAGCAGCGGCATCCAGCAGAGGTTGATGACACGCTCGTTTCCGAAGGGAATCGGTGTGTTGAACGGAATCGCGTTCTTTTCCGGAAACGCATCCGCTTCCGCTCCTGCGATCTGCAACCAGGAAATCCTCCATTGTTTTCCCGCCTCTCCGTAAATCACCCGTACTTTTGTATTCCATACGACAAGAGTGTCAGCGGGGAGATTCAAGACTCTTCCATCCACGCTGATCCGCAGCGGCTCGTGATTGAAGACCAGCGAAATATGCGCTTCTGCATTGTAACGGTTGGGAATGATCTGCTCCGTATTGGAACGCGGATGCCGGATTCCGAAACCGATGAAACGAAGAGGCGGTGCGGCGCTTCCTGCGTTCAGACGATCCACTGACTGTGTGAAATAAATCATGCAACGGCTCAAAAATTAAAATTGTACATGCAAAAGTAAAATTCAGCCATGTTTTTTATTTTCCTTCCGAATATAATATCGATTGAAGATCAATATAAAAGCAGAAAAGAGATTTGCAAATGGAAAAATTATCGTTTGCCCACAGGCATTCGCTTTCATCGCAGATTGATCCCTTGTATTCCGCGTCAAAGCTGCAGCCGGAACCGGACGACGACCCTCATGCCGCTCCCTGGCTTTATGGCGAACTGGAATTGGAATGCTATCGTCTGGAACGACTCCGGTCGCTGGTGGAAGAGAGCAGATTAAAGGTCGGCTATCCCGGAGAATTTCACCGCCATGCGGAAAAAATCCGTTTTTATCATCCGCTTGCGCAGAGTCGGGAACTCCGCTTCCGTGCATGCGGCGATGTCACTGTGGATATCGACGGAGTGGAGATTTACCATGCGGAACAGAGGAGCAACCTTCACAGAGTCGTTATTCCCGAAGGTTTTTTACCGGATTCCTGTCTGCGGATTACCCTCTCCTCCAGGAATGAACTTCCCGGATTGCAGGTTGTTTCCGCCTCCTGCCGGAGTGACGACGGGTTATGGGAATGCAGCAACGGGACCAGGCGGCACCTCCCCGCAAAATTCCAGCCGTCTCGCGATGGAACGGCTCCGCATGAGAGAAAATGTGCCGGAATCCGGGAAATCACCCCGCGCGGCAAAGCTGGAAGGCTTTTTGATTTCGGAGTGGAACTTTATGGAAAAGTTCTTCTGCATGGAAGGGAAACACCGTCTCTCTCGGTTGGGGAATCGGAGGAGGAGGCCTTGAATGAAAAAAAAGCAGATCAGGAACAGTCCGTGGAAATTGTCAGAGTCGGCGATGATCGGTGGATGAGCCGTGATTCGCTTGCATTTCGGTATGTCCGGGCGGAAACGGTGGAAAAAGTCACATGTCTTGCGGAATTCCGCCCGGAATGCTACCGTGGAGCGTTTGCCTGTTCCGATCCGCTGCTGAACGATATCTGGTGCCGCAGCGCCTACACCTTGCGTCTCTGCATGCGGGATTTTCTGCTCGACGGTTTGAAGCGGGATCGTCTGCCATGGGTCGGGGACCTGATGGTCAGTTTAATGGTAGACGCATATGTTTTTGCCGATGCGGAAATCATCCGTCAAACGCTGAGCGTTCTTGGGCGGGGCGGAATTTCCAGTTGCCATCTGAACGGCATTGTCGATTATTCCCTCTGGTGGGTGATTTGCCATCACTGTTTTCAGCTTTATTTTGCTGACGCGGCATATCTGCGGAAGGAATGGCGGCGCATCCGGAACCTGATGGGATGTCTGGAATCCCAATGTACAGAGGAAGGGATCCTGATTCCCGATGCAGGGGACTGGATTTTCATCGACTGGGTGAAGTGCGAAAAACATACTGCACTGCAGATGCTCTGGCACTGGGCGCTGATTTCCGCGTCCAGCCTGGCGGAACGACTGGGAGAGGAATCCTCTGCGGCAAGATGGCGGAAAACGGCGCATACACTGAAGCGCACTCTCCGGAAGCGCGCCTGGAATTCAGAAGCGGGGCATTGGCTGCTTCCTTCAGACGATCCTGTTCCCACTGCATCACGCCATGCACAGTTTTTCAGCGTTCTTTCGGGTATCGCCGAACGCACGCAGCTGCCGTCCGTCCGTTCCGTGCTTCTGGGCGGTGCATTTTCTCCTGTGGGAACACCCTATATGGCGACATTTGAGAATCTCGCACTGGCGCAGCTCAAAGCAGTGCCGGAAATGCTGAGACGGGTAAAGCGTTACTGGGGCGCCATGATCGCTGCCGGCGCCACAACATTCTGGGAGGCCTGCGATCCGGAAGAAAAAGATGCTTCAGTGTATATGTTTTACAACCGTCATTTCGGGAAAAGTCTCTGTCATGCCTGGAGTGCGGGGCCTGCGGCATTCCTGCCGCGCGCTCTTTTCGGGCTGGAAATTCTTTCCGACGGCTGGAAACATTTCCGTTTTGCGCCTGTCGCGGGGGGCTTGGAGTGGGCGGCTCTTACGATTCCGGCACCGCAGGGAAACATTGAGATTGTAAGAAGGGAAAAGCAGATTTTGTTCGATCTTCCTCCGGGATGCACTGCAGAATGCAATGGGCGCATTTTGCGGGGGAAAGGTTCCATACCCGCCTGACAGGATGTCAATCCTCAGGATTTTCATGGGAATCTCTATGGATCGCTTTTTCCATGGGATCAGGTCATTAAAAAATTTAGGATAATACCGTAATACTCTGCATCGCAAAACGGCTTCATGCAGGACTCTCAATCCAGCTGCGTAAGCTGGTCGCCACAGGCGAAATCCCAGACCCTCGCCTGCTCTGTGCCAGGGCAGTTCATTTGCCTGATTATTGATGCAATCGTGAGAATGGACTCCAGGAGGGAACAGGCATATCTGCTTTTTTCCTCTCCCTTTTTCTTCCCTCAGGCCAGATGGCAGCATGTCAAAAAAATTTATTTTTTTCTTGGTGGCTTCTTGACAAAGAAATAATTTGCATTTATAATATAAAATGTAGACCAGAGGTATAAAAATGAAAATTTCGAAATGCCAGAAAAGAATTTACGACGTGCTTGCCGGAGAAATTCAGACACGTGCACTGCTTCCGGGTACTTTTCTGTCCAGTGAGCGTGAACTGGCATTGCGGTTTCATGTCGCCAGGGAGACAATCCGTAAAGTGCTGGCTTATCTCGAAGCGGACCAGCTGATTACCAGGGCGCACGGCAAAGGGACACTGATTTGCGAGATTCCCCGTGAAAATCCTGTTTTAACTTTTCTTGTGCCATCTCCGGATTATCTGTCTGAGTCCCTCAACGGCAATCATCTGCTCCTGAATCTTCTTTTCCGTGCAATTGCAGTCGCCGGCAAATATGGCTGGCGTGTGGAAGTGGTACCCTTTTCAAGAACAAACAGCTGCAATGATATTGACCTGCAGCTGCTATCCCATTTGAATGAATGCAGCCGTGTGATGATTTACAGCCGCTGGTATCGGGAAATCTTTGCTTATCTGAAAGCGAGAAAAGTCAAAGTCGGACTTATTCGGACAACCTCCTATCACATGCACGAAGAAGATTCCTCCGGATGGATCAGGGGATTTGTGGATTATCTCCCTTCCATGGACGAGGTTGTGGATGCATTTCTTGAAAAACATTGCAGACGGATCGCCTATGCTGGGGTCTACTGCTTCAATGATGACAACATGCGGAGCCTTGGATATCGCCGGGCAATGCAGCGGCGCGGTTTGGAGACGTTGTTCTTTGATGCACATGACAAAGAACTCTCCGCGGTCCGCTCATTCTGCTTGAAGCATGTTCCGGATGGCGTAATTCTGGATATTCCGATGCCGGAACATCATCCCGGAAAGTCTCTGAATTATGACCTGGGTCTTCCAGAAAGAATGAAACTGGTAACTTTTTCCCGTGATTCCGCTTTTTCCGCAAGGTATCCCCGTCAGAGTGTTCTGGAGGTTCCTTTCCTGGAGATCGGCGATTTTATGACAGAGGAAATGCTGAAGCCTGTCTGGAAACCGGGGGAATACATTTTTCATTGCAAATTTCATAACTATTTATAAGGGGACGAATTTCCATGTCATTATCAGGGTATTTCATACGGCCTGATACGGATCACCGCCAGGCCAGGCTCTCCAATAAATTTACATTGATTGAGCTTCTTGTTGTCATATCAATCATTGCGATTCTGGCATCCCTTCTTTTGCCGGTTCTGGGAAGAGCCCGGGATGCGGCATATCGGATTTTCTGCATGAACAATGAAAGAACCTTTTACACTCTTTTCCGGCTGTATGAGGATTCATACGGATATTATCCCTCCCGCAAGAATTACAGAATTTCGGAACCTGCGACTCCGACCAACTGGGCATTTTTCAGTGATTTTTTGCGGGACGAACTGCTTCATGGAAATACTGGAAGGACACTCAAGGCGAGCGTCTGTCCCAGTCAGAAACCCGGCTATGATTCCTACGCACCGAATGAAGATGCTTATCTTGACGGCAAGGCAACCCTGGCAACCCGGGTGTTCAAGAAACCGTCTCATACCGCTCTGTTTCTGGAAACACGGAATGGCTACCGCTATGAATACTCTGCATCGGGAACAGCAAATACTGCGGCGGATTTCCGACATCGGAATTCCCTGTCCGTCATGTTTCACGACGGGCACGGCGAAGTGCGTCAGCGTCTGCGTGTTCCCTGCCGCGAATCCTATCCCTCAATTTCTGTAAATACACTGAAACTTACCTGGTTCAATACGGGACATGATATGAACGAATCCAATTTTCAAGGAATGTAAAGCATGAAGAAATTGCTGATTTTCACCCTGCTGAGTGCAACCCTGCTTCTGGGAGCCGTGCCGCGTGAACTGTCATTTTACATCGTTGACCCTCTATCAGGTCCGCCGCCCGTGATAGACGGGAAACTTGACGAAGCCGTCTGGAGAAAAGCAGCGGTATTTTCCAATTATCTGACTTTCAACCGGCCTCTTCCGGAACCGGGAAAGATCAGAACGGAATTCCGCATGCTCTATGACAACCGGGGGATTTATCTCGGAATTGTAAATTTCGAACCGCATCCGGAAAAATTGCAGCGCAGGATCACGGATTTTGACAATGAAAACATCTGGCGGGATGACTGCGCCGAGCTGTTTTTTGATGCCAGGGCAAACGGAATCAGTTATCATTGCTTCAAAATCAACTGCATCGGGACACGCATGGATTTCCGGCGGATGGATGCTGCGGTTTATCAGACCGACTGGAGCGGAACCGGCTGGACCGCACGTACCGCAATTGAAAAAGACAGATGGAATATCGAAGCCTTTTTCCCCTGGAGCGATTTGCCGGAAAAGGCGGATGTTTCCGATCTCTGGATGTTTTGCCATGTCCGTTTTGCCTATACAAGCGGAAATTTTATCGGAGTCACAAGTTCTCTGCTGGGCGGCTATTCCAATCCGCGCAAATTCGGCTACCTTTATTTCAAGGGGAAAAATGAGTCTGTGACAGCGGAAAAGATTGCCGCCCGCCTGGGACGTTCCGCAGAAGAACCATGGGGAATGCAGTTCGGAGATACTCTGATACTGCGACAGAAAGGCGTCCATGCGCTGAAGAAGGCGGAAGATGCATTCCGGGATGCATTCGGAAATCTGGAGGCAGTCTCCCGGGAACTGGAGAGAATCCGGACACAGCCTGAATGGCGTCGTTTTCATGCTGAACTGAATGCGATGAAGCAGGAGCAGAACCTTTTGAGAAAGCAGAAAGAGCGGAATTTTTATCTCCTGCAACAGATCTTCCGTCTGGAGGAACGTTATCGGAAGCTCAAGTGGAAAATAGCGCTGGAGGAAACGCTGAACTGAATCGGACGGAGAAATGAAAACAGATCGGATGCGGAGAAGAGGTCTCCCTGTGTTTCTTATCTTTCGCGGGAGTTTTTCTGCATCAAAACGTACGGCATGGAATATATTGCCTGCAAAGAATCTTGCGATGCCGGGCATCGCGTCATGAAAGTTTTTTGAAGGGAAGGATTTACATGAAACAACAGACACTTTTCCTGGTTCTCTTTTCATTCTCATGGCTTCTGCCGCTCCTGGCCAAACATGAGGGAAGCTATGTAAATGAGGCGCGTATGACTCTGAAGACCCCCCATGCGGCCTGGGATGAAAAATCCGACCTGCCTCGCAGGAAAGTGCTGTTCATTCTGCCGCAAACAGCGTCAAGGGAGATCATTGAACTGCGGCAGCGCTTTCCCGGATTCCTCTGTGAAACGGTGCTTACCGCTTCCGAAAAGGCGCTTGGATCGGATGATATTTATGCGAATCAGGTCGAGGGATTGTCCTCGGCGGAAAAATTGAATGAACTGGAACGGGAACTGGAAAAGAACTATGACATCGTCGTCATGGGAAATGTCCATTTCTCCATTTTGCCGGATGAACAGAAATTCCGTCTTCTGTCCATGATCCGGAATGGATGCGGACTTGTCAGGATCCAGTCGCGGGAATCATGGAAAAAACTGGAGCGGATACCATACCGCAAACCTTATGCGGAACCGCTGCCGCGCCCGGAATGGGTGTCTCTTGCATCGGAATTGCCGGGTGTCCGTCCAAACGATTTTGAGCAACGCATTTTCAATGCGTGGCGCTTCGGGAAAGGACGGATCATCGAGGTGGATTATGGGGCCGGATATCAGGACGGCGTCGCACTGACGCCTTTCTTCCAATATGATTATGACTGGTTTTTCCAGTATGAAACCTCTCAGGTTTTTCTGGCCCGTCTGCTGTATTATGCATCCGGATGGGAAATTCCTGCCATTCCGGTCCGGAAAGATCGGGGGGCTTTCATCATGAGTCCCCCTCCTGGGACGGATGCTTCCGGAAGGATTCGGAATCAGGAGAATGCTGTCATTCGGAACAATCTGGATTTTCAGGGGCTTCCTGCTGGAAAATATGCGGCCGATTTTCTGCTCCGGGAAAAAGGAAAACTGACCGCTTTCATGACGCATCCTTTTCTTGTGGAGTCCGCCTTCGGCGCTCTTTCTGTCGAGGCTCCCCGGGTTGTGAATGACAGACGTCCCTTCCGCGGGAAACTGAGACTCGCTTCTGCCGCAAAGACGGACCTCAGAGTTCAGGCTGAACTTCTGGATGCCCCTTACCGCAATATATGGTCCAGAAAAATGCTGTCCGTTCCGAAAGGCGCACAGGAGATTTCTTTTGAAATGCAGAATTACCGGATGCCCGCAATCGGGGGATATCTGCGCTGTACGGTTTCCAATGCGGAAGGGGAAAGTGCACATGCGGAATGTCAAATTCTGTTTCCTGATTATTCGCTGGAGGATTACATCCAGATTACCTGGGGACATGTGGGCTGCACCTTCAATCCGGCCTTCGGGGAACGCATCATTGACCGCCTGGGCTGGAACATCGCGCTGCACTTTTTTAAAAAGGGAAAAGATGAAACCGCATTCCGGAATGAAAAAATCTGCCCGTATGTGACTAGAATCGAACTTACCGCAGGTCCGAAGGGGGAAGTCAGATTTCCCCGCTGGTGGTTTCTGCCGCAGGCTTACAGGAAAGACTGGAGGGAACTGGGCGGGGATGAATCCTTCTGCCGTCCGGAAGTCCGGCGGCTTTGGAGCCTGTCGGTCCGCAGCCAGGCCTCCTATCTGAAGGATCTGAGTCCCGTGCTTTACAATCTCGGAGATGAGAATCATTTCACCTATGATGCCGGATTCGGGAAATCCGACCGGAAAGGATTTGCGGACTTTCTTCAGGAAAAATACGGGGATATCGGAAACCTGAACAGCGAATACGAAGCGGACTATCCGGATTTTGCATCGGTCCCGCACCTGCGGCCCGAAGAGGCAAAGCGGACAGGCAATCTCATCGCCTTCAACGATCACCGGGAATACGTGGAGAAAATGTATGTGGACCTTCATCATTTTCTTGCCGCTGAGATCAAAAAAGTCGATCCCCGGGCGCGGGTCGGCGCAGAAGGATCTCCCGCGGGAAACCTGGAAAAGATGCTTGCCGGGCTGGATTTCTGGGGTCCATACAGCAACATGATCGGGAATGAAGCGCTGCGCGCCTTCGGAGCGGATCGCATCCGGACGATCTGGTGGGGCGGATATTGCAGCCAGCGCGCCTCTTATCCCTATAAACTGTGGGAACACCTGATCCAGGGCGCCATCAACGGGCATGCCTGGTTTATCATCAATCCGGCTCTGAGCGAAAGCAGTCATGCCGGAGATCTTTCCGAGGCGGAGTATCTGCGGAATTACATGCCGTTTCTGGATGACCTGAATTACGGGATTGCGCATCTTCTGATCCGCACTCCGCTTCCGGACGACGGGATCCTGTTCCATTACAGTCATGCATCCGCTGCTGCGGCAGCAGCCGACAGCCGCTGTGTAAAGCCGGAGGCGAGTTTGAATCCGCTGCTCCGCTATTGCTATCAACGGGGACTCGGATTCAATTTTACATCATTGAATACGCTGGAGCGCCTGCAATCGGCAAAAATTCTTTTCCTTTGCGGGACATCAGCCCTGAGCGACCGTGAATGTGCCGCCATTCTCGCATTCACGGAACGAGGCGGGATCACCGTGGCGGATGCGAACATTGCGATTCTCAATGAAAATCTGAAGAAACGCCGGAAAAATCCGCTGGCGGCGCTTTTCGGAGATCTGACATTTGAAACGGCAAAGGAACTGGAAATTCTGCCCTACGCCGCTGCTGCGGAAAATCTGACTTTGCGGGCGGGGAAGGCTTACGCCGTTCCCGGAAATCCCGGGCTTCGCATTCGGAAATACGGCAGAGGAAAGGCTGTTCTTTTAAACGCATCGCTTTCTGTCATGGAAAACAACTCCGCATCGGACGCACCGCTCAACGGGTTCCTGGACCGTCTTATGCAGACGGCCGGTGTTGAGGCGATGGCTGCAATTCCTGATTTCAGCAATGACCTGATGGTGCGCCCGCGGAAAATGAAAGGATTTGAAATGCTGGCAGCGCTTTGCCGGGAAAAGGATATCGGCCGGGTCCTTCATGCCGAATTGAAAAAAAGCAAATATATCTATGAATGCCGGAAGGGGCTGATCGGACAATCTCCCCGGCTTGCATTTGATTTTTCGAAAACTCCGTTCCACTGCTTTGCCTTGTTTGAAAAAAAGCAGTCTCCTCCGATCCTGCAATGTCCCGGGACGGTAAATCGCGGAGGAAGGGTGATACTCCGGATTTCCGGCCCGGAAGATATCTCCGGACGTGTTTACAGGATTACTCTCACCGGTCCGGATGGACAGGAGATCAGAAACCGCAGCAGAACTGTTTGCGGCAAATCGGAATATCTTCTGGATTTCGCATACGGCGATCCTGTCGGGGATTATTGCATCGCGGTGAGCGATGCGGCGACAGGATTGTCTGCCAAACATAAAATAAAGGTGAAATGATTATGAAGAAAATCATCCTCATTCTGGGCATCGGGATTCTCGGCATGACACTGTGTGCCGTTCCCTCAATCAAACGAAAAGACGGGACAATTCAGCGGAACGGAATTTCTTGCCGGCAGACGACTTACACGCTTCATCTGGGAAATGGAAAAATCAATTACAAAATCACCACCGGCGGCATGGATGACACGTTGATTCAAAGTCAGTGGGGCGACTTCATGTTTGGAATCGAATACTGGAGACGCCCCAACAATCCGGGAAGCTGGTCCACATCGAATTTTCTTTCGGTCAAGACAAAAGACGGCCGGTCGCTGTTTCGGGAGCGGGCAGCCGACGGGATCTCGGTTCTGGAACATGACGGAATGGAAATGGCGCTTTTCTCCATTCCGTCGGGAAACGGCTGTCTCACAATGAAAATAGCCCAGTTCAAAAATCAGCCGGAATGGCTGTTCTTCCACTTGTCGCATTCTTCCTGCGATTTATTTGAAATCGGTCTGTTCCCCATAAGCAAAGTTGCATAAATTTATATTGTAATATTGAAAAGGTGTGGTATGTTATCTGTAACTCCAACAGAAGAGG
>CALXSJ010000009.1 GCA_944391115.1 uncultured Victivallales bacterium | reverse complement strand
TATGCGGAAAATAATCTGCTCGAACTTCAAGCTGAAGCTCAGAGTATTCCTTGTGATATTTGGCACTAAAAACCAAGCCTTCACGCGCTGGAAAATCTACCGAAAGATGGTCTACCCCATCTAAGTGAAAAATGAAGATTCTCCACTGTCTGGAAAACGTAAGTTGATTCAACTTGACCACCAAAACAAAATGAACAGAAGACCTGTCAGCAGTAAATTTCAGAATGTTGACTGGAATCGGAATAGCATAAAAGTTGAATATTCTTCGACAGGATTAATGTTGTCCGAATGTTGTCGTCAGGTCGTTTGTTCTGAAAAGCGAATTTCGCAAAACTCGAAAAATTCTCTGAATCAAAAAGTCTTTTGTTATGAATTGCGCGAATAAGGGGTCGACCTCTTGATTTTTTGAACACATGTCCTTTGCAAGTTTATTTTTGCATTATCAGTTGATTACAAACATGTTACCTTAATAAAAGATTACAAAATGAATGTATAGCAGAGAAAAATTGACGATCAAAGGTCGAGCTTCTCGACGTGTGTTTCCGTCAAAAAATGCTCTCCAGACCAAAAGACCGGTCTTTTACTCCCCCGGAGAATTTACCGGGAGAGGGTCTGAAACACACCTTCATAAGAGAAAAGTGGAGATTCTCCGCTTTCGGGCAAAACGCGAGTTGAGCTCAAATTTACCCCCGAAACGAAAAAACCGACCAGAAGACCGGTCGGCGGAGAATTTTGAAAATGGTCGGGGCAGCGAGATTCGAACTCGCGACCTTCTGCTCCCAAAGCAGACGCGCTACCAACTGCGCTATGCCCCGTCAAAAGTGATATAAAATAATCCCGTTTTCAAAAAAGAAAAGCCGCGGATTCGTTTTTCTGAAATATTTTTCCCGTTCCTCTGCAGGAAAGGTGTGAATCCGGAATAAATGAAGCAATAAGATCGGATATTCCATCCCGATGATCTGTGAGCTGCTCGGGAAATCTGAAACGATGACATCGCTGAAAAGTTCTGCTGCTTCTCACTGAAAGGATGAGAGGTTTTTATCTTTTCAGAGGGTGTCAGTTGTATCACAGGGAAGGGGGATGAAATACTCTTTCATGGGATGTCTGCAAGATGATAAGACATCGGAACTCGCCTGCACGGGAAACAACTTTATCCCGCTGATTTCTGGGATGATTCAGTTCTCATTCAGATCTTTCAGAATATCCGCAAAGACGTTTACCATTTCCTCTTCCGAAACGGTGTGAAAGTATTCGTCCAGATTCGGTTTTTCCACATAATCATCGGGAAGATCGTTCAGGAAAGAGGAGGGGCGCTGGCGGATGAATTCATGATATTTGAATCGTTCCGCACAATAGGTCATGAAGAGATACTCGCGGGCGCGGGTGATCGCCACATAAAAGAGACGGCGTTCCTCGTCGCCGGAGTGTTCCTCCAGCGAGCGTTCATGCGGAAAGAGTCCGTGCTCCATGCCGACCAGAAAGACACAGGGAAACTCCAGGCCTTTGGAGGCATGAATCGTCGTCATGATCGGGGCGTCGCGCTCCTCGTCGTCGGTACGGTCATTGTCGTCCATCAGCGAGTAGGATTCCATGAACTCGGCCAGTGTGCAGGCTCCGCCGCGCGCCGCTTCAAAGGAGCCCATGTAGTTGGTGAATTCCAGAATGTTCTCCCTGCGTTTCTCAGCATCCTTGATATCCTTGTAGATTTTCTGAAGGCCGTTCAGATAGCCGATCCGGTCCAGATAATCCTGTGCGTGAAACGCGAGATTTCCTTTTTCGGAAAAGATTTCTCTGAATGTTTCGATGCATTCGGCAAATGCGCGCGCCGAAGCTGCCGCGTTTTTAGTTACGGAAGCCAGGTATTCTTTCGATCCCAGCAGTGTCAGCAGCGGCTGGTGTTTGCGTTTCTGCATGTCGCGGAGGGTGAGGATCGCCTTGTCGCCGAGACCGCGCGGCGGCACGGAAAGGACACGCAGAAGACTCTGGTCGTCGCGCGGATTCACGATCAGTTTGAGATACGCGGCGGCGTCCTTGACCTCTTTGCGCTGAAAGAATTCCTGTCCGCCGATGATTTTCGGACGAATGCCCCTGCGTCGGAATTCCTGCTCAAAAAGACGGGAAAGATAGTTGGAGCGGTAGAGAATTGCAAAATCGGAGTAGCACATGTCCGGATTCCGCGCGATCATGTCTTCTATCGCGTCTGCGACAAACTGTGCCTCGGCTTCGCCGTTGCGGAGGCGGAACACCTTGACCATCTCGCCGTGTCCCTTCGCCGACCAGAGATTTTTCTCGTAGCGTTTCCCGTTTTTGGCGATGACCGCGTTTGCCGTATTCAGAATGGTGTTGGTGGAGCGGTAGTTCTGTTCGAGCTTGATCTCCTTTGCTCCGGGAAAATAGTTTGGAAAGTCCAGGATGTTCGACACGACCGCGCCGCGCCAGGAGTAAATGCTCTGGTCGTCGTCGCCGACCACGCAGATGTTCCGGTTTCTTCCTGCGAGCAGACGCAGGATGCGGAACTGCGCCATGTTCGTGTCCTGATACTCGTCGACCAGCAGGTAACGGTAGATTTCCTGATAGTGCTTGAGAGCTTCGGGATGCTCCTCGAAGATTTTGAGCGTCAGAAGAAGCATGTCGTCAAAGTCCAGGGTATTCTGGAGTTCGAGCATCTGCTGGTAGCGTTCGTAAATTTTAGCGTAATGGGCGCGGTCGGAATAGGAATCGCCGTCCTCCGCAAGTGCGTCGGCTGGCCATTTGAGCTGATTTTTCATTCTGCCGATGTAGGCAAGCGCCTCGGCGGTGTTGATTTCATCCTTCGAGTATCCGAGCTCGGCGGCAGCCTGCCGGACGATACTGGTCTGATCGGCGTCATCGGAGATGCTGAAGTTGGAATTGTAGTTTCCCGCAAGATGGATGTCCCGGTGAAGCACGCGTGCGCAGAAGGCATGAAAAGTTCCCAGCGTTACCAGCTTGGACAGGGCTGGCGGCACAAGGGTATTGAGGCGCTCGCGCATTTCCCGCGCCGCCTTGTTGGTAAAGGTTACGCCGAGAATGGACGACGGCGCAATCCCCTGTTCGATCATATAGGCGATGCGGCAGGTGATGACGCGGGTTTTTCCGGTTCCCGCGCCGGCGAGAACGAGCAGTGGACCTTCGATCGTCGAGGCGGCCGCCCGCTGCTCGGGATTCAGGGTGTCAATAACCGACATGATCGTGCTGTCCGCCTCAGACTGCCGCGTCTGCGACGGCAAGATCGTATTTCTTGCCGTTCCAGACAGCCGAAGCGGCGGTTACGGGTTTTTCAAAACCGCCGAAGACTCCGCCGGAAATCATGTATTCGCAGATGTCGTCCGCGTGTTCAACGTTGAATCCCTCGTCCAGATTGTGTTTGCAGGGGGCGTTCTTTTCATAGGTGGAAACGTAGAAGATTTTCCCCGGCGCAAGTTCAAACTCTCGAACGAGAACGGCATCCCTGCGGACAATTCCGAGCGTCGCGATCTTTTTGGAGGCATCCACGGCGGCGCAGATGCGCGGCGTGCAGAGCGTGTCCTTTTCATAATCCATTGCCAGAAGCACCAGCGCCATTGCGTCGCGGACAGGCATTCCCATTGCGATTTTTTCAATGATCGGATCGGTTTGAGAGCCGTTTGTCGCAAGTGCGATGGACCCGGAGAGGCGCAGGGCATTGTAGGCGATGTAGGGGCTCTTCGCAAGGTCCGCTTCATGGCCCCGTCTCGGCATGATGGCGACGGTCTCGTCCCGGAGCTGTGCCGTCCGGTTCGGGAAGGAACGGGAGGATACCCGGTAAGCTGCTGTCACATTTCCATTCGGTGTCATTCCTGCCGCGACGATTCTGCCGATATACATGAGTCAGTCCTTTCTTTGGGTGTTGGATAAATCAGGCTGCAATATACTCGCCCGGCGGCAAAGTTTCAAGAGCCGGAAGGAAGAAGGATGGAAGATCGAACTTTTTTCCTCTGAGCTTTCCGGTAAATTCTTCCGCCTGTTTTTCCTCCTGCGGGCGGAATTCCTGTCTGGCAGCCGTTCCGAAGCGTTTCATTCCAGATATTCCGCGGAAAAGACAACCGAGGAATTCGAGAGAATTCCGCCGCTTACGGAACCTTTCAGCAGCTGAATGGAAAAGGGTGTGTTCGTGAGACGCTTGAAAACGACATCGTCGTCCATCAGATCTGCATCCAGGAAATGCACTTCAATCCAGTCTCCGATCCGCCAGTCGATTTCAAAAGAGACATTTTTCCATTTCACGCTTCGTCCCGTTTCCCGGCATCCCCGCGTCCAGGAATCGAAAATCACACGCCCGTTCTGCCGCACCATGATCCGGTGATCCAGTTTTTCCAGCGACTGCGCAGCGCAGTCCGCCAGTTCCCGGAAGGTCTGTTCTTTGAGGATGCGCGACCGTTCTTCAGGCGGAGACTCCTGGAGGCGGATCAGAAAGTCCGCCATCCTGCGTTTGAAATCCTCTCCCTTCACCGTGCCTCCGCAGGCGACCGCGTCTTCCGGTGCGAAAGACGATTCTTTCAGGCTGATTCTGTATTTCCCCTCCGGCACATGCAGCGCGAGCTCGACTGTCGCTTTTCCCGTTTTCATCACCTTCCCGAACAGTTCGTTCAAAGCGTCCGGCGACGCGGAACCGGCATTGAGAAGAATTTCTCTTCCGAGAATGTTTTTCCGGCAGAAAATCACACGGATCTGGTCGCCGGAGCGATAGCGGAAACGGAATTTCTCGCCGATCCTGAAATTGCGCGCGCCTTGCCGGAGGATCCGGGGATAAACCCTTGCTTCATTCACAAAAACATACAGCTCATGATGTTTGTATCCGGCAAAATCCGCATCCGCAGCTTCCGCCTGCCGGATGACTCCCGTGTATTCCGCAGTTCCATCCGCGGCAGTGCCGCGGGAAATACTGCAGAAGAAGACAAGGAGAAGAAAAAGGAGTTTCATCGCCGGATTCCAAAATGCTTCAGCAACGCTTCAGTTCTGGAACATACTGGTTCCATACGGATTGATTTCCCAGCTTCTGGGTTCATTGAAGGGACGCGGATTGACTCCCGCCCGTTCGTAGTCGGTGCAGCCGCAGAGCAGGAGTCCTGCGGACAGCAGGATCAGTGCGGCGGTCAGAATTTTCATGCGCAAGTCCTTCCCATACAAAAAAACCGTCACAGCCTTGGAGCGGACGGTCTTCCGATTTGATTTTTTGCCGTGAATGCAGATCAATCAAAACATCTCATACGCCTTCATCTCAAGCGCCTGCAGCACCAGGACCGCCACGAGAAGAAGGAAAGTGAGAATTGTTGTCGCCGTAAAAATTTTGGAAACATACATGAGAGCGTCTCCTTATTTCTTTGCCGGAGCCTGCTGTGCGGCCGGAGTCTTCTGCGCCGGTGCGGCGGCTTTTCCTGTCGCGGCGGCGATGTCTTCCGCGGCGAAATAAACGTCATCGCCGGGGCGGAGGTCGGAAAGCTTTCCGCTGACAAGATTGCAGATTGCGCTGTAGTCATCCACTTTTGCCACGAGAACCTTTCCAATGAATTCCGGACTGCTGCTGTTCAGCCCGCGCGCGACGGTCATGATTTTTCCTGTGGTCAGCGGGAAAGGAACCTTGTTGTCCTTGATGCCGTATTTCTGGACAAATTCATATTTTCTGCCGATGTTGATCGTAATGAAACCGTAGTCCTTGTCGATGTATTCCACTTTCCCCTTGACATATCCGTAGCATTCCGGATCGCTGCTCGTCAGCAGTTTTTCCGGAATGCGCGATTTTCCGTCGTCGGAGATCACGCGGAGAAGTTCATCAATTCTTTTCTGTTTTGACTTGATGTCTGCGAGATGGTTGGAGATCGTTTTGCGGTGCGCGGCAATCTGATTGTTCAAGGAAGCGGTTCTTCTCTTTTCCGCTGCGAGAGCGTTTTTCGTGGAATCCGCATCGGCTTTGTATTTCCGGACTGCGGCAAGAGAGGTATTGAGTTCGGAGGCATAATTGGTTCCGCCGAGATTCGGATTCTTCAGGCCCAGGGTCCGGCTGACGGCCGCAATATGCGAAGAGAAGCGGTCGCGGCGCGCCTTGATGTCGTTGATTTGGGTATTGACTTTCTGTGCGGCGGCATTCGCCTTGGAGGGATCCTTCAGGTCATTGGCGGAGATGGAAACGCCTGCGGTGCTTCCGGTCCGGACGTAGTTGGAGAATACGTTGTCCCGGTTGCGTTTGAAATCCGAGATTTTCGAACTGAGATCCTTGTCCTTGCTTTCATAGGTGGTGACATTCTGGAAGTCTTTGGCATTCACTCCGGTGATTTCCAGGGTGTTTGCCGCTTTCTGGAGGGACATGGCCAGGTCATTGCGCTGTTTGACGATTTTTGATGCGTTGTCCTTCAGCTTCGGCAGAACCTGATCCAGATTTGCATATTCGGTGTGTTTCATTTTTTCGGTGGCGAGTTCCTGGGCTGCCTTCGTGCCGGAGGCGTTTTTGTCATCCAGTGTCGCGGCGGTCGCATTGATCGCCTCCGCCATTTTCCGCCATCCGTCCGTCAGATCATTGCGCTTGCTGAAAAGCATATAGGAAAACACCACGGCCGCAATTGCTGCAAGCAAAATCAGGATGTTGATGACTCTGTTCAAAATACCCATGACTCGTTTCTCTCCTGTCAAAATGTTACTGCAAGTAAAACACACATTTGCTTAAGTTCTGATTTCCCTTACACTACATTCACAAATCTCCTTGTCAAATCAAAAATCGGGAAACCGCGCGGATTTTTCCGGCTTTTTTCGCTTTTCTCATGAAAAAATCCCGATGGCGCAGGAAATCATGCCTTCCCGATGAAAAGGAAACGGGCGCCGCCGAAGGATTTGACCGCACGGATTTTCCAGGGGGCCGGAAATATTTTCAGCTGGAAGTTCGTTTCCGGGAGTTCCCAGATCAGGAGCGCGTTTCCGGTCCATGCGCGGAAGGACGGTTCGCGCAGAAGTCCGTCTAGCAGTTCCGGGGATTCGGCATACGGGGGATCCGCAAAGAGAAGGTCCGGCGTCTGAAATCCGGCAAGGCGCGCGGCGCATTCCGGGAGACGGCCGCCGAATACGGTGAATCTGCAATCCGGGCAGTGCGGTTCGATCCTCTTCAGATTTGACCGGATTGCGGCGAGAGACTGCTGCGCCGCCTCCACAAAGAGGACGGATGCCGCCCCGCGGCTTGCAAATTCGAAACCGACCGCTCCCGTTCCGGAAAAAAGGTCGCACGCGTGTCTGCCCGTGAGATCTCCGAGACTGTCGAACAACGCTCTGCGCGCCCGCACAGCGGTCGGCCGGACCGCCGCGCCGGAGGGCGCCTTCAGAACCATTCCCCTTGCCGTTCCTCCAAGGATTTCCATCGGTTGCTCATTCCCATTCAATGGTTCCCGGCGGCTTGGACGTGATGTCGTAGACTACGCGGTTCACGCCGTTCACCTCGTTGATGATCCGGTTGGAAATCCGTCCGAGAAGATCGTAGGGGAGGGGAACCCAGTCCGCCGTCATGCCGTCCTGGCTGTCCACCGCGCGCAGCGCAATCACGTTGTCATACGTCCGCTCATCGCCCATGACGCCGACGGTCTTGACGGGGATGAACACGCCGAACGTCTGCCATGTCTTGTAGTAGAGTCCCGCCTTTTTCATCTCATCGACGATGATTTCATCCGCGTCGCGGAGCGTGTCCAGGTCTTTCTTGTTGACTTCGCCGAGCATGCGGACCGCCAGCCCCGGGCCGGGGAAGGGCTGGCGCATCACCATTTCCTCGGGGAGCCCGAGCTTGCGTCCCACTTCGCGGACTTCGTCCTTGAAAAGCCGGCTCAAAGGCTCCAGGAGTTTCAGGTTCATTGTCGCGGGAAGTCCCCCGACGTTGTGGTGGCTTTTGATGACCGCGCTCGGATTCCCGTCGATTGAGACGCTTTCAATGACATCCGGATAGGTCGTGCCCTGCGCAAGAAATTTCACGTCGGAGATCTCGGAGGCGGCCTCGTCGAAGACTTTGACGAACTCGTGACCGATGATTTTGCGTTTGCGCTCGGGATCGCTCGCCCCTTTGAGTTTTTCCAGAAAGCGCGCTTCCGCGTCGACATATTTGAGCGTCATGCGGAAGGCCCCGCCGAAAAGCGCCTTGACGCGTTCGGGTTCGCCTTTGCGCAGGCCTCCGTTGTTCACGAAGATGCAGGTGAGCTGATCGCCGACCGCCTTGTGGATCAGCGCCGCGGCCACGGAGGAATCGACCCCTCCGCTGAGTCCGAGGATCACCTTTTCATTTCCGACTTTTTCACGGATGTCGCGGATGCTTGTTTCTATGAACGACTCCATGTTCCAGCTGCCGGAGCAGCCGCAGATGTGCCGGCAGAAGTTCGTGATGATGGTCTGCCCTTTCGGCGTGTGAACGACTTCCGGATGGAACTGGATGCCGTAGATTTTCCCTTCCGGATTCTGAATTCCGGCAAATTCCGTGTTGGCCGTCCGGGCAAAGCGGGAGAAGCCGGCCGGAATCCGCGTGACCTTGTCACCGTGCGACATCCAGACCTGTCCCCTGTCCGGGAATCCGGCGAACAGGGGGGATTCCGCACAGACTTCGATTTCGGCTTTCCCGTATTCGCGCGCCTTCCCCCGCGCAACCTCGCCGCCGAGCGTCCGCACCGTGAGCTGCATCCCGTAGCAGATGCCGAGAACCGGAATCCCGAGATCGAAAATCCGGGGATCGCACTGCGGCGCCCCCTCCTGATAGACGCTTGCGGGACCGCCGCTCAGGATGATGCCTGCGGGCGCTTCTTTCCGAATGTCATCGGCGCTGATCCGGAACGGGACAATCCGGCTGTAAACACTGCATTCGCGGATCCTGCGCGCGATCAGCTGGCTGTACTGGGAGCCGAAATCCAGGACCAGTATGGTTTCGCTTTTCAACATAAATGTTTCTCTTTGTTTGATGATTGATTCTGATCCTATTAATAGACTCCGTTTTCCGCTTTTTTTCCAGCTTTTTTCCAAAGGAAATGCGAAATTTGTACCGCCCGTGCGGCAGGAGTGAAAGCGATTCCGGAACGCGGGAGTGCTGCTCCGGGCGGGGGAGGACGTTTTTCCCTTCGCGTGGTCAGAGCTCGTGCTGATGCAGAACTTCAGGCACTTTTTTCTGCAGATATTCCATGGAGCATGCAAGGGCCTCCTCCGCGGTTTCCGCGGCGAGCGCCTGCTCGGCGAGGCGTTCGGCGTCATACATGGAGACGTTGCGGATCAGGCGCCGGATATGTCCGATGGAGAGCGGCGACATGCTCAGCTCCTTCACGCCGAGCCCGATCAAAATCGGCACGTAGCGGGGATCGCCCGCCACTTCGCCGCAGACTCCGACCCAGATGCCGTTGCGTTCCGCGGCGTCCACCGTCCGCCAGATCAGTTCCAGAACCGCCGGATTCGTCGGCGCGTAAAGATGCGCGACGCGTTCATTGTTCCGGTCGACCGCCAGCGTGTATTGCACAAGGTCGTTGGTGCCGATGCTGAAGAAGTCCACCTTTTTCGCCAGCTTGTCGGCGATCAGCGCGGCGGACGGAATTTCAATCATGAGCCCGATGTCCATGGAACCGTCGAATTTCGTATTGGTGTTTTTCAGATCCGAGCGGACCTCTTCCAGAAGCTTCAGAAGTTTGTTCAGCTCGTCCATGCACGACACCATCGGAAACATCATGCGGATCTTTCCGAAGACTCCGGCCCTGAGAATCGCCCGCATCTGGGTTTTCAGGATTTCCGGTTTCTCCAGGCAGAGACGCACCGCGCGGAGTCCGAGGAAGGGATTCTGCTCGTGGTAGGAGCCCAGCGCTTCCGAGAGTTTGTCGCCGCCGATGTCCAGCGTCCGGATGATCGCGGGCTGACCGTCCATCGCCGTTGCAACTTTCCGGTAGACTTCGAACTGTTCCTCCTCGTCCGGCAGCGTGGCGCGGTTCATGTAAAGATATTCCGTCCGGAAAAGGCCGATTCCGGATGCGCCGTATTTCTTGACGTCCTCCAGCGTGTCGGCGTTTTCGACATTGGCCGCGAGATGAATCCGGTAGCCGTCCGTGGTTTCCGACTGCAGCTGGGTTTCGCGGAGAAGCTCGTTGTAGAGTTTCGCCTTGCGGTTTTCCTTCTGTTCATAGAGCTCGACGGTCTGTTTTTCGGGATTGAGGATCGCGATGCCGAGAAAGCCGTCGATAATCATTCTGTCGCCGTCTTCGATCCGTTCGACGAAGTGGCTCATGCCGACGATCGCGGGAATCCGCATGGAGCGCGCCAGAATTGCGCTGTGGGAGGTCTTGCTGCCGGATTCCGTCGCAAATGCCAGCACGTTGGACCGGTCGAGAAGTGCCGTGTCGGACGGTGTCAGGTCTCTGGCGATGATGATGCGCGGTCCCGGCAGATGATCCAGTTTCGGACGTTCCAGGCCATACAGATTTGAAAGAATCCGCGCCGCCACGTCCTGCACGTCCGCGGCGCGTTCGCGAAGATAGGGGTCCGGCACTGCGGAAATCGCCGCGATGTATTTCTGCATGGTCTGGGAAAACGCCGCGTCCGCAGGGATCAGTTTTTTGGTCACGGACGAGCAGACCTCGTTCATCAGCATTTTGTCGTCGACAATGAGAAAATGCGCATCGAAGATGTTGGCTTCATGGGATTCCAGAGAGGACTGCACCCGGGTGCGCAGCTCCTTGATTTCCTCTCTTGTCCTGTCGACGGCCTGCCGGAACAGCGTGATTTCCGGTTCCACCTGCTCCGGAGTGATTCTGGCGGTTTTGACATCCCGCACCAGATCGCGGTGCGAGTCGGCTATCAGCATCACGGTGCCGATGGCGATTCCGGGGGATGCCGGAATTCCGTGAAAAAGAATCTCCCGCTTGACTGTTTTGTCGGGAGGTCCCGCTTTGGCGCCGCTATTCTTCATCGAATCCTTTCATGATGAGCGCTCCGAGCGCCTCCAGCGCCCGGTCCGCGTCGGAACCGCTTGCCGTGATTTTCAGGCGCGTCCCGCAGGGCGCGGCCAGCATCAGGAGCCCCATCAGGCTTTTCCCGTCCGCCTTTTCACCGGTCGTTTCGTTCTGCACGGAAATTTCGGCGTCGTAGACGGACGCCTCCTGTACAAAAAGCGACGCCGGTCTTGCATGAAGACCGCAGGAATTCCTGATTTCAAAACTGGCGCTGACGGTTTTGCTCATCTGTAAAACTCCGAAATCGTCTCCGGCAGGAACAAATTCCCTTGCATTCCTGTCTTTTTCATTATACAGTACAGTAACTCCGCTTCGGCGGAAATGCAACAGGGAGTTGCGCTTATGAGACGAATAAAATCCATATTTTTTCCGGGGCGGTTTTGTTCCTTTCTTGTCACGCTTCTGCTGTTTCCGTCGCTTCTGTCTGCGGCGGAGCAAATGAAATGCGCCTGGTGCGGAAAGAAAATCGCGCCGGGACGCGCTTACTATTCTCTCAGGAATAAAAACTACTGTTCGCGTTCCTGTGCGGACCGGAGTCTGGAACGCTCTCTTCCGCAGTGTTCCGTCTGCGGCGGAAAAATCCGGGGCGCCTATCTGTCTTCCGGAGATAAAATCTTCTGTTCCCGCAAGTGCTACGAATCGCAGCTTCCGCAATGCACCGTCTGCGGCAAACGCTCCGCCGCCGGAGCTCTCGCGGCGGACAACTCCTTTTTCGCATGTCCGGACTGTCTCAAAAAGCCGCGCTGTTTCGCCTGCCAGATTCCCACGGACGGCAGAAGGCTTGCGGACGGGCGCGTCATCTGTCCGAAGTGCGCGGAAAGCGCCGTTTCCGATGAAGGCGAGGCGCGCGGATATTTTCAGCTTGTGCGGAACGATCTGAAGCATAAGCTTGGAATCGGAACCGATCATCCGATCCGTTTCTTCCTGATCGACCAGGAAACGCTCCACCGGAAGTCGCGCGGAGAGTCCGGGATTGTGACGGAGCAGGGACTTTTCGAATATCTTGCCGAGATGAAGACCGTCGTAAAGCGCAATCTGCTGGGACGGAAGATTTCCGAAGAAGAGAAGAAAACGTCCGAACGTTTCCATGTCTATGTTCTGGAGGGACTTCCGAAAGAGCGTATGGAGTATGTCATGGCGCACGAGCTGGGACATGACTGGCTTGTGACCTATTTTCCCGGAATCCGCGATCCCGCGATCCGGGAGGGGTTTGCCGAATATGTCGGCTGGCTCTACAACAAACTTCACAGGCGCGAGGAACTGAACCGGCGCATCGAGTCCAATACGGATCCTGTCTACGGCCGGGGATTCCGCATGGTGAAGGCGATTGCCGACAAGGAGGGATTCGAAGGCGTGAAGAAATTCCTCAATTCCCGGAGAACCGGGCGCTGAAATCCGTTTCCCGTGCACAGGACAGGGGAAGCGTCAGGCGGGATCCTCCGGATATTCCGGCTCGGTGACGACGCCGGGGAGCGGCACCGCCGCCCCGTGATCCCGCAGCAGTTTCCGGATCGAGTCGAGCGGAACCTCCCGCGAAGGAATGCCTGTCCGGACCGCAAGCGCGGCAGCCGCTCCCGCCGCCTGTCCCATGGCCATGCAGGAGGCTCCGACGCGCAGAGCGGAGAACGCGCCCCGGTCCGAGGAGATGGAACGGCCGGCCGCGAGAATGCGCTTCATTCCGCGGGGAATCAGCGCGCCGAAGGGGATCGTCGGAAAGACGCCCGGCGCAAGATGGCGCCGCCGGACCCCGGTCTCATGATGAACGTCGATGAAGTAGCTGCTCCAGGCAATTGCGTCGTCATACAGGACGCCTTGAAGATAGTCCTCCTCCGTGACGGTCCGTTCTCCGAGGATTCTCCAGCCTTCGCGGACGGCCGTCAGCGGCGCGGCGTCGGCGATGACACAGTTTTCCAGGCCCGGCTGGCGGCGGAGAAAACGCAGCATGGCCAGAAGACGCTGCCTTCCTGTGATGCTTGCGCTGGTCTGCTTTTCGGAATCCGAAGCGTCCGCATGAAAGATGTGCTGGAGATTGTAGCCGCGGCTCCGGAGATAGCGGATCAGGGGCCTGTCCGCGTCACAGTAGTCGCCGGGCTGGAGTTCGCCGTCGGCAAGGGCTTTCCGGAAGGCCCGTTCCAGCGAATCCGCATCCAGAGCGGCGCAGTCATAGCCGGAAAGCTGGAATTCCAGCGTGCCCGGCTGGCGCTCTTCCCCGCGGACGCAGGGGCCGCCGGCGAGCCGGACCGCCGTAGCATCGCCCGTGCAGTCGATGACCTCGCGCGCCCTGATCTTCCGGAACACGCCGTTTCCCGTCACTTCCGCCTCCCAGCCGTTTCCGAGCGGCCTCAGGGCCGTCAGAATCTCCTGATAGCGGAGCCGCACGCCGGCCCGCAGGCATTTCTCCTCCGCCAGAACGGGATAGAGATTCGGATCAACATATACGGCATGGCCGGTATGCCCCGGAACCGGGACCCGGAAATCCGGCAGTTTTCCGCCGGAGAGTTCCACGGTTTCCTTCACAAGCTCCCAGCCGATTCCGCCGACGATTCTCCGCCCTCCGGCGAAAAAATAGGCCGGCGAGGATACTTTCCCGAAGGTCATGGTGCCGCCGGGAAGCGGATTCATTTCCGTGAGAATGACATCGGCGCCCGCCCGTCCCGCCTGAATCGCGGCGATGATTCCGGCCGTTCCGCCTCCCGCAACCAGACAGTCGCAGCTTTCCGTCCTGAACTTTCCGCCCATTCCGCCGCCTCCGAAGTCACAAATGCAGAAGCGAGCCCGGATTTTTCGTCTGCCGGGTGTTCCAGGGAAGCATCGTCGAACAGTTCGTATCCGACAAAGCCTGTTTCGAAACGGCCGATACGTTGCCGCCCAGGAAAAGGACATTGGCTTTTCCCGCGTGCCGGGCATGGATGTAGCCGAGCTGCGGAAGCGGACTGGAGGCGAACGCGACGGGCGTCGGTTTGACGTAGGCGTGATGACTGGCGGAGACGTCCGCACATTCCGCGGCGGGTTCCGATATCAGCAGCTGTTCGGAGTGTCTGACGATCGTCGTGATTTTTCTGGAAAAGTTCGAGGCGGTGAATTTTGTGGCGTCTCCCTGGTCGATTGCCATATTGATGCCGTAGCCCAGATGGCTGGTATACCGGGTGAGGGAGCGCCAGCAGGGGGAGGTGACGGACGGGCAGAGAAAGATTTTGGAGATAGGATGCCCTTCTGACACCTGGTAATTGTTCCCAGTCGGTTCAATCGCACCTTTCCCCGAACCCGTGTAATCCAGCAGGAGCGCCGCCCAGTACAGGGATTTGCTGTGATCCGGATAGAAGACCAGGCCGGGGGTGATGTAGTCCTTGTTGTCCCCGATGTACATCTGCATGGCAGAGCCGATCTGCCGGAGATTGGCGAGGCAGTTGGCGCTTCTGGCCTTTTCCCGCGCCATCTGAAGTGCCGGCAGAAGCATGCCCGCGAGAATTGCGATGATCGCAATCACGATGAGGAGCTCGATCAAGGTGAAATTGCGCGGAACCGTCCAGTTTGCGGGATCTGCCGGGTTTCGGTGTCTCATGGCTGTCCTCCTGTTTTTCTGTTTCCATATTTTCCTGTTTTGAAATGTTTTTCCGGTTTTTTTGCGCTTCTGCCGGATTTGCCCGTGGAGTTTCCTTTTTTCTCTGCCGTCTGCTCCGCGCCGGAAAGCCTCACATTCCACATGCAATGGACATTGACATAGCCGTAACGGAGACGCGGCCGGACGGGACGGGGAATTTCGGGCGATGCCGTGATGCGCGCGCCGCTTCCCGGATCGTTCATGCTCCGCAGAAATCCGATCCGGAAGCTGTGCCCGGTGAGAGCAGGAGGAAGCGTGAGCGCTGCCTGCCAGAAGCCGTTTCCCTGCTGAATATCCGCTCCGATTCCCGGAATCGCGGAAACGCACTTCCGATGGCGGTTCAGGGCGAGGCAGAGCGGCGGTTTTTCGCATCCCGCGGAGAGCCCGACGAACATTTCGTCCGTCTCATGGTCTCCCCGCATCCGGAGCGTGATGACGACGCTGTTTTCCGCACTGTCGATTTTCCATGAAAAATCCTCCGCTTCCATGAAACCGTCTCCGGCGGTGTAATCCGCATCGGTCCGGAGCGGGGGAGGGGGAGTCTTCAGCCAGGAGCGCAGGAGCGCCGCCCTCGCATGAAGCTTTTCCGGGAAAAAGCGGAAAGAGACGCTTTCCGAATGGAAACCGAGACTCGGCAGCTGTGCACAGAGTTCCGCCATGCGTTCGGAGGCCGCCGCCTCTTCCCGCATGATGCGTTTCATCTTTTCCCGCGGGCCGTTTTCTCCGCGGAGCCGGTAGAAACGGAAAATGCGTTCCGCGGAACGGAAGAGAATTCCGAGCGCCTCCATGAGAAGCCACTCCCGTTTCTGCACGGGTGTCTCCTTCCGCAGGGCGCGCATCTCTGCAAAGGCTCCCTCCCAGAGGTCCGCAAGAAGACGCGCCTGCGCCTCCGCCTCGTTCAATGTGAAATCCTGGAGACAGTCCCCGATATGATCCCCGCTGACCGGCATGTCCGGCACCCAGGTCATTGCCAGCTCCCGGTACTGCGCCGTCGGATAAAGCGGCCAGACGATGCCGTCGTGATAGGGGCCGTAATACTGCATTGCATTGCTCAGCGGATACTGCGAATATGCTTCCGCGGCCTTTTTCCAGACCTCCGCGATGCCGGATTCCTGCCCGCGCCACTGCGCCGATGCGAGGCGGAAAAGAAAATCCTCCTCTCCGCCGGCGAACTCCTCGAAGGCGAGCATGCCCGCGGCCTTGTTCATCAGACCCGGGTAATTGCCGAAATACCAGCACATGAGGCAGGTGGTGACGCCCAGGCGGCGCATCGCCTCGTATTTGCGATAGAGCAGTCCCGGAACCGGAAGGAAGGGAACCGTCGCGCATTCATGGGAGGAGCAGGTCTGGATTTTCGCTCCGAGCTGTCCTCCCGGCGCAAGGTTGCGCGCGACAGTTTCAAACCGTGCGGACGGCCCCGGAAGCGAGAGCCAGTAATCCCCGCCGACCCGTTTTCCCCCCTGCTGGACCGCTTCTATGCCGGATTCGAAATTGTAAAGAAAAATCACGCCTTCCGGGACTTTCCGCGACAGTTCCGTGATCCACGGCATGACCGGTTTGTCCTGCGCGCGGTAGATCCAGCTGATGAATTCCGCATCGGGAGAGACGGAACGCATTCCCTCCGCCATGGCGGATACGGAGCGATACAGAATTTCTTCCGGCAGCAGCGATGCGCATCGCGGACAGCGAATCTCCGTGGAGCTTCCGAGAAACGGGGACAGAGAGGATAGACAGCTTGTCGTCCGCTCTCCGAGACTGATGTTGATGATTCCGCCCAGTCCCGGCACGGCGAGGAAAATGCTCCGCACCGCGGCGGACAGAATCCCGTGCGCCTTCCCGCTCGACGGACAGAAGCAGTGCGTTCCCGCACCTGTAACCGCGCCGTCAAGTTCCGGATGCCGTTTCAGGACCGGGGAATCCGCGGAAAAGGCGCATGGTTCGATCGTCAGCAGAAAAACGCGAATCCCGTAACTGGCGCATTTTTCCACGATTCCCAAGAGCTTTTTCAGTTTCGGCGCGGCATGAACGCCCCATTCGGGAATCTCCGGAACGCGGCAGAGGTCGCTGAATTCCCCCTGAATCCAGAGCCCGTTGACTCCTTCATGCGCCAGACGGTCCAGATAGGCCTCCGGATAATAGTCCGTCTCATCGTCCAGCTCGCCGCGGAAATCCGGCGCGCGCCGCACCGGACTGAAAAAACAGCGGGATATCCGGTTTTTCAGCCATGCCCTGCGCCGGATCAGGCCGGTTGGAAGGAAGGGGCCTCCCGCACCGAGCAGCAGATCCTCCAGATGGTAAATCCCCCTGCGGACGCCTTCGGCAAGCGCCGCGCGGATGACACAGCGTTCCGGCGCGACCTCGATTTCAAAGGAGTCCCAGGGGGTGACGCCGGAATCTTGTTCCATCCGGATTTCATACGGTCCGTTTCCGGCGGGGATTCCCGTTTCCCGGAAAAAATCATTCAGATCGGAAACGGCGGTGCGGAGAACATCCCGCGCATCGGGAAACGACATCCGGACACGGACGCCCCTCCGCAGGTCGGCTTCGCCCTCCCGGGGCATGCCGCGCGGCGCATGGAAACGCCGCGTTTCCCGCGTGCGGAGCTCCTCCGCAAATCTCCATGTCTCCCGCGGCGGCTGCGGAACGGAGGATATGTTTTCCGGAATGTCCTGCGTCGTCATGGCTGCCCTTTCCTTCAGCGGACCAGCATCGCGCGGTCGAAGAGGACCGCGTTCTGTTTTTTCGAGCCGGGACGGTAGGCCGGTCCCTGAAACTTCACGGAGACCCAGAGGTCATAGGAATTCGGGTCCTCCTGCGCGCCGTCGGAGATCAGGAAAAAGCCGTCAAGCCGGATTCCCGCCTGCCAGTCCAGCGCGTAGAAGCGGGAGGCCGGCCCCAGGGAGATTCTTCCGACATGCTGCCAGTGAAATTTCTCGTCTCCGCCCGCCTGCAGCGTGGAGGGGAAATTCTTTTTCCATTTCTGATCGTAGACGCCGCATCCGATGGTTACCGTGAACTTCTCCGGATTCGGATTCGTCCAGATGAGAACGCGGGGCATGGTGGAATCCGGATCCGTCGCCAGCTTTGCATTCCTCCCTCCGGAGGAAAGGCGCGAGGAACCGAGAAAACGGATGCGCTCCTTCGGAATCTCCGCAAGCTGCGGGGGAAGGTCATGGAAGACGAGACTCTCCTCCGCCTCCTGATCGCGGATCCCTTTGACGATGGCGTCCCGTTTGCGTTTCACGAATCCGCAGGAGTCAATCACCCGGATCCGGTTTGCGGTCAGATTTTTTTCCAGCGCCTTCCGCTCCTCCGCATGCGCGGGATTCGGGCGCAATGCTCTGACCAGCGCCCGGTCCACCGCGTTCTGCTCCGCCAGAATCCGGAGGTGAATGACAGGATCCCGCTCCCTGCTGAACGCCTTGCGGATCATGGCGCGGCAGGTGCGGAGCATTTCCGGAGTGATGTGTCTGAGATCGCGCCTGTGCCATGCCGCCATGTCGGAGGTTGGTTTTTCCGCCTGCATGCGCCCGAGATAGGCGAGATACTCTTTCATTTCCGCATGGGCTTTGCCGAACCATGCGCGGCAGTGGACGTCGATCAGCTTTTCGAGATTCTGGTCCGGATTGAAATAGAACTGCGCCAGGACGAAGTTCTTCAGATGCACGAAACTGGCTCCCTCGTTCCGGAATTCCGTCTCCATGAAAATCCAGTCGATCCTGTTGTCACGGAAGAATTTCGCGTCAGCGGGAATGGCGTCGACCAGGTTCAGCGGCAGATCGCCCGACTGCAGAATGTAATCCCAGACCATCAGGTGTTCCGCATGTTTGCTCCAGGCTTTCATGAGTTCCATCCGTTCCCGGTTGACCGGATGCGTCAGGGAATGGAGATTGTTGCATTTGGCATAGAGATCGCAGTACTGGATGATGACATTGTCTTCCGCCCGGATGCCGGAAGGGATTTTTTCCGTGGAAACATAGGCGTAGGTCCGGATGAGCACGTCCGGATATTTTTCCCGTATGGCGCGCGCCAGACGGTTGACGAACCAGAGAAGGAGTCCCGCGTCGGAATCTCCGTATTTCCGGATGATTTTGGCGCATTCCGGACAGCAGCAGATGTAATTGGTGTTGTCCTCCTGGGAAAAATCATAGACGCGCGGATATCCGGTTGGATCGGCCGCGCGGTCCCGGACGATGCTTTCCTCCAGATGGCGGAGCACGATTTTGAAAACCTCCGGATTGCTCAGGCAGAGCTGCCCGCCCGCGTTTCTGCGCCAGTCGCGGACTCCGTCGCGGTTCATGGAGAAATATTCCGGATGCTCTTTCGCATAGTCCCCCGGAGAAAGATAATCGTAGAAATTATGGATGGCGCGGCCCGGCGCCGTGGAGACGACATAATTTTTGTCGCGATACTTGAGATAAGGTTTCATGGAAGGGCATTCCCCCCCTTCGGACGAGATGCGGTTGCGCCGGTCGAATTCATACCACTGCTCCCGGGTTTTCCGGTCGCGCCACGTATATCCCGCATGGTAGATTCTGCGGCTTTTGATTGCGGGAGAGAGCGTCAGATCAATTCCCGACAGAGCCGGCATCCGCCGGGTTCCGATGTATTCCGCGCCCGGCGCCACATACCAGATGTCGCAGCAGCGCTGCAGGAATTCATACATGCCGTACAGCGTTCCGAGCGGCGTTCCGCCGAGAATGCACAACCCTCCCGGCACGCTCTTCAGGCGGAAGGCCTGATTCTCCATCTTTTCTGCGGACAGGCCGGCCTTTCGCGCGGCCGCTGTTTCGCCGATGAAAATTGCATTCCTTCCTGCCGGGACCTCCTTTTCCCGAACGACTTCCGGCTTTTCTCCATACGCCCGCCCCAGAATCGAGGCGAGCTCCATGGCTGTGTCAAGCGTGCAGGATTCCGGATTGTCCGGCGTTGCGATGACAGGAACGCCGGCTTTTCCCCATGCATTTCCGATGCCGCAGAAGAAAAGAAGTGCGCAGCTCAATGACAATACTGTGGTACCATAGAATTTCATGATGCATTTCTCCCCGATTTGCGTTGATGATGGAATTGACGGCGCCGCTGCGGAGAAAGAATGCTTGAACGCCTGTTTCAAATGCCGTCCTGCCGCAGACTTCCGGAATTTCGCGGCGTAGATTCCGGATGGCGCTGACCGGGCGGCGGGCAGGCTCGGATTGCGTACCGCAGATTTTCCATCTCTTCCCTCCGCCGCCTGGCGCATGCTTTCAGGGCGGAGGATTTTTTTTATTTATGTATATTTAAGTATACGATAAATTACGGCTTTGTCAAGGAGGGATTTCCTGGAAATCTGAATTTTTTTCCCTTTTTTCCATGCAACGCTTCCTGTTTCCGGAGAAGGTGGATTGCTCCGGAAGTGAAGGCGTCAGAAAGTTTTTCCGGCTGGAATTTGATTTTGCCTGCTCCGGCAGATGGAGCGCTGAAAAGGGGGAGAAGTCCCGGGTTCCGGTTTACCGATACCGTGCGCGGAATCCTTCATCCGCTGCTTTCGGGTCTTTTATTCTTCTGCATGGCGGCGCGTTCCATCCGTTTCTGATGGCTCAGGGTGTTGCGTTCCCAGAAGCAGCCGTCCGTGTATCCCTGGATGCGGGAATCTTTTTCCGCGTTGCGCAGACGTTTTTCGGTGAACAGGCAGTATTCGAGTTCCATCTCGACCGAGGCGAAATGACGCCCGAGTTTTTTGGCCGTTACTGCCGTGGTGCCGGAGCCGGCAAACGGGTCGAAGACAAAAGCGCCTGGCGCGGAACTTGCCAGGATCAGTTTTGCCAGAAGCTTTTCCGGTTTCTGGGTCGGGTGCGGCGTATTTTCCGGCATCGACCAGTAGGGGACCGAAATGTCGTCCCAGAAATTCGAGGGATGCGTGAGGCGGAACGCGCCGGAGCTCTCCGTCGTCCAGTCTTTCGGTGCGCCGCCCTCCGAACGGTAGGGCGCGATCACACGCCGCTTCATTTTGACCGCCTCGACATTGAAGTAATAGGCGGATGACATTGTGGCGAACCAGATGTCCTCCATGGCGTTTTTCCAGTTGGTCTGCGCGCCACGCCCTTTTTCCCGCTGCCAGGTGATCCGGTTGCGGACGCGGCAGTGCCGGGCAAGCACCGAATAAATGACCGGCGATGATCTCCAGTCGCAGCAGACATAGAGGGAGGCGTTTTCTTTCAGCAGACGCAGGAGCGGACGGAACCAGCTTTCCACATAGGAGGCGTAATCCGTGTCGGAAGCGGCGTGAAAACGCGTTCCATTGTAATTTTTCGTGAGATTGTAGGGGGGGTCGAGGATGAGCAGGTCGACGAAGGCGGACGGCAGATCCGGCAGCACGGTCCTGAGATCCGCGAGGATCGTGCGGTCCGTGATGTCTCCGGCGGACAGCTTCCGCCCTTCCGGAAGGACAAGGCGGGATTGCAGTTCCGCCCGTTCTTTTTCAGTCAGCGTCATAGTCCTGTTTCTGCCGGAACGGTTCATATGCTCTCCTCCTTACAACAGAAAATCCCGCAGAGGTTCAAACCATGCGGGATTTACGGAATCCGGCGTCCGCGCCTCCGGAATCGCGTTTCCGGAAGCACGGAAGGACGGCAGCGCGAAAAGCTGTGCTGCGCGGTTCATTTCAAAAAAATTTAGGTTGATACCGCGATGCTCTGCATCGCCAAAAATTGCTTCGTGCAGGACTCTCAGTCCTGCCGCGGTCCAGCTGCGTAAGCTGGTCGCCGGAGGCGAAATCCCCAATACCGCGCATGCTTGCATCGCGGTAATTTATTTCTTGAGAGAGATGACAACGCTCTTGAAATTGCCTTCGCCGGAACTTTCCGTCTGAAGGTCGCTCTCGCCTTCGAGCGTGATGTGAATGATGCGCCGGTCATGGGCGTTCATCGGGGGGAGGGTGACGGGCTCGCCCCAGCGCCGGACCTCCTTGGATGCGTCGATCGCCTGCTGGCGGAGATTGCTGTCATTTTCCCCCTCGTCGTCATCCCGGAAGGAGCGGCCTCCCTCCCGGTTTCCGTCGCGCCGTCCGCGCGGCGGTCTCTCCCTGCGTTCGCGGCGGCCTTCGCCGTCATGGCGGTCCGAACCGCGTTCGCGTTTGGAGGAGTAGCCGTCGATGTCGATATAGACTTTCGGGAAGTCGATATTCTCCTTCTGCATCATTCGGTTGAGCAGAATCTGGAGACTCTCCAGAGACTGGCCTTTTCTGCCGATGATGCGGCCCGCGTCCTCGCTGCTGACCAGGAGATTGATTTTGGAGGGGCGTCCTTCCGCTTTGACCGTGGCTTCCAGTCCGAGATAGTCCAGCATGGTGGCAAGCGTCTTTTTGGATTTGTCAAGCATTTCGGGCGTCACGGCGATCTGGGGGCGCGCCTCCTTCACCGGTTCCTGCTGTTCGGGGACGGGGGTCTGGATTTCGGTCTCCGCCGCGGGAGCCTGTTCCTGTGTTTCGGTAACGGTTTCGTTTTCCATGGTTCACCTCTTGCACTTCTGTTAGGCGGATTTTGATTTGAGGGCCTCTTTTTCGTCTTCCCTCTTTGCGATGTGTTGACTGTATTTCATCTGAAGAATGCTGAACACCTGGCTGACGGTCCAGTAGAGGGTCAGTCCGGACGGCAGATTGTAAAGCATGACGAGCATGATGACCGGCATTGCCATCATCATTTTCTGCTGCATGGGTTCCATTGTCGTCGGCGTCATCTTCTGCTGCACGACCATCAGGGCGGTCATTGCGAGAATCAGCGGATGAATGCCGTAGCCGAACAGGAGCGGCGGGCCGACCAGGTCCGGTTTCGTGAGATCCGTCGCCCAGAGGAATGAAACATGCCGCAGCTCCACCGCCGACTCCAGCACGGAATACAGCGCGAAGAAGACCGGCAGCTGAAGCAGGATCGGCAGGCAGCCTCCGACGGGATTGACCTTCTCCTCCCGGTAGAGTTCCATCATTTTCGCGTTCATCTCCTGCGGACGTTCCTTGTATTTCTCCCGCAGTTCCTTGATCTTCGGCTGAATCTTCTGCATTTTGCGCATCGAGTTGTTCGCACGCTGCGTCACCGGCCAGAAGACGACGCGGACGATGATCGTGAGAAGGATGATCGCGATTCCATAGGAACCGCTGAGGTCTTTCAGATAATCCAGCAGCCACATCAGCGGACGTGCGAGAAATTCCATCCATGAAAAATAGGAGAGATGCAGAATGGAAATTGCGGACTCCGGCAGGCGGCGGACTTCCTTGAGCGATTTCGGCCCCGTGAAGCAGGAGAAGTCCAGTTCCAGCGTGCTTCCCGCGTTCAGGAGCACGTTTTTGTATACGCCGCAGATCGATGGAAGATGATAGATGTCGCCGGGTTTTCCGAGTTCATTGGGCACCGCGTTGCGCCTGAGTTCAAATCCGCCGTCAAACGGTTTCGCGGCAAAGAGCAGCGAGGCGAAGTATTTGTTGGTGACGCCGACCCATTCCACTGGAATGCCGCCGTTCACGGCGTTGAATTTGCCGTCCTTCATTTCCGGATCGAGCGAGACGCCTTTCTTTGCGGAGAGAGGGCCGTACTCGATATAGCGGGGATCGCGCACCAGAACGTCGCCGGAGAAATTGCGCAGCGGAGGAAGTCCCGCCGTCCAGATCTTGAGTGCGGGAATGACCAGATTCGCCGCGGAAAGATTCTGGATTGCCACACGGCATTTCAGACTGTAGGAGTCCTTCTCCAGCGAAAACAGCTGGGTGATCCGGATCCGGTCGCCGTTTTTGGCCAGAATCCGGGAGAGAGTCAGCGTTTCTTCCGTCCGAAGTGGCTTTGCGATTTCAACGGTATTCCATCCGTCGAGTCCGGCAATGGCGAAAGTGCGGTCCGGCGCATGAACCGAATCATAGACGAGAGGCTCTTTCCGGTTGGATGTGGTGAACTGCCGGAAGGCCACTTTGTCAATGGTGCCGCTGTTCGGATTGATCGTAAAATCGACGAGCGCGTTGCCGAAAGTGACGGGGTCCTGAAGCGGAACCGCCGCGGGAACGGGCGTCCGGACGGGCGTTGTCTCAGGTCTCTGCGTGTCCGGCGCGGCAGGAAGAGTCCGCGGCGCGGTCTTCCCCTCCTCCGTTTTACGGAGCAGTTCCGCGTATTCCGCCTGCGCCTGCGCAATCATCGCCTGCCGCTGACGGGATTTCATTTCCTCCGCCTGCTGTCTGGGATAGTAAATGCCCCAGGCGACCAGCACTGCAAGGGCAATGGCGATTACAATACACGTCTCTTTATCTATTTTCACTTGTTTCAACCTTTCATGATTTTGCCCGCCAGCATCCCCGCGGCGGCACCGGGTCATATCCCCCTCTGCACAGGGGCTGGCAGCGCAGCAGACGCCATGAGGCAAGGCAGAGACCTTTCACAACGCCATGGGTCATGATGGCTTCCGCTGCATAAGCGGAACAGGTCGGCGTAAACCGGCAGCAGCGCGGCAGCATGGGCGAAACCGCCTTCTTGTAGCACCAGATCAGCAGGAGGCACAGTCCGGAAAGGGAAAAGGAGAGTTTTATTTCCGGGAATGCTTCAGGATCCCCGCCCGTGCGAACATGAGTTCCATCCGCGCGGCCACATCCTGCATTCTCGCATTGAGTATTTCCCGTCTCGGGATGAAGATCATCCGGCATGGCACAATCCTCCGCTTCATCAGGCGGAACGACTCCCAGAGCAGGCGCCTCGCACGATTCCGCTTCACCGCCCTGCGGTCGAATCTTCTGCTGCAGATGATTCCGCATTTCACCGTTTCCTCCGAATCCGGCGCTTCCGGCGGCAGATAGAGCATTACGGCATACGGACCGGTTTCCTTGCGCCCTTTTTCGCGAACCAGCATGAAATCGGACTTGAGCTTCAGTTTGTCCTGTTCCGTCAATGTCTGTTTCAAGGCTGCGCTCTTGCTCCAATGGGAAAACGATGACTATCCGGCGCACGGCGTATGTCTGTCTCCGCGCGTCCGGAGAGGCGGAAACAACACGTTACACGAGAGCGAGTCTCTTCCGGCCTTTTGCGCGGCGGCTTCTGAGGACCGCGCGTCCGCCGCGGGTCGCCATCCGGGCTCTGAATCCGCATTTCCGGGCTCTTTTCAGTCTTGAGGGCTGATACGTTCTCTTCATGGTTCTTTTTCCTTTCTCCGGGGAAACAGCTTTTCCCCGACTTGTATTGCAAATTGACGATTTTTATTGCGCGACTGCAAAAAACGAGTTGATAAGATAACGCGGGAAGAGCGTTTTTCAAGGCGCGCAACGAGATTTTTATTGAAAAAGAAATTTCCTTATGATTTTTTCTCCTGCGAGACCTGCGCTTCCTCCGTGCCCGGAGCGGAAATTTCCAGGTTCAGCGCAGGCAGCGAAGTCGGCAGCAGTTTGAATTTGATTCGGTAGGAGGCGTCCCTTGAGGGGACGGGGAACAGCATCTTGAAATTTTTCGAACCGTCAAGCTGTTCCAGTTTCCAGATCCCGCCGGAATAGCCGTCTCCCTCCAGAGTGACGGCGGCGCACGGATATTCCGTGCCGTCCGCGGTCAGAACGTAGTCGTGAATGCTGACGGATCGCCCCGCATCCGGTTTGACGGTCACTTCAATCCAGCATGGGGATGAGTTCTTCTGGGCGCCGTAAGGGGTGTCGATGGCGGGTTTTTCCGTGAGAAGCGCGGCGGAGACCAGCGTGCCGGCTTTGAGCAGGGAGGAAGCTTTTTTCTCTTCCGATTTCTCCTCCCCCGCGGCAAGAGTGAACGCAAGGATCGCCAGAAGCAGAATGCGGGCGGGCATGATTCAGTTTCTCCTGATTTGTTCTATTCTGTGTTGCATTGTCATTCGGGACATGATACAGTATACGGCTTTTCCGGGGAAATCAAACCTTTCCGGGAAAAACAGTTCTGAAAAATGACTTTTTTGCAAAAAAAATGTTCCTTGTATGAAAAAAAACGGGAAATGGATTTGCAATCGGGAAAGGAATGGGTATATTATTTGACTTTTGCCGCTCCCCACTTCATTCGACCGGGCGGCGAAGAGCGAAAACAGGGGCACGCCGGGACATCCGTCGTGCCGGACAACAAACAGTATGAGAATAAGGTGATCTCACAATGGTCAGAATCAGACTGAAAAAAACAGGTGCGAAGAACTGGATCAGCTTCCGCGTGGTTGCAACCGACATCCGTTCCTCCCGCGACGGCTACACCCTTGAAACCCTCGGATTCTACGATCCGAGACAGAGCAACGAAAAACTTGATGTTGAAAGAACCGAATACTGGCTTTCCCAGGGCGCTCAGATGAGCGAGACCGTGGCGGATATCTACAAGCGCGCCAAAGAGGGAAAATCCAAGGTCAGAGGCGTTGCCGATCCCTACACCAAGAAGAAGAATTTTAAGAAGGAAACGGCCGAAGCCTGAGCAGTCGCTGGACTGTTTGATTGAGGCGCTGCCCGTGATACGGCGGCGTCCTGTTTTTCAGGCGGCCTGATTTCCTGGAGTATGCACCGTGGTTATCAAGGCATTAATGAAATTGTTCGGCGGCGGACATTCCGGAAGTGAAGAAAAGAAGCCGGCGCCCGCGGCGGGGAACACCCGCCCGGTGACGCTGAAGGATCTGGAAGGCTTCGTCGATTATGTGGTCCGCGCGCTGGTTGACAATCCGGACGAGGTCAGGATTGCGACCGAGACAGACGGAGAAGTCAAAGTGATCCGTATTTCCTGCAGAAAGGAAGACACCGGGAAAATCATCGGCAAGAAGGGCAAGACGATCATTGCCTTGCGCGCCCTTGTCGCCGGAGCGGCCGGAAGAATGCAGGACAGAGTCAGTGTCGAGGTGATGGACTGAGTCTGCGGATTGACATCCTGACTTTGTTTCCGGAGATTTTCTTCGGCCCGCTCGGAAGCAGCATCGTCGGGCGGGCGATGAAAAACGGACTCGTTGAGATCCATGCCGTCAACCTGCGCGATTATACGCACGACAGGCACCAAACGGTTGACGACAAGCCTTTCGGCGGAGGTCCGGGGATGCTGATGAAGCCGGAACCGCTTTTCGAAGCGGTCGAGGCGTTGAAAAGAGATGACACGAAAGTTATTCTGACAGGGCCGCGCGGCGAACGCTTCACTCAGAAGATCGCGACGGAACTGGCGCAGGAAAGTCATCTTCTGATCGTATGCGGACATTATGAGGGCGTGGACGAGCGTGTGAGACTGCATCTCGCAGACCGGGAGATTTCGATCGGCGATTATGTGCTCACAAGCGGCAACCTTCCGGCAATGGTCATGTGCGATGCCGTCGTGCGACTGCTGCCGGGCGCGCTGGGATGCGACGAGTCGGATGCGGATGAATCCTTTTCGACGGAGTCGGGATTTCTGGAATATCCGCAGTACACCAGGCCCGCGGAATTCCGCTCCTGGAAGGTGCCGGACGTGCTTCTCTCCGGGAATCACGCGCTGATTGAGAAATGGAGGCGGAACGAGGCCTTTCTTGAAACATTGAGAAGGCGGCCCGATCTTGCCGGGAAAGAGGAATCAAAATCGGAGGATTGAGAATATGAACGTGATGGACAAAATCGAAAAAATGCAGTGCAAGCAGGATATTCCTGACTTCAACATCGGAGACACGGTGAAGGTCTACAACAAGATCGTCGAAGGCGACAACGAGCGCATTCAGCTCTTCTCCGGTGTCGTCATCGCCCGCAGAGGCAGCGGAATCCGCGAGACCTTTACGGTCAGACGCGTTTCGTTCGGCGTCGGCGTGGAAAAGATTTTCCCGCTTCACACCCCCAGAATCGACCGGATCGAAGTTGAGCGCAGGGGCCATGTCAGACGCGCCAAGCTCTACTATCTCAGAGACAAGGTCGGCAAGGCCGCGAAGGTCAAGGAAAAGAAGTTCAACGCCTGATCCTCCGTCCGCGGACATGTCAAGAAAAAACACCGCTGCGGGAAATGCTTCTCCGGAAGCTTTTCTGTCCGTGCGGGATGAACTCCTCGCCTGCGAAACTGCAAAGTGGGCCGAGGGGTTTTCTTTTGTCGCGGGGGTCGACGAGGCCGGGCGCGGCTGCATGGCCGGACCCGTGGTTGCCGCCGCCGTGATTTTCACCGATCCGGAACGCGTTCCGGCAGGTGTCTTCGATTCCAAGCAGCTGACCCATGCCGAGCGCATGCGGATGCGGGAACGTCTTCTCGGGGAACCTTCCGTCCTTTCCGCCGTCGGGGAGGTGTTTCCGGAGGAGATCGACAGAATCAATATTCTGCGCGCCACATGGAAGGCCATGGGAATGGCGCTTGCGCAGCTGAAAAATGCGCAGTTCGCCCTTATTGACGGCAATCCGGTCAGAGGGCTTTCCATCCCCTCGCTGTCGATTGTGAAGGGCGATGCGAAATCCGCATCCATCGCGGCGGCGAGCATTCTTGCGAAGACCCACCGCGATCTCTACATGGAGAGGATTGCGGAAACCTATCCGGAATACCATTTTGAGATTCACAAGGGATACTGCACGGAACTTCATATCGCGGCCGTCCGGAAATACGGTCCCTGTCCGATTCACCGCCTGACCTTCGAGCCGGTCAAGTCGATTCTGCATCCTCCGACACACATTCAGCCGGAACTGTTCTGATTTTCTCCCGGATCAGGATCACCGCATCATAACACGCCCGCAGGAATGCGCACAGCATGAGCACGGCGACGGCATAGGGATTGCCCCAGTGGAAGAAGAGGAGAAAAAGCGCAAGGTAAAGCATGACTGAGAGAATGCGTCGGCGTTCAAACCTTTCATTTGCACGCCGGAAATCCACAAGGAAAGACAGAAGAATGATGATGGAAACGGCAATCACCGCGATTTGAATCCGGAATGCGGTATGCGGCGTCATTCCGCAGGATCCCCAGTCCCACGGCAGATACTGCTCCATTCTTTCCGTTCCCGCCGGAGCGGTCAGGAAGACCCCCGCCAGCAGAACCGCGGCACAGCGGATTTTTTCCGAAAACACTCCCTTCCAGATGTCCGCCAGAACCACTGCTGCGACAAATCCCGCATATACCGGCAGAATGAAACGCGTTCCGTTGTTGAACACCTCGGGATATCCAAAGAAAAAGATTGTCAGCGGCAAAGTCCAGAGTGAAAGAATCACTCTGCTTTTCCGATCGGCGATGAAGAAGAGCGACAGGGTCCCGATTACAAAATATGCGAAGTTGTTGATCCCCAGGAAACGGATTCCGAAAGGAAGGGTTTTCATCGTGAAGCCTTTCATCATGTCCGGTTTCTGGTGAAGGACATACGGCAGGGTAAAAGGGCTTCCCAGCTGTATGGCGTTAATGGCAAGCTGAACGGAGAAGACGAGAAGGAAGGGAATTGCGCCGGTCAGCAGGAAGCGAATCCACTGTCGCGGATTCCGGAGATTCTCTGCATAGCGCAGATAAAGAGAAAAAGCCAGCAGGGGGATGAATATGACGTTATTGATGCGCACCAGGCAGGTCAGGGCATACAATGCGGAAAACAATGCCAGATTCCGGGTGGTGGGTTTCATGCAAAGGGATGCCGCAATGCAGCAGAAAACAAGCGTGCAGCTCATGGTGTCGCTGACGGCGTTGTAGCCCAGGAGGACAAGCAGTTCCAAATAGGAATAGGAGAAGGACAGGGCGGGGAGGCGGGGAAATGACTTCATCATATAGGTTTCCAGCGCCGTGTGGTCTCCGATGTAATAATAGCGATGGTGATAAAAGAGAATCATGACAATCCAAAGCAGGATCATCCATAAGGCCGCACGGGCGGATGAGATTTTCCGGATTGCCTGATATGCCATGCAGAGAAGCAGCGGCATGGCGAAGAAGGCGTTGAAAACGGTGAGCGGCAATCTTGCAGCATGAAACGAGTCTCCGCAAAACATGACGATCGGCAGATAAAGGACCGGTAGTCCGATCGTGTATCTCCATGGGCCGGTAAAATCCATGTGCGCAATATCTTTGGCAATCGCATGATAGTAAACCTCATCATATGCAAACAGCATGATGTTTGCCGTGATACCGATCAGATAAAGGAGAATTCCGTATTGAAGCAGGACAATGAATCCGAAGGGAAGATAATCCTGAAAACGATTCCCCTTTCCCCGGATGCAGAGAAAGAGAGTTCCGATGGCGAGGGCAATGCAGAGAATTCCAGCTGCCATCGGAATTGCATAGGGCAGAAATTCGAAAGATACTTTTTTGGTATCCGGATCGACTTGAAGTCTGATATCACTGAAGGTCCAATAGGCGCGAGCTGATCCCGGATAAGTGATTTTCAGAATGCGCGTGTCCTTATCCAGGGCGCCCAGTTTGAAATTGCCTGTGGACGTCTCGTGAACGGCTGCCAGGGTGTCCTGCGGGACAAAGGCGTCGGGAGGACCGCTGATTTTTGTCGTATGAAACAATGGAGAGCCTTGCGGCAGGAATATTTCCACGTTTTCCGTCCCGAAGCACAGGAGGATCGGAAAAAGAATGGCAGCACAGGAAAGGATGTGTTTCAGCATGTGGAAATCTCCGTCATTGAAGGACTGGCGTTCCGGATCAATGATACCGTATCCTGACATGCCTTCAGAAATGCGCACAGCATGAGGAATGCGGTCACATACGGATTCGCCCAGTAAAATGTGAGAAGAAAGAGGCCGAGAAAAAAGACCGGTTTGAGGCGCTGGGAAAAGTTGCAGCCCATCCTGTTTTTCCATAATTCAGCAAGAAAGGTCAGAAGGACAAGAAGCGACAGCGCCAGAACGCCCCATTGAAGAAATTGCGTGACGACCGGTGATACCCCGTATTTCTGAAGATTCCACGGCAGAAGACGCGCCAGTTCCGGAGATCCGGCGGGGGCAGTCAGGAACACCGAGGCAGACACGACTCCCCCGATCCGGAGCTTCAGCGAACGAGAAGCGCTTTTCCAGAAATCCATCAGCACAAACGACGCGGCAAGCGCAGGGAAGACTGGCAGGATGAAACGCGCCGCATGATTGAAGACCATCGGATAACCGAAAAAGAAAAAGACCAGCGGGAAAATCCACCAGGCAAGCAGAGCCCGGATCATCCGCGAGGAAATGAAAAACCATGCAAGCGTTCCCGTAACGAACCATGCGTGATTGGAGATGCAGAGCAGCTGCATTCCGTAAGGCACCATGGAAAAGGAAAATCCTTTGCGCGCGCCTTCCGCATGCAGGATATACGGAAGCGTGAACGGATTGCCGAAGTGCAGCCAGTCCACGGCAAGCTGAATGGAGAAAATCGCCAGGAAAGCCGCTGCGCCTGTTGCCGCCATGCGCAGCAAAGGACGGAATCCGGACAGGAGCCCGTCTCCGGCATAGCGCAGATACAGGATGAGCATCAGCAGCGGAGTGAAGAGAAGATTGTTGACCCTCACCAGGCAGGCCAGTCCGTAAAGCGCCGAAAACAGCGCGAGATTCCGCAGACCGGGTTTCATGCATAAGGCCGAGGCGATGCAGGCGAATACAAGCGCCATGCTCACAGTGTCGCTGACGCAGTTGTATCCGTAAAAGGTGTAAAGCTCATACAGGGAATAGGAATAGGTCAGTTCCGGCAGGGCGGGGAGGGAACGGTAGACATATTGCGCATAGGAATCCGGCGCCGCGGTCCAGGAGTAGCGGTGATGATACAGCAGTGTCATGACCAGCCAGAGCAGGATGGTGCAGAAGGCCGGGACGGACGAGGAGAGTTTCCGGATTGCGCGATAGCTTATGCAGAGGGCGAACGGCGTCACGATGAAACAGTTGAAGAGCAGAAAGGGTGGGTAGAATTCCTGCAGTGTCTCCGCCTGCATGAACAGTTGAAACGGCAGATAAAACAGGGAGAGCCCGACGGTGTAGCTCCAGGGACCGGTGAAATTTCCTGCCGCCATGTCTTTTGCCGCCCGGAAATAGAAGAAATCATCCGCCTGATACTGAATGATGTTTCCGCTTCCCCCGATCAGATAAAGCATGATCCCGTAAAAGAAGAGAATGACTGCGGCATACGGCAGTGTTCCCCTGTGTCGAAATGTCTGATTCCGGAAGAAGAATACGGTCAGAACGGCGGCGCAGAGGGCGCACAAACCGCCGAGAAGCATCAGAAGGGGGTATTTTTCGAACTCATAGGAGAGTGTGTGTTTTTCCGGATCGACACGGACCGCGATCTGCGGCGCGGCCCAGAAATCGCCCTGTCCCGGAATCCGGAAGCGGTAAAAGGTGATGTCCTGCATGAGCGGCACCCGCTGGTGACGGTGCAGAATGGTTCCTTCAACCTGGCATTCGGTTTCCTTGTTTGTCACGAGCGCGGGAGGCTTCTGCAGGTCGATTGTACGGAAAACAGGCGTGCCGGGCGGCAGGACGACCGTCCGGCGTTCCGCTCCGGACAGAAGAGCGGAGAAAATCAGAAAAGCCACCAGAAAAAATTGTTTCATCCCTCGGAATATTCCGGATTTTTATAAAATCATCATCTTTTTCATGGTAAGATATGTCCAAACGGCCGGAAATCAAATCTTTTCGGAAAACTTGACTTGAATTCAGAAAAAGAAAGCTTAAGTTTTTATATCTGCCTTGTATTAACGTTAATATATGGAAGGTGCCGGAATGAATATAAAATATCGGATCCGCGCTGTCCAGCTTGATCTGGCGCGTCAGATGGAGTCGATGGAGTTTCTGAAGAGTTTCGTTGATTTCATTGCGGAGAATCATTACAATACGTTGTTTCTGTATCTGGAATGGCGCGTCCGGACGAAGACGTTTGACATCGGAAGAAAGGACGGATACTCCGCGGAGGAACTTCAGGAGCTGATCGCGTATGCCGAAACGCGCGGAATCGATATCATTCCCGGACTTGCAGCGCTCGGTCATGCGGAACTCATTCTCAACAGAAAAAAATTTGCCTCCTATGCCGAACTGCGCGACGGAATCCGCGGGCGTTTTCAAACTGCGGGCAAACGGGATTTCTGCCCGTCGCACCCGGAAGTTCGCAAATTCCTGGAGGCCTATTTTACGGAAGTCGCCGGAATTTTCGAGTCGGAATACATCCATGTCGGCGGCGACGAGGCATGGGATATCGGATTCTGCGCGCAATGCGCGGAGAAAGCCGCGGTCTATCGCGGCGAGCAGGAGCTTTACCGCGATCATTTCAAATTCTGTCATCAGGTTGTGACGAGGAAACTCGGCCGGCGCATGATGATGTGGGACGACATGTTCGAATATTATCCGGATATTCTTCCGGAAATGCCGCGCGACATCGTGATGGTCAGCTGGCAGTATCAGCAGAATGTTTCCGGTTATCAGGGGCATTTCGCAAACCTGGTGTTCCGCGATCAGCTTTCCATGTATGAGAGACTCGGATTCGACTGCCTGATCGCACCCGCGGACTATTTCTGGTCCAATACGGAATCCCTGACCGGATGCTCCCGGAAGCGCAGAGTGCTCGGCGGACTCCTGACGACCTGGGAAAAATCCACTTCCCTGCTTTACAGATCCTACCCGCTGATTGCCGCCGCCGGCTGGCTCTGGAGCGGAACCGTGCGCTCCGGCGATGACGCCGCGGCCGTTGCGGCGAAACGGCTTTTCGGCGTGGAGGATGAACTTTTTCTGCAGGCCGTCCGCCAGTATGTTTCAGCTCCGGAGCGCTTCGCGCCGCCTTCCTGCGCGGATTTGACGGGATTCGCTTTCTTCGGTCCCGACCGTCATGCCCTGGAGGCCTGGAAGACCGCGGCCATGCTTCTGATGCGTTTTTCCGGAAAGCTCCGGGATTCCCGCGCTGAAGTCGTGCTGGACGACATGATTGACGATGCCGTCATGAAAGTCCTTTCCTTCCGCGCGCAGCTGGCCGCCTGGCAGCTTCTGAACGGGCAGGAGGCCGAATCCATGGACGGTATCCTCCGCGAACTGGACACGCTGGCTGTGAGCCGGACCGAAGCCTGCACACGGCATCGCGGACGCGCCGCCGCCGCGTCTTTCCGGGCCATGTTTGAGCAGGCACGCTCCGCATTGTCGGATTTCGCGGGAGCGCTGAAGAAAAGAAAAGGGGTTCTGAAAGTTCTTTTCTGTCTGCCGGACAGCTACGGCGCGGAAGGGATCCGGATTTCCGTCCGGAGCGGCGGAAAAATGCAGGAGATTGCCGCCGGCGTGTTCAAGCATGGTCATGACGCCTTGTTTTACCGCTGCTTCTTCCTGCCGGAAAACATGGAAATTGATGCGGTGCGGATCGAAGCGTCCGGATTCGGAGGGCAGGGCGTCTGCCATGTTTCCGCCGCAACGCGCCGCGGGAATTTCACACCTGCCGCACTGCTGGGCGCGGGCGGCATCGCGGAACATCCGGAACACGTGCTTGCGGCGGACGCCAATTTCTGTTATCTGGGGTCGCAGCGCATCATCGGCGCGTTTCAGGACCGTTCCATGGGGAAAATGACCAGCTGGATTGAAATCGCAATGAAGAAAACGGAATCATTTTGAAATAAGACTCAGAAGGAGGTTGCAATGTCCATACCGGGATATGCCGACATTCAGATTAATGGTTATCGGAACGTGGATTTTTCAGATCCCGCTCTGACGGAGGCGGATTTCCTGCGCACGGCGGAACGGATTTTCGAGAGCGGAACATATCTCTTTCTCCCGACGGTCATCACGAGCAGCGAGGAGGTTTATCTGCGCAACATCCGGCTGATGCACGATGCTGTGGAAAAAGAGGGGCTTCAGAAACAGATCCCCGGCATTCACGCGGAAGGCCCGTTCCTTTCCGACCAGCCCGGCGCGGTCGGCTGCCACAATCCGGCGTGGGTCCGGAAACCCTCCTGCGCGTTTCTGGACAAGATCATGGACCGGACCGGCGGATTCATCAAGCTGATGACCGTCGCGGCGGAAAATGACGGCGCGGAAGAGCTGATCCGCCATGCCGTTTCCCTGGGGATCGCGGTCGGCTGCGGGCACCAGCTCGCGAATTACGAACAGCTTCAGAACGCCCAGAAAGCGGGAGCGCGCACTCTTACGCATCTCGGAAACGGCATTCCGAACATGATCCACCGCCACAAGAATCCGATCTGGTCCGGACTTGCCTGCGACGATCTGACCGCCACGATCATTACGGACGGGCATCATCTGCCGCCGGAACTCATCAAATGCGTCATCCGGATGAAGGGACCGGACAAGGTCATCGTCATCAGCGACGCGTCGCCGGTCGCGGGACTGCCGCCGGGACGCTACCACATGCTTGGAAACGACGCCGTTCTGGAGGAGAACGGACTCTTCCACAATCCGGAGAAAGGCTGTCTCGTCGGCTCCTCCGCAAGCATGAGCGACTGCATGAAGTATCTGGAATCGCTGGATCTTCTGGATCGCGAGGGGCTGGAGAAAGTCGGTTACTACAATGCCGTGAAACTTCTCGGAATGCTCTGAAACGGTGTTCCCGCTTCGCAGACAAGAACGAAATACGATAATTTTCAACGTCCGGAAGCGTCTTCCGCTTTGCGGCCGGATGACTGAGAAAGAATAAGGAGTGATTTATTATGAGTTACCTTGTGAAGAAAACGCCTGTTCCCGCCGCTCTTGACGCCGCATGGGATTCCCCCGTGTGGAACGGAGCCGTGGAGCTGAAACTGGATTACGTTTTCAGCAGAAGCAGCGATCACCATCCCGACACCCGGGTCAAAATGCTGTATGACGATCGGAACATCTACGGTCTTTTTCAGGTTCATGACCGGTATGTCAAGGCCCTTGCGGAGAAAAATCAGGCCCAGGTCTGCCTGGACAGCTGTGTGGAATTTTTTGTCAAACCCGCCGGGGCGGAGCTTTACTTCAACTTCGAAATGAACTGCGGCGGAACGATCCTGCTGTATCATGTCAGAAACTGCCGCGCGGGCGACTACACTCCGATTCCGGAATCTGACCTGGCGACGATAGAGCGCTTTCACACGCTCCCGGAAAGAGTCCCCGAGGAGATCACCGAGCCGGTCACATGGCGTCTCGGCTTCCGGATCCCGATCGCGTTCTTTGTGAAATACTCGAAGATCAATCCGGATCTTTCCGGGCAGAAATGGACGGCCAATTTCACGAAATGCGCCGATCATACTTCACATCCGCACTGGATCTCCTGGCAGGCGCTGCCCAAATGTGATTTCCATCAGCCCGATCACTTCGGGGAACTGCTGTTCGAGTGAGATGCCTTCCGGAAAAAACGCATTTTCCATTCCGGAGGGGTTGAAATTGTCTTTTTGTGTGTTATCATTAATAGGTGTCACGCGTTACCAATGTTGATTTTTACACACAAAAAAAGGTGCCATGCGCATGGAAAACGAAAAGATTTTACCGCTGGGGACTTTGTTCCGGCTGACGCAGTTCAAACCGGAACGCCTTGCCTTTCTGCATGAAGTCGGCATGAATGCCTGCCAGTTCTGCGGAATCGACGACAATTATCTTTCCGGTCCGGAAGGGGCGGAGAACACAAAGCGTCTTGCCGACGCGCTGGCGGAATATGAAATCACGCCCGTTTCGCTTTTCTTCTCGTTTCCATCCCAGAACTGGAGTCCGGACCGTGCCGTCAATACCGTCGGCATGACCAGGCTCTCCGTCCGGGCGAACCGTTTTGCATCCGCCGCACGGCAGATGAACTGGGGGCTGAAGCATTTCGGCATCCGGCATCTGCTCTGCCATGTCGGTTTTCTGCCGGAGGACGAAACGGAATTTGCGCATTTCATCGACGACCTGCGCGAATTCTGCCGTCTGGCCCGGGACAACGGACAGTATTTCCTGTTTGAAACGGGTCCGGAAACCGACCTCGAGGTTAAAAAATGCATCGACATGCTCGGACTGGACAACGTCGGGATCAATCTGGATCCCGCGAATCTTCTGATTTACGACAAGACGGAGCCTCTGGATTTTGTGGAATCGCTCGGCGAATACGTGCTCGGCGTTCATTGTAAGGACGCGTGCCGTCCGGTCGGCGGCGCTCTCAGGGGGAAGGAAACTCCTCTTGGAAAGGGCGACACGAGATTCGGCGAAGTCATGGAGAAACTGTACCGGAAAGGGTTCCGCGGTCCCCTGATTATCGAGCGGGAGATTCCGCCGGGACCGGAGCAGGATGCGGATATCCGGTCCGCAATGGCGTATCTGCTGGAACTCAGAAGTTCGCTGATGCGCTGAACTGCCCGCAGGACACGGAAACACGAAGGAGACAATAGATGGCCATTACATCCAAGGACATTGCAAAGCTTGCGGGCGTCTCCCGCTCCGCCGTTTCCGCGGTTCTGAACGGGCATTACAACAAGGTTTCTCTGGAAAAGCGTGAAAAAATCCTTGCCATCGCGCAGGACCTGCGCTACCGGCCGAATCCCGCCGCGCTGATTCTGGCGAAAAAGAAGACAAAACGCATAGGAATCATCACCAGCCCTTTCATGTCGGCGATTTACAGTGATCTGACCAGCAAAATCGCTTTCCTGCTCCGGGAGCGAGGCTACAGTTCCTCCCTTGTGACGCCGCTTTCCGCCAAACAGGAGCTGGAGGCTGTGATGGATTTCGAATCTTTCGGCGCGGACGGCATCATCATCGCCTATGCGCTGAACGATGTGAGGAAGCTCAATACAAAAATTCCCGTTGTCAGCATGTCGCCCTATCCGGGGCAGTATGAGCTGCGCGTCGATCTCAAATACGCCTTTGAGCTTGCCGTGACGCACTTCCGCAGGCACGGTCACCGGAAAATCGGGTTTGTCTGTCCGAATCTTTCCGTTGTGCCGCTCCAGTGGGAGGGCTATCTCGCCGCGATCGGCGCTTCCGGCGCCTATAAGCTCGAAGTCACCGAGAATCCGAAGTTTTCCCGGGAACTTGACACAATGATTCAGAAGGAGGGGATCCGGGCCTGGTGCGTTACCAACGATCTGCTTGCCGCGCGCCTGATGCGCCATCTGCTTGCCGCCGGATACCGCGTTCCGGAAGATGCCGCGCTGATCGGGTTTGACGGTTCCGCCTTTGTGGAAGTGACCCCGAGTCCGCTGACGACTGTTGTGTTTCCCGCCGCGCGGATTGCGGAACGGAGCATCGGGCTTCTGTTCGAGAAAATCGAATCCGGGGAAACGGCATTCCGCCCGGAACCCGAACTTGTCAAACCGGAACTTTTCATCGGGGAGAGCTGCGGCTGCCGTGCCGGAAAGCCCTACCGGATCAGCTGGGACCGTCAGATTCTCACGCTGGATGACGGAATCGGAGAAAAGTAAGGAATCGCGCTGAAACAGCGGAGGAACGGCATCGGCGCCGTTCCTCCGCGTTGAAAAAGAACTTCGTGCTCTCCTTGTCGGTCCGGCTGAACAGGCTGGCCGCCGCAGGCGAAATTCCCCGCCACCCCGCGTGTTCTGCCGCGGGGCAGTTCATTTCAAAAAAATTTAGGTTGATACCGCGATGCTCTGCATCGCCAAAAATTGCTTCGTGCAGGACTCTCAGTCCTGCCGCGCTCCAGCTGCGTAAGCTGGTCGCCGGAGGCGAAATCCCCAATACCGCGCATGCTTGCATCGCGGTAATTTATTTTTACGTCCGCGCCTCAGTCCGCGGGGAATGCCATCGTGCAGTAGTAGGCCAGATTCGGCTGGCGGACATCCATTCTGCCATACTGAACGGAGACAGGGACGCTGCTCCGGACGCGCAGCGCATACTGAGTCGCCCGCGGCACGTCGAATTTCAGGTCGGACTCCTGATCCAGGCGGATGGCGCGGATGCGCCGCGCCCCGACGCGGTGGCGCAGCCCGAGCACGGGCTCCCGGTCCTCGAAATAGAGATCGATCAGGATTTCGGCGTCCGTGTCGGTCGTGTTGAGGATCATCAGCGATTCATGGTTCACCATGTCGCCGGAGCCTCCCGCGGGAGGCAGCCAGCAGTCCGGCACGATCCATTCCCTGCGCCCGCTCATAATCCGAGAACCTTCTGCGCGTTTTTGTAAAGGATCTTCGCCTTGTCCTCTTCCGGGATGTCCATTGCCCGGATCACCTCGATGGCAAAGCGCATCTGCATCGGGCCCTGCAGGGGGGCGTCCGTTCCGTAGACGATGTGATCCGCGCCGGCGATCGCATACATTTTCTCCATTACGCCGGGGTAGACGTACATCAGATAATGCGCCGTGTCGATGTAGACGTTCGGCAGATTCATCTGCATGACCGCCTCCAGCGAATCCATGTTCGGGAAATAGGGATAGTTGCCGTTCTGGTAGATTCCGGCCATGTGCGCGAGGACGAATTTCGTTCCGGGATGGTTTTTCGCGATTTCCGCGACTGTCACGGCGGGGGAGAATCCGGTTCCCGGCATGCAGGAGACGTGGAAGATCATCATCGGCGTCATGTCCGCGACCGCCTCGACCCAGCGGCGGTTCGACGGCGTCGAAAGGACGTAGCCGTGATAGTCCGGATGGATTTTCACGCCCCGGAATTTCGGGTTGCGTTTCAGAAGCTCCAGATCGCCGAGGGACTCCGAGAAGGTCGGACTGACGACCACGTAGCCGAGCAGTTTCGTGGTTTCCTGCAGTGCTGCGTCCACTTCCGCGTTGCCCTCGCGGATGTCGTACATCAGCGAGCGGGAGGCGGAAACGCAGAGCGTGTCCACGCCGGACTGTTCGCAGTATTCCTCCAGTCTGGCGGCGTCGGCGCGCCAGAAGGGGGCGATGTTGATGTTTCCGAGATGTCCGTGAATGTCAATAATCATTTTCTTCACACTTTCAGGATGTTGAGTTCACGCCCGAGGCTGGAGAGCTGTTCCGCCGGCGCGTCTTTTCTCACGATGAGGCCGTCCTCCCAGCGGAACCCCATTCCGCCGCGGTGCAGGAACATGTCCGCCATGAAAGTCATGTTTTCCTCCAGCGGATAGGTGGAGGAGGTTTCGAGGAACGGATATTCGCACTCCATCTGTCCGCACCCGTGCGCGGGACCGTAGAGGATCGCGTCGCCGTAGCCCTGTTCGCGGATGTAGCCGTGCACCTTCTTCGCGACGTCGGAGGCCAGTCTTCCCGCGCGCATTTCATCGAAGGTCATGTTCAGCGCGTCGAGTCCGACCTGGAGAAAACGGCGCGTCTCCTCCGGACAGTGCCCGAGGACGACGGGACGCCCGAGACTCGTGCTGTATCCCTCGACCTTCGCGCCGATGCTGAAGTGGATGATTTCACCGCACCCGACCTTGCGCAGCGTCGGACGGCTGATCGCCTGGTCCGAGTTCGGCCCGGAGCAGCACCAGACCGGATAGCCGGTTGCCTCCGCGCCGTTTGCCAGCATGGCCGCGGTTGCGATTCCGCAGAGTTCCGCTTCCGTCATGCCGGGTCTGATGGCTTCGAGAATCGCCTTGAATCCGAGTTCGGACACCTTTGCGGATCTGCGCAGGCATTCCAGCTCAAGCGGGCTCTTCTTCATGAAAACGGGACGCAGCACGGCGTCGGCGTTGACGACATGCTCCATGCCGCCGAGCGCGGCGCTGATGTTTGTCATGATCGCATACGGGAACATGTGCCAGCCGGTGATTCCCAGCTTCCGCACCTTGAACTCCCCGAGGATCGCTTTCCAGTCGGGGTGTTTCGAGCCGGGATAGTCCGGCTGGGAGGATTCGCGGAAGTCCATGGTCTGGATCACGCGCGGGATCTGCGTCCGTGCCGTCGCGTAGGTCAGGCTTTCCGGACCGATAATCAGAGCGGGGCTTCCTTCCCGCGGGATCAGCACACCCGCCGTTTCAAAGCTCGGCCAGTAGTCCGAGAAATAACGGACGCCCGCCGGTTCGGACTCCGTGGAGAAGACCAGCACCGCGTCGAGATCCGTTTTGGCAATTTCCGCCTGCGCCCGGACGATCCGGTCCGCAAACTCCTGTTTCGTCAGAATTCTTTCTTCCATCTCTAGACCTCCTCTTTCGAATTTGAGTTTTCAAGTCTTTATCTGCCGCCGGACCGCACATCCGGCGGATTGCATTTCCAGAGTTGACGCGCGTGCGCAAAGTTCCTGCTCCAGCACGATCCGCCGTGACGGAAGAGGCTTCTTTTCCATCAGCGCGCAGAGCATCTGCACCGCCCGGCGCGCGATCTCCTGATACGGCTGGCGGATCGAAGTCAGGGCCAGCGCCGAAAGCGCGGATATCTCCATGTCGTCGATTCCGGCAAGCGCAAAATCGCGTCCCGCGCGCAATCCGTGTTTCGCGGCTTCGTTCTGGAAGCCCAGCGCGCAGAGATCATTCACGCAGAAAACGCCGTCCGCTTTGAAGCCGTCCGCGGCAAGACGGCGGAAAGCCTCCGCGCCCGCTTCGAGTGTCATTCCGGCCGGGATGCAGTTTTCCGCGTTCAATTCGATACCGGCGCGGTGCAGCGTGTCGCGGAAGGCTTCGCGCGTTTTGCGGAACGCGCTGAAAAAGAGCATGTCCGCGGCCGCGTCGACATAGGCCGGTGTCCTTGTCCCGACGGCCCGGAAATGATCCGCCATCAGCGCGCCGCACTGTGCCAGATCATTGATGACGCAGGGACCGCCGTAGGTGTCCGGCACGCTGTCCAGCGCGACATACGGAATTCCGGCCCGGTCAAGGAGTTCGAAGGGTTCCGGGCTCTTTTCGCTGGAGCAGAGAAGCACGCCGCGGGCCCGCATCCGGATCAGACGCTCGACGGAGGCGCGTTCATGTTCCTCGTTCCAGTTGCTTCCGGCGGTAAAGAGTGTCAGCCCCATTTCGGAGAAGGCGTTCTGGGCGTGCTTGATCATCAGCGAATGAAACGGATTCGCCAGATCCGTCACCAGAAAGCCGACGATGTCCGTTTGTCCGGAACGCAGCTGCCGTGCCGCCTGATTCGGGACGTAGTTCAGCTCCCGGGCGATTGCCAGAATCCGTTTCCGTGTCGCTTCGCTGATCTTCGGGCTTCCCCGGAACGCCAGCGAGACGGACATATTGGAAACTCCGGCTTTTTCCGCAATGTCATTGATCGTTGTCCGCATCTTCGTTTTTTTAGGAAATGTTTGACGTTAAACCTTATTTTAACAATAAACAGCAAAACAGAAAAAACAAGCGGAGATTGCAAAAAAAACGGAATTTTTCCGGATGTGAAAAAAAGAGAAAAAAAGGGAAAAAAGAGCGTGGAAATATTTCGATGTCTCCGGTCAGGAGCATGAAGGAAATGCGGATTCCCACGGCAGGAACTGCCGCATCATGACCATATCGCATAAATGGGCATTTTCATGGAATAAGAGGCTTTTTCTGTCAGAAAGGCGAATCCCCGCCTGCATTCCTTGTGTTTGTGAAAGCTGTATTTTTCTGTCCGCCCGATACCGGGATTCCGGCTGTCCGGCCAGAGGCGGATGAGTTCCCGGATGCATGCGGAGATGGGTCAGGACTTCGGAATATCCGAGATCTCATTCAGACGGTTCTGGACTTCCAGACGCCATTTCTCCAGTTCCTCCTCATTCAGATCCGGCGGAATGGAGAGCGGCTCTCCAAGGCGGAGAGTGATTTTCGCCCACGGTTTCGGAATCTGAAAGCGGTCCCAGCTTCCCAGTTCCCAGTAGGAGGAGTAATTGACGGAGATGGGCAGGATTTTGACGCCGGTTTCGCTGGCAAGATGAATCGGGCCGCGGCTCATGATGTACTTCGGGCCGCGCGGGCCGTCCGGCGTGAAACTGACGTATTTCCTGTCCCGGATGATCTTCTTCATGGCGCCGTGGAGCACCTGAAGCGCCTTGCGCGAGCTTGATCCGCGGACGCTCTCAATGCCGAACTGCTTGACAAGATCCGCGATGTACTGGCCGTCCCGCGAAGCGCTGATGACCGCCACGGTATGTTCGCGTTCCCACCGGGCGAACATGGCGGGAAAAAAGAGCAGGCGGTTGTGCCAGGTTACAGTGATCGCAGGCGGACTTTTCGCCGCAATCACGCCGTAAGGGTCCACGATTTCCGTCCGCATGACATGGCGCAGAAGCGAAAGCAGTTTTGCCGGAAGCCAGTAAATCCAGTCCGGGAATTTCTTGATCTGGCGGAAACGCTGCTTCAGTGTCATGGCTTTCCTCCCGGCCGTTTCAAACCGCGGGCGCAGAGAGTCCGGATTTCGCAGTGCACGCAGTCCGGCCGACCCGCGGGGCAGCGGCTGCGTCCGTGCTGGATCACAAGATGGGAGAACTCTCCCCATTTTTCCGGATCGAGATTGGCGGACAGGCGCGCTTCGATCTTTTCCGGGTCCTCCGTTCCGGCGATTCCCGCCAGATTCATGATCCGTTTCACGTGCGTGTCAACAGGAAGCCCTGGAACGCCGAAAGCGTCCGCAAGCACCACATTCGCGGTTTTGCGCCCGACACCGGGCAGGGAGGTGAGCTCCTCCATCGTATTCGGGATTTTCGAATGGAAGCGTTCCACAATGGCGCGGGAGGCCGCAATGATGTTTTTCGCCTTGGCGCGGTAATAGCCGCAGGAATGAATCAGCTTCTCCAGCTGTTCCGGATCCATCTTCGCGAAATCGGCGGGCTCCGGATAGTCCCGGAACAGGGATTCCGTTACACGGTTCACCATTTTGTCGGTGCACTGCGCGGAGAGAATCGTGGCGACCAGAAGCTGGAAGGGCGTTTCATGATTCAGAAAACATTTCTGGGGACCGTAAACGGCGAGAAGACGGTCGTAAATTGCCGCCAGTTTCCGCTTCAGCGCAACGGACTTTTTCGCAGATGCCGGCATAAGATCCGCCTTTCCCCGTCAGATCCGGGTTTCCTCGGTATTCCGGAAAACGCCGATTTTCACCAGAAACCATGCAACGGGCCCCCAGATGATGTATCCGTTGATCAGGATCACGCCGGTCCAGGCTGGCTCGATGCAGAGTGCGACAAGCACGAGAAAGGCAATCAGCATCCGTTTCTTGTGCCGGGGAATGGAGAAGAGCCATTTTCCGAAATGCTGATAGGGAATCGAACTGACCATCAGGAAACCGAGAATCGCCGTGTAATACGGCAGAAAGGAGATCAGGTTCGCCATGGCGGAGTTGTCCAGCGGCTGTTCCAGCGCATAGAAGATCGTCACGCTGCAGATCGCGCCCGCCGCGCCGGGGGAGGGCAGGCCGGAAAATTTGTCGCTGCTTTTCTTTTCCAGCATTGCATGGACATTGTACTTGGCCAGGCGCAGGGCGGCGCATCCGAGATAGATTGCGCAGAGACACCAGACCAGGCGGAACTGATTGCCCGCAAGAGAGCGCATGGAATGGGCCATCACCGCGACAAGCGTGGCCGGCGCCACGCCGAATGTCACCATATCCGCCAGGGAGTCCATCTGGATGCCGTGCAGACTCGCCGCGTTCAGAAGCCGTGCGGCGTATCCGTCGAACGCGTCAAACACCATGGCGAAGAGAATCATGCATGCGCTGATGGCGAAGATTGTCTCAATGCCTTCCGAGCCGTCACGGTGCATCATCTTCTCGTAAACCTGAAGCGTGTAGAGAATCGCCGCGAAGCCGCAGAGCGAATTGCCGAGAGTCAGCGCGTTCGGAACCCATTTGATCCAGCGGTTGCGTTTGATCAGATCCTTGAAGTGCTGTTTCATGTCGGCTCCGCGTTTCAGGAAGGGTTCTGGGTTTTCTGCCCCGGGATCACGGTATCCTGCTTCACGCTGAAACGGGCGATCACGGTGACGCCGCCGAATACCCGGTCTCCGACGCTGACAGCGGGAGTGAAATTGCTTTTTACAGGGAGGTAAAGCTCCGTTCTGGAGCCGAACTTGATCATTCCGTAGCGTTCCCCTTTTTCCAGAACCGCGCCGGGTTCGACCGGACAGACGATGCGTCTTGCGACCGCGCCGGAGATCTGTTTCACCGCGACCGGAAATTCATTGCCTTCCATTTCCCCGGTGCCTCCCATGATGAGGGATTCGTTCTCTTTCGCGGCGCGTCCGTCGCGGGCGTCATGGAAAGAGCCTTCCTTGTAGGACGTGAACCGGACGGTCATTCTGCAGGGCGCCCGGTTCAGATGCACATCGAAAACGGACAGGAATATTCCGATGCGCAGCATGTCTTTGCCGTCGAAGAGCTTTGCAAGCTCCTCGTTGCCGCAGTTGCTGTTCGGGATCAGCTCGATGTCGCGCACGACGCCGTCGGCGGGCGAGGTGAGAACCCGTCCGTCTGACGGGACCTGACGTTCGGGATCGCGGAAAAACGCCGCGAAAGCCGTCCACAGAACAACGACAAAAACGGCGAGACAGATTCCGGCACGTCCGTTGACAATGACAGCCAGCACCGCGCACAGGATCAGGAGCACCGCCGCGCATACCGTTGCGCGGAGCCATTCTTTTCTGCCATAGTTCGTCAGTTTCATTAAAATTTCTCTCTCAGTAGTTGTTGTGCATTGCGTTCAAATCGGCTGCGTGAGAAACGCCGCCAGTTCCGGTCTTGCCGCGACGTTTCCATGGCAGACCGCCAGCGCCAGCGCATCGGTGGAGTCGTCCGGAATTCCCGAGACTTCCAGGCGGCAGAGCGCCGCCAGCACCGATGCGACCTGTTCCTTGGAGGCGCCTCCGATGCCGACCGCAGACCGTTTCGCCGTTTTCGGCGAATATTCGTAAACCGGCACGCCGGCGTTTGCCGCGGAGGCGATCGCCGCACCGCGCGCCATGCTCAGAATCATTGTCGTCCGGACGTTTTTTCCTACGAACGCCATTTCAATGGACGCCGCGTCCGGGCGGAACATTTCAATCAGCTCGCCGATTCCCAGATAGATCCGGCGCAGGCATTCGCTGTGCTTCAGCGACGGGGCATTCCGGATGACCCCGCAGTCCAGAACGCTGATGCTGTTTCCCTCCATGCGCACCACGCCGTACCCGGTCCGCCGGATCGCCGTATCTATTCCGAGAATGACCATTTCATCATGATTTCCGCAGAATCACTCCTGCGCGTCGATTTCATCCAGGACTTCGCTTGCGATGTTTGCGTTGTGATGCACCGCCTGCACGTCCTCCAGGTCGTCCAGTCTGTCCACGAGGCGCAGAATCTGCTGCGCGGTGGAGAGATCGTTCACGCCGACCGTGTTGTCCGGACGGCGCACGATGCCGGATTCGGAGGTTTCGATTCCCGCGTCCTCCAGCGCCTTGGCGATATCGGTGAACGCCTCCGGCGCCCCCCAGATTTCCGCGATGCCGTCTTCCACTTCAATGTCCTCCGCGCCCGCGTCGAGCACGATGTCCATCAGTTTCTCCTCGTCGGCGTTTGCCTCGTCGGTGATGACGAAATGCGCCTTGCGCTGGAACATCCAGCCGACCGCGCCGCTGGCCGCGAGATTGCCGTTGTTGCGGTCGAAGGTCATGCGCACGTCGCCGATGGTCCGGTTCTTGTTGTCGGTCAGGCATTCGACGATGATCGCGGTGCCCTGCGGCCCGTATCCCTCGTATACAATTTCCTCATAAACCACATTGCCGAGTTCACCCGCGCCCTTTTTGATGGCGCGGTCGATGTTTTCCCGCGGCATGTTGGCCGAGCGCGCTTCGATCAGAGCCATTCTCAGACGGGGATTCGAGTTCGGATCCTTTCCGCTCTGCTTCACGCAGACCATGATTTCCTTGGCGAGCTTTGAGAAAATCTTGCCTTTCTTCTTATCCGAAGCTTCCTTCTTGTGCTTGATGTTCGCCCATTTGCTGTGACCTGACATCGGCTGACCTTCCTTTTTTCTTTCTCTGAGTTATTTCATCTGAAAATTATTCCCGCAAACCGTATCCGGAACCCTCCGGTACATGCAACGGCCTTTAAAATATCACGCCTTTGCCGCTTTGTCAATTCAAAATTCGAAGATACATTCCGACAAGCTCTTTCCCGAAAAAAATCCAGAGCAGCATCCCGAACGCCAGAAAGGGACCGAAGCGGAGCGTCCTGCGTTTCCTGTATTTGGGGATCAGGCGCAGGAATGGCGCGGCAAGAAGCCCCGCCAGGGATCCCGCCACCACGCTGAACAGCGCCCCGGGCAGTCCGGTCAGCGCGCCTGCCGCCGCAATGAACTTCACATCGCCCCAGCCGAGCGCCTCGCGGCGGAAAATCTTTCTGCCCGCGACCGCGCAGAGCGCCATCAGCCCTCCCGCCGCGGCCAGAGACCCCAGACTCAGCAGAAACGCCGTGATGCGGGATTCCAGATGCCAGGCAGACGGGAACAGCAGGGCCGACAGAATGCCGCCGGCCATTCCCAGATAAGTGAATTCATCCGGAATGATTCCCAGTTCACAGTCCGTGAACGCGCTGCAGATCAGTATCGCCGTCATGATGAAACAGGGGATCAGCAGTGTCAGCGGTTCTCCCGATGCGGCGGTCTTCAGGAAAATCAGCGCGAACAGGAGCCCCGTGACGAGCTCCACAAGAAAATAACGGATCGTGATGGGCTCGCGGCAGGACCGGCATCTGCCCCGGAGAAAAATCCAGCTCAGAAGCGGAATGTTTTCCAGCGGCGTGATTTCGTGGCCGCATTTCGGGCAGTGCGACGGCGGCGACACCACGGACATCCCGCGCGGAACCCGCCAGATGCAGACATTCAGAAAACTGCCGATGCAGCATCCGAACACAAAAACAATGGCACACCAGAAAGTGAAGAGCTGCGGATACATCCGGAAATACTCGACGGCATCTGCTGGATTCTGCATGGAATGATTCTCTTTCTGCCGGTTAAGCGGCGCGTCCGCCGCACGAAGGCGACGGATAATGTACTCTCTTTCAAGCGTTTTTCAACCGTTTTCATTCTCTTGTTTCCGTCTTTCCGGTTCCTTTCCCGTCTTTTTTTCTTGACAAACGTCCCCGGCGTGTTATACTACTTTCCAAAGGACTCCATGCCGGGGTCCGGACGCAGGGCACGTCTCGGCAAAACAATACCGCCCGGGAGTTTTATTTCCAGCTTATGGATTATCTTACAGAGATCGCAAGCATCCTTTTCCTGCTTGCCATGTCCGCCTACTTTTCGGCGTCGGAAACCGCGTTTTCCACTTTGAACCGCACGCGCATGAAAGCTTACATCGAAAAGGGGGTGCGCGGATCGTCCCTGGCCTACAAGCTGTCCGAACATTACGACCGGCTGCTCTCCACCGTCCTGATCGGCAACAACATCGTCAACATTGCAATGGCCTCCATCAGCACGGTGCTGTTCACGAAATTCGTTTCCGGCAATGCGGAAAAGGGAGCCATGCTCTCCACGCTTGTGATTACTGTCGTCGTGCTTGTCTTCGGGGAAATCTCCCCCAAAAGCATTGCGAAGGACTGTCCGGAGCATTTTTCCATCTTTTCCGCGCCGCTGCTCCAGCTGCTGATCTGGATTCTGGCGCCGGTGAACTTCCTTTTCACATGCTGGAAAAAGTTCCTTGCCAAAATCTTCCGCCTGCAGAGCGATTCCCGCATCTCCCAGGAGGAACTGCTCATGATTGTCGACGAGGTGGAACAGGACGGCACATTGAACCGGAACGAGGGGGAACTCCTGCGCAATGCAATCGAATTTTCCGATTTTGAGGCGAAAGACATTCTGACGCCCCGCGTGAATCTTGTGGCGCTTCCCGTGACCGCGACGAAAGAGGAGGTCGCGCAGATTTTTTATGAAAAGAAATTCTCCCGCCTTCTGATCTACGAGGAGAACATCGACAATATCATCGGTGTCATTCATCTGAAGAATTTCTATGCGAATGCGAAAAGCGGGCAGTCCCTCAAAGAGATCATTGCGCCGGTCGCATTCACGTTCGCGGGGGAGAAAATCAGCGCCATCATGCGGAAACTTCAGCAGCAGCGCGTGCAGGTCGCCGTGGTTCTGGACGAATTCGGCGGAACCCTGGGCATCGTGACCATGGAGGATGTGCTTGAGACGCTGGTCGGCGACATCTGGGATGAGCACGAGCAGATCGTCAATCCTTTCCGGAAGGTCGCAAAGGGCGTGTTTCAGGTGGACGCTTTCGTTTCCCTTGCCGATTTCGCCAAGTTCTTCAATGTCAAGCTCAATTCGAAAATGGCGTCTCTCAATGGCTGGGTGCTCGAGAATTTCCAGGATATTCCGCAGAAGGGGGATTCCTTCCGCTATGAGCATCTGACCGTCACTGTTCTGGCGACGGAGCACCGTTATGTTTCGCTGCTGGAGATCCGCTGCGAGGAAAAAGCGTCTGAATAAGCCGCTCCTCCATTTCCCGGTGCGAACGTTCCGCCGCCGGGGAAAATTCGGCGGATTTTCCGTTTCCCCTCTTGTTTTTTTTCCTTCTCCGCATATAATGTAAAAAAAAGATTTAACGTTATATCAATTTTCCGGAGAGCGCATGGCGGTGACTTTGAAAATGATTGCGGAACGGGCGGGAGTCTCCGTCATGGCTGTTTCCACCGTTCTGAACCACCGCGGGAATTCCGGGGTGTCCGCCGCCACGCGGCGGAGAATCGAGAACATCGCGCGCGAGCTGAACTATCATCCGAATCTGCTGGCGAGCTCCATCCGGACGGGTATCGTGAAAACCATCGCCGTGATTACGAACTGGGGCGATTACGCCTCCATGCGCAATGGCAGCGAAATTCTGTATGGCATCCAGCAGACGGCCGCATCGGAAGGATACTGTGTTCATCTTTACGGCGCGGAAAATCTGGAAAAAACCTTTGCCGGGATAGCTTCCCAGAGGATTGAACGCGTGATTCTGATTTCCGTGGACGAGTCTGTCTGCCGGGAGACTGCCGCATACTGCAGGAAAATGTCCTTTTCCCTGGTTTTTGCAAACAGTCCCGCAGGGTTCGGCTTTCCCGGCGTTCTGATGGACAATTTCTCGGCGATGTATGAAATCGTTTCGCACCTGATCCGTCTGGGGCACCGCGCAATCGGTCTGGTCTGTTCGCCGCATACGCGCTACGTCAACCGGGAGCGTCACCGGGGATACGAGCAGGCGATGCGGGACGCGGGGCTTCCTGTTTTTCCCGAATGGCAGACATGCGGCGAATACCCGAACCGGGAGGGCCTGCACACTCTCCTGACGCTTCCGGAAGACAAGAAGGTTTCCGCCGTTGCGGCTGTCGCCCCCGCCTGGATCTGCGACATTGCCCGCTTCATGCTCCGGAACGGCTTTTCCATTCCGCGCGATCTGTCCCTCGCCGGATTCTGCGAGGATTCCCAGACGGCCGCTTACTCTCTGGTGCCCTTTTCCCATTCCAGATACCGTCCCGTGGAGATCGGCGTCAATGCCGCCTCGCTGCTCCTGAACGGGAAATGCGCCCTGGAAGCGGATCCTCCTGGAACATATCTTGTGAAATCCGTTTTTGTTCCGATGGAATCAACCGCCGCATACCGCGGCACAAAGGAGAGAGGAGCTCGGAATCAATGAAACATGCATCCGCATTTTCCGCGGCGTCTTCCGCAAGAGGCGCGGACAGACTCGATTTTACCTTGATCGAGCTTCTGGTCGTGATTGCTGTCATCGCGATTCTTGCCGGGATGCTTCTTCCCGCGTTGAGCAAGGCACGCGACATGGCATACTCCGCATCCTGCCAGAACAAGCGGAAACAGCTGGGAGTGGTTTTCATGCTGTATGCCTCGGACAACAAAGGCTGGAGCACCGGAGCGCCCTATCCCTACAAGGGAAGACTGATCTATTCCTTCCTGCAGAATGAGGGATATCTGAGAGCGCCGGCGGATTTCTCCAAACGGGACTCCAGTCTTTTGAAATGCCCTTCCATTAATGGTGTCGAGGGCCAGCCCTACCATGTGACGACGGCAATGAACCCCAATGTCGGCGACGGAAATCTCATGGGAACCACAAATTACCATTACGGCTATGTTTACAGGCAGGGGGCGGAGGAGGTTTCCTTTTTCAAGCCCGGCTCAGTGCCCGCCGGGACTTCCCTCCTCGCCTGGGCGGCGGACGGTCCCCGGATGGCGGATTATCCCATGTACTTCCCCCATGCGAGGAGAAGCTGCATGCTCTTTCTGGACCTCCATGTGGAAAATGTCAGTTACCGTGTGCTGGGATCTTTTTTCAAGTTTTCCACGGATCGCAGAAGCACGACCGATCCGGCTCCCGCCAATCCCGGAATGATTCAGACTGCCTCGATCGGCGGAAGCAACTGGAACCGTTATCCGTTCCGGCTGGTCCAGTGAATTCTTCTGTCTGCAACGTTCAATGACAAATAAGGAGATTTGCAAATGATGAATCTGTGGAAATGCCTGTTCGCCTGTTTTGCTGCGGCGGCATGCTGCGCATTGCCGGGCGCGGATCTTGTCAAGGATGGAAAAGCGCAGGCCGTGATTGTACTGGATCCCTCCGCCGGTCCGGTTGAAAAACATGCGGCGCGGGAATTTTCCAAGTATGTGGAGAAAATGACGGGCGTCCGGCTTCCTGTTTCCGAAAAGGCCCTTCCCGGCAGACTTGCGGTCCGGATCGGAAAAACCGGCGCGGGAAATCCGCCTCCGGAGTGGAAGACGCTCGCCGGCCGGATCCGGGAGGACGGCTTCGGAGTGGCCGCAGGGAAAGATGGCGTTTTCCTGTTCGCGAATGTCGGGCGCGGACTCCTTTACGGCGTTTACCATGTCCTGCGGAAATACGGCGGCGTTTACTTCCTTTATCCGGGCGAGGAGGGGGAAGTGGTCCCGAAGCGTCCGGACTTTTCCATTCCGGACGGGAGCGAAGTGCGCAATCCTGTGTTTTCCTACCGGAAATTCCATCTGAACGGCGGCTCCGGGTGGACCCCTGAAACTTACGACTGGCTTCTGCGGAACGGGCTGGTCCTCTATTCCGGTCCGGTGAATTTTTCGCCGTCGAACAGGCACTGCGCTTTTCTGGAAGAGCGCGGAACCGTTTTTCAGGAAGGCGGCCATACAATGGGCGTCATGCTGATCGGATCGACGAAAAGCAACCGGGAATACCGGGAGAAGACCGCGTCGCTTCTGAAGGAGCATCCCGAGTATTTCGGGCTTGTGGACGGCAAACGGCTGCCCGCCGGAAATTACGCCGGGTGCTGCCAGCCCTGCACCTCGAATCCGGAAGTGCTGAAACGGATGCTCGACTATTGTCTCGAACGCAGCCGGATTTACGGGGGGCGTGAGCATCATCGCAACTTCTGCAATGACGACCATACCGTCTGGTGTCAGTGCGAGGCGTGCCGGAAACTGGATTCTCCTCTGGAGACGAACAGCATGAACCGCCGTTCCACGCGCTGGTGGCATTTTGTGAATCATATGGCGCATGAGATTCTGGATTCGGGAAAGTTTCCGAATACGACCGTGACGACGCTTGCCTATCAGAATTTCCGGATGCCGCCGCTCGGGATCAAGCCCGATCCGCGTGTGCTTGTCGGACTGGCGCCGCATCAGCGCTGCTACATTCACCCGCTGACCGATCCCTCCTGTCCGATCAATGCGGACAAGTTCCGCGGCATGTTCGAGGCGTGGCACAAGGCCGGAATGCGTCTTTTCACCTTTGAATACCACCCCGAAATGCCGGGTGCGACGAATTATCTCTTCAACGAGAAGACCTGGGTGGAGGATCTGCGTTTCTACCGCCGGCTCGGCATGGCGGGCTACGGGATGGTCACGAATGCCCCGAACGCTCCTTACAACCACTACAGGAAGAATCCGCCGCGCCAGTATCAGTGCCGCAACCGCTGGATGAGTTCCTGGCAGAGACACTGGATGACCGGATATTTCTCCTGGAATATCGACGCGGATTACGACGCCGTTTCCGAGAAGATCAACTCCCTTTATTACGGACCCGCATGGAAGGTGATGCGGGAATACCGGAAGCTTCTTGCCGACGCGGTCCAGGATTCCCGCCTCCACATGGGATACGGGACCCCGAACAGCGTGCTTGGGAAATGCTACGACCGTCCCGGGATTCCGCAGAACGCCATGCGTCTTCTTGCCGAGGCGGAGAAAGCCGCAGGAAGCGATCCCGTGATCCTCAAGCGCATTGCGCTGGACCGCGAATATTTCAAGGTGAATTGGGAGGCCGCGCACCGGGAATATCTTGCCTCCCGGCAGAAGGAGTACAACGCGCGGCGCCGAACCGGCAGGATTTCGATTGACGGGCGACTGGACGAGATGGACTGGAAGGAATCCGAATTCTGTTCCGACTTCAAGGTCTTCATTCAGGGCAATCCGACCGATGTGAAAGCCGATCCGGAAACGTTCGTCCGGATGCTGTATGACGATTCCAGCCTCTATTTTGCCGTCGAGGCGATGAAGGCCCGGAACGGCCGGGTGAACGCTGAGGCGAAGAGCGACGGAATCTCCGCATTGAATGGAAGTCATATTGAAATCTTTCTGACGCCGCCGGAGCTGAAAGGCTACTATTATCATCTGGGATTCAGCGTCAACGGCCGACTCTATCAGGCGCTGACAACCTCCGGCTCGTCCCGGGATGAAACCGTCCGCCTGAATCCGGAATACAAGGTGCGGGAACTTCCCGACCGCTGGATTCTGGAAGCGCGTGTCCCCGTCGGGCCGTTGAAGGTCAATCTCCGCGACGGTCTTGTCTGGCGGATCAACGTCGGGCGTTTTGCTCTTGCCGATTCCGGCCGGATGCAGGGTTCCAGCTGGAGCGCGGGCGTTTTCCACGGTTCGGATGTGCACCGGAGCGTGGCATTCGGCAAACTGGGCGCGATCCTGCGGAACGGTGATCTGGAGGATCTGGTCAGGCCGAAAATCCGGAAGAAAAAGAATCCCGCGAAGAAAGAGTGGGTTTATGGATCGGGAAGCGTGCCGAACTTCTGGTATTTCAACGAGAACAACACCGGAACGATCGAAATGCGGAGCGATTCTCCCGCGTCCGGCAGGCAGTATATGCGCGTGAGCGGACTCAATGCCTTCATCGGGCAGGTGCTTACGCTTCCCGAGAAGATGCCGGGCCGCTTCCGGATCACCGCCCGGGTGCGCGGCAAGGGGGAGGTGCTTCTGCTGCTTTACCGGAACGGCGGATATTTTCGCGGAGATCAGAAGCGGAAAAGTTTTGATTCCCCCGGCGCATGGATCACGCTTTCCAATGAAATCGAATGCCCCGAAGGGAAGAACCTGACCTTCTACATGAGAATTTCCGGAACGGTTGACATTGACGACATTCGCATTCTTCCCATGGACAGCGGGGAGGATATGCCCAATGCGATGAAACATGACTGATGCAGAACAGAAAACGATCCGGATTCCGGATTGGACAAAAGAACAAGAAGGAGTTGCATTCGAATGAAACATGATGAAAACGATCTGCTTTCCGCGGCGGAAAAATACGCGGAGCTTCTCCGGGAGATCCGGCGCGACCTGCACCGCCACCCGGAGCTGGGATTCCAGGAGTTCCGCACGACGGAGAAAATCCGCGAATGCCTGGGCTCCATTCCGGGAATGAAATTTCTTCCGCAGCAGTGTCCGACCGGCGTGATCGCCGAGCTCCCGGGCGAATCGGAACGGACGGTCGCCCTGCGCGCGGATATCGACGCGCTGGCGATTACGGAGACCAATTCGCACGCTTACGTTTCGGAAACGCCGGGAGTCATGCACGCGTGCGGTCATGACGGACATGTGGCGCTGCTGCTCGGGGCTGCGCTGCTGCTCGGGGAACGGAAACGTCCCTGGACCGTCCGTTTTCTTTTTCAGCCCGCCGAGGAGATCGTTCCGAGCGGCGCGCCGGTTTTCCTCCGGGAGGGCGCGCTGGACCAGGTGGAGGCCGTCTTCGGGTTTCATCTGAACGCGACATCCGATTTCGGAAAAGTCGGCTGGTATGACGGCGCCGTCATGGCGGGTGGGGTTGCTTTCCGGGTCTCCATCCGGGGCAGGGGCGGCCATTCGGCTTATCCGGAGAAGTGTGTGAATCCGATTTTCACAGCATGCGACATCATATCCTCTCTTCCCGGCATCCGGGATGCCATCCATCCTTTCTATCCCTGCAACATCGTGCCTGTGAAATGCGTTGCCGACGAGTATGACAACAAGATTCCGGACACGGCGCTTGTCGAAGGGCGCTTCAAATTTCTCGACGGGAAGGCCGAGGCCGTGTTCCGTGAGAGAATAGCGGCGCTGGTGGACGGATGCGCCAGGAAAAACGGCGCGCAGTGCGAACTGGAACTGATCCCGAAATATCCGATCACCTGGAACGCGCCTGAGCTCGGACGGCGCGTTGTGCTGCCATCCGCTGAGCAGCTCGGACTGGAGACCGTCCGCATCGTGCCAAGCATGGGATCCGACGACTTCGCGTGGTATGCCGAAAAGGTTCCCGCCTATTACATGACGTTCGGAATCCGCAAGGGGGAGGATTTTCCGATTGCGCACACTCCCGTGTTCGATTTTGACGAGGCGATTCTTCCCCTCGGGGCCGCGCAGATGTGCGCCTGCGCACTGAACTGCCGTTTCTCATAAGCGCCCGTGCGTCGTTTCGTTTCTGTTCCGCGCAATTTCCGGATATTGCCGGGGTTGCGCGTTTTTTTGTGTTTTCGGCGGCGCGGAGACTGGCAAAAAAGGATTTTCCTGTTATATTAAGAAAAGTTGTTGACCGCATGCAGTGAATTCGGTGTGAGTCCGAAGCTGTCGCGCAACCGTTATAGTCGGGTCCTGGTGCGGTCGATTTGTTTTATGGCCGGTGTTGCAAAGCGGATGCCGGCCCGGATTGTGCGCGTAACACAAAGGATGAAACATCATGCCGCATCGTTCGATCTCCCCCTCCTGCCGGCCCGCGGATGTTCCCGCCGGGCGAATCGTGAAAGAAAAGGAAAAACGCTTTTTCACCCTCGTGGAGCTCCTCGTCGTGATTGCGATGATCGCGATTCTCGCGGGAATGCTTCTGCCTGCGCTCGCGATTGCGCGGGAGAAGGCGAAGGGGATTCAGTGCGCCTCGAATCTGAAGCAGATCGGGACGGCGTGGAAGTTCTATTCCGGCGACTGGGATTACAATATGCCGATCTATGAATCCGGGGGTGTGACGAAGTCCAAAAAATCCTGGATGGGATACAAGGGAAGCAAGGCCGGCGGAAAATACGGAGACAATTCCGTGTATGAATGGGATCTGAAGCGGGGATATCTCGGGGATTATCTTTCCCGGGAAACGCTTCATTCGCTCAAATGCCCATCCATGGAGCAGAACGCCGTTCCCGGTGACGGGCTGACCGTGACCGGTTCCGGCGGATACGCCTACAATGTGAATATCGGTTCCTCTCTGTATTATCAGACGGGGAGCCGTTCCATGTACCGGGGATTCGGATTGAAGGATTCCCAGATTGAACAGCCGTCGCAGACCATTGTTTTCGGCGATTACGCGAGTCCTCCGATCTCCTTTGCCCTCGGCGAGGTCGTTGCCTATCCGGACATGTACGGAGTTTATTCCGTCGGAAGCAGCGCTTCGGACACCCGCCAGCTCGGGCCGTTCGACTCGGAGAAGGGGGATCTTGCGACCAACGGCTGCGGCATTCATTTCCGGCATGCCGGTGCGGCGAATGTCCTGTGGGCGGACGGGCATGCCTCTTCGGAAAAGAATCTCTCGCATGTCAACGAAAAGGAGGCAGGCGCCATTGCGTTTCTGCGTCTGCGCAGGATCGGGACATTCGGTCCGGACAACAATCTGTACTATGATCCGTGGAGCATCTCAGAATGAAGGGAATCCCGTTCGCTGTTTTATGGCTGCTTCCTCTGCTGCTCTCCGCTGAAATGATCTCCGAGACGGCGGAAACGCTCTCCTTCCGGCAGCGCAACGGCGAAACCGTGACGGTTCACAAACGCCCGAAACGCGCCGTCGTGCTGCACATCTCATTGACAGGAATCTGGTATGCGGCAGGAGGAAAGGCCGTCGCCCGGCCCCATGCGCCGCGTCTCCGCGTGCTTCCCGAAGCGGCGCGGGACCTGCCCGATGTCGGGAACTACTACAATCCGGATATGGAAAAACTCCTTTCGCTGAATCCCGATCTGGTTCTTCTCCACAGTAAAAGAGGAAAGCACTGGGAGATTCAGAAACTGCTCCGCGCCGCCGGCGTGGAGAGCGTCTGCGTCGATTATGCGAACTATGACGACTTCCTGCGCCTGCTCGACTTCTTCGCCCGTCTGAACGGCAATCCTCCCGAAGCTTTCGCGCTGCGCAAGTGCATTGCGGACGAGGTGGATGCGCTGTGCCGCGCCGCCGAAGCGCATGCGAAACCCTCTTTCCTCTGCATGATTGCGGCGGGGGACGGTTTCCTTTCCGAGACGCCGCACGGCAATACCGCGAACATGGCGGCCCGTCTCGGTGCGCGCAATGTTGTTCCGGGGGCGTCACCCGTCCGTGTGAAATTCAGCATGGAGCAGCTGATGCTTGCGGATCCGGATGTGATTTTTCTCCTCCGCACCGGACCGGAGGGAAAAAGTGCCGCAAGTGTGCGCGCGGATCTTGACAAACGGATGGAATGGCGTAATTTGAAGGCGGTGAGAAGCGGTCGCGTTTATATGCTGGAGCCGGAAATGTTTCTGTATCTGCCGGGGAAACGGTATCCCGATGCATTCCGGAAGCTTGCGGAACTTCTTTATCCGGAAATGAGAACGGAGAAAAACGGAAAATGAGCGGATCGGACATCAGACAGCGCACCGGATTCCGGATTGCGGTTTTGATCCTGCTGGGATGTTTCTGTCTGGCGGCATTCCTGTTTTCCATGCGCTGCGGCTCGCTGAACCTTTCCTGCATTTCGATTCTGGAAAAACTCCTGGCGGCGGACGGTTCGACTGAATGGCTGATTCTGTATCATATCCGTCTTCCGCGTGTGCTGCTCGGGGGACTGGTCGGCGCGGCGCTCGCCCTTTCCGGCGCGATTCTGCAGGGCGTCATGCGCAATCCGCTTGCCGCGCCGGGAATCATCGGGGTATCTTCCGGCGGCGCGCTGACGGCCGTGGGGATCCTGCTTCTCCTGCCGCAATTCTCGGAACTCCTTGTCCCCGCGGCGTTTCTGGGGGCGCTGGCGACGGCGGTGCTGGTTTACGCGCTTGCCTGGAAGGGGGGGATTCAGCCGGTGCGGCTGATCCTCTCCGGCGTGGCGGTCGCAAGCATGCTGAGCGCGCTGGTGAGCATGCTGCTTCTGTTCAATTCAGAGCGTGCGGTGGTGGTGCTGGATTTCATGATCGGGAGTCTTTCCGCGAAGTCCTGGACGCAGGTGCGTCTGATCTGGCCGTACATTGTCTGCGGCGCTTTTGCGTCGTTTCTTCTGGCGCGGTCCCTGAACATTCTGGCGCTCGGGGACGAGGTGGCGGCCGGGCTCGGGCTCCGCGTGGAGCTCATGCGCGTGATCCTGCTTGCCTTGAGCGCGCTTCTGGCGGCGGCGTCCGTGAGCGTCGTCGGGCTTCTCGGCTTTGTCGGGCTGATCGCGCCGCATGTCGTGCGCCTGATGATCGGTTCCGACTGCCGTTACCTCCTGCCGGGCGCGGCGCTTTTCGGGGCGGGGATGCTGGTCTGCTGCGACACGGTCGGGCGGATCGCGATGGACCCCGTCGAACTGCCTGCCGGGATCATTCTCGCCCTGCTGGGACCGCCGTTTTTCCTCTATCTTCTGAGAAGGAGCGCGGATCATGAAGCTTGACATTGCGGAACTGTGCGCGGGATACGCTTCGAACCGCGTGATCGATCAGCTGAGTCTCTCCGTCGCTTCGGGGGAGATTCTGACGTTCATCGGGCCGAACGGGTGCGGAAAGTCCACGCTTCTCAAAACCGTTGCGCGCATTCTGAAACCGCAGGGCGGGGCGGTCCTGCTGGACGGGAAAAGCGTCCATGCGATGAACACCGCGCTTCTGGCGAAACAGCTTGCCGTGCTTCCGCAGATTCACTCTGCGCCGGAGGACGCGACCGTGCGGAGTCTGGTGGAGTGCGGGCGCTTTCCGCACCATGGAAACTGGCGCGCGCCTTCCGCGCATGACCGCGAGGTGGTCGAGCGCATTCTGTCGATGACGCGTCTTGCGGATCTGGCCTCGCGCAGAATCGCGAACCTTTCCGGCGGGGAACGGCAGCGTGCATGGATCGCGATGACGCTTGCGCAGGAGCCGAAGGTTCTGCTTCTCGACGAACCGACGACTTTTCTGGATGTCTGCTGCCAGTTCGAAGTGATCGAACTGGTGCGGCGTTTGAACGCCGAACTTGGAATTACCGTGCTGATGGTGCTGCACGACTTGAATCTTGCCGCGCGCTGCTCGGACCGTCTCGCGGCAATCCGGGACAGTCGTGTATTCCGTGTCGGGACGCCCCGGGAGATTCTCACGCCCGCGTTTCTGCGCGAGGTGTTCCATATCGAGGCGCGGGTGATGCTGGATGACGGCGGCATTCCCTTTATTCTGCCGTCCGGCTCCTGCCGCGGGAAAGAGGTGCTTCCATGAGCGCGGAACACGGCGGAAATCTCCGGAAACTTGCCGCGCTTGCCCGCTGCGCGCCGGAGGAGATCTGCGACTTCAGCGTGAACCTGAATCCGTGCGGAATGCCGCAGGGGCTTTTCAAAACCTGGTTCCGCACGTTCGATTCCGTTTCCCCATATCCCGATCCGCATGGCGAGCGCGTGTCGGAGCGCATCGCCGCGAAACTCGGCTGCCCGGAGACCTGTGTGCTTCCGGGAAACGGTTCCTCGGAATTGCTGAATCTTCTGCCGCGCGCGTTGAATGCCTCCCGCGCGGTGATCGTGACGCCGGGGTATCTGGATTACGAGACGGCATGCCGTGCGGCGGAACTTCCGGTCGTTCACTTCCCGCTGTGCGAGGAGGAGGGGTTCCGGCTTGACATTTCCGCGCTCGACGCGTTTCTGCGCCCCGGCGATCTCCTGATGCTCGGCAATCCGGGGAATCCCGCGGGAAACGCGGTTGCGCCCTCCGTGCTCCGGGAGCTGATTGCGCGCCGGATGGAGGTTGTTTTCGTGATGGATGAGGCCTTCGTGGATTTCTGTCCGGAATATTCCCTCGGAAACACGATTCTGCCGAATCTGGTTGTGACGCGTTCGCTGACGAAATTCTATTCGCTCGGCGGCGTGCGCATGGGATACGCGCTTGGCGATCCATCCATAATCACCCGCCTGAAGGAGCTCCAGCCCTGCTGGGCGCTCGGAGCGGTTTCCTGTGCGCTGATGGAGGCGGTCTTTTCGCTGGACGGCGCGTTTGCCGAATCAAGCCGGAAGGAGACTGCGCGTCTGCGCGAGGCGTTCGCCTCGGAGCTCCGGAGGATTCCGCGCGTGAAGGTTTATCCGTCGCAGGCGAACTATCTTCTTCTGCGCATACCCTCTCCGGAACTGGCGGACCGTCTGCTGACCGAACATCGCATCGCGGTGCGCAGGTGTGCGGACTATCCGGGACTTTCCGCCCGTCATGTCCGCGTCGCTGTCCGTTCCGAAGCGGACAATCTCCGTTTTCTTTCCGCGCTTTCCTCTCTCTCCGGGGAAGGGGAGCGGAAGAGCGCGAACCCGTCCGCATTCATCCCCCGGAAGCGGATCACGCCCGCCCTGATGCTTCAGGGAACGAGTTCGAACGCGGGCAAGAGCGTGCTGGTTGCAGCCTTCTGCCGGATTCTGCTTCAGGACGGAATCCACGTTGCGCCGTTCAAGGCGCAGAATATGGCGCTGAATTCGTTTGTCACGCTCTCCGGCGGCGAAATCGGCCGGGCGCAGGCGGTGCAGGCGGAGGCGTGCCGGCTGGATCCCGACGTCCGCATGAATCCGGTTCTCCTCAAGCCGAACAGCGATACGGGAAGTCAGGTGATTGTGCTGGGAAAGCCCGTCGGAAATCTGCGCGTCCGGGAGTTTTACGCCCGCAAACCGGAATTCCTGGAAATTGTGAAATCCAGTTATGATTCGCTCCGGAACGAATATCAGGCGATTGTGCTGGAGGGTGCGGGGAGTCCGGGAGAGATCAATCTCAAGGCAAATGACATCGTGAATATGCGCATGGCGCAGTATGCCGGGAGTCCGGTCCTGCTTGTCGGTGACATCGACCGCGGCGGCGTATACGCTTCCTTTATCGGAACTTACGCGACGCTTGAACCCTGGGAGCGCGGGCTTCTCAGGGGCTTCCTTGTGAACAAGTTCCGCGGCGATCCCTCCCTTCTGGATTCCGCCCATCGGGAGGTCGCCGCCTATACGGGACGGCCCGTTCTCGGCGTGATCGACTTTCAGCGCGATCTGGGACTTCCCGAGGAGGATTCCGTGAATTTCTCCTTTGTCCGGGACGTGCCGAAACACGCGAAAACCCTGGATGCCGTCCTGATTCATACCGGACACATCGCGAACTTTACGGACTTCGTTCCGTTTGAGCTTGAACCGGACGTGACTGTCCGGAAGATCGGTTCCGCCGACGCGTTCGGATGCCCGGACATCGTGATCGTTCCCGGAAGCAAGGGGACGGCCTCCGACATGGCGGATCTGGAGCGTCGGGGCCTGGCGCGGAAGATCCGCGAGGCCGTCGGGAACGGCGCATGGTATGTCGGGATCTGCGGCGGTCTTCAGATGGCGGGGAAAAGTCTGCTCGATCCGCTCGGCGTGGAGTCGGACTCTTCCGATACGCCCTGCCTGGGGCTCCTTCCGCTGGTGACGGAGATGAAGCGGGAAAAGATTCTGCGGCGGACGCGCGGAACCTGTTTCGGCATGCCCGTTTCCGGCTACGAGATTCATCACGGCGTGACGCACCCCGTGGGGGATGAGGTCGAGGAGCATTGTTCCGACACCGGAGCGGTGATCGGCTACACGCGCGGACGGATTTTCACAACCTATCTGCACGGCGTGTTCGACGATGACGCGTTCCGGCGTTTCTTCCTGGACCGCGTGCGCGTTTCGCGCTCCCTTGCGCCGCTCGGGACGGTGCAGGTGCACTACGGGATCGAGGAGTCGCTGAACCGTCTTGCCGATCATGTCCGCTCGCGTGTCGATATGAAGACAATTTACAGAATGATGGGGCTTTGAGCATGGAAGATGCGGAAAAAGGTCTGATTCTCAATTTCACCGGAAACGGCAAGGGAAAGACTTCCGCCGCGCTCGGGGTTGCGCTCCGCGCGCTCGGATGGGACTGGCGCGTTGCCGTCGTGCAGTTCGTGAAAGGACCGCGCGAGACCGGGGAGATGCGCTTTTTCCATAAATATTTCCCCGATATGATTTTTGAACAGCACGGGATCGGGCGCACGAATCAGCCAGGCGACCACGCGGCGGCCGCTCGGAAAGGCTGGAAGCGTGCAGAAGAGCTTCTGAAAGATTTCGACGGAGAGCTTCTGATTCTCGACGAACTCAATATTGCGCTGTCGCACGGGATGGTTGGCGCGGAGGAGGTTTCCCGCGCCCTGAAAGAGAAAAGACCCGGACTGCATGTCGTCATCACCGGACGCCATGCGCCGGAAGACGTGCTGAACCTCTGCGATCTCGTTTCGGAGATCGGCGAAGTGCGGCACCCGTACCGGAACGGCGTCCCGGCATTGAAAGGACTGGACTTCTGAAAATGAGAAACCCTTTGTTTGACGCGATTGCATGGAACAGCGACGGCGCCGGAATCGAGCGCGAAAGCTTCCGCAGAATCGATGCGGAAGTGCGTCCGGAGGCGCGGGAGCGTTTTTCGGAGGCGGAATGGCATGTCGCCCGGCGCCTGGTGCATACGAGCGCCGATTTTTCGATTCTGGACTCGCTTGTCTTCCGGAACGATCCCGTTGAGGCGGGACTTGCGGCGCTCCGCGCCGGGGCGTGCATTTATTCGGATTCGAACATGATCCGCGCGGGGCTCTCGGTTCCGAAGCTGAAACGCTTTCACGCGGCGTATTCGCGCGAGTCGATCCTCTGCCCGGTTGCGGAGCCCGCCGTAGCGGAATTCGCCGCGCGCGAAGGGATCACCCGCGCACTGGCGTCGGTGCGTCTTTCGGCACGCGAGCTTGACGGCGCGATTTTCCTCTGCGGCAACGCGCCGCTTGCGCTTGCGGGGCTGATGGAACTGATTGCTGACGGAGTTGTCCGTCCCGCGCTGATTGTCGGAATGCCGGTCGGATTTGTGAACGTGACGGAATCAAAGGAGCTTCTGCGCCTGACGGATGTGCCGCATATCGTTCTGGAAGGCCGCCGCGGGGGGAGTCCGCTTGCGGTCGCCGCGCTTCACGGAATCATGGAGAACGCCTGATATGACGGAAACGGTGTCATTGCGATGCGGATATACGACGGGAAGCGCCGCCGCTGCGGCCGCGTGCGCCGCGTATCTCTGCTGCGGGACCGGGGCGAAATGCGAAAGGATTTCGCTCCGCCTGCCGGACGGTTCCTTTCTCGAAGTGCCTGTTCTGGAAGCTGCGCCCTTCCGCGCGGTCGTGCGGAAGGACGGCGGGGACGATCCGGATGTAACGACGGGCGCGCATATTGTTGTCACGCTTTTCCCGCCGGACAAACCGGATCCGCGCGAATTCGAGGTTCCGTGCGGGAAGGGGACGCTGTTTCTGCGCGGCGGGCGCGGGGTCGGAACCGTGACCCGTCCCGGACTCGATGTGCCGCCCGGACACTATGCCGTGAATCCGGGGCCGCGCCGCATGATTGCGGAGAATCTCGCGCTTGCCGGATTCGGGCGCACTGCGGAGCGTCTGGTTGTCCGGATCGAGGTGCCGGAAGGAGAGGTTCTCGCGGAAAAGACGCTCAATCCCGTGCTCGGAATTACGGGCGGCATCTCCATTCTCGGCAATTCGGGGATCGTGTATCCGTATTCCAACGCCGCCTATGCCGCCTCGATTGCGCTTCAGCTCCGTTGCATCGCGGCGGAGGGGGGCAGTTGCGCGGCGCTGGCGACGGGGGGACGCACGGCCGCCGCGCTGGCAGGGGATTTTCCGTTCCTCGGCGAACGGGAGATCATCCGGATCGGCGACTTTATTTACACGGCCGTAAACGCGGCAAAGAAGGCGGGATTGAAACGCCTGATCGTCGGCTGCATGGCGGGGAAGCTCTTCAAATATGCCTGCGGCGAGCGCAATACGCATGCGCACAAGGCTGTGATGATGCTTCCGCGTCTCCGCGAAATCGTCCCGGAGCTTCCCGCCGATGTGGAGCTGGAACATTTTTCGTCCATGGGGGAACTTGCTTCCGCGCTGCCGCCGGACCTTTACCGGACGATTCTGCTCCGGTGCCGCGACAGGGCGATGGAATATCTTGCAGCATGGGGCGGAAACGATATGAAAACGGAAATTGCGCTTTACCAGGACTCGGGAGAGAGAATCTTATGAAGAAGGAACCATGGATTGATGTGGCGGGAGTGTCCGCTTCGGGATTGAGTCCGGAAGTGCGGACGCTTGCCGCGCAGGCGGAAGTGATCGCCGGAGGACGCCGCGTTCTTGCGCTCCTTGGCGAGTGTTCCGCGCGGAAAATCGAACTGGACGGAACAGCTCTGCGCGATCCCGGTGCGCTTGCGGAACGTCTGAAGGGAAGGCGTGCGCTTGTTCTGGCTTCCGGCGATCCGCTTTACAACGGGATCGGAGGGACGCTCCTCCAGTATTTCCCCCGGGAGAGCCTGCGGTTTCACCCGCAGGTGACGGCGTTTCAGGTTTTGTCTGCAAAACTGGGAATTCCGTGGGAGAAGGCGTCGCATTTCAGCGTGCACGGGAAAGAGACTCTTCCTTGGCGGCGGATGCTTTCTTCCGGACTCGCCGTCATTTACTGCGACGCGAAACGCTCCGCGCAGCGCATTGCTTCGGAACTGATTGCGGCATATCCCGGAAGCGCTGCACGGCGCGCCGCCGCCGGATGCGACCTCGGGACGGCATCCGAATGGGTGGAAACCTCCACACTAGGGGCGCTTGCCGACGACACGCGCGCGGACCGTTCGCTTTCGATTCTCGTCCTGTTTCCCTCTTCCAACGCGCCGGAGCTGCCTCTTGGACTGGATGATGCGTCGTATGTGCATGACGGCAATGTGATTACGCATCCGGAGGTGCGCGCAGTCATTCTCTCCAAACTGCGCCTGCATGCCGGCGTGATGTGGGATGTCGGCGCGGGCAGCGGTTCGGTCGGACTGGAGGCGGCGGGGCTGTGTCCCGCGCTTCAGGTTTACGCCGTCGAACGCTCCGGCTCCCGCGCGGCGAATATCCGCTGCAACGCCGAGCGGGAGAATCTCGAAAACTATCATCTCTGCGAAGGGGCGTTTTCCGAAAAGGAAAAAGAGCTTCCCGACCCGGATTTCGTCTTTGCCGGAGGCGGCGGGGCGGAGCTGGAAGAGATTCTGAAACAATCCTTTGCGCGCCTGGCTCCCGGAGGGGTCCTTGCCGCGACGGCGGTTCTTGTCGGGAGCGTCTGCGTCCTGTCGAGCGTATTGCAGGAATACCGGCGCGAGCTTCTGACGCTGAATGTCGCCCGCGCTCTTCCGCTTGCCGGAAGCTTCTGCTGCAGGGCGGAGAATCCGGTCACGCTTGCGGTTTTTGCGAAGAAAGGGGATTTATGAACGGAAAAATTACATTTGTCGGCGCGGGTCCCGGCGCGCCGGATCTGATTACGGTCCGCGGGGCGGAGGCGCTGAAGCGTGCGGACCTGGTGGTTTACGCCGGTTCGCTGGTGAATGAGAAACTGCTGGACTACGCGCGGAACGCGGAACTGGTCAACAGTGCGAAACTTTCCCTGGATGAGGTGCTTGCGCTGTTGTGCAATGGGTATCATGCGGGGAAGAGTGTGGTGCGTCTGCATACCGGAGATCCCGCGATGTACGGGGCGGTGTCCGAGCAGTACCGCGAACTGGATAAACAGGATATACCCTATGAAGTCGTGCCCGGCGTGAGCAGCGCGTTCGCCGCGGCCGCCGCGCTGAAGACGGAATACACGATGCCGGGACTGAGCATGAGCGTCATCATGACCCGCGACGCGGGCCGCACGCCGGTGCCGGAGAAGGAGGCGCTTCCCTCCCTTGCCGCGCATGACTGCACGATGTGCATCTTCCTGAGCGCGGGGAACATGCGTGCGCTGATCGGAAAACTGCGCGCGGCGGGCCGTCCGGAGGATACACCGGTTGCCGTCGTCTACCGCGCAAGCTGGGAGAATGAGAAAATCGTGCGCGGCACGCTGGCGGATATTGCCGAACGCGTCGCGGAAGCCGGGATCAAGCGTCAGGCGATGATCGTGGTCGGGAAGGCGCTGAACCGCGAACAGGGCGGACTCTCGTCTCTTTACGACCGCAACTTTGCGCACGGTTACCGCGCCGCTGCCGGAACGGAGCCGTTCCGGGGGAAATGCGCGGTGTTCGGCATGACGCGCGAAGGAATCGCCAAGGCGCTGGAGATTGCTTCCGGGCTCACGGAAGCCGATGTGTTCGTGCCGGAAAAATATGCGTCGCTTGTTCCGGAACACCGCCGCGTCATTTATCCGGACGGAAGGTCGAAACAGGCGATTGCGCAGGCGTGGGGGATTTACCGCGGATTTGTCATGGTGATGGCGGCGGGCATTGTGGTCAGGCATATCGCGCCGTTGTGCGGAAGCAAGACATCGGATCCGGCGGTGGTGGTCTGCGACGAGCGCGGGGACTATGCGGTCAGTCTGCTGAGCGGTCACATCGGCGGCGCAAACCGTCTGGCTTCGGATGTTGCGCGGATCACGGGCGGAAAGGCGGTCGTGACGACCGCCAGCGACGTGCGCGGAATGACGGCGTTCGACGAGCTCGCCTCCCGCTTCCATTATCGCGTGAGCAATCCGGGAGCGATCCTGAAGGTGAGTTCGCATCTGCTGGAAAACGGGCGTGTGGAAGTGAGGATGCCGCGCGTGCTGTATGACCGTTTCTACGCGGATGACGCACGGATTGTTTTTGGAGGGGAGAGCCGTGATATTTCCGTTTCAGTTCCGGGAACGGAAACCGTGCTCCGGATGGAGGCGCCGCGTTTTTTCCTCGGGATCGGGTGCCGGAAGGGAACGGGCATTGCGGCGTTGAGAGCGGCGGTGGCGGAAGTGCTGAAGCGCTCCGGGGTTCTGATGGATTGCGTGGAAGGTTTTGCGAGCGCGGATCTCAAGAGAGAGGAGAAGGGATTGCTGGAATTTGCGCGCGAGACGGGAAAGAAACTGCGTTTTTTCTCAAAGAAAAAGTTGAATGCGCAGAAGGTGGAGCATCCTTCGGAATATGCGATGAAACATCTGGGCATCCATTCGGTTTCGGAGGCGGCGTCTCTGCTTGCGGCGGGGAAGGACGCAGCTCTGGTGACGGGAAAGACGGTCTGCGGGTCGGTGACGGTCGCCGTCGCGCGACAGATGAAAAAAACAGCCCTGTAGGAAACGGAAAAATGCAGAGCATTTTTCTCGGGGTCAAGGGCCGTTGGCCCTTGTCGCGGTCCAGCGGCGAGACGCTGGTCGCGCGGAGCTGCGAAATATTTTCTTGCGCAGCAATGAAAATAAAAAAAAAGAAAAGAATAAAAAAAAGGATTTTTCTCTGAGGCAATGACCGCAGTTTTTTGCGCAGCAATTTTTGTTTCGTGCTCCGCACGACCAGCTTACGCAGCTGGACCGCGGCAGGACTGAGAGGAGAGCACGAATCATAATTTGCTTTGCAAATTATTTTTTTAATTGCGCAGCTTCGCGCGCATATTTAAATTTTTTGGGGAGATGATATGAAAATACCGGCGTTTCTGATCGGCGGCGTCAATTCCGGCAGCGGAAAAACGACGCTCGCTCTCGCTCTGATGCGTGCCTTCACCCGGCGCGGTCTCCGCGTCGCGCCGTTCAAATGCGGTCCGGACTACATCGATCCCTTTTTTCACCGTCAGGCGGCAGGGCGTCCCTCCATCAATCTGGATACTTATCTGATGGGGCAGGAAGGTGTGCGCGAATCGTTTTCCGCGAACCTCGCCGATGCGGATGTCGCCGTCGTCGAAGGCGTGATGGGGCTCTATGACGGCATCCGTCCGGACTCGACCGCCGGAAGCAGCGCGGAAATCGCCTCGCTTCTTGATCTTCCCGTTCTGCTTGCCGTCAATGCGCGCGGTCTTTCCGGCTCCATTGCGCCGCTGGTGAAAGGATTTTCCGAATGGCGTTCGACAGTCCGGATTGCCGGAGTCGCCGCTGCGTTCACCGGTTCGCCGGAACACGCCCTGCTTCTGCGCGACGCGCTCAAGGCGGCGGATCTGCCGCCCCTGATCGGGACTCTGCGGCGCAATCCGAAGTGGAAACTTCCCGAACGGCATCTCGGATTGTCATGGAACAGCGTTTCGGACGTCTGGCTTGACGCTCTGGCGGATGCCGTCGAGGAGGAAATGAACCTGGATGCGCTTCTTTCCGCGGCGTCCGATGCCGTGGAGCGTCCTGACGGGGACGGCGACGGGCAGGACGCGTTTCCCCCCGCATCTGTCCGGCTCGCGGTCGCCCGCGACGAGGCGTTCTGCTTCTATTACGAAGACAATTTCCGCCTTCTGCGGAACGCCGGCGCGGAACTTGTCGATTTTTCTCCGCTGCACGATGATGCCCTGCCGGAAAACATCGACGGCGTTTATTTCGGCGGCGGTTTTCCGGAACTTTACGGCGCGCAGCTTGCGGAAAATCATTCCATGCTGGAATCGGTCCGGGCATGCGCCGCACAGGGCAAATGGATTTACGGCGAATGCGGCGGGTATCTCTATCTGCTGGATTCGCTGACTGATTTTCAGGGAATGCGTCACTCCATGCTCGGACTCCTTCCCGGCGAAGCGAAGATGAATGACCGTCTGCAGTCTCTCGGCTATCGGGAGCTGCATTGCATGTCCGATTCCGTATTCCGGAAAGGGACATGTCTGCGCGGACACGAATTCCATTATTCGAGCGCATCTCCCGGAGAGGGGGCCGGAGAGCTTTTCGAGGCGCGGAATGTCCGGCATCTTGCCGTTTTTTCCAGCGCGGGAGCGTTGCGTGGCACGGTCTGCGGCAGCTATGCGCATCTTCATCTGGGCTCGAATCCGGATGCCGCGGCGCAATGGGTGGAGGCAATGAAACAATGATGCTTCCGCTGATACTTGTATTTCTGACCGCCTTTCTGCTGGATCTCCTTTTCGGCGATCCGCATACGAAATGGCATCCCGTGGCGCTGGCGGGACGATTCGCGTCCGTCATGGAAACACTTTGCCGCAAGGTGTCAGACGGCATCTGCGCGGGCGCCGCGGGATGGCTGATTCTGGTCGGCATCTGCACCTTTTCCGCCTGGATTACCACCTGGGCGGCGTGCCGGGTGAATGTCTGGTCCGGCGGATTTTCTGCCGGTGTCTGGCTTTATTTCAGCATTGCGCTGCGGAGTCTGATCGATCACGCGGAGGCGATCCGCCGTCCGCTGTCGCGCGGGGATCTCCCGGAGGCGCGCCGGGCGCTTTCGATGATCGTCAGCCGTGATACGGCGAAGCTGGACGCTTCTTCGATCATAAGGGGCGCAATCGAGTCGCTCGGGGAAAACGGGATCGACGGCGTGAACAGCGCGCTTTTCTGGGCTGCTGCCGGCTATTTCGCCTTCGGACTGCCCGGACTCGCCGCCGGAGCGGTGTTCCTCCGCGCGGCCAACACGCTTGATGCGTGCTGGGGCTACCGCAATGAACGGTATGAAAAATTCGGAAAGACGGCGGCGCGCATGGATGATCTGCTGCACTGGATTCCCGCCCGCCTCACGATGTTTTCAGTCGCGTTTGCATCTTTGCTGTGCGGGGGTAAATTACCGGAGACGCTGCGGACGGCAATCCGCCACAGGAAGGATCATCCGAGTCCGAATTCCTGCTACGGCATGGCGTCGTTCGCGGGTGCGCTGGGAATCCGTCTTGGCGGACCGACCGTGTATGCGGGCGAGATCGAGCCGTATCCCTTCTGGGGAAACGGGCGCGCGGAACTGGAGACACGCGATCTGCTTCGCGCGGAACGTCTGACGGCGGCAAGTTCGCTTGTGTTTGGAATCATGATGCTGGGAGGCGCATGGCTGTGGATCCTGCTGACAAAACTCTGGTTCTGATCCGGCACGGGGAACTTCCCGAATCCTGCCGGGGCCGTTACATCGGAAGGAGCGACGTTCCATTGAGCGGAGAAGGAACGCTTGCCTGCCGGAAGCTTGCGCCGCGTTTCGCCGCACTGCGTCCGGAGAGGATTTTTTCGAGCCCGATGCGCCGCGCCCGCGAGAGCGCCGCCGCGATCTGTCCGGACCGGAAGGATCTGATTTTCGATCCGCGCCTGCGCGAGATCGACTTCGGAGACTGGGAGAATCTGACGTTCGAGGAGATCCGCCTCCGCACGGCTCCGGAAGTGCTGGATCTCTGGTTCCGTCATCCGGACCGGATGCGTTTCCCGAACGGCGGTTCCGTGGCGGAACACTACGCCGGTGTCGACGCATTTATGGACGAGGCACTTGGCATGCCGGAAAAGGTGATCGCCGTGATTACCCACGGCGGCGTGCTGATGCGCCTGATTTCGCGTGCAAGGCAATTGCCTCCGGAACGCCAGTTCGAGGCGCTTCCGCCGCGCGCGTCAATGACAATCCTGCAATGGAGGAAGGAAGGAGGATTTCTGAATGGAGAATAAAATTGTTCTGGTGACAGGCGGGGTCCGGAGCGGCAAAAGTGCGTTTTCCGAGCGGTTCGTAAGGGAAAACAGTTCCCGGTATGCGTATATCGCCACCTGTCCGGTTCTGGACGAGGAGATGCGCGAACGCGTGAAGGTCCATCGCGAACGGAGGAAAGGTTTTTCCTGGATTGACATCGAAGAGCAGCTGGATCTGACCGGGGCGCTGGAGCGCGCGGCGGCGGAAAACGCCGACGGCGTTCTGATCGACTGCCTGACGCTCTGGATCAATAATCTCATGTATCATCTGCCGAATTTCAATGAGGTGGAGATGCGTGAGCGCGTGTCCGACCTGCTCGGCGCTCTGGAGGAATACCCCGGGCTGGTTGTTCTGGTGCTGAATGAAGTCGGTCTGGGAATTGTGCCGGAAACGGCGCAGGGACGCATGTTCCGCGACTGTTCCGGACGCTGCGGACAGATGTGCGCAGCCGCTGCCGACGAGGTATGGATGTGTGTCTGCGGAATTCCGCTGAAAATCAAGGGGTGAAGTCATGTCTCTGCTGGAAAGAACCGTCTCGGAAATTGAAAAACAGGATGCCGGATACCGGGAACGCGCGCGTGAGCATATCCTCAATCTGACCATGCCGCCCTGGGCGCTGGGGCGTCTGCTGGATCTTGCCGTCGATCTTGCGGGAATGACGCGGTCCCTGGCGCTTCCCGTGGCGCGGAAAAACATTGTTCTGATGGCGGGCGACCATGGAATCGTGAAGCAGGGAGTCTGTCCGAATCCGCAGGCCGTCACCGTGCAGATGATCCATAATTTCGTGAACGGCGGCGCGGGAATCAATGTCCTTGCGGAGAATGTGGGCGCGAAAGTGACCATCGTGGACGTGGGGGTGGCGGAGGATCTCCGGGCTCTGGCGGAGGCCGGCGTGCTGCTCGACCGCAAGGTCCGGCGCGGGACCTCCGATTTTTCCGAAGGGCCCGCGATGACGCGCGGCGAGGCCGTGCGCTCGATTGAAGAAGGAATTGCGGTTGTGCATTCGCTTGCGGCGGAGACCGACGTTTTCGGCACCGGCGAAATGGGAATCGGGAACACTTCGCCGAGTTCCGCGATCGTTTCCGTTCTTTCCGGCATGGATGTCGCGCCCCTGGTCGGACGCGGCGCGGGGCTCCCGGAATCGCGCCTCGCTTACAAGGCGGCGGTGATCCGCCGGGGGATTGAAGTGAACCGTCCGGACCGCAACGATCCGCTGGACGTTCTTGCAAAAGTCGGCGGATTCGAGATCGGCGGAATTGCGGGCGTGATCCTGGGGGCGGCCTCCCTCCATCGCCCGGTCGTCGTGGACGGTTTCATCTCCAGTGCGGGCGCGCTGATTGCCGCGGCGATCGCTCCGGACAGCCGCGACTACATGATTCTGGCGCACGGCAGCGCCGAGCCCGGACACGCCGTGATGGCGGAACTGCTGGGCAAAAAGCCGCTTCTCGATCTTTCCATGCGTCTTGGCGAAGGATCCGGCGCGGCGCTTGCAATGCCGCTTCTTGACGCGGCGTCGCGGATCATGACGCGCATGGCGACCTTTGAATCCGCGAACGTGACGACCGAGGGGATCCGATGAGACCTTTTCTTGCCGCTCTTTCGCTTCTGAGCTGCATTCCGCTCGGCTCCTTTCAGCAGACGGAACAGGAAATGAGGCGCTCGATCCATTTCTTTCCCGTTGTTGGGATCGTATTCGGCGCCTTGTTTTTCGCGCTCGCGCACTTCTTTTCGACTCATCTTCCCCTGAGCGCGGGGGCCATGCTCCTCACGCTCCTGCCGGAGTTCCTGACGAAAGGATTTCATCTGGACGGCCTGGCGGACACAGCCGACGGATTCCTGAGCAGCCGTTCCCGGGAACGGAAACTGGAGATCATGCGCGACAGCCGGACCGGCACGATGGGAGTCTTTGCGATTTTCGCGCTGCTCGGCATGAAATACGCGCTGTTCGACTCGATGGATGCAGTGCTTGCTCCCGCTGCCGCGCTGATGATGCTCAACGGCCGCTGCTCGATGGTTCTTTACATCGGCATGAGTTCCTATGCGCGCAAGGAGGGACTCGGCGCGCTCTTTTTTCAGTCGAAACCATGGTTCGGCATGGTCTTCGCCTATTGCGCGATGCTTGTCTGCGGCTGGTTTCTTGCCGGAATGAAAGGGATTGTCTGCGGCGCGATGGTCGCTGTGTTCGCCTGGGTCTGGAGCCGCGTGACCTTCCGCGTCATCGGCGGCGCGACCGGCGACACAATCGGCGCGAACGAGGAACTTTCGGAACTCCTCACGCTGTTTCTGCTCTTCCTGGACGCCGCAGATTTCTGACTTCTGCCGTGACGGGACATGCGGAAATTTCCCTGTCTCCCGTCCCCCCCGCTCTGCGGAAAAGAGCGGATTTCCTCTGCGCTGAAAATAGCAGATGTCTGATTTGAAAAAAACTTCTCCTGTGCTAAATTGACGGGATGCCGGGAGGATCGGAAAATTTCATTCAGGATGTTACAATGGCTCTGATACTGGGAATTGAAAGCAGTTGCGACGAAACCGCCGTCGCGGTCGTGGAAAACGGGAAAAAAGTGCTGTCCAATGCGGTTTCTTCGCAGATGGCGAAACATGCGGTATATGGCGGTGTCGTGCCGGAACTTGCCGCGCGCGAACATCTTACGGCGATTGAAAAGGTCTGCGCCGAGGCGATGAGCGGAGCTGGGGTCTCCTTCGACGGGATTGACGCGATCGCCGTGACGCACGCGCCGGGACTGGTGCCGGCTCTGCTCGTCGGACTGAATTTCGCCAAGGGGCTTGCCGTCTCCCGTCAGAAGCCGCTGATCGGAATCAATCATTTTCTCGCTCACATGTACGGCGTGTTCATTGATTCGGAACAATACGAGTTCGACGACCCGGCTCTTTATCCGATGGCGGCCCTGGTCGTCTCCGGCGGACACACATCGATCGTCATCATTACCGGAGACGGGCATGCGCGCGTGGTCGGAAGCACCATCGACGACGCCGCGGGAGAGTGTCTTGACAAAGGCGCGAAAATGCTGAACCTCGGTTATCCGGGCGGTCCCGTGATTGAAAAGCTCGCTGCGTCCGGCGATGCGGGGAAATATCATTTTCCGCGCTCCCTGACCGGTTCCGCGGGCAAGGCGCTGTCCGAGGAAAACCGTTTCAACTTCAGTTTCAGCGGGCTCAAGACCGCATTGCTTTATCATGCGCGCAATCTCGCTCCGGACGGAAATGCCGAGCATCTGGAGGGGACGGTCCTGACCGATACGCTTGCCTCCTATCAGGAGGCTGTCGTGGATGTTCTCTGCACCAAGGTGTTTGATGCAGTAAGACATTTCCGCTGCCGCGCGGCGATTCTGAGCGGCGGCGTGGCATGCAATTCCGCATTGCGCAAACGCTTTGAAGCGGAAATGCCGCGCGGCGTGATTCCGCTTGTCGCACCGAAAAAATTCTGCACGGACAATGCCGCCATGGTTGCCGGTCTGGCGTATCATTATTACACGGCAGGGAGATTCAGCGATCTTGCGCTTGACACGTTCGCGCGGCTTCCGCATGTCACGGAGGTCCCGTTCCGGAGAAGGAGCGCATGAAATGAACCGCTGCGTGATCTTCGATCTTGACGGAACTCTGATCGACTCCCGTGCGGATATTGCGAACGCCGTCAATGAGACACGGCGCGATTTCCATCTGCCGCCGCTTTCGCAGCAGACCGTGGTTTCCTATGTCGGAGACGGCGTCCGGAAGCTGATTACCCGCGCATTTGCGGACACCGGGACGGATGTGGAGGCGGCAATTCGCGCAATGGGTGTGCATTATGCCGCAAACGCCGTTGTGGAAACCACGCTCTACCCCGGGGTTGCGGAGGGGATCCGGGAACTGCATTCCGGAGGCTGGAAGCTCGGGCTTGTCAGCAACAAACCCACGGAGCTCTGCCGGATCATCTTCCGGCATTTCAAGCTGGAACCTTTTTTCGCGGAAATCATCGGCGGAAGTTCCGGTTTCCCGCTGAAACCGGCGCCGGACGCATTGCTGCACATCCTGGAGCGGACCGGATCATCCGCCGCACACTCATGGGTCTGCGGCGACAACCACACCGATCTGGATGCCGCCAAAAATGCAGGAATGAAAAGCGTCTTCGCCACATACGGATTCGGGACACTGGGGGATGCCGCCTATGACAGGAGCATTCACTCTTTTTCCGAACTGGCGGACATCCTGTCTGCGGGAAAAGGTATTCCGGAATGAAGACGGCGGGAGCCAGACCATGAACCGCTTTCTTTCCATTGCAGGCGAAGCCGCCTCCGCGGTCCGGGAGGTTTCCGATTTCATTCACAGCCACCCTGAAACCGGCTACCGGGAATTTCTCGCGGCGGAAAAACTCAAGAATCTGCTGAAATCCTGGGGGTTCCGTGTCGAGGAGAATCTGTGCGGACTGGAAACCGCGTTCAAGGCCTGTGCCGGGACGGCCTCCGGTTCCTCCGTTCCGGCGTTCTGCTTTATGGCGGAATACGATGCGCTTGCCGGACTCGGGCACGGCTGCGGACACAATCTGATTGCCGCCGCCGCGCTCTTCGGCGCATATGCGGCAAAGCGGATGATCGAAGAAGACGGCATTCCGGCGCGGATCTGCTGCCTCGGCACCCCCGCGGAGGAAGGTCTCGGCGGAAAGGTGAAACTTGTCGAGGGCGGCGCATTCCGGGATCTTTCCGCCGGTGTGATCGCGCATCCGCTTGACCATACCACGCCCGATTTCGGTTGTCTGAGCGTGGCGCGCGCCTATATTGATTTTTACGGACGCGCCTCCCATGCCGCCTTTGCACCGGAGAAGGGGATCAACGCGCTGGATGCGCTGACGGCGTTTTACAACGGAATTCTGGAATGGAAAAAAACGATCACGGAACGTCAGCGCGTGCACGGAATCTTTACCAAGGGGGGCGATGCGGCGAATATCATTCCCGATCATGCGCAGGCGTTTTTCTATGTCCGCGCGGGGAATGAGACGGAGATCATGCCGATGAAGCGCAAGCTGGAAGCCCTTGCCGCGGCCGCCGCGGCGGAAACCGGATGCCGCTGTGCGGTGAACTGGGTCTCCGCATATAAAAGCATGGTGTTCAACAAATCCCTGAACGATGAATACATCCGCGCATGGAGCGATTCCGGTGTGACGCTCAGGGAAACGGACGGCACGGAGGGCAGGGGGTCAACCGATACGGGAGACGTTTCCCATGTGATTCCGTGCGCGCACTATTATTTCGGGATCACAAACGGAGTTGCCATGCCATTGCATACGGCGGAATTCCGGGAAGCGGCAGGGACGGATGCGGCATTTGAAGCGGCGATGAAAACCGGTTCCATTCTGGCGCGGATCTGTCTGCGCTATTTCACGGACCGGACGTTCCGTGAGACCGTTCATCGTGATTTCGCGCTTGCGGAAAAATGATGCGGTCAAAGAAGCGTAGAAAGCCGTTTTTTGAGATCCCGGCGGTATGCGGAGGCGGCAGGAGGGTTATTTTTTGACCCATTTGCCGTCTTTGCGGATGTATTCCCCGGGTTTTGCCAGTTTTGCCAGCTTGGATGCGCGCATGGCGCCGACCGTTTCGGCGGAGACATTTTCCTTTTTCGCAATGAAGGAGTAAACCGCCGCCCGATCGGCGTTTTCCGCTTTGATCAGTTTCTCCGTTTCCGCGGGAACTGTTTTTCCGGAGCCGGGCGCAGCTTCCAGGAAGCCTTTCTCGTTTTCCCCGATGCATCCTGATTTTTTCAGGCTGATGATTTGCGGAATCCGCTGTTTCATGCGGGTCCGGATATCCTGTCCGTGCAGGGACGGAAGCAGGATTGCGCCGGAGAGAAAGATTGCGGAGAGAGTTGCAAATGTCTTTTTCATGATCGAAATTCCTTTCCTGTGGTTTGCCGGCTCCTGCCGGGACGGGATACGCCCGCAGCATCCGGGAACGTCACTGTTCCGCCGTTGTTTTGTCCAGATCGCTGAAATAATCGTCAAGCGCCTTGTCCACCTTGACATTGACGTCGATGGTAATGTGAACCGGCTTGATTTCGCTTTCCGTCTTGATTTCGTGATGAGTCCAGCAGCCGGAGCAGAATCCGGCAAGAAGAGCTGCCGCGCATGCGGATCCAACGCGTATTTTTTTCATAAAACGACCTCCCGGGAAGACTGCCGCAGCAGCTTCCGCTTGTAATTTCTCCGGCGTTTGTCCGGATTGTCCTGATAATGGTATTATATCGAATCTTGAAGATTTTTCAAATACCGGATCCAAAAATATTCTTTTCCGGGAGCAGATACAGGCTCTTTCCTGGAAAACGGGCAGGAACGCAGCCTGCTTTCCCACCGGTTTTCCGGAAGAAAAGGAGGTGAGCATGATTTGTATTTCACGGAAGCTGCAATATATTAGACCGTCCGGAAAACTTCGGCGCGGCTGCGGGATGTTTTTCCCGCGTTTTCTCTCCGCAGCTCCGGATTCTGCGGAAAAACCGCTTTTCCGCGACGACAACATGCATAAAGAAAAAGGAGTGACTTATGAAACGTCTTGCCCTCTGTCTTGCCGGAATCCTCGCACTGGGAACTTTGCAGGCCGACACATTTTTCTCCCTGGAGAAAGCTCCCGCCGTCCTGAACGCGGCGATCCGGCCGAATCAGGATATCGATCTCAAACTGGAGGAGAACAGCTCCGGCGGTTATGTCTGGACCGCGGTGTATGATGCGCGGGTCTGTTCCGTTTCCATCAAGCATGAGCGTCCGGATTTTCCCGCGCCCGACGGCTCCGGAGGTTACGCCGAAATTGAAATCGAGCCCGTTGGCGGAGCGTCTTTTTCCGTCACGCTGAACTATGTCAATCCCGCCGTTCCGAACGCGGCGCCCGCGAAGACGATCAAAGTGAATGTGACGGTGGGCCCTGTCTATGGCGGCGCGTCTGCCGCTCCCGTTTCGCAGGCCGCTCCCGTTTCGCAGGCTGCTTCCGTTTCGCAGCCCGCCGTCAATATTCCCCTGCTGTACAATGACCAGATGTTCCGCTTCGACTCCGTTCCCTCCGACGTGCAGACTTCGCTTCTTGCCGGACAGGACATTGACTTTGATCTGGAGGAGAAGCCCCGCGAAAACATCTACTGGCAGGTCGTGAAATATGATGCGCGCGTCTGCCGTGTGAAGATCGAGCATGACCGCGGCGGGCTTCTGAAACGCCCGAAGGCCGAGATCGAAATCGACGGCGTTGCGCCGGGAACCACTGTTGTCGAACTGACCGCCGGAGCCGGCGCGAATGCAAAGGTCTTCCGCTGCCATGTCACGGTGAGGTGATTTTTTCCGGCGTGAAAGAATGCCGGAAGTTGGAAACGGGGCTTCGGATCGCGGTTGTTTCCGTGAATTCCGGCGCCCCGGCGCCGTTTCAGCGGGGAAGGATTTCTCAGGACGGAACGCTTGTCCATGGAGATGATGAAAAACAAATATCAGATGGATATGTGCCGGGGGCCGCTCTTCCGGCAGATCGTGGTGTTTTCCGTCCCGCTGATGCTTTCCGGCATCCTGCAGCTGCTGTTCAACGCGGCCGACCTGATTGTGATCGGACGCTTCGCCTCTCATGAGGCGCTTGCCGCGGTCGGTGCTACTTCCGCGCTGACGATGCTGATCGTCAATGTGTTCATGGGGCTTTCCCTCGGAACGAACGTGCTGGTTTCCAATTACTACGGGGCGAAGGACCGGAAGAACATGAGCCGCACCGTTCATACCGCCGTCCTGCTTTCGACGGCCGGCGGTGTGTTTCTGGCCCTGATCGGGATTCTGCTTGCGGAACCGCTGCTGATCCTGATGGCGACACCGGAGAACATTCTCCCGAAATCCCGCCTTTACATGTGGATTTACTTCGCGGGAATGCCGTTCATCATGCTGTACAATTTCGGAAGCGCCGTCCTGCGCGCGGTCGGAGACACCCGGCGTCCGCTCTATTTTCTGATGTTCGCCGGTTTGGTCAACGTTCTGCTCAATCTCTTTTTCGTTCTGGTTTTCAGCATGGATGTGGCGGGGGTGGCGCTGGCGACCGTGATTTCACAGGCGATCGCGTCGTTTCTTGTGCTGAAATGCCTGACGGATGCGCGGGACGCCTGCCGTGTCCGTTTCCGCGCGCTGCGGATTGATCTTCCCATTCTGAAAAACATGATGTGGATCGGTCTGCCCGCGGGGATTCAGGGAATGTTCTTTTCCATTTCCAACATGACGATCCAGTCGTCCGTCAACAGTTTCGGCTCGCTTGCGATTGCCGGAAACACCGCTGCATGCAGTCTGGAGGGCTTTGTCTATATCGGCTCGGTCGCCTATCATCAGACGGTTGTGAGTTTCGCCGGACAGAATCTCGGCGGAATGCGTTATGACCGGATCCGCAAAAGCATTCTTTACTGCATTCTCTGTTCTTCGGCCGTCTGCATCGCGGCAGGCTACGGCTTTCTGCTTTTCGGCGGGCCGCTGCTTTCCATCTACAATTCCGATCCGCAGGTGATTCAGTGGGGAATGCTGCGCACGAAGATTCTTTTCTCCACCTATTTCCTGTGCGGAATCATGGATGTGATCAGCGGCGCCCTGCGCGGACTGCGATATTCCTTCATGCCGGCCCTGGTCACGCTGCTCGGAGTCTGCGTCCTGCGCGTGCTCTGGGTCTGTTTCGTTTTCCCGCTGGATCCCACCATGGAAAATCTGATGCTTTCCTATCCGGTCACCTGGATCGTCACCGCGCTTGCCAACGGCGGATATCTTTACCTGGTTTGCAGAAGACTGTTTCGAACATGCGGTTCTTGAGAGGGCCGGAAACCTTATGTGTCCGGAGTTTTATTTTTCCGGACTTTTGCATTTTCCTGCCGCTGATATTCCTTCGGCGAGATTCCCGTATATTGCCGGAACACGCGGAAGAAATACGGCGGGCTTGGAAAGCCGGAAACCTTTGCCAGGAAGCTGAGGGAGCGCGGATAGTTGTTGCGCAGCAGCCATTTCACATTTTCAATCCGGCGTTCATTGAGGAGACGGACAAAGGTTTTTCCGAAGATTTTCCGGACACGGAACGCCGTATGCGATCTGGTCCAGCCCAGTTTTTCCGCAAGATCCGCAAGGGAGATGTTTCTGCGGAAATAGCCGTTGATGTAATCCCGGATGAAATCTTCCGGAGACTGGAAATTTTTTCTGGCTCCGGAAAGTTTTTCCTTCATGGCCAGCTGGCTTTCCAGAAAGCAGGAGAGCTCCTGCATCAGGATGTTCCAGAGCAGCGGAAGCTCTTCAAATTCCCGGTCCGTCAGCTCCCGGAGAGGCACTTTGAGCGGCGGTGGAATTTGTTTTTTTGAAACCAGCGCATTGTCCGACAGCTGCGCACGAGGTTGAAACACGCCGCAGAAGACGCAGAATCTGCGCATGCCGGGAATGTCGACGATTCCGACCAGGCTCATGCCGCCGAACGGGCAGACCATGTAGAATGTCTTTCTTTCCTTTTCCGCATGGGCGCTGCAGGCGGGATCATCCCAGTTCCGGCATTCTCCCGCGTATTTCTTCAGGCAGCTTTTGCAGAGTTTTCCCAGCTGCGCGGTGTCCGTATCCGGGAAATTCATGCTGAACAGATAATTTCCGTCACCGTCAATAATGCAGACGCGGCACTGGTAAATCCGTTCAATTGTTCGGATCAGCAGGTGGATTTCGTCCCTTTGCAGCATGAAAATCTTTCTCCCCGGACTTTTTGTATTTCTTTATTATATCATGCATTTCCGTGAAAAACAGCTGGAATTTCAAGAATCGATAAAAAAGAGATTAAAATCAATAAATCGGATATTGTTTTTCCGCAGGTTGCAACTTATAATATATTATGATTTCAAAGTTTGAAATGCGAGACAACGAAAAGGAGAGAAAGATGAAGCGATGCGGCTTTTCCGAAACAGTCTGTCTTTTTCCTGCTGAACGATTTACATTGATTGAACTTCTGGTGGTTGTTTCAATCATTGCGATTTTAGCCGCCATGTTGCTTCCCGCTCTGAACCGGGCGCGGGAAAGCGCCCATGCCGCCAGCTGTCTGAACAATACGAAACAGTATGCAACGGCGGCCGCCAGTTATGCGGGCGACTACCACGGGATGCTTCCCGTCGGAGGTGGAGCGAAATGCAACCCCGGCACGCCGGACTGGACGCGGATCGGGCTCAATGTCCTGAACGGCGCCGGTTATCTGAAAATTCCCGGAATAAAGGCGAGCTACAGGTTTTACGGTGTTCTCCTCTGTCCCGGCATGTTCCGGTATGTAGGGAAAATGCCGGATGCGGAGTCGACGAAAATTGCCTCGAACGGTTTTTATCTGTTTGAAGTGTACGGTTCCTATGGAACCAACCGGATGCTCCGAGGGGGATATTATATCGAAAACACCTCGGGCAACGGGCATTTCGTGAAACTGGACAGAGTCAGTAACACCTCGTCCCATTTTTATTTCGGGGATCATACCAACTCATCCAATATCGTGGAGATCAAGAACCGGAATATTCAGACCAGTGTGGTGAGCTACAGTATCTCCACCGTGCATCAGAACGGAGCGAACTTCAGTTTCCTTGACGGTCATTCCGCCCGGATTGCCCTTTCGGAAATCGGGACAGTGCCGACTTACTCGCCTTCTTCGTCCTATGTGTGGACCAGCGCCAATTATCCATGGTGAATAATATCGGAATTTAAAACAGGAGTCTGATGAAATGAAAAGAACAATGTGGAGCATCCTGCTGCTGGCAGGCGGATTTGCGGCATCTGCTGCGTCCGAATACCGCCTGGCGGGCGATGCCGAGAATGATATTTCCGTGCTTGTGCCGTCCGGAAGTCTGAAGGTGGCCCGCTTCCAGGGGATCAGGCCGCAGAAGGCGTTTTCCCTCTGTCAGGACGTGTTTACTCCGCGCCAGATGGAGAACGGCGCTCCGGCGGCGGAGTGGAAGCTTCTGGAGTCCGGAAACGGAAAAGTCGTGCTCGCTACGACCCTGCAGGAGCGCATTTCCGGAGTAGATCTGAACGGTGTGAGCTGCACAAAAACTTACGAGTTCCTGCGGGAGATTCCGGAGATCCGTGTCACCCTGCATTTCCGGAACGATTCCGGAAAAAGAAGATATGTCTTCTGCGGCGTCCGGAATGAACTGTCCCTGCGCCCCGGCGCCCATGAGGCCGTTTATCCGCCGGCGGCGATCGGCACGTATCCCGTTTCGTCCGGCATGTTTCTGGATTATTATTCCCAGCCTGCGCCATGGGTTTCCACGCCGGTGGAAGGGTGGATCGCACAGCTCAATCCCGGACTCCGGCAGGGAGTGGTTTTTCTGCCGGAATGGGATTCGCTCGGCATGCTGTATTCGGCAAAAGGCAATACTGCGGGATTCACGGTGGATGGCGGTTACCTGGCGCCCGGCGCGGAATTCAGCTTCCGCTATGTCATCCGGCCGCTGAAAGGGTTGGACGGAATCACCACGGTCAACGGCATGTTCGCCGCTTCGATCAGGCCGCATGCGGGAAACAGCGTCCGCCTTGCGCTTCTCCCGTATGAGGACGGCGAACTTTCCGGCACGATCCGGATTGTCGACGGGGACCGGAAGCTTCTGACGCAGACGCCTGTGAAGCTCTCATTGCGGAAAGGAAAGATTGAAACCGTGAACCTGAAGCAGCCTGCCCCTTCCGGACATACCGCGGTCCAGTTTTCCGGCACGGTGAACGGCAAGGCGTTTGCGACGGAGCAGTATTGCGAGAACGGATTCCGGATGCAGAGTCTTCCCGCCTGCGGATTTGCGCCGCGCTTCCTGCGCGCCGCGCCGGAAAAGCGGAGGACGGAAAGCTCCGCCGGAACGGCAGGGAAAACGGTGCGGAAGAGACAGGCCGTCTGCCTGTTCGGGCTGTATACGAACTTCAACCGTTTTGAGGGGATTCTGAAGGGCTGGAAGATCGACACCTATTCCGTCAGTTCTCCGGGGATGAAGGAGATTCCGCCCGCTTCGACGCTGGATGAATATCCCGTTATGATCGTCGGCAACGCGTTTCTCTCCAGTCTTGAGGTCTGCATGCAGAGAATCCGGAGCTTTGTGGAAAACGGGGGAATCCTGATCGTGACCGGCGGGCCTTCCGCCTTCGGAACCGGAGGCTACGGGAACAACCCGATCCTGAAGGAGCTCCTGCCGCTGGAGAGCGTTCCCTTCGATCTCCGTCCCGCCGCGGGAAAGGACCGGATCGACAGCGGCGTTGCGATCACTGGGACGGGCATCCGTCCCGGGAAGGAGCCGCATGTTTACTGGATGCACCGCCTTGTAAAGCTTCGCCCGTCCGCCGAAGTCCTGTGGAAGGCCGGCGGAGAGCCGCTGCTTGTCAAAGGCTCTTTCGGGAAGGGCAGGGTGCTCTGTTTTCTCGGATCGCCCCTCGGGGATCCGAAGGACGGGAAAACGCCTTACTGGGATTCCGCGGAATACGAAAACGCAATGCGCGGCGTTATTGAGCGCGCGGAAAAGGAGGTGAAATGATGAAAACGGGAATCCTGACGCTTTTCTTCCTGTTCCTGCTGAATCTGCATGCGCAGATGGAGGTGGTCCGGGTGCTGCCTGACAAGATCAATTACCGCCTGAAGGAGAATGCCGTGATCTCCGTCACGCTCGCAAACCGCAGTCCGTCGGAGGACGGGGCGGAACTGTTCCTCTTCGACAAATGGGATCTGGAGCAGGAGAAGCTGATCGTGCGGCAATCCGTCCACCTTGCGGGGAAGACGGAGCGGACCTTCCGCATCCCGTGGAACTCCGGCGAAGTGCGCTACGGACACGAAGTCCGCGCCGTCCTGAAAAAAGACGGCCGGGAGATTGCCGCGAAATCGGAGTTTTTCAATGTCATCAACGAGTGGTGGCGCGTCAACATCGGGATCACGCCAAGCGTGGTTGCCGGAACGGAGCAGGGGGATCGCCTCTGCGCCTGGTACGGCTTCCGTCCCTACCATACGCCGTTCAGCCGCTTCTATCACAATTCCTGGGGGGACAGTCCGATCGGCCCGTTCGCCACCTATTTCACCAACACGACTCCATGGAACATGGCTTTTTCCACGTTCGGCGTCTACTATGATCCCTCGATCAAAGAGAACGAGACCTGGTATGCGGAATCGGAAGCGCGCACCTACGGGGATTTCCGGAAGGATACCGCGCTCTCCCGCAAGTGGGGCGTGCACCGCACGATGTTCACCATTTCGTGCGCGACCAATGAACCCGGATTCGAGCTGGCGCGGAAACATCCGCAGTTCTTTCTCAAGGATGCGAAAGGCGATTTCCAATATCACGATCCCGTCGATCCTCTGGGGCTCTCCCGGAAAGGAAAACCCTACGGCGCCGGCTGGTCGTATCTGAAGCCGGACTTCACCAACCGCGAGGTCTGGAAATTCTCCATGGACACGCTGATCGAAGGACTGAAGCATCTCGGCCAGGACGGCGTCTACTTTGACGGCGCCTACCGCTGCGAGGACGGTTACGACTTCGAGGGAAATCTTCTGCGCGGGAAATATGATTTCGATGAAACGAACCATGCGCTTTCCGCCTACATCAACCAGCGTCTGCGCGCGTTCCGGCCCGATCTTTACCTCTGGGTCAACAACGGCGCGGGAGGCTCCTACCGCAACATCCTTTCCAATCCGGCCTCCGGAGCTCTCTGGGAACTGGGCAATTTCCATCAGGATCCGCATCATCCTCTGAATCTCTGGAGCTCGATCAAGGAGAGCGCCGTCAATGCGCGGAACCAGCTCTGGGAAACCGGATACAGGGAGGATGTGAAAAGCAATATCCTGCATATCGGATACAGCAACTATCCCACCGGACTCTGGTTTGTCGGCCCGAGCGCGGCGAAATGGGCGCAGAAAGGCCTGAAATACACCAATTTCAAGCCGTCCCGCCAGTTCTGGTGCATCAACAGCCATCTGGCGGCGATCATGGCGGCGGTCTGCGGGCATCCCTACGGAGACGGCATGGCATACCGGCCGTTCACCCAGATGATGACCCGTTATTCCGACTTCTACTGGAACGAGGACGTCCGCCTCGTCCGGAAGGCGTTCCGCAAATTCAACCTTGACAGTCTCAGGGACGTCTGGTGGGAGGATTTCGTCTATACCAGGAGCGCGCCGGACCATAAGGACTACTACATTCATCTGCTGAATGCTCCGGACACGCTGCGCCACTCCTTCTCCACGATCCGGGAGACGAAGGAGGCCAAAGGCGTGGAAATCTCCTCCCGGATCTTCAAGGATGCGGGGCGTCTGCGCGCATGGGCGATTCAGCCTTACGGGTTGGACTCCGCCGTTCTCGAGCCGGCGGTCCGGAGCATCACGCCGAAAAAGGTGGACGGCGAACTTGTTTTCACGCTCCCCTCGTTCCGCTATTACACTCTGCTTGTCATCCGGGAAACAATCAAATAACTGAATACGGAAAGGAATCACGATGAAGCACTTCAATCTTTTTCTGGCTGCGGGACTTGCGCTCGCAGGCTCCCTTCTGCCCGCCGCCGAACCTGCAAAGAGCATGCCATTCGACAACGGAGGGGCGCATCTGATGAACGTCTGTCTGAACGGGACGATGTTCATGCCGGCCGACAGCCGTTACTGCACGCGCGATTTCCAGAACGGCGCGACAGGAAAACGCCTGAAGATTTATCCCAACAAAGACTTCCGGGAATATGATGCCAAGGAAGGCGCGGTTGTCACGCAGGACGGCCGCTTCTGGCTGATCGGAGGATCCGGAACCATAAACAACAAGCGCTGGCAGCCGACGGATGTGATCCTGACGGGAATCGTCAGGGGTGACGGAACGCTGGAAGGAATGAAAAAAGTCCGCTCTCTGCCGTTTCCCGCGAAATACTGCCGGGCGGCGATGCATGGGAACCGGATTTATGTGCTGGGGGGAAACAACCGCAGCGATCTCGTCTCCGCGGAGATTCTGAAGGACGGAGAGCTGGGGGAATGGAAGACGCTTCCTTCGTATCCGACCGCCGTCGCGCAGGGCGGACTTGTATGCTGGCACGGCGTCCTGTATGCCAATGGACGGTCCACCTGGCGGCCGGGATCCGGAAAAATGTATGCCCTGAAACTCCGTGAAGACGGTTCCGCCGCGGGCAAATGGGAGCGTGTCGACTCCCCGGATAACGCGCAGGGATATCTGAAAGTGCACAACAATGCGCTTTACTACTTTGACGAGATCTCCGGCAGGATCTACAAGACCGTGCAGGAGGATGACGGGATTCAGCTCAAGGAATGGGAAGTCGCCGGAAACATGCCGTGTCCTCCGAAAACCGGCGGAGTTTCGGTTGTGGACGTTCCCGGCGGCTGGCTGTTCTGCGGCGGGGTTCTGCCCCGGGGAAAAGACAACAAATTCGCGGGCTTTCTCAAACCGTTTTTTCTCCCGTTTTCCGCGTTGAAATAGTTGAATAAGGATAGATGGCGATGCATATTATTCTCCTGATTTCCGCACTGTTTGCGTTTTCCTCCGGCCTGACGGCCGGGGACGATGCGTTCCGTGCGCGTCTGAGGGTCGAGAAGAGCCGGGATATGATTCTGAACCGGCACGGCATGGCTTATCTGCCGTGCCGCCAGATTCAGAAAGGGGACGGAATTTTCTTCGAGGCGGAACAGATGTACGGGCTGAACTACAACTATCCGGATGTCCGGCTTGACAGACAGGGGAATGCCGTGTCGCTGATTCATGTCCGTTTTCTGGAGTTCCGCTTCGATGTCGTGAATCCGGGCGTATATCGTGCGTGGTACCGGGCGTCCTTCCCGACGGATCTCGGCTATCTGCACGGCGAATGCATGGACGGCGGGGAAGTGCGTTCCGTGGAGGATTCCATCCGCCTGACACCGAACGTCTGGCGCTGGCACAAGGGGCCGCTCTACCGTCTGGAGAAAGGACGGCATGTGTGGACTTTTCCCAGTCCGCACGCGTGGTGCGGCGGTGCGAAGCTGGACTGCCTCATCCTCGCTCCGGAAACGATGGCGGATGCTCCGGAGAGGGTCAGGCCATCGGACACGGAAGCATGCATTCCCGTGCGCGGGGAGGTTCTGCTGAGACGGATCAAGGCATCTCTGCTGAAACAGTGGAAAATGCAGTTCGCCGCGGAACTCAACGGGGGAAGCTTTACGGCGGAATACCGTTATGACGGCGGTCCCTTCCGGAAGATCCGCCTTGCGGAATGGGAGACGGTTCCGGAGGATGCGGAATATCTCTTTTTCCGCTTCCGGATGAAACGCGCGGAAACGTCGGGGCTGTCCCCGTTTGTTCACAATCTGGAACTCTTCGTCCGGGAAAAATAAGTTTCCGGCGTGGAAAAAGGCAGAGAGAAAAGCTGTTCATGCGTCTGTGATGGATTCGGCGCATCGTTTTGTCCGGATCAGCAGCCGCGGAAAAACCGGGATCGCTGCATTGCGCTTCCGGCAGAGGCGGGAATTTTCCTCGTCTGGATTCCGCGTCTGCCGCGGATATGGGAAGGGCGATGCTTTTTATCCGGGAATCTGTCCTGAAAGATGGATGGCGCTTCCCGGGGGTGTCGGGAGTTCCGCCGGGGAAACGGTCTGAATATGGATGAGACCGCATCTCCGGAAGAGTTCCGGCTTTCCCGCTGCAAAGAGGGACGGGCTTGATTTCATCTTTCATCCGGGATCCGCAAGGTGCGGATGGAATATCCGGCGTTTCCGGCAGTTCCGGAACCCGAATGAAAAGAAATTCTCCTTTTCCGGAGAATGGAAACTCCGGAAGGAATATCAACAGAAAGAAAGGATTCCGGTTATTGAAATGACAATTGCGGAAAAGAAAAAAATCTTCAACCGCTGGGGATATGGTCTCTTCATCCATTACGGACTGTATTCCGTTTACGGACTCGGCGAGTGGCTGATGTTTCTGGAACGGAGGAATCCGAAGGAGTATTACCGTGACGCCCTGCCGGGATTCCGGCCGGAGAAGGGCTGTGCCCGGAAATGGGTGGAACTGGCGGTCCGCGGCGGCATGAAATATGCCGTCCTCACGACCCGGCATCATGAGGGGTATTTCATCGGAGAGGAAATTCTGCATGAATTTGCCGGCGCGTGCCGCGAACACGGACTCGGCGTCGGCTTCTACTACTCCGTCGCCGACTGGTCCGATCCCGATTACCGCGGGGGACCGGCTTCCCGGGAGTCCTGGGAGCGTTTCGTGTCCGGAACCCACCGGCGGATCCGGGAACTCATGACCGGTTACGGGAAGATCGATTATCTCTTTTATGACGGATGTCCGCCGCCCGGGACCTGGCGTCTCCGTGAACTGCACCGGGAGATCCGGGCTCTCCAGCCGGAAATGCTTGTCAGCCGCTGCGGGGAGGATACGGATTTGAAATCCTGCGAAGGCCATGCCAACGGCGATCCGAACGGCATCTGGGAGTCCTGCTACAGCCTGCAGAGCGGCGGCTGGGGATACTGCAAGGATTCTCCGGTTGACAAAACGCCCTGTCAGGTGGCGGAGATGCTTTCCAACAACCGTCACAACGGCGGCAATCTGCTTCTGAATATCGGTCCCCGGGCGGACGGATCCGTTCCGGAGGATCAGCGCAGTCTGATCGAGACGGTCGGGAAATGGGTAAGGGTGAATCAGGAGGCGCTTTTCGATATTGAACCGCATCCCTTCCAGTATCACGACCGGGAAATTACCACCGCGTGTGGAAATGTCGCTTATCTGCGCCTGATCCGGATTCACGGTCTCGAACGGCGGATCTGCGGCATCGGCAACCGGATCCGTAAAATCACGTATCTGGACACGGGAGAGGAGATTGCATTCCGCCAGAGCGGAGATGCGGTCACTCTGCGCGGACTGATTGGAAAAACGCCTGAAGGCATGCCACGTTTCCTCCGCATGGAGCTTGACGGGGCTCCCTTCGGAATCCGCAATCCGATGAATCCGGATTGTTCCATCAAAACAACAGGGGAGTGAAAATGAGTCTGAATCTGAATGGTGTCGAGGCCGGGGAGGATGTCTGGTTCGGTTTCCGGCGCCGGATCTTTGATTTCGAGGGACATGAAGCCTGGCTGGTCGAGCCGGAAAAAGCCGCGCCCGGAATGCCGTGGACCTGGTGCATGGAATGGCCGGACGCCTTTGTGAAGCGCACCGGCGTCCCGGAACTGCTTGCCCGCGGATTCCATCATGTGCACATCAAAGTGCCGGGATACGCCTGCGACGGGGCGCTTGGCGTGTACCGGCGTTATCACGCTTTTCTCCGCTCTCTGGGGTTTGCCGCAAAAGCCGGGCTGATCGGATTGAGTTTCGGAGGTCTTTATTCGCTGCGCTATGCGGCTTCCAATCCGGAAGGAATCGACCGCATTTATCTGGATGCGCCGGTCTGCAGTTTCAAGAACTTCCCGCATTTCAACCTGGTTCAGGAACCCTATCATCTCGCCTCCGCGCAGGGGGTGGAAAACGATCCGCGCCTGCCGGTCAACCTGACGGAAAAGCTTGTCGGAATTCCGATCCTCCTGATCTACGGCGCGGCGGATCTGTCCGTGCCTCCGGCGGACAACTGCGAGCTTTTTGCCGAACGTTTCCAGTCGAACGGCGGTTCCATCCGGATCATCCGGCGGAATCTCTGGGGCCATCATCCGCACGGTCTGGACGACACCGCGCCGATTCTGGAATTTTTCAATCCCTCCCGGAATTGAACTGGAACCCGGTGACCGGGAGGGGATCTGCGGTTTTCCACAGTTTCCGTTTCGGCCTGTTTTCAGGAAGAGGAGATGTGAAATGTCCTTGAGCAGGATAAAACTTTGTTGTTCCGGGCAGCCGGCGCGCCGCCGCGCAGCCCGTCTTCTTTTGTGGAACGCTTGTCATTTACGAAAGGTGCTTTTTATGATGACTGCTGCAGCTGCAATCGGCGGATGCGCCCCGTATGCATTGGAATGTCCTTATTCCATGACGGGGATTCCCGACGGGGAGAAAGGGTGGACCTTTCTTGCGTCCGAAGAGGGGAAGACCGTTTACATTCCTTTCGAAGGGTATTATGAGAGCAAAGGCGGACGGATTCAGTCTCCGCCGATCCGTCTGGGGAAAAAAACGGGGAAAGGAGCTTTTTTCCGCCTTTCCTTCACCGCGTCCGCGCAGGTGCAGGGATACTGGTGGGTTGATTTCTTCGACGGTGCGGGCAGGGCGCTTCCCGACATCAACAGCGCACTGTACGCTTCCGATAAGATGGAACGCTATGAAGAGGTTTTCTTCGCGGACGGCAGAGCGGAGAGCGCCGTGATCGCCTTCGTTTCCAAAAAGGGTGTGTCCGTGAAAGACATCGAATTGCGGGAAATCACGCCCGCGGAAGCGGCCGCGTGGTGTGACCGCCTTTACGCCCGGCTTCCGCAGGCCCGTTTCGAGATTGCTCCGGACGCGTTCGCTCTGCTCCCCCGCACGAAGGAAGCTCTGCGGAACGGCCGGAAGTGGCGGATTCTCATGCTGGGAGACAGTATCGTCAACGATACCTGGACCTCCAATTTCCAGGCGCTTGTCATGCGTGATTTTCCGGATGCCGATCTGGAATTCATGATTTCCGTGCGGGGTTCCACCGGATGCTGGTATTACAGGGAACCTGCGCATTTCAAGGAGTATGTCGCGGATTTCAAGCCTGATCTCGTCATGATCGGCGGAATTTCCAACAACGCGAATCCGAAGGAGAACAAAAATCCCGAGGAGAATCTGGTTGCCGTGATTGAACAGTGCCGGGCGATCGGCAGCGAAGTCGTGGTGATGAGTCCTCCGCCCTCTTACGAATGGCGCAAGTTTCCGGAACAGACAACGTGGAGCGAGGACTGGCAGCTGCCTCACGGGTTCAAACCGCTGCAGCGGGATTATCAGCGCCGCGCCGTAAGCCGGACCCGCACCGCATACTGGGATCTTACAAGCGCGCCCTGTGACGCAATTGCACGCGCCCGCATGCCGCTGGACTGGTTCCGGCGCGACGCCGTGCATAACAACGATCGCGGGAAACAGCTGATCGGACAGAATCTTGCGGCATGGTTCCGGGCCGCCGGAAAGGAATAAGGGGGGCTTTTTCCGTTCCGCGCAGCTTCCGGTCTGCCGTCTCGCCGGAAGATGCGCGGAGATCGCTTATTTCTCCTGCGGGATCTCCTCCAGCGTCACGGCGTCGAACCACGCTTTTCCCGTCGCGTTCCAGATCCAGAGCCCGACCGTGAGACGATCCTCCAGAAGATGCGGCGTGGTGAATTCCGCGCATTCCCGGATCCACGGAGTCGTCCCGGAGTAACGGGCGAATCCGCGCACGTGGAATTTCCCCTTGTTGGCGGAAACGAATGCACCGGCGCCGAGCGAGGATTTCTTCAGCAGGCGGATGTCTTCCGTGCGGATGAAGAACGAGAAACGGTATCGGGTGTCCGGTTTGACGCCGTCGAGCGGAATCGCCGCGTTGATGCGTTTCCCCGTGACGTTTTCTAGGCGGAGGCTCCGGCCCGCGGTGATGAAGATCCGTTTGTCCAGTTCATGGTTGTCGCCCCCTTTTCTGTCCTCTTTCCAGAGATGCCACTTTCCCGCATGGACACCGGTTTGCGTCACATCGAAATCTCCTCCGGGGATCAGATTCGCCTTTTTCATGGCAGCGGGCTTCATCACGCCGAAATTTTCAATCGCATGAAATCCGCGGTTCGAATGCGGATTCCAGTGATAATACGGAACGGCGGCCTTCTCCGTCAGGGCGCGGTGCCGGGCGAAGTTGACCGGAAACCCGGAAGGCGCGATGGTTCCGAGCACATTCTTGGGAACTCGGATTTCAGCCGTCCAGCCGTTCGTCGTCCGCGAGGTTTTCACGACCGCGCCGCTGTTCCATTTGACATCGTGGAGCGAACTGTTGTCCGAGGAGAAGTTTTTTGAATCGTAAAGGACGCCGGCGGCGTTGACGATGAAGTGAAAATAGTTCCGCCGGTCGCCGGAGGGGTTCAGGAAGAGCTCGACGCAGGAATCCGCATACAGTTGTGCGGCGTCTCGTTCCCTCTGCTTCAGGACGATCCGGTCCATCTGCGGTTCTTCGCATTCGTAGAGGAAACGGTATGCATCGCCGTCATCCGTCATCGTCACCTTCGTCGCGACTTCCGCAACCTCGCTTTTGAAGGGACGCAGATAAACCTTTCCGGGAATCGTGCACTCCCAGGAACCGACGGCTTCGCGTTCCAGCTTGTATTTTTCCGCTTCCGCGAGAATGGGAGCGAGCATTTTCTCCTTCATGAAACGCACCCGGGCGAGGGATTCCGGATCGCGCGCCGCAAGTTTTTCCGCCTCCCGGAAGAGTTCGCGGAAGCGCTTCAGACGCTGTTCCGTATAGATGTTTTTCCAGAAGACATATTTGCCCGGCAGCTGCGGGACGGGTCCGAGATTGGTGTCCACCGTGTTTCCGATGACCGAGAGCCAGAGCTCTTCCAGCGCGGCGAAGAATTCCCGCATGGGTTCCGCGGCCGCGCCGAACATCTTCTCCTCATGATCGCGCAGGATCGCGTCGGGGTCGAGCGAGGTGTTCCAGGTGATTTTGCAGAGCATGTAATGGTTCAGGTAGAAGAAGATGTATTCGTCCGTCTCCGATTCGTAGAAAACGCCGTTCAGGATGTCGGCGCGGTCATGGAAGTATTTTCCCGTTGCGCGGGCGAGCATCGGCGGAATTCCCGTGTAGACTGCACTCCCGAGCACTTTCCCGGGATAGGTCCAGACATTCAGTTTCGCATTCAGTTTTCTGTGCCACTGACGGAGCTTTTCATCGTCCGCCGTCTGGTCTTTTCTGCCCGGCCCCGTCACCGCGATCTGGATCATGATGTTGTCCGGCAGATCGAAGGAGGGAAGCAGATGCATCGGCATGTAGACCATCTGGGTGACCCTGGCATCGCGGAAACCCTCCTTTTTGAGGCGGGTGGCGAGATCGGCGGTGAAACGCCAGAGGTAGTCGCTGATGCCGCGCCCGTTCTTTTCATCGCGGGCGATGCTGCCGGGAGAACCGATTTTCGCGCAGGAAGGACATGCGCACCAGTAGAGACTGTCGTGCGGCATGACGGAAAAATATTTGCCGCCGCTCGCGGAGGACCAGAATTTTCCGTAGGTCGAGAACGCGCCGCGCACCTCCGCGCCTTCCCCTTTGAAATAGGACTTCGCATCCTGATAGATCTCCTCCAGGATTCCGCTGGTGAAGCAGAGCTGCGGGGCGTATTTGCCGTCCTTCCGCGTAATGTAGCGCCTGCCGTCGGTTTTCAATGCGAAATATTCGGGATGGGTTTTCCCGAAACGCTTGTCATAGCTGCGGTGCGCAAGACCGTGGGCGTAGGGAATGCTGCTGTCGCTCATCCGCAGGCGCAGAAGATGGAGATAATCGCCGCGGACGCCGCTGTATTCCGTCTGTTTGTCATACCATCTGCCGTTTTCGGGCCCGATTCCGGTTTTGTAGATGCGCGAGATGAAGTCCGGGCGTTCCACAATATGGATCCGTTCCGGAAGCGCGACAAACCCTTTTTTTCTTGCAACGGTTCCGATTTCGCCGGGAAAGAAGAAGCGGACGCCGGCAAACCGTTCCAGAAAGTCGTAGACGCCGTTGAGGGTTCCGCGCGGATAGCGCTGGAGCCAGGTGTTCCGTTCGGGAGCGTTCTTCGGATCGTCCTTCCCGAGGATGTAGACGCAGGAACCTTTTCTTTCGATGAAATAACCTTCCGGAGCAAGTTTTTCCACCTCAAGTCCGGCCTTTCCCGCCTCCTCGCAGTCTCCGATCACGACGGCAAACGCCTTCCCGCTCTTCCGGGAGAGAACGGGAACCTTTGAAGCGGTCACTTTTCCCAGATAAGTGGAGAGTTCCCTCGCCGCGAATTTCAGCAGCGGAATCTCTTTCGGGACAACGACCTCAAAGGCTGTGATTTTTTCCGTTTTCCCGTCTGTCTGCGTGACGCGCGGCAATCCGTCCGCAAACAGAGCGGATGCCAGGATTGCGACCAATGCCGTGAAAATCCGTTTCATGAACCACCCGCTTATCTGGAAGAAGTTACATCAAGAGTGACGGAATCCAGTTTGAGAAAAACATCCTTTCCCCCGGGTTTTTCCGGAATCAGGATCGCCGTTACGATAAAACCGTCCATTCCTTTTTCTCCGCGTCCGCCGAGAGCTCCGCTGAAGACATATTCCTTCGGTTCGGGGGTCAGAAGAAACCTCTTCTGGTCATTTTCCGCATAGACACCTTTTTTCGTCCAGGCGACACCGCACCCCAGAATGCCTTTTCCCGAAGCCGTCATGCGGACGGTCACCCGGTCCGCCGCATGGACCGGAACGCTTTTCATGCGGCGGAAGGTGTTGAATCCTGAATTTTCCCTGAGGGTGATCCGGACTGCATTGCGGTTCCCTTCGCGGATCACTTCCGCCCTGCCTCTTGAATCGGTATTCAGCCAGCCATCGGCGGTTTTCCATTTGGTGATCTTTTGAAAGTCTCCGTTGATGTCGACGTTTTCCGCAAGAAGTGCTGAGGAAGCCAGCAGCGCCGCTGCAATGAATCCGATTTGTTTCATGATGGATCTCCTGATTGATATTTTAAGACTGTCTGTTTCCATTCGGTTTCCGTCTGCCGTTCCGGTTGCACGGGCGCGCCTGTGTCCGGTGTATTCCATGCGGAGTCAGGGAATTTTTCTCCCTTCCGGGAATCTTCGTATGGCGGCATCCCGTCTGAAACTATGCAGAAGTCAGAAAATAATGTTGAAGTCGCCGCTCTGAACACCTCTGCAGAATATATGATAGGCATTTGTCGGGAAATCCCGCCGGTGGCGCCATGCCGCATGACCGTCGGCATAAGTGACGTTGGAACCTCCGAAGCGGTCACTTTTCCAAGATAGGTCCGCAGTTCCTCTGCCGCGAATTTCAGCAGCGGAATCTCTTTCGGCACTACGACCTCAAACGCCGTGATCTTTTCCGTTTTTCCCTTGAGCCGAAGAACCCGTCCCGTGTCCTCCGCCGAAAGAAATCCTTTCGACATGGAAGCAAGAGTAAACAAGGTCAATACAAGAAGTGCTTTCATAAGGTCTCCATTTCCTTTCCCGCAAAGGGATATTGATTAAAAGAGGATGATATAATCTCCGTTCTTTACTCCCAGACAGAAGATGTGGTAGGCATTTGTCGGAAAATCCCGCCGGTGCTTCCATGCAGCATGACCGTCGGCATAAGTGACATTCGAACCGCCGAAGTGCCGGAATGCCACAATGTTCGCAGACGCCTGATACGAATAACGGTAAGGAGTATCCGTGTCTTCGAAGATCAGAGAGGTCCGGGACGGCTGCAGAAAACGGGAATACCGGGTTACATTGTATGCGTTAACTCCCTGATTGTAGGAAAACGAAAAAGCATTGCCGGTGGACGGCGCCTTGTGGCAGGGACACGCAAAGCGGGAACGGAAAGGATTCAAGGTGCTTCCCTCCTGACGTATTCGCCCGATTTCAATCCCTGATTTTTCCTGGAGATAAGGGGCGATAAATCCCCTGTCGCCGGACTGATTCCAGAATTTTTCATTCACCGGAGCATAATCCCGGTAAGGGAACAGCCATTCGTCATTGTCATTCAGGTAGCTGTGGATGGCCACGCCGAACTGTTTCGTGATGTTCAGACAGGCGATGCTTCTCGCTTTTTCCCGTGCATTGTTCAAAGCGGGAAGGAGCATCGCGGCCAGAATCGCGATGATCGAAATCACGACGAGGAGCTCGATCAATGTGAAGTCTGACATCGGCTGGAGAAAAGCCGGCATTCTGCGGAAAGAAGATTCATTCACGGCATGGGATTTCATCGATCCGTTTTACCCTCCTGTCTGATCTGTTTTCCGAATCCGTTCTGTCCTATATTATACCATATTTTTATCGTTATGGAATGGAAAATAGCATAAAAAAGATGTATAATAATAACAAAATATGAATCAACAGGCATATGGAAGAATGAAATATCTTCATAAAACAGAGGATGGCAAAGAGCGGATACTCCGTACGGATGCTCTGTCCCGCATTTACGGTGAGAAAGCTCTCGGCGACGCCTATCTGGATTCTCTGAAATGGCCGCTGGCGCTGCTGAACGCCAATGAAATCCCTCCGAAGGATTCTCTCCTCTGCTATGAAAGGCGCAATTATCCGTTCTGGGTATTCGAATTCGTCGTCCGCGGACAGGGTTCGGTAAAAATCGAGGAGAAATCTTTTTCCGTTTCACAGGGCGACATCTACATTCTCCCCCGGAACCGGACTCATCTTATTTCCGGAGAGAGGAAAGCCCCCTGGGTCAAGCGTTATTTCTGTTTGACGGGGGCATTGCCCGAAGTGCTGATCCGGACTTACAACCTGGAAAACAGATATTTTTTCCCGCAGTGCGGGGAAGAGCATTTTCAGAATATTTTCCAGGAGATGATCGAACTCTTCCGCTTGAAAAGCAGCGACATGAACGACCGCGCCGCGCTTCTGCTTCTCCAGCTGATCCAGTATCTGGCGAACCGTGCCTCCGGGGAAGCGCCGCTCTCCACACAGGCGTTGAAGATCCGCCACTATCTCGACAGAATGCTTTACGGAAAATTGAATCTCGACCGGATGAGCCGCGATCTGTCCATTCCCCGCAACCGGATCATTCAGGTCTGCCGCGAGGAATTGAAACGGACGCCCTACGATTATTTTCTAGCCAGAAAAATCGATATTGCCAAATCCATGCTGACCGCCAGAGACATCCGGATTTCCGAGGTTGCCGCAAAGCTGAATTTCACGGATCAGTATCATTTCTCCCGTATTTTCAAGAAAAGAACGGGCATAACTCCCTCGGACTTCCGGACGCGCGAGCATGTGGAAGCCTGAATGACCGTTCCGGATGCCGGCCGGGCAAGCGCATTCGCACGCGGCTCCTCCCGCCCTGCGGGGCAGCCGGACGGGAGGATGTTTTCCTGCTCTCTTTCCCCTCTGCTTTTTGAATGAAACTCTAACAAATCCTTCATCACGCTCTAATTCCGCGGAGTTATTGTATTGGCATCGACGGCGGAAAACGCCGGAACGCAAACCGGAAACAAAGGAGTTTTCATGAACGAAAGGTGGTTTCAAATCGCATTGGGCGGGACCATCGGATTGCTGGCGGCAGTCGAAGCGCCGGCGTTCGATCCCCTCTCGGAAACCAGATCGACGCCTCAGGACAAAATCCAGAAGATCCGCTTCAAGGAGGACGACGCGCAGAACTACATGGTCAGCAAGGTTTACGAGCTGAAGCATCTGAAGGCGAATGATCTTGTGCCGTTCGTTCTCGGCGCGGTGAAGCGCTATTCGTCCAATTCGACGGCGGACCGCATCAACTACACCTCCGAAAAACAGTGGATCGCCGTTACGACCGGTGTCCGGATGATGCCCTATGTCGACGACATGATCGCCAAGCTCGACCGGCCTTCCGCGAAGCGCGGTCCCTACGGTTCGCTGCTCGACGGCACCGGGATTCGGCGTTACGTCTACACGCCGAAATACCGTTCGAGTCAGGAGATTGTCGACCTGATGATAGCCACCGGCATTCCCGCGAACGCCACCGCCGACCGGAAGCAGGACGCCGTCGTCAAATACGACGAGGCGACGAACCTGATCTACTGGAAGGACTCCGAACGCAAGAGCAGCGATCTTGTCAAATACATCAGCTGGCTGGACCGGCCGCTTCCGCAGGTCAGCCTGACCTTCCGCATCTATGAAATCCGCGAAAGCACGATGCGCGATCTCGGCGCGGACTATCTGGCATGGAAAAACGGACCCGGCATGGATCTTCTCGGCGCGGGATTCAATCTGACGAGCCTGAAGCTCAACGAGGCTTTTTTCCAGAAACTGCTCCAGGTCGCGCCTTCCGCGGCAGGAGCGTTCTCCTACGCATACGGCGGCTTCTTTGTCGCACCCGCCTTTGACATGAGTTTCATCCGTCTTCTTCAGCAGAACGGCATGGCGACTGTTTCTGCCAGCGGCACGCTCACGATCACCAACAACGAGGAAGGAAGCTATTCTCTCGGGTTTACGCCGGAATATCAGAATCTCGTCAAGGACGGAGAGGAAAACGACAAGACTTTCATCCGCGCCTCCGGATCGGAACTCGCGCTCACGATCTCCAATCCTGTGATCTGCTTCAATTCCGTCAAGCCGGACGCGAACGGGCTGCTGCCTTATGCAAAAGAGGATTACGCAAAGAAATTCGGCGGCAACGTCAACTTCAATTATCTGCTGAACGTTTCGCAGGTCGTCGAGCGCAACAACTACGGCGAGGAGCTTGCGGAATCCGGTTCGGTCGACTCGTATGTGACCATGGCGGTCAATCACGAAAAAATTCTGAGCGCATGGGTCAAGGATTCCGAGGTGGAGCAGACCGTCGGCATCCCCTTCCTCTGCGAACTGCCGGTGCTGAAATACATCTTCGGCTACACGACGAAAAACAAGGACAAGACCCACTTTTTCCTGACGGTTTCAGCCGAGTTCGTCCATCCCGACGCGGATCTGGCGGAACTCTCCGGACGCATGGCCCCCCTGACGGAACTTGTCCCCGCGAAACAATGAGATAAGGAAATGCTCGAATCATGAAAACAATGAATTCAATTCGTCCGCTTGCGATGCTCGGAGCAACTCTCTGCGCGGGCATGCTCTCCGCCAACGAAATGCCGAGCGGCAACGCGAATCCCGCCTACTTCCCCTCCGCGGTGCAGGCGCAGCTCCGCCTGAACATCAAAGACGGCGCGGAAATGGTTCATTTCATCCGCGAAACCAACGATCCCGAGATTATCACGAAAACCTATATCCTCAAGCATGCGGATCCGAACTCGATCCGCCCCTTTCTCCGGGAGATGGTTCAGGCGCTGCGAGTGAACTACAAGGACGGCGACGATCCGGATCAGCCTCACAACTATTACAACATCTACCGCACGAAAAGCGGCATTGCGGTTCCCGCCGGTGTCGAGTGCGTCAAGTTCGCGGACGGGACCGGCGCGCTGATCGTCTCGGCCGAGGAATACCGTTTCAGGGATTCTCCCAACGGCATGGGGATCGACTCGATCGTCGCCTTTCTCGACAAGCCGGGGATGCGGAACTCCTCGGGACAGCCTAAATACGTTTATTTCCCGGCGAACCGTCCGGCGGGCGAGCTCAACACCATGATCCGGAACGTCGGCGCGAACATGTCCGACGATCTGGTGGAGCTGATCGGCGGAAAGGACAAGGTTGCCGTGGACAAGGGGTTGAACTGTCTCTTCTTCAACACCGCGCTCTATTCGCGGAAAAACATCGAGGACATGCTCCGGCTCTATGACGTGCCGCATCCGGAAGTCCGCGTAAAATACATGATTTACGAGATTTTCGCGGAAAACGACGGCCGGATCGGCGCAGATTTCCAGGCATGGAAGAACAACGACGGTGCGGATTTCTTCAGCACCGGCGCGCGGTATCGTGACAACTGGTCGGCGGTCTTCGGCGGCGGTCTTCAGCGGAATGTCGGGTCGAACAACTCCCAGTATTTCAACTTCAACCCGAAGTGGAATACGCGTTATCTCGATTTCCTGGTTTCCAAAGGCAAGGGAAAGGTTGCCTGTGCAGGCGAGCTTTCAATCCGCAACAATCGCACCGGATCGCTCACGAGAAACACCGGAATCGTCTATGCAAAACAGGGGGAACAGACCGGAAATTCCTTCTCGCTCCAGCTTGGGAACAACTATGATGAAAACGGAAATGTCACGCCGGTGGCGAACATGGTTGATTCCAACGGAAAAGCGGTGACGCTCGTCCCGGCGGACGCGGTGGTCGGCGCGGCGAAGACGGCGGATGCGAACGGCGACGTCCGCGTGATTCTCACCGCGCACAACGGCGCGCGCTTCTACAAGGATGGGAAGGAATACGGAAAGAAGGTCGTGGTCTCTCCCTCCGTCACGGGAATCACCTGGGGTGCGGAAAACGTGCTTGATTCCGATGGCGGATTCAAGATCGAGGAGGGGATCGCCGGCGGATATCTCTTCCGGATGGACGTGACGCCGTCGATCACGGCGAATGCCACAATTCTGGATGTTTCCCTCTCCTCGAATACGCTGATGGGGTATCTCTCCGACGGCACGCCGCGTCAGTCGCAGCTTGAACCGCTGACCACGCGCATCATGATCGGCAATCGGAAGAACCGCTTCATCATCGGCGGCATTGAAAAGCTCGACGTGGTCCGCGGTCAGGGCGGCATTCCGATTCTCAAGGACATCCCGCTCCTCGGCTGGGCATTCTCGACCGAGAGCGAATCGACGAAGAAATCGCAGCTTGTCGTCGTGGCGGAATGTGAAACGATCCGTCCGGACAGCCCGCTGCCGGAAAACATCAGTTCCGACATTCAGGTGATCCGCTCCAAGGTCAGGGACGCGGGTGAGAAAAACTCCTACGGCTACGGCCAGTGGGGACTCGATCCGGACAAGAAGCCCGACTGGGATACGTATTAAGCGGCAGACTGTCCCGGTGCAGAGCGCCGGGATATCGGGGATGCCGCCTGCGGCAGCCGGCTTGCGCAGCTGGACCGCACGGGGAGTGAAAGGAGAGCTCGAATCATAATTTGCAGAACAAATTATTTTTTATTACGGAAAAATGCGTCAGCATTTTTCGCGGGGTCAAGGGCCCTCCGGCCCTTGGCGTGCTCCAGCGGCGAAACGCTGGTCGCGCAGCGCGCGAAATCATCCGCCTGCGGCAGCCGGCTTGCGCAGCTGGTCCGCAGCAGGACTGAGAGGAGAGCACGAAGCATTTTTGGCGATGCCGGGCATCGCACTGTTAACTAATTTTTTTGAAAATCAAAAAAGGAGAAACAAGATGTTGAAACAAACACTCGCAGTCGCGGCAATGGGACTCGCATTATGCGCGGATGCCGCGGAAATCACCGTCAACGGCGTCGGGGCCTCGTTCCCCGCACCCGTCTACCGGGTTTGGACCTACGGATTCAGCAATGTCAAAAAGAATGTCCGAGTCAACTACCAGCCGCTCGGATCGGGCGCCGGAATCAATCAGATCAAGGCGGGAACCGCGAATTTCGGCGGAAGCGACAAACCGCTGGAAATTTCTGAACTCAGCAAGGCGGGACTGCTTCAGTTCCCGATGCTCAGCGGCGGCGTGGTGCCGATCTGCAATCTGCCGGGCGTGAAGAACAATCAGCTGAAACTGGATGCGCAGGTTCTTGCGGACATCTTCCTCGGCAAAATCACGAACTGGAGCGATCCGCGGATCGCCGCGCTCAATCCGGGACTGCGTCTTCCGAAGCTGAAAATCACCGTTGTCCACAGAAGCGACAGTTCCGGAACGACTTACATCTTCACGGACTACCTTGCGAAAGTCTCCCGCGAATGGGCGGAGAAAGTCGGCGCGGGTTCCGATGTGAAGTGGCCCGCCGGCATCGGCGGCAGCAAGAATCCCGGCGTTTGCAACATGGTCCGGAAGAGCCGCGGAGCGATCGGCTACACAGAATACACGTTCGCTGCGGAATACCGTATTCCGGTCGTGATGCTGAAAAACCGCGAGGGAAAATTCGTCAGTGCGGACAGCAAAGCGTTTTCCGCGGCGGCCGCGCACGCGGACTGGAAAGCGGAAGAAGGATTCCGCCAGATGCTTACCGACCAGCCCGGACACGACAGCTGGCCGATCGTCGGCGTCACCTACATCCTGATTCACCGCGATCAGAAAAACGCGGCGGAGGCCCGGGCGATGCTCGATTATTTCAAATGGTGTTTCAAGTCCGGACGCGCGACGGCCGCGAAGATGCACTATGTCCCGATGCCGCAGAATGTGGTTGACAAGATCGCCCATTACTGGAAGAGCGAAATCACCGTCGGCGGACGGAAGAACGCGCTTTGATGCGGAGCGGAGGATTCCGGGGCATGTTTGAACTGTTTCGAAAGAAAGAGAACCTCCGCGACCGGGCGTTCATGATCCTGACGCTCCTGTGCGCCTTCCTTCCGCTTGCGGCGGCAGTCGGATTCCTGATTCTGCTCGGCGGGAATTCGGCCGAGGCTTTCCGGACCTTCGGATTCGGCTTCCTCGTTTCGACGCAGTGGGATCCCGTTCAGGAGCTCTACGGCGCTCTTCCGGCGATCAGCGGAACCCTTCTGACCACGGTGATCGCACTGGGGATCGCCGCGCCGCTCGGATTCATCACCGCGCTGTTTCTCGTGAATGCACCCGAGTGGCTCGGGCATCCGCTGAGCCAGGCTCTGGATCTTCTTGCGGCGATTCCGAGCATCATCTACGGCATGTGGGGGCTTTTCGTGCTCGCGCCGGTCATGCAGGATTATATCCAGCCGTTTCTTGCGGATACGCTCCGCCTTGGAAAACTGCCCTTTGTCGGGGAAGACTACAACGGCTTCGGATTCCTGACTGCGGGGCTGATTCTTGCACTGATGGTCCTTCCCTATATCTGCGCGGTCATGCGGGACGTGTTCCGCATGACGCCCGGGCCGCTCCGGGAGGCGGCCTACGGAATCGGATGCACCTCCTGGGAGGTGGCTTCGGACATTGTGCTGCGCTATGGACTGCGCGGGATTCTCGGGGCTGTTTTCATCGGACTCGGGCGTGCGCTTGGAGAGACGATGGCGGTTCTTTTCGTCATCGGCGGCATCGCGGAGCTGCCGGACAGTCTTTTCGGGAGCGGAACCACGATTGCCGCGACCCTGGCCAACAATTTCAACGAGGCGGACGGACTTCTCCGCAGCGTTCTGTTCGCGCTTGGACTGATTCTGATGCTGCTTTCCCTGTCCGTGCAGGCCGCCGCTCAGCTCTATCTGCGGAACATGGATCGAAAGAGAGGTGAAAAATGAGGGAAACGGATGACTGCATCAGGCGTCCTGTGTTTTTCCGGAAACTTCTGAACGCCGTCATGTGGCTGCTTTCCGCCGCCGGCGTTGCGCTTGCGGTTTTCTGCATGCTCTGGATTCTCTGGTCCGTGATCCGGAACGGCGCGGGCGTCATCGGCCTGGACTTTCTCTTCTGCGGAAGCAAGCCGCCGGGCGAACCGGACAACGGAGTCGGAAACGCGATACTGGGGACGGTGTTCATCACGCTGACTGCTGTTGTGATCGGCGTTCCCGCGGCGTTCGCCGGAGGTGTAGGTCTCGCCATCTACGGTCAGAACAGCCGGATCGGAAATCTGATCCGCTTCTCCGTCAATGTGATGATGGGACTGCCGTCGATTCTTGCCGGCGTATTCGTTTACGCACTGCTGGTCGTCACGACCGGACACCGTTCGGGGTTCGCCGGATCGCTTTCTCTCGCCATCATTCTCTTCCCGGTCGTCATGCGCACCACCGAGGACATGATCCTGATGGTTCCGGCTGCCGTTCACGAATCCTCGCTTGCGCTGGGGATGACACGCGCCCGTTCCGTCCTCTGCATTGTCTGCCGGAGCATCAAGGGGGGGCTGGCTACGGGCATTCTGCTTGCCGTGGCCAGAACTGCCGGAGAAACTGCTCCGCTGCTCTTCACCGCGCTCTGGAGCGACGCCTGGCCGTGGCATTACTTCACCCAGCCGACCGCGAATCTGCCGGTTCTCATCAATGAATACACCACCAACTCGCCGAGCGAGGAGATGCACGCGATGGGGTGGGGCGCGGCATTTCTGATTACAATCACACTGCTTCTGATGAACCTTGCGCTCCGGTTCATCTGCCGGGAGAAAAAACATGCTTGAAACGCTTCTTTCGCCGAAGGAAAAACTCAAAATCAAAATTGCCGCAAGAAACCTCAGTTTCTTTTACGGAGACCATCAGGCGCTCTTTGACAACAATCTGGAGATTCCGGAGAACCGCATCACCGCCGTGATCGGGCCGTCCGGCTGCGGAAAATCCACACATCTCAGGATTTACAACCGGATTTTCGAGCTGTACCGTGAACAGCGCGCGGAAGGCGAAGTCGTAATCGACGGAGTCAATATTCTCGACCGGAATGTCGATGTGCTGGAACTGCGGCGGAAAGTCGGGATGATTTTTCAGCGTCCGACTCCGTTTCCGATGTCGGTTTTCGACAATGTCGCCTACGGGATGCGTCTCCATTTCAAACTGCGGAAGAGTGAAATCGCCGAACGTGTGGAATCCGCGCTTCGCGGCGCCTCGCTCTGGGAGGAGGTCAAGGACAAGCTGAACGGCAGCGGACTTGCACTTTCCGGCGGCCAGCAGCAGCGTCTCTGCATTGCCCGGACCATCGCCGCGGAACCGGATATTCTCCTTCTGGACGAGCCGACCTCCGCCATTGATCCGGTCGCCACGCTGAAAATCGAGGAGCTGCTTCTGAGTCTGCGGAAACGCTTCACCATTGTGATTGTCACGCATAACATGCAGCAGGCGTCGCGCATCTCCGACTTCACCGCCTTTTTTTACAAGGGCCGCATTGTCGAACATGACACGACCACAAAGATTTTCACGAATCCGTCCAATAAAAAAACAGAAGAATACATCACCGGACGTTTCGGCTGATGCAAAGGAAGAAGTCATATGAAACCCCATTTTTACAAGGAAATCCGGTCTCTGGACAGAAAGCTTTATCTGCAGGCTGTGGATGTTGCGGAACTGCTCGGCAGAATTGTTCTGGCATTTCTGAACGGCGATGTGCAGAATGCCGCGCGCCTGGTAGACAAGGACGCGGAGATTGACCGGAATGAAATCGCCATAGAGGAAGAGTGTCTCAAAATCCTGGCGCTCTATCAGCCGGTGGCCGGCGATCTGCGCTATGTCATTACCGTTCTGAAAGTCAATGCCGAACTGGAACGGATCGGAGATCTCGCCGTGGACATTGCCGGGTTCACGACGGAATCGAAGCCCGCTTCCCTGCAGCCACCTCTTCCTGTCGATTTCGAGGCCATGACCGCTGCCGTGCGCAGGATGCTCGACACGTCGATCAAGGCTCTTTCCTCCCATAATGTCCCTCTTGCAGGAGATGTCATCCGGAGCGACCGCCGGATCGACGAGCTGCATGAACGCTACTCCGCCCATTTCCCGGAACGCGTCCGGCGGTTTCCGGAAAGTATCGCGGTCTTTCAGGCCCTGCTCGGCGTCTCCCGGAGCCTGGAACGGATTGCGGACTGCGCCACGAATATTGCCGAGGATGTCATTTATCTGGAATCCGGACGGATTGTCCGTCATGGGCACTCCAGTCTTTCCTGCGGGGAGGAGGCGGTTGCGATGGACGCCGGTCCCGAATGCGAAGAAATTCTTTCTCCGGATGATCCGGGGAAGCCGGAAGCCTGAAAGGTTTCATGAAGCGGACGACCGGGATTTTCTGTCTCCGCTTCCATGGCGGACGCACGGTGCGGCCTGTGCCAAATCTCCGGCGGAGGAAATGCTCTTTCCGAATTCCGTTTGATGCCCGGTCTGACAAAACGGGAGAACCGGGAAATTCAGTTTTTTTTCTTTTTTCCGTTTTTTCCTTCGCTTTCCGACTGGCAATTTTGCTGCGGAACGGATACAATAATAAGGAAACGGCAAAATAAAGGAAGCGAGGCTTGTCATGGACGGAATTTTCTATATCGCGGCGCGTTCGCAGGAAAAGCAGGGCGGCATTTACGGTTACGAACAGACGGAGGAAAACGTTTGCGGACAGGTGTTCTTCACCCCGCTGCGCGGCGTTTCCTATCTGGCATATTCTCCGCAGAAGCGTTATTTCTACTCGGTTTACAGGGACGGCGCGATAAACAAGGTCGCCGCCTACGACCGTTCCGACGATTCCACGCTGGTCTTCATGAATCATGCGGAAACTCACGGCGAAGCCAGCTGTCATATCACGACCGACCGCTCCTGCGCTTTTCTCTATTGCGCCAATTATACCAGCGGCAACCTCAACGAGTTCAAGCTTGAGAACGGTTCCTTCACCGGCGGGGGAAGAATGATTTCCTACACGGGAAAACTCGGCCCGAATAAATGCCGTCAGGAACACACTCACGCCCATTGCGTCCGCTTCACGCCGGATCAGAACTATCTCTGTCTGGTGGATCTCGGACTGGACGAAGTGCTGCTCTTCCGCTTCACGCCGGAAAAAGGGATCGACGGCGCCCCCGCCTTCCGTTACCGTGGCGCGCCCGGTTCCGGTCCGCGGCACATCCTCTTTGCGCCGGACGGCAGGCACGCATGGCTGGCGAACGAGGTGGACAATACGGTTTCCGTCCTGGAATACGCGGACGGAAAGCTCACGCATCTCTCCACGCTCTCCACGCTTCCGGACGGACTGAAATTCGAGGGGGAAACCAAAGTGGCCGCCGTAAGGCTCTCCCCGAACGGCAGGCACCTGATCGTCAGCAACCGCGGATATGACTCGATTGCCTGCTACCATGTCGCGCAGGATGCGTCGCTGACGCTGTACGACATTGTGGACAGTCACGGGAAAAGTCCGCGCGATGTCAATTTCCTGCCGTGCGGCTGCATGGTCGGAGCCTGCAACGAGTTTTCCGACAACGTCGCGCTCTTCCGGTATGATCCGGAAAGCGGAAAGCTTTCCTATCTTCCGGGCGCGGATATTCAGGTTCCCGGCCCGCTCTGCCTCATCTGAACAGCCGGAGAAGCGGGAAGGCGGATGCGTTTTTCCGCGGACAAGGAGCGAAAAAAACGCGGAACATCATCCGCTCCGCAGATGATGTTCCGTGCTCTTTTGCAATGCCGCTTCGGGGAGGTCAGTCCTTCTTCAATGCGTCAAGCAGACTGAAGACGCATTTCCCGTCCACGACCGTTGCGACGGCGCATCCCTTGTAACGGTAGCCGTTGAACGGCGTGTTGCGCGACTTGGAATGGAACTTCTCCGCGTCCACGACGCCTTCGCGTTCCGGATCCAGAATGGTGATGTCCGCGGGGCGTCCGTTTTCCAGCGTGCCGAGCGGCATTCCCAGCACCTCCGCCGGCCCTTTCGTGAACTTCGAGATCAGGGCGGGGAGATCGAGATACCCTTTGTGATAGAGCTCCGTGAAACAGACGGGCAGCGCGGTTTCCAGTCCGATGATGCCGAAGGGCGCATAGTCGAATTCGACCGTTTTCGCCGTATTCGTGTGCGGCGCGTGATCCGTGGCGATCACCGTGATCGTTCCGTCCCGCAGCCCTTCGATCACGGCGAGGCGGTCCGCTTCCGAGCGCAGCGGCGGGTTCATCTTGTAGTTTGTATCGAATTTCTTGATTTCCACGTCGGTGAGCGCAATGTGGTGCGGAGTCGCCTCCGCCGTGATTTGAATCCCTTCCTTCTGCGCTGTCCGGATGATTGAAAGGGAGCCTTTCGTCGAGACGTGCTGAATATGGACTTTCCAGTTTGCGGTTCTTGCGAGGATCGCGTCGCGCGCGACGATCAGCTCCTCCGCGGCGGCGGCCATTCCCTTCATCCCGAGAAACACCGACCAGTGTCCCTCGTGCATCACGCCGCCGCTGGCAAGAACGGTGTCTTCGCAGTGGTCGAGAATCGGCAGACGGAAGGTGCGGGAGTATTCAATCACATGGCGCATGAGTTCATGGTTCTGCACGCATTTCCCGTCGTCGGAAAGAGCGACGACGCCGGCGGCCTTCAAGCCGCCGATGCCGGCCATTTCCTGGCCTTCGAGTCCCTTGGTGATGGCTCCGCAGGGGAGCACCTTGACGACGCCTTCGGCCTGGGCGTAGGTCCGGATGTAGTGGATTGTTCCGGGATTGTCCGCGCAGGGATTCGTGTTCGGCATTGCGACGACGGCGGTGAATCCGCCTGCGGCGGCGGCCAGCGTTCCGGTGTGAATGGTTTCGGCGTCGGTTTTCCCGGGCTGGCGCAGATGCACATGCAGGTCGATGAAGCCCGGCGCGAGCACATAACCCGTAAGATCGACGACGGGAGCGTCCTTTACTGTTCCGGGATCGACGAAAACGCCGTCGGACACGGCGATGTCCATGATCTGGTCAATGTTCCGCGCGGGATCGACGACACGCGCGCCTCTGTAAATTCTGCTGCTCATTTCAGACACCCCGCTACGAGGAACAATACCGCCATGCGGACGGCAAGTCCGTTGGTTACCTGTTCGAGAATGACCGACTGCGGTCCGTCCGCCAGTGCGGAGGCCAGCTCGACATCCCGGTTGATCGGCCCCGGATGCATGATGAGGGCGTCCGGTTTGATATATTTGAGACTCTCCTTGTTGAGTCCGAAAACTCTTGCGTATTCGCCGGTGCTCGGGAAGAATCCGCTCCGCTGGCGTTCATGCTGAATGCGCAGGAGGTTCACGACGTCTGCGCCGACCAGCGCGTCCTCCAGATTGTCGCATACCCGGACTCCGGCGGCTTCGAATTCGCGCGGAACCAGCGTCGAAGGTCCGGAAAAGGTGACGTTCGCGCCGAGCTTGAGCAAGCCCCACATGTCGCTTCTCGCAACCCGGCTGTGAAGGATGTCTCCGATGATGGAAACGTTCAGTCCTTTGATCGAACCCTTCTTTTCGCGCATGGTGAAGAGGTCCAGCAGCGCCTGGGTCGGATGGCTGTGCGCGCCGTCGCCGGCGTTGACGATCCCGCACCGGACGCGCGAGGCCAGGAAATTCGGCGCGCCGGCCGCGGAGTGGCGGATCACGACGAGATCCGCCTGAAGCGCCTCGATGTTCCGCACGGTGTCGAGAAGCGTCTCTCCTTTGCGCAGGCTGCTTGCCTCCGCGTTGATGTTGATGATGTCCGCGCTGAGACGCTGTTCCGCCAGCTCGAAGGAGATGCGCGTGCGCGTGCTCGGTTCGATGAAAAGGTTGACCACGGTTTTTCCGCGGAGGGCCGGAACCTTTTTAATTTTGCGCTGGGAGACTTTCTTGAATTCCTGCGCGGTGTCGAGAATCAGCGTAATCTCCTCCGCTGAAAGGTCATACAGACTCATCAGGTCCTTTTTTGTCCACGGATTGTTCATGCCATGCTCTCCTTCCTGTTCCGGACCGTATATACATAATCCTCTTCTCCGCAGTATTCATGCCAGTTGATTTTGATCCGTTCTTCCGGGGGAACGTTCATGACTCTGCCGACATAATCGGCGTTGATCGGAAATTCGCGCAGTCCGCGGTCGAGCAGCGCGGCAAGACGCACGATCGCGGGACGCCCGTAGTCGGTGATCGCATCCAGCGCGGCGCGGATGGAGCGTCCGCTCTGGAGCACGTCATCGACGAGGATGATGGTTTTTCCGTTGATGTCGAAGGGGATTCTGGTTTCGAATATGAACGGAAGGGTCTTGCGCATTCCGATGTCGTCGCGGTACATGGAAATGTCCAGCGTGCCGAGCCGCGGCTGGAATCCGGCTTTTGTTTCAATGCTTTTCACGAGGCGTTCCGCAAGCGGCACTCCGCCGCGGTGGATGCCGATGAAGACGAAGTCGTCCGGATCGGCCATTTTGTTTCTGTCACAGATTTCCTGTGCCATCCTGTCGATCAGCGCGGCGATTTCCTCCGCGTTCATCAGATGTTTTCGTTCTGGAGTGGGATCCATGTCAAGTGTTCTTTCCGGAGTTTGAAGTTGATTCCTGCGCCGTCCGGAAAGGTAACATACCACCGGAAATATTTTTTTCCAGTCCGGCTTTCCGGTTTTTGTGGAAAACCCTCTCCGCCTCCGGTCCGGCTGTCTCAGGAAACGGGGGAGGGCGCAAGCCTGCGTTCCGCTGACGGGTTCTGAGATAGCGTCTGCCAGTAGCGGGGGGAGGGGCCTTTGCGGACCGCCTTCATCAGCGTCCGGAAGGCATCCGTCGAATTCAGAAAGGATATGGAGGCGCGGAGTTCTCCCGGATAGCCGCGCCCGCGCAGGTATTCCAGCAGCGTCTTGCGGCTGATCCGGAGTGCGAGCTCCTCTCCGTAGAAATCGACGATCGAGTGAAAATGCTCCTCCATCTCCTCCGCCAGTTCCTCCACCGTGGGCGGAGGAGCGTCCGCGTCGGCGATCTCCCGGAAAATCCAGGGATTCCCGAGGGCCCCGCGTGCAACCATGCCGTTTTCACAGCCCGTTTCCGCCAGAAGCGTCCGGTAGAGCGGCGCCGAAAGTGCGCCGCCGTTCGCCACGACGGGAATCGAGAGATTCTCCCGGACCGCCCGGATGACTGCATGAAACACCGGTCCCGAGTAGAACATTTTCATCCGGCGTCCGTGCACAGTGAGAGCCGCCGCGCCCGCATCTTCCAGACGTTTCGCAAAACGCACGGTCGGCTCCGGATCGTTTTCGTCCAGAATGCGCATTTTTGCCGTGACCGGAATGCGCGCGTGTTCCGTCAGCACGGAAAACGCCCGGACCGCCTCATCCGGCCGGAGTGCGGCAAACGCCGCGCCTTCCCCCTTCTTCGCGACTTTCGGCGCGGGGCAGCCGAGGTTGAAGTCCAGAACGGAAAAATCAAGCGAATTGATGATTGCGACCGCCTTTTGCAGCGTGTCATGTTCGGACCCGACAAGCTGAATGCCGAGAAAATCCTCCGAAGGATCGCGCCGGATCAGGTTCATCGTCTTGGCGTTTCCGAACACAAGGGAACCGGCGTCGATCATTTCCGTGAAGGCGAAGCGGCAGCCGTGGCGTCTCGCGGAAAGGCGCATCGGCAGATCGGTATGTCCGGCAAGCGGGGCGAGAACTGCCGCTCCGGCAGGATAAATTCTGTTCTGCATCATGAAGGTCCGGTGAAATGGAGGCGGCATCTCCCGCATGAAAATGCGGGATCGCCGTCTTTTCCCGTCTCGGGGTCAGCGGGAGAAAAATTTCGCCGCGTCTTTTTCCGTTCTGATTTCGGGCGCGCCGTCCGCCGCGCACCATTCCTCGACATGGTGAATCTCTTCGCCGGGTCCGAGCTGGTAAAGCGGACTGAGCGTCTCCGCCTCCAGCATTTTTTCATTGGTGTAGATTTCAATGCTGCAGCCGTTGTCGGGATATTCCGCGTCGATGAAATGCTCGAAGGTTTTTGTGAAGACGGTGCCTTTGTTGAGGTAGGAAAGCCATCCGTTTTCGCAGTTGAAGCCGAGCTTGCAGGGCGGTTTTTTCGAATCCTGCCGAACCAGAAGGAAATCCTTTCCGAACGTGTAGCGCGGATCATTCATTTCCGTATAGGGCCAGAAAGAGTAGAACGTGTTCGGCAGAAGCGCGAAGGGAGCCCGGTTCTGAGGCGCGACCGCGACGCCGCCGGGGGCCATGACGCTGAGCGCCCATGCCGCGACTTCGATTTCCCACAGATTGTCGTTCCGGAGAACATGCTCCACTTTGAAGCGGTTGCCTCCGAGCGGGGTGAGAATGAGCGTCTTGGTGATGCCGGTGGTTTTCTCCTTGCCCGCCGAGAATGCGACACTGCCGTCTTTGCACTCCCGGACCGCCGCCTTCGAATTGTCCGGCGCATACGTGCGCGGCATGATCTCCGGGGAGTGCCAGAGACGGTGTCCGCCGTAGTTGACCCATTCCTTCGCGCCGCTTGTCCCTGCGAGATCCCGGTCCACATGGAAGATATTGTGTTTGTTCGTGCCGACGAATCCGCCCATCACGCGGGGGCCGACATCGGTTGTGACGATCAGCCGGAAATCTCCGCTTTTCAGTTCAACGCAGTTTTTCCAGCCCTGGAATGCAACTTTTTTCATGGTTCTCTCCTCCGTTTTTCATTGAGTCTGCAGTACCATACAGCCGGAAGGCGCGCGATTCCAGCGGAAAATGTCATTCTTTCGCTTTTTCTTCCTCCGCGCGTGCGGATGGAACTTCCGGAAACTTTCCCGTTTTTTTCTTGGAATGGCGGAAGTTCGGACTATATTACCCTCTGAATTCAATTCCGGGAGAGTGCATGATGAATCTGGCGTTTGCCGTTTTGAAATATTTCCCCTACGGCGGTCTGGAGCGGGACATGCTCCGCATGGTCTCCGCCGCCGCGGAGCGCGGACACCATGTGACGGTTTACACCTCCGCATGGGAGGATGATGCGCCGCCGTCCGGCCGGATCGAAGTCCGGCTTCTTCCTCTGCGCGCATTTTCCAATCACGGCCGCCTTTCCGAATTCGCGCGGAAATTCGCCGGCGCCGTGAAACGGGAGGCTTTTTCCGCCACGGTCGCCTTCAACCGGATCCCCGGATGTGATTTCTATTTCGCGGCGGACAACTGCTACGCCGTGGAGATGCGGAAAAAACATTCTCTTCCGGTCCTGCGGCTTCTGCCGCGCTACCGGACTTTTCTCGGACTGGAACGACGGATTTTCTCGCCGGACTCCTCCACGCGGATTTTTTACATTGCACCGCATCAGAAGGAGGATTTCATCCGCAGTTACGGCACGCAGGAGGAGCGTTTTCTTTTCCTGCCGCCCGGAATCAACGCTCAGTGCGTCCGCCCGCCTGACGCGGCCTCTCTCCGGGAGGCGAAGCGCGCGGAACTCGGCATTCGTCCCGGTGAACGGATGCTCCTTCAGGTCGCCTCCAACTACCGCCTGAAGGGCGGCGACCGTTCGATCGAGGCGCTTGCATCGCTGCCGGAAGAGCTGCGGACGCGCTGCAAACTCTTTTTCGCCGGCGTTCCGGACGGCGGGCCGGGTTCCGCTCTTGCCGGCGGAAGAGGTGTGGCGGACCGGGTTTTCTTTCTCGGCGGACGCCGGGACGTGCCCGGACTGCTGCTCGCCGCGGATCTTCTCGTGCATCCCGCGCGCAATGAAGCCACGGGGACCGTGCTTGCCGAGGCCGTGGCCGCGGGAACGCCGCTGATCGCCTCCGGCGCGTGCGGATTCCGGAACATCGTTGCCGATGCGGGGTGTCCCGTTCTGCCGGAACCCTGGAACCAGGCGGATTTCAACCGGACGCTGACGCGGATGCTGGAACGCTTGGAGGAGGTCGCCCGTCATGCGGAGAACTATGCCTCCACGGTTGACTTCTGCCGGCGCGCAGACGTCGCGGTCGATTTTCTGGAACAGTTCGGAAGAGCCTCCGCGGAAGCCGCTTCTTCCCCATGCAAATCGTGAGGAGCGCCGTGGGACTCTCCCCGTTCGGCAGCGTGTTTCCGTTCGGGATTTCCGGTTTGCCTACTGGCCCATCAGGTCGAGAATCTTCAGATTTCTGTCGAGGTTCGGCGGATACCGGAGCGGCAGGTCGATCCGCCCGGATTTTATCATGACCGGCTTGTAATGCGTGAAGGTGTCGAAGGTCTTTTTCCCGTGATAGGAGCCGTATCCGCTGGCTCCCACGCCGCCGAACGGAAGCTCCGGATTGATGATGTGCGTGACGGTTTCATTGACCGCGACGCCGCCGGAGGAGGTACGTGCCAGAAGATGTTCCAGATTGCGGAGTCCGCTTGAAAAATAGTAGAGCGCCAGCGGTTTCGGACGGCGCGTCACAAAGGAGACCGCCTCGTCCAGAGAGGAGATTTCCAGAATCGGCAGCAGGGGGCCGAAGATTTCCTCCTTCATGACGGGCGCGTTTTCCGACAGGGGGCGCAGAAGGGTCGGTTCCGCATATTTCGTTTCCGGATCGATCCGTCCGCCGGAGAGAATTTCCGAACCGGGGAGCAGGGCGGCGAGGCGTTCGCAGTGCGCGGGGCTGATGATGCGCGGATAATCCGGGGAGGTTTCCGGATTGTCTCCGTAAAAACGCCGGATCCAGTGTTTCAGGCGTCCGGTCAGTTCCGCGACGACGGTTTTATGAGCGAGAATGTAATCCGGCGCGACGCAGGTCTGCCCGGCGTTGAGAAACTTGCCCCATACGATCCGTCTGGCCGTCAGGTCGATGTTCGCGTCCTCGTCCACGATGCAGGGGCTTTTTCCTCCGAGCTCCAGCGTCAGCGGTGTGAAGCGTTCCGCCGCCGCGCGCGCGACCAGCTTTGCTCCGCCGGGGCCTCCCGTATAGAAAATGGAATCGAAGGGTTCTGCGAGCAGTTCCCGGGTCGTTTCATGTCCTCCGCAGCACACGGAGACATATTCCGGGGGGAACACCGCTTCGACAATCCGCTTCGCGGCTTCCGCTGTGGCGGGGGCCTGTTCCGCCGGTTTGAGGATCACGCAGTTGCCTGCGGCGACCGCGCCGAGAAACGGGGCGAAAAGCAGCTGAAAGGGGTAGTTCCAGGCGGAAAAGATCAGGACGTTTCCATAAGGTTCCGGGCGGATGAATCCCTTTGCCGGAAAATTCAGCATGGAAACGGCGGCGCGCCGCGTCGCCGTGTAGCGTTTCAGGTTCCGGATGACGGAGGCCAGTTCGTCCAGAACGATTCCCGTTTCCGTGGTTCTGGACTCGAATTCGGATTTGCGCAGATCCTCGTGAAGCGCACCGCAGATCTCCTTTTCCCGTTTCCGGATCTCCGCTTGCAGCGCCTTGAGATACTGTTTCCGGATCGCGGGATCCAGCGTGTTTCCCGCCGCGAAAAAGCGCCTCTGCGCTTCCAAGATGTCTTTGACTGCCATGATTCCTCTCCTGTCCGGGCAATGCCGATGCGCCTTGATGAAAAATCCGGCGTCTGCGTCTTGTCTGATTCCGCCGCGTGCCGGATTCCCGTGTCCGGCATACTATAGCGTGTCTTCCGGCGTTTTCAATCGTCATCCGCGGGGAAGGAATGAGGCGGGGACTGCGGCGTGGAACCGTCACTTTTCCCGGAAACGGCGCAGCGCTTCGACTGCAGCCGTCCCGATGATCCGGCATCCGTCCGGTGTCGGATGAGCGAAATCATTGCTCCAGCGTCTGTCCGCCCGGAGCACCCGGACCGGCGTGCCGGGCGCGGGCGGTTCCGTGAATTCCAGCTTCATGGCGTTGCGCGGACATCTGGCTGTGCGTCCGACCTTCCAGGTGCCGTCCGGCATTTCCTGCGGGACGTAATACCAGCCGGAATGTATCCGGCATGTTTTCCCGTATTCGTCCTTCCCGCCGACCAGCACACGGAATCCCTGCGCGTGTCCTTTCCACGGCAGAGGATACACGCCTGCCCCTGTGGCGGTGAAGGTATGACTGTTTTTTCCCGAAATCTGCGCATCCGCCCATTTCCAGACCGCCGGAGAGGCATCCGCCGCCGCGACGGAGCGCGGGTTTTCCGCGGCGATTTGCGCCATGGTTTCCGCGTATCCCCAGACTTCCCGCAGGAAATAGTTCGGCGTGTAGGTGTTCAGGAGAATGATCTTCATCCCGGGATTTGCTTTCAGAAGGCGTTCGGTCATTCTGCGGATGTTTTCCGTGTAATCCCGGAGAGTCCGCACGGTGAATTCGGCTCCGACGAGATCGGAAAGCGAGCGGATGCCGAGAATGGAGGAGGCGTCCAGGGGCTTCTCCCAGAAGATTTCCCCGTTTGCCGTGTCCGCACGGGAGACGGTCCGCACTGCCGTGGAGCGGTTGTCTCCGCAGTAATTCCCGATCCGGACGAAATTCCCCGCCTTCACTTCGGAGCCGATCAGGGCGGAACTCTTCAGGGAATGGGGAGTGATCGATTCGATCAGGGCGCTTTTCCTGATGATGTCGAAGGTTCCGTCCTTCCGGGGAAGAACGGCTTCCAGCTGCATGGACGGCATCCGGTCCAGCTCTTTCCGGGACACGCCCGATATTTTCCGCCGCACCAGACGTTTCCCTTCCGCCCAGTCGTCGTTCCCGCCCAGCACGATGAAGGCGATATCGGGAACGAAGTCACGCAGGAGATCCTCCAGGGAGCGTCCATACCGGTCCGTCAGAAAGCGTGCGGCGGTGAAGCCGCCGATTCCGGCGTTCTGGAGCATGTGCGCGCGGTTCGAGGCGAAGTCAATCATCAGATAGGGATTTTTTCCACCTTCGATTTTCAGCCGTATGACACGTTTTTTCCTGTTCGGGAAGCGATGAAAAAAGAGCGCCCCGGGATTGGTCCGCCGGAAATCCAGCCCCGCGCTGAATCCGCGCGGATTCGCCGGGTCGAAGGGGACGTTCCCGATTCCGAAGGTGCTTTCCAGGACATTCTCATCCGCGGTTCCTCCCACGGTGCAGGCAGTGTATCCGATGGTTTCTCCGTATCTGCAGCGGATCCGGATTCTGCTTCCCTGTTTCGGAGGCGTGAAAAAGTAGACGAAGTGTTCCACGCGTTTTTCCGGCGCCGCGCGCACGATGACACTTTCATAACCCGGAAAATATCGTGCCACGTCGCCGGTCACGTAGTTCAGATTGTAGTGTGTCGTTTTCGAAATGCGGCTGTCCACGGTGATTTCGTGCGCATAGGTGAAGGGGCGCCCCAGTGGAAAGACGCGTGTCACGCCGTCACCGGTGAAGTGCTTTTCCATTTCTCCCAGGGTCGGATTGCGGTTGTCGAATGTGCCGATTCTTCTGCCGTCCGCGTAAACGCCGATGATTCCGTAATCCTCCGTCCGCGCGGACGCATGAAAAACGGCGAGTTCGTCTCCGGTGGTTTCAAATTCCGCATAACTGCCCGTTCCCGTGATCCGGGCGGCGTCTCCGCGGAAGAATTTCCGGTTTTTCACAATCTGCGGACGGATCCGTTTTCCTCCGGAGAAGAAACGCATCCGGTCCGGATAAACCGAATCGCTCCATTGGTCGCGCAGAATATCATCCAGCGTGCCTGCCATGCTGCGTTCTCCGATGAGTCCGCTTCCCCATACCGTGGAGGAGCCGATGACGCTGATGTTGAGTGTGCGCGGCGATTGCATCTTTTCGGATGCGGACAGCTCCGGCAGAAACAGGCATGCCGCGGAAAGCAGGGTAAGCGAAGGATTCGTTTTCATTTTACCGGTTCCTTTCAGCAGTTGTTTTTTCCGGAGTGTGGCGGACATTCGCATTCCCCCCGTTCATTTTGTATAAATGCTCCAGTAGATCATCTGATCCTTTCTCCCCCAGAACGGATGCCTGTACCAGTTGCTGTCGGTATGGCTTGACGGATAGGAGCTGTATTCCCGTCTGGCCGCATGACCGTCCAGATAACCGATATTCATGGCCCGGTTGTGCCGGAACTGCCGGAGGCGGTTCTCCACACTGACGGTTGTCGTATCTCCATAAATGCGCATCATTTCCCCGTTTGTTTCATACCAGGCCTTGTCCCCGATCCATGCGACTTTCCCCGTCTGCGGGATTTGATTCATTTTCTGAAAATAGTTTTTGATTGACGTGGTGTCCCGCTGCCAGTACCATTCTCCGATATGCTGTGCCATGGCGTAGCTCAATCCATGAAAGACGCTGTTGGTTTCCCTGACGATTGCAAGATCGTCTCCGGGGCATCGGAAAACTCCGATCGGAGCATCTGTCGCCGTCGGATAGGAACCGTTGAAGTATTTCCAGTTTGACCTCGGAAGATTGCCGGAGATCAAATGCAGCTGGAACCAGTAGGTGAGATATGGCTGCTGTGCGCCGCTGCCTTCCTGGTCGGTGAGAGGAATGAGATACTCTCTGTTCTCGTTCGAATAGCCGGTGTTGAGAAAAACAAGCTGCTTGACATTGGACAGGCAGCTGACCGCCAGCGCCATCTGTTTCGCCTGATTCAGCGCCGGCAGCAGAAGACCGGCGAGAATCGCGATGATCGCAATCACGACCAGAAGTTCGATCAGTGAGAAGTATTTGCGTTTCATCCTATTTCCTTTCGTTTCGGGCGTCGTTCATGATCACTTGGAAATCCGCTTTTTCACCGCGGGTCATGGCGGAAGGTTCCTGCCATATCCGGACGTTTCCGATTGCGCCGTCCGCCGGTCTCTCGCCTGAGTTCAATGCACCGAAATACGGTTCATAGAGCATTCGGACAGGTTCGAATTTTTCCTGAAAACGTGTCTTGTTCATCCTCTGCGGGACGGCTTTTTTCCCGTTGAAGTAAATCTCCATTTCCGGAACTGCTCCGCGCATGTCCCATGCGACGGCGAGATCCAGCCATGATTTCCGGTCCCATTTTTCCGGCCGCGCGCAGATTTCCACGCTTTTCCCGTTGTTGATGCAGAAATAGAAATATCCCGTGCCCGGATTGTAACGGACCAGCATGATGTTCCTCAGGCGGAAGCTGCCCTGCCGCAGCTGCGGACCGCAGTGAAACAGGATTCTGTCTTCCGGCGGCGGAGAGGAGGAATCATTCCAGTCCGGCAGAAAGCCGAGACGGAGCGCGCCTTTTTCCTGCGTGATTTTTTCCTTCACGGAGAACGGAGTCCGCAGGGAAGGGGAGCCGTCGGGCAGCTTCCCGCCAGGGACAGTGATTTTCCCGGTGAAAATCTTGCGGGAAGTCCGTTTTTCCCTTCCGTTCTCCTGATAAACGAGCTGGAAATCCAGCATGACGCCGGGATGGGAGACCTGAAGCTGGCACCGGACCGGCTCGGAGGCGTTCCAGCAGGCGGAAAGGAAAACGTCCTTCAAAAGCGGAATGGTCGGGGAAAGCGCCTGCCCCTTTTCATCCCTGACGGTGCATGTGAAATTTCTGACCTGAACGGGAACGGTCGTTTCCAGGGCGGGGCGAAAGGCGACCAGCGTTCCGCTTCCGTCCGTATGAGTCGTTTCCTCAAGGCTGATCTCGTTTGCCTTCATCAGGAAATCCGCACCTGCCGGTTTTCCCAGTTTTCCGAAGACCAGGGTCTGCCAGAAGGAGGAATCGTTGAATTTTCTTCCGGCTGCGAAGCTGCTGGCGTAAGGTTCGCTGCCCCGGTTGTATTCCAGAAGGATTTTCCAGCCCTTCCCGGGGTTTGCGTTCAGCGATGCAAAGGGGATTTTCACCTGAAATTCCCAGCCGTCCGGATTCCGTTTCACTTCCGGAGCCAGTTTCAGATCAACAGGAGTCCGGGTTCTGACGCCGTTCCGGTCCGTGTCATGGCGGCAGACGAACGCTCCGCCGGAGCTGCCGACGACAATCTGATATGCGGTCTGTTTCCCGGAAACCGGCGGAATCTGCAGATGGATTCCCGCGCTGTCGCCTTTCGGCCATTCCCGGTAGGTGACCGCTTTCCCCGAATAGGCTCCGGGATCCTTCCGTGCGACCGTTCCGGAGAAAATCAGAGCGTTTCCGTCGCGCCGGATCCGGAATTCCACCGGTTCCGGTGCGGGCTTGATCGTCTTATGTCCGAAGAAATGTTTCCAGGGCGTGTCTTCCGCGTGGCATGCGATTCTCCGGAAGGTGTAACGCCTGAAATGCCTTTCATACCATGCGGGAATGTTGTGGGCGGCGAAAATGCTGCCGCGTTTTTCATAACTGGCTTCGAGCCTCTTTTCCAGCTCCTTCAGATCCGGCTGAAGCATCCGCACAAAACGGTAGTAGGAGCCTTCCAGAATCCATTTTTTGTTGAAATGCCGGAAATCGGTCCGCGAGGGCGCGTTTTTCAGATCCGCCATCTCCCGGAGATATTTCCGCTTGCCGGCCTGCAGCTGTTTCTGCGCTTCGGCATAATATTCAGTGCAGCGGCGGATCTCACCCCGCTTTGCCAGATCTTCCAGTTCCTGCGAGGCGATGTTGACGCCGCTGTAAAGCACGCCGCCCTTCAGCATGCGGAGGAGATCCAGGAAATACGGATAGCTGCCCGGTTTGAATCCGCGCTGTTTTTCCGGAGCCCCTTTCATCTCTGCGAACAGCGCGTCGGCGGCTTTTTCCGCCCGCAGAAGCGCTTTATGATTGCGTTTCAGATACGGCAGGTCCTCCATCGGACTCCAGACGCGCGCCTTCCGGAATCCGGCAGGATCGTATGCGTATGCCAGGGAGAGCATGTCGTCGAACAGCGGAGCAAGCGCCGGGCCGTGTTTCATGCCCCAGAGCCCCTCCGCCGCGCGGCGGGCGAGAGTCCGGAGGAAATCCGCCGGATAAGAGACCGGAGAATCTTTCCGGCTGAAATCCCTGTTTCCCGGGAAATTGCGGTTCCAGGCGAATTCCGCGAAGAGGACTTTGCACTGTTCCCAGAATTCATAATCGTCAGAAAGCCATAGTTTCAGCTCTCCTTTTCTGGGAGACTGAAACGCGGATTTCGTCATGGCGATTTCCGGAGAAAGAAGCGGAACGACGTCCCGGTTGATGTTCAGCACCTCCCAGTAGAGCCAGAGCGGACGTCCCGGACAGGTCGCGTATCCGGTTTTCATTTCCTCCGCGGTGCCTTCCCGGAAACACAGGGAGATGTCCGGAGCAAGTTCCCTGTCCAGGCGTTTCAGGTAATTCCGGTTGATCTGTGCGGTTTCGCGTGCGTATTCCGACGCCGCGGCCGTATCCGGCAGATGCAGGGTCCTGCGGATTCCCTCTTCGGTCAGGAAATAGCCGCAGTAGGGATACTGCGAGTAGGAGAAATCCACGTTGAGCCCCTGAAAGCAGCGGTGAATTTCCCGCAGAACCGCAAGATCGGCTTTCACTCTGTCGCTGCCGAACCTGGCTTTCGTTGCGTCGTCGCGCCGGCTCCAGAATTCCGGATCGTTGGCCGCTCCGCCGTCCACACTGTGGAAATTATAGAATGCAAACCCGGATTGCTTATAAAATTCCGTCAGTCTTCCGGCGGTTTCCGCGAACCATTCCGGATGCGCCCAGGTGGTCAGTCTTCCGCGGTTGTAGAGCATCAGTTTTTTGAAACGCGGGTCCCCGGCGTCGGTTTCGTTTGTCTGCCAGGCAAGCGTCATGGTTCCTTTGGCGCGGCCTGCCGCAATTCCGTTGGCCGCGGCATATTCCGTGATCTGCTTCATCAGCTGCGCCGCGCGCGGACTGTAATAAGGCGGCTTGGCATTCAGGCGCATCGCGCCGTAGGGCGGCTGATAGGGCAGATGGGCAACGGCGTTGATTTTATTGCGGAGTGCCCATTTCAGCGCCTGTTTCATCAGGAGGAGACATTGTTCTCCGTCATTCCATTTCGCCTGTCCGAAGAGAATGCTGCGCAATCCGATCCTGCGCACGGCAAAATCCGGCCAGTCCGCCACGGAGGCGGCATGAATCATGATCTTTTCCCCTTCCCGGACGATCAGGGCGCGCAGCGTCACCGCCGCATAAAGCAGTCCCGCATCGCCTTTGCCGCGTAGCACGATGCCGTTTTCCATCGGCGAGAGGGTGTATGCCTGTTCAAAACGGGAATCCGCATTGAAGGGGATCTTTGCCGATTCCTCCGTATTCCCGTTCCATGGCTTCAGGATGATGTTGAAGGCACCGGCGACAGGTTCTGCGGCGCATTGCAGTCGGACGGGGGACTCCAGCTCCCGGAGACGGCTTTCGATTTCTTCTATGATCGCCGTGCGGAATTTCGCCCCGGGGAGACCGCTCAGCGCGATTCCGGAAATCCGCCGCGCAGGCAGGACGTTCAGGTGTTTGGGAACGGGAAGCAGATCGATTTGTTTTTCCTGCAGCGATCTCCAGTTTGCCCGCAGGCGGGCCTCCTCTCCTCCGAATGCGGGGGTCAGCAGGACTGCGGCCAGTATGCCTGCGGTTATTCTACGGCGGATCAGCATGATTTCTCACTCCTTGCAAGTTGTCTTTTTATCACTCTTGTCTGTTTTGTCAGTTTTCTGTTTGATGGAAGAAAAACTTCTGCGGACAACGGTATGGTCCCCGCATGGAAGACGGACAGCCTGTCATTGGGGGAGGACCGGCTGTCCATTTGCGGAATTCCTTCCCTCCCGGGATTTTTTCCGCCGGATCCCTTCCGGTTTTTCCTCCAGATTCCCCTCATGCGCTCATGAGCGCTTTTACAAATCCGATTTTTGAAAAATTTGCCTTTCCTGTGTTATATTATATTTGCTTTCAAATGGATGTAAATAGCAAAATAACTAATTAATTTATCATTTTGAATAAAAGAGAACATTCATTCCCGCATCCGCGTCCCGCTTCCCGGAGGAAAGCTCATGGGCGCTGGATGGAGAGTGCCGCGGAAGATTCCTCTTCCGGACATTGCCGCGGAGATCTGTGCCGGTCCGCTCTGGCAGTCTGATTATTTTTGCAATAAAAAAGCGGCGGGCAATCTTGAAAAAATGCAGTTGAAAGGCGATATTATCATATTTTATTTATGCCAGGGAATCAGACAACTTTTGCATAGGCAAGAAAGGACGCAGTCAAGCAGATGGCAAAACGCACGGACATCAAGAAAATCCTGATTATCGGTTCCGGTCCGATCATTATCGGGCAGGCATGCGAATTCGATTATTCGGGAACACAGGCCTGCAAGGCGCTCCGGAGCGCCGGATATGAAATCGTTCTGGTCAACTCCAATCCGGCCACGATCATGACCGACCCCGGGATGGCGGACCATACCTATATCGAGCCGCTTACGGCGCAGCGCCTGGAGCAGATCATTGCCCGGGAAAAGCCCGATGCGCTTCTCCCGAATCTGGGCGGGCAGACTGCGCTCAACCTCTCCTCCGAACTGCATGAAAAGGGAATTCTTGCCAAATACAACGTCAAGGTGATCGGCGTCGATCTCGATGCGATCAAGCGTGGCGAGGACCGCATTGAGTTCAAGAAGACCATGGCTTCGCTCGGCGTGCCCGTTCCCCACTCCGAACCCTCCTATTCCGTCGAGGAGGCCGAGGCGATTGCGAACAAGCTCGGCTATCCCGTGGTGCTGCGTCCCGCTTATACGATGGGCGGAACCGGCGGCGGAATCGTCTACAATGTCGAGGAGCTCCGGCAGGTCATGGCGCGCGGACTCGCCGCCAGTCTGATCGGACAGGTGCTTGTCGAAGAGTGCGTGCTCGGCTGGGAGGAGCTGGAACTCGAAGTCGTGCGCGATGCGAAGGGACAGAAGATCACGGTCTGCTTCATTGAAAACGTCGACCCGATGGGCGTTCACACCGGCGACAGTTTCTGCGTCGCCCCGATGCTCACCGTTCCCAGGGAGGTGCAGGCGAAACTGCAGGACTACGCCTACCGGATTGTCGACGCGGTCGGCGTCACCGGCGGCACCAACGTCCAGTTCGCCCACAACCGCGAGGACAACCGCATTGTCGTGATTGAAATCAACCCGAGAACCTCGCGCTCTTCCGCGCTGGCCTCCAAGGCGACCGGATTCCCGATCGCGCATGTCTCGACCCTCCTTGCAACGGGAATGACGCTCGACGAGATTCCCTACTGGCGCAGGGGCACGCTCGAAAAATACGAGCCCTACGGGGATTATGTCGTTGTGAAATTCGCCCGCTGGGCGTTCGAAAAATTCCCGCAGGCGAAGACCACGCTCGGCACTCAGATGAAAGCCGTCGGCGAGGTCATGTCCATCGGCAGGAACTTCAAGGAAGCCTTCCAGAAGGCGATCCGCTCGCTGGAAATCGGCCGTTCCGGACTCGGCCAGATCAAGAAGTTCCAGGAACTTTCACTGGATGAGCTCAAGGCACGTCTTGTCACGCCGACCAACGAACGCTACTTCCTGATCTACGAGGCAATGCTCAAGGGCATGAGCGTCGAAGAGATCATCCGGATGACCTCCATTACGCCTTATTTCATTGAACAGATGCGTGAAATCGCCGACTGCGAAGTCGAGCTTTCCTCCTATGCCTTCCCGAGCCTTCCCGACGAACTGCTCCGCAAGGCGAAGCTCTACGGATTCTCCGACAAATATCTGGCCAAGCTTTTCAACACGACCGAAAAGAACGTCCGCGAGCGCCGCAAAGCCGTCGGCATGCACGCGAAGTTCCAGGAGCTCAAGGTCAGCGGCGTGAAGAACGCGGCCTACTACTACTCCACCTATGCGCTCGATGCGAAGGACGAGGTGCCCGTTTCCGCCCACCGCAAGATCATGGTGCTCGGCGGCGGTCCCAACCGGATCGGCCAGGGCATTGAGTTCGACTACACGTGCGTCCATGCGGCGTTCACGCTGCGCGACAACGACTATGAGTCCATCATGGTCAACTGCAATCCCGAGACCGTTTCCACCGACTACGACACCAGCAACAAGCTCTATTTCGAGCCGCTGACCGTCGAGGATGTGCTTGCCATTTACGACAAGGAGAAACCTGACGGCGTGATCGTCCAGTTCGGCGGCCAGACTCCGCTGAATCTCGCGCAGGAGCTCAAGGACAACGGCGTGAACATCATCGGCACCCAGCCCGAGGGCATCCGGCTGGCCGAGGACCGCGAATATTTCCGCGAACGCATGATAAAACTTGGCATCCCCCAGCCGGAGAGCGGATGCGCCCGTTCGCTGGATCAGGCCGTTGCGCTCGCCTCGAAGATCGGCTATCCCGTCATGGTGCGTCCCTCCTTCGTGCTCGGCGGGCGCGGCATGGAAGTGATTTACGACGAGGAGATGCTCAAGAAGTATGCCGTGGAATCGCTTCAGGTCAGCCCCGAGTTCCCGATGCTGATCGACCGCTTCCTCGACAATGCGATTGAGTGCGAAGTGGACGCCGTTTCCGACGGCACCGACACTTTCGTCGCCTCGATCATGGAGCACATTGAGCTTGCCGGCATTCACTCCGGCGACTCCGCGTGCGCGATTCCTCCGATCACGATTCCGGAAAAGCACCAGGAGACAATCCGCAAATACACGGCGGCAATTGCGCTCGACTTCAAGGTGACCGGCATCATGAACGTCCAGTATGCGATCTGCGAGGACAAGGTCTACATCATCGAAGCGAATCCGCGCGCCTCCCGGACGGTGCCGGTCATTTCCAAGGTGACCGGCGTGCCGCTCGCGAAACTGGCCACTCAGCTCATGCTCGGCAAAAAACTTTCCGAACTCGGACCGATCAAGGTCGCCTGCGACGGATTCTACGGCGTGAAGGAGGCGGTCTTCCCGTTCAACATGTTCCCGGAAGTCGATCCTGTTCTCGGGCCCGAAATGCGTGCGACCGGAGAGGTCATGGGCATGGCGGACTCCTTCGGACTTGCCTATTACAAGGCGGAGGAGGCGGCCGGATTCAAGCTCCCCACCTCCGGAAAGGTGCTCATCACCGTGGCGCGCCGCGAGCGGAAATATCTGCTTCCGATCGCGCAGCATGTCCATGAACTCGGGTTCGAGATCTTCGCGACGGAAGGCACCAGCAGATTCCTGACCGAGAACGGAATTCCGAACACCTGCGTCAAGAAGCTTCTGGAAGGCCGCCCGAACATCGGCGACATGATAAAGAACAAACAGCTGAACCTGATCTTCAACACCCCCGCCGGGCGCGAGGGCAAAACCAGCGACAGCTATATCCGCATGATGGCGACCCAGCACAAGATTCCCTACATGACCACGCTCGCTGCGGCGAACGCCAGCGTCAAGGGCATTCAGGCGGTTCTTCACAACAAGGACGCGTCTCCGAAATCGCTTCAGGAATATCACGAGAACGACTGAGTTTCCTGTGAGCAGGAAAAAATCCCGCGGAGTTTGAACTTCGCGGGATTTTTTTTGCCGGGACACGAAAAAAGCCGCCGGATGAACCGGCGGCTTTCTTCTTCTTCCCGGAAGAGGGAAGGGGACCTTCGGAACTTCTTCCTGCTGCTATGACTGGAAAATGTCCTCGGGACTGACGAATTTCACAGATCCGTCCGCCTTGAGTTTCTCAATCGCCATCTCCGGCGCGTCGACGCGGAGAATGATGATCGCCGCCTTTGTCGCCGCAAACGCATACATGTATTCCACGTTGATCGAATATTTGCTGAGCGTGTCGAGGATGGAGCACATGCCGCCGGGACGGTTCGGAACCTCGACGGCGACGACATCGGTCACGCGGACGATGATCCGGTTTTCCGTCAGGACGTCCCGCGCCTTCTCCCAGTCCTTCGTGATGATCCGGAGAATGCCGAAATCCGTGGTGTCCGCAAGGGAGAGCGTCAGAATGTCGATGTTGTTTTCCGCCAGGATGCTGCAGATTCTGTTCAGCGAGCCCGGCTTGTTTTCCGCGAAGATCGAGAGCTGATTGAGTTTCATTCCGAGTATCCTTTCCAGATTAGTTGTTGCCGCGGCGGTCGATGACGCGCTTGGCCTTGCCTTCGCTCCGGGGAATGGAGTTCGGCGGCAGCATCTTGACCGCGACGCGGATGCCGAGAACCTTTTCAATCGCATGGGAGAAGCGCGCGGTCAGGGATTCGATCGCGCTCACCTTGTCGCTGAACATCTCCTGCGTCATTTCGATGTCGACCTCGACATTGTCGAGGCCGTGGCTGCGCGTGAGAATGATCTGATAGTGCGGCAGGTTCTTTCCCTCGTTGAGGATCGCCGTTTCGATCTGGGACGGGAAGACATTGACGCCGCGGATGATGAACATGTCGTCGCTGCGGTGCGAAATCTTGCTGATCCGCCGGATCGTGCGTCCGCAGGCGCAGCGTTCGGTCATGATGCTGGTGAGGTCGCGCGTCCGGTAGCGGATCATCGGCATCGCCATTTTGGAGAGGGTGCTCAGGACAAGTTCGCCCTCCCGGCCGTCCGGAAGGACTTCCAGCGTGTCGGGATCGATGATTTCCGGATAGTAGTGGTCTTCGAAGATGTGGAGGCCGCACTGGCACTCGCACGCCGCGCCGACGCCGGGACCCGTGATTTCGGAAAGCCCGTAGATGTCGAACGCCCTGATTCCCGCGCCCTCCTCGATGTGCCGGCGCATCTCCTCTGTCCAGGGCTCCGCGCCGAACATGCCGCGGCGGAGCGGCAGCTTGTGGAGATCCACGCCCATCTTTTCCGCCACCTCGATGATATGCACGAAATAGCTCGGCGTGCAGGCCACTGCGGTTACGCCGAAGTCCTTCATCAGCATGATCTGGCGTTCGGTGTTGCCGCCGGACGCCGGGATTACGGTCGCGCCGAGCCCCTCGGCTCCGTAGTGTGCGCCGAGTCCGCCGGTGAAAAGTCCGTAGCCGAATGCCACCTGCACGATGTCGTCCTTGGAGACGCCCGCCGCCGCCATCGTGCGCATCATCGTCTCCTGCCAGACGTCAAGATCACTCTGCGTGTAGGCGACCACGATCGGTTTTCCGGTCGTGCCGCTGGAGGCGTGCAGGCGGACAATGTCCTTGAGGGGGCTGGCGAAGAGGCCGAAGGGATACGTGTCGCGCAGATCCGCCTTGATCGTGAAGGGAAGCTTTTTCACGTCGTCGAGCGTCCGGAAGTCTTCCGGCTTCAGGTTTTTCTCATCCATGCGTCTGCGGTAGAACGGCACGTTTTCGTAGGCGCGGCGGATGATGAAGGCGAACCGCTCGGTCTGCAGTTCCCGGAGTTTTTCCGGCGGCAGATAATCCGGCGCGCTGACCGGATTGAACATCGGATTTTCCATTCGTTTGTATTGTGACATCTTTTCAGCCCTTGTATATTGTATTTGCTCTCTTATCCCTGCGCCCGTTTGAAGGCCGCAATGTTCTGCTCGGCGATTTCGCCCTTGAAGGACTCGCGGATCAGGCTGATCCAGAGCTCTTCGGGAAACTTCAGATACCGGTTGAGCCGCCCGAGCATGGCGATGTTCAGCATTTTGGACTGCGCGTCCGCCTCGTCAATGTCGGAGGGACGGATGATGACGGCGTCCTTTTTCAGATATTTTTCGTTGACTTCGATCTGATCCTCGGAGACCGCGACCAGATAATCCGCTTCCCCTTCGGGAATCATCGGGCTGTGGACCTTTTCCCCGAAGCGCACGTCGCTCGAAACCGAGCCTCCGCGCTGGCTCATGCCGTGGAGCTCGCTTTTCTTCACATCGTAATTCATCCGGAAGGCGGCTTCCGTCAGCATGTCGGAGGCCTTGATGATCCCCTGTCCGCCGATGCCCGCGAACAGAACGTTTGTCAGCTTGCTGCCCATATTGCGACCTCCTTATTTCTTGAGCTTGGAAAGTTTCTTCATCTGGAGAATGCAGGGACGGCGCGCGATGATGACGCTGGCGTCATTCGAGGCGAGACGCTCTTTGACGAGCGCGACGAATTCGTCGTGCCTGAGCGTCGGATCGATTACGTCCACATGGTCCGCGCCGGCCGCCTTGCAGAGCGCGGCGAGATCCAGCTGCGAAGCGTCGGTCATATTGAGGTGCCGTCCGGTTGCGGGGTTCTCCTGAAGTCCGGTCATCGCCGTCGTGGAGTTGTCGAGAATCAGGACGAGATGTCCTGTCGCGGGTTTGTTGTAGACCATCTCCACAATACCCGTGATGCCGCTGTGGACGAACGTGCTGTCGCCGATGACGCTGACGACCTTGCGCGCGTCCTCCTCCGCCAGTCCGTGCCGGAGTCCGAGTCCGGCGCCGATGCTCGCGCCCATGCAGACGCAGCAGTCGATCGCGCTGAACGGCGGGAGCACGCCGAGCGTGTAGCATCCGATGTCGCCGGAGACGATGCAGCCGAGATCGCGCAGCGTCTCGAAAACCTTGCGGTGCGGACAGCCCGGACAGAGCTGCGGCGGACGTCCCGGTTTCGGCGGCGCTTCCGGCGTTTCGTCTTTGTTGACCAGGCGCTTCACTTTCGCCACATTGAGCTCCCCGAAGAGGAAGGCGTCTCCCTTGGGTTCGACCTTGATTCCCGCGGAGAGGATCTTTTCCGCCATGACCTTTTCGCCTTCCTCGACCACGACGGTGCGGCCATTGCCTTCCGCAAACGCGCGGATTGCCTCATACGGAAGCGGCCAGGTCATCCCGAGCTTGAGAATCCGGGCCTCCGGAAACGCTTCGCGCGCATGCTGATATGCCGCACCCGCGCAGATGATGCCGAGCTCCGCCTTTTCCGGCCCGGACACAACGTGCAGATCGGATTTCTCATTCCATTTTGCCAGAGCCTTCATGCCGTCGACCAGCCGGACGTGCGCCCCTTTGGCGAAAGCGGGGATCATCACGCGCTCGCGGACGGCGCGGCGGTAGTGTTTCGAGGCGGGAGTTTCACGGTCCTTCCAGCATTTCACAACTCCGCGCGAATGGCAGACGCGCGTGGTCATGCGCAGCAGGACCGGCACGCGGAACTGTTCGGAAATCTCATAGGCGCGGACGGTGAAGTCGTAGGCCTCCTGACTGTCGGAGGGTTCCAGCATCGGGATCTGTGAGGCAATCGCATAGAGGCGGTTGTCCTGCTCATTCTGGCTGGACGCCATGCCAGGATCGTCGGCGGAGACCAGAATCAGTCCGCCCTCGACGCCCGTATAGGCCAGTGTGAAGAGCGGATCGGCCGCGACGTTGACGCCGACATGCTTCATTGTGACAATCGTTTTCGCCCCGGAAAACGCGACGCCGGAAGCCACTTCCAGCGCCACTTTTTCATTCGGCGCCCATTCCGCATTGCCCCCGATCGCGGAAAAATGTTCGAGAATTTCTGTAGACGGCGTGCCGGGATACCCTGTGCCGAGTTTCACTCCGCAGGCGAGAGCCGCCTCGGCGACCGCTTCGTCGCCGCTGAGGATCTTGCGTTGTTCAGCCATAATCTTTCATCCTTGGTAATTTGCGTTTGATAAAAGAGGTAATCTAACAGAAATTGCCGGAAAATCAAATTGTTTCCAATGGTCCCCGGAGGTTTTTTACCGTAACGAAAATGAACTGCCCCGGTGTGGAGCACCGTGGTCTCGGGGATTTCGTCCGGCTTGCGCAGGTGGAGCGCGGCAGGGAGGCTTCACTTTTTTTCATTACGGAAAAATGCGCGAGCATTTTTCG
>CALXSJ010000008.1 GCA_944391115.1 uncultured Victivallales bacterium | reverse complement strand
TTCCTACAAAAAATGCTCTCCAGACCAAAAGACCGGTCTTTTACTCCCCCGGAGAATTTACCGGGAGAGGGTCTGAAGCACACCTTCATAAGAGAAAAGCGGAGATTCTCCGCTTTCGGGCAAAACGCGAATTGAGCTCAAATTTACCCCCGAAACGAAAAAACCGACCAAAAGACCGGTCGGCGGAGAATCAAGAAAATGGTCGGGATGGCGAGAATCGAACTCGCGACCTTTAGTCCCCCAGACTAACGCGCTAACCAGGCTGCGCTACATCCCGATAATATCTTCATCAAAAATTATGGTTTTTAAAATACCTCTTTTTTTATAAAATGCAAATGGTTTTTCTCCAAAAGAACCCTTTTTTCCTATTTATTTCCGGCCTCCAATAAAACGACGACCTCACACAGCAATGCAAAACAGCAAATCGGAAGAAAAAAGAAAAATCACTCCTGCTGGAAGAAAAATCCCGACCCAGACAAACTCTTATTGCCTGGATTCCAAGACATCTACGATCATCCCGGAAAACAGATCTGCAGTCTTCTCCACAATCGGAATCCGGGCAGCCTCCCGCTTGAGTTCATCCAAGGTCTTTTTTCTCTCCTTCGCCTCGGGAGTCCGAACCCCTTTCATCCTGACAAGACGCAGAACGGCCGAAGAATCCCGGCTCATCCGTTTCAGACAATTGGTCAGAAGCTCCTTTTCCCGAATGACAGACTGAAATGCAAGATCCCCGTAATCCTCATCAAATGCCGCCGTCAGCGTCGAATATTCCAGCTTCACAGGAACCCCCTCCCCCATGAGATCCGCCACACTGAAAAGACTCGTATTGTCACGGATGTCCTGCCGCAGCTTCTCCCAGAGCAGTTCCGGAGAAAAACGCTCCGAAAGCGGCATGACTGCATCATTCCGTGTCTCCTCCGGCAGCCCCTCGGCGGAAATATCTCCGCAGGGAGACTCTTCCTCGGCATCATCCGGCAAATCCTCCTCTCCGGAATCCCCGGCAGGCTGAAAATGGCCGGTCTGGCTGACGGCGGCGGAAGAATCCTTCTTCAACTCCGGTTTGACCGTCGGCATGCCGGCTGGCGATGGCGCGGAAAAAGATTTTATGGATTTCTGCCGAGATTCCGAGACAGAGTGCGTTTCAGGTTCTTTCCCGGAATGCTGCTGTCCGGAATCCGCTTTCACGGAAAAAGAAGCCGCCGGAGATGCGGAGGCGGTCGAGGAAACGTCATGCACTGGCGCTTTTTCCGGCATGACAGGCCCGGACACGGGAACGACCGGAGCCTTCTCCTCTGCCATGCGGGAAACTGAATCGGCGGGATGCACCGGAACCTTCTCCTGCATGGCGGGGGCCGGAGGGGGCACAGGAACCTTCTCCTGCATGACGGGGGCCGGAGACAGACGCACAGACGGGGTCACAGGGACTTGCGCGAGAGAGGGAACCTTTGCAAGCACGTCAAGCTCGCCGTTCTTCCGGATCTGATTCAGACGGATCAGCAGATCCTCAATACGGACGGCATGAGCCGAACGCATCGCCTTGAGCAGAATCGTTTCCAGGAAGACCTGTTTGTTGATCGCCTCGCGCAGCAGATAACCTGAAGCGGAAAGCTGTTCCAGGAGGGTCTGCACCATATTGACATTGCGGTTCGTCGCAAGTTTCTGGTATGTCAGAATCTTTTCGGGATTCTCATCAAGCACCGACTGGGGATTCGGCAGAATGATCGAAAGCATGACGCCGCGCAGCCAGGCAAGCACCTCTTCAAACAGGGTCTCCAAATTCTTGCCCTGCTCCGCGAATTTATGCACGGAAAGAACCGCGGCGGCACGATCATTGTCCAGAATCGAATTCAGAAGCTCCTCCATCTCCTCGGGAGCGGTCAGTCCAAACAGGGAGAGCGCCTGCGCCTCGGAAATCTCCTCGTTTCCGGCATTGCTGCCGAAAAAAGAGACCAGCTGGTCAAGCAGCGACTGGGCATCACGCATGCCCCCGTCCGCAGCACGCGCAATCACATTGATTGCCGAAGGGGAAATCCGGATCTTCTCCTCCTCCGCGATATAAGCAAGACGTTTGGCGATCAGATCGGAAGGAATCCTCCGCAGATCGAACCGCTGACAGCGTGAAATGACTGTCGGAAGCACTTTGTTCACTTCCGTCGTCGCGAAAATGAATTTCGCGTGGGCAGGCGGTTCCTCAATCGTTTTGAGCAGTGCGTTCCATGCGCTTTTCGAGAGCATGTGCACCTCGTCAATGATGTAGATCTTGTATTTGGAGGCAATCGGAAGGTGGAGCACGTCCTCGCAGATCTCCCGTGCCTTGTCCACCTGCGTATGGGTCGCGGCATCGATTTCGATGATATCCACGCTGGTTTCGTCCGCAATGGATTTGCAGGAGGAGCATTCGCAGCAGGGTTCGCCGTCAACGGGACGCTTGCAGTTGAGCGCTTTTGCGAAAATTCTCGCGGATGTGGTTTTGCCGATTCCGCGCGGACCGACAAACAGATACGCATGCGCAACGCGCCCGGTCCGGACGGCATTCTTCAAGGTTCGGGCAATATGCTCCTGACCGACCATGTCGGCAAATCTCTGCGGACGCCATTTTCTGGCTGTTACCTGATACGCCATATTTGTTCCCCAGTGAAAAGTTTCCGTTCCAGAATCAAAAATCCGAATCGTCCGCCGTCATGTTTTTCAGAACACCGGGTTCCGCCAGAACAGAAAGTTTCTGAATGAGCTTCTCCGTAACGGGAAATTGAAGACGGACATTGTTCCCCTCCGTTTTCACAGCGGCATTTTTATTGAACTCCTGTGCAAGATCGGGGTCAAGATTGTTGATGAAGACTCCGGCCAGAAGCTGAAGCTGCTGTGCAAGCATCATGCTCCGTTTCGCAGCCGCGGCGTCGGTGCATTCCGCCTCCGCACGGAAAATCAAATCGGAGGACGATCCGGGAGCGGCGTCTAGCGTGCAGGTGATGATCTTCAGACCGGCAGCCGCGGCATTCGCCTTTTTCAAGTCGTCAGAAGGAATCAGGCCGGCGGCGGCAAAGCGCATTCCGTCATTTTCAAACAACTTTGCGAATCCGGCAGGCATACCTTTTTCCATCTCCGGAAAACCTTTCAAGGTTTTAGTTGAAATCAGCAGCATGTTTTTGGCCGGAGACGCGAATTCCGCTCCGCCGGAGACACGGCAGGCGGCAAGCGGACCGTATTGCACCGGCACGGCATTTTTGTCCTTCCGCAATGCGGCTTGGATCTCCGCGGCATTCGGCGTTTGAACCAGGAGGTTGACAATGCGGGAAAGCGGATCGGAGGACATGACCAGGACATACTGGATTGTTTTGATGTCAAGCCCGGACGCACCTCCCGCATTTTTTTCGAGAGTTTCGGACAGCGCCTTGTCTTTCAGAAGATTGCGGAAAGAAGGATGACGGCAGAAGGCGGCGACATCAATCCCGAATACGAACGTCGTATCCGCAGGGACATGACTGAGAAGTTCCTTTTTCCCCTCCGCGAAAAGCGAAAAGGTCAGAAGCACAAGGCAGATGAGAAAAGAAAATGAGGATTTCATGATATGCTTTCCTTTCCGGATTTCATTGGTTCATCCTCTTTCGGAGCAATAAAAAACGGATTCCCTTCCGGGTCGTGAAAACGGTACACGGGAAAACCGACCTGATCCGCGGAAAGCTTCCGCCCCGCGTAGCCATAAGAGGCAAGAACACTCTTCAGCTCTTCCGGATTATCGGTCCGGAGAATCCAGGAAATACGTCCGCCCTTTTCCGTGGCGGAAAGCACTTCGGATTTTTCAAGAAAAAGCGACCCTCCCGTTTCCAGGCGGAATTCCACCCAGAAAGTGCTGTCCATGACCGGGGATCCGAGTCCGAGCACATCCCGGTAAAAGGCCCGGCAGAGATCCAGATTCGTCACCTGTATCACTATACCGAAAAGAGATTTTTCCATGTCTGCAAGTCCCGTCATATCCGCAAAACCAGTAAGGGAATAAATAGAACACCGGATTGCGGAAAAAGCAACCCCGGAAATAAAATTATTTTTCAGGAGAGCCCTTGAAGAAGAGGCGCGGACATGGAATATTAATGCAGAAGGCGGGAACGATCAACTATCCAGGAGACATGCTGCATGCGTTTTTTAAGACTGGGAAATCTCGGAATGCGCGGCGTCGCGGGAACCGGACTGACCCCGCACAATGTGATCGCCTATGCCTCCGCGGTCGGCACATATTCCGGCGGAGGACGCATCGCCGTGGGCATGGACTCCAGAATTTCCTCCAAGATGTACCGCGACGCGGCGGTATCCGGACTGCTGGGATGCGGCGCCGAGGTCATCGACGCGGGCATCTGTCCCGCCCCGATGCTGCATCATCTCGTCAGCAGGGACCGTCTCTCCGGCGCAATCCTGATCGGAGCCGGCCACCATCAGGCGGGCTGGAACGCCGTGGCGCCGCTCTCCTCCCGGGGCTCCTACTTCAGCAATCTCCAGACGCAGGAGCTTCTCGGCATCTATCACAGCGGCATCTACCGGAGCGCGCCCTGGAACGCGGTCGGGAACATCCTCCCCTGCCCGGACGGGCTTGCGGATTCGTATCTGGATCTGCTCTGCACCCTTGTGGACGCGGAACGGATCGCGGCATGCCGCTTCAAGGTGATCGCCGATTTCTGCAACGGCTCCGGCTCAGTCATAGCCTGCGCATTCGCAAAACGCTTTGGCCTGGAGCTGATTCCGATCAACCAGATCCTTTCCGGCGTGCTGCCGCATGATCCGGAACCGCGGCCGAGAACCGCCATGCAGGTGCAGTCGCTCATCAAAGTGCTGAGTGCGGACATCGGCTTTGTCTTCAACAGCGACATGAGCCGGGCGTCGGTCGTGACGGACTCCGGGGAAACGCTTTCCGAGGAATACAGTTTTCCGCTTGTGGCGGATCATGTGCTGCGGCTCGCCGGCTCCGGCGCCGGAGTGGTAAGCAACTGCTGCACCACGCGGACGCTGGACGACATCGTCCGGATGCGCGGCGGCGTTCTCTGCAAAGGCAAAGTCGGACAGGCGCATACGATCGACCGGATGTTTGAAACGGGAGCGGTCCTTGCCGGAGACGGCTCGGGAAGCATCGCCCTTGCGCGGGGAGTGCCGGGATTCGACGGTTTCCTGCTGACGGCGCTTGTGCTGGAATCCATGGCCTTCAGCGGAAAGACCTCCTCGCAGCTTGCGGCGAGACTGCCGCGCTACAGCATTATCAAGCGCGCGGTCCCGTGTTCGTCCTCCCACGCCTATTCCGTTCTGCGGAATCTGCGCGGGCGCATCTTTCCCGACGCCGCCTTCAGCGAGGAGGACGGGCTGCGGTTCGACTGGGAAGACGGCTGGGTGCATCTGCGCGCCTCCATGACCGAACCCATCGTGCGGATGATCGTCGAATGGAAAACCCGGGAAAAGGCCGAGGAATACGCGGCAAAAGTCTCCTCCGTCATTGAAAGGGTGGTGGCATCATGAAAGAGGCGTTCCGGCGCTTGAAAATCGGGGTAAGCGGCGTCCGCGGCGTAGTCGGGGAGAGTCTGTCTCCGATCCTCGCCTCGGACTTTGCGGCGGCGTTCGGCGAGTTCGTCGGCGGCGGGCGCGTTCTGGTCGGACGCGATACGCGCTCCTCCGGCGAGATGTATGAAAACGCCGTCGCGGCGGGACTTCTCTCCGTCGGCGTGCAGCCGGTCCTGACCGGAATCCTGCCGACTCCCAGCCTTCAGTTCGCCGTGAGGGAGACCGCCGCCTCCGGCGCGATCGCCATCACGGCCAGCCACAACGGAAATGAATGGAATGCGCTCAAATTCATCGGACCGGACGGTCTCTTCCTGAACCAGACCGCCAATGACGAGCTTCTGGACATCTACAATCAGCCGGATTCGAATTATGTGCCGGAAAACCGGATCCGGACCGAGAAATGCCTCCCCGATGCCTTCCGCATGCATCAGGAAAAAATCCTGCGTTCCGTGAACGCCGATGCGATCCGGAAGAAGCATTTCCGGGTTGCGGTGGACTGCTGCAACGGCGTCGGAGCGCTTTATTCCAGGAAATTCCTGGAGGAGCTCGGGTGCGAAACGGTAAGCATTTTCGACACCTGGGGAAACGGCTTCGAACGTCCGCCGGAACCCGTGCCAGCGCATCTCGGTGCGCTTTCCGAATGTGTAAGGAAACACCGCTGCGCACTCGGTTTTGCGCAGGATCCGGACGGAGACCGGATTTCCCTGGTTTCCGGCAGCGGCGCCATCCTGGGGGCGCAGGACTCCGCGCTTCTGATCGCAGCCTCCCTGCTCCGGAGCCACCGGGGGGGAACCGTCGTCCTGAACATCCAGACGACTCGGGCGATCGAGCATGCCGCAGAGCGGTACGGGGTGAAGGTCCTCTACTGCCCGGTCGGAGAAGTCAATGTGACCGACGCGATGTCCGCCTCCGGCGCCTTTCTCGGGATCGAGGGGAGCAGCGGCGGAATCATTTATCCGGCCATCAGCATATGCCGGGACAGTTATGCGGCAATGGCCCTTGTCCTTGACATGCTTGCAGCCGGGGAACAGAGCATTGACACCCTTCTCGAAACTCTTCCTCGTCTTGCATCCGTCTCCCGGAAAGTGATCTGCCCGTCCGCGCAGACGGGAGTCAACGCGCTCCGCACGATCCGGGAACGCAGGAAAGACCGGAATCCGATCACGGTGGACGGCGTCCGGATCGACCTGGACGACGGTGCATGGGTGCTTCTGCGGCGTTCGAACACGGAACCTGTCATCCGGATTCTCGCGGAATCATCCGATCCGGCGTCCGCGGAAAAACTGGCAGGGGAATTTGAACGGGAATTGCAGGGATTGCTGAAAAAATAAGCTCCGCAATCTTGAAAAGACGCGGATTTATGATACAGTTCCACACGATTTTGCATCATTCAGCAGCGGGAGAATCCATCATGCAGGAAGAAACTACAGCAAAACACATTATTCTCGGCGACCTGCTTTCGGCTGACCGGATCGTGATTTTCAACGGCCGCCGCACCAAGGCCGAAGTCCTCAACGCGCTGATCGACCGGATCGCCCGGGAGGGGGAATACGGCGACCGCGATGATCTGGAATGGGCGATTTTCCACCGGGAAAGCCTGCTGAGCACCGGAATCGGAAACGGCATCGCGACGCCGCATATCATACTCCAGAACGGGGAAAAGACCTGCATGGCGCTGGGCATCTGCCGCGACGGGATCTCCGACTATGACTCGCTGGACTCCAAACCGGTGAGGCTGGTTTTCATGATTATCGCAGGAAAGGATCAGAAACTGACCCATTTGAAAGTGCTTGCCGCAATCGGATCGCTGTTTTTCGACGGACGTCTCAAAGCCGCCTTCCTCGCGGCGAACGATCCGCAGACCTGCCTTGAAATTCTCGCCCGCGCGGAAAAATAAACAGGAATCAGGAAAAACGGCGGGAAATGCTGGATGCCGGAACCTCTCTTCCCCTCCCCTTTTATCTGCCGGCAGGTGCAGGTTTCATGGTGCGGAACAGAACGAGGAGGATGGAGGACCGGAAAAAAAGATGAAATCGGATGTTTTGCATTTGAATAATTTCTTTGACGGATTATATTAAGCGGCTTCGGAAGATTGTTTTTCTGAAATATCGAAAGAAAGATCAACATAAAACAGTGCAGGAGTTTATCATGTACGCAGTGATTGCCAGCGGCGGCAAACAGTTCAAGGTCCAGGAACAGGATGTCGTCACGATGGAACGTCTCGAAGGCGCGGCCGGAGAGAAGATTGCCTTTACGGAAGTTCTCGCCGTCGGAGAAGGCGCGGAGATCAAAATCGGAGCTCCGCTCGTGGAAGGCGCCAGGGTCGAAGGGGAAATCGTGGAGCATTTCCGCGGCCCCAAGCTCATCGCATTCAAGATGAAACGGCGCAAAGGCTACCGGAAGCGCAAAGGCCACAGACAGGAACTTACGAAAGTCAAAATCACTTCCATCGCTTAAGGTTTGAAAAGGGACGGTCATGAAATACGATTCCAACGGAGCATTGCTGGAAACCTCGATTCCCGGGCTTCCCGAACCCCACAGAGGCAAGGTGCGCGACATTTATGATCTCGGCGACAGTCTGCTGTTCGTCGCGACGGACAGAATCAGCGCATTCGACTGCGTGATGCCGAACGGAATTCCGGACAAAGGCAAGGTTCTGACCCAGATGTCGCTTTTCTGGTTCGAGTTCCTCTCCTGGATGCCGAACCATCTGCTCTGCTGGGATGCTGCAGCCTTTCCGGAATCGCTGAAGGCGGTTGCCGGTGATCTCGCGGGCCGTTCCCTGATCGTCAAAAAGGCGAAGACAATTCCGCTGGAATGCATTGTCCGCGGTTATCTGATCGGCAGCGGATGGAAGGATTATCAGAAATGCGGCAAGGTCTGCGGCATTCCGCTTCCTGCCGGATACCGTCAGGCGCAGAAACTGGAGGAACCGCTCTTCACGCCGTCTACAAAGGCGGACAGCGGGCATGATGAGAACATCAGCTTCGAGACAGCCGCGGAACTGGTCGGAAGGGAAAAAGCCGAGAAGGTGCGCGACTGCACGCTCCGCATCTACAAGGAAGCCGCCGCCCATGCGGAAAAATGCGGAATCATTCTTGCGGACACAAAATTCGAATTCGGCGATTTCAACGGCGAAGTGATTCTGATCGACGAGGTGCTCACACCGGATTCGAGCCGCTTCTGGCCGAAGAGCGATTACCGGGTCGGATGCAGTCCGCCGAGTCTGGACAAGCAGTTTGTCCGTGATTATCTCGAAGGTCTGGACTGGGACAAGACGCCTCCGGCGCCCGCGCTCCCGGAAGAAATCGTCATGAAAACACGGGAAAAATATCTGGATGCCCTGAAAGCATTGAGCGGCAGGACGCTTGCCTGATCCTTCGGCAGCGCGGGAAAACCGGAGCCTGGGGCGGAAATGCCGAGGTTCCGGTTTTTCTTTATCCGGGGAGAAAGATTCCGCGCGCACCCCGGAATACTGAAAGACAGACACCTGAGAAGTTACGGTGCACCGGGAGGTTGCAATGAGTGAAAAAACGGAGACAAGGACGGAATCGTCCGTCGGCATTGTGACGCCGCAGGATTTTCATTCCAGCGCCCGTCTGGAGCTGGATTGCGGCAAGACTCTGCGCGACCTGAACATCCGCTACGAAACCTACGGAACACTGAATCCGGATGCAGGCAATGCCATTCTTGTGGAACATGCGCTGACGGGGGATGCGCATCTGGCGGGCCGTCATGACGAAAATGACAGGAAGCCCGGCTGGTGGGATGAAATGGTCGGTCCGGGACGTCCGTTCGACACGGAAAAGTACTTCATCATCTGCAGCAACGTCCTCGGCGGCTGTTCCGGCACGACCGGGCCGGGTTCCATCAATCCCGACACGGGAGAACCCTACCGCATGAATTTTCCGGTCATCACGATTCAGGACATGGTGCGGGCGCAGAAACTTCTGATCGACCATCTCGGAATCCGGAAACTCCTGTCGGTCGTCGGCGGCTCGATGGGGGGCATGCTCGCGACACAGTGGGCGATCTCCTATCCGGAAATGGTCTCCTCCGTCATCGCGATCGCCACGGCGATTCACATTCCGGCGCAGGCAATCGCCTTCAACTGGGTCGGGCGCGAGGCGATCATGGCGGATCCGACATGGAACGGGGGAAACTACCGCGAACAGCCGCAGAAAGGACTGGCGATCGCACGCATGCTCGGCCACATCACCTATCTGAGCGAAGAGTCCATGCGTCACAAGTTCGGGCGCAAGCTGCAGTCGTCGGAGGATTACTCCTTCGATTTCTCCACGGACTTCCGCGTGGAAAGCTATCTGAACCATCAGGGAAACTGTTTTGTGGAACGGTTCGACGCAAACAGCTATCTTTACATCACGCGCGCAATCGACTATTTCGATGTTTCCGACCAGGCGGACGGAGACAATTTCAAAGTGTTTGACAACGTGCACTGCCCCTTCCTCGTGGTCTCCTTCTCGAGCGACTGGCTCTTCCCGGAATACCACGGGCGCGACATGGCGCGGACGCTGATTGAAAACGGCAACGACGTGACCTTCTGCAATATCCGTTCCGATTACGGGCATGACGCGTTTCTGCTCGAAGCGGAAACGCTTTCCCGGCTGATGACCGGCTTCCTGAACAACATCTACATGGAGGAATGACGATGAGAAACACGATTCATGTGAACGACCACCGCCTGATCTCCCGTTCGGACCTTGCCGTCATCGCCGACATGATCCCCCACGGAGCGAAGATTCTCGACCTCGGCTGCGGCTCCGGACGCCTTCTCAAGGCACTGAAAATGCTCAAAGGCGCCAAAGTCATGGGCGTGGAACTCGATCAGGGCAAGATCATCGAATGCGTCCGCCGCGGCGTCCCCGTCATCCAGTCGAATCTGGACGGCGCACTCCCGGAATTCACGGACAACAGCTACGACTACGTCATCCTGAGCCGGACCCTCCAGGCCGTCATGCATCCGGACCTGCTTCTCGCGGAAATGCTGCGGATCGGCAACAAGGGAATCATCAGCCTCATGAACTTCGCGCATTTCGATGCGCGGCTCCAGATGATGGGCGGCAACATGCCCGTGACGCGGAGCCTGCCGGTGAAATGGTATGAAACGGCGAACATCCATCCCGGAACGCTGAGCGACTTCCGTCATCTCTGCAGAGACAAACATATCCGGATCGTCCGGGAAATCCCCCTTGCACAGCCCGGCGACTCCCTGCGTTTCCTTGCGCCGCTCTGGCCGAATCTCTTTGCCTCGAACTGCATCTTCGTTGTTTCAAAATAGACAGGCCGGCGCTCCGGGCATCCGGATTCCGGAACACCGGGATTTTTGTTTCTCATGAATTCCTAACAGGATTCTAACCAATCGCATGTTGATTTCCGTCCTCCGCAATGGTAGACTATCCGGTTTCAAGGATAAACAATACTGCCATGCATATCCAGCGGAAAGGAAATCACATGATGAAAAAGCCGGTTATCATAAACAAACGGAACTCATTTTTCACAAAGGAGCACCTTCCCGAAGTGCTTTTCTGGGCGCTGGCCTGCGGGCTGCTTTTCCTGAATCTCGGAGTCAAAGGCATCTCCGGCTCCGAAGCGCGCTGGACTGCCATTGTAAGGGAAATGTATCTGAGCGGCAACTTCTTCCAGCCGACCATCAATTTTGAAATCTATTTCGACAAACCGATTCTCAGCTACTGGTTCATTGCCTTCTGCGCACTCTTCAACAACGGAATCGTGAATGAACTGATCGCCAGGATCCCGAGCGCGCTGGCGGCGCTGGCGGCATTGTGGGCGACCCGTGCAATCGCGGCGGCACTCTGGGGCCGGGATATTGGAAGAACAGCCGGCTGGATTCTGCTGACGGTATACAGCCTCGCCTTCTGGGGCCGCCTTGCGGAGGCGGACATGCTGAACACGGCATTCAGCACGCTTGCGGCGGCCTGGTATATCCGGAACCGTGAAAAAACATCGTTCCTCCCGTATCTGGTCTTCGGCGCGCTCTGCGCGGTGGGCGGTCAGACGAAAGGACTCAGCGCAATCGCGGTTCCGGTCCTTGTCGTTCTGGTGGATCTTATGGTGACCCGGACCTGGAAAAAGCATCTCAATGCACGCTTCTTCGCCGCCATGGCCGGTTCCGTGCTGCTCTATTTTCTGCCGTTCCTGATTGTAGCGCTCAAGAACGGGGACACGTCACTTGACGGAGTCTATCTCGTATTCCGTGAAAACATCACGCGTTTTTTCATGCCCTTCGACCACAAGGGCGACTGGTATGACTACTTCAAATATCTGCCGCAGCTGCTGCTGCCATGGACCCCTTTCTTCCTTCTCTCTCTCGCATGGGCGTTCAAAAAGTGGAAAACGCTTTCCGGCAATGACCGCTGGCTGGCACTCTCCATTCTCGCGATTTTCCTCATGTTCTCGCTCTCGGGCTCAAAACGCGTCTATTACATTCTCCCGATCCTTCCCTACTGCGCAATTCTGACGGCGCTTTATCTCTGCCGCCCGGAAGAAGGGCTGCTCGAACGGGCAAAGGAGGGGCTGATGAATCTCTACCGGTATATTTTCCTCATCGGCGGCTGTCTCATCCTGCCCCTTCCGGCAATCTGGTTCTTCACCGGCAGGCTGTTTTCCTTCGAACTGCCGCACACCATCCACTTCCTCATTTACGCCGCGCCGATTCCCCTGGGACTGCTTTTCATCTTTCTGTTTCTCTATTTCCGGAAGCGGAATCCATCCGGCGTGAAATGGGATTTCTGCCCCTGCGCCGCCTTCCACGGCACAGCAGTTTCGTGCGCTGTTCTGCTGATCTTCCTGTTCGCCTTTCTTCTTCCTGTCATCGATGCGGAACTCCGGACAGGAAAACCCTTCATTCTGGAGGCGGCGCATGAAATGAAGGAATCGGGCATTTCCCAGAGCGATGTGGCATATCTGGCGAAGAACTACAACAAAATATCCTACTACCTCGCATTTGAAGAACACATTGAAATTCTCGCGGATGATTTTCCGGGAGAGAGTCTGGATGAAAAATTGCGAGCCTACATCCGGAATGCAGGAAAGAAACCCGCCGCCGTCATCGCCGAATACCGCGACTGGCAGAAAATTCAATCACCGGAGCTCCGCAAAATCATTCAGGAAAACGTGTTCATGGCCGAACCCGTGCGGGAATGGGAGCACAGAAACAACCGTCGGGAGAAATATGTCATTGTTGCACTGAACGTTCCGGAGCGGAACCGGAGGAAAATCCTGATTTTTCAGTGATCCGGATTTGGAATATCCCTGCGCAGGCAGTATATTGCACAGACATTGATAATTTTATTGAGGAGCCGCAGAAAAAGCATGGCAACGGATGCACTTGAACTGTCCATTGTGATTCCGGTCTACAACGAGGAACCGAATCTTCCGGAAATGATCCGGCGGACCCTGGCCGCCTGCGAAGCGATGAAGCGCTCCTGGGAGATCATCCTGGTCGACGACGGGAGCACGGATCGCTCTGTTTCCCTGATCGAGGAAGCCTCGCGCAACCATCCGGGCAAGATCATCGGCGTGATTCTTACGACAAACTTCGGGCAGCACGCGGCGGTGACGGCGGGGCTCGCCCAGTCCCGCGGAAAATACGTCGTCACGCTGGACGCGGATTTGCAGAATCCGCCGGAGGAAATTCACAAGCTGGTTGAAAAACTGGAGGAAGGCTATGACGTTGTCGGCTCCATCCGGGAAAACAGAAAAGACACAATCTTCCGCAAGCTTGCCTCCAAAACCGTAAACCTGATCGTAAGAAAACTGACGAAGGGCAAGGTCATGACAGACTACGGATGCATGCTGCGCGGATACAGCCGCCCGGTCGTCAACGCGATTCTGAACTGCCGCGAGCAGGGAAAATTCATTCCGATGCTGGCGATGTCCTTTGCACGGCGTTCGGTGGAAGTCAACGTCCGTCATGCCGAACGGGCCGCGGGAGAGTCGAAATACTCCATCTGGAAGCTGATCGCGCTGCAGTATGACCTGCTGACGGGGACCTCCACCTTCCCGCTCCGGATGCTGACCTTCTTCGGCTTCTTCATCGCCTTTCTCGGCATCGTGTTCGGTATCGTCATCTTCATCATGACGCGGATCTACGACAAAGACTGGGGCGCAAACGGCGTATTCACGCTCTTTTCCATCGCCTTTGTCTTCATGGGGGGGCAGTTCGCCGCGATGGGACTGCTCGGGGAATACATCGGCAAGATTCATCTGAATGCCCGCGGACGTCCGCAGTATTTTGTGGAGAAGGTCACGGGAACTTCCGGGGAAAAATAATGCAACGTATTAAGATAGCAGGAGATTACGAATGAAAGCTGTCGTTCTGGCCTACAACAATATCGGATGCGAAGGAATCCGGGCGCTGCTCGAAAACGGATTTGAAATTCAGGCGGTGTTCACGCATAAGGACGATCCGAACGAAAATCTCTGGTTCGACTCGGTCGCGGAACTCGCTTCGCAGAAGGGACTTCCTCTTTACGCGCCGGACGACATCAATCATCCGCTTTGGATCGCGAAAATCGAAAAGATGAAACCGGATTTCATCTTCTCCTTCTATTACCGGAATCTGGTCGGGAAAGAGATTCTCGCCATTCCGGCAAAAGGATGCGTCAATCTCCACGGTTCGCTGCTCCCGAAATACCGCGGACGCTGTCCGATCAACTGGGCCGTCATCAACGGGGAGAAGGAAACCGGCGTGACATTCCATTATATGACGGAGAAACCGGACGCCGGCGATATCCTCGCGCAGGAGAAATTTCCGATCGGACCGTCCGACACAGCGCGCGACGTGCATGAAAAAGCGGCAAAGGCGGCGGCGAAACTGTTGCGCGCAGCGCTTCCGAAACTGAAAAAAGGCACGCTCAAAGGCGTGAAGCAGGATGAAAAAAAGGCCACATACTTCGGCGGCCGCAAGCCGGCGGACGGTCTGATCGACTGGAGCCGGAGCGCCGCGGAGATCCGCAATCTCGTGCGCGGTGTAACCCGTCCCTATCCCGGGGCATTCAGCTATCTCGGAGAGAAGAAATATATCTTCTGGGAGGTCGCCGAGGCGAAAAATGCGCCGAAAGCCTTCCCCGGCACAGTGATTTCAACCAATCCGCTTGTCATCGCCTGCGGAAAGGGCGCGATCACGGTCCGCTATGCGCAACTGGAAGGAGGACTCTATTCCTCCGGAACGCAGCTGGCCGAGGAATGCAAACTTGTGGAAAAGATGGTCTTCACGAACTCGCTCCGCGGCCGCGCGGGCAAGGGAAAGAAAAGCGTCCTGATCCTCGGCGTCAACGGATTCATCGGGAGCGCCGTGAGCGAACGCCTTCTGGAAAGCGGCGATTACGAAGTCTACGGCATGGATCTGCGTTCCAACTACATTTCCGATCTGATCGGACGGCCCGGATTCCATTTCTTTGAGGGCGACATCACAATCAACCGCGAATGGATCGAATATCACGTCCGCAAGTGCGACATCGTGCTCCCGCTGGTCGCGATTGCGACGCCGATCGAATATACGAGGAATCCGCTCCGCGTGTTCGAGCTGGACTTCGAGGAAAATCTCCGGATCGTCCGCTGCTGCGTCAAATACGGCAAGCGCATTATTTTCCCGTCCACCTCCGAAGTCTACGGCATGTGCACGGACGAAAATTTCGACGAGGACAACTCCCCGCTCATCACCGGCCCGATCCGGATGCAGCGCTGGATTTATTCCTGCTCCAAGCAGATGCTCGACCGCGTCATCTGGGCCTACGGGGCGAAGGGACAGCTCAAATTCACGCTGTTCCGCCCGTTCAACTGGATGGGACCGAAGCTGGACAGTCTTTCGTCCGCGAGAATCGGCAGTTCACGCGCGATCACGCAGCTGATCCTCAACCTCGTCCAGGGAACGCCGATCCAGCTGATCGACGGCGGCGCGCAGAAGCGCTGCTTCACCCATGTCACAGACGGCATTGAATGCCTGTTCCGGATCATTGAGAACAAGGACGGCAGATGCGACGGCAAGATCATCAACATCGGATGCCCCTCCAACGAAGCGAGCATCCGGGAACTTGCCGAAGAACTGGTCAGGCAGTTCAGCAAACATCCGCTCCGGAAGAAATTCCCGCCTTTCGCCGGATACAAGGAAGTCGAAAGCAGCAGTTTCTACGGCAGGGGATATCAGGACGTCCAGCACAGGAAACCGAGCATCCGCAACGCGAAGAAATACTGTGACTGGGAACCGCGGGTCAAACTGAAAGACTCCATCAAAATGACGCTGGACTTCTTCCTCCGCCAGGCGGTGGAATCCGGCGAGTTCACTTCAAAATGAAAATCGCGCTTCGAGTCGATGTGGACACCTTCCGCGGAACGCGGGACGGCGTGCCGAATCTCTGCCGCGTGCTGGACAGGCATGGAATCAGGGCGGCGTTCTTCTTTTCCGTCGGTCCTGACAACATGGGGCGCCATATCTGGCGGCTCCTCAAGCCGGCCTTTCTCTGGAAAATGATGCGGACAAAGGCGGCGAGCCTCTACGGGCTGGACATTCTCCTGATGGGAACGATGTGGCCCGGGCCGCGTATCGGCGCGCGCCTTGCGGACACGATCCGCGCCTGTGCAGCGGCCGGTCATGAAATCGGCGTTCACGCATGGGATCATCACGCATGGCAGGCGCATGTGGATCAAATGAGTCCGGAAGCCGTTTATGAACACATCAAAAGAGCTTACGACGAGCTGGAGCGCATCACCGGCAAGCCGCCGGTCTGCTCCGCCGTTCCCGGCTGGAAATGCGTGGAAAGCACCCTGCTTGTGAAGGAACGGTTTCATTTCCGCTACAACAGCGACTGCCGCGGCGCGGGCATCTTTCTTCCGGTCGTGGATGGAAAGGTCCTGGAGACGCCGCAGATTCCGCTCAATATGCCGACCTATGATGAAATGCTCGGCAAAAACGGCGTGACAAACGAGAACTACAACGAGCGCCTGCTGGCGACTGTGCGCGAAGGTGCCTTCAATATGCTGACGATCCACGCGGAAGCGGAAGGCGGCGCATGCATGAAGATGTTCGAGGATTTCCTCGATATGGCCAAAGCGCGCGGAATCTCTTTTGCCGCACCGGGCGACCTGCTGCCCGGCGACATTGCCGCGCTGCCCCGCGCATCTATCGTGAAAGGGGAGATCCCCGGACGCGAAGGCTGGCTTGCGCTGAAACAAGAGTCCCACACCCCGGAAAGGTGACACAATGAAAAACAAATGGTTCCTGATCGCCCTCTGCGTCGTCGCACTGTTCTTCATCCTCCCCATCGGAGGCCGCCCGCTGATGGCGCCCGACGAAACGCGCTACGCGGAAATCGCGCGGGAAATGATCGAAAGCGGAAACTGGGTTTCGCCGACTCTCAACGGCGTCCGTTATTTTGAAAAACCGCCGATGGGATACTGGCTCTGGGCGGCATCCATGAAACTTTTCGGAGAAAATTCCTTTGCGCTCCGTCTCCCGGGGATGCTCGCCACGCTCGGATGCGCGCTTCTGGTCTATCTGCTCTCGCTGCGCTGGCTCGAACGGAAAACTGCGATCTTCGCGACGGCAGTTTATCTGACCCTGCCGCTGGTATTCGTGCTCGGATCTGTCGGCATTCTCGACCCGATCCTGACATTTTTCCTGACGGCGACGAATGCGTTTTTCTTCCTCGCCATCGAGGAGAACTGCCCGCGCAGAAGGAAATGGGCGTTTCTATTCCTTTCCGGAATCATGTGCGGATGCGCGTTCCTTACAAAAGGCTTCCTTGCGTTCGCAGTTCCCGCCGTGAGCATTGTCCCCTATCTGATCTGGGAGAAGCGCTGGAAGGAGATTCCGACTCTGCCTTGGCTGCCCCTGCTCGGGGTGATCGCCGTTTCGACGCCCTGGGCGGTCGCCGTGCACCGCGCGGAACCGGATTACTGGAACTACTTCATTTTCGTCGAGCATCTCAACCGATTCTTCGGGCAGGAAAAGGCGCAGCACAGCGAGCCATTCTATTATTTCATTCCGGTACTTCTGCTGGGACTTCTCCAATGGATCGTCATGCTGCCTGACGCAGTGCTCGGACTGCGGAAAAACATCTTCACAAACAAGCTGCTCAAATACAGCCTCTGCTGCTTCGTCATGCCGTTTCTGTTCTTCTCCTGCTCCAGCGGGAAACTGGCGACCTACATTCTGCCGTGTTTCGCACCGCTTGCGGTTCTGATCGCGGCGGGTCTGTCGGAGCGTTTTTTCACGGAAAGAAAAAGCATGCTCTCCTTCAGAATCACGGCAATCCTCTTTTCCGTGATCCTGATTCTCGGCGCAATCGCCCTGACCGTCAATCAGTTCACCGGATGGCCCGTCGGACTTTATGCACAACATGAGCTGCTGAAATACATCCTGGTCGTCATCGCCGCGCTTGTCTGGACGGGATGCATGCTGGGGGCCTTGAAAACCGCCATTCCCGAGCGCAAAATCGCACTCTATCTTTACGGGTTCCTCTATACGATCATCTGTTCGCACTTCGTATTTCCCGACATTGTGGCGGAACGCAAGGCTCCGTCCGAATTTCTCGCGACGGTGCCGGTGCCGAAAGACGCGGCGCTTGTCACCTTCCGCCGTCCGTTCCAGGATGTCTGCTGGGTCTACAAACGCGCGGACGCCTACATGTTCGCCTCCCGCGGAGAAATCGAATACGGCCTGAAATATCCCGAGGCTGAACACCGCCATCTCCCCGACATCGCGGCGCTCAAGGCTCTGATCCGCCGGGAAAAGGAACAGGGCAGAGACGTCTATTTTGTCTCCCGGACGGACGTCCTGACAGAGGATTACAAAGACACCTTCCCCCCGTATGAATGGCGCAAATCCAGTGCAAAGGGAATCGGAGACGGCTACAGCGTCGTCAAATTCTAATCGAAATCCAACAGTTTCCCTGTTGTAAATTTCCTTTCGCGGATTAGGTTATCCGGAAAGCGATGCGGCTTCGCGCATCCGGCAGCCGGAGAAACAGGAACGGCGAGGACAAAGTTTTCCCCGCACCGCTGCGCGGCACAGACAACTCAGACAGGAAAGGAACTGCCTCATGAATTCGAACGAACTGGCGCTCGGCATTGATCTCGGCGGAAGCAAAATCTATGCGATTGTCACCGACGCGGCAAACAACATCCTGGCCTCGGCAAAAACCCAGACGGACGCGAACTCCACGCCGGAACAAATCGCGCAGGCAATGCTGGAGACCGGCAGGCTCGCGCTGGCGGAAAAGAATCTGACGCTGGCGGACGTCGCCCACATCGGGGCAGCACTTCCCTCCCCCGTCGATCCCGTTACGGGCGACGCGCATTTCGCAACCAATTTCGGGGTCAGGAAGCTTTCCATGAAATCCATCTTCCGGAAATTGACCGGCAAGGAGGTGTATCTCGGAAACGACGGCGACCTCGGCACCCTGAGCGAATACCATTCCGGCGCGGCAAAAGGCTGCCACTCCGTTGTCGGCTACTTCATCGGCACCGGACTCGGCGGAGGGCTTGTCATAGAGGACAGGCTTCTGAAAGGCAACTGCGGACTGGCGGGGGAACTCGGTCATATGATTATCCGGAAGGGCGGCCGCCGCTGCGGCTGCGGGCACAAGGGATGCATTGAAGCCTACTGCAGCAAGATTGCCTACGTGAAAGCGATCAAGAAAGAGATCCGCAAGCGCGATGTCGGCACGCTCCTGCCGTCGGACAAGTTCGACATGAAGTCGACGAACATCAAAAGCAAGTATCTTGCGAAAGCCTATGCCGCCGGAGATCCCGTCGTGCGCAACGTCATCGACAAGGGTTCCGTCATGCTGGGCATCGCCGCGGCTTCGACCTGCGCGGTCGTCGCGCCGGAGTGCATCGTGCTCGGCGGCGGCGTGATGGCTTCCATGGGAGAGGTGATCCTTCCGGTCTTCCGGAAGAGTTTCGAAGCGCATCTGTTCGGCATTCCCCCTTCGAAAATTAAAATCAAATGCAGCGCCTACGGCGACGACGCTGTTGCAATGGGCGCCACCATTCTGGCGCGCGGAAAGGGCAACGTCTGAAAATGCCCCGGAAAGCGGAAAAAAAGCTGATGGCGACAATTGACATCGGGGCGCATTCCGCCCGGATGCTCATTGCCGAAGTCAATGCAGCCGACCGCACATTTGCCGAGCTGGAGGAGCTCGAAATGCCGGTCCCGCTCGGTTCAAACGTATTCCGGACCGCCATGATTGCCGACGAATCGATCCATATCCTCTGCGGGATCCTGCGCAACTTCAAGCAGAAAATGGACGAATACGGCGTCAGACGCTGCCTGGCAATCGCAACAAGCGCGGTGCGTGAGGCAGGCAACGCGGAAATCTTCCTTGAGCGCGTCCGCCACGCCACGGGAATCGACATCCGGATTTTCGACGGCGCAGACGAAGCGCGCCTGGATTACATCGCGACCGTCAGCGATGTCCCCGCGAAGTATGGATTCAACCGGAAAGCGACGCTCATTGCGGACATCGGCACCGGGGCCTGTCAGGTCAGCGCCTACGACTGCGGACAGCTCCGCTTCACGGAAACCCTGAAAGTCGGAACGCTGCGCGCCATCGAACTCATGCCGGGGACCTTTTCCTCGACGGCGATGGTGCAGTTCGTATCCACGCTTGTCGACAAATCCTTCAGCGAGCTGGAACACATCTCCGGGCGCATCAAAGCCGAAACGATCATTGCGATGGGCTCCTCGGTCCGGACGCTCCTGCGTCTGACGGGACGCCGCGGCGCCTCCGCGGCGAGCCTCTCGCGGGAAACGTTCTTCCAACTGCGTTCGGACATTCTCAACATGAGCCTGGAAGAGGTCAGCGAAACCTATCGGATACCGCCGGATCTGGCGGAAACCATCGCGCCCTGCTGCATGATTCTGGAAAATCTCCTCCGCCTGACGGACGCGCAGTCGATCGTCGTTCCGATGGCCTCCACCAGAGACGTTCTGATGCGCGACTTCATCAACACGGAATTCGGAGTCAAGGACATCTTCGACGAACAGATTCACAACCTTATCAATCATACCGCGGCACGCTATCTCTGCTGGAATGAATACAGCGAACGCACCTGCCGCTTCGCGGAACGGCTTTTCACGCTTCTGGAAAAGCTGCACGGTCTGGGCAAGCGCGAACTGCTGATCCTCCGCATTGCGGCGCGCCTGCACAAAAGCGGCTTGTTCGTCAACAACCAGGCATACCACAAACACTCCCACTACCTGATTCTGAACACGGAAATCCCGGGGATTTCCATGCGGGAACGCCGTCTCGCCGCACTTGTCGCCCGCTACCACCGCAAGGCGGAGCCGAAAATCCTTCATCCCGAATACGCCGTGCTCCCTCCGGAGGACCGTTCCATTCTGAACAAGCTGGCATCCATCCTCCGCATCGCCTGCGGACTGGCGGCAACCGGCGCGGCGCCGGATCACATGAGCATCCGGATCGAGCCGGACCGGATCCTCATCCGTCTGGAGGACAATCTCTCACATTTCTCGGAGTCCCTGGTAGAAATCGACACGAACTATTTCCGGAGCGTCTTTGCACGCAAGGTCATATTCCATTAACGGAGCGCCGAAATGACACAGAAAAAGACACAAGTGCAATTTGAGTTTCTCAACCGCGACATCAGCTGGCTGGAGTTCAATTCCAGGGTGCTGGACGAAGCGGCGGACAAAGGAAATCCCCTGCTCGAACGCCTCAAATTCATCGCGATCTTCAGCAGCAACCTCGACGAATTCTTCATGGTCCGCATCGCCGGAATCACGAGCCAGCTCGATACCAAGTTCCACAAGATTTATCAGGAATACGGTTACGAACCGGCGGAACTGCTCGCGGAACTCGACCGCAGAATCAAGGAACTGGTCGCGCGCCAGTACCGCTATCTCAACCACGATATCCTGCCGGAACTCCGGAACCGCAAAATCCGCATTGAAACCTGGGACGCCCTCAGCGCAATGCAGAAAAACACCGCGCTCAAAATCATGACCTCGGAGATCTATCCGGTGCTGACGCCGATCGGCATCGATCAGTCGCATCCGTTTCCGCTTGTTCCGAATCTCGGGCTTGAAATCCTGATCCGCCTTGTCCCCGCAAAGGAGAAAACGGAAAAATTCGCGGTTCTTGAAGTCCCCCCGGTAATTCCCAGATTCATTCAGATCGAAAGCTCGGCAAACGGCCTGGTCTGCATCACTGCGGAGGAACTCATCCGGAACAACCTCAATCTGCTCTTTTCCGGCGCGGAAATCAGAGAATGCGCCATGTTCCGTGTGACACGCGACATGGACTTCGCCATCGACGAGGAATCCATCGCCGACCTGATGACCGAAATCCAGATCGCCCTGCGCAAGAAAACCAAGCGCAGTCTGGTCCGCCTTGAACTCTCCTCGAACATTTCGGCAAAATCAAAGAAGTGGCTGCTGGAAAAGCTCAACATCGCGGAAGCGGGCGCACGCCTGATCCAGCCGATTACCGGTATCATGAACCTGAAATCCATGTTCGCCCTCGCATCCCTCCAGGGATATCCGGAACTTCTCGACGAGCCGCTTCCGCCGCTCCAGTCGCCCCATCTGATCGGGCGGAAGGACATGTTTGCGGCCATCCGCGAACGGAGTCCGTTCCTCGTGCATCATCCCTATGAATCCTTCGATCCGGTGGTGAAACTGCTCGAACAGGCGGCGGAAGATCCGGATGTTCTGGCAATCAAACAGACCCTATACCGCGTCAGCGGCAATTCTCCCGTGGTCAAGGCGCTGGTCAAGGCTGCGCGGAACGGCAAACAGGTTTCCGTTCTGGTCGAACTCAAGGCGCGCTTCGACGAGGAAAACAACATTATCTGGGCCCGCGAACTTGCCGAGGCCGGCGCGCATGTCGTCTACGGCATTGCCGGACTCAAGGTGCACTGCAAGGCGCTGATGGTGATCCGCCGCGAGGACGACGGCATCCGGCGCTATGTCCACCTCAGCACCGGCAACTACAACGACAAGACAGCGCGCCTCTACACCGACATCGGCTACTTTTCCGACGACAAGGTTCTGGCAACCGACGTCTCCGCCCTCTTCAACGTCATTACGGGCTTTTCCACCCCTCCGGACTGGAACAAGCTGGTCGTCGCCCCGTTCAACATGCTGGAAAAAATCCTTTTCCTCATCGACCGCGAGGCGCGCATCTCGACAAGGGAAAACCCCGGTCATATCATCATCAAAGTGAACTCCATCATTGACTATGAGGTGATTGAACACCTCTACATGGCGGCATGCCGCCATGTCAAGATCGAGCTGATCGTCCGGGGTATCTGCGGAATCACTCCTTACTGCCTTCCGCCGGAATTCGCAAAGAACATCCGGATCGTCAGCATCCTCGACCGCTATCTCGAGCATTCGCGCATCTATTACTTCCTCAACAACGGCTCCCCGGAATATTACATGGGCAGCGCCGATCTCATGCCGCGCAATCTCCGGCGCCGGATCGAAACGCTCTTCCCCGTCGACGCCCCGGAGAACCGCGAGGAACTCGATTTCATCCTCAGGACATGCCTGAACGACCGCAGGAAAGGCCGCCGCGTCACAGGAATCAACCAGTATTCCAAAACCACAGGCATGGCGGCATACGAAAAAACCAGAAGCCAGCACGTCCTTTATGAATATTACAAACAGCGTCTGGCAAAAGCAAAGGAAACGGCGAAACCGGCCAATGGCAATATCACAGTCTTCAAACAGTCGGAGCGGGAATAAGTTTCATGGGTAAATAACAATATGATCTGCAATGCTGAAGGACTCTCTGCCCGGACGGCGGTGGGAGATAATTTTCGTGCTCCGCACGACCGGCGGGTCGCCGCCGGACCGCGACAAGGGCCGGCGGCCCTTGACCCCGGGAAAAATGCTCCCGCATTTTTCCGTCTCTGAAATATAACAAGCCGACGGCGAAGAGGGAAAGTTTTCGTGCTCCGCACGACCGGCGGGTCGCCGCCGGACCGCGACAAGGGCCGGCGGCCCTTGACCCCGGGAAAAATGCTCCCGCATTTTTCCGTCTCTGAAATATAACAGGCCGGAGGCAATCCCCCCCCGGAAATTACCGGTCGCCTACAGCCGTAATCAGCGGGCCGCCGTTTTCCGCGTGCTTGCGCAGAATATCGCGCTTGATCTTGCCCGCGTAGGATTTCGGCAGCGACTTGACAAACTCGATTTCACGCGGATATTTATACGGCGCGGTCAATTCCTTGGTATGCCGCTGGATGTCGCGAACCAGAGATTCGGTCGGATCATAATCGGGCTTCAGGACAATGTAAGCCTTAATGCGGGAACCGCGGAGCGGATCCGGGGCGCCGACGACGGCGACCTCATGAACCGACGGATGCTGCATGATGACCTCCTCGACCTCCTGCGGACTGATGCGGTAGCCGGAGCTCTTGATGATGTCGTCGTTACGCCCGACGAACCAGAAATATCCGTCTTCATCGCGCCACGCCTTGTCGCCGGTGTAATAATAGCCGTTGATGAAGCTCTTCTGGTTTTCCTCCTCGCAGTTGACGTATCCTTCCATCAGACCGACGGGACGGCCGTTCTTCAGGTTCAGCGCGATTCTGCCGTTTTCGCCGTCCGGGACCGGATTTCCGTCATCGTCATGCAGTTCGATCTCCCAGCCGGGCGAAGCCTTCCCCATGGATCCGGGCTTCACGGTATCGCCGGTGAACGTGGCGATCATGCAGACCGTTTCCGTCTGGCCGTATCCTTCGCGGATGGTCAGCCCGGTGCCCTCGCGCCAGAGACGGGAAGTCTCGGTATGGAGCGCCTCTCCGGCGGCGGTGCAGTGCCTGAGATATTTGAAATCGAAACGCGTCAGATCGTGCAGCACCAGCATCCGGTAGACAGTCGGCGGCGCGCAGAATGAGGTGATTTCATATTTCTCCAGTATGGGAAGCAGCTCTTCGGCATGAAATTTTCCGCGCACGTCGAAAATGAAGACGCATGCCCCCATGATCCACTGGCCGAAATAGTTGCCCCAGATATTCTTTCCCCATCCGGTGTCGGACACCGTGAAATGCACGTCGCCCGGCCCTAGGCCGTGCCAGAGTTCCGCCGTGATGGAGTGCCCGATCGGGTAGGCATAGTTGTGAAGCACGAGCTTCGGCACCTTGCTTGTCCCCGACGTGAACAGCATCAGCATCGGATCGGAGGATTTGCTCCGGAACGGGAACGGGTTCATCACGCGGTGGCGCGAAAGAGCGGTCGTATTGCGGATCTCCTTGAAATAGGACACCCAGCCGCAGCGTTCCTCGCCGCCGACAAGAACCCGTTTGCAGAGAGTCGGGCAGTCATCGAAAATCTCATCGACCTTTTCGGCGTTCTCCGGATCGGCGATCACCATTTTGAAACGTCCGAACTGAATCCGCTGGCGGATGTCGTTCGGGGTCAGCAGAACCGGGGACGGACACTGAATCGCGCCGAGTTTGATCAGCGCAAGGGAGAAAATCCACCATTCGGGAATGCGCGGAAGGAGCAGAAAAACACGGTCGCCGCGCGTGATGCCGTTTTTAATCAGAAGATTCGCCGCCTGGTTGGAGAGTTTGGACAGGTCATGAAACGTGAATTTCTTTTCCTCGCCGTGCTGGTTCACCCAGATCAGAGCAAGACGGTTGCGATCCTCGTTTCCGATTTTATCCACTACGTCAAAGGCGAAATTGTAATATTCCGGCGCGGTCAGCGGATACTTCCCCCCCTGAACGGCTTTGCTGCATGATTCCTCGACTTTTAACTCAGGTTCTTTTCTTGCATTCATAGCTGGACAACCTTTCACCATGTTTAATCAATCTGATATCTGAATATAAAATAACTCCGGAAGTGGAAAAATACAATCCCCGGAAGCGGAAGAATCGCAAACTCCGGACAAGGAAGGAACGCCCCGGATATTCCGCAAGAGCAATCTTCCGCGGGGGCGACGTTCTTCCGGAGTTCCGCTCCTCATCGGACCGCCTGCAATCCGGCGGATGCAGCGGCGGAACGGCCGGTTGAGCGGCATCTGTCCGGCTGAAGGAATGCAGCAGGGCCGCGGATTGCGGAAATCAGTCCGCGATTCCCTCAGAAACAAGTCTCATGCCGCTGACAGAATTTCTGTCACGGGAAAACCGTTTTTTTCTTGAAAAGATGTCGCCCGGGGGCTTGCAATGACAGGGCGAGAGGCTATCTTTATGCACAGTTCCTAACTCAAGAAGGGAGACAGGGATCATGGGAAATGACAAAAAAGAACCGTTCAGGCACGCAAAACTGCAGCAGTGGCTTTTCGTCATCGTCTGCGCACTCCTCCTCATTTTCATTGGAGCCGTCACAGCCTGATGAAAAGCGCAGACAGCCCGCCTGAAAAAAAGGACATAAAAATATTTCGGCGCAGCTTTTTCCGCAACTTGTTGCAGGAAAGCGATTAATATGATGCCAAAATCCTTTGGAACAGCCTGGTGGCTCTAAAAAAGGTTGTTTTTCTTTCCGCGGGTTGTACAGTAACCCGCATGTCGCAGAAAATACGGAACTAAAGAAAGTCTTGGGTTCATGAAGGGTTTGACAAGATTGCTTGGTTTCATTCGGCCGTACTGGGGGCTCTGCACAGTATCAGCGATCAGTCTCCTGATTTTCACGGCGCTCGGCATGCCGATGCCCTGGTTTCTCAAACTGATTATCGACCGGGCTCTTGGCAGTTCCAACCTCGGGCTGTTGTGTCTGCTTCTCGGAGGAATCGTCGTCATCTACATCCTCCGGGAGATTTTTTTCTACATCAGCCACTATCTCTTCTACTACACGGGCAACCGGATTCTGTTCGGCGTGCGGGTGAAGCTGTTCAAACACCTGCAGAGTCTTTCCCTGCGCTTCTATCAGGAATACCGCACGGGAAAACTGATCTCCAACATTCTGACGGACGTCTCCATGCTCAACGGCATGATCAGCACGGTGGTCGTGAATCTGGTGATCCATCTCTTCACCATCACGTGCATTCTCATCGCGCTGATCGCCATGAGTCCGAAGCTTTCTCTGATCTGTCTGATCCTCGTGCCGCTTCAGGTTGCGAACTTCACGTATTTCCGGAGATCCATGAAAAAGGTCGCCATGAATCTCCGGGAGCGGATGTCGGAGGTCTCCGCCAGCCTTGCGGAAACGATCAACGGCATCAAGGTCGTCAAATCCTTCGGCAAGGAACGCACGGAAAGCCGCGAATTCGCGGAAATGCTGCGTCCCACATTCGACGCGTCGCTCTCCCTCAACATGAAAGGCGTCTACACATGGATGATTGCGGAAGGCATCAACATCACCTGCATCATCCTCGCGCTCGGCTGGGGGGGACTCATGACCGTCAAAGGGGAAATGAGCATCGGCGATCTTGTCGCGTATTACACCTACCTCACGATGCTGACCGCACCGCTGAACCAGCTGAGCGGACTCTCATCGGCGATTTCCGACGGCATGACCAGCATCGACCGGATCGGCGTGCTGTTCGACTCCATCCCGGAAATCAAGGAGTCTGAAAACCCGCGCGAGCTGGAATACGCAAAAGGGAAGCTCAAATTCACGAATGTCACATTCGGCTATACCCCGAACAAACCCGTGCTGCGGGATTTCACGCTGGAAGTCGAACCGGGTCTGAAAGTCGCTCTCGTCGGCCCCTCCGGTTCGGGGAAATCGACCATCGCCAGCCTCCTGATGCGCTTCTTTGACGTCAGCTCGGGCAGCATTGAAATCGACGGCGTCGATCTGCGGGACATGAGCATGGAATCGCTCCGCCAGAACGTCGGAATCGTGCTGCAGGATTCCTTCCTGTTCAGCGGAACGGTGGAGGACAACATCAAATACGGCTGTGAACATGCGATGCACGCGCAGGTCGTCGAAGCGGCGAAGATGGCCAATGCGCATGAATTCATCATGGAGCTTCCGCGCGGTTATCATTCGGAAGTCGGGGAAAACGGAGTCAGTCTTTCCGGAGGCCAGAAACAGCGGATCGCCATTGCGCGCGCCATTCTGAAAAATCCGCGCGTGCTGGTTCTGGACGAGGCGACCTCGGCCCTCGACACCGTATCCGAAGCTTCCGTGCAGGAGGCGCTCGACACGCTGATGAAGAAACGCACGACGATCATCATCGCGCACCGTCTTTCCACCGTGCGCAACTCCGACATGATCGTGGTGCTTCAGGACGGCGTCATCGCCCAGAAAGGCAAACACGCGGATCTGCTTCTGGAAAAGGGCGTATACCGCGATCTCTACGCGATGCAGCTCAAGGAATCCACCAAAGGCAGCGAACTCTTCGCCGTCGGCGACAACACTCACAGCTCCCTGAAAAATTTCTGATTCATCACAGGAGACCCTTCCCATGTCCAAAACCGGAAACCGGAATTCCAATCTGCGGGCAAAGATCCGAGTCTTCATTGCCCTCACCCTCATCGGGGCGGCGGCGATTCTCGCAGCGCTGGTCTCGCTGTTTCTGTTCGAGATCGAAGATACCATCTATGCCGACGGCGTCATCATTCCCGAGCACACCTTTGAGCTCGTCGGCCATGTTGACGCGCATGTCAAGAAATTCAACTTCCGAACCGGCGACGACGTCAGGGAGGGAGACGTGATCGCCGAACTGGATTCCCGCGCCTATGAAGCGGCGGCAATCGCGGCGGATGCGGCGGTGAAGGAACTCGCCGCGGAACTGGAAGTGAAAAAAGCCGAACTCGCCATTCTGGAAAAGGAACCGCTCCCGAAGGAACTCTGGTATTCCCAAACCAACCTGAAGGAATCCCGGGAGAAGGCGGAACGCACAAGAGACCGTCTGGAACGCTCCAAAAAACTCCAGCTCGTCAGCGCCATCTCCAAAGTTGAATTCGAAAAGGCCGAACTGGAAGCCATTGCAAGCGAGGCGGAACTCGCCCGCGCAAAGGAAAATGCGCGGCGGGTCGAGGAGGGACTCGGAGAACAGTACATTGAGAAGGCGAAACGCGACGTCGGACTGGTCGCCGCCAAACTGGAAGGGAAAAAAGCCGAACTGGCTTTCCTCCAGAAGCAGATTGACGAATGCAAGCTCGTGGCCCCCGCCACAGGGCGCCTCGTCGAGCTGGACTGCAAGAACACCTGGTATGTGGCGCGGGGCAAGGTCGCGGCGAAAATCGCCTCCGGCAACCGGAGCCGGGCCATCGCCAGAGTGGACGCCCGCGTTGTGCGCAAGGTCAAACCCGGACAGCGCGTCCGTGTAACCAGCGATGTTTACAACAAACTGCAGTATGGGAACTTCAGCGGCGTGGTCAAGTGGATCGGCGACATACCACTGACGGACGCTCCCGCCTCCGCGATCACCCAGTATCCCGTCGAGGTCGAGCTGGATCCGGAAGGGTATGTTCTGAAGTACGGTTCCGGCGTCGAGCTTGCCATCGTCACGGGGAAACAGCCGGCAATCTTCGCGCTGCTGAACATGAGCGACGAGGATTTCGACGCGGACAGAAAGCGCGAGGCAATGCGCAGACGCTACGAGGCGGAACACTTTACGCCCGCGGGAGCGGAACGGAAATAACCAGCCGCCGTTGCCGCGCGGAGCTCCGTCTTCCTCCCCTCCGTCCGGGTTCCGCCCTGATTTTCTGTTTGCATTGCCCGCCATGTCAGAGTATATTACACGGAAAAACTGACATGGGGATTTGAGTCATGGAATTGAAAGTGCATCCCGCCCGCTGGTGGGAAAAAGAGGAAATGTCCAGGGTCAGATGTCTGCTCTGCCCGCGAAAATGCCTGATTCCGGACGGAGGATGCGGAGTCTGCGCCGTGCGCCTCAATCGGGGGGGGGAGCTGGTCTCCCAGTCCTACGGCTATCCGGTCGCGCTCCAGATCGACCCGATTGAGAAAAAGCCGCTGCGCCATTTTCTGCCGCGGAGCGCCACCTTTTCCATCGGCACGCTGGGATGCAATCTGAAATGCGTCTTCTGCCAGAATCATCATCTTTCCCGGGGAGCCTATCAGAAACGCCTCACCTACCGTTATTTCGAACCTGCTGAAATCGCGCAGCTTGCGAAACGCCACGGCTGCGCCTCGCTCTCCTTCACCTACAATGAGCCGACAGTCTTCGGCGAATACGTCATCGACGCGGCAAACGCCGCACATGAACTCGGCCTCAAGACGGTTCTCGTCTCCAACGCCTACATCAACCTGGAGGCGGCAAAGGAAATCTATCCCCTCATGGACGCGGCAAACATCGATGTCAAAGGGTTCTCCGAAGCGTATTACAGGGAAATGTGCGGCGGCACATTGAAACCGGTCACGGACGCCGTGGAGTTCTACAGGAACACAGTCGGCGGCCATGTCGAACTGACCTATCTCGTCATTCCCGGAAAAAACGATTCGGACAAAATGATCGACGATTATCTGGACTGGGTCGAGTCACGCCTGGGAATCGAAACGCCGCTGCATTTCACGGCCTACCACCCGGACTATCAGTATTCAGAAAGTCCGCGCACACCGCTGGAACTGCTTTACAAAATTCAGAACCATGCGCTCGCCGACCGGAACTTCCCGAACGTCTATCTCGGAAACATCTGCTGAATACGGGCGGCGGCGCAATGCGCGGTCTCACGCGAAGAGGATTTCCAGCGTTCCGGACACTCCGGGGGCGGTCTGAAGCTTTCCGCCTTTTCCATACCGGAACTCCGTCTCACCGCCGTTCAACAGAACCCTGACAGGCCTCTTTCTGCAGCCGAAGCGGATCTTCGTTGCGCCCGGAAGCTTTTCAAAAACAATCCGTGCGCGATTTCCCTCCCATTCGGCGCTCCGGATGGCGGCATTCTCCCAGTGTTCCAGCCAGATGTCATGATGCTTCATGGCATTCCAGGCGAGAAGCTGCGCCTTGAAATAATTCTCCGGCAGGCGGCGGCTGAAGATGTGGATGCCGCGCCATTTCTTCATCAGAAGGTCCCTGCTTTCCGCGGCGGCAATATCCGCGGAAACCTGTTCTTCCGGAACGGAATCATCCAGCGCCTCGCAGATCAGGAAAGAGGCAACCTGCTGGATTCCGGTCCATCCGGAAATTCCCTCTCCTTCGGCGGCGGTTTCCCGGAAGCTGGTCATCGTGTTCCGGAGATCCTCCGGACAGAATCTCCGCATCGCTTCGAAAAGTTCCGGATACAGCCCCTCCGTCGTCAGGTTGTAAATGCCCTGCGGGCGGTATCTGAACCTGGAAAGATCCGCCGGGACATTCTGGAACTGATAGGACGGACTGGACTCCTCATGGAAAAACTTGGTAATATACCATGGTTCCACTCCGTAGAAACGGTGGAAATAGTGCTGCGAGGAACGGAGAACCGCCATGCGGAGCGCCATCTGCTTGGCGGCAAGGTAGATGCCGAACGCCTCGGCCTCCCTGTCCCCGACGGCTTCCGCCAGATTGACGAAGGCGGTAAAGGCGCCGTAATTCGCCCCCTCGACCCAGAGAATCGCATTGTCGCTGTAACCGGTTCCCATGCAGGCCCAGTCATGCATGCGTTCGAAAAAGAGATGGATGCTCCGGATCAGGTCCCAGTTCTCCCGGACCGGGGAGAAGTCTCCCGAGGCCAGCGCGCAGAGATACATATAGTAAAACGTGAGTCCGACCCCCCAGTCGTTTTCAATCAGCGGAATCTTCAGCGCGGCGATCTCCGCGGGCGTGCCCTCCCGAATGACATTGGAGGAGAGGAATCCGACATTCAGATAGCAGATATGGAAGCGGGTTCCGGTAAAAGGTTCCGTCCGTTCATACCAGTTCCAGAGTCTCCGGCGAGGCATTGCGGGATCCCTGTAGATCCGGAGGACCTCCTCGTCATCCGGCATCCGCCGCATCATCTCTCCCCAGTCGATGACGGGGTAGTCATACGTGCGGTTTCGTTCGCATGCGCCCCTGAGACGCGCTGCGGCAAGCGCACGGATCTTTTCCCTGTTTTCCGCATCCATGAAATTCATCATCGTGGTCGCCGGCGCATAGGATTCCATCAGGGAACCGGCATACGGATAGGGCTGCGTCGTTTCCGGAAAGCAGGCGGCGAAATCGAAGAATTCCCGGAGACCTTCCTTCAGGATGCCGGCAGGCGCTCCGGACGCCTCCCGGAGCGGGAATCTCCGCGCCGTCGGCATACGGGGAATCGTATAACGGGAAGAGTTTCCGATGACGCCCTGAAGGTATCCGAATTTCGTCGGGAAACGAAAATCGCGAGTTCTCTCATCCGGAACGGCGGTCCCGCAAAGCGTAAGCACCGGAGGAAGCGGAGCAAGCTCAAGCGGTTCCGTATTCCACGCGTCGTGCAGTCTCCGATAGGAAAAACGCTGGACGATTTCGACTGTTTCCGAATCGGCGTCCAGCTTGAAATACTCCTCGCATTTGACGGGATAAGCCAGAAACGCGCGGCTCCAGAAGCGGCACCGGCGGACGGCGTCAGCCAGAAACTCCCGGTTCTCCGGAGAAACGGGCTGGAGACTTTCCAGTCCGAACGGCGTGGCGGTAATCATTCTGCGGCATCCATGGAGAAGGAGTTCGGAGAGGCGTCCGTTTCCCGGATTCCGCCGGACCTCCAGGCGTTCCGGCGGGCAATCCGGCACGATGAGAAGAGGCAGGTCCGGAAACTCCGTGCATCCGAAGAGCAGAAGCCAGTTTTCCGCCATGTCAATCCCCTGTTCCGCGGCCCGGTCAAGTGAAAGGACTTTCACGTCGTCCCCCTCGCCGGGAATCAGGGCATAACGGTAATTGCCCGCGAATTCCAGCGAGGAAAGACGCAGGCGGCCGGCATCGCTCTCGGTCATGATTCCGGGCGTCGCAAGCGAACAGGTGCAGGCAAAGCGTCTGCCGCCGAATTCGGTTTCCCAGTTTACGGAAAGATGGTTCACGTCAATCCGGTCGCGTTCAATGCCCTGCGCGGCCGGGGGGAAGGAACCGTGCAGAGCCGCGCCTTCCGGAAGCGTCGAATAGGTCCAGCGGAACGGCTTCCGGTACTGCGGATGACCGCAGAGATACATCTTGTCCACCACGCCGAGGCAGGGCATGGCGCAGTCGAGCATGCCGTCTCCCTTGGAAAACCCGAAACGTCCCGGAGATTTCCGGCATCCGCATCCCGGCGTGCAGCCCTCTGTGGAAAAAACGCTTTTTTCTTCCCGGAAAACCTCTCTTTCCACATGCAGCGTTCCCTCATACTCCGTCACCTCCGCAGGAGGAAGACCGGGAATCAGATGAAGACAGAGCGCTTCGGCGGACTTCTTCCGGGAGGCGGCAATCTTCAGGCGGATTCGATTGCTCCCCCCGGAAAAATGCACGGGAAACCCCGCCCGGCAGCCATGAGGACCGATGTAGGCGCTCTGCGAATCTTTCAGGGAATGAAAACGCCCGTTGATTTCAATGCCTGCGGACTCCGGATACGGCGGAGTGCCGAACAGCTCCTCGGGTCCATGCACCGGCAGGAGAATCACGTAATCGCCCGCCCCGCAGGAAAAGGAACATTCCAGCATGCAATGCGTTTCCTTTTCTTCGACGGTCTTCCGGAAATCCAGTTTCCGTTCCTGCCCGAAATCGTAATAGTAATTCCAGTCGCTTCCCATATCCGCCTCCGTTTCCGCTTTTCTGAAATATGATTCTATTATACCCTTGATTTTTCTTATCCTCAAGATACATTCCTGCCAAAAAACAGGATGAAAAAGCCAGAAGAGGAATTGTCTTTCCCTGTTTTCATCCTATATTTCCATAAGAAAAAGAGAGAAAAAAGCATGACTTATCAAAATATTATTATGACAAATATGCCAAGAAGAATCCGTTTCCCTTTTCCGGTTCATTCCCTTGGATACATTCAGGACAGCGTTCTGCAGAAGGCAAGAAACCGCTACCGGGACAAGCTGGAATTCTGCATCCGCCTCCGTTCGGACGAGGAAACCTCGCAGGATGCTTTTGACGGAGTGGAACAGGGACTCCCCTTCCCCCACGCGGTCATCAAAGCGCCTGATGTGGAGCACTCCTATGAAATCAGAAAACCGCGGGACGCATTCTATTTCATCTACCGGGGCAGCGTCATTCCGCTTCTCGAAAAGTCCGGAATCGCGCCGGAACCGTTTCTGTGGAGCATCACCCTGACTTCGCCGATCCGCAATCTGATTACGGAACTCAGAGCGCTGTTCCCTCACTCCCAGGACCCCGAGGCCGCGGAACAGATCGACCTGCTCTGTTTCGCTCTGCTCGAACAGATCATCCGGTTCCGGAACAAACGGAACGCGGAGGAAAATTTCTATGAAAAAAAAATACGCTCCGCCGCATCCTGGATTCAGCTGCACTACCGGGAACCGTTCCGGCTCGAAACCGTGGTCCGGAAACACGGATTGTCCAAGCGCACGTTCTTCCGCTACTGGAATCTTTATTTCAAGGAGACGCCGCTGCAATGGGTCCTCGCGCTGAAGCTCAACGAGGCGAAACGTCTGCTCTGCGACACGGACCGGAGCGTCTTCCGGATCGCGGAGGACCTGAATATCCGCGACCCGGCCTATCTGGTCAGACTCTTCCGGAAGCGTTTCGGCATCACTCCGCATCAATACCGGAAAAAATGTAAGTGAAGTCCGCAAAAAACGGCAAGTCCCGCCGGATCTGCATTGCGGTCCGGCGGGACTTTTCTTTCCGGTGAAGCTCCGGAGCTGTATGTTATTTCAGGAACAATTCAATCACCGGGACCTCGACCGGCGGCTTCACCACCGGAAGATCCAGCGTAATCGCGCCCTGCGGCGTTTTGTGGAGCAGCCCGGAATGAACGGCGCTGTCCGAACTGTCGCGCATTTTCACTTCGCTTCCGTCATGCAGGAACTGGGCATAGGCAACCTTTCCGGAAAGTCCCTTCAAACTGACATGTTTGAAAGGCCAGTTCATGATATGCAGATAAAGGCGGTTCGTCTCCCGGTTGAAGGTGTAGCGGCAGTCGCGCGGCTCTGTCAGGCCTTCCGCCATACCGCAGCCGTAAATGGCGCGGGAATGATATTTCATCCACTCGGCATATCCCTTCAGTCGCTCCATCGCGCGGGCGTCGATGTAACCGCGGCTGGTCGGCCCGACATTCATCAGAAGATTGCCGTTGCGGCAGACATGATTGATCAGCAGGTCGATGCACTGCTTCATGGATTTCCAGGTCAGTTCATCGCGGTGATACCCCCAGGCGCCGGAGAAGGTCTGACACCCCTCCCACACAAGCGGATTTCCATTCTCGTCCGTCACGGGGTCGTCCGGCGTATTCTGCTCCGGCGTGGTGATGTCGCCCGACCCGGGCAGATCCAGGCGGTTGTTGATGATGATGCCGGGCTGCAGCTCCCGGATCATCTTTACGAGGCTCTCGGATCCCCAGTCCAGGTGGCCTTTTCCGTCTTTTCCCCTCTGCGGGTAGGAGAAATCAAACCAGATGATATCAATCTTTCCGAAGTCGGTCAGAAGCTCGCGCACCTGATTGCGCAGATATTCGCGGTAGCGCGCCATGTCCCGTCCGGCATTGAGCGCTTCCCGGTCGGGACTCTTCCGGAGCGGATGGACATCGTCAATCGTGAAATCGGGATGGTGCCAGTCGATCAGGGAGTGATAGAACCCGACCCGGAGCCCTTCCGCACGGAAGGCGTCCACGATTTCCCGCAGCAGATCGCGTCCGCACGGCGTGTTCGTGACCTTGTAGTCGGTGTATTTGGAATCCCACATGCAGAACCCCTCATGATGTTTCGTCGTGACGACAAAATACTTCATGCCGGCCTCCCGCGCCGCCTTCGCCCATTCCTTCGGATCAAACAGATCCGGGTTGAAACGTTCGAAATACTTCTCGTAAGCCTCGTTCGGGATTTCCTCGTAATGACGGATCCATTCATGCCTCCCCGGCATGGAATAGAGTCCCCAGTGAATGAACATTCCAAATCTGTCGCGGACAAACCAGGAGGTGTCGCCTTTTCCGAAGTCGCTCATTTTTCTCTTCCTTTTTTTAGAGTTTCCGACATTTGAAAGGTTGCAACTGAGGAAAGTATAGGTTATTTTATGAAGGAATTCAACTGGAACAATATGAATAAAGCACGATAATTTATGAATAAAATCAATGCCGCAATCCTGGAATACCCTCAACTGCGGATGAATTCCGTAGGATACGTGCGCCTGGGAAAATTCTGGAATTCCGTCCGTCTCGGCGGACACTACTGGCGTCTCTACTACCATGACGATTACGGCGCCGGCATCTATCTCGAACGGAAAAAAATAGAACTCAGGCCGGACCGCATTTATCTCCTGCCTCCGAACTGCGATCTGGAAACCTGGTGCACGGGAGAACCGGTTCAGCTTTATCTGCATTTTGAAATGACGCAGATTGCAGGCAATCCGGATCATCTCTGCAATGCGCTTCCCGTCAGCACGGACATGCGGGCGCTGCTCTCGCGTCTGACACCCATGCTGGAGCACAAGGATGACAACAACCGGGCAAGAGTGAAACTTCTTGCCATCGCCCTTGCCGCCGGCGCCATGGCGATTCTTCCCCAGGAGGCGTTGACCGAACTCAACTCCGACAAGAGGATCGCCGCAATCTGCGACTATCTCCGGGAAAATATGCGCAATGACATCGGGATCGAGGAACTGGCGGCCAGAGCCCGGATGGCTCCCAATGCCTTCCTTCGCCAGTTTCGCGGCATCACGGGAAGCACGCCGTACCAGTATCTGCTTCAGCTGCGCTACAGCTACGCGTCCCAGCTGCTGGAATCGCAGGCTTTCTCCATTGACGAGATCTGCGAACTGGTCGGCGTCAAGGACCGCTTTCATTTCTCCCGCAGGTTCAAAAAGCTCTACGGAGCGCCTCCCGCCCTCTACCGCCGGCAGCACACAACCGGAATCTGAACGGAATCCCGCCGGGCCGCGGAAAGAGGACACAAAAAAGCCGTTCCATCGCGGAACGGCCTTCGGAATTTCAAAAGAGAACAGATGCAATCAGGGCATCGTCCGTGTTTCCGGATAGACGAAATTATAATTGTTCTGGGAAGGAGTGATAATCCATTCCGGCTGAAGAATCGGTCCGTATCCCCAGGCGGAAGTGTCGGGATACTCCGTGCTGCATCCGGGCAGCGGCGCAAAAAATGTCGCAACCTCCACAACGCCGACCACTTCACGGATCACGGTATAGCTGATTCCCTTGAAAATCCCGTATGTGCAGGCGGCGAATCCGCCTTCCTCGAAATTGACCTCATACCACTGCACCGGAAACTCGACAACGCCGAAGGCCACATTGCTGACTCCGCGTCCGAGCTTGCGGATGATGGAATCCCAGACCGGATACTCCTCCTGTTCCTGGGCGAATGCCTGCGTTGCCGTTCCGACCGCCATGAAAAAAGCGGCGGCGAGAAAGAGTTTTTTCATAAGGTTCATCTTATTCCTGCTCCCTGTTGCATCTCACAGTTTCTTGTTCTGTTTCCTCAGAATATCCGCTAATATATTCCGGATTTTTCATTTGGTCAAGCATTTTTCCGTTTTAGTTTCGCAAATTTCGGAGATAATGATATATTATAAGGAAAAGAGGTCGGATTTTTCCAAAACATCGGGAGAATTTTATGAAAAAGGAAACAGCGCGGACCGCCGCGGAGAAAAAAAGACAGCCTCACGCGTCCCTGACTCTGCTGAACAGGAACCATACCGAATATCCGGATTCTCCCGAAAAGGCGAGAATCGAGACCTTCGAAAACGCCTATCCGCAGCGCAATTATGTCATCACTTTCGACTGCCCCGAATATTCCAGTCTCTGCCCCGTGACAAACCAGCCGGATTACGGGCATATCACCATCCGCTACATCGCGGACCGAAAATGCATCGAAAGCAAGGCGCTGAAGCTTTATCTCTTCTCCTTCCGGAATTTCAACACGTTTCACGAGGAGGCCGTCAACCGCATCCTGACCGATCTTGCACGCGCATGCAGACCGCGCTGGATGGAGGTCGTCGGCGACTTCATGCCGCGCGGGGGAATCTCCATTCATGTGCGTGCGGAGGAAGGAGACGCCAGTCTGGCAAACCGGAATCTGCCGCAAATTGTAAAATAATCTCATAGTCATACAATTACAATAGAAAAAACGGAATGAAAAATGGGTACAGACACGCAATTTGATTTCGTGGAAAACGGCTCCGTCACGTCACCGCTCGGATTTCTCGCCTGCGGCGTCATCGCGGGCCTGAAAAAAAACAAGGCGCCCGATCTCGCCATGATCGAATCCGAAACGGAATGCAGTTTCGCCGCAACATTCACCTCGAATCTTTTCCCTGCGGCGCCCGTGCAGTATGACAGGGAAATCTGCGCGAACTCCCCGAAAATCCGTGCCGTCGTCGCAAACAGCGGCGTGGCGAACGCCTGCACCGGACTCGACGGATACAACAATGCGAAACGGATGGCGGAACTGACCGCGGGCGCGCTCTCCGTCCCCGTCGGACAGGTCATGATCGCCTCCACGGGAAGAATCGGCGTCCAGCTTCCGATGGATCTCATTGAAAACGGCATCCGGGAGGCGGCAAAATCCCTGACGCACAACGGAGGCTCCTCCGCGGCGCACGCGATCATGACAACCGACACCCGTCCGAAGGAACTCGCGGTTTCCTTCCCCGTCGGAGACCGCATCGTCACCATCGGCGGCATGTGCAAGGGAGCCGGAATGATCGCGCCGAAAATGGCGGTCGCCCCGCACGCGACCATGCTCTGCTTCCTCACGACCGACGCGGACATTGACAATGCGCTTCTTTCCGAACTTCTCGGAAACGCCGTTGAAGCCTCCTTCAACCACATCACCGTGGACAACGACATGAGCACGAACGACACCGTGATTCTCATGGCGAACGGCGCATCCGGCGCGAAGATCGAAAAGGGCTCCGAAGCGGCGGAGCACTTCGCAGAGGCGCTCGGCATGGTCACGGAACATCTGGCGCGCTCCATCGTATTCGACGGCGAGGGTGTGACAAAGTTTGTGACGGTCGAAGTAACCGGTGCGGCCAGCATACGGGACGCGGAACTTGCCGCGCGCGCCATTGCGAACTCGCCGCTCTGCAAAACCGCCTGGTTCGGCTGCGATCCGAACTGGGGACGCATTCTCGCCGCCGCCGGATATTCCGGCGCGCTCTTCTCGCAGGAAAACGTCTCGCTCGACTTTGACGAGCTTCCCGTCGTGCGCGGCGGACTGGATGCGGGAACGCCGGAAAGCGAACTGGCCGAACTCATGAAACGCCGTGAATTCACCGTAAAAATCGATCTCGGCGAAGGCGAAGCCTCCGCCACGATCTGGACGAGCGACTTCACCTACGAATATGTGAAAATCAATGCGGATTATCACACCTGAGAACGTATTACCGGAGAAGGGAAAAATGCAGGAACTGATCAGAAAAGCGGATGTGCTCAACGAGGCGCTTCCGTTCATTCAGGAATTCAAAAACTCCATCGCCGTGGTCAAATTCGGCGGAAGCGCGATGGAAAATCCGGAGCTGACGAGAAAAACCATGCGCGACATCGTGCTCCTGGAAGCCATCGGGATGAAGATGGTCGTGGTGCACGGCGGCGGGAAAGCCATCAGCGCGCGCCTCAAGGAGCTCGGGATCCAGACGCAGTTCATCAACGGACTGCGCGTGACCGACGCCGACACCATCAAGGTCGTCGACGACGTTCTGCACAACAGCACGAACAAAAGTCTCGTGGACGGCATCACGATCTCCGGCGGCAAGGGAGTCACGATCTCCGGCAAGGGAATCATGCGCGCGGAAAAGCTCTACTCCACCGATCCCGCCACCGGCGGGAAAATCGACATCGGTTTCGTCGGCAAGGTGATTTCGGTCGATGTGAACCCGATTCTCGACGCGCTGCGCTACAAGTTCATTCCGGTGGTGACGCCGCTTGCCATGGATTTCTTCCACCAGCCCTACAACATCAACGCGGACACGGCGGCATGCGAAATCGCCAAGGCCCTCAAGGCGCGCAAACTGGTATTCCTCAGCGACGTTCCCGGCGTACTCCGCGATCCGAAGGATGAAAAATCGCTGATCTCGGTCATCAAGACCTCCGAAGTGGACACCCTGATTGCGGAAAAGGTGCTGACCGGCGGCATGCTTCCGAAAATTCAGAGTTCGGTTTCCGCCATCAAGGCGGGAACCCGGGAAGTCCATATGGTCGACGGGCGCATTCCGCACTCGCTGCTTCTGGAAATCTTCACGAACAGCGGCGTCGGCACGGAAATCATTGAAGGGTAAATGAGAGAGATCCCGCCGCCCTCCCCCGGAGTATGGCGGGTCCTAAGAACAGAAAGGAAACAGAGCATGCTTGAAAAACTTCAGACCAATCCGGAATTCCAGAAAAGACGCGGCCCCGTCGTCCTGATGATTATGGACGGCGTCGGCATCGGCAAATACAAAGAAGGCGACGCGGTGGCGGACTCCCCGACGCCGTTTCTGCACCGTCTGATGAAGGAACTGCCCTTCACCACGCTCAAGGCGCACGGCACCGCCGTCGGACTCCCCAGCGACGACGACATGGGCAACAGCGAGGTCGGGCACAATGCGATGGGCTGCGGACGCGTCTTCGCACAGGGAGCGAAACTCGTCTCAGAAGCGATCGCCACCGGCAAGATGTTCGAGGGCGAAACATGGAAGAAGGTCATCGAAAAGGCGAAGAACGGCGGAACCGTCCATTTCATCGGGCTCTTCTCCGACGGCAACGTCCACAGCAACATCTCCCATCTCAAGGGCATGCTGGAACAGGCGAAAAAAGAGGGCGTCTCGAAGGTCCGGCTCCACATCCTGCTCGACGGACGCGACGTGCCCGAAACCTCCGCGCTCGACTATATCGATCCCTTTGAGACCTATCTCAAGGAGCTCGGACCTGACTTCAAGATCGCCTCCGGCGGCGGACGCATGGTCATCACGATGGACCGCTACGGCGCGAACTGGGACATGGTCCGCAAAGGATGGGAGACGCACGTGCAGGGCAAGGGGAGAATGTTCCCGAACGCCCATGAAGCCGTCGAAACCCTCCGCGCGGAAACAAAGGCGATCGACCAGGATCTTCCCCCCTTCGTCATCTCCGAAGACGGCACGACGCCCGTCGGCCCGATCCGCGACGGCGACGCGGTCGTCTACTTCAACTTCCGCGGCGACCGCGCGCTGGAGATCAGCCAGGCGTTCGACCAGGGCCCGGAGTTCAAGCATTTCGACCGCGGCGCAAAACCCGACGTCTTCTACACCGGCATGATGGAGTATGACGGCGACCTGCACATTCCAAACAACTATCTTGTGAATCCGCCGGAAATCGACCGCACGCTTGCGGAATATCTCAGCGTCTCGGGCATCCGGCAGTTTGCGATCAGCGAAACCCAGAAATACGGGCATGTGACCTATTTCTTCAACGGCAACCGTTCCGGCCGCTTCGAGAACGAGGAATACCTCGAAATTCCCTCCGACGTCGTTCCGTTCGAACAGCGTCCGTGGATGAAATGCGCCGAAATCACCGACGCCGTCGTCAAGGCCATTGAAGGCGGCGCATACGATTTCATCCGCCTCAACTACCCCAACGGCGACATGGTCGGCCACACCGGCGTCTATCAGGCGGTCCAGGTCTCGATGGGCGCGCTGGACATCTGTCTGGAGCGCGTCTACAACGCGGTGAAAAAGGCCGGAGGCATTCTCGTCGTCACGGCCGATCACGGCAATGCCGACGACATGTATGAACACGACAAGAAGGGCGAGGTCAAGCGCACGAAGGACGGCGCGCCGAAACGCAAGACCAGTCACTCGCTCAATCCGGTTCCCTGCTTCATCTTCGATCCGGAAAGCAAAGGCGAATACTCCCCCGTCCTGAACACGGGACTCGGCATCAGCTCCATCGCCACGACCTGCATGGAACTGCTCGGATTCGTGCCGCCGGCCGATTACGACAAGTCCATCGTCAACATGGCGAAATAACAGGGAAGGAAACTCCGTCATGGCCGCACCGCTGCTTCTGATCGACTCGTATTCCCAGATCTACCGCGGGTATTACGCGATCCGCGGGCTCTCCACCGCGCAGGGGACGCCCACAAACGCGGTGTTCGCCATGACGAAACTCCTGCTGAAATTCCGGGACGAGTATGAAGGCTATGACGGCGCCTTCGTATTCGACAAGGGCCGTCCGGCGCAGAGAATGCTGCTCGCGCCCGCCTACAAGGCGAACCGCCCGCCGATGCCGGATGATCTGCGCTGTCAGCTTGACGCCATCCGGGAAATGATCCGGGCCTTCGGCTGGAACATCGTCGAATGGGAGGGCTCCGAAGCGGATGATCTGATCGCGGCGGCGGCGGAACGCTTCCGCGACCGCAAAGTCCTGATCGTCTCCTCGGACAAGGACATCTCCCAGGTGATCGACGACCGCGTCGAGATGCTTGTTCCCGACCACGATTCCAAAGGGTTCCATAAGCGGGGCATTGCGGAAACAGTTGCGAAATTCGGCGTAAAACCGGAAGGAATCGTTGACTATCTCGCGCTGATCGGAGACAGTTCCGACAATATCCCCGGCGTCGAGGGAGTCGGTCCCAAGACCGCCGCCGCGCTTCTGAACCAGTTCGGTTCGATCGACGGTCTGATCGCGCACGCGGACGAAATCAAGCGTGAATCGCTCCGGGAGAAAATCCGCTCCTCCACAGACGTCATGCTTCTGAACCGGAAGCTGATTCTCCTGGATAAGACCATCCCGGAGGGACTGGCTCTCACGGAGGAAACCTTCCGCAGAACGGCGCCGGATTATGCGAAAATTCAGGAACTCGCCTCGGAAATGGAGCTCCGGAGCATTCTGCGCGAACTGGAGAAAAGTGCGCCGCCTTCCCCGCCGCCCTCCCCTCCCCGGACCACCCAGCTCGAATTCGACTTCTGAATCCGGACTTCGGGGATCTCCCGGAAGGCTTCATCTGACAAAAGAGAGAAACCGCGTGGTTTCCCCGGGTGTCATGCCGGAGCGCGCCGCATAATCCGCAAGCTGGTCATCTCCGATTCTTCCGATGGAAAAATATCTTGCTTCCGGATGAGAAAAATACATGCCGCAGACCGACGCGGCGGGACGCATCATATACGCCCCGGTCAGTTTCATTCCGAATTTCCTTTCCACTCCGAGCAGACGGAAAATCTCCGCCTTGAGACGGTGGTCCGGCGCGGCGGGATACCCCGGCGCAGGCCGGATGCCGCGAATCCTTCCATCCGGAGACGCGATTCGTTCATATCCCCAGAGTTCACGCCGCACACGCTCGAACAACCGTTCGGCAAACGCTTCCGCCAGACGGTCGGCAAGCGTTTTGACCAGCAGAGCGGAATAGTCGTCATTTTGTCCGGCATACTGCTCTGCCAGCGCTTCGGCGCCGTCGCATGTCACGGCAAAAACACCGGTCCATCCGTGCCGTCCGGAACGTTTCTGCGGCAGATAGTCGGCGAGGGAGAGATTGCTTCCCGCGCTCTTTTTCCACTGCTGGCGGAGCATCGGAAGCTTCGCAAGACATTCTCCGCATGACGGATCGGAATAAATCTCAATATCATCCCCGTCCGATGCGGCAGGATAGAGCCCGGCGGAACCGGAGCAGCGCAGGTGAGATCCGCTGCACATGGCGTCCAGCATGGCGCGGGCGTCGCGCAGGAGCGCCTCGCGCGAGGCTGCATCCGCATGCTCGAGCTCCCAGGTGTTCAGGAACATCTTCCAGTCGACGTATGGCAGAAGCGCATCAGGTTTTTCATCGGGGAAATCCGTGATTCCCGGATGAACGGGAACTTCATCCGGAATCGTCTCCCAGTCGGAGCGCAGGGCATTGGCGCGCGCCTCCGCGAGCGGCATCAGGGGGGCGTGTTTCTCCTCGGCTTCGGCGCGGACCGCAGCATATTCCTCTTCCAGATTTTCAAGGAAGGCTCCGCGCGTCTCCGGATTGAGCAGCGCATTGACGAGAAGCACTCCCTGCGACGCGTCGGACGCATGAACCACGGGACCGCTGTAACAGGGCTGGACCTTGAGCGCCGTATGCGCCCTGGATGTTGTCGCGCCGCCGAGGAGAAGCGGGATTTTCATGCCGCGGCGCTCCATTTCCTTTGCGATCGCGACCATCTCGTCAAGCGAAGGCGTGATGAGTCCGCTCAACCCGATGAGATCGGCCTTCTCCTTTTCCGCCGCGTCCAGAATGGTCTGCATCGGCACCATGACGCCGAGATCGACGATCCGGTAGTTGTTGCACTGAAGCACCACGCCTGCAATGTTTTTCCCGATGTCGTGCACGTCGCCCTTCACGGTGGCAATGACGATCGTGCCGCTGGAGGACGCCGCGCCGGAAGCGCCTTTGCGCGCCTCGATCACGGGCAGGAGCTTTCCGACGGCCTTCTTCATCACGCGCGCGCTCTTCACGACCTGCGGAAGGAACATCTTCCCCTCCCCGAACAGCGTTCCGACCTGCTTCATCGCCGCCATCAGAGGGCCTTCAATGATGTCCACGGGATCGGCGAACGCCCCGAGAGCCTCGTCCATGTCCGCTTCGATGAAGGCGTCGTCACCCTTGAGCATCGCATGGGCGATCCTGGCGGGAAGGGGTTCGTTCCGCCAGTCGGGAGATGCGCTTTTCGCCTGTGCGGATGCGTCCGCGGAACAGTGTGCGGCGATTTCAATCAGTCTCTCGGCGGCGTCGGGGCGGCGGTTGAGAATGACATCTTCGGCTGCTTCCCGCAGATCGGCGGGAAGTTCCTCATAGATCGCGAGCTGTCCGGGATTGACGATTCCCATGTCCATGCCGTTCCGGATCGCGTGGTAAAGAAAAACGCTGTGGAGCGCCTCGCGCACGGTGTTGTTGCCGCGGAAAGCGAACGAAACATTGCTGACGCCGCCGCTGATCCTGCACAGCGGCATGGCCTTGCGGATCGCTCCGACCGCGTCGATGAAATTCCTTGCGTAGTTGTCGTGCTCCTTCATTCCGGTCGCGACGGCAAAGACGTTCGGGTCGAAGATGATGTCCTCCGGCGGAAAGTTCGCCTTCTCCGTGAGAAGACGGAACGAGCGTTCGCAGACCGCGATCCGGCGCGCGAGGGTATCCGCCTGTCCGTTCTCGTCGAACGCCATGACCAGCACCGCGCCGCCGTAGCGGCGGATGCCGCGCGCCTTTTCGAGAAACGCCTCCTCGCCTTCCTTCAGGCTGATCGAATTGACCGCGCACTTGCCCTGCACGCATTTCAGACCCGCTTCGATCACCTCCCAGCGCGAGGAGTCGATCATGACCGGAACGCGGGCGATGTCGGGTTCCGCGCTGATGGAAAGAAGAAACTGCCTCATCGCCTCCGGAGAATCGAGCATCGCATCGTCCATGTTGACGTCGATGATCTGCGCGCCGTTTTCGATCTGGCTGCGGGCGATATGCACGGCCGCCTCGTAATCGCCGTTTCGGATGAGATTCAGGAACTTTTTCGAACCCGCGACGTTGGTGCGCTCCCCGATGTTCACGAAGTTGGTGTTCTCCGTGACGACCAGCGGATCGAGTCCGCTCAAACGGAAATACTTTTTCACCTCCGGAATCCGGCGCGGGGGGATGCCCCGGACGGCTTCGGCAATCGCCTTGATGTGCGCGGGAGTCGTTCCGCAGCAGCCGCCGACGATGTTCAGAAGGTGCGATTCGGCGAACTCCCGGAGAATGGAGCCCATGATTTCAGGAGTCTGCGAATAGTGTCCGAGTTCATCGGGCAGTCCCGCGTTCGGGTGTGCGCTGACAAAAAAGGGAGCCTTTGCGGCAAGTTCCGCGATGTGCGGGCGCATTTCGGAGGCGCCGAGCGCGCAGTTGAACCCGATGGAAAGAAGATCAGGCGTGTGCGAAACGGAAATCAGGAAGGCTTCGACATTCTGTCCGGCAAGCATTCTTCCGCTGGCGTCGCTGACCGTTCCGGAGATCATGACAGGCATGCGCAAGCCGCGTTCCCGGAGTGTCGATTCAATCCCGTAAATCGCCGCCTTGCAGTTCAGCGTGTCGAAAACGGTTTCAATGAGAAGGATGTCCGCGCCGCCGTCGATCAGGCCCGCGGCCGCGATCCGGTATGTCGCGGCGAGCTCGTCGAAGGTGACGTTGCGCAGTGCGGGATTCGCCACGTCGGGGGAGAGCGAGGCGGTCCGGCCCGTCGGCCCGATCGATCCCGCGACGAAACGCGGTTTTTCCGGCGTTTGCCCCGTCCATGCGTCGGCGGCCCGTCTGGCGGTCTGCGCCCCCGCCTTGTTCAGTTCATAGACGAGATCCTGAAGCCCGTAGTCCGCCTGCGAGACAGCGTTGGAGTTGAAGGTGTTTGTTTCGATGATGTCCGCACCGGCCTCCAGATAGGCGTTGTGAACCTTCAGAACCGCTTCCGGGCAGGTCAGGCAGAGCACGTCGTTATTGCCCCTGAGCTCCTTTTCCAGGGATTGAAAGCGCGTGCCCCGGAAATCGCTCTCGGTCAGGCCCTGTTTCTGAAGCATTGTCCCCATCGCTCCGTCAAGGATCAGGATCCGTTCGCGGAGCGCGGCGTGAAGGTGGTCCATATTCTGATGTTTTCTCATGGCTGAATCCCGCTGCTGCATCTCTTTGTTTCCCTGGTTCGGCGGATACTATATTGCCACATGCGCGTTTTTCCAGACGGAAATGCGGAAAAGACTTGAATTCGGCGCAATTTATGGCATAGTTCCGGAAGACACCACACAACAGAAAGGCGGAAACAGACATGAATACGGCGGAACGGATCGCGGAACTCAAACGGAACTTCAACTCGGAAAGCATCACATTCGGCACGTGGCGCGACTCGCAGCTCCCGGCGGCCTTCGTCTCGAACCGTTACTGCAAAGGAGCGGTATCTCCCTACGGTGCGCATGTGCTCTCCTATGTTCCCGAAGGGGAAAAGGATTTGATTATGGTTTCGGAACTCAGCGCCTATGAACCGCCGAAGGCGATCCGCGGAGGCGTTCCGGTCTGCTGGCCCTGGTTCGGCCCGGCGGGAAAGCCCATGCACGGCGTGGCGCGGATCCAGTATTGGGAAATGACCGCCGCAAAAAAGGAAGACGACGGTTCGGATACCCTCGTGTTTGAACTTTCCGTCACGGAACCGCACCGCCTCGATGCGAAATTTGAAGTCAATTTCGGCGCAAAACTCTCCATGCGCCTTACGACGGTCAACCGCGGAGACGCTCCCTTCGCGCTCGGCGGCGCGCTTCACACATACTTTTCCGTCGGGGAAATTGAAAAGGTCACCATCGCCGGTCTCGGCGGCTCGACCTACTGCGACCGGGCGGGCGGCGGCAATATTCCCGGCTGTCTCTGCAAAGGCGACTTCGGATTCACGGCGGAAACGGACAACATCTATGCGTCGGACGCGGCGGTCACCATCATCGACCCGGTCCTCAAAAGAAGGATTCTGGTGGAGAAATCAGGTTCGCATGCAACGGTCGTCTGGAATCCATGGATCGAAAAATCCAAACTCATCAGCGAGTTCCGCGACGATGAATATCACGTCATGGTCTGCGTCGAAGCGGCCAACTGCGCCGACGATATCGTCAATCTGAAACCCGGCGCGGCGCATACGCTCACCCAGACGATTTCCCTGATCCGCTGAAAACGGAAAAAACGAGGATCATTTCCCCGGGCAGCGCATCTGTTTCTCCAAAGCATCCGGACAGGAAAAAACCCTTCCGGCAAATTTTTCAGCCGGAAGGGTTTTCCCGCAAACGCTGACCGCGTTATTTCGCAATGAGCCGGTCTTTGACCCAGCGGAACCCGGCAAGATCAAGATTGATTTCGACGACCGGATACATCCAGACGATGCAGGAGGAATTCTCCCTGGCGTTCCATTCATACGTCTTTCCGTCTCCGTTGACGGCGGCGAGTTTCACCTGGTTTTCCTCGCGGATATAATGCCGGATGACAATCTCTCCGGAATCCCGGAGCTTGGCGACAACGGTGTCTCCGTTTCTGGCATACTCGCCGCTGGCGACAAGCAGAAGCGAACCGATCGGAAAATCGCCGCACTTCGCGGTTTCATCCAGTTCGAGGGCAAAATAACCGGGTTTCACTTCGCGGGCGAACATCACGCTTTTCCCACCCAGATTCGAGGCGAAAGTGGCAGGGGATTCTATGGTCGGATCGAAATCGGCAATCTGGGAGAAAGTCGCAAGAGGAGCTTTGCCGGCTTTCGAATGCTCGGAGGCATAAGGCATGGAATCCTCCCGGACGGAGAAGCGGTCCGGAGCGCAGGCTGCATGCATGAACGGCTTGAGTTCATGCCGGAGCTTGTTGATCCAGAGCTGTCCGCTGATATTGCCCGTTTTGCCGTTTTTCCAGAAAAGAATGGTGCTGTGGGCAATCCCCAGATGCTTGGCGAACTGCGTGATATTGCCGTAATGCTCAATCGCGCCGTCAATTGCCGCCAGGATTTCAGGAGTGACTTTCATTTGATGTCCCTTTCATTTGTCACGCAGACTATTTTTCAGAAAAAAAAAATTCTGACTTCCCGTTTGTTTCAATCCAGGATAAAAATGTTTTTCCGTATTCGTAAGATAGCACAACGGCAACATCTTTTCAAAGATAAATCTTAAAAATAGTCATTGTTTTTTTTGGATTGTTCAGATAAACATCACGCGTTTTTCCTTCCCTTTTTTTTGTTTCAGACCGTTGGGAATCATAAAAGTTGCCCGCTCTTTTTAAAAAAACAGGAATTTTTATTATAAAAACTCCTTTTCCCGTCCCTTCCTCATCTCCCTTCAGACACCTCCGAAGATCCGCAATGCTTCGTTTCCGGTAATTAAAATTCCCGCGGGCGACTTGACAAAAGAGCATCTTCTGCTATATTAATAAGGCAAATCAGCGGCACGTTTCCGCAGGAGAACAGCAGCATGCGTTCCATTCAGGACAATCAGGAAAGAAAAAACGCGTCCGTGGACACGGGGCACAATTTCGGCACGTTTTACGGAGTTGTCCTGCCCTCGATCCTGACGATGCTCGGCGCGATCATGTTCCTGCGCGTCAACTACATCACGGGACGCGCCGGCATCCTGTATTCGCTGATTATTCTGGCAATCTCTCTCAGCATCGTCATGGCGACGGCGCTTTCCATTTCCGCCATTTCCTCCAACACTCCGGTCAAAGGCGGCGGCGTCTATTTTCTGATTTCCCGGACCCTGGGTCCCGGATTCGGCGGCTCCATCGGCGTGACACTGTTTCTCGCACAGGGGATCTCCATTCCCTTCAACATTCTCGGTTTTGCGGAAGCCGTATGCAGCGATTTTCCGGCGCTGGCTCCGGGATATCTGTTCATCGCGCTCGGTACCGGCGTGCTTCTCGGCATGATCACCTTCACCGGAGCCGACCTCGCCATGAAGTTTCAGGTTCTGATCTTCCTTGCGCTTGCGATCGGGATTCTGACCATGTATGCCGGAGCCGTTCCGCATCTGGATCCGGCGACTTTCCAGGCGAACTTCGAACCGGTGAAAGGCGCCGTGTTCGGCAGACTGTTCGCCGTGTTTTTCCCCGCCGTGACCGGAATCATGGCCGGCGTTAACATGTCCGGCGATCTGAAGGACCCCTCCAAGTCCATTCCGCGCGGCATCATCATCACAATCCTGCTCGGCGGGACGCTTTATCTGCTGGAATTTCTCCTCTACGGCGCGGCCTTCCACCGGGATGAACTCATGCAGAATCCCTACAAAGTCATTGTGGAGAATGCTCCGTCCGGAACCGGATTTCTGATTACGCTCGGCGTGATCGCCGCAACGATCTCGACCGCGCTGGGCCTGTTCGTCTGTGCGCCGCGCGTGCTGCAGGCGCTGGCCAAGGACAGCATTTTTCCCCAGCTCTCCGCTCTGGCCAAAGGCCACGGCGCGCACAACGAGCCGCGCAGGGCGACACTGGTGCTTCTGGCAATTGTAATCGCCGTCCTGCTCTGGGGCGGCCTGGAAGGGCTGAGTCCGACCGGGATCAGCACGGGCATGAACATGGTCGCGGAAATCGCCTCCATGTGTTTCCTGCTCACGTATGCGATGGTGAACCTTGCCGCATTTGTGGAATCCTACGGGGCCAATCCCTCCTTCCGGCCCCGGTTCCGTTTCTTTCACTGGTCGGTTGCAATGTACGGATTCATCGCCTGTATTCTGGTGGCGTTCTACATTGACGTTTTTGCAGCATCCGTTGCACTGATCATCGCCTGGGGTCTGTTCATCCACATCAAACGAAGACGTTACAAGGTCGCTTTCGGAGATGCGCGGAGAGGATTTCTTTATTCGCGGATCCGCATGAACCTGCACAGACTGGCGCAGACGCCGCCGGATCCGAAAAACTGGCGTCCGACAATGGTGGTTCTTTCCAGCCGCCCCGAACAGCAGTTTTACATGCCCTGCTTCGCAACCATGATGGAATCCGCCCGCGGCATCATTTCCATGGTGCAGTTCGTCGAGTGCCAAATGGACCGGGACGCCTTCGCCATGCGCGACCAGTATAAAAAGCGGCTTTCCGAAATTCTGGAACGGCACGAAATTTACAGCGTCTTCCCCGAGGTTGTGGTCTGCAAGGATTTCGACAAGGCGCTCTACGTCTTTCTGCAGTCGCATCTGGTCGGCCCGCTGAAGCCGAATATCGTGATGATGGGCTTTCCGGACAACGAGGACCGGATCGACCGGAACATCCGGAACATCCGGATCATCCAGACGCTGCACATGAGCTGCGTCATGATGCACAACTTCGAACCCTACCGCCGTCTTCTGCGCCGCGTCGTGCGCGGACGCGTGGACATCTGGTGGCGCGGCACCAACAACATCTCCCTGATGCTGATTCTTGCCAATCTTCTGGTGAACGATCCGCTCTGGCAGGGAACGACGCTGCGGATCCTGCGGGCGGTGAAAACGGAACGGGAGGCGGACGAACAGCGCGGAGAACTCGAACATCTTGTGGAATCCGCGAGAATCAAGGCGGAAACCCGCGTGCTGGTAACGGAAGACCCCTACTACCTTGTACTGCGCCGGGAATCCACGGACGCTTCCGCCATTTTCATCGGACTTTCTCCGCCGGAGTCCGACGAGGCGTTCCATAAGATCTTCCTTCATTTCAACATCATGCTGGAGGGAATGCCGCCGGCGTTTGTCGTCACCTCCTCCGGCGGAGCGGATCTCCGGGCGTGAAGGACATCGGTTCCGCCGCTTCCGGCCGTATGCTTACAACTGCTCCCTCCGGCGCCGGCGGGGCGAGCAGCCGGTTTTCCGCTTGTAGAAACGGGAAAAAACGTAAATGGACGGAAAATTCATTTCCTTTGCGATTTCGGAAAGGTTCATGGACGAATACTTCAAATGCCGCTCCGCCAGAGAGATCAGAATGCTCTCAATGAAATGCTTGACGTTGGTGCTGCCGCTGCACTCCTTGGAAAAACGGTACTGAAGCTGGGAGCGGGTGCAGCGGAAAAAGTTCGCAAGCTCCGCGACATTGATCTTGTAACCGTGCTTGCATACCTCCTCGCGGATCGCCATGATGAACGGGGAATCCCGGTGCGCATCTGCGGAACCATTCGCAAGATGGTGCAGAATTCCGGACAGGCAGTTTTCTATGACCGCCTTCCCTTCCGGAGAATACGCCGAAAAATCCTTTCCGTTCCCGATGAGACGCAGAATCGAATTCAGCCAGTAACAGGAGAGCGGATCATGCCCGTGATATTCGGAAAGCGCGGAATTGCAGCTGAATTTCAACGAAAGATATTCATACGGATTCCGGTTGTCAAGAAACTGATGCGGCAGTTCCGGCGGGATCAGCCAGAACTCCCCGGCGGAGAGAACGAAACGGCTTTTCTCCGTCCTGCAGAACAACTGCCCGGAAAGACAGAATTCAATCTGATAAAAGGCATGTTTATGCAGCTGCGCGGAAGGATTTCTCCCCCGCCCGAAATACAGAAGTTCCGGCATGTGCATGGTGCAGCATCTCCTTTCCCGGAATACTGTAATATCGAAACGGCTCTTTTCAATTGCAGAGACTGCTCCGAAAGACGTTTTCAGCTGAATTGACAAGTTTTCAGCCATTTTGCCATTTCAATTTTCCGGAGGCATGCTACATTTTCCACAGACCGGGGAAAAGGAACCGCTCTGCGCCGGTGTTCCGGGAAAGCAGGACACCGGAACGGCATTTCACGGCGCAGTCGCATTCGGCCTGCACCGCAAACGAAGGACATCCGGAATGAAAATCAAACGGGGAACCACTTACAATCAGAAAGTAATGCCCTTCATCAGGGAGAACATGAACTCCTGGGTGCCGCCGACCTTCCAGGCCATGACCCTGTGGCCGGTTTTCGCCGGAGACAGCAAATACGCGGAGGGTTACTGGGTCAACCACAATCATTTTGAAAATCTCGACATCCAGCTCATCCAGGAAGGCAATCTCAAAATTTATCACGACGGCACGACCGCTCTCCTGAATCCCGGAGAACTGGCGGTCATTCCCTTCGGTTCCCATAAGCTGGAAACGGGTCCGGCAGGATACTGCGTCAAGAAATGCATCGGATTCAGCGGCATGGCACTGAAAATTCTGGTCAAGACGCTGGAACTGGATTCTTTTTTTGTCATCCCTGACTTTCTGTCTCTGAAAATCATTGAGCTGCATGAACGGATCTGCCGCCTGCTGAATGAAAAAAATCCGGATTCCGTTTCCGAACTTTCCATTCTCGCCTATGCGTTTCTGATGCAGATCGCAACATCGCGGAGAACAACCGCAATGCCGCCGGCGCTGATCGCCAGCCGCCATTTCATCGAGCAGAACATCTTTCAGAAACTGACCCTGGAGGATATCAGCCAGGAGGCGAAATGCAGCAAGGCGACATTGACGCGTCTCTTCAAAAAACACCTGAACATGACCCCGATTCAGTTTCTGATCTCTCAGCGGATCAATTACGCGAAAAACCTGCTGCAGAACAAATCCATGCCAATCAAGGAAATCGCAACACTCTGCGGGTATCAGAACCAGCTCTATTTCTCCAACGATTTCCGGAAACACACCGGACTCTCGCCCCGGGAATTCTGCCGGAGATAAGCGGACCCGGCGCATGCCACCGCATGCCGGGACCTTGACAGCGCGACGGGATGCAGTCTGAACCGGAATCCGCGCCGCATCGGGAAACGGAAATCCAAAAGACATTCCGCCCCCGGTACGGGACAGACACGCGGGAAACAGCGCCGACTCAAAGCGCCTGCGCGGAAGCGCCGTCTCCGATATCGCAGAGAATCGTCTGCGTCTCTTTTCCCGTCATAGCCTTGTAGGCGGTCTTGAGACGGTCGCAGTAGCGTTCCGCCGCCTCGTGCCGGACCAGATGAATCGTAATGCCGCCGAATCCGCCGCCGCTTAGACGCGCGCCGAGACAGTCGGGAATCGAACGGGCGATCTCCACCAGGGCGTCCAGTTCCGGACAGCTGTTCTCGAAATTGCGGCGGGAACTCTCGTGACTGAGAAACAGCAGTTCGCCGAAAGAACGGATATCCCCCTTTTCCAGGAAGGCGACCCCCTGCATCACACGTTCATTCTCCCCGACAACATGCAGCGCGCGGCGGTAATCCACCGCATCCATCGCGTCCCGGCATGCGTCCAGCATTTTTCTGTCGACATCGCGGAGCATCCGGACCTCCGGATAGACGCGGCGGATCGCATCGCGTGCGCGTTCACAGCTCTCGCGCCGCAGATTGTAATCGGACTCGACAAGATTGTGTTTCACCATCGTATTCGCCACGACAATGGAATATCCCGGCGGCATCGGAACATTCTTCAGCACTTCGACCGAACGGAAATCGCAGAGAATCAGAGCATCCTTTTTCCCGAAAATCGAACTGAACTGGTCGAGCAGGCCGGACTGCAGTCCCATGTATTTGTTTTCCACCGCCTGTCCGACACGCGCCCAGTCGGCTTTCGGCAGATCAATGCCGTAGATGGTCTTGAGCGCGAAACAGAATGCCATTTCAAGGGCTGCGGAACTGCTCATCCCGGCGGAAAGAGGCACCGTGCTGCGGAGCACCGCGTCGAAAGCGCCGAATTTGACGCCGCGGCGGCGGAGTTCCACCAGAGCGCCCTTGAGATAATTGGTCCAGTCTCCCTTCCGGGGGGTGTCCATATTGTCCAGGTCAATCGAAAATTCGCCAGGCAGGGCGCAGTCGATCAGACGGCAGCGGGAACCGTCCTTCGGAGCCATCGCAAAGGAAGTGGACTGCGTGACGGCGGCGCTCAGAACATATCCTTCGTTATAGTCGGTATGGTTTCCGAGAATTTCCAGACGGCCGGGCGCACGGGAAAGTACGGCGGCTTTCCGTCCGAAATGTGATTCAAAAATGTTTTCCAGAGCTTCCATGGTTTCATTCCTTTCCCATTTTATTGTGATTCATTGTCTGCCGTTCCGGCGATTCAGCCATTTATCGAGACTGCGGAGTCCGTTCCGGATGCCCTTGTCAATGGCCTTGTCCAACACATTCTCATCATTTTCCAGCGCTTCGGCCTCCGTTTCCGAAACATTCAGTGCGCTGTTCAGAAGACGATCCACCGTTTTCTGAAGCGGAGCCGCGGCGTTGAGTTTCAGGAAATCGGAGATTCCGCTCGTGAAATCCGGCACTGGAGATGTGATTGACCCCTTGAAATTCAGCGGAATCGTGATGACATCCAGTCCGGTCCGTGTTTTCAGGTCAATCCCCCCGGTTGCAAGATTGACGGTTCCAAGCAGCGTTTCCGTAAGAACCGGATCGCCTGTCAGAGTCAGGTCCTTCAGCGTCATCACGCCGGCGCGGAATGATACGTCCAGATTGCCGGAAGAGAAGCACAGGGCCGAATCACCGCTCAGTATGGATGCCAGCCCGCGGGTCTTCTCAAGCGCAAGATTTTTCAGTTCGCCGCCTCCGATCATCCCGAGCAGGGACGGAATATTTTCCAGAGGAAGCATGACAAGCTGGAAAAGATCGCTGGACTGATCCAGCTCCAGCGGCAAGGAAATGCCGGAGACGCCGGCGACAAAAGTGCCGGTCAGAGTCTGCCGGATCCGATCCGGGGTGAAACCGGATGCACTCAGTTCGAATTTCAGGGAATCCACCTTCAGGGCGGCTGTCTTCCGAGTCAGGAAGAGATTGACCAGCGGTCCCGCGTTCAAGCCCTTTGTCATTCCCTCCGCTCTGCAGCGGCCGTCCGCCAGATTCGCCTCGAAATTCAGCGGAAAGTCTGTGCCGTTGATCCGAAGAAGCATCCGGTCTGCGGAAAGAAGACATTTCCGGAAGGCCGTCTTCCCTGCAAGCGCAAGACTGACATCAGACGCGCAACACATGTTCTTCAAGTCGAAAAACACTTCAATATCCCTGCTGCGCAGAAAGGCCGGCAGCCTGCCGGCCAAAGCCGGAGATTCCTGCGCTGAAGCGGATGGAACGGAGGCGGCGCGCGAAGGCGGAGACGGCGGCAGTTGCGGATCGGCACGCACGGCAGCAGAAGGTTCCCGGCGGGAGGAAGCGGATGGCGCGGAAACAACCGCTTCCGGATCGGATGCGGCCACAGGCTCCTCCAATGAGAAAATATCACGCAGAAGAGGGATATCGATCTTCCGGGACGCAAAGCGGATGGAATCCGGCCGGCTGTTGTCCGCAAGATTGATGCGGGCATCCATGGTGATTTCCGCCGCCGTTCCGCCCTTATGCTTCTCCCGGACAAGCATATGCGCAGTCAGCAGGATATTGCGCGCCTCATCCGCGGTCAATGCGGCGGAAAGTTCCGCCGCGCCTTTCCGGAATTTTTTCCCGTTCAGGAATATGTTCAGATTCGACAGGGCCATCTCACGAAGACGGAACTGCAGGTTCGGCACAGTTGCCGGATCGGGAAAAACCCCCTCTCTTGTCCGGTAAAACTTCAGCGGCGTTTTACTCTGCAGGGAGATCAGGCTGTTTTTCCCTGCGGAAACATCCAGCATTGCATTCGAGAGCACAAATGTTCCGCCCGGAATATCCGCGCCAAAGATATAATTCATCGCAACGCGCAGATCATCGGCCGCGACACCTTTTCCATCCAGTTTGAATCCGGTCCCCGCCAGGCTGCCGGAAATGTCAAGCCTGCCGTTGCGAAACAAAAGTTTTCCGCTTTCCTCCAGGTATGCGATATCCATGCCGGATTTCCGGATGACGCCGGGCAGCGGCTCCGGAAACTGCCCGGGATACAGCTTCAGCGTCCAGTCAAGTGAAGCGTGATTGAGACGGGGCTCCAGTTCGCCGGATGCCTTCAGCGAGGATTTTCCCATGGAAAAAAGTCCCTGTTCCAGAGTCCATTTTCCCGCACTGCATTTACCCCGCACAAGAAAACGCATCCGCTCCAGTGCAAGGGGGACCTTCAGACTTGCCGCGGGAACAAGAAGAGCGGCCGGAGATTCCGCTCGGGAATCGACGGACAGCTCCAGACTTTCCGGGAAAAGACTGGAATCCAGAAGCATTTTACAGACAAGGGACAGAGGAAGCGACCGGATTTCCACCCCGGTCTTCTTCCGGGAAGCGGTCAGAATGGAATCCAGCCGCAGTTCCGAAAACATGCCGGGCCCGATCCGGTTCAAAGTCAGAGATTCAAGCGCATAATTCAGTTCCGTTCCATCCGCCCCGGCATAATCCACGGCAAGATCGCGGATCACAAGATCCCGCAGCGCAACTTTGAAAGGCAGCACTTTCCAGCCGAGGATCGATTCCGGAATCCGGATATTGTTCATCAGCGGGATGCGCCCATCCCCCGGATGCGGCAACGGTTCTTTTGTCACGGACGGAGGCGGAATCCCCGCAGGTTTCCGTGCAGGGGCCGGAATGGCCGCCTTCCCCGCAGCCTGCCGGAATTTGATGCGCACTCCCTGCAGCGCGGGGGCGTCGATCCGGAAATCCTTTGACAACAGCCTGAAAAAAGCAATCCTCGTGTTCAATGAATCGATCCGGAGCTCAAACCCGCTGGAATCCGCGTAAAAAAAATCCTTGATCTCCAGAGAATTGCGGAGAAGACTCAGATTGACTTCGGATGCCGAGATGGAAGAATTCGTCATCCGGCCCGCCATCGGAAGCCATCTGGAACAGATGACAGTCGAACTGAGAGCAATCCGGCAGGCCGCCGCAGTCAGCAAAAGCAATCCGAACACCGCGCAAACGGCAATCGTCAGAATTTTTTTCCTTTTCGACATTCTCAGAACCCGTCCCGTTCAGCTTTTCATGAAGGAATCCGATTCTTATAATTTGAATCTGAATTCAACGTTTTTCAAGCATGAAAATGAAAAAGTCTTGAAAATAAGATCAAGCGTCAGCCGATGACGGAAAACTCCTCCGGAGGGGGCGCAAAAATGCCCCGCCTTTTTCATCTGGGAAACTCCCTCATCCCGGATGCATCGCGGCAAAGCCGTCACGGGAAAAACCATTCCTTTTTCGGGAGGAAAAGTTGACATCCTTTCGATGGGCTTTATATTAACTGAGAAGTAAAAACAATCTGGGAGGAATATTCCGGTGAACAGAATTATAGTTACAGGCGGCGCCGGATTCATCGGTTCGGCCGTCGTGCGCCATATCATCGGGAATACGGAGGACCGTGTCTGTGTCGTTGACAAGCTGACCTATGCGGGCAATCTGGAATCTCTGGAAAGCGTTTCCGCCGATCCGCGCTTCCGCTTCGAAAAAGCGGACATCTGCGACAAATCCGCGATGGACCGCATCTTTGCGGATTTCCGTCCGGACATCGTCATGCATCTGGCAGCGGAATCCCATGTGGACCGTTCCATCGACGGTCCCGGAGAATTCATTCAGACCAATATCGTCGGAACCTATACGCTGCTCGAAGCCGCGCGCAAATATCACCGCACACTCGATGAAGGGGCGAAAAAACGTTTCCGCTTCCATCATATCTCCACGGACGAGGTCTACGGCGACCTGAAAGGCCCCGGTGATTTTTTCCGGGAGACAACCCCCTACGCGCCGTCTTCGCCGTATTCCGCGAGCAAAGCGGCAAGCGATCATCTGGTCCGGGCCTGGAAACGCACGTTCCAGCTTCCGACCCTCGTCACGAACTGCTCCAACAACTACGGCCCTTACCACTTCCCGGAGAAGCTGATTCCCCTGGTCATCCTCAACGCGCTGGACGGCAAGGCGCTCCCCGTCTACGGCACGGGGGCGCAGATCCGCGACTGGCTCTATGTGGAAGACCATGCGCGCGCCCTGTATCTGGTGGCGACACGGGGCGTTCCCGGCGAGACCTACAATATCGGAGGGCACAATGAGAAGAAAAACATTGAGGTCGTCCGCAAGATCTGTGAAATCCTCGACGAACTTCAGCCGCGCGCGGACGGCAAATCCTATTCGAAACAGATCACCTTTGTGACCGACCGCCCCGGCCATGATCTGCGTTATGCGATCGACGCAGCGAAAATCGGGCGCGAACTGGGCTGGAAGCCGCTCGAAACCTTTGAAAGCGGCATCCGGAAAACCGTGCAGTGGTATCTCGACCACCGCTTCACCTGGTGCAAACATGTGCAGGAAGGCACTTATCACCGCGAACGGCTCGGCACTGGAGGTGTGCAGTGAAAGGAATTGTACTGGCGGGCGGCGCGGGAACGCGCCTGCATCCGATTACGCAGGGAGTCTCCAAGCAGCTTCTGGCGGTCTATGACAAGCCGATGATCTATTATCCGCTCTCCGTCCTGATGCTGGCGGGCATCCGGGAAATTCTTGTCATCACAACGCCGAAGGATCAGAGCGGCTTCGTCCGGCTTCTCGGAGACGGTTCGAAATTCGGGATCCGCCTTTCCTATGAGGTCCAGCCTTCGCCGGACGGTCTGGCGCAGGCGTTTCTGATCGGGGAATCGTTCATCGGAACAGACTCCGTCGCACTGGTGCTCGGGGACAATATTTTCTACGGTGCGAACCTCAGCATGCTTCTGCGCGAAGCCGCCGCGAGAAAAAAGGGGGCAACGGTATTCGGCTACTATGTGAGCGATCCGGAGCGTTTCGGGGTCGTGGAATTTGATAAGGAGGGGAAAGCAATCTCCATTGAGGAAAAACCGGAAAAGCCGAAATCGAATTTTGCCGTCACCGGACTCTATTTCTATGACAACGACGTGGTGGAAATCGCAAAAAACATCAAACCTTCCGCCCGGGGCGAACTGGAAATCACCAGTGTGAACAATGAATATCTGCACCGCGGCGAGCTGCATGTGGAAAAACTCAAGCGCGGTTATGCGTGGCTGGATACCGGAACGCATGAAAGTCTTCTTGACGCGGCAAATTTTATCCGGACCATTGAAACGAGGCAGGGGCTTCAGATCGCCTGTCTTCAGGAAATCGCCTATGCAAACGGCTGGATGACGCGGGAAGAGCTCCGCGCAAGCGTCAAAGACATGCTGAAAACCGAATACGGCGCATATGTGATGCGCCTGATCCAGGAGACATGAAGTTCCATGAATGTGATTCAAACGGGAATTGAAGGAGTTCTCATTCTTGAACCGAAAGTCTTCGGGGATGCGCGCGGTTATTTTTTTGAATCCTGGAACAGGGAAGCTTACGCAAAAAATGGAATTCCTGCAGATTTTGTGCAGGATAATGAATCGAAATCCCGTTTCGGCGTGCTGCGCGGCCTGCATTTTCAGGCGCCGCCTTACACGCAGGCGAAACTGGTTCGCGTGATACAGGGCGGAGTCCTTGATATCGCAGTCGACATTCGCAGAGGCTCCCCGACCTTCGGAAAGCATGTCGCCGTTGAACTCTCCGGGGAAAACAAGCGCCAGCTTTTTGTGCCGCGCGGATTTGCGCACGGATTCGTCGTCCTGACCGAAGAGGCGCTTTTCGCCTACAAGTGCGACAACCGCTACATGCCGTCGCACGAGCGGGGAATCGCCTGGAACGATCCCGCTCTCGGCATAAACTGGCGTGTCAATGCGGAGTCCTTCATCCTGTCCGAAAAGGATACGAAAAATCCGTTCCTCGCCGATGCGGAGGTCTTTGACTATTATGACAAGGAGTATCTGCTGTGAAAATTCTCCTTACCGGCGGCAGAGGAATGCTCGGACGCACACTCTGCGCAGAGCTCTCCGAATTCCAGATGATCCCCACCGACCTGCCGGAGGCGGATATCACCGATGAGCACGGGATCAATGAAGTCATCCGGGACTGCGCGCCGGACGCCGTGATTCACTGCGCGGCAATGACAGCCGTGGACAAATGCGAAACGGAATGCGATCTTGCATACAGGCTGAACGCCCTCGGTTCGGCAAACGTCGCCTCCGCGTGCGCCAGGAACGGGATCCGCCTGATCGCGATTTCCACAGACTACGTATTCGACGGAGCTTCCGACCGCCCCTACACGGAATTCGACCATGCCGGCGGCGGACACACGGTATATGGTCAGAGCAAGTTCGCAGGCGAGGAGATGATCCGGCATCACTGTCCGAATCACGTGATTGCCCGAATTTCATGGCTGTATGGCGCAGGAGGACCAAGTTTTGTGCACACGATGCTGAAACTTGCCGACGGAACGCGTCCGGAGCTGAAAGTCGTCAGCGACCAGATCGGCAATCCGACCAGCACGCTTGCCGTTGCACGGAAACTCCGGGAAATTCTGCTCCGCCCGGAATTGACCGGCACATTTCACATGACCTGCGAAGGCGAAGCCTCCTGGTATGACTTCGCACTGGAAATCTTCCTCCTGACGGGAGTCTCTCAGAAGGTCCTTCCCTGTTCCACAGCGGAATTCCCGCGGCCTGCGCCGCGGCCGGCCAACTCGCGTCTGGAAAAAATGATGCTGCGCCTGAGCGGTCTTGCTCCCATGCCGGACTGGAGACAGGCGCTGGCGGAATTTCTCGCAAAGGAATTTCCGGAAAAAGGATTATGATGGGGAAAAACATTTATGCTGTCATCATGGCGGGCGGCCGCGGAGAACGGTTCTGGCCGGAATGCCGCGCCGCGCACCCGAAACAGCTGAAAAAGCTGTTCGGCAACGCCCCGCTGATTGAACAGACCGTTCTCCGCCTTCAGGGACTGGTTCCGCCGGAAAATATTCTCATTGTCACGAATGAAGAGTATACCGCCCATATCCGGGCGCTCCTCCCCCAGCTTCCGGAAGAGCATGTCATCGGAGAACCGTGCGCCAGGGATACCGCGCCGTGCGTTGCGCTCGCGGCGGGAATCGTCAAGGCATACGCGGCATCTGAAGACGCGCTGATGATTCTTCTGCCGGCGGATCATCTGATCGTCAATCAGCAGGCGATGATCGCTGACTTGCAAGCCTGTGCCGACACGGCAGCAGGACGGCATGCCGTCGTGACACTTGGAATCACCCCTTCCGAACCAAGTCCCAATTACGGGTATATTGTATGCGGAAAGCCGCTGCACCGATCCGGCAGAAAATTTTCTGAAGTAAAATGTTTCACGGAAAAACCTTCCAAGGAAAAGGCGCAGCAGATGCTTGCGCAAGGCAATTGCAAATGGAACAGCGGAATGTTTGTCTTTTCCGTGAAAACCATTCTGGAGGAGATGCATCTTCAAACTCCGGAACTCTGCCGCTTTGCGGAAAATACGGCGCGCGTCTGGACAGCGGAAACATTCTCTCCGGAATGCAGGCAGGCATTTGCAGAACTCCCGAAGATCTCCTTCGATTACGCGATTATGGAACACGCGTCCGGAACTCTGATGCTGGAAGCGGAATTCGGATGGGACGATATCGGGAACTGGACCTCCCTGCGCAATCACTTCTCCGCCGATGCCGACAACAATGTCATACACGCTTCGGCGGAATTGCTGGACTGCCGGGACTGCATCGTATTTTCCGAAGATGAAAATCGCCTGATCGCAGGAATTGATCTCCGGGAAATGGTCGTGATTCAGACTCCGGACGTGACGCTGGTCGCGCCCTCGTCCAGCACGGAAAAAATCAAGCTGCTGCTGCGGAAACTCGCAGCCGAAAAAGAAAAACAAAAATACATATGAGCGAAGAAGGATGAATTCCCATGGCGTATAAAATTGAAGAGAAACTGGTGATCGGAGTGGCGTCCAGCGCCCTTTTCCAGCTGGACGAGGCAGACAGCGTTTTCCGCAAGCAGGGGCTGAACGCATACCGGGACTATCAGTATGAGCATCAGCATGACATTCTCAACACCGGCGTGGCGTTTCCCTTTGTAAAGCGTCTGCTGGCGATGAACCAGTTTTTCCCCGACACTCAGCCGATCGAGGTTGTCCTTCTCAGCCATAATGATCCGGACACCGGACTGCGCGTCTTCTATTCCATTCAGCACTACGGTCTCAACATCATCCGGGCGGCATTCACCACCGGCGACTCCCCGTTCAAATACATTCCGGCCTACAACGTTTCGCTCTTCCTCTCCGCCAATTCCAGCGATGTCCGCCAGGCGATGAAGGAAGGCTATCCCGCGGGGCAGGTTCTCGCCAGCGCGGCCGAGGACGATCCCGGCAATCCCGGACTCTGCATCGCATTCGACTTCGACGGCGTGATTGCCGATTCCAGCGCCGAAGAGGTCTATCAGAAGGAAGGCATCGAAAAATTTTATTCCGCGGAAACGGAAAAAGCCATGATCCCGCATGCTCCCGGTCCCCTGGCCGATCTCTTCTCCAAACTGGCGAAACTCCACAAGCTGGAGGATGAACGGCTCAAAAGCGATCCGAAATATCAACGCTATATGAAAATGGCGATTGTGACGGCCCGCTCCGCGCCCGCTCATGAACGGGTGGTCACCACGCTGCGCAAGTGGGACATCCCCGTGGACCAGACCTTCTTCCTCGGAGGCATGGACAAGGGGCGCATCCTTTCCATTCTCCGCCCGCATATTTTCTTCGACGACCAGCGTCATCCTCATCTGGATTCCTCCAGCCCCTTCACGCCGTCCGTGCATATCCCGCTGGAATCGGTCAGGGAGCACTGAGCAGGAAAACAATTGCAATGCGGAAAATGGTGCACGAGACAGGACTTGAACCTGCACTTCTTGCGAAACCGGAACCTAAATCCGGCGCGTCTGCCGTTCCGCCACTCGTGCAACAGGCTAAATCAGAACTTTGACAACATTCCATCCGTTTTCGCGGGAATACTGCATGGAACGCGCCATCTTCCTTACAAGACGAAGCCCCGCGCCGCCAGGCGCCCCCGACGCAGGATCCGGAGAAAATTCCGGAACAGGCGCGCGGCATGGATCGAATTCATGACCGTCATCCATCAGCGTAAGGCTGACGCCTCTGGAATGATTCTCCAGCAGAACTCGGATCCGGTGTATGGCTGCATCATCAAATCCGTACTTTACAATATTGGTCGCAAGTTCCTCATATGACAAGATCAAAACATATTCCTGACGCCCCGCGAGTCCGGATTCCGCCGCAAAACGCCGGATCAAAGGCAGGGAAACGGAAACATCCCCGACAGTGTTGCGCAGCTGAAACTCAAGTCTGCCGGACATGCCGTTTTTCCTCATCTCAATCGGGGAAAGCGCATTGTCATCAGACATTCTGCAGAAGAGCCAGCGCTTTCGAAAAGTCGTTTTCTATGGGCATCACCGCGGCAAATCCGGCAGTCTGAAGCGCCTCCAGGACGACGGGCTGCGGATTATAAACGACCAGCTTCGCTCCATTCGCGCGCAGCGCTTTCGCCGCGGTCAGCAGCATGCGCATGCCCAGAGAAGCGATAAAACCGACCTCCGTCATATCCACAATCGCCGGTTTGCCCTTGGCGCTGACGACATTCGTGAATTTTTCCTCCACGGAAGTGACCCCGTCGATATCGAGCCGTCCGGAGAGAGCCACATGCGTATAATCGCCGTCCGCCTTAATTACCTTCAGTTCCATATTTTTTCTCCAAAAAAAGTCTTGGATTGCGGGAATCCAGCATATGATCCCGATTAATGTACCCTCTCCCGGGGAAAATGCAAATCGGAGAAATTTTTCCGCGGGAAAAAGTCAGGGGCAGGCAAGATCGGGCTTGCGCGCGGCAGTCGTCTCATCCAGACGCTTCACGGGCATCGTCAGCGGACACGCTTTCAGCGATTCGGGCGACTCCTGCGCCAGTTTCGCAATTTCGATCATCGCCCGGATGAAGTCATCCATGTCCTCCCGCGACTCGGTCTCGGTCGGCTCGATCATCAGCGCCTCCGGCACGATCAGCGGGAAGTAAATGGTCGGCGGATGAATGCCCCGGTCAATCAGCGCCTTCGCCACGTCCAGCGCATGAACGCCGCCCTCCCGCACCTGTTTCGATGCGGAAAAGACGCACTCGTGCATGCAGACGCGGTCATATTTGCGCTCATAATAAGGCTTCAGAGCAGCCATGATGTAGTTGGCGTTGAGCACGGCGTTCTCGCTGACGCGGACCAGCCCTTTGCGTCCGAGAGTCAGAAGATAGGCATAAGCCCGCAGGATCACGCCGAAGTTGCCGTAGAACGGTGCGATGTAACCGATCGACTCGGGATGTTCATATTCCAGCACGCACATGCCGTCGGAACGCCGCACCACGCGGGAGACCGGCAGGAACGGAACGAGTTTTTCCGCCACGCCGACCGGACCCGCGCCCGGGCCGCCGCCGCCGTGCGGCGTGGAAAAGGTTTTGTGGATGTTGACATGCATCACGTCAAAGCCGATGTCACCGGGACGCAGACGCCCGATGATCGCATTGAAGTTTGCGCCGTCACAGTAGCAGAGACCGCCGGCCTCGTGGATCAGAGAGCAGATTTCCCTGACGTTCGGATCGAAGAGTCCGAGTGTGTTCGGACAGGTCAGCATGATGCCGGCCACCTCCGGAGAGAGCATGCCCTTCAACGCATCGAGATCGACATTTCCATTTTCGTCGCTCGGCACCACCTTTGTCGTGAATCCCGCCACCGACGCGCTTGCGGGATTCGTTCCGTGGGCGGCGTCGGGAATCAGCATGATCTTCCGCGCATAGTCCCGCCGCGACTTGTGGTAGGCGGCGATCAGCATCACGCCGGTCAGTTCCCCGTGCGCGCCCGCCATCGGCTGCATCGTGGTCTGGGAGAATCCGAGAATCTCGCTCAGCATCCGTTCGGTTTCATAGATCACCGTCAGCGCGCCCTGCGTCAGAACGCCGCCGTGCCGGAGCTGCGGAAGAAGCGGATGCAGTTCGGCGAATCCCGGCATCCGGACGATTTTCTCATGGGACTTCGGATTGTATTTCATCGTGCAGGAACCGAGCGGATAGAAATTTGTATCCACGCTCATGTTCATTCTGCTGAGATTCGTGAAATGGCGCACGGTCTCCAGTTCGGAAACCTCGGGCAGCCCGGCGGTTTCCGAACGCCGGAGGGACGGCGGAACGGCACATCCCTGCGGCACGTCAAGAACGGGAAGGACGGCGCCTGTGCGCCCGGGACGGCCGGATTCGAATATCAGTTTCACAGTAATGCCTCCATTGCGTTTGCAAGCGCTTTGATCTCTTCCTTCGTGCGTTTCTCCGTGACGGCGATCAGCAGCTGATCGCGCCGGTCCGCGTAGTATCTGCCGAGCGGGAACCCGGCGGCGAATCCCTTGTCGATCAGCTTTCCGGCCAGTTCCGAAGCGTCGCAGGGCACCTTGATGACGAACTCATTGAAGAAAATGCCGTTTCCGACCGGCTCCACGCCCTTGATGGCAAGGAGTTCGTTTCTGGCGAAGACCGCCTTGGACATGCAGAGATTGCCGATGTCGACAAATCCCTGTTTGCCGACCGCGGTCAGATAAACCAGGGCGGACAGCGCGCAGAGGCTCTCGTTCGAACAGATGTTGCTGGTTGCGTGCTCCCGGCGGATATGCTGCTCGCGCGTCTGGATTGTCAGGACGAAGCCGTCCCTGCCGTCGAGGTCCTTCGTGCGCCCGACGATGCGTCCGGGCATCTTGCGCATGTATTTGCCGCGGACGGTCATGAATCCGAGATAGGGACCGCCGAAACTCAGCGGAATCCCGAGGCTCTGCCCCTCCCCCGTCACGATGTCGAATCCCATTTCGCCGGGCGTCTTCAGGACGCTCAGCGCGACGGGATAGGTGGAACAGACGGCCAGCGCCCCGTTGGCATGGGCGGCGGCGACCACGCTGCTGAGATCCTCGATCTCGCCGAAAAAGTTCGGATACTGGACGATCACGCATGCCGTGTTTTCATCCACCGCGCGCTTGAGATTTTCCAGATTGGAGTCCGTCCCGCTTCCGGCCGGCACCTCGCGCCGCTCCACATCCAGATTGATGCAGTAGCATTCGATCATGCGGCGGAAAATCGGAGAAACCGCGCCGGAAATCACGACCTTCCGACGGCCGGTGATCTTGACGGACATCATCATCGCTTCGAAAAGCGCGGTTCCGCCGTCGTAAAGGCTCGCATTGGAGACCTCCATTCCGGTCAGGCGGCACATCGCGGTCTGATACTCGTAGATCGCCTGAAGCGTCCCCTGGGAGGCTTCGGGCTGATATGGCGTGTAGGCTGTGTAGAATTCCCCCCGGGAGACAATGCTGTCGACGACGGAGGGAATGACATGATCGTAGTAACCCCCGCCGACAAAGTTGATCAGATGGGTTGCGTTCATGTCCGCCAGATGTTCGAGATGCTTCACGACCTCGTATTCGGACCGCCCCTCGGGAATCCCCGAAAGCGCGGGATACGGGAAGCGGACGCCCGCCTTCTCCCACATGTCCTCCAGACTGGAAAAGCCGGCGGCCTTGAGCATTTCCGCGCGGTCGCTTTCTGTATTCGCAATATACGGCACGGTATCTTCTCCCTTGTTAAAAAATTCAATCAGCAGTTTAAAATGTCACGGGATTGAGGTTTTTCAAGAGATTTCCCGAAAATCAAAGCTTTTTCTTTCCGGCGGAAGCATGTCACACCCGCGCATGGACGGCCCTGCCCCTCCCCGGCGATCCGTACAGGACGATATGCCGGGGAAATGGGAAGCGGATGCTTCAGAAACGGAAATCCCGTTTCCCGTCATGAAGCTCGCGCAGATGGTCCATGGCGATCGCGCGCACTTTTTCATTGGGAATGCGCGGAATCTCATCCTGAATCACCTTTTCGCCTTTTTTCCGGGTGTCCTCCGAAGCATAATCCTCCAGATATTCCTTCAGCGTCATCAGGGCATTCGGCTGACAGCAGTTTGCGATCTGTCCGGACTTCACCAGTTTCATGAAACGGTCCCCGGTGCGCCCCTCCCGGTAACAGGCGGTGCAGAAGCTCGGGATGTAGCCGAGCCCGAGCAGCCAGTTCACGACTTCGTCGAGCGAGCGCGTGTCGCTGACGTCGAACTGAGCGGAATTCTCCTCCTCGCTCTCCTTTTCCACATAGCCGCCGACACTCGTGCGGGAGCCGCCGCTGATCTGCGACACGCCGAGGCGGAGCACGCGTTCGCGCGCCTTCTGCGATTCACGCGTGGAAATAATGATTCCCGTATAGGGAACCGCAATCCGCAGAACGGCAACGATCTTTTCAAAGATCTCATCGGAAATCGCGTTGGAGAACGTCCCGGGGTCGATGTCGTCCGCAGCGCGGATTCTCGGCACGCTGATCGTATGCGGTCCGACGCCTTTGGCCGCCTCAAGATGCTCCGCGTGCATCAGGAGCCCGACGAAATCGTAGCGGTAGAGATTCAGCCCGAACAGAACGCCGCAGCCGACATCATCGATTCCGCCGTCCATCGCCCGGTCCATCGCCTCGGTGTGATAGGCGTAATCGTGTTTCGGACCGGTCGGATGCAGCTCCTCATAGGCCTTCTTGTTGTAGGTCTCCTGAAAGAGAATGTAGGTGCCGATCCCGGCCTCCTTGAGTTTGCGGTAGTTCTCGACCGTCGTCGCGGCGATGTTGACATTGACCCGGCGGATCGCCCCGTTTCTGTGCTTGATCCCGTAGATCGTCTTAATGCTCTCCAGAACGTATTCGATCGGATTGTGAACCGGATCCTCGCCGGTTTCAAGCGCAAGACGCTTGTGCCCCATGTCCTGCAGCGCGATCACCTCTTTCGCGATCTCCTCCTGCGTCAGCTTCTTGCGCCGGATGTGCTTGTTTTTCAGGTGGTAAGGGCAGTAGGTGCAGCCGTTGACACAGTAGTTGGAGAGATACAGCGGGGCAAACATCACAATGCGGTTTCCGTAGAATTTCTGCTTGATCTCACGCGCAAGGGCGAAGATTTTCCCCTTCTCCTCCTCCAGCTCGCAGTCCAGCAGGACCAGAGCCTCCCGGTGCGTCAGACCTTTGCATTCCTTCGCCTTTTCCAGAATCTGTTCGACGAGCACGCGGTCGTTCTTATGCGCTTCGGCATAGGCCAGGGTTTCCAGAATCTCCTGATCGTTGATGAATTCCTCGGCTCTGGATGATTTCGGATCGTATTTCATCATATTTCCACCGTCCTTCCCTTTATTTTTTGGAATATACTGTTTTCACGCTGATGCCGTCAAGCATGCCGAGCTTTCCGGAAAGAGAGCTGATGACATTGTTCGGCGCGTCCACAATCACACTGATGATGCAGACATTCTGCTTCTTGTAGGGCACCCCCATGCGTCCCACGACATATTCCCCGTATTCATGGAGAATCCGGTTGAGTTCCTCGGTGATCCGCTGATTCTCCACGATGATCCCGATCAGTGCGATTCTGGTTTCCGTTTCCATTGCTGCTCCTTCCGCGGCATAAAAAAATCCCCGTGTTCCGGACAACGGCGCACGGGGATGGCGAATCCTTTGCTTCGATCACCGCCTTGCACCCGGGACGCACCCTGAATGTTCAGAACGATATCTTTTTTTCGTGTCTTCCGCCGCGGGAAACAGTCCCTTGGTTTCAGAACATTTCATTAATATAATCGGACAAAATCTTTTTGCAAATGTTTTCCGGAATCATTTCCGTCTCATGCTCAACAAAACAGAAATACACGGACGGGGCGTCCCCGTGAGACCTGCATGTCCGGGGACAAAGCAGGGGCAGGAGCAGTTCCGGATGCCTGGCCGGACCTCCAGGTCCTTATTCACGGCATGAGAAAGCCGGAAATGTCCGGAGCCGGTGTCCGTATGGAAGTCCGGGCGGGCAGCCTGTAAACCAGGCGGCCGCCACGGATGCGCAGGGTTTTGCTGTTCAGATTGATTCCGCGCGGAGCGCTGGAAAGAATCTCCAGATTCTCAAATTCATTGTGCCGGTTTGAGAGATCCAGTTCGATCCCCGCATTGCCGCTCAGCTTGACGTTGCGGTGAACGGCCACGGAATTGTTGACATGGCAGATGCCGGTGGAATTGCCGCTCGCCTCATAGCCGTCCACCCGGATTTCGGCGCTTTCATGGGCGCTGATTCCGTCGTCGCCGTTGTAAAACGCCTTGATGTCGGCAAACAGGATGTCCCGCGCATCTCCGTGGATGTTGAATCCGTCATTCCAGAAATTCTCAACCGTGATGCCGCGGATGATGATATGGCGGCTTGTTCCGCTTACCATCACGCCGGAAGCCAGCCGCAGATCCGGTTCCCGCACAGTGTCCGGTCCCGGCTTTTTCCCCTTGCCGAGACGGAGATAGATCATTTCCTCCTCCTCGCGGTAAGTCCATTCCCCCTCCTTCAGGTCCCTGACGGGCTTGAAGGGCACCTTGCGTCCGGATTTCATCGCACGCCCCATCCGCTGATACCTGTTCTCAAGAATCAGATTGTAACGCATCCTGCGGTTGGGGGCAAGCTTGAGCCGGCGGCGGAAAATCCCCTCCCCGACATCCTCGTAATTCCCCGGATCGGCGGGCACGGAACCGCAGAGGACCGCATTTCCGCCTTCTATGACAATGGGAGACTCCGCCGTCCCCGCGACATTGCGGAGAACCAGATTTTCCCGATAAGCCATGCCGGGATTGGCTTTCAAAACAAGCTTGTCGCCCGCCTTCAAACGGGAGACACCGCGCCGGATGGTCCGGAAGGGTTTTTCCGCCGTGCCGGGATTGCGGTCGCTGCCCCGCAGATTGTCAACGTGGTATTCCGCGCCCGCGCAGACAAGTCCGGTCAGCAGCGCGACGGCAAGCAAAGATGCGGATGATGGACGGATCATATCGTTTCCTCCTTGTTGTCATGGATGATATTCCAGCAGACGGACTGCATCGGTTCGAGGGAGAATTCACAGATTCCGTCATGAACAGGAATCGCTCGTCCGGTGAAAAAATCTGCCGCCGCAACGGCTCCGGCTTGCAGTTCCCGGAGCGCGATGCTTCCGCGGCAGGACAGGAAGGGATGCCAGTTGAATGCGCCGAAAAGACTGTGGGTGCGGTTGAAAATCAGCAGTGGAGCCTCTTTTCCCTCAAGCCAGGACAGCGAAACCAGTTCACAATCCGATCCGTTGACAGGGTGATCGAACAGTTTTTTCAAATCCAGAAGCCGTCTCTGATCGGCGGCGGGCATGTCTCCTCCGATCTCCAGCATGGTTCCGGTAAGATAGCACCAGAGAGCCCAGCTTTTTTCCGCCGTTTCCCCCGGATATGGAAAACAGCCGGCGGCGTCGCTGTTGAAGAGCAGGGTTCCGGCGCGGTTCACCCAGAGCGCCAGCACTCCTTTGTCAATGATCCCCAGAAAATTTTCATGACTCTTTTCCACGACATCAATATCCGCGGAATAGCGGGCGTTGTCAACATGCGGGGCGAAAAGCAGATTGACATTCGTCGTGGTCGATCCCAGCTGATAATACCCGGAAGGCGGAAGGGCTCTCCGGATGGTCCGGAAAAAGGAATCCAGCAGTTCCAGCGGAGAGCGTCCGGACTTGCAATAAGCCGCCCGGGTTGCAAAAAAGGGATAAGAGTAGAAATCAAGCTTCAGAGCCTCATAGCCCCAGCGCCGGAACACCAGGTCCAGGATCTTTTCCAGATACCCGGGAAATTCCGGATGGGACGGATCGAACCAGCGCCAGTCGTTTTTCCCGGGGATGTAAAGTCTGCCCTCGTCATCCTTCAGAATGCAGTCGGGCCGTTCCGACACGAAAGGAGCATCGGCGCGCATGTTCAGGGAAAACCAGATGGCGGGCTTGAGTCCCATATCGCGGATGGCGTCGGCCATGTAACGCATGCCGTGCGGAAATTTCTCCGGATCGACCAGGGAATCCGGATCATCGGCGAGAGCCATTTCCCCGCGGCAGCGGTTGATGGAATAGCCTTCGTCGATCTGGATCCATTTGACACGGGGAAAATGCTTTTTCGCATAGGCGGCGTTGCGGAGAATCAGCGCTTCATTGATGTTCATGCCGATTTTCATGTTCCAGCTGCCCCAGATGAGCTCGTTCCGCAGAACGCTGCAGTCGGCAACGGAAGGAAGACGGCGCCGCAAAGCGCAGGCATAGCCGTCGAAAAGATGATTCAGCGCGAAGGAGCTGAAAAATTCCAGATAAAGCGGTTCCATCCTGATTTCTCCCGGAGGGATCGAGGGAATCGAACGCAGGCGCGGGAAGATCCGCAGACCGGCGCGCCGTCCGCTGTCAAGACTTTCCACTTGAAATTCCGTAAAGAACACTGCCTGATTGAGTGCGCCGGCGACGAATGCGCAGTGACGGCTGCGGTTGATAAGGGCAAGAAGAGGCAGCGGGGAATCTTCGGAATTTCCATAATAATGGATCTTTTCCAGAGGCTGCAGAAAACGCCTGGAACTATGCACGCTTCCGCATGGGGCGTGATGATGGAAAAACCGGATGTTCTGGACATGAAAAATCTCCAGTTCCTCCGCCGGTCCCAGCGCGTCCGGAACTGCAACGGTGATTTCAAAGCCTCTGGCGGAAAAGGCGGCACGGAAACGGGCATTGCATACGCAGGCGCAACCCTCCGGACGGCACTCAGGAAGAACGGGAATGGAGGAACCGTCCGCTGCGAGAAGAAGAATGGACTCAACCGGAGACATGAGAATCCTCGCTTGAGCTTTTCATCAGTTTTTCCGGCACGGAAAAGTCCGCTTCGGCCCCGCGCCGCTGGCGTGACAGCCAGTTGAGCATCGGGACCGGCATGGTTTCATGTCCACCCTCGAAGATGGTGACGCGGACGTTTCCCGAAATGCGGCGGAAATGAATTCTGCGCCGCCGGAATTCAACATCCGGCCATTCCCCGGCGATTTCAGACGGGACTTTCCGTTCCCGCGTCATGGTTTCAATCGCCGGATCGGGAATGCGGTCCGCCTCGGCAGCCAGCAGATTGAATGCGCGCAGAGAGTGCCGGATGGGAACGGACCCTCTGCCGTGCCCGTCATTGATCCCCGCAAGGATATCGATCTTGACTTTGCCCCTGACGGCCGCCAGATAAGTAATCGGCGAACGGAGGCGGTACTGGAGATCCACTTCCTTCGAGAGCCCCGGGGCGCCTCCGGTGACCCGTTCCAGCATTTTCCAGTAACTCTTTTTTCTCCGCAGGCTCTCGCCGTGCCATGCGGCCAGATCGCTGATCGGCACGCAGGCGGAAACTCCCGCCCAGATTTCAGGATGCCGCCCCGCCATGAGAAGCGCCATGTGTCCTCCGCCGGAATTCCCGGCCAGGTAAATACGGTCCGGATCAACGGCAATCTTCCCGCGCACGGCCGCAACGGCATCGAGAATATCCTGCACCGCGCCCTCGGATCCGCAGGCCCCGGGATTCCGGTTTGCCCCGCGGAAATTGGGATACAGAAAGGCCCAGGAGTTTTTCCGGCAGAATTCATAATAAGGCATGACGGCGGCCTTGTGATTCGAACTCCAGGTATGGAGCCCCACCAGAAGCGGCACAGGCCTGCCCTGCTTCGGCGGAGCGTAAAACATGGACGGCTGAAGAGTCCGGTCATACGAGCTGACCACCTGGATTTCCGTGAGTTCCGGCGGCCACTTCGCAGGCGCGCCCGGCAGGGAGAATCCGCAGAAAAGCAGCGCGGCGGCCGTTCCGGATATGATTTTCCGCATGTTCATGGATCGTTTCTCCTCAGTTCCATCCCGGAAGCGCCTCTTTTTCCGCTTCCAGCAGTTCCCGCATGATATTCTCCGCATCGCCGATATTGACAATCATGGGATCGGTGCACAATGCCTTCAGGAGCGTCCGCCGGTCATAAGTCAATGCCGCCTCCACGGTAAGCTCATGTGTGTCAAGAACCTGCATCTGCCTCCCCAGAAGACCGCGCGGCATTTCCCCGAACGGAAGCGGACGCGGACCGTTTTCGAAATCGACCTCGCATTCAAGTTCCAGAAACGCATCCTGCGGCATATTGCTCACGGCGCCGCCGTTCACGGTATTGATGTAAAAACGCTTTCCGAGATTGCCGACCATGCTTTCGATGATGTCCGTGGCATGGTCGCCGTGACTCATTTCCAGGAATTCCGAAATCGGCGTGACGCCGTCCACCAGATTGCGGATGCTCTGCCAGTGACGGTCCATCTCCTCGCCGCGCTTGTATCCGTCGAAGAGCTGAATCCCTTCCGGTTCGCACGGCGTGACGCCATGGCCCTGGAAAAAGGGAAGATACTCCTTGGTATGGCTGACAGCCGTGGGATAGGCATGGTAGATCCGGAACAGGGCATTTGCATAATTCCAGTTGAAACGGGGTTTCGACTTGATTCCGGGCGGACGGCGGAATTCCTCTCCGGCTTTCCGCGCCAGCGTCCGTCCGATGGCGTCCATCATGTCCCTCCCCTCATAGGAACACTCCGTCATCCAGGTGAAATGATTGACCCCGGCGATTTTGAACCGGAATTTTTCCGCGCTTTCCGGATCGGGGACATCCGCGCTCTCCTCCATGACTCCCGCAAGCTTCATGTAGCGGTATTTGAAGTACGGCATATGATTCCCGTCACACAGGGCGAAACTGCGCATCTTCGGCACATGACGCATCAGTCCGATGCCCATCACGGTCGTCGGATTGATGAAATTGATGAGCCAGGCGTGCGGACACAGCCGTTCGGCGTCCTGCCCGATGGCAATCACTTCCGGCAGCTCGCGGAGGGCGCGGAAAATGCCGCCCGGACCGATGGTGTCGCCGGAACACATTGTAATCCCGTATTTTGCGCTGATCCGTGTATCCGTCGTGCGGTAATAGGCGTTGTCCGTGGAAAAGGAGAGCACGACGAAGTCGGAACCGCCGAGAACATCCCGGCGGTTGACGGATCCTTCCACTTTCAGGGGCGCCCCGGTCGCCGCCTTGACTTTCTCCGCCAGAAGAAGCATCAGTTCCAGATGCTCGGGATCGGTGTCGACCAGAGCAAGGGTGCCCTTCCGCAGATGAGGGCTCTTCACCATATTCCAGATGACCTGTTTGCCGAAAAAATAGCTTCCGGCGCCAATGACTGTAACTTTCGGGTGCTGCATATCTTCACTCACTTTGTTAATTGGACGGCAATGGCTTCCTGAGAAGGAACCATGCAGTTCAGGATTCCGTTTTCATAAGAAAAGGCGATTTTCCGCTTCCGGCAGTCCAGAACTCCCAGCGGGGCCTTCGGGAGGCGGAGTGCGGCATTCTGCGGATGATTTTCAAAATTGACGATGAAAAGCGCCTCCCTTCCGTCGGACGTGCGGAACTTTCCGCGTTCCATGGAAGGAGCGGTCAGTTTTCTGGGAGCATGACGCTGACGCTCCCATGCAACTTCCATGACAGGAGGCTCCTCCGCCCAGGCAGGCGGCTTCAGGAGTGTTCCGAAGCGCAGATAATCCTTGTAATCGCTCATGAACGCCAGCAGTTTCTTCAGCATTTCGACATGGGCGCGCTTCCCCGGATTCCGGAAGAAATTGACATCAATCCGGAATGCGCAGCCGTAAAGCATCCAGCTCCCCATTTTCATGGTGAAGGTGCGCAGGTCGTCCGGATACTTGCCGCCCGCCATATACAGCGTGTATCCGCTGTAGATGGAATGGAACAGCGGAGCGCGCATTTCATCGTGACCGGTCATATATTCCTGCAGATGCAGTTCCACCAGATCAAGATATCCTTCGTAAATTCCTTCCGCGGACAGGGCGAAGGGACGGTCTTTCCCCCGGGCGTTCTTGATCTGCCGGACCATTTCATAGGTGCCGTCAGCCCAGAAGCATCCGCTTCCCGCCGGATGTCCGTGAGTCCGGTCGAAACAGCACCAGCGCTGCGAGGAAAACCCCTGGTCGAGATAGATCATGTCCGCCCCGGTATTGCCGACTTTGACAGCCAGTTCATTCAGGATGTCCCTCCATTTCTGTACGGAGCGGCAGGCGGGAGTGAAAACATTGTTTCCGACATAAACCAGATAGTGGTCATTGATCCGGCGGCCGATCTCCGGCGGATTGGGGACGGACCTGCACCACAGTTCCGGAGCCAGCTCATAGGCTTTCTTTTCAATCCGGACATCCGGCCACAGCGCTTTTCCGGTCCGGAACGCGATCTGATAATGCAGCACATTGATGTAGGGCATCATTTCAATGTGCTCTTTCATCAGCGCTCCGGAGACCTCCGTGTAGCGGTCTTTCTCGGGCACCCACAAGGTGTTCGGAACAAACGCGCCGTTGCCTCCCCACCAGTGATAATAATGCGCTCCGGCAGGAACACCGAAGAACTGTTTCATTTCCCGCAGCGCATCTCCCGTTTTCACCGTTGATTTTCCCAGCGGATACATGGTCGTGATCCACAGAAGCGTGTCGCGCATGCGCCCTTCCGGCGTGCCGGCCTTCCAGCTTTCCACCTTTCCCCTGGAACACCAGGACTGCTTCAGGGCCCATTCCCGGTAAATCCGCGCGGCGTCATACCAGTCGCCCCGGATGGGCCCGATCCGGAAATCATAGCTCTGCCGGTAACTGGTCTTCGGGACCCCCATGTCCGGGACATACACCTTCAATGCAAGATGGTTTCCGGGTTTCATGGTATAACGCTTGTAATAATGCTTCGGGTCATGCGCCGCCACATACAAGGTGGAATCACCGAACATGACGGGGAACACCTGAACGGCCCAGAGCTGATTGCCGACCTGTTTCGTCACCGCGTGATGAAACCGCGTCTGGTCGACACAGTCCATCTGTCCGGATTTTCCCGGACCGGGAATGAAAGGATAGACCACTTCCCACAGTCCCGTATCGTCAAGCTGGTTGTCAACGGAAATCCGCCAACCGGCAATCGGGGAGTCCGGAGCGATCTCGATCCTGGTGTCAACCGCATACCGGCCATTCCCGGAAGGTCCCCGCATCCGCCAGTGTCCGGAAAGAATCAGCGAACCGTTTTCCAATCCGTGCGTGAAGGAAAATTGTTCGGCTTTGTCCCGCGAATTCCGGCGGATATTCTTCCCGTCCTTCCGGAAGGTAATATCCCAGAAATAAGCGGAATCGTCGGTTTTTGTAATCCACTCCAGACGGGAGGCGAAATCATAAAGACTGCTCAGGCGCAAGTTTCCCGAGGACACGCCGGAAAATCCCAGACCGATCCTCCCGTTGGTGTAATAGACGGTATCATTCTCCCGGTCGTCAGCGATGAAAAAACCTCCCTCCTGCCTGAATTGCAGAGCTGGGGGATTGCCCTTCCCGGTGCGGAGAGTCCGCAGTTTCAACGCATCCGTCCAGAGCTTCCGCCCATCCGCCGATGACGGAGTTGCCGCAATGCGCGCGGCGAGTTCCGCTGCCGGAGTTCCGGGTGTGTCAGGACGGACGGCAGTCCGGCTCCACGGGGATTTGAAAGTGACTCTTCCGATCTCTCCGGCCAGGCATTCCGCCGCGGGGAGCGTGAAAGCCAGCAGGCAGCTCAAAACAATGATTTTATTCATGAGGCATCCTTTCTGAAATGTATTCTTTCGGAGGTTTCACGGGTAAGGATTGTAAGGATTGCTGTTAAGGGGAGAGACAGCGTTGCTGAAGGATAACGTAATTTTTTTGCGGACTCGTTCATTCTTCCAGTTGTCCATCCCGACCGGAGACGGCGTATAGGGGTCGGAGGTTCCCAGGCTCAATGCCGCATACCAGAACCTGTCGGTCGCCACAAATCCCGCGCCGCCGTCAACCCGGCATGTCACCAGGCCTTTGAACCCGTGAGCCTTGCGCAGAACGACCGGCATCCGGATCAGATCTCCGAGCAAGGCTTCATACGGTTTCAAACGGGAGATTTTCGCCGCTTTTGATCCAAGACTCATCATCGCTTCGTAAAACATATAGGAGGTCCGTCTCGCATCGGCGGATGCTCTCGTTCCGTTGCCGTATTGTTCATCGGTGTTGCCCGGACAGGTTGCAATTTTGATGTTGTCCTTCAATCCGAGCGCCAGAAACGGATCCTTGTCGATGATGTAACTGTTCAGATTCGAACTGCCGGAGGAATTCAGCGTCGCGGGAGGCAGCACGTCATTGTAATTCTGCGTATAGAGAAAGGTATAAAGTCCAAGCTGCCTGCAGTTGGAAATGCACAGGCTCCGTCTGGCGCTTTCCCGCGCCTTGCCGAGTGCGGGAAGCAGCAATGCGGCCAGAATGGCGATGATCGAGATTACAACCAGAAGCTCGATAAGTGTGAATCTGACTCTCTTTCCCATCATTGACCTCCAAAAAAATTCTTCATTAAATTTTTTCCCCCTTGCAAAATAATATATCTGGAATTATGGTTCCCGCAATTGAAGAAAAGTATAATCTTCTTGCAAAAAATATAATAAGGAGTTTTTTATGAATTCCGGAGTCCGCCGTCTCGTTTCGATCGGCCTGTATGACGCGGCAAATCAGACGAAAATCAAGCCGAGAATTGTGGCGGAAAATGCCGAGCATCTGCAGCTGGTCATCGGAGGCCGGGCAGTCATCCGTCATAACGGAGAGGATCAGGTTTTCCGGAAAGGAGCCTTTTTCTGGTTCGGCCCCGGGGAACAGACTGCCGGCAAATTTCTGAAGGAAGATCCGATGCGTTTGCTGGTCATCCGTTTTGCAACGGAAAACAATCCGGCGCCCGTGACGCCCACAGTGAATATATGGCCGGATCTTCAGTCGTTCGACCTGTTCGTGGCGGAAATTTTCCAGGCGATTCACCGTCCGAACTGCAACCGGGAGGAACTGGGCCGTTATATCTGTTCGACACTGCGCTGGAAATCTCTTGCCGGCAGGGAATTCGCCAATGAACTCCACTATCCGCCCCCTTTGCGCAAGGCATTGATCTTTATCGGCAACCGTTATGCAAAGGATCTTGCAGTGGAACAGATTGCCGCGAATTCAGGAATCAGCAAACCGTATCTCTTCCTGCTGTTTCGTCAACATCTGCATTCGAGTCCGCATCAATACCTGCTGGATTACCGTCTTGACAAGGCGCGGGAAATGCTTTGCGCTTCCATGAAATCCGTAAAGGAAATCAGCAACGCCTGCGGATTCCCCGGCATTGAGACTTTTTACCGCCATTTCAAAAAGCGTTATGGGAAATCCCCCGGCAGATACCGCGAACGCTTTTCACCATTATCTTTTTAATGCATGCGGTCCGGCAGATTCTAACCTGTCAGGCGCGGAATGCCCTTAGAATTGCGTCCCTAATGACAAATTTGGAGAGGCAGACACCGTCATTGAAAAGAGAGGCGGAAGAAAAGCCAGGAACACGCATCAACATTGATTTGAAAATGGTGGTGGGGGATGGATTCGAACCATCGAAGTCAGCGACAGCAGATTTACAGTCTGCCCCCTTTGGCCGCTCGGGAACCCCACCACGACCGTCATGTCAAAATGGAGCGGGTGAAGGGAATCGAACCCTCACGATCAGCTTGGAAGGCTGAGGTTCTACCATTGAACTACACCCGCAACTCCGACTGAGTCATGGGGGATTACTTTACTCCCATTATTCTGAATTTCAAGCTTGATTCCTAAAAAAAAACAAGATTTCTTCTCCCGGTTCCATGCACGGAATCGGAATGTTCCGGAATTCGTTCTCCTCCGGACGGTCCGCTCAAAGCGAAAGTGGAAGCCGGACGGTGCAAAAATCCATGTGCGGACTTATCACAGCATTCCGCTCTTCCGCACTGTCGACGCAAATCTGAATATGGAAGGATCTGCACATTCCGCACGGTCCCTCCAATCATCGCATTGATTTCATTTTTTTCATCGGATACTGGAAAAAGGGTGCGTTCCGGTGTATTTTCCCTCCATGAAATTCACCGGCTTGCTCAGAAAAACACTTTCTCCTCAAAACGGACTTTCCGCTCTTTCCAGAGAAATTGCGGGAAAACTCCCATGCGGCGTCGTGCTCGCGGGAATTCTCTGCGCCCTGCTCCCGGAATATCTGTTCCCCGAACTGAAAATCGCCGCAATCCTGATTCCGCCGCTGGCAGCTCTGGCCCTTCTGCCGCTTCTCGGAGCGGAAAATACTCTTTTCAAATTCGCCCTGCCCTCCCTGCTTGCGATGGGATCTCTAGCCTGGCATGCGGAATGTCTGAAACGGGATCCGGTCGCGGCATTCGCGCAAAACCGTCCGGCGGTCGGCGCCGTTGCGGAACTGACGGTATCCGATCCGTCCGTCTGCGGAACGCGCCTGCGCTGGATGCCCGTTCCCAAAAGCCTCTTCTGCCGGATTGAGCGGGCCCGCTACAGCATTGCGGGAAAATGGCAGAACATCGGCGGCGACGTCATGGTCCGTCTCCCGAAGGAATATCCCGCACTGCGCTATGGAGACAAGCTTCTTGCCGAAGGCGTGCTGGAAGAACCGGAGCCGCCCGTCTTCCCGGGAGGTTTCGACTACGGAAAGTATCTGAAGGCACGCGGCGTCCGCCGGATCTTCCGTTTGACGGAACCTCCGGAAGTCATCGGTTACAAACGGACTCTTACAGGAGCTCTCCTGGAAGTGCGCGACGGACTCCTCGACCGCCTGCTCTCCCCGATCAGCTCCGTGCCGGACAAAACGCTCTGTGCCGCAATGCTGTTCGGCTGCCGGCAGGGAATTGAATACGAGACGCGTCAGGAGTTCATCCGCAGCGGCACCATCCACATTCTGACGGTAAGCGGACTGCATATCGGCATGTTCGCGGGGGTTCTCTTTCTGCTTTTTTCCTTTCTTCCGTTCCGGGCGCGATGCATTCTGGTGCCCCTTCTGACCGCCCTGTATGCCTGGAGCACGGGATTGCAGATGCCGGCATTCCGGGCCCTCATCATGCTCTGCTCATGGTGTTTTCTGCGGGCCTTCCTGCTGCGTGGATCCGCTTTGAACGCCGTCTTTCTGGCATGTGCGTTTCTGCTTGTCTGGAATCCGTTTCAGCTCGCCGACCCGGGCTTCCAGTATTCCTTCACGGCGGTATTTTTCCTCGTTGCCTCGCTGCCCGTGACGCGGGAATGGGCTGATGCATTTCTGGAAAAGACACGCTGGATTCCGGCGGATCACACCCCCCGCACAGCCTTCTGGAAAATCCGTCTCAAACGAACGATCTTCGCCTCGCTTTCCGGATGCGTAATCGCCTGGATGGCAAGTTTCGGGCTCACGCTTCTGTATCAGGGGATCACGACCCCCTTTTCCGTGCTGGCGAATTTTCTGGTGCTGCCGCTTTCCTGGCTCTGCTTTTTCGTTTTCTGCCTCGGTTCGCTCCTCGGGATTTTTTTCCCTCCGCTCCTGCTGCCGGGGACATGGCTGCTGCATCTGCTTGCCGGAGCGATCAACGGAGTCTGCGCTTATTTTGCCGGACTAGGAGAATTCATCCGGCCGGAACCGGCAGCATGGACGGTAGCGGCGTTCCTCCTTTTTTTTGCACTGCTCCTCGGTTCCAGATCGCGCAGGACGGCATTGTCCGCGCTGGTCCTGCTCGGCGTCATTCTCTTTTTCTGGTGCGCGGACCTGTTCCGCATCCCGGAACCGGAGGCAGCCGTCGTATCCGGCGGCGGGATGGAACAACCGGTTCTTCTGGTCAGTCTGCCGGAATATGATTTCTCACTTCTGGTAAACGCGCCCGACTTTTCAGCGGCCCGGGAAGCCGCCGCATATCTGAAACGGAGGGGCCACGCGTCACTCACTTATCTCATTCTCTCTTCAGGCCGCGCAACGGAAACCCGCGGAGCGAAATATCTCTTCCCCGTGTTCCGAGTGGAAAACCTGGTCATGATGAAACCCGCATTCAACGCGGGCGCGGCAAAAGAGGCATATGCGACCGCCTGTGAAAACGGAGTCAGGACCTTCTTCCAGGACCGTCCGGGCAAAGGAGAATACCGCTTCCATTCGCAGGAAGTGAAAACATTGATGAAAAACAAGGTTCTCCGGATTGCAATTTCCCGTTTTGCCTTTAAACTAACAGTGGAAATCAAACAGGAGAACCATTGTTTCCGGGTTTCCGTTTATGACGGAACGGGGAAACGGACGGATACGCTCATGCTGCGGCCTGCGCGGGAACGGCGTTTTTCCGTTCTGGAGATTCACACGGAGAGAGAAAATTCATTATGAAAGTATGCCATTTCATCACGCGGCTGATTGTCGGAGGCGCTCAGGAAAACACATTTCTGTCCGCGCGCGGACTTGTGGAAGCCGGCCATGAATGCGTTCTGCTGACCGGCCCCTCGGAAGGGCGCGAAGGACAGCTGCTCGGCAAGATGAAAAATCCCGGAATCGAAATTGTGGAATCGCCGCTTTTCGTACGGGAGATTTCGCCGCTCACCGATCTGCGCGCATTGTTTTATCTGCGGGATTTTCTGCGGGAGCGGAAGTTTGACGTTCTCCACACGCACAGTTCCAAGGCGGGGATTCTCGGACGCGTCGCCGGGCGCATGGCGGGCGTCCCGATGGTGGTTCATACCATCCACGGACTGGCCTTCGGTCCATATGAAAGCCCTCTGAAGAATCTGATCTACGTCAATGCCGAACGCTTCGCGGCAAGGAAATGCGACCGGATCTATGCGGTGGCGCAGGCGATGATCGACCAGTGCCTCGCCCGGGGAATCGGCCATCCGGAACAGTACAAGGTCGTTTACAGCGGAATGGAGCTCGACCGCTTTCTGGAGGCGGAAAGGGACGATGCGCTGCGCCGTTCGCTCGGCATTCCGGAACACTGCAGGGTCGTCGGCGTGATCGCCCGGCTCTTTCCGAGAAAAGGATATGAGGATTTCTTTCCGGTTGCGGCAGACATTGCACGGGAACTGCCGGACACACATTTTCTGATCCTCGGCGACGGTCCGAAACGTTACGAATATGAGGCATGGACGGAATCGCTGGGCATCCGCAGCCGCGTCACATTCGCCGGGCTGGTGCCGCCGGACGAGGTTCCGCGCTACATTGCGCAGATGGATGTCGCAGCGCATTTCTCGCTCAAGGAAGGGCTTCCGCGCGTTGCCGTGCAGGCGCTTGCGGAAAGAAAACCCGTAGTCGCGTATCATCTGGACGGCACGCCGGAGGTTGTCATCAGCGGCAAGACCGGCTTCACGGTCCCGCCTCGGGACGTGCGGGCGGCGGCGGACGCGCTGCTCCGGCTTCTGAAATCTCCGGAGGAGGCTGCGGAAATGGGTGCGCGGGGACGGGAGCTTGTCCGCGAGAAATTCCCGTGGCGGAGCATGTCCGACACTCTGATCCGGGAATATGAGTCGTTCCTGGCGGGGAAATGTTCCGCATGACCCCTCTGCCCGAAGAGATCCGCCTTGCTGAGATTCTGCGTTCCTGTGCGCCGCTCGGAATCGCGTTTTCAGGAGGAGCGGACAGCACGGCGCTCGCGGTTTTCGCAGCAGAACATCTCAAACCCGGGGAAGTGCTCCTGATCCATGTATCCACGCCGCTTGTCCCCGGTCGGGAAGGCGCGCTCGTGCGGGAAATTGCGGAAGCCTGGTCCATTCCGCTCAAAATCGTGCATGTCGACGTTCTGGCCGATCCGTCTGTCCGGGCAAATGACTCCATGCGCTGCTATCACTGCAAAAAGCTTCTGATGACCGAATCGCTCCGCGCCTTGCGCGAGGCGGGTTTCGCCACTCTCTGCGACGGAGCCAACACCGATGACAATTCCGACTGGCGTCCCGGCATGAAAGCCGCGGCGGAACTCGGAGTCAGACATCCCTTTCTGGAAGCCGGACTCGGGAAACGCCGGATCCGCCTGATCGCACGCCGTCTTGGAATCGCCGGCTGGATGATGCCGCCGTCCGCCTGCGCGGCATCCCGCTTTCCCTGCGGCACACCGCTCAATGAAAAGGAAATCGAGCGGGTCGTGAAAGCGGAACGCCTCCTTGCGGAACGCTTCCATGTGCCGGACGTCCGGGTGCGGTGCCTTGCCGGAAGGAACGCCTCCATCGAGGTGAAGGGAATTCAGCTGCGGCGGATCCTCCGCCTGGAGCCGGAAATCCGGAAACACCTGTTGACCCTCGGGTTTCATGCAGTGACAATCGACCCCGGGGGCTACCGGCGGGGTGCGATGAACCGTGTCCCGCCCCAGGATGCAGCGGGGGCGGCGGACCATCCGGAACCGGACTCCTGAGCAAATGCTCAGGCGCCGGGGAGAAATACCCGGACCCCCTTTCCCTCGATCCGGAGCGTTCCGGAGCATTCGCCGCCGAAGACAATCTCCCTGCCGTAAGGAAAGGGAGGCGGGAAGCGGACGTCCTTCCGCGGAAACAGTCCGATGAAGCGGCTGTCGGCGTACACCGTCGTTTCAGGCGGCGCGTAAAACAGAACGCCGCTCTCCTCCATGATTCTGCGGTAATACGGCCAGGTGCAGAGCGGCAGGGAAATATAAAGATTCCGGCGTCCGCCGTGCCGCGTTTCCCCGATGACCGCGTCGCCGTTGTCCAGACGGCCGAGAATCCGCAGGGAGGCATCCTCCCGGAGAATGAAATACGGATAGGCGTTTCCCGCATCCTCCCGCCGGAGCACGGGACAGTCGCGGAATCCGCCATCCGGAATCAGGGAGGTCCTCGCAAGAGACTCCGCGGGCCGCTTCAGAAAGAACCCGCATTTCTCATGCACGGCATCCGGATCATATTCCGGAGAGAAAATCCCGGGAGCGTAATGCCAGACGAGACAGGCATCCGGAGCGATCCGCGCGGAGAGTCTTGCCCATTCCTCCGCGGAGAAGAGAAAGGCGTTTAAAAAGAAAATGCATTTGTAGCGGGAAAGATCAAGCTCGAACAGATCGCGGAAACGGTAATGGTCGACGGGCGCACCGCAGAGAAGAATTTCCGCTGGCGTGTTCTTGAACAGTGCACAGTGCAGATCCCCGTGAGGACGCGCATACAGAAAACTTCTGTCGTCGGTCACCATCAGAACCTCCGCAACCGGACGGGCCTCCTGTTCCATCAGCTGATGCCGGAAGGATTCAATCCTGCGTATTTCGGACAGGATTTCCGGAGAATCCAGCCAGCCGCCGCCGAGATCCATCCACCAGTAGCCGGAATTGCGCATGGTGTTCTTCATGGCTTCGCGCCAGAGCAGCGTCCGGGTCTCGTTCATATCCCGCGTTTTCTCTCCCGCCGCCGGATTGCCGCTCCGCACCAGATGAGTCCTGTGATCGATCTCGTTCAGATAGAGTTTCTTCCGGTTGACCGACTGGGCGGGGACATGTTCGCCCCCGGGCTCTCCCGGCATGGTTCTGGCATAGGATTTCGGAGAGGCGATGAAGTCAATCCAGGGGGACTCCAGAATCCGGTCGTATGGAACATGCCCGGTGTAACCGACGCGGGGGACATCCATGTAATACCCGAAGAACACCCCCGCGGCCTTTCCGCCGGACTGCTCCTTCACAATCCGGCAGAAATGCTCCATCGCGTCGCAGTTCACATCGTTCATGAAGAGTTCCAGATCAATGACGATCCGCGCGCGGGGCGATCCACGGAAGAAATCGTCAATGGAGGTCCAGACATATTCCCGTTCGTCCGGAGAGGGAAGAACCAGAGTGTCGGCAGTCGCTCCGGGCTGCAACCATGCTTTCCCCAGCGCCTCTGCGGACCCGTATTTTCTGACGCCCCAATCAAAAAAGCGCCTCCGGTGGGCAATCCCGTAGTCCGCATACCTTCCGTTCGGCGACCAGCAGCGCCAGAGAGAGGTCTCGCCGCACATCCCGTATGCAATATGATAGCCGAGAATGCGTCTGCCGTACGGCGACGTCTCCAGATGGCGGACAAACGCGGCAAGAACCCCGCCCGCATCATGAAGCCACTTTTCCGAGGAAAAGCTCTGATTCCCGATCAGGCCGCCGACATTCGCCCGGACGCACCCGAGCGCCTTCCCCATCCAGTTCTCCTGTTCATCCCAGCCGCAGAAGTCATGTTCCGGCGTATTGACACGCTTCCGGATCTCCGCGGGATCGGAAAATCCCGGATAATAGACCGTCATCTCCTCCGGATTCTCCCGCCCCCAGTTGACGGGAACATTCAATTTCACGCGGGGAATGTAGAAAAAATCATCCCCCTTGTCCGCAAAGATGTTTTCCAGCGCACGGTCCGTTTCGCTGTAGTCGATCTTCCCGACATCCGCCCAGCCGCTGAAGAGAATGCTGGAATGGACGCGGACTCCGGAACGGTAGAAATCCTGATGAAAGCGGCGGCAGGCGGCATATTCTCCGCAGGCCGCGATTTTTCCCTGCGCATTCAGAAGCGGCGGATCGTGATGCCATCCCATTCTGGACCAGAATCCGGCCTCCCTGCGCAGGAATTCCCGCAAAGCGTTCTTCTCCATAAAAAAATCCTTTGTGTTTTATGCGGCATTTCCGGCATGCCGCGTTTTTCCGCTCCGGACAGGCGTATCCGCCGGGGACTGCGGCAAGTCCATGCCCTTTTTCCGGCTGGGGCGCGAGCGTGCGCGGTCCTGGCTCTCCACAGCGTCAGTGCGAATGACGATGGTGGATGTCCGGCGTGTGCCCGTGAACATGAACGCAGGGTTCATGCACATGCTCATGGGCATGCCAGCCGCGGACGGGAGGATCATGGACATGGGTATGATGCAGATCATCATGCAGATGCGCGTGATTGTGCTTCAGAAACTCATGCTGATGCACATGGCGGTGCTTCTCCATGACGGCAAGCCAGACGCCGCACGCCATGAGCGCCGCACTGAACAGAAAAATCTCTCCCGGCAGCTCATGCAGAATGACAACGGAAAGCAGCACCCCCATGAACGGCGCGGCGGCATAACAGGCGCTGGTCCTTGACGCACCGAGATACCGCTGCGCCTTGACATAGCAGAAAATGCTCAATCCGTAGGCGACAAATCCCAGCAGAAGACTCAGAACAACAGGAACAAACGATTCCGGGAAAGGATCTCCGAGCAGAACGGCAAGCAGAAACGCCGTGCCCCCGGAACCGAATCCCTTCACGATGACAATCTGCGCGGGCGACTTTTCCGACATGTTCCGGGTGCAGTTGTTCTCCATTCCCCAGCATCCGCATGCGGCGAGAACCAGCAGGGAACCGCCTGAAAAACGCCATGCGCCGGAGGAAGAGGCATCAAGACTCAGCAGAATGCTCGCCGCAGTGATGATGCCGATGGAACACCACATGCGTCTTCCGACGGCTTCATGGAAACACAGCCATGCAATCAGCGAAGTCGCCGCCATTTCAAAATTGAAGAGCAGAGACGCATTCGCCGCGCTTGTCAGCCGGAGTCCCCACATCAGGAGAAAAGGCGCAAGCACATCCAGAAGAATCATGGAAAGCGTCCAGGGCAGTTCCCTGCGCGACAGCGGCGCCTCCGTCGTCCCCTCCCGGGTCAGCCAGTGAAGCACAAGCATTCCCAGGCCCGCGCCGAGATAGAGAAAGGCAACCATGAACATCGGGGAAATCCCGGAAAGCAGCAGTTTTGACAGCGGGGCGTTCAAGCCGAACAGAAGCGCGGCAAGAAGCGCCAGCAGCACGGGAGCATGCCTCCCCGTTCTGAATTGTCGTTCTGTGAAAAACATGGTCCCGCCCTCTCCGGCTCTCTCAGCGGACAATATAGCAGTGTTTCGGGAAAAGGCAACCGCCGGACGGGAAACGCCGGTCCGGAGACCGGCGCATTCCGGGGCGGACATCAGAACAGATAATGCGGATGCGTTCCGGCATCCACCTGGAGCTGGTTCCACCCGGTTCTTTCATATTCGACAATCCCCATATCCCAGCCGACCTGACGGACATGCATGCTGCAGGAAAGGCGCGTGGAGCTCGTCACGCATCCGGCCTTTGCAGGATTCCATGCGGCATTGGCGCCGGTGACGCCGATCGCAAGGAAATGGAAATCATGGAACATGTGCCAGGTCGTCACCAGCATTCCGCGAAGTCCCTCCTTCTCCGCCATCCTGCCGAGACTGCACATGCCGTCTTCATTGAACCACGGACAGACCAGGACGTCAAATTTCTCCTTTTTGAAGAATTTCGCCGTGGGCCAGTCCGGTTCGGGATCTTCCGGCTTCTTTTTGTAATCATACTGCCAGTCGGCAATGACAATGTCCTTCGGCAGCTCCCGGTAGAGTTCGCCGAGCTTCAGTTCCGGCTGTCCGCAGACAATGTATCCTTTCCAGCGTTCATCGCCGCGCTCAAGGAGCATGTCGTGCCACATGATGACTTTCGCGCCGCGCTGCCGGAACAGATCGCGGTAATAGACGATGTGATCGCGGACAAGGTCTTTGAGGACGGCTTTCCGGCACACCCGGCAGGTGGCAATGTTGTCCGCCTCGTCGCAGCCGATGTGGAAGAACGGCGGAGAGTCGAAAAGTTCGTACAGCTCCAGAACGAGATCGGTCTGGATGCGCCGCACGTGCGGATTGCTGAGGCACCAGGTCCAGCCGTCCGGTTCAAACAGCGCCTGAAGAGCCGGATTGCAGTCCAGAATCGCGTGCTTGCCCGTCATCGCGCGCGCTCCGGAAGCGTGTCCGAGCAGATTGAACTGCGGAATCAGCGTGATTCCGAGCTCCTTCCCGAGCTCCACCAGACGTCTGATTTCGTTCCTGCTGATCTTTCTATCCGCCCAGCAGAATTCCGGATGGGAGACAAACGGAAAAACACCCCAGGATTCAATCACCGCATAATTGTATTTGTGATACGCCGCGATCCGGAGCATCTTCTCAATGTCCCAGAGCGGAGTTTCCGGAAAAATGCAGAGATGGATCCCGCGGAACTCCATCGCGGGCTCGTCATTGATTTCACAGGGCGTCAGAAAATAACCTTCCGTTTTTTCCGTCCCCCGCCGGACCTCGGCGAGCTGACGGAGCGTCTTGAACGCGTTCATGACGCCCGCAAGGCCCCCGGCCGTGATCGCGAGCTGTTTTTCCGAAACCCGGATCCGGTAAGCGTCGTTTTTCCATTTCCCGGCGGCGACATTCCGTTTCCATGCGATCGCGGGGCGGACGTTCCAGTAGGAACGGCACAAAGCCTCCGCCTTTTCCACCACGCCGGCGGGGTCCGCGACCTGAAGGGAGATTCCGCAATGATCCTGAAGCAGATAATCCGCTCCGTCCCGGAATCTGCACTCCTTCGGGACGGGAATCAGGCGGTCGGTAAGAATTTTGACTTCACGGGCATCCATAAATCGCTCCTTGTGTTTTCAGATTTTCCGCGGCATCCGTTTCTCAGACCCGCGCGGGCATGCCGGATGCGATGCTGCTGTAACAGGCGTTCATGCAGTCGATGGTCCGGCGGTGCCAACGGAGATTGATCTTCGGCTCCTTGTGATTGCGGATGCAGTCGACGAACTCGTCGATCAGCCCCACCCACTCGTCAAAATAGGTGTACTGAACCGTGTAGCGGTCGTTCGGCGCGCCGTTGTGGTAGACGTTCGGACCGAAGCAGTCGCAGACGATCGAACCCTTTTCGCCGGTCACGGTGACATTGACCTCCATGCGTTTCGGGAAGACCTCCCAGCCGGGCGCGGGAACTTTGAGGCGCTCCTCCATGCGCGACCAGGACGGATCGAACAGAAACGCCGTGCCGTCCTTCATTTTTCCGTTGACGAGCAGCATGTCCTCGACAGGGATGTCGGGACGGAGATTCGGCGCGACCGCCGAATAGACGAAATCGAAATCCGAACCCGTCAGCCAGCGGATCAGGTCGAAGATGTGCGGATGGTCGCAGAGCGCGCCGCCGCGGAAGCGCGGATCGCCCTCTTTCAGCGGGACGCGCTTTCCGTAGCTCGCCTCCGGAACCCCCTGCCACGGGAACGCCCAGACGGGAGAGAGCGTGATGTTGGTCGCCTGCACGGAAAGGATTTTCCCGATCTCGCCGTCGGCAATCAGCTTCTGCAGACGCTTCACGACGGGATTGTAGTGCATCTCCAGTTCGATCTGGCAGACGATCCCCGCCTTGTCGACGGCCTCGATCATCTTGTCATACTCCGCCGGATCGAAGGTCGGAATCTTCATGGAAAGGATGTGAACCCCGCGTTTCGCGCAGTCCAGGACCTGCGCCAGATGTTTTTCATTGGCGGAGGCGAGCACGACGGCTTCGATGTCGGGATGCTTCTCGAACATCTCCTCTGCACTGAGATAGCAGGGAACTCCGTTGTCGTAAAGGTCGTACACGTCTTTGGCGGCCTGATCCTCGGCGCAGGAGGCGACCCAGTCGAGCTTGGAGTTCTCGCGCAGCGTCTGATAATATTTGCGCGTATGACCGTGGGTAAGGGACATCATTGCGATTTTGACCGGCTTCATTTTCATTTCTCCTCCGCAAAACGTGCGGGTGTTCCGTTTTTCTCACTTGCAAGGGTCTCTTCCGTCAGGCGGACCAGTCTTGCGCCGGCCTTGTTCCAGGCATCGGCGAGTTCCGGCTGCCGGAGCACTTCAAACGCCGCGCGGATCAGAAGAATCTCCGCGTTGGAGAAGCCGAAGAGCTCCGTGTCGATGTCGGTGTAGCGTTTTTCCCCGTTCGCGGTGAACTGGTAGATCGACGACTGCGGCACCTGGGTGTCCACCACGCGGTCACAGGCGATGCCGCGCCGGGCGATGATTTCATGACGGTCCATCTCCGCCGTCCCGGGAGGCAGCGCAGCGGAACATTCCACGCTGCAGCTCTTGCCGTCGGCGAGCTTGACGATGACATTGGCGGTTTTTCCGCCGGTCACGGCAAACGCGGAAACAATCGGGGATTCTCCGAGGTATTCGCACAGATCCAGTTCACGGTAGAGCAGTTTTTCCAGAGACTGCTCCGCGCTCATCGATGCGAAGCGGAGAGTCGAAACATCTTCCAGGGTTTTGCCGTCAATGAGTTTTTTCAATTCGACGAAACGGCGTTCCGGACGCCATGGAAGAAGCGTCGCAGTCGTTCCGTTTTCCAGTTTGAGTGCGGCATCCGCGCCGATGCTGTCCGGAGCGGACGCGACGAGCGTTCCGTCGGCCTTGACGGCATACTTGTCGCGCAGCCATTGCAGGGCCTTGTTCATTTCCACAAGATTCATTCTGAGCTCCTTGTTGTTTTGTGCTCTTAAAAGGTATCGGCAATCGGGAAACAGAGCTGTCTGCGCTCCAGAAGTTCCCCGATCCGTTTCATGACTTCCGTTCCGCCCGCCTGGAGATTCACCATGATTTTATTGGCGTCGTGTCCGCCCTGGACGGGGAGGAACGCATTCACCGGATGCGCCGGATCCGCCGAATAGGCCTCCAGCAGACGATCCTTCCGGTAGAGAAAATAAGTCCGGTCCTCCAGAACCCATTCATGCTCCGGATCGGCAAAAAGTTCCAGCCAGGTTTTCGGGGAACGGACGCATTTTCCGTTGAACGAGACGCCCCGGGAATAGATCTTCTGAATCCGGCGCAGAGTCTTTTCCATGTCATTGCGCGCCGGACGTTTCCCCCGCAGGACGTCAAGCGCGGATTCTCCGGCATCCGGCCGGAAGGCGTTCCGTTTCGGAAAATCCTCCGTGCGGATTTCCCGCGTCCGGTCCGGTTCGCAAGGACGCCATGCGCGGGAAAGATAGACGCCGGGCTTGTCCGTGTAAAGCGGCATCATCGGACAGGACGGGTAATGTTCCCGGCAGTCGGCGAGCGCGAACTCCTGAAGTTTCCCCGCATATCCGCGTCCCCGGAAAGCGGGATCGACTCCGACATCGCAAAGTCCCCCGCAGGCTGTGACGTTCCCGTCCAGCAGAAAGCGGTATTCATGAATCCCGACAGTCCCGATCCTCCTGCCGTCCAGCACGGCGCAGAAGAGCCTGAGATCATAGGGAAACGAGCGCATGCCGCGCGCCAGACGCACTTCCCAGAAAGCGGGAAAACAGCGCAGGAGCAGCGGGACAAGTTCGTCGAAACGCGAAAGCGGAAACCTTTGGATGAAATTCGCCATGAAGTGTTACAGACTCTTGACCAGCGGTTTGTATTTTTTGAGATAGGCGGCGTTCTTCTCGTCCCCGCCGGGCGTGTTGGCGCTGTTCCAGACAGGCGGAACGACGCCGCGTTCCACGCAGATCCGGACTGTTTCGATTTCCAGCAGGTGCGCGATCGTGAAATCGACCAGGTTGGAAACCGGCGCGATGGGCGTATCCAGTCCGGGAACGTTCACGATCGCGTCGCCGACGGGATTGTAGTCGTCGATGCACACGTCCGCGAAGTCGAAGAGATTTTTTCCGGACGGATGACGGATGAAGTGATCCGCGGGCATTTCGTTCTGCCAGCAGGAACTTGCCACGGCGATGATCTTCACGCCGCGCCTTTTCGCCTCCATCGCCGCATCGATCGTCGCGGGATTGATCCCGATGTTGTGGAAAATAATCAGGAGATCGTCCTTTTGGAGATCATAGTATTTCACGATCGACGCGCCGAAGTTCACGGTCCGCTCCAGTTCCAGATACTTCAGCGCCTGATTGAAAACGGAAAGCGCGGTTTCCATGATCGGATTGATGTTGGCGAGTCCGCCCGCGCGGAAGAACATCTCGCCCATTGCCAGCGTGGTATGTCCGCCGCCGGCGTAAACGTTGATGAGTTTGTCTTCGCAGATCGCATCCGCCATCAGTGAGGCCGCCTTGTGGATGTTGGCGCCCTGTTTTTCGACGACCTCGCGGATGTTGGCGAACGCCTTTTCGACGTAACCGAAGTCATTGATTTCAGACATTTTGGATTTCCTTTCCTGTTCAGGCTAAAATTTGCTCCGCCGCGGCGGAGAGCTGTTTCAATGTGGAAGAAAGCGCGCGCGCGGCTTTCGCGTGATCCGGTGCAAGCTCCGAAAGCGGAGTTGCATAGAACTTGTCCTGAATGGCTTTTTCCCGTGCGTCGAAATCCGCCGGGAACCTCCATTCGGAACGGTCGCCGGAACGGATTTTTCCCGCGATCCATTCCGAAAAGACCCGCATTTCAGGCAGATAGACGCCCCGGAACAGTTCGCTGATGTAGGAACGGCAGTATCCGTTTTCCGCATTTCCCTTGAGCGTCCGCTCGAAATCCGGATTGGTTCTGTGCTTCTGCTCCAGAAGTTTGAGCGAATCATGGAGACTGTAATCCTCGTGCGCGTCAAGAAGCGCGTTTTCCAGCTCGACCGTCGTCAGAAGAGCCTGGAGCAGATTCAGCACTTTCCCGGAAGCGCATTTTTTCCCGCGCCACGCCTCCATCGAGAGTCCCAGTTTTGCGAACGCGTAACTCTGCACGCGCGAAACGATCGTCCGCGCCAGATCGATGCGGTCCCGGCGGAGGAAGACACTGCCCTCCGGAACTTTCAGCGCGGCAAGGAGACGGAAAATCTCCGGAGCGCCCCCGATTTCCGGGTCCAGAAGCCTGTGCTGACGGCGCAGCTTGTCGAGCATCGCGGCATCCAGATTGAACGACGGCCCGGCCAGGCGGATGCGGAACAGCATGTCCGAGAACGAACAGGGCAGATCGGTGTGATCCTGCGGTCCGAACCATCCGATCAGCTTGGCAAGCGTCATGGCTTTTTCCCAGACGGGAAGCATGACGGAAGCGAACTTTCCGTAGCGCCGTTCGCAGAAGCCCGGCAGAAAATCCTTCAGCTTTCCGTTTGCGGGGTTCCACGCATTGGCGGACATGTAGTCCAGCATGAGGGTGTCCGTATGCGAACACTCCGGCCAGTAGACCAGACCGCGGCACATCGGATCCGCCGCCGCGAGAGGCAGCCGCCGTTCGATGATGTCATAGTTCCCGCGGATCTCATTCGCCGGTTCATAGGCATGGAAAATGCCGAAAATCCACGGGAATTTCCCCATGATTCCCCAGTTGGTGAAATTGTGAATCTCGTCGGTCGTGTCGGAGGTATAGTCGAAAATCAGCGTGTGCTCCGGATCGAGCTCCTCCACGAGCGAACGCACTTCCTCATTCGACCAGTACATGCAGAAATCCCAGGTCCCGATCAGGAGCGGCGCCAGAGGATATTTTTCGCGCAGCTTCGCGATGATCCGCCGGTAGGTGTAGAGCTTCATCTGGTGATTGGACGCGTGATCGGTGTAGCACTGGCGTTCGGCAAGTCCGATCGTGTGGAAGATCTCCGGCGCGCCGTATTCGCGGATGTGAGTCTCGGTCAGCTTGAAGTAGTTGTCAAGATTCGCGTCCTTGCGGATGTCCCAGACAAGACCCGTTTTTTCACTGTAGCCGGCAGTCGCCTGCGGAAGGAAATCCGGATTGACCTTGTTCAGGAAATCATGCGGCGTCCTGCTGTACCAGTGCGTCATGGTCCCGACGTCCTCGGGATGCAGCAGATCGCGCTCCCGGGCATAGGCGAGAATTTTCTTCCGGAGCTCGCCGCGGTATTTCAGGCTCCAGAAGAGATTCCGGTCGTCGTAGGAGCGGGCCTTCGACTCCGGGACCTCGTATCCCGGATACCGGACAATTTCGGGGAACGCCTTCTGGAACAGATCGTCCAGCCCGATGCGGAGCATGAAGAAATTCAGGCGGCGCTTGAGGAGCCAGTCGATCTCGCGCTTCCACTCCGGGAAATCCCAGTGTTCCGCCTGGAAGCGGTTCAGGCTCCGGTGCGCGAAATAGCGCAGTCCGCGATATTCAAACCGGGGACGCTCCAGAATGTCAACTCCGGAAATCCTGATTTTCCTGTGCGCGGGAATCACATCGCCGTCCCAGAAATAGTGACAGTCCGCCTGCGACTCGAAAAAGTGATAGACGCCGTAAAGCAGCGCGCGCGGTCTTCCGCCGGCGATAAAGAGCAGATTGCGCTTCCCGTCCTTTGCGGAGATCAGCTGATAGTCGTCCATATTGGTCCGGATCCGGAACTGCGGGATGACTTTTTCAATGATCTTCGCGTGCGCAAACGCATTGACGGCATCGGATCCGAGAACGACCAGGTCGCTTTTCCCGTCATCCCTGGTAACGACGGGAAGCGTCTCCCCCGTGGATTTCTTCCAGATCGCGGCGAATTCCTCTCCGGCGATCCGGAAGACGCCCTGTTTTTTCGGAACAAGAATCTTAAGCATTCCGGGACCTCCCGTTTTCCGTTATTTTTTGAGCAGCCGTCTGTAACTTTCGCCGATGGTGTCCCAGAGCTTGAGCGCATCGGGCGCGCCGACAACCGTGCCGTAACCGCCGCGATAGGTCCATGCCGCGATGCGGTCCACGCCCGCGGCCTCGGCGATGTCGGCCCATTTCGCGACCTGCGCCCAGTCCTTCGGCTGTTTGTAGTAGCCCATGAGCCAGCGTTCGGATTTCTTGCCGTATTTTCTGGCGACGGCAACGGTCCGTTCGGTGATGTCGCGGTAGAAATCCTCCGGAAGCGCCCAGTTGATGATCGTCGTCGAGAAGACGTCGAAATACGGGCATGCGGCGACCATGTCCCAGTTGTCGTATCCGCGGTATTCGGAAACATAGTAGCCGTTCTGCGTCGCATGAACGCAGCAGGTGATCTCCAGAGCCGGGTTGATCTCCTTGAGCGCCTTCGACGTTTCGGAAAGCACGACCAGCGCCTCGCGCCAGCGGAAGAGCTTGACGTCATTGGTCATATAGCGCGGCATCTCGTAGCCGTAATAGTCGGAGAAGCGTTTCCGGCAGACGGGGCAGAAGCATGTCCAGTCGTCGGCGACGCCGCCGGTGATGGAGGCGATCCCCTTCGGGAACGCGTAATGCGGCTCGTCCCAGAAGAAACCGTCCGGACTGGTTTCCCGCGCCAGCGTCACGCAGAAGTTGCGGAAGTAGTCGCGGTAGCTGTTCGTGTTGAAGCAGGCATACGGAAGCTTTTCCCCCGTAAGCGCGGAAACCTGCCGGTTTTCGACATTGTCCTGGAGAAACTTGCTGACCTGCTCGCCTCCGAAATATTTCCCGTTGCCCCACGGGTCGATCAGGACGCGCAGACCCATTTCATGCGCTTTCGCCACGATTTTCGGAATGTTCGGTCGCCAGAAGTCGAAATCGAATTCCGTGACCGCGAGAATCACGGTCGTGCACCCGTGTTCCAGCATCTCCTGAAAATCCTTCTCCGCATGCTCCACGTAGTTGAGCCCGTAATAGCTGACCGCCGTCTGTGTGATTGCCATCTTTCTCTTTCTTTCCCTGTTTGATTTTATGAAATGGTATCGAGCGCTTCCGAGGCGATTGCCAGACGTCCCTTGCAGGATTCGGCCGACTCGCCGAAGCGGTTGGTGAGCACCAGAAGAAAACGTTCCGTTTCCGGGTCGATCCACATCGACTGGCCGGTCCAGCCCGTGTGGAAGATCGTCGCGGACGAGAAGCCGCGCGGAATACCGGTTTTGTCGAGGTTCCAGCCAAGCGAACGCGCCGCCATGCCGTGCGGCGCCTGATTGCGGAAAAAGAGCTCCATGGTTCCGCTCCGGAACAGCCTCTTCCCTTCCCCGAGCATCATCCGGCAGAATTTCGCCAGATCGTCCGCCGTGGAAAAAATGCCCGCGTTCCCGGTCCGGCGGGGAGCCATGGCGCGCGCGCCATGGTCGGAAATCACGCCGGGATCCGCGTTGATCGTCCGGATCGTCCGGGGAAGCGCCCCATCCGGCGGCGCGCCCCAGCGCGTACCGGTCATTCCCAGCGGCGCGAAAATGCGTTCCGCGGCAAGCTCTTCCAGACTGCGTCCGGTCACGGCTTCGATCAGGAATCCGAGCAGGATGTAGCTGGTGCAGGTATATTCGTAGAGAACTCCAGGAGGACGGACAAAATCCTCCGCAAGAATGGAACGCGCCATTTTCTCGTGCTCTCCGGGAAAGCAGGGGTAATTGATCTGCACGCCCGAGCAATGCGTCGCCAGATGGCGCACAGTGACGGGAGCGGGAATTTTTCCGCGGTACGGCAGATATTCGGTAAAGGGCGCGTCAAAATCCACCAGTCCCTCCTCCATGCAGAGCGCAAGAAGAGGAGCCGTTCCGACGACCTTTGTAAGGCTGGCGATGTCAAAGACACAATCCGTGCGCATGGGGTTTTTCCTCTCCCGGTCGGCAACGCCCCACGCGCTCCGCAGAAAATCCGTTCTGCGCGTTCCGCCGAGCACGACGGCTCCGTCAATCCATCCCGCCTGAATCTGTTCCTGCGGCGTCTTCATGCGCGGGGCTCCTTTCCCCGGATCACCGTGCTTTTCCGGATCACAAGCCGGGAGTCGAGATAACGGCAGACCCCCCTGCCAAGCGTATGGAATTTGATTCTCGCATACAATGTTTCAAACGCGATGCGCGCGATGTCGCGCACGGGATAGGACACGGTCGTAAGCGGCGGATAAATTTCCGATGCGACCGGGAGATCGTCGAATCCCGCGACGGCCGCTTCCTCCGGCACGGAAATCCCCAGTTCATGGCAGAGATTGACGGTGCGCGAGGCGAAAAGATCATGATAGCAGAAAATCCCGAGCCGTCCGGCGCGTCTGCCGCGCAGAAGGCGCGTTATGCCGGCCCGGCACGCCTCCGCCGAATTGTAATCCAGACGCAGGATGTTTTTTTCATCCAGCAGAATCCCGCGCTCCAGCAGACCCGCCCGGAAACCGAGCAGACGTTCGTCGCTGTGCTTTCCGGACTGCCCGATGTAGGCGAACTCGCGGATGCCCTGCCCCGCCAGATGAGCGGCCATTTCCTGCGCAGCCTTCTGGTTGTTGACCAGAACCGCATCGCACTCCTGCGACGCGAGACGGCGTCCGAGCAGAACATACGGCACATCAAGGGTGCCGTAGAAACGCTCCTCCTCCGGCGTCGAGGCCCATGGGCAGATCATGATCCCCGATACCCCCTGCCGCGTGAACATTCGCAGGCGCTCGCATTCCGTTTTGAAATCGTAATTGCTGGAAGCGATAATCAGGCTCGCCCCGATCGAATGCGCGAACTCCTCCGCATGGCAGGCGAGTTTTGCAAAATAGGGGCTCTCCAGACAGGTCGCAAGGAAGCCGATCAGCATCCTGCCGTTTTCGCGGCTCTGCGGAGGCGTCAGCGCGGCAATCCGGTAATCCCGTCCCTCTTTCCGGATCACACCGGCATCGCGGAGGCCCTCGATGATGTGAAAGCCCGTTTTCAGGGAAACGCCTTTCCCGGAAGCAAGTTCCCGGGTCGTCAGGAAGCGTTCTCCCGGCGCGCCGAATTTCCCGGCGGCCAGCTCTCCGAGAATCTCTCCGAGAATTTTATCCCTTTTGGTCGCGCTCATTTTATTTGTTATACTTTTTGTTATACAAAAAATATCATATTAAGTATAATTATAGTCGGGGAAAACGATTTGTCAAGAGCGTTTCCGGAAAAAAGCGGGAAATGCATCCGCAGGAAAGAGCGCAGAGGTCCGTTCAATTCCCGCAGTTCTTTTATTTGCAGGGAAAAAAACGGAAAAACATATTTTTTTCTTTGCCGTTTCGATGAAAAGGTGCTATAATTCGAAGTGATACAGAGGAGGAGAACCATGAAAAAAGCCGCTGCGAAACACGACGCCTTTGATTCCGAAGCCTACCGGACGCTTTTTGAGGGACGGATCGCCGATCCGCACGCCATACTCGGAATGCACACCGAAAAAAACGGGATTTCCGTTCGAGTTTACGATCCCGTTGCGCAGGAGGTTTTTCTGCTTGCGGACGGGAAAAAATTCCCGATGGAAAAAGTCGCGGACGCCGGACTCTTCGTCAAGACCTTCCCCGGGAAAAAGAAGCATTTCGATTATGCGGTGGAAAAACATTTCGCCGACGGCGGGACTTTCACCTCCGAGGATCCCTATCACTTCCTTCCCGGTGTCGGGGAAATGGACATGTATCTCTTCAACTCCGGCGAACACCACCGGATTTACGAGGTCATGGGCGCGCATCCGCACCACATGGGAGAGGTCGAGGGCGTTCTCTTCGCGGTGTGGGCGCCGAATGCGGAACGGGTCTCCGTGATCGGCGACTTCAACTGCTGGGACGGACGGCGCGACATGATGCGCCTCATGGGTTCCTCCGGCATCTGGGAACTCTTCATCCCGTCGCTTCAACCAGGCGACCTCTACAAGTATGAAATCCGCACGAAGAACGGCGACATTCTCGTCAAGCTCGACCCCTATGCGCAGCGCACCGAACTGCGCCCCAACAATGCGGGAAGAGTCCCCGCCGCCTCTCCGTATGCATGGACCGACGGAGACTGGATGGCACGCCGCGCGAAACGTGATATTCTGAATTCGCCCGTCAATATTTATGAAGTGCATCTCGCCTCCTGGCGCGGCCCCGGACTGCGCAGGCTGGATCCGAAAAAGAAGGACGATTTCCACAATTACCGCGAACTGGCCCACGCGCTTGCAGACTACATTCTGGAGATGGGTTACACCCATATCGAGCTTCTGCCGGTCTGCGAACATCCGCTCGATCAGTCATGGGGATATCAGGTGACGGGATTCTATGCGCCGACCGCGCGCTACGGCTCGCCGGAGGATTTCGCTTATTTCGTCGATTACATGCATGAAAAAGGCATCGGAGTGATTCTCGACTGGGTTCCCGCGCATTTTCCGAAGGACTCCTTCGGACTCGGACGCTTCGACGGAACCGCGCTTTACGAGCATGCCGATCCGCGGCAGGGCGAACATCGCGACTGGGGCACCTACATCTTCAACTTCGGGCGCAACGAGGTGAAAAACTTCCTGATCGGGAGCGCCCTCTACTGGTTCGACAAGTTCCATGTGGACGGTCTGCGGGTGGACGCCGTGGCCTCCATGCTTTATCTGAACTACTCGCGCAACGAGGGAGAGTGGATCCCCAACAAATACGGCGGCAACGAGAATCTGGAGGCGATTGCGTTTCTGCGGCGTCTCAACGAGCTGGCGCACGAGCTCTTTCCGGGGATCATGATGGTGGCGGAGGAATCCACCGCGTGGCCGGGGGTCTCGCGTCCCGCCTATCTCGGCGGACTCGGATTCACGTTCAAATGGAACATGGGATGGATGCATGACACGCTGGAATATTTTGCGCTGGATCCGATCTACCGCAGCTACAATCACGGCAAAATCACCTTTTCGATGCTTTACGCCTTCACGGAAAACTTCATTCTGCCGCTGAGTCATGACGAAGTGGTTCACGGGAAGAAATCGCTGCTCGACAAGATGCCGGGAGACTATCAGCAGAAGTTTGCGAATCTGCGCGCGCTCTTTTCCTACATGATCACGCATCCTGGGAAGAAACTTCTTTTCATGGGCGGCGAGTTCGGACAATGGATTGAATGGAACAGCAATGCGGGGCTTGACTGGATGCTGCTGGATTATCCGCAGCATGCGGCGATGAAGCGTCTTTCCGCCGATCTGAACCGTTTTTACCGGGAAAATCCGGCGCTTTGGGAGGTGGATTTCACCGATGCCGGCTTCCAGTGGCTGGACGGCGGAGATTTCCGCCAGTCGATTCTTTCCTATATCCGCTGGAACAGGAAACATACGGAAGCCGTTGTCGTGATTCTGAATCTGACGCCGGTGGTTCGGGACGACTATGTGACAGGGGTGCCCTTCCCCGGGGAATGGGTTGAAGTTTTTAACTCCGATGCAGCGGAATACGGCGGGACGGGATTGACCAATCCCGGAGTGATGAAAACCGAGGATGGGCTTTATCACGGACAGAAACAGCATATCCGTCTGCGGCTGCCGTGGCTGGGCGCGGTATTCCTCAAGAAAATAAAAAAATAAAAAAGACGGCAGGCTTGCCTGCCGGGTGCAGGTGTCTCACACCTGCCGCGGTGGGTGAGGGCGCGGAGCCCTCACGCTCTTAAAAAAAAAATAAAATTTTATCATAAAAAAAAGACGGCAGGCTTGCCTGCCGGGTGCAGGTGTCTCACACCTGCCGCGGAGGGTGAGGGCGCGGAGCCCTCACGTTCTTAAAAAAAAATAAAAAATAAGAATTTATCATAAAAAAAGACGGCAAGCTTGCCTGCCGGGTGCAGGTGTCTCACACCTGCCGCGGAGGGTGAGGGCGCGGAGCCCTCACGTTCTTAAAAGTTTTTCAGTTGCTTCGCAATTTTTTGTTTCGTGCTGTGCACGACCAGCTTACGCAGCTGGACCACGGCAGGACTGAAAGGAGAGCACGAATCATAATTTGCGTTGCAAATTATTTTTTTGTTGCGCAGCTTCGCGCGCAATTTATTTATTTCGCGCGTTGCGCGACCAGCTTGCGCAGCTGGACCGCGGCAGGACTGAAAGTCCTGCACGAATTATAATTTGCCTTGCAAATTATTTTTTTAAATTATTTTTTCAGTTGCGCAGCTTCGCGCGCAGGAAATAACTTTTCAGGAGGTAAAATGAGATACATTCGTTTTGACAGTGTCGGCGGCGCCGCCGGAGACATGATTCTCGCCGCCCTCGGCGGTCTCGGCGCCAATCTGAAACAGATTGAACAGGGACTGAACACCGCCATTCCCGGCGACGCATTCACCATCGAAAAAATCCCCTTTTCCGATTATGGAATGAACGGCGCAAAACTGGAAGTGAAAATCACGGAAAATTCCGGAACGGAACGCGCCCTTCCCGAAATTGCCGGGATCATCGACAACGCCCCGATGCCCGACGCGGCCAAAAAACTGGCGCACGAAGTCTTTCACCGTCTGGCACACGCCGAAGGCGAAGTCCACGGCTGCCACTCCCATCACGTGCATTTTCATGAAGTCGGCGCAGTCGATTCCATTGTGGACATCCTCGGCTCCTGCTGGGCGTTCGTCATGCTCGGAATCGATTCCATTTCCTTCGGCGTCCTGCCGGAAGGAACAGGAACCTTCCGCTGCCGCCACGGCATCTATCCGATCCCGGCGCCCGCCACGCTCCGCCTCCTCAAAGGCATTGAGATCACGCAGACTGACGAACCTTTTGAAATGATTACCCCGACCGGCGCGGCCCTCCTGACGACCCTCCCCGGCGGACAGAACCGCCGGATCACCGGAAAAGTCATCGCCGAATCCATCTCCTTCGGAAGCAGGAAACTCAACGGACGTCCAAACGCACTGCGCGCAACTCTGATCGAGTCGGCCGAATGCGCCGCATGGAACAGCGAAACATGCGTCGAACTGGAAACGAATCTGGACGACGTGACACCGGAAACGGCGGGCGCGCTTGCAACAAAACTGCTGGCGGACGGCGCGCGCGATGTCTGGATGACGCCTGCCGTCATGAAGAAGCAGAGGCCCGGTTTTGTCCTGCACGTCCTCTGCATGGAGTCTGATCTCGACCGCTTCTCGGAAACCCTCTTCCGGGAAAGCGGCACGCTCGGCGTCCGGGTGCGCCGCACGGAACGGCGTATTCTGGAACGGGACACGGTTACGGTGAAACTTCCCTGCGGCACGGAAATCCATGTCAAGCGCGCGTTTCTCGACGGCAAAGTGATTTCCGCAAAACCCGAATACGAAGAGTGTCTGCGTGCCGCCCGCGAACAGGGGATTCCTTACAGGGAAGTTTTTCTTTCCGCCCTGAACGCGCTGGAATCATGAACACGCGCCCCTGCCGGAACGTCTATGTGCATGTCCCGTTCTGCAACGGGAAATGCGCATACTGCGCCTTTTACTCCGAGCCTGAAGTCAATCCCGCGTCCGTGACGCAATGGCTGGATCGACTGGAGAACGATGCGGCGGAAAAATCGGAGCAAACCCTTGCACTGGAAACGCTTTACATCGGAGGAGGAACCCCGACCGCCCTCCCCCCGGAGGCCCTGAAGCGTCTGTTCCGGATTCTGGAACGGCACTTTTCCTTCCTGCCCGGCGCGGAAATTTCCATCGAGTGCAATCCGGAAAGCCTGACGGAGGAAAAGGCGGAAATCCTCGCGCGGCATGTAAACCGTGTCAGCATGGGCGTCCAGTCCTTCCGCCCCGATTTCCGGGAGAAGATCGGACGGCGTCCGTCCGATCCGCACGCCGTGGAAACGGCATTGCGGCTTCTGCGCGCAAACGGAATCGATAACATCGGATTCGACCTCATTTACGCACTGCCGGGGGAAACGCTCGCGGACTGGAGGGAAGAACTGGATACGGCCCTCTCCCATGGAGTGCGGCACATCTCCGCCTACTCGCTGAGCATCGAAGAAGGCACGGAGCTTGCCGCGCGCAAACTTCCGCCGGAAGACAATGAACTCTCCTTTGCCATGTGGGAGGCGGCGCAGGAAATTCTCGCCGCGCACGGCATGCCGCGCTATGAGATTTCCAACTATGCTGCAAGAGAGCATGAATGCCGCCACAACCAGAATGTCTGGCATGCGGAACCCTACCTCGGGCTCGGCCCGGCGGCGTGCTCTTTCGACGGAGTGGTGCGCTTTACGGAGGTTTCCCCGCTTGCACGCTGGCTCGCCGGAATTCCCCCCGAGGCGGATGTCATCCGCGATGAAAAGCGTCTGGGCGAAATGTTCATCATGGGTCTTCGCACCGTGCGCGGATGGGGAAAAAACGAATTTTCCCGTGTTTCCCCATTGCCGTGGCGGGAAATGTGGAGTACAATAATCGGAAAACAACTGCAGGACGGGATGCTTCAGGAGACGCCGGACCGGATTTTTCCGACGGAAAAGGGTCTTGCCTTCTGGAACGATCTCGCCGAAGCGTATTTGTAAGGAGAAGCGCAGCAATGAGTATGACCTTTCGAAATGCCGAAACGGAACAGGAACTGAAAACCGTGGAGAAGCTCGCGGAAAAAATCTGGGCGCGCACCTACCGGGACATTCTCTCCCCGGAACAGAGAGCCTATATGCTCAAGATGATGTACGATCTTCCCGTGACAAAGCGCGAACTGACGGAGGGAATCCGTTTTGAACTGATCTGCGACGGAGATACGCCGGTGGGTTTCCTCTCCTGGGGGCCCTATGGCGACGGCGTCGCCAAACTGCACAAGCTCTATCTCGACTATGCCTATCACGGCAGGGGGATCGGTTCGCAAATGCTTCAACACGCGATTGCCGAGACCCGCGCCGCCGGTTACAAGTTCCTGCGCCTGAATGTCAACAAGCAGAACAAGGACGCGATCCGCGCCTACGAGAGAAACGGCTTCAAACTTCTGGAAAAAGTCAAGAACGACATCGGCAGCGGCTACTATATGGACGATTACGTCTATCAGACTGCGCTGTAAACATTCTGCGGTGTCCGGGAATCAGTCCGCGGAAAAGCGGAGCGCCTCCCAGCGTTCCTTCAGAACCGCTTCGCCGCATTTGACCAGAGGACGCATCTCCGGCGCATACGCCGCAATCCGCGCCTCTTCCAGAAGCAGGCAGTAGGCGCGCAGATCGTCCGAACGTTCAAAGGATTCCACCATCTCCAGCCCCATCCGGAATTTCCGGATGTAAGGAGCGATGCTTTCGCCTTTCGTCCGGTCCTTCTGCGGAAAGGCGATCGCGCGCTGAATGCGGATGTTCAACGCCTTCAGATACCGTGCGGAACGTTCGAAAATCTCCGGCGTCTTCAGAAAACCGGGACGGAAAAGGAAATGCAGTTCCTCTTCGATGTCCTCATACGTTTCCGACTCCTCATCCAGTTTCCGCAGGAGCGCCATGACCTCGCCGTATGCGTGGAATACGCCGTTGAGCTCCTCCATGAATCCTGTGATTGCGCCGGCGGCCTGATCGCGCGACTCCTCCAGCCGGAGGTTGAACACCTCCTCCGAACGGATTTCCCACAGATCGCCGCCGAGCGCTTTTCCGACAGCGTTGTCCAGCGCGTCCTCCTTCCAGTCACGGTATTTCAGAAAAAAACTCAGCTCCATCGGATGCGGAACGTTCATCAACGCGCGCAATGGCTTGAGGATCTGCGGGAGCCGCATGCGCCAGAGTTTGAGAATCGCACGTGCATGTTCATATTCCGCCTCGCTTTTCCGCAGAAACAGCGCACGCCCCAGTGTTTCGCCCTCGTCCACCAGCGCCGGATATGCGGCAAGTTCCGCATCTTTCGAGAGGCGCACCGACTGCGGCATGACCTCCGCACCCGGCCAGTCATGAAAATTCGCAAGATTCCATTGGGCGGCAGCGGGGACGTTCCGTCCGACCCGGGAATCCTTTGTCAGGTCTCCGGGCATCTCGCGGTAAACATGCCGAACCTTGCCCTTCGCATCCAGGACCGCCAGCTTCATCCGCAGATACTCGGGCAGCTCGATCGCGTCGAAGATGTCCGGCGTGATCGTCTCTCCGCAATGGTCGTTGAGCCAGGAAGCAAAGGCCTCGGAAAACGGCCGCCCTGTGAAGATTTTTCCGGCGCGGCAATCCTTCATGAATTCCCCGATTGTGTCGTCCAGCGGCAGATAGTTCCGCCGGAGACTCTTCGGGAGCGAACGCAGCAGAAAACCCGCCTTCCAGACGAGGCAACCGGGGACGAGATACTCCGTCAGATACGGATCAAGCAGATTCAGATCCTCTTCCGCAATCTCCAGAAAAACACCGTCCTCCTCTTCGCCGGGCTCGAACTTGTAACGCAACGGGAAACGCTGTCCGGCACATTCGATAAAATCGGGAAAATCCGTCTCGCACAGTTCCTCATAAGGGATCAGCATGATCTCTTCGGGCTCCGGCGCGTAATTCCGGCGGTTTTTCCTCCAGTCGGCTTCCAGCGCCTTGACGGAATGAACCTCCGGCGGCAGAACTTCATCGAAGTGATGGAAAATTGCCTCGGCGTTGACGATGGAATCCGGCCGCCGCATCTTGATTTCAAGCGTCTTGAGTTCCCCCAGGAGGTATGCGAACTCCTCCAGCCATGTCCCGCGCGCGGCAGCAAGACCCGACACCAGACCTTCGCGGATGAAAACCGCGCGCGCCTCGGCGGGCCGCACCTTCGCATAGTGACAGCGACGGCCCGGATGAATCAGAAGCTGTCCCGCCGTGACCCGTTCGCGGGCGTAGACGAATCCGCTGGTTTCGTCCCAGTGGATTCTGTCGTAGCTAAGCGAGCAGATATGCGGAGCGACCTCTTCGAGCCACTCCGGACGGATCAGGGCGTTTCCGCGCGCAAAAACGCGGCTCGTTTCGACCAGGGCGAAAAAGAGCACCCACTGCGGCGGATTCTTCCGCTTCGCCAGCGCGGATCCCGGGAACAAGGTGAATTTTTTCCCTTTCATGTCCGAAAAGAGCTTCGACTCCCGGTCGTACATGCCGATCTGGCGCGGCAGCGCGCTCATCAGCGCCTTGTGAAGCGCATCCGCCGGGAGACGCTCAAGATCAACTCCCCGCGCAGAGTTCCATTTGTTTTCCCGGCAGATCTCCTTCAGGTCCTCGATCAGATTCCGCCATTCGCGCAGACGGCGGTAGCTGAGAAAGTTTTTCTGCGCGAAACGCCGCAACGCCTGATTCGAGGCGCGTTCCGCAAGCGTTTTTTCCACGGCGTCATGCAATTGCAGAATCCCGATGAAATCGGAATCTTCGTTTGCGAATTTCCGGTGCGCGTCGTCGGCCGCCTTCGCCTGTTCAAACGGACGTTCGCGCGGATCGGCGATGCTCAGGAACGCCGCGATCACCAGCATCTCCGGCAGAACGCGGAAACGTTCCGCGCTCATCAGCATTTTTGCAAGATGCGGGTCGAGCGGGATTTCCGCAAGGCGCCATCCGCATTCGGTCAGACGTCCGCTCCTGTCAATCGCCAGGAGGTCCTCCAGCGCCTGCATGCCTTCGCGGATCAGCGGCGCGGCGGGCGGATCGACCAGCGGGAAACGGTCAAGCGGCGGCAGACGCAGTGCGGCCATCTGGAGGATGACGCCGGCAAGGGAGGAACGCTGAATTTCCGGCGGTGTGAATTCGGAATACCCGTCCAACGCCTCTTCGCTGTAAAGGTGCACGCAGATTCCGTCGCGCAGACGTCCGCACCGTCCGCGGCGCTGTCTTGCGCTCGCCTGCGAAACGGGTTCCACGCGCAGTTCCTGAATCCTCGTACGGGGATTGTAACGGCTCAGACGGACGAGTCCGGAATCGATCACGAACCGGATGCCGGGAATCGTCAGGGAGGTTTCGGCGACGTTGGTTGCCAGAACGATCCGGCGCCGCGTTCCCGGAGAAAAAACTTTCTGCTGGTCCCCGGCGCTGAGACGCCCGAAAAGGGGCAGGATTTCACTGTGCGCGCCGAAGCGGCCGGAAAGGAGTTCCGCACAGTCGCGGATTTCCCGCTCGCCGGGCAGAAAAACCAGAATGTCGCCCCGCGGATCAAGCTCGGTGAGGAAGGCTGCGCCGCGCGCGACGCTGTCGGGAAGTTCCTCGTCCTCCTCGGGTTCCAGAAAGCAGTCCTCGACCGGGAAGAGGCGGCCTTCGACCTCGATCACGGGCGCGCCGCCGAAAAACGCCGAAATGCGCTGCGTGTCCAGCGTCGCCGAGGAGAGGATGACGCGCAGATCCTTCCGCCGCGCAAGGAGAAGTTTCATGTAACCGAGCAGGAAATCGATGTTCAGCGACCGTTCGTGGATCTCGTCGAGAATGATGCAGTCATACTGGAGAAGATCGGGATCGTCGCGCGTTTCGGCCAGAAGAATGCCGTCGGTCATAAACTTGACGACGGTGTTCCGCGCGGTGTGATCGTCGAACCGGACTTTGTATCCGACCTCCGCGCCGCATACGCATCCGGTCTCGGACGCCACCCGGCGCGCCAGCGCGGAAGCCGCAATCCTGCGGGGCTGGGTGCATCCGATGCGCCCGAGGCGGCCGAAACCGTTTTTGAGCGCGACCTTCGGGAGCTGGGTCGTCTTGCCCGACCCCGTGGAACCGCATACGATCACGAGCGGATGCTGTTTCAGAGCCTCGGAAATTTCCGCCGTTTTCGCGCTGATCGGCAGCTCTTCGGGAAAATTGCAGACGAGAGAATCCGCAAAGCGGTGCAGAGTATGCGCGGAAAGATTCTCCAGATATTTCCGGAACGATTCCAGCGCGGCCGTGTCCCTTGACGATGCGAACGAGCGCATTCTCCGCCGGAGCCTGGCCTGGTCGCGGAGGAGAAGCGTTGGAAAAATTTCCCTGATTCTGCGGAAAAGAGTTTCCGGGGCGTCCGAGTTCGTATTCATGGTGGGGAAATATAGCACGGAAACGCGGAAAGAAAAGCCCGGAGAGGGCTCCTGTTTGAAATATTCCCGGTTCCTGGGCACGGATTGCAGAACCAGTCGGACAGCGTATTCCTTTCAGGACATTCCGCCGGCGCCGGCGTGCCGGCTGCACGCACGGTCCGTTTTTCAGTTCAGGATCAGGCAGTAGGCCTGAAGAACTCCCGATGCGGAGGAATTGAAAAAAGCCATTTTCCCGTCCGGAGAAAGAAAGGGATGAGGATGCCACGGGCTTTTCTCCCTGCTGCCCAGATTCAGGAGGAAGCGGAGGTCCGCCGCTTCGCCGTCGCCGCCGAGGCGTCCGGCATAAAGATGCCATTCCCCGTTGTCCGCCTCGTAATCGCTGACGATGCGTCCGCCCGCCGCATCCGTTGCGAAATGCAGAAAATGAGGCGGCTCAATCCCGCGGCTCAGGACGTTGCGCGCTCCGCCTTCCGCCGCGGGACGGCAGTGCGCCGCGCCGGGAAACGCCTCCAGTTCAATGAGTTCCTGAACTGCCGCTGAAGGAGTCTGAAACAGCAGCGTCGAAGCGATGACCCGGGAGCTCTTCCCGCGCCAGCACTGATGTCCCTGGCAGAACTCCATGCCGTCGCGCCCGACCGGAAGACTCCGCCACCGTGTTCCGTCGTCATCGATCAGATGCAGATCCAGCCCGAATCCCGTATTGGGCTGAAGCGGATCGTCGCAGGCGCGGATTTTCCGCAACGCATGTCCGGACTCCGGGTCCAGTGCGGCAGCATGGCCGATTCCCTCGCGTTTCCCGCAGACGCTCCGCAGACGGCTGCCGTGATTGTGCTGAATCAGAATGGTATGAGCTTCCCGTCCGCTGCGGCAGTACTGCAGATGAAGATTGCAGAAGTCCGTTCCGCGCAAGACCAGGCGGCATTCTCCCGTCTCCGTGTCGAACACCCACATGCCGTGTTCGGGCCATTCCGCCTGCGTCCCGGTGCGCAAAGCGGTGGCGACGGCGATGCGCCGCCCGTCCGGAGAGATGGTGGAGAGCGGATAAAAAGGCGATGCCGGAGCGATGCCGTCCTGTTCCGTCAGACAGGCCAGTTCGGAGCGTTCCCCCGCGGCGGGATCCAGTTTCCGCAACCGCAGACGGCCTCTGTATTCCAGTTCATCCACGAAGTAGTAAAAGCTTTTTCCATCCGGGGAAAGCGAAGGAGCGGTGACACCGCATTCATCGGTAAGCGGAGTCAAATCTCCGTTTTCCTCCAGATCGCAGAAGAGATAACGGTGGCGCGGATCCCGCGGATCGCTCCCGTGAGGATGGGCGGACTCGTGAAGCACGAACCGCCGCGAATCCGGAGAAAAGATCTGCGCCTCCATATAGATGTGGCAGGCGGGAATCACCGGATCGTCCGTCAGCTGGTAGAGCGTAAGATGATCCGGAACCTTTTTTCCTGCAAACTGCCCGAGACGCTTCATTTCGCGCCCTCCCCCGTCATCCGCACGGTCCGGAAGCTGTTCGGACTGTGATAGGATCCGTCCGTCCAGCTCTGGCGGATGCCGGAACCCGTGCGGTTGATGCCGATCAGCCAGTCCACGCCCTCCTTCGGCGTGCCGAAAGTTGCAAAGGGAAGCTCGAATTCGACCGTCCATTTGTCTCCGGACTTCGACGCGGCGGTTTTCCATTTTCCGTTCCACGCCTTGTTGATGTTCATGCCGACGGAGGCGAGGGCGTCATACTGCACGCCTGCGGAATTCGTGACCAGATAATAGTAATCCGTGCGCGTGTTGCTGGGATCGACGGAAAGTTCGATGCAGTCATCCTTCCACTGGTCGTCGTCGCGTTCCATCTGCCTTGTCCGGACTCTGCTCATGTCGCCGAAGCACTCCACCTTGAGATAAAGCGCCTTGTCCGTCCGCAGAATCGACGCGGCGGTTTTCGGAGTCTCCGTTCCCCGGCTGGCAAAGCCGTTGACCTGAAATCCCTGTTTCCAGACGGGATCGCCGCCCGTTCCGTCCATGGAGGGAGCCGTCTTCACATGCGGCACATTGACATGCCAGCGCTCCGCCAGGGAAGGCGACGGAATTTCATGGACCGTGATATCCGCAAAATCCGCAGGGCTGTAACTGCAGAGATTGATGATCCCTCTGCCGAGCGGCACTTTCCCCTCCAGAACAAGTTTTCCGTCCAGTTTCACGGTCATCCAGCAGTCCACGACACGGACCTGCATCGAATGCCAGGAGTCGGAAAGCGCCTCGTCCATGCGCTTCCTTCCGACATCGACGCGCCGGTTTCCCTCTTTCAGGCGGTAGCCGGCGATAACCCAGCGTTTGTTGACGGAAACGTCCATTGCGGAGAAATCCGTTCCGAAGCGTTCGCCGCCCGCCCGGACTCTCGCCCATATCCCGTTTTTCTTCTCGCCGGCGGGAAAACGGAAGCGGAAGGAGAGTTCGTAATTGATCCAGTTGCAGGGATGACCGAAAATCCTCGGATGGTTGCCGTAAAGGAAGCCGTCATGCGCGAGATGCCCCTTTGCATTTCTCTGCGGACGGTATTCCAGATAGGGCGTGCCGCCGGCGTCTTTTTTCACCGTGCAGGTCTCCTTGAAGTCCTTCGGCCTTTTCAGAAGATCCGCGGCATAAAGAAGCGTGCCCGGGGCGGCATTCTTCAGATAATCCAGGCGATCTGCCATTTTGCCTGCGGCAATCTCCTTCCAGTTGTCGCGGGAGAGTTTCAGGTCCCGCCAGCGTTTCCAACCCTCGAAATCGGCATTGACAAGACGCTTCGCGCGGGCATCCGCCGCAGTCTTTTTCAGGGCGCTTTCGAACAGGGGATCAATCTGCGCGATCAGTTCGCGGGAAATCACATTGTCCGCCTGCGAGGCGGGATTGCTGAAATAATAGGAGACGTGTCCGTCTTTCTGCCATGCCTCCTGCATCAGCGTGTAATAGTGTTCCATCTCCTTTGCGGCGGCTCCGAAGGTATAGCGGCAGAATTCCGCAAGAAGCGCCTTCTCGTCAAGATCGGGATTCCAGAGAAGTTTTGCAATGGCGTAGGCGGGAAAGCGATTGACGAACGGGCGGCTGTCCCAGAGCGGCTTCTTCTCTTCAAAATTGGGATGATACTCGGTCATCCACCAGGCAATCCCGATGGAGCGCGCCCAGCGGAGTTCCTCCGCCACAATCGGCGTAATCGGCGTCAGCACGGGATCACCGCCGAAAATGTCGAAATGGTATCCGTAAATCGCAGGCCTGACACCTGCTTTGCGCCACGCCTCCACCGCTTTCAGCGCCCGCGGATTGACCGGACAGCTCTTATCGGAAAACTTGTGCTTGAAACAGCGGTTGTACATGCAGTAGGACATGTTCAGGTGTTCCGCCGGAAGTTTGACCTTCGGGACGTTCAGATAGAACGAGTAGGCGATCGTATTGTATTTTTTGCCGGGATGCTTCTTCGCGGTTTCCTCGATCAGTTTCTTTATGAACTGAAAAAAAAGCGTGGAGGAGTCGAATTTCGAGCATTCGGGGCATTTGCAGTAAATGGGGGTGTCCCGGGCGGTAAGCGTCAGATACTCGATCTGCGGATTCTTTTTCCAGAAATTGTCAATCCATTTCAGGAAGGTCCGGAACGTGTCCGGGTTGGTGTAGCAGTGCTGGTTGATGACGCGGATCCCGTTGTTCAGCGCAAACTGCTCCGGATATTTTTTGAAATATTCCTCGATTGTTCTGCAGTCCTCCGGAAAGATCCAGTTGAAGGAGTGGCCGCCCCAGCTTGTTGAAAAACCGTATCCATGGGGATCCCCCATCGGATTCATCTTGTTATGGGCGAAGAAGAGCGACTTGTCCCGGTTCGGGTGCGAGCTCAGATGGCGGTGTGCGAAAGCGGCCTCGCTGCGGATGTCAAGCTTCCCGACGGAAAGGTTTTTCGACGGCGCGGGAAGATATTCGCCGTCCGCGCCCGGCCAGAACCAGCGGCAGCCGAGCTGTTCGAGCAGTTCGAAAACCGCAAACATCGCGGAGCGCGGATTATTGCCCGCGGCGTAAATCACATTGCCTTTCGTCTTGAGGGAAAAAACGTCCGAAGCGCTCTTTTTGTCCAGTCCGAGGAACGATGCCTCAGCAGCAATCCGGGGATTGGTTTCCGGCGTTCCGATGACAAGGCGGTTTTCCGCCGGTGAGCTTCCCGCTTCCGCGCCGCTGACGGCCTTGATGATGCGTTTGAATTCCGCAACGGCCTTCTTTTCCGGCGCCGTCGAACCGGATTCCACGGAAATCCGGGGGCTGCCGTCCTTCACGAGATCCAGCGCGGCGGCGCCCAGAATTCCGGCGCAGAGCGCCAGTGTCACAACATTTTTCAGCATACAGTATCCTTTCCTGACCAGATATTGGTTGTATTGTTCAAGTTGCAATCAGATTCCTTCATTCCCACATGACCCATTTCCCATCGGCATTCTTGACGCGGAGGAGCACACTTTCCGGGATCAGTCCCCAGAGAGGCAGCTTCACGGATCCCGCATGAAGATCGGCATAAATGATGTCCGCCGCTCCGGCGTGCCGCGGATAAATGCGGCAGTTCACAGAGCTTGTGTCGAAACAGGAGGTCCCGGCTGATTCATAATAAAGCAGGATAGCTCCGTCAAGAGCGAGAGGACTTTTCGTCGCCCAGATGCCGCCGTCTGCGAACAGCGGAGTCCGGGAAGGCTGTTTCAGATTCAGGATGCCGCACTTTTCCTTCTGCGATATCAGGGGACACAATCCGTTGTTGATGGCATAGCTCGTATAATAGGTATTCGGTGTTATGATCTCTCTGTACTGGGTCGGACATTTGAATATGGAATCCTGATTTTTTGCGACGGCTCCGTAATTCCGGCTGGCGCCGTGTCCGAGATGATCCGTGAGATAGTCATACCAGTAGCGGTTTCCCGTCGGAGAGCCGATATGAGCCAGCAGCGGCATGCTGGAATAGGTGTCCCGGTAATCCGCGCAGAGAATGCCGATCTGCCGCAGCCGGGTCAGACAAGTTGTCTGGTGCGCCTTTTCTCTTGCTCTGCCCAGAGCGGGCAGAAGCATGGAAGCAAGAATCGCGATGATCGCAATAACCACCAGAAGTTCGATTAATGTAAACAACAATCCCGCCTTTTTCATTTTTTCACTCCTGATCTGACGGGACCGCAGGAATCCCGTATGATTAATTTGGATTTCAGAATCGTGGAAAGCGGTTTCTTTCCCGGGTCCTCCAGACGTGCGAGAAGCAGATCCACCATCATGCCGGCCTTTTCCGCAATGAACGTGTCGATGGTCGTCAGCGCGGGATAGGAGAAGCTTGACTCCAGCGTGTTGTCCAGTCCGATAATGGAAAGATCCGATCCGATTGCAAAGCCCATCCTCTGCGCCTCGGCCATCGCGGCAAGCGCGACGGAGTCATTGTGACAGAAGATCGCGGACGGCGGACTTTCCCGCTCCAGAAGATGCCGGACGCCCTGGATTCCGTTTTCCGGATATCCCATGCCATTGTAGACACAGTAATCTCCGGAAAAACCATACCGTTTCATCACTGCTGTGCAGGCCTCAAGACGCTCTCCTTCGCATCCGATATATCCGAAGCGGCGGTGTCCGAGCGGCACAAGATATTCCAGCGCCTCGGAAAATGCCGCGGCGTAATCGATCGTGATGCTGTCGGTCTCCGGAAACTGCTTTCCGTAGACGACGACCGGGATTTTTTCTCCGATCCACTCCGGGTGATAATCGCAGGTGATGATCCCGTCCACTTTGTTGCGGACCACATTCCGGTAGGCCTGTTCAATCTCCGAAGCCTTCTCCCAGATGGCGATGATGCTCGTGTAGCCGGACTGCAGCAGACGGCGGTACAGCTCCATCATCACATCCCCGATGATCCGGTCGCGGAAACTGGCGAAAAGAATCCCGACGGTCTTTGTCTTGCCGGAGCGCAGACGCTGCGCCTGCAGATTCGGCTGGAAACCGAGTTCGCGGACCAGTTCCAGAATACGCCGGCGTTTTTCCTCCGAAACACGGCAGGTCGACTTGCCGCCCAGAACGGCGCAGACCACGGGGCGCGATACCTGCGCCCGCTCCGCAATGTCTTTCATGGTAACTGCCATGCACATTCCTCTTCTGGGATTGATTACTCGATTAACTCTAATTATAATCCAGGTCATCGATTTTGTCAATACCCGGAAAAACAATTTTTCCTTTTTTTCCGGAAAAAGCCTGAAAGACGGGAAGCGCGCAATGGCAAACGGCAGTCATGACGCTTCATCCGCCGGAAGACGGCAGGAAGAACGGATGCGGGGAGAAAACGCGGAAGTTTCCCGGCGTGATTCCGGAGTCAGTATATTTCGATGCAGCCCGAAAAGACCGGAGGCGCGGGATGAAAATCCGGAATGCGGGAAGCCCGCAGAGCTTCCTCCAGCTCCTCAATCCTGTCAAGTTTCCCGCCGGCGAACTCGTCAAGACGGCGCGCGGTTTCCCGGACCCGGGCGGCAAGTCCGGCGTTGCGGCGCTGGATGATCTCCAGGCCGAACGGTTTGGCGGAGCGCATCCATTCCCCGCGGAAACAGCGGTCGAATTCCGCGATCTTCTCCAGATATACGGGAATGTCCCGGTCGCGGAGCTCAAGCAGAATGCCGCGCCTGCGTTCCGCATAGGCATTCAACAGCTTCACCCGGAAGGAAATTCCCCAGAGCAGAAGATCGATCACGGAAAAAATCTCCCGGAGCGACGGAGAGAGCGTCCGTTCCGCAAGATCACGGTGAATCTCCTGCAGGTCCCGCAGATAAATTTGCATGACGTCACCGTATCTGGAGAAACAGTAACTGCAAATGCCCCCCTGAAGCGGATCCTGCCAGAGAAGTCCGGGAACGGGAATGAGCTGATTCCGGATGTTCCGGTGCAATCCGGAAGCTTTCCGGAAAAGAGAATACTCCTCTCCGCAGAGAGCGCGGAACAAATCCCCGGCAAGTCCGGGCTCTTCCGTCCCCCAGGCCGCATTGGAAGCGTAAAGCAGCCCGGCAAACGCGGAATCGGAATTGCAGAACGCCCCGCCGTCTCCCCATACGGTAATCAGAAGCTCGCGGATCCCCTGTTTCTCACAAGCCCGGACGCACGGGGGAAGCACCGCTTCGGTTTTTTCCGCAAACCAGCAGAAGGTGTTGTAAGTATAAACGGCGGATGCCATGGCGGTCTCTCGCCCGAAACGCCTGTGCCGCTCAAGAAGCTCCTCATAGGTTTTCTCCTCCGTCGCGGAATAGTTCCAGCAGTACAGTTTGAGTTCCGGAGGAAGAAGCGGGCGAAGAGCTTCCGGATCGTCGAAGCGGACCAGCATGTCGGACCAGACGGAAGGCGTCAGCCCGTACTTCCGGCAGATCGCGCAGACCTTCGACAGATGCCGGAGATAAATCTCCTTCCGCGGTTCATATCCGTGAATGTCCAGGAATCTGCCGCGTCCCAGCCCGTGCGTCTCGTCCATTCCGACATGAATCTGTTTCGAGGGCAGGTTCTCCGCCCAGAAACGGATCATCTTCTCAATCAGCGCATAGGACGCCTCGTCATCCGCAAGCAGAATCCCCGCATTGTCGCGGATCCCGGAATACTGATAATGCGTGAAAAGATGCTCCAGATGCCCGAGCGTCTGAATGCACGCCCGCACTTCCATGCCGAGACGCCGCGCATAACGCCCGATTTCCCGGATCTCCTCCGGCGTGTAGCGTCCGCGCATGTATCCGAATGCGGGTTCCCCGGGAAGCTCATACACATCTTCCGTGTAAAGCATCAGGAGATTGAATCCCGCCAGAGCAGTTTTCAGAAGAAAGCGCTTGAGGAACTCCAGTGTGTAAACCCGGTTTCTGGAGCAGTCCAGCATCACGCCGAGGGTTGCGAAGCGGAGTTTTCCGGCGGCTTCCCTTCCCGCCGCCGCACATCCGAGCGCACGCAGGAAACCATGGGGGGAACCCGCCGAAATGACAGCTCCGCTCGCTGAAAAGGAGACGGAAAACTCATCCGGCGCGGAGAGGCGGAAGGAAAGCATTCCCGCATCGGGACGGGAAAAGTATTCCGGCATGGCTTCCGCCGCAGTCTGCAGAAGAGAAGCGTATTCCGCAGGAATTGCAGAACAGTCAGGACTGAATGCCGGCATGCCGACCTCCTTTGTTTTGGCGGACCGGAAACGGTTATTTCAGGCGCGGGGCGTGCGTCCGCCTGTAATCAAGCGGAGTCCGGCCGAAACGTTTTTTGAAAAGCATTCCCATATAAGCAGGTTCCCCGAGATGAAGTTCCCTCGCGATGTCGGAGATCCGGTCCCTCGACTCCGTCAGACGCCGGCACGCCTCCTGAAGCCGGAGCTCGAGAAGATAGCCGGACGGCGTGAAATCGGAATAGCGCTTCCAGTAACGGAAGAAGGTGCTTCTGGAAAGCCCGAATTTCCTGGCGACGGCATCGAAGTCCAGCGCTTCAAAGGCATGCAAGCGGATGTGGGAATCGATTCTCAGCATCAGCTCATGCTCCCGGTCCGGCGGGACCTGAAACGATTTCTTCATCAGGAGCAGTTCATGAAGAATCTGGAAGCACTGCATGTCGATCCGGTCCGCGCTGCCCGGGCTCAGCGAGACGCTGAAGCAATTGCTGACGCGCTCCAGCATCAGCTCCAGTTCCCCGCTCATTCGTATGCCCCAGCAGAGCGGCGGCTCGAAGACTCCGAGCTTGTCAAGCAGGGGTAGCAGAGAGGATGGATAAATCATGTAGAAGACCTCCCGCGCACCGAAATTCATGAGCGTATATTCCGCTCCCGGAGGTTTTACGACCACATGGGGAAAGGAAAGCTTCTCATAAGCTGTTCCGTTTATCGTCTGTGCGGGAAGTCCTCCGGAGGAATCCGCCGAAAGACGGATGCAGATTTCGATTTTATCGGGATAAACGGCATGCTGGTATTTCCGGGGCGGGTTGTTGCAGGAGTGCCCCACTCCCGCGAGCTGAAAGGGAAACGGGATTTCCCGCCTGAGCCCCGCCATATTCACATGATAATTGTATTTTTCCATATCCGGCTGCCGTTTTTCCCGGTATTATATCCTGCTCATTCCGCTTTTTCAATCACGAATTCCTTCAGATACATGTTGCCGGTGAAGGTCTTCTGCGGCATGAAACCTCCGACATATATAAGAGATCCTGGAACAATCCTGACTTTGCGCGCGGTCCGGACGGGAACAAAACCGCTTTTCAGTTTCATCACCGGAATCTGACTGTAGCCGACGACCCGCTTTGTGTTCTGGTCATACACGCCCATTCTTGTGGTATGTTTGACATTCTCCGTGGCGGAATCCGTTTTCATCACGGCCGTCACATAATAGGAGGTGTCGGGATCCAGTCCGCGCGGGACATTGCAGGAGATCGCCCATCCCTGATTGCCGTCCATGACGGCGACATCGCCTTCAAATTTCGGAGCCTTCACCGCGTTTTTGCCTTTGAACGTCAGGGAGTCCCGGTAAAGAAGCCCGAAGAGCGGGAATCCGTTCAGATATCCGTCCGTATGAACCGGACTCCATGCAAGGGGGACTTTCCCGCCGCGGGTGCGGAAGATGTTCATCACCATCCTGGAGCCCGGAGCCGGAACGTCGGCGGGCTCCAGCGTAAGCCGGACCGTCCACACGCCGTCCCTGAGCGAGCTTTCCGCCTTTCCTGGAAGCGGGATGCTCCTCCGGACACGTTTGACCGTCATGTCATCCGGATTGGCCGTCACGGGGATCGTCCACTCATTGCAGTTCACTTCGCCTTTCGCGTTGACGGCAATCTGCGTTACAGGATATTTCCCGTTCGAAGCAAGGAAGATCTCGACGCAATCCGCATAGAAGTCCTTTTTCCCGTCCGGCGGCGCGGCATTCTTCTCCGTATAGAGCAGATAAAGCCGGTCCTTTCCGAATGCGGCATAAGCCTGAGAGGCGGAATTCCCCGCACTCTCCCCGGTGGCGGCAGTGCGGAAGGCGCCCAGTTTCCCCATTTTTTCAACGGCGGGGAAGGCATCGTCCGGAACCGTCGGGACAATGCTGATGGAAGGAGTCTCCTGAACGTCTGTCTTTTTGCGGACGAAGGGCTTGCGGCCCGGAGAAGCTTTCACCAGCAGCAGATGGCTGGTGTACATCTGCTCTTCGCCGAACTTGAGGCAGGCGTAAACATCATACTCCTGTTCCGGATTTTCCTGTTTGAAAATATGGCCGAGAAATGCCGTGGCGTAACCGCCGAGGGATCCGAATTTCCGCGAGATGTATCCCCGCAGATGGGGAGCTCCCATGACGGAATCCGGTCCGAGGCGGGTCCGCGTCAGATAATGGTATTCGAACCGGGAAGTTCCCGTCGTCACGCGCAGATGCTTTCCGGCCGGGCCGTCCTCCTTGTCCCGGACCAGATCGTATCCCGTGACGCGGTTTCCCGGCAGCGGGGCGGGAAGCGCATAGCCGAACGGGGATCCGGGCACCGCGACAGGGGGAAGCTTGTTCGCGGAAAAGAAGACGTAGAAACGGTCCCGCTCCGGAACCGGGCCGAACTCCTTCGGCAGTTTCTCCTGGTATTTCGCAAGTCCGAAGAAGAGTCCGAGCGTATTGAAGACGCTGTCCCTGTCCCACCGGATGTATTCCGCCTTGTCCGCCCTGCCGACGTGATTCCCGAAGTCGACATTGCAGGAACGTTTCATGGCCCCTTCGGCGGTTTCCACGGCACGGCGGTAAACCGTGTCCGCGGAGATTTTCCCGGCAAGCCCCGCGTTGCGGATGTCCCGGTAAAGCAGAAGCGTCATCGCGTCCAAGGAGAGGCGTTCGCAGCGGATGTGGAGCAGAGCCGCGGCGTCTCCCGCAGCGAGTTTCTCCATCCGGTCGAACGCACGCTGCCATGCGAGAAGACGTTCCGGAGTCAGATAACCGACGCAGCGCGGATCGGGAAACCATTTGACGAATGCGGGATCCGCAAAGGCAAGTTTGTGAAGCTCGTCATAGAACTTGCGCATTTCCGGCGCGGCTTTCCCGTAAATCGCCGCCATGTATTCGTCAATCTCCCTGCCGACGTCGAGATCCGCATTGCCGTAAAGACGGCTGAGCACGTAGGAGATCAATCCGCTGAACGCCGTATTGCAGACACGGGGAAGCGCAGGATAGTCGCAGAATATCTGCGTGACATGATTTTTCCCGTAGAACTGAACGTCATACAGGACTCTTCCGGCATTGCCGAAAAGCGGAAACGAAATCATGGGACGCCCGTATGTCGAAGGATAGAAATAAGAGGACATGCGCCGGGAGATTTTCCCCCATGCGTTGAAACAGTCGAAAAGGAACTTGTTCGAGGGCGCGCTGATGGGTTTGTTGAAATCCGCCGTCAGAAACGCCAGATAAGGCATCAGGTTCGCCGGAAGTTTTCCGTCCTTCAGCGCTTCCGCCCGGGGCGGAATCTCCGTGGAAAGACGCCCGTAGGCAAGAAAACGGATAATCAGATTCGGATATCTCTCCGCGAAATACGGCGAGGCGGAATGGATCAGATAATCGTAGAGCGGCCCGCCGGGCGCGCCGTACCGCTTTTCCAGCGCGACGCACTCTTTGCAGTAACAGAATTTGCAGTCCACGTCGTCATGGGAGATGTTGACCACGATATTGTCCGACGGTCTGCAGCCGGAGGCAATCAGGAGCTGTTCGACGTTTTTATTCATTTCCGCGCGGAGTCCCGGATTGGAGAAACAGCGGTGACGGCCCTTCCATTCCCGTCTGCCGTCTGCGGAAAGCGGGAAGAATTCCGGATTCGTGACAAAATACTCCTTGTCCTTCAGGAACTTGTATGCATTCCTGTGATTTTTCACCGGCGGAATCAGGCAGGAGTAGGAATGGGTCATGTTTCCCGGCATCCTGAACGGAATCCGCGAGTTGTTGTGGAGGGCGTTCCGCCGGAAAAAGGCGTCCGCGCTTCCGCAGCCGCGCAGATTGAAGGCCGACTGCGCCAGATCACGGTATTCGAAAGACGGACGGAAAGCAATATTCAGTTCATCCGTCTTCAGCGTTTTATATTCCGGAATCCGGCTGTCGCCCCAGTAATGGTAGAAACGGAAGCCCAGCACCTCCGTCAGGAAATGGGACACGGCAAAGCCGTCGCCGAAACCGCCGCCGTACAGGAAGAGATCATCGCCGAGCGTGAGCAGGATGCGTTCCTCGTTGACAGGTTTCCGGTATTTCCCCGCCTTTTGCAGGATCTTCAGCATGGCGTCGGAATGGCCGACGAAAATGCGTTTCCCGTATTTCCCCGCTTCGCGGGGTTCAACGATCCTGAAATCCGCCCCGGTGGACTGCTTCAGAAGCGCGGCGAGGTCGGCTGCGGACTCCCGGAGAAGCCGGACCTCCATATCCCTCCCCTGATTCCCGCATACGATGACATAGTCCGTTTTGCCGTCTTTCGCCAGTTCCAGCGCCTCCCCGCGCCACGACGCCAGACCCAACACCAGAATCATCCAGAGAGACCGGATCACCACTTTCATGCGCATGAAAAACCTCCTGTTTTTTTTATTCAAAAAAATATTTAGGTTGATATCGTGATGCTCTGCATCGCCAAAAACTGCTTCGTGCTTTCCAGTGAGTCCTGGTGCGCTCCAACTGCGCAAGCTGGCCGCCGCAGACGAAATTCCCGATCCCGCGCATGCCTGCATCGCGGTAATTTATTTTCGCATTCCTTGCCGTACCAATATGCAGACCGGAAATTCCGCAAAGCCATGCCGGACTTCAGGAAATCACTTCCCGCATCATGCGGAATCTTCAACATTCCATGGCAGGGGAGACGCTCCCGCGCGAAATGCCGCAGTCTTCCCTGCGAAGCGGGAATCCGCACGTTTCCTTCAGCTCCTTCCGGAGCGTTTGCACATTCAGTTCATGAGGAAGAACCCCGTCCCGGAGGGACAGCGCGGCGGCCGTTCCCGCCGCCTCCCCGGTCATTGCCGCATTCGGAATGACGCGGGTGACTTCCCACGCGTCATCTCTCGCGGAGGAGCATCGTCCGGCGGCAATGACGCCCGTGATTTTCTCCGGCAGAAGAGTACGCCAGGGGATCTCCCAGACGGAACCGCACTTCCGCCAGTCCGGCGCCAGTCCGATCGAGTCCGGAAAAGATGCCTGCTCCATGCCGCTGTCAAGCACGAATCTCCCCCTGATGCAGCGGGAATGGCGCATGGGGGCCATGGTGGGAAGCACGATCGGATAACGGGTTTTCCTTGTTTCAACGCCGCCGTCATAATCCTTCTGGAGCAGCCTGCGGTAACGTTCCCGTCCGCGCAGCAGGAAATCCGACACGGTTTTCCCGTCGATTCCCTCCGGCGTGGAGTTGTTCAGGATATTGTCCGCGACAATAATGGTGGAAATATCCTTTCCGAACGAGTATGCGGAATAGGCGCCCGCCTCCCGGTGCTCGACGAACCAGGAGACAAGAGCGTTCCGCGCATGCAGACACTCCCCTCCCGCGAGATGCACGACATCGGCGTCTCCGGTGGCGTCGATGAAGATTTCCGCCTCGATTTTCCCGATGCCGCTTTTGTTGGCGACCTGAACCGCCCCCGGACGGAGGGCATCGCGCATTTCAACGCCGATGATTTTCGTGTCAAACCAGAGATCCACGCCGTGCCCGGTCAGCATCTCGTCCAGAGACAGAACGAAGGAGGCGGGAGAAAAATACGCCTGAAGGCGGTTGTTCTTTCCTCCCCTGCGCCATTCCGCCGGGGGCTCCGCGGGGCCGTAACGGTTCGCCGCGTGCAGAAAGCGTTCGGAAAGCCCGAATACGATCTGATGCCCCTCTCCGTCACAGAGCGGCAGGTAGACAAGGACCGTTCCGGACGTTGCAAGTCCGCCGGGAATGGCACAATTTTCAATAAGAACCGTTTTCATCCCGCGTTGCGCGGAAGCGATTGCCGCCGCACAGCCGGCAATGCCGCCGCCGCAGACCGCCACATTGTATTTTTTGCAGAACATACGGATTTTCCTCTGTTTTCCATATATCATAAATCCGTTTCCGCTTTTTACAATTTACATCCGTCTCAATAAATATCAGATTCGTCCCATTCCCAAACAGCTGAGACAATTTTCATATTTATTGAGACAGTTCCCTATTGTGACTCATGATTTCCGGAGTATAATAGAACAGCAGGAGAACATGAGAAGAACAAGGAGCCGTAATCATGAAGCAAGAAAAATGTTCCGGAGAAAAAGGCCTGCATTCCGCGGAATTGAACCATTCCCACACCTCCGCGGAGCCTTTCAGAGAGGCAGAACGCGCGTTCCGGAGAAAAGGCCTCCGCATCGCCGCGCCATCTTTTGTTCTACGGCATTCCGGGCCCGTATCATCGGGAAATTTCACATTGATAGAGCTCCTCGTCGTGATTGCGATCATCGCGATTCTTGCGGGGATGCTCCTTCCGGCCCTGCAGAAAGCCCGGGAAAAAGCCTATGCCGCCTCCTGCATGAGCAATCAGAAACAGGTCGGCTACATCCTGCGTTCCTATCTGGATGACTGGAAGGAACAGATTTTCATCGGCCCGTGGAATGCAGAGGGAACCGCCGATACCGGATGGCTTTACCTCCCGAAACAGGGAGGTTATCTCCCCTCCGGACTGAAATTCATTGTCTGCCCGAAATATCCGCCTCTGGACCCTCTCAACGGCAATTTTACCGCATGGATAAAGGTTTCCTACGGCATCCTGGATGGCAGCGGCGCAGATTCCTACTATAAGACCTATCTTGCGGAATATGATTCCGGCAACAACTTCTATGATTTCAAAAAAACCGGAACTCCATCCGCATTCTTCGTGGTCGGAGAATCCCTTCAGCTTGATCCCGGCAACAGCACAAAACTCTACCGCAAAGCCATGCGCTCCAAGCTGCCGATCCAGACAAGAGACGCGACGACGCGTCCCGTTTTCCCTCATGCGAACAGAGCCAATCTCCTGATGCTGGACGGCCACTGCGAATCGCTTTCCTATCTGGAAATGAGGGAGAAGTTCGGCCGCATGCTGACAAATCCCGCCAAAAACAAAGGCTTCATGTACTGGAACCAGTCCGAGCAGCCGATCCCGGCTCATTGACAGACAAAAAAATCTCCGCCTCCCCCCCCGCCTCCTTCCGATGCGCAGGGGAGTTTTTTTTCAGGCGCGGCATGCAGCCCGTGTCCGGCAGCCGGAATGAAGCGGAGCGCCATGCGCCGGGTCCATCCGCACAGACGGCTGCAAATACTTCTCTCTCATGATTTATGCGGGAAAGCGCAAGACAGGAGCGATGATCCCGCTGCTGCACCACCGTTTCCGGAATCCAATCCCACACACGTCGATCGCCGGAAAAAATGAAGCAATTTCCGGCGATGCGGAGCATCGCGGTATTAACCTGATTTTTTTGAAACAAAAAACGCATAAAAAATGCTTTTACCCCTTGAAAAAAGAATCGGGATGTATATAATATAGGCAATAAAGCAGTAAAAATGCTTTTTTTTTAACAGCAGGCGAGGATTCCATGTCCATTCAAATTGATTATCAGCAGGCGATTCGCGAAAATTATCATTCGCTGGGCAAGAAGAAGCAGAAAATCGCGGATCTCTTATTGAAATCTCCAATGCTCGTTCTGGAAAAAAGTCTGGGAGAACTTGCCGAACTGTGCCACTGCGAACAGACGACCATCATCCGTTTCGCCCAGCAGCTGAAATACGCGGGCTTCGCGGAACTGAAGCTCGCAATCGCCCGGCAGTCCAATGTCGTCTGGCAGGATTTTGCGGAGGAATCCGCTCCGAAGGAACAGCCCGGCGATCACTTCCGGATGCTGTGCAACAAACTTGCCATGCTTCACACGGAATCCATACGGGAAACCCTCAACGGGATGGACGAATCCAGGATCGACCGCCTGGTGGCGGACTTGAACTCCGCGGAAAAAGTCATGTTTGCCGGAGCGGGCACATCGCGTCTGGCTGCGTCGGACCTCCACATCAAACTGACCCGTCTCGGCATAAACGGGCTTTACTTCGATGATTACGAGTTTCAGAAAACCTTCATCGGCTATCTGGGCCCCCGGGATCTGCTGATTGTCTTCTCCCACTCGGGCAAAACGGAATCAACAGTCAAAATCGCGCAGACGGCACACGGAAGAGGCGTCCGGATCTGCGCGGTCACATCCAACGCGGACAGCCAGCTCGGGAAACTTGCCGACCATCTGCTGCTGACCGGCAGCAGGGAGCACCTTTTCCGCCTGGGAGGAATGACATCCCGGTCCGCACAACTCATCCTGGGCGATCTGATCTGTCTGAAGTTCAGCATGACCGACCAGCAGCGATCCTGGAAATATCTGGAGAAAAGTTACGATGGAATCCTCTGAACTCTATCTGGCCGCGGACTCAGGCGGCACGAAAACCGACTGGGCGGCTTTCGACCGGACCGGGAAAGTCATCCTGAACGGGCGGACGGAAGGACTCGCCGGATTGAACCATGCGCCGGTTTCCTTTACGCAATTTGAATTGCAGACTGTCAAGTTCGCGGCGCTGAAGCCGAAAGCCGTCTACCTCTCCCTCGGAGGCCCGAACACGGGAGAAGTCGAAGGATTCCTCCGGAAGCGTTTTCCGGAAAGCCGGGTCCGCGTGGAGCGCGAAGCCGACGGAAACATGATTCTTTTCGCCGCCTCTTTCCGGGGGTGCCGCGCCGCGGTCATGGCAGGCACCGGAAGCACGGCGATGGGAGAGATCGGCGGCAGGCGCGTCTACGCCGGAGGCTGGGGCCCCGCCTACGGGGATGACGGCGCGGGCGGAGGCATCGGCTTCCGCGCCCTGCGTTCGTATCTGCGTTCGCTGGACGGTCTGGAATCCTGCGGGCGGATTGCGGATTTATTCCGGCATCTCGCCCTCGGTCTGGATCCGCGGACTTTCGCGGGGCGCATGGAACTCAAGTCCCGGGCAAACGCAATGACCCGCCGGGAGCTTGCGGCTCTGGCGCCGGCACTTGCGGAGCTTGCGGAACAGGGGGACGCGCCCGCGGAGGCTCTTCTCGAACATGCCGCGCTGGAAAATGCGCGTCTCGCCGCCGCGGTCACGCCGCCTTCCGGTTCCGGGAAAATCCTCGGATGCGGCGGAATCTTCCGTCTGGGCGCATCCTTCCTGCGCCGCTGCGAAGCGCATCTGCGGGAACTGCGCCCCGAACAGGAATGGGTCTGGCTCCCGGATTTCTCCCCGGTGAAAGCGGCGATGCTCTTTCTGCTGCACGGGGAAGGATTCGAAATCACTGCAGACCTTAGGGAAAGGATTCTGAGGGAAACATTATGAACAGCATACTTGCATCACTCCGCGGCGGACTGATCGTCTCCTGTCAGGCGCTGCCGGGCAATCCGCTCCGGGATACGGACTGCATCGCCCGTCTGGCGGAAGCCGCCGCTCTGGGAGGCGCAGCGGCAATCCGGGCAAACGGAGTGCCGGATCTGACGGCGATCCGCTCCCGCGTCGGGATTCCACTCATCGGAATCAACAAACTGCCGCCGGACCCCGACAATCCGTACATCACGCCGACGCTGGAATCCGCCCGGGAAATCGCGGAAACGGGAATTGAAATCATCGCGGTGGACGCTACCGGCAGAATCCACCCGAACGGCGAAACGGCAGGCAGCCTGATCCGGAAAATCAAGCGGGAACTTCCGCTCCTGGTGATGGCGGACATCAGCACGGCGGAAGAAGGAGTCGCGGCGGAAGATGCCGGCGCGGACCTCGTGGCCACGACCCTGAGCGGCTACACGGCATATTCTCCGAAGACGGAGGGGCCGGATCTGAAGCTGGTGGAAGATCTTGCAGCGCGCCTTTCCGTTCCTGTGATCGCCGAAGGGCGCTTCCATTCCCCGGAGGACGTCCTGAACGGATTCCGCGCGGGAGCCCATGCCGTCGTCATTGGGAAAATGATTACAAACGCAATGTTCATCACCCGTTATTTTCTGGAACAAATCAGAAAGGGGAAATCATGAATCCAGACACTGAAGCCGTCAATCCGCGCAGCCGGGACATTGACCGGAAAACGCTTCCCGAAATTCTCCGGATCATCAACGACGAGGATCATCTGGTCGCCGACGCCGTGAAGCGGGTTCTTCCGCAGGGAGCTCTGCTCGTGGAGCGAATCGCGGAAAAACTCGCGGGGGGAGGTCGTCTTTTCTACGTCGGAGCCGGAACCAGCGGAAGGATCGGCGTCATGGACGCCGCGGAATGCCCGCCGACCTACGGAGTCTCCCCCGATTCCATCATCGCGCTGATCGCCGGAGGGCCGGAAGCCGTTTTCCGCGCACGGGAAACGGCGGAGGACAATGCCGGGGAAGGAAAAGCCCTGATGGAGTTCCACGCCGTCTGCGGGAAGGATATCGTCGTCGGACTCAGCGCCAGCGGCAGCACTCCTTTTGTCGCCGCCGCGCTGAAGGAGGCGCGCGCACGGGGCGCGGCGACGGCGGCCGTGCTGTGCAATGCAGGCGGGAGCGTGACGGAAAACGCCGATCTGGCGATTCCGCTTCTGACCGGACCGGAAGTGATTACGGGCTCCACGCGGATGAAGGCGGCGAGCGCGCAGAAGATGTTTCTGAACATGGTCAGCACGGCGGTCATGATCCGTCTTGGCAAAGTCACCGGAAACTTCATGACATCCCTGAAGCCGCGGAACAAAAAGCTGCGGGAGCGGGCGCGCTTCATCGTCAGCAGCGTCACCGGGGTTTCGCAGGAGACATCCGAAAAACTGCTCGAACGCAACCAGTATGATGTCCGGGAAACGGTCAACGCCCTCAGAAAGCGGAAACACGGCGAACCGCGGATCGAGTCACTGGCTCATCCGATTTCATGCAAGGGGTAATCCAACACAAAAGGAAAGGATTGGAATATGGAACGGAAGAATTTCACGATGAAGGAACTGGCTATGTGCATATGCGCGCTCATGCTTCTCACGGCGACGGGGCTGCCTCTGCTCAGGGCGGCCCAGGGAGCCGGTCAGGAAACGCTCTGCGCGGAGCAGCTGAAAAAAGTGGCGGCCGCCCATCAGAATTACCTGAAGGACAACAAGGGGTTCTTCATTCCTTATCAGGGCGCATCAAAATCCAAAGCCGCGCCATCCACCGCAAGTTTCAGCGGCAAGGCGGTGAAATACAGGAAAGTGAACGGGAATTACCAGAACACGGAAAAATTCTCCGGAGATTTCTGCAAATCCGCCTTCGTCCCGGTCGTGATGGGATATATGCAGGGGGATTTCTCTCCGCTCTACTGTCCCGCGGATCAGCGTCCCACGCTGCAGCCCTGCTATTATGCCGACAACAACTCCTATGCCTACGTCTTCTCCGTTCTCGGGAAAGGACAGAGCCGCGAATTCCATTTCATGGACACGCCCCAGCTTGACGACCTTCCGGATCCCGCGGAACAGATTCTGTATGGCGAAAGCGCGTCGGGACGCGGCGTCATCGACGGCAAGATCACGGGAAAAGGATGGATGTTCTTCCAGAATACGGCGGACAAGGGAAAAGCGCACGCTCCGCATCAGAATGTCTACAATTTTGTCTTTGTGGACGGGCATGCGGCGACCTGGAGTTATGAAGACGTCCTGAAAAAGCACCAGTTTTTCGATTCAAACCTCTGAAAACAGAGTGCTCCCCGTGCAGCATCGGCGTTCCGTCTGCAAAAAGCGGAGCCGCCGGTCGGGAAAACCGCAAAGATGAAGGGTGCATGATGAAAAACAGACAGAAAAACTCCCGATCCGCGCCGGCGGATGGAAAACGGAAAACATCTTTCACATTGATAGAACTTCTGATCGTGATAGCGATCATCGCGATTCTGGCGGCCATGCTGCTCCCCGCTTTAAGCGCCGCAAAGAACAAAGCCAAGGGGATCTCCTGTCTGGGGCAGCTGAAGCAGATGGGAATGGCTCTTCAGATGTATCTGAATGACAATCAGGAGTATTTCATTCCCTATATGGGAAACTGCAGTGCGGAATACCCGTCCATCGGACTTTACACTTCCAGGGCGCGCAAATACAAGCGGGTGAATCAGGTTTATAAAAACAGCGATTCCCTGCCCGTGTCGGAAAGCCATTCCGCCCTGGTCCCTCTTGCCATGACCTACATGAAGGGGGATTTCAGTCTGCTGTACTGCCCGGGAGACCAACGCGATTCGGTATCTCCGACCTATTACGCGGACAACAACTCCTACGCCTATGCCTATGAAATTCTCGGAAAGGGCCAGTCCCGGAAATACAATTTCATGGATACGCCGCGCCTGCAGAATCTGAAACAGCCGTCCATGCAGTTCGCCTACGGGGAAAGCTCGCAGGGGAAAGGGGTCTTCGCCTCCACGGCGTCCGGCAGCGGCTGGATGTATTTTTACAATCCCGCCTCCGGCATTCTGCATGATCCCCATTTCAGAAGTTACGGCTTTGTCTTTGCGGACGGACACGCCGGCACACACAGATTCAGCGACCTGCTGAAAATGCCGCAGAATTTTAAGACGGAACTGCGCTGATTCGCAATCCGGAAAGGAGTTTCATACGATGCGGTTTCAGAAAAAAACGATTTGCGCGCTTCTCCTGCCTGCAGGACTCCTGTTTGCAGCGGAGGAATCCGCGGCAATCCGGCTCCAGTCCGGGGATTTCGAAGACCTGGATCCTGCCGCGGCGGCAAAAAACAACAGATGGGGCTCTTTCCAGTTTCAGCCGGACGGATGGGAAGTCGCAGACGCGGAAAACGCGGCCGGAGGCAGGAAGGCGCTGACGCTCTGCAATACGCTGACGATCCGCGCGGACATTCCGCCGGAACTCCGCGGACGCTCTCTGGAACTTTCCTTTCAGGGAAAAGGCGCCTGCTCCCTCTGGTTCTGGACCGGACAGGATCTGACGACGCTGGTGGAGGAACAAACCGACGGGAAAGGACACGTAACGCATACATCAGCTCCGGTCAAGCCGGTCTATAACAATTTCCGCGGATGGGACGGGCCCGCCCCATACACGTATCCGGTATTCAGCGAGTTCAAAATCTGGTTTCCGCCGCTCGCGCCGGAAACCGGCAGAGTGACGATCCGCCTCTTCCAGGATGCGCGCTTCCGCTACAAAATCAAAAATGCGCCCCGGAAATTCCATCTTGACAACATTCAGCTGAAGGCGCACAAGACCCCGGTTTACCGGAAAGGAAAACCCGTTCCCGCCGATGCGATCGACGTCTCGTTTGAAACGGGGCAGTGGAACTGGAACAAGGCCAGAGTGGAAACCGTCGAAAACGGAGAAAAGCGCAAACTCTTCATCCGCAAGGGCGCCAATCTGAACCTGAAACTGCCTCTGGCGCAACTGAAGGGCAAGTCACTCGCATTCAGATACCGCGCCGCCGGTTCCGGCAAGCTGAATGTCCGTCTTGACATGGGGAGAGCCGGCGGAGCGGTCAACACGCTGCATTCGCCGGAAAAGATGACCGCGGAAGAAAGCAGGCATCTGATCTGGTTCTCCGAAATCCGCGCGGAAGCGGATTCCCTGACGCTCCGGATCGACGCGAAGGAGCATGCTCTCCTCTCCGATCCGGAACTGCAGATTTCCGAGACGCCGCTGGTGCCTTTTCCCCGCAATCTGACCGGCATTCCGGGGGAAACGCTGCCGGAGGATTATCTGGAAGGACGCTTCCCCGACCGGAACGGACTGGTCGATCTCGCCCCGCTGGCCGATGCATACACCCTCGGAGACTATGAGATCCGCAGGAATGCCATGACGGACAGCTCCCTGGGGACCGGCACAAAAGACCCGGTGGAGTTCCGTTTCAAGGAACCGGTCGAGGTATCCGAGATCCGGGTGACCCTGCCCTCCCCCTGCATCCGGATGCTTGCGGACACCCGGGGGAACGGCGTATACGACCACGTGATTGAGGACAGACAGGACGGACTGCCGTTTAGCAGATGGGGAAATCTCCGGGAATATGTGTGGTTCCGGAAACGTCTGGAGAAGCCGCTCCGTCTTTACGGAATCCGCTACATCGGAGGCGGAAGCGAATTTCAGATTCTGGCCGCTCCGGAAGCCGCGGGACCGCTGCTGAAAAAATACGCTCCGGCGGAAGCGCTCCTTCCGGCGCCGCCTCTTTCCAGAGGGGAAAAAATTCCGGACCCGCGGAAAAAAGCAAAAACGCCTCTCCGCTTCGGGTTCACCCTGGAACCGTGGGACTTCGGGATCGACAGGATCATGGAAAACTATTACCGGCACAAGGTGCCCGCCCCGCCGGTCCGGAAATGGGGACGCTGGAGACGCATTCTGCGGGATTACAAGCAGCTGAACGCGAATTTCGTTCTGCTGTTTCCCCCGCACACGTCCGTGATTCCGCCCGGAGCCAAGGCGCGTCCCTCCTCCTATCCGGCGCCGGTCATGTGGCCCAGCAAAGTCTGGTATCTCAACCAGCCCTTCGACCTCCTGACGGAATTCAGCAGATCATGCCGGGAAAACGGGATCACAAACTTCGTCATCCCGCGGGAATGGCTGTTCAAAAAGGAGATCAGGGACGGCCAGATCGCCTTTGCCGGGGAGATTGCCGAACGCGGAGCGCACGGCGTTCCCGTCTGCATGGATGAGCAGCTGATCCAGACCGGATTCAATCCGCAGGGGCTTCCCCGCGTGTCGCGGAGCGACACCCTGCGGGTCCGCGAAGGCCACCTGAAACGCCTGGAGGAAATCGCAGGCTACATGCGGGAGATCAGGAAGACCGCCCGGAAAAAGAATCCGGAAGCCCTGACGTTCGGCGGATTCATCGGATTCAGCTACTGCAAGGACCGCCTTGGAATCGCCAGTCCGCACGACGCATGGGGCTTTCAGGGGGAAACGGACGTCATGGGCGGTGACGGCACATATTTCGGGATCGGCGATCCTCCGCTCGGAACCTACACGCCGGCGGTCGCAACCGCGGAATACGCCTCGCTGAGCCCTGCCCGCCGGGTCATGGCAACCAACAACTTCAACTGGGGGCTCCAGTGGAACCGGAAGAAGAAAGGCTATGACAATCCGCTGCTCTACGACGAATATCCGACGGCGGCCCTCGCAGGCGGCGCGCTGAGCTGTTATTTCAACAAGGCGGAATTCCTGAATTTCTGGCGTTACAACTTCATGGATGACCTTGCGGGCCGCCGGTCCGCAAGGTCATCACCGGACTGGGGCGGATGGTCTCCGTGCTCTCGGCATGGGGCGCCGGAGACGCAACGGTCCCGAAGGACGTCCTGATCCTCCGCAGCCGGACATCGGAAGACTGGTGGCACCTGAAACACTGGTGGATTCAGAACAGGCCGGGCGCGGCCGCCGCGGCGGAGAAGCATCCGGAACGGGCGCATCTTTCGCTTCGGAACGCAAAAAAACGCATGGAGCAGGGATTCACGCAGTTCCACTGGTGCATCGCGCAGCTGATCGCCCGCTCGGTGCCCTCTGAAATCTTCATGATGAACCAGTTCTCCGCATGGAAGGATATCGCATCCTCCTACAAGGTCATTCTTCTGCCGTTTCCCTACGCCGTCTCCGCGGAGGCCGCCGCGAAACTGCGGGAGGCGGCGGAATCCGGCGTCCGCATCATCGCGCTCGGCGGGTGCGGCGAGGGACCCGTCGACGAACTGGGCGAACCGCACAAGGGCGGACCGGCGCTGCGGGATCTCGTCGCGGACGGGAAAATCACCGTGTTTCCGATCGACGTGATCGGCACGCGGAACTCGGCGGAGCTGGAGGAGTCCTTCCGGAAAGTTCTGTCCGAAGCGCTTGCGGCGCGCAATGGCCCGTCTCTGACACTGCGCCGTCCCGGGCGTCACGACGTGCAGTGCTACATGCTGGAGAAATCACCTGCGGAAAAGCTGGTTCTGCTGGTCAATTACAGCGAACGCGACACCGCGGTCGATCTCGGCGTGAAGCTGCCTCCGGGGACCTACCGGATGGAAATCTGCGGTCTGGAGGACACGGCGCGGGGCCGGATCGGCGGAAAGACGGAATTCACGGACGAAGCCTTGAAGAATTTCCGCGTGGAGCTGTCCCGCGATGAAATCATGATGCTGCGGATTCACCAAACAGGAAAACAATAAAGGAACAGACATGAAAAACGGAAGCGTCTTTTTCCCGCTGGGAGCCAGCCATGCGCCGTATCTGCGCGCAAAAGGGCCGGACATTTCAGAATGGCGGGACGATCTGGAGAAAATGAAGATGCTCGGGATGACCTGCCTCGACGTGTTCGCCTCGTGGCACCGTCTGGAACCCGAGGAGGGGAAATTCGACTTTTCGGAGCTGGATTACATTTTCCGGCTCGCCGGGGAGATCGGCCTGAAAGTCTCCGTCGTGCTCGGCTGCCACATCGGATACGGCATTTACCCGCCGCGCTGGATCATGCGCGGATACCGGAACGGGGGCATGGTGGACCAGAACGGCTGCCGGGACGTCGACGGGACCTACGCACAGCCCTGTTTCGAGGAGGAGGAATACCGCGCCTGCGCGGAACGCTACTTCCGCAAACTGGTGAAACGCTATGCGGGCCACCCCGCCCTCATGCAGTGGATCGTCTGGGGAGAGGCGACGCTCTCCCGCTACTGCTGGTGCGAAACGCATCAGAAGATGTTCCGCGAATATCTGAAGCAGCAGTATGGATCGCTGGAAGCGCTGAATCAGGCATGGGGAACGGAAGGCCCTTCCGGATTCGAAAGCTTCGAGGAAATTTATCCGCCCAAAAAGCAGTACCGCTTTTACGGATACCGCGAAACGCTGGACTGGCAGGACTTTCTGGACCGGAGTCTGACGGCCGCGGTGCAGCGTGTCAACGAATGGGTCAAGTCGGAGGATCCGAATCATCCGACCACAGGAGAATTCTGGCTCCCGGAAGGCAACTCCTCCGGCGGCGGGGACGACATCTGGAAACTGGCGAAAACCGCCGACCGGATGGGGCTCTCCATTTACAACAAGCCGTCGTGGAGCTGCGCAAAGGACATGGATCTGATCTCCAGCGCGGCGCGTCTGAACGGCAAGGAGGCATGGGTGATTGAAGTCCAGGGCGGCGCACGGATCTTCAGCTTCGGATGGGACGAGCCGTATGCGCCCTCCGCGGACCAGGCGACGCTCTGGATGTGGCAGTTCATCGCCCATGACGCGAAAGGAATCTGCTACTGGACCTGGCGTCCGCGCATCAGCGATCTGGAAGGCGGCGAATTCGGGATCGCGCGCAGAGACGGCAGCCTGCCGGACCGCGCACTCGAAATGGGAAGGGAGTTCCGATTCCTGCAGACGCTCGCGCCTGACCTTCTCGCATCCAGCCGCAGCGTTCCGACCGCAATCCTGTTCTCCCGCGAGGCGGAGCATCTGGCCGCAATCGACCGGATCGACCGGGCGGATAAAAGCTATTACGCAAAGTCGGTCTATTCCGCACACGAACTTCTGTGGCGCGGAGGATTCCCCGCAGACTTCATCGGGGAATGGAAGATCGAATTCCTGAAACGCTACAAGGTCCTGATCCTGCCCTTCCAGTTCTGCATCACCCCGCAGCAGGCGGACACACTGAAGCAGTTCGTCGCGGACGGAGGCACCGTGATCGCCGATTTCCAGCTTGGCTCCAAGGACGGAAGGGGATACTGCGACTCCGTGATTCCCGGATTCGGACTGAGCGAGGTCTTCGGTATCGCCGAGGATGAAATCCTGAACGGAGAGAAACAGTTCCTCACGCTGGAAGACGGCCGGCGCCTCTTCATCAATCTCTACGTCCAGACCTGCCGTCTCCGCGGCGCGGAACCTTTCGGATTCTTCCAGGGGAAACCGGTCTGCACCCGGCACGCCTACGGAAAAGGGACGGCGATCTTTCTGGGAACCGTGTTTTTCCATCGCGACACTTGGCGCGATCACAGGGAAAATGCCGATTTTCTCTATGAACTGCTGCAGTCCTGCGGCACGGCGAAAGAGGTTTGCTTCCGCCAGGCGGGAAATCCGGAAGACTCTCCGGAGCTTCCGGAAACGGTCGTCCGGAAGATGGAAAACGGCGACCGGATCGTGTTCCTCCTGAACCATTGCGGAACGCCGGTCTCCGGGACCATCCGTCTGGAAGGCGCACCCGGCGCATGTGTCACGAATCTGCGGACGGAAGAAAAAATTCCCTTCCATGAAACCTCCGGCGCCGTCGAGTTCCCCGCCGCCGCAAATGCCAAACAGTGCGCCCTCTACCGGATCGGCGTGAAAAAATGAGGAGTATTTTCCCATGCGCAACCTGCCAATGAACAGCGAGGAATTTCTGGAGGAGCTGCTGCGGTGCGCCAGCCCTTCGGGACAGGAGGACGAAGCACGCTTCCTGCTGAAACGCCACCTGTCCCCCTTTGCCGAGCGTTTCTACACGGACATTCTCGGAAGTTCCTATGCCGTCCTGAATGAAAAGGCGCCGTTCCGGGTTCTGATTACGGGACATCAGGATGAAGTCGCGGCGCAGATCGTCCGGATTGACGAACAGGGCTTTCTCTACTGCCGCAATTCCGGATTTCCGGCCTGGCAGCGTCTTGCGGGCTGCATGATGGAAGTCATCACCCGCAGAGGAGAGCACATCCCCGCCGTCGTTCTGAACCGGGAGACGGAGCATCTTACGGATCAGTCGTTTCAGGCGGGAAAAATGTATCTGGACATCGGAGCCGCGGACCGGGCGTCCGCGGAAAAACTCGTCTCTGTCGGCGACTACATCGTTTCCGCCCCGAACTTCAGAAGACTGGCGGACGGCAGAATCGTTTCCAAGGCGCTGGACGATAAACTCGGAGTCTACCTTGCGGCGGAAACCTTCCGCAGACTCGCGGAACATCCGCCACGGGGGATCGGAATCTGTTTTGTGGGCGCATCCCAGGAAGAGCTGGGATCCCGCGGCGCGCGGAGCGCGGCCTACGCCCTCAATCCCGCTGTCGCGATTGCCGTGGACGTGAACCATGCCACGGACTTTCCCGGCGCGGACCGCACCAGGCCGGAGTTCGTCCTGGGGAAAGGAATCGGAATCTACCGGAACGCCAACAACACTCCCGCACTGCTGGAGCGGATGCTTGCCGTCGCGGAACGGAAAAAGATCGATTTTCAGCTGACTCCCCATTACGCCGCCGTCAGTTCGACCGACGCCTCGGTCTTCCAGATCACGCGCGGCGGCATGGCCTGCGCCCTGCTGGGAATCCCGAACCGCTACATGCATTCCCAGGTGGAAATGGCGGATCTGCATGACGTGGAAAGCGGAATCGAACTTCTGACGGAGACCATCCGTACCTTCCGTCCCTCGGACAGCTTTCTTCCGCCGCTGGAAAAACAGAAAAACACAAGGAGTCTTTCAAAATGAAATGTGCATGGAGCCTCATCTGCCTTCTGACGCTGGGAGGGCTGCTTTCCCTTTCCGGCGCTGAAAACCGCCCGGAGCCCGCACGGAAAAGCTACCCGGTTCCATGGTTCCGTTTCGCGGAGTTTTCCACAATGCCGAATCTCGGGGACGCGCATCTGCTCTGCGACGGTGACCTGAAGAACAACGCCTCATGGACCCAGGGCACGGAGGCTCCGGGAACCCTGTTCTTCCGTTTCCCGAAACCCGTGGACATCGACTCCTTCCGTTTCATGCAGGGACAGAGCGCAGTGACATGCTGCCGCCTCTATGGAGATCTGACGGGGAAAGGTTCCTTCGATGTCCTGCTTTCCGAATACGAAGTGAAAAAAAGCGAACCCAATCAATGGATCACGCTTCCCGTCAACCGCAGACAGGTGCACGGACTCAAATGGGAGGCGGTATCCGGCAACGCCAACTACCGCACAGCCTACCCCACTCTGCGTGAAATCGAGATATTGTCGTCCGCGCCCGTCCAGCTTCCGGAGGAAAAGCTCCCGGTCCGCCCGGCCGTCTCCTCCGGCAGGGAAATTCCGATGCCGCCTCTGACAAAGCGCGAGATCGACATCCGCCTCTGCACGGACATGTGGAGTTACGGGCTTCCGACCAGCGACTGCCGGAATCCGAAGAAAATGAAAATTGCCCGGAAGGTCGCCTCCTTCCGGAACCATCCGGGAATCCGAAAGGTCGTCCGGTATCTGAAAAAAGTGGACGCAAACAGCGTGCGTCTGTTTGTGGAAACACCCTGCGTCTACGACTCCCTGCCGTGGAAAAGCGCCTTGTGGGAAAACTACGGAGACGATCTTCTGAAGGGGCTTGCGGGAGAACTGGCGGAACAGGGTATCAAGCTCTATTACTTCTCTCACGCATGGATGGCTCCCTTCCAGAAACGCGGCATGCGCGCCCCCATGCCGTTCTGCCGCTGGGATTATCCCTATGAGCAAAGCGACCGCGTCCGGCACATTGATCCCGGAAAATACAAGGTGCAGTATCCCTGCACGCTCTGCGACGCGCATTTCCGCACCACCTGGACGCAATACCTGTGCGAGGCGCTGGATCAGGGCGCTTCCGGCGTGTATCTGATGCCCGACGAATGGTATTTCAAAGGACACGACCTGCGTTATATGAACTGCCCCGCCTGCACGGAGGAATTCCGGAAAATGTACGGATACGCGTCACCGCCCGCGAAAATCGAAGATTCCGATCATTACCGCAAATGGAAGCTCTTCGAATACCGGAAGCTAGCGGAAGTGTTCGACCATGCGGCGGAGACGATCCGCTCCCGCCATCCGGAGGCCGTGATCGTGCGCAGCGACTGCGCGGTCGGGAACGCCTCGCGCGGCCGAATGGAAACCACCACCGCCGCCGACATCATCTGGCGCAGGCGCGATCTCGCGGATTATGCGCAGATGTACTGTTCCGGCGGGAAACAGGAAATCGCCTTCGTCAAGGAACACGAGGCGGTCGCTGGAAAAGACAAGCTCAGCGGCAGCATGCAGTGGCTCGGAATCTCCCACCGGGAGAAACCGGATTATCCGGTTCAGCTTCACGGAATCGCGCTGGCCGACGTGATGCTGGGAGCCAGAGCCATCGATCATTACAGAATGTCCTACATCCAGGACAAAGGCTGGACGGAAAATCTCATCCGCTGCAACAGAATGATCCGCCTTCTGGAGGCGTGGGGAATCGACAGGACCGATGTCCCCGATTCGGTCTGCCTGCTGGTTTCCCGGGCGTCCGAGGACTGGTGGAGCCTCCGGGAACGGATGCGCGTGTCCAAGCGGAATCAGACCGCGGCGTTTTACTTGCACCTTGCCGGAACGGACATCAACGCCCAGAAACTGCAGATCAGTGAAAATCCCCGGGACCGCTACCATGTCCAGAATGAAACCCGCGGACAGGGAGCGAAGACGGCCATGAACAATCTGCTGACCGACAACGGCGTCCCCTACCGGATCCGTTACATGGACCGTCCCGACACCCTGAAGAACCTTGCCTCCTTCCGTCTGATTCTCGTCCCGTTCGCCTATGCCGTAAGCGACGAATCCTTCCGCATTCTGGAAGACGCCGTGAAAAAGGGAGTCCGGGTCGTTCTGTTCGATCAGCTGGCTCCCGCCGACGAAACCGGAAAGCTCCGGAAGGAGCCCCTCCTGAAGAAGCTCCTGAAGTACCCGAACGTGACTTATCTTCCGGAATCTCCGGCAGGACAGGACGGCAATCAGCGGAAGCGGAAGCAGTATATGGATCTGATCCGAAGCGCAATTGCCGGATCCGGGCACAGCTTCCGGTCCGACCGGAATTCCGTCTCCTATGTCGTCACGGAATACGCGGACAAAAAGGGGTGGATTCTCTTCCTCGCAAACTGGGAGCGCAATCGGCCGACAACGGTTTCCCTCGCTCTTCCCGGACAGGAAAAAGCCCTCTATACGGCCGAATGCTTTTCTTCCGCGGAGAATCTTCTGCGGGAGGGCGTGATCGCTTCCCGGAACAAATGGAGTGCAAAGGATCTTTCCGGATTTCAAATCACTCTGAAGCCGGCGGAGGTGAAGCTGATCCGCATTCTCCGCGAAGGAGCCCGTCCATGACGGCGCGGGAAGTGGAAAAACCGTCTCCGGACGAACATCTGGAATATCTGGAGAAAATCGTCCGATTGAAACTGTTCTTCCTGCATTTCCGACTGAAACGGCATCCGGAGGAAACCTTCCGCTTCGTCCTGCGGAACCGCGTCGACATCTACCGGAAAACGGCGCTGAACACCATCTGCGGACTGTGCCCCGCCGTCGATTTCGAACAGCCCGCATGGCGTGCCATGGAGGACGCTGCGGAACAGGTGTATCTGCACTGCAAAGACAATGCGGCCCTGTTTGAACAGGAGGCGTTTCAGGTCTTCCGGCGCTCCATCGAAGAACGCGCGGCGCTGGACTACCGGGCAACCTGGATGAAAAGGGAATCCCCCTGCGGCTCAATCGTGCCGGAGGAGAAGCTGCAGGAGGACGGAAAGACTCTGGGATTCCACATTGCAAACTCCATTGCGCCCCGTTCCTTCTTTCAGGAGCCGGAATATCTGCGCGGATGCCTCCTGGAGCTGGTCCGGTATGCGGAGGCCCGCCATGCGGAGTTTCTCGCCTGTTCCTCCTGGCTGAACAGCCATCCCCGCTGGCTGGACTGCTTCCCGGAGGAATGGACGCGCGGCGCCAGTCTCCCGGAAAGCGATGTTCAATGGCATTACGGGTTCTGGGGGCAGTTCATCATCGCCCGGAAAACGTTTCATGAGAAAAACGCCGCATATCTCCGGGAACGCCGGGAGTTCCGCTACCCCCTGCGCCATTGCCGCTGTTCCCTGAAATCCCTGAAGGAGTTCCTCTCCTGAACGGAAGCCCGGCGCCGCATGTTCAGACGAAGGTCCCCCCTTCCCTGTCAGGCGGCACATGCGGACCTGCATCACAGTCCGGAACGCAGCGGCATTCCCGGGGGGAAAGCGTTATTCCGTCATCCGGGAAACAGACTGTTTCCGGAGTGGGATTGAGATAGAAGACCATGTTCCCGCGCCGGATGCGCCGGCATTTCGGAGGCACCTTCCGGCAGGGGATTCGAGCCTGCTTCAGAAGACACTTCACAACAAGCGCAAGCCCCCTCCGGTCCATCGGAGCGGCAAGATACCAGGCATTTCCGCATACGGTGAAAAGGGGAGCTCCCTGATAAACCCCCGCGGAGTATTCCTGAAGAACCCGGCAGCCTTCCGGGACCGGTCTTTCCATAAAGGAGAGGAGTCCGGCCGTTTCGCCGAACAGGGAAACCTCAAGCATCCTATTGTCCCGCGGAACCGTCCGCCCGTTGTATTCAAACTCCCGGAAATCCACCGCGCGGCGGATCTCGCAGGACTCATCGACACGCAGTCCGAACAGCTCCCGCAGAATTGTGCCGGGCGCCGCCTCCATGCGGTATTTCCCGAATTCGTCAAGACGGTTCAGACGGCACTGGGCAAACAGAATTCCGCCGTTCCAGCAGTATTCGCGCAGCGTGTCGCAGAATGTGTCGGACAGGTGTTCCGTCTGGGGCAGGATGACGAGAGGATAACGGGCAAGAATGTCCGCGGAGGCCTTCTGAAGCGGCAGAATATCCGCAAGCACGCCGGCTTCGTTCAGCGCCTGATTCATCCGCACCACCGCGTGGAAAAAGGAATAATCGCCCCGGAATTTCGTGATGAATCCAGTCAGGCGGTCGACCAGCATCAGCGCTTTGCACTCAGGCAGAGGAAGATCCGGATGCCGTTCGGAAAACGCGCGGATCGCGTGCGCCGTCTCCGCGACAGCCTCGTATGCCAGACCGGGATTTCCGCTCCAGGGAAGAATTGCAGGATGTTCCTCCTCCCCCATGACGGACTGCCGCCAGCGGAAATAGAAGAGATTTTCCGCGCCGTGCGCAAGTGCGTCCCATGCCCAGGATGAGAGCGCCCCGTATGCGTCGTCCCGAACCGTGACGGGATTCCATGCGCCCGTTTCCCCTACCGTGAATGCACGCGGCGCTCCCTGAATGTTCCGGTAGTAATCCCAGAAGGCATGAATGAATTCAAGAGTGTCATTGCTGACATAGGTGTCGCAGGAAGCGTAATCCAGTTCCGCGTAGATTTCATCCGGCGCGACGTCCGGAAGAAAAGTCGTCCAGCTGTTCGTGGTGATTTTCCAGTCCGGATTGATCCTGCGGAGAATATCGCGCTGTTCACAGGCGGATTCCGTGTAAAGCGAACTCATGAACTGCGCATATTCCGCCTTCCAGGAGACCCGTTTGAAACTGCGCGGATCAATCTCGTCAAACGAGGAGAAATCCCCGCTCCAGAAGGCGCCGTTCCAGGCTTCGTTGAGTGCGGCCACGCTCTCATACTTATCCCGCAGATAGGACTGGAACCGTTTTCTGCATGTTTCACAGAAACAGAATCCGTGTTCCGCCTCCGCGGCAATTTCATTGTCGATCTGCCACGCGAATACGGCGGGGGAGGAACGGAACGCGTGCGCCGCCGCTTCCGTAATCCTGCGCGCAAAAGCGCGGAATCCCGGGGACGACGGACAGGCATGGCGGCGGTTCCCATCATACACCGGGTTTCCGCGGCAATCCGTTTTACGGATTTCCGGATAGCGGGAGCTCATCCATTTCGGCGGCGCGGCCGTCGGGGTGCACATCAGAACGGCAATCCCGCTCTCATGGAGTTTTTCCAGGAGACGCAGATAATCGTCAAACGCAAAGCATCCTTCGCGCGGCTCAAACTTCCCCCAGTTGAACTCTCCCATCCGCACTGCATTGATTCCGGCCTCCTTCATCAGGCGGATATCCGTCAGGAGGCGCTCTTCCGGCCATGCCTCGGGGTACCATGCGCATCCGAAATATTTCATGGCGCGCTCATTTTCCTTTTTCCGGCGGAGCGTCGAAGCGGATCGAGGCGTCACAGATCAGAATCCAGCAGTAGCCAAACGCGCCGCGGGCGTATCCGGTGTTCCGGATGACCAGGCGGTTGTTCTCCCTTCTCAGGACTCCCGCGGGAATTCTGAACTCCCGTCCGGACCAGTTGTGAACGGCGAACCCGCAGACTCCCTCATAAATCACCGCATCATTGAGCGTGATCCGCATCATCGTGGTCTCCTTGTTCCGGAGATGCTGCGCGGAGGCGATTTTCGTAACGGCATCCTGTCCTTCCAGATGCAGGACGCCTCCCCTCCCCGCGTCGGATTCCGGCAGATCAAAAAGAAGCGACATCTCCGCGGACGAGGTGATGCGTCCGCCCCTGGCCTTCGTGAAAACGCCGGAGCAGAGCTTCGGCGGAGAGAGCGGGTCCTGCTTCGGCCCGTATTCCCGGGGTCCGTAATCCTGCCCGCTCCACATGGTCACGGGAAAGCGCAGCGTGTCGCCGGAGCGTTCCGGAACGGCGCCCGTGACATGCCCGAAGAGCTTCTTCAGCGCGGCGCTTCTCTCCGGCGGCAGCGTTTTCTCCAGTTCGCGCAGCACCAGATCATTGGAACGCGCAAACTCATTTCCCTTCTTCAGACGCTTTGCGCACCCGCTCCCCTCGTTCAGAATGAAAGTCACAAGCTTTTCATTCCGGTAATCGGCAAGATGTCTCATCGCATCGGTCAGGAAGAGATATTTCTCCCGCGTCAGTTCCTCCGCGATCTTTCCGGAACTCCCCGCGCGGGCGATTGCGCCGGACAGCAGACCGCAGGCCTTCTCCACAAACTCCGCGGTATAGAAATCCGGAGGATAACCGTCTTTCAGCGGCTTTCCGGACGCAAGCGTTTTCCTGTACTGCGCGTCCGCGAGTTTCAGATACGCGGTCACTGCGGAAGCGGCGTCCCCGTAAACCAGCGGCGCATATTCCTCCATGAGCTTCATGGCGTCCTGATCCGGATTCCACAGGAGTTTCCCGTGGAGATACGTCCACAGTTTCGGAAAGTTGGCGGGATTCCCGTAATGGAAGGCGATTCCCCCGACGCCGCGTTTCCGGAGAAAGCGGTAACGGTCGGCGGTCTGGGAGACAAAGGCGGGCTGATAGGATCCGCCGATGTATTCGCATACCAGCACCCTCCCCGGATTCTTCGCAATCCATCCGTCAAGAATTTTCAGCATGGACTCCAGGCCGTTCCGTTTCAGTTCATGCGCGAAAAAGGGACGGTTTCCGAGAGAGGAGGCCACGACAACCGCGACATTGCCGGCGGGACGGATTCCCTCCGGGGCAGTTTCCGTTCCGGAATAGGCGAACGTCAGGAAAATCCGGCCGGGAAACTCTTTTTCCAGCGGTCCGGCAATGGCATTGACCCAGTGCAGAAGCCGTCCGGCATGACGTCCGCCCGCATCGTCCAGTTTTCTGCATCCGGGACATTCGCACCAGATGGTGGTGTCTCCGTAAGTGAGAAAGAAGAACTTTTTATCCGGATTCAAACGGACCCACTCCCGCGCCCGCTCCAGAGCAATGCGCGCAACGTCCGGATTCGAGAGGCACAGCGGAGTGCGGTGATCGCTGAAGGCGTTTTTCGCAATCCGTTTTCCGTCCTTCAGAAGCGCATAATATTCCGGATTCCGGTCATAATATTTCAATTTCGGCACCAGATATCCGGCGGTATGGTCGATCCAGAGATCCGACTTCTTTCCGAACAACTCCGGATCCGCGCCGCGCCGGGGATCGCCGAGCAGCAGCATTCCAAGCTGTCCGGTCAGAGGATTGCCTCCGTTCCGGTAGAAAAACGCAGGCGAATCGGAAATCGTGCATTCCTCCAGATTTTCCGGTACGCGCCGCGGCGGGAAAAAAGAATTCCCGTTCGCCCGGAATCCGAGCAGTTCGCCAAGCCGTCCTGCGCCGCAGAGAATTCCCTCCGGCGTTCTGGAAGCGATTCCGACCGCGTCGCCGCGGATCTTCAGCACAAATCCCTCCGGCGGGACCTGAGCAAGCTCCTTTTCAGACACAAGAGAGCTTTTCAAGGCGGCCTCGCCGAGATAAATGGTGTTCTTCGCGGAATCCTCCCCCTCCGGCAGAAGGCGCAGCGTGGTGCCCGTCGCCTTTTTCCAGATGCCCCGGAGCCATGCCGCGGACGCTGCGGAATGACGGTCCGCCTTGAGATTGCGGATCTGATCCGGGGCCAGAGAGAACGCGGTCGCGCCGCAGAGCGCAAGCAGAAGAGCCAGCAGGCGTTTCATCGGGACTTCTCCTGTGCGGCGCGTTCCATTTTCCCTGCGGAAACGCTGTCCGCCGACTTCTGATTTTCATATGCGGTCATGATCCATTCCGGAGAACGCGCGAGAGTGGAAATCGTGAATTCATCGCCGGAGGCGTCGCACGCCAGCAGCGCAAGAATGCTCTTATCCCGCAGCCCGGAGAACTCCGCGTTTTTCGCAAGAGTTCCCGGTTTCCCGTCGGCAAAGAGCTGAAGAGTTTTCCCGGAAGCGTCGTAGACCACGCACAGATTCACCCATCCCCGTTCCGGGTTCCGGTCCGGCAGAAGGCTGAACGCGGCCACGGCCCTCGGCTTGTTGAAATTGACCTGCCAGCGTTTGGAAGAGTGATAAAACAGCTTCACGGGATAATCATAGAAAATATCCCCTGAGGTTTTGCGCAGCTTCACCCAGCAGGAAATCGTGAAAGAGCTTCCGGCGGGAAGTCCGATTTTCCTCTCGCTCCGCAGATAGCGGTATTCCGCCCTGGCCTTTCCGCCGGAGCTTTCCAGCCCCGTTCCGATCAGCGACGGCACTGCGGAAGCGCCGTCACATAAACGCAGCGGGAAATTTCCAAGAGAGTCGGGCATTTCCGCTGTTCCGTTCATATGCCAGACCGCCAGATAACCGTTGCTCCAGACCGCCTTCGAATCCTTTGCCGGCACTGCGGAAGCATTCTGAAAATAGAGATAAAAGGGCGTCGCTCCGCCTTTGCGGATTTCCGGGAGACGCACCCAGCAGATCAGCTCGTTCCCTGCCGGATCCAGCCGTTCGATTTCATGGGGCAGAAGGGTTTTTCCGTCCCGCGCCGTAAAACGCAGATCGCTCCCGTCGGGCCTGATCTTCCGGAAGAGTTCCGCGTCGCGCAGGCGGACACACACGGGGAAATCCCTGAGATTCCCCGCCGCGGCGGAAGCTTCGAGTTTCAGCGGAATGCGGCAGCCATATCCGCCGTCAAGCCATTCCTGAGCGTTCGCCGCCAGGGCAGTTCCCGCCGCCGTAAAAAGAACAGCAAAAAAGATTTTCATGCCTTCCCTCCTTTTATTCCTGAATTTGCATTAATAGAAATTTGCAATGTTCTTGATCTGATTGTGAATGCCGAACAGGGATCCTCTTGTGTGGGAGTCCGCATGAAGGTCTATCCAGAGAATGTTCACCGCATTGTTGTGAATATAGCCGTATGCACGGACTGCAGTCGACCCGGTGAAATTGTCTCCGAATCCGTAGCCGACGCCCATGTTCCAGACACCTCCGCAGTCGGCGCGGATCAGACGGAAGGAAGGATAGTTGATCAAGGTGTAGCGCGTGAAGGAATACTCCTTTACCCCAGAAGTCTGCACTTCCCATGAACTGGTATAGGCAGCCATGGAAAGATAAGCGCCGAGTCCGTACCAGCCGTCGCCGCTTTTGTCATTCGGGCGCATGGCGGACGGATACGGATACTCCTGCGGACAGGCGAGAATTCCCCTGCGTCTTTTTTTATCCGCATTCGCTTTGGAACTGTACCAGTCATTGTTTTTGTCCAGCGGATAGCCGATATACGGATAGAGCCGGACAAAGGACGCGGTTCCGCATGGAATCCATTCCTTGAAATCATTCCCGTAGGAAGCGAGAAAAACGCCCTGCTGCTTCAGGCGGTTGATACAGTCCGTTTTTCTGGCGAGCATCCGCGCCTTTCCCAATGCGGGAAGCAGCATCCCGGCCAGAATCGCAATAATTGCAATTACGACAAGAAGCTCAATCAATGTAAAACAGTTCCCGCTTTCATTCCATAATTTACTCTTTCCGGCCATGAGAGGCTCCTTTCCGTCTTCAGATGTTTTTTATGTATTCCATGGAATCTTCCGGCAGGACATCCCGGAGACCAGTCTTGGTTTCATGAACTCTTTCAGGATGGCGATTCTGCGCCCGGTAATCAGATCGATCACCCCGTGCGCGGCAATCTCGCCGTATTTTTCCAGATCCTGCGAAATCTGCACAGGAACATAAGGAAGAAAATCCTCGCGATGCGGACTGAACGTAATCAGAGAGTAATCATCCGGAATGCTCCTGCCCTCGTCGCGGACCGCATTCTGGATCACATTCTGAAAGATTCCGTCCGAACAGAAAATGGCGGTAAAGACTGTGCCGGAGGAAATCACCCGCCGGATCGCCTGATACACCTCCAGCAGATCCAGGACCGTGATTTCCAGCGCCGGATCGGGCGCAATGCCGTATCGCGCCAGCGCCTGGCAAAACCCCTCGTAACGGGCCTCGTCAAAATTTCTGCTTTTCGCCCGCGCGACATACAGGATGCGGTGATGCCCGTTTTTCAGCAGGTATTCCCCGGCCATTTTCCCGCCGATCGTATCATCCGCGCCGACATAATGAACATTTTTTTCCTGAAACAGCGTTCCGCCGATCGTCACAACCGGAATCTCCTTCTCCCGGAGCCCGCTGATGACCTCGAGCTGTTCCCTGTCCGGACAGAGCCAGATCACTCCGGCGACTCCCTGCGCCGCGATTTCGGAAACCGCGAGAACGCCCCGCGTCCTGAAGTTCAGAAGCTGGATCCGGACATTTGCGGCGCTCAGGGTGTTTATCACGCTCTGCAGGATCCCCCATACATAGGTGTCCAGAGAGACGGAGGTGCTTCCCGCGTAAAAAATAACGCCGACGGAAAGGCCCGCGGGCTGAAGCTGCTTCCGGTGACGGCGGATGGCGGGCGCGTTGAGATACGTGCCGTTTCCATGCCGGACTTCCAGAATGCCCTCTTCGACAAACGAGGCGATGACTCTGCGCACGGTATCGCGGCTGACATTCAGAATGGAACAGATCTGCCGCTCGGCGGGAAGCTTTTCCACCTCCGCCGACGGATTTTCCGCGATCTGCAGAATCCATTCGCGTGTCTTGTTGTAAGCGCTGGGAAGACGCATGATTTCCTCCTGGTTGCCGGGACATTGTTATATCATACCTCATCATTCCAATTTTGTCAAGAGGGGGACAACTCCGGGAAAGACTTTTTTTCCGGAAAAAATCCACTTGAGGAATCATTCCCGCCGGAAAACCGGCTTTTTTCCGTTCTCCTGTTCTCAGTTTATTTGCAGGAACTTCAGGACAGAACGAGCCGGAAGCATTCCGGAAATGCGCCGGATTCCGCGCCGGGTATCGGAAAATCCCGTTTTTTTTCTTTTCCGGATTGACGTTTTGAGAAAAGTGGATATAATATCAGCAAAGAGGTATGATGTGGTATTATTTAAATGAAGGAGTTCCGGCAATGCGTCTTGTCTGCCTGTATGCGTTTCTGACATTTCTTCCCCTGTGCACGCTCTCCGGCGGCACGTATGCAGCGCCGGACGGCAGGGAAATCCCGTGCCGGATCCTGCCCGGTGAATCCATGGAACTCCCGGAATGGAAGGAGGAGGCGCAATACCTGGTCCTCCATTTTTCCGCGGAAAAGAACGGCACGCTGGATCTGGCGCTGCATTCCGCGGAAGGCGCATTCCTTGAAACTGTCCGGCACGGCCCCGGAGAACAATTCAAGATTCTGCCGATGAAGAACTTCCGCCGTTCCGGAAAGCCCTCCTGGGAGTGTTTGAGGAAAGGAATCCTCACGCCGGGGCAAGGGGAGAAAATTTCCCTGATCCGCACCTTTTTCTCATCCGGTCAGGAAATCGCGTCCGAGGGTCTGCTTCTGCTGTCTCCGGCCAATGAGATCACACCCGCCGGGACGGCATATCCGCTGTATGGAATCGTCTCGGCGGAGAATTATCCGAAACATCTGCAAAGGGAGGCGGACGCCATGCGCCGGCATCTGCACGCTCTGACAGGCATCGCCCTGCCGCAGAAAACAGAGACGGCGAATCCGCGCAACATGATTCTCCTGGGAAAAAATGCCGTTCTGAAATACGGCGCCCTTTCCGAAAAGGAACTCCGCGCCAGGGGATTCAACGGCTTCACGATCGCCGTCCGGAATTCCAGTCTGGCAATCGCGGGAGAGTCCATACAGGGAACGGCTTACGGCATTTACCGCTTTCTGGAGGCGCAGGGCATGAAATTCTTTGCTCCCGGCGTTCATTCTCCGATCCGGAAAACCGGAATTCTGCACGCCGTTGAAACTGCGGACCAGCCCTACTTCGAAGGGAAGCGGGCGCCGGGCAGATGGTGCGTCTACGGAGACGAAAGCGGCGTGGCGCTCGCAGATCCGCGCAAGGCCGGCATCGACAAAGTCTTTCCGGGCGACCGCACGCAGTGGATCGACCACACCTCGGCGTTTCTGGTTCCGAAAAAATATTATTACGACAAACATCCGGAATTCTACTGTCTGCGCGCGGACGGCACGCGCATGCCGAAGGAAACCCTTGACGTCCGGGTCATGCTCTGCCAGACCAGCCGGGAGGGAATCCGGACGGCCGCGGAACGCGCCCTGCAATGGGTGGAGAAAAATCCGCAGCATCTGCTGTTCGCCGTCCAGCAGGGAGACGACGCGGAACGGTGCGTCTGCAGCGGATGCGAGGCGAAACGGAAGCTCTCCTGGAATGAAACGGATCTTTTCCTGAACTGGGTGAACGGCATCGCAGAAGAGGTCGGAAAGCGTTTCCCGGACAAACGTCTCCTCTCTTACGCCTACATCACCACGCAGCCCGCGCCGAAACACCTGAAGCCCGCGCCGAATGTGCATCTTCTCTACGCGCCGTGGCCGAACCGTCTTTCCGCGCCCAACGGATTCCGGGACTTCGACGCGCCGGAAAACATTGTCGCGCGAACCCAGCTTGAGGACTGGCTGAAAGTCTCCGATCCCGCGCAGCTGGGGATCTACGACTATCCGGCGGGCAGCTCCCTGACCCACAGGGGAATGGCGGCACGCCTGAAATGGCTGGCGCGCAGAAACATGCGCGGCAGCATCTGGTACTGCGGCACGAACCGGATCTTTTCCGCGATGTTCACCTATGTGCAGGCCCGCCTCTGCTGGAATCCCCTGCTGGACACCCGCGCGCTGGAGCAGGAGTTCATCCGCGGATATTACGGAAAAGCCGCCGGGACCGTCCGGAAAATCGTCTCCTCCGTCTACGACCGTCTGGACGCCGATCCGGAAAACAACGGACGCGTTCCGAAGGAAGGCTTTTTCAATTTGTCCTTCGTCAAATTCCTGACCGGAGCGTTCGCCGAAGCGCGGAAACTCGCCCCGGAACGTCTTTCGGCGGAACTGCTCCGGGACGAATCCGGAATTCTGGAAAACGGACTGGCGGCCTGCTCGAAGCATCCCGCCTCCCCTGCGGGCGCGGCCATCTGGAAGCGGTATCTGGAAATCGCCGCCGCGGATCCGAATACCGACTGGCGCAAGGTCTGCAGTCTTCTGTGGGCGCATGCGAAAATCCGCTGCGAGGCGGAAGCGCCGAAAAAGATGCCGCCCCCGATTGCAGAACTGATCCGCGATCCGCAGCGGGTCATCGCCGCGCGCCGGCAGACGGACTTCGTTGAAAAAATTCCGGACGGCGTCCGGATCTCCCCGTATGCGTTCGAAGGCGGCACGACACCCGTTTTCTACAACTGGAAATGTCCGGGAAAAACCGGCGTCGCCGTGCGCGGCACCATGACGGAGCTTTCGCGCATGCAGGCGGTGTTTTCCTGGAACAGGCGGGGACCGGCCCGGCTGATTTTCGAAGGGCAGTCCTGCGACAAACTGTCCGTTCCGCCGGTTCCGATCCGGATATCCATCAACGGAAAAACCCTTTTCGAAGGGGAAAACGCCTGCCGGAAACATGGCTGGACGCCGCGGAACATCCCAATTCCGGAAGGGATGCTGAAACGGGGTAAAAATACGCTCGTCTTTGAAAATCTGGCGAAAAGCGACAGCCGGGTCTCCCACTGGTTCATGATCGCGGGCGCGGAAATCCGGAGCGTTGCACAATGAAACGCATCCTCCTCCAGTATGATGTCGCGCACGGCAGACTCCCGCGCCCGGAGCGGATTCTGGAACAGGCGGCCATTCTGAAAGAATACGGTCTGAACGGCGTCATGCTCTATCTGGACGGAGAAGGCGCGCAGAAGAGTCTGCCCGTGCGGGGAAGCATTCCGGCGGATTATCTCACGGCCCTGAAGACCGGTCTGCGCAGGCTCTCCCTCGAATTTGTGCCGCACATTCAGACGCTCGGACACCTCGAACGGATGCTGGCCCGCTCCGGAATGGAGGCGTGGCGCGACGATCCCGGAGGCGGACGCGTCGTGCGGATCGACTCCCCGGAAGTGCGGAACGGCATGAAACGCTACATCGCCGAGGCGATGGAACTCTTCGGCTCGGAATGGATCCATTGCGGCGGCGACGAGGCTTGGACGCTCGGCCTCGGCCTTTCGCGTCCGTATCTGGCCGCCGCAGGACTGGAGAACGCGCTCGGGGAATACTGGAACGAACTGCATCAGACCGTCCGCGCACGAGGCGGGAAGATGGTGCTCTACGCCGATGAGCTGATCGTGTATCCGGCGCTGCGGAACAGACTCGACCGCGACATCGTGATTGCGAACTGGGGCTACTGCGCCCCGGATGAAATCTTCGAACAGGAAAACGGCCACTATGCCGCACACCATGCGGTCACGGCCGGACGGGAAAACTGGATCACGGGAAACTCGATGGCGGAATATCTGTTTCTCCCCTTCCCGAGGCTTCCGGACAATCTCCGGGTCCTGGAACGCCTGGCGTGTGAAAGCGGAGCGGACACCTTTGTCATCAGCGACTGGGGCTCCTGGGAAAACATCAGCCCCATGTGCAACACCCTGTTCGGCGCGATCTTCGTCCTCCGGCGTCTGAAATGCCCGGACTACGGCATGAGGGAATTTCTCATCGAACTTTCGGAACTGATCTTCGGAAAGCGGGAAACGGCGTTTCTGCGGGCTGTCCGGACGATGCTGGAGGCGCAGAGCGCAAAATACTGGCCCCGGACAATCTGCCGGACCGGTCCGATGCTGCCCCGCTTTTTCACGGGAGATCCGGATCAGCGCATGATCGGCACCTTGTCCGCCGCAATCGATCCTGAGAGACTGAAACGGCTGAAAAAAGAGATGGAACAGGCATGCCTCCTGCTGGATTCCCTTGCCGGAAAAACCGGGGTCCGCCGGATGCAGTGGCTGCATGATCTGCGCTGGACCGCGCGGAGGCTGCTGGCAGCGGTTCTGCGCGCGGAGCTCTGTCAGCGGCACGCATGGTACACCGGGGCGGTGTGGATCTCCGCCGCCGGACAGCATGCACTCCGGCAGGACTATGAAACCTACCGGAATCTTGCCGCCGGAGATATCGCGCTCCATCGCAAGGTCTGGCGCAGGGACTGCCTTCCGGGCGGACTCGGGAAATCCTGCACCTTTCTGAAAACGGCGGTGGAAAGCGCCGGAAAAACAATCCACTGCCCGGAAAACACCCTGCTTTATTTTCCCCCGGAAAAGACGTGAAAAATGCCGGAATCCGGAATGGAAGGGGCGGGACGCGCCGGAGAACCGTCCTGATTCCCCGGGATATGAAATCCGTCAGTTGGACGAAGATTTTTCAATCACGTCAAAATATTCCGAGAGAACCCGGAAACAGGATTCCTCCATTTTCCGCTTCCTGTCGGGCGGAAGGGAGATCATCTGCACGCGGTCGCGAATCCGCAGCGCCTTGTGATAGGCTTTCAGGATATCCGCCATTTCCTCCTTGGAGAGAGCGTTCCGGTCGGCTTTTTTCTGATATTCCTCCCGGAGCGCGATCTCCTTTCCGAGAATCGACATGCGCAGTTTCTTCCCTGAACTGTTGCGCCGGAGAAACCAGAGCAGATGATAGCCGCGGGTAATTTCAGCATAAAGGCGCTGCGCCTCGCGGGAGGAAAGCTCGCCTTCCTCGTCGATCCGGTCGAGATACCGCTCGATATTTCTTCTCACGGTGTCGACTCTGCGTTTCTCCGAGCCGGTCAGCTGTTCCTGCTTGAGCGCATAGTCAACCACTCTGCCCAGGTGCTCCAGGTGATCGCGGACGTTCCGGGCGACCCGGCTGCCGCGCGCCATGTCATTGAGTTCCTGCGCCGCCTTGGAGACGTTTTTCCGGCTTTTCGCGCGCTCCTCCCAGGAAGTTCTGTCCGCCGGAAGCGTCATGGCAGATCCGGCGGCAAGCAGAATGCAGAGAAGTGTCATCCGGTTTTTCATAAGCAGTTTCCTGTTGCTGTTGGCATGATAACATATACCGGAAAAAGGAAAAAGTCAAAAAATCCTCCGGCGCACCCGTCAGCGCCGGCTCGCGGGAAGCCGGAAAATCAGAAAAATATATGTTCCGTTTTCGAAGAAATCCATGGAAAAAATCCGTTTTCAGTATATATTATCAAAATGATGAAAAAAGAGTGATGAAAAAATACGAAGCAAGTGGTGTCTATGGAGAAATATTATTTAGGAATTGATGTCGGCTCAACCACGTTCAAAGCGGTTCTGATGACCGGGGACGGCAAAGTCACGCACACCGTTTACCGGCGGACCCGTCCGGTGGAATCCGGCAAACTGACCTGCTCGGGGCGCTGCAGCAACTGCGGGCACTGCAATCTCGGAGCCTTGAAGAAAACCGTCGAGGAATTTCTCGCCGAAGCCGGACTGACGATGAAAAACGTTGCCTGCACCGTCGTGACCGGCAGCCAGATCGTGGAAGACACGAAAAAGTTCCTGAATTTCGATTTTCAGGTCAGCGAGGTTTCCGCCCATGTCGCGGGCGCACTGCACTACTATCCCGACTGCCGCGCGATCCTGGATGTCGGAGGACAGGACAGCAAGGCGATGATTTACAATGACGCCATGCAGATGTGGACCTCGAAAATGAGCGGGATCTGCGCCGCCGGAACCGGCGCCTTTCTCGACAGCGTCGCGCTGAAGCTGAATATCCCCGTCGAGGAGATGGCCGACAAGGTCAACTACGATTCCGATCTGGAATTCTCCAGCGTCTGCGCGGTGCTGAGCGCGACCTCGATCAACAAGTTCAAAAACCGTTACCCGCTCGGGCAGATCGTCGCAGGAGCCTGCCGGGCCCAGGCGAGAACGATCATTTCCGGCGTCGGGGAACTTCTGTTCCATTATGACGGAGACGTGGTCTTTCAGGGCGGCGTCGCCTCCAACCGCGCGGTGGCCTACTATCTGAAGGAAATCACGGGAAACAATATCATCATTCCGGAATTCCACCGTGTCATGGGTGCGCTCGGGGCGGCGTGTCTCGCCAGAAAATACGCGGCTCTGAAAGACCGCCTTGTCAAGAGGAAAATGGAGTATGCCCCGGTCCCGCTGAAATCGATCCAGATGCGCGCGAACTCCACCCGGCGGGAGTTCCTTTCCAAATCCAGCAGGATGCCGACCGTCTGGCGCAACCTCTTTTTCCCGACCGAAATTCTGAACGCGCTCGGCGTCCGCATGCTGACGCTGGAAACCTATGCGGCGCTCTTCGCACGCAACTCTAAACGCACGAAGAAAGCGCTGGATGTAGCCGCCTACAAGGGGTTTGCGGCGGAAACCTGCTCGTTCCTCCGGGTTCTTGAGGGAATCGATCTGCCGAAACCCGACTTCGGCGTCTCGACCTCTCAGCCCTGCCAGCAGGGGGAACGCATCTTCCAGGATCTCGCGCGGCAGTATGGTTTCACCGACCGCTTCTACTCGCTTCACACACCCGTCAGCATGAACGACGACAATGCCGTGGAAACGATCGCCGAAGGTCTGGAAACGGCCGTAGGAAAAATGGAAAAGGCGCTCGGGATCAAGATGGATCCCGGCAGACTCTCCGAAGCGTGCGACTTCTCCAACCAGGCAGCCGCAATCTCGAAGAAATGCAACGACCTGCGCTGGTCAAGCCCTCCGCTGATCCGCGGCGCGGAAGGTGTCTACAATGCGATTCTCTTCTCTCAGCTCTGGGGGAAAAAGGAACTGGTCGATATTCAGGGGCAGTTCCTTCAGGAATTGACCGAACGCAGGGAGTGGGCCGAAAAACAGTATTCCATCGACGACACCCACCGGATTCTCTGGCTCCATCTCCCGCCGTTCTACGACACCAAGATTCTGGATTACATCGAGGATACCTGCAATGCACCGATTGTCTTCGAAGAGGTGAACTTTGTGGACTGGATCGATCTCGATCCCGACGACCCCTACCGTTCGCTTGCCAGAAAACTGCTGACCGTCGGGTATCTGGATCCGAAACTCCGGGTCAATTACATCAGCCAGAACGCGGCAAAGGCGAAACTCAACGGCTGCATTCTCTACAATCATGGATTCGGCCGCTGCTCCCTTGCGGACAGCTGTTTCGCCAAACATCTCCGGGAAGAGCTGCGCAAGGTCAATCTGCCTCTGCTGACTCTCGACGGCGACTGCATGGACCAGACCATCGACCCGTGCAGCACCTTCACGAAGATCAGCGCGTTCATTGAATCGCTGAACAGCAGAAAATATGGCAACATTTTCGGGCCGGTGGAGAAATAAGACCGCGGGCGGGAAATAAAAAACACAGGGGGGAGAGCTTCAGCGGCCTTCCCCCTCTTTGAAACAGGAGAGAATACGATGTTCAAAAGCAGAAACGACGCGTCCCTGGAAGTCCGCAGCAGCGTGCGCGGAGGAACCGGCGACGCGAATTTCCTCCACATCTGGAAAAAGGACGCAGAATTGAACTCCAACATGCGCCTTTACGCAAAAATCATCCTGAAACCCGGCGATTCCATCGGCTATCATGTGCATGAAGGCGAGGATGAACTGTATTACATTCTGGCAGGCCGTGCCGAAACCGACGACAACGGCGTCATGCGGGAACTTCTCCCCGGAGACAGCACTCTGACCCGGAGCGGCGAAGGCCACTCCATCAAGGCGCTCGGACCGGAAAATCTCGAACTTCTGGCCACAATCGTCAGACATTCTTGATTTTTTTGCCGATTCCGGGTGTTTTTTTTGAAAAAAAGACCTATATTACGGGAAATCCTTCAGGTTGTCATTTTTAAGAAATGGAGAGAATGAATATGGGATTTTTGATGAGTGCGGTATGTGCCCTGAGTCTTGCGGCCGCGATTTCCGGCTGCGCCACCAGCGAAGAAGATTTTATTGTTCAGAAAGGCGTCAACGACGATCGGGTGGAACTGGTCGGCAATTCGGATTTCGGACTGAAAAATCTGGAAGTGCTTTCCAAAACGGATGACAACGGCCTGCTGACCGTTGACGTTACGGTTGAAGTCAGCCGCACCACATTCTGGTACTGGGTCTTCTACGGCGATCCGCTGCTGAAACTCGCCTATCGCTTCGACTGGATTGACGATCAGGGACAGACCGCCGCCATGCCCTGGCAGTATTCCAGCGTTCTTCCGGGAAATATTCTCCGCTTCCACGGCATCGCGCCGGCGGAAAAATACACTTCCTTCAAGTTCTTTGTCCGTTTCTATGAAAAAGGGGAAACTCTTCCCGGTCCGTCCAAGGCAGAAAATGAAGCTGCTCCGGTAAAGAAGGACAAGGCAACTGCGGAAAAATCTGCTGCCCCCGTAAAAAGCGCCGCACCTGCTGCCGGACAGAAAGCGGAGCAGGCCCCGGCAAAAACCGAAATGAAAAAGATGGAAACCGCTGTCAAGACGGATGTGAAAAAGGCGGAGGCTAAAGCGGAAGCCGAAGTCAGGAAAGCGGAAACCGCTGTCAAGGCGGACGTGAAAAAGGTCGAGGCTAAAGCGGAAGCCGAAGTCAAGAAAGCGGAAACCGCTGTCAAGGCGGATGTGAAAAAGGCGGAGGCTAAAGCTGAGGCCGAAGTCAGGAAAGCGGAAACCGCTGTCAAGGCGGACGTGAAAAAGGTCGAGGCTAAAGCGGAAACCGAAGTCAGGAAAGCGGAAACCGCTGTCAAGGCGGACGTGAAAAAGGCCGAGGCTAAAGCGGAAACCGAAGTCAGGAAAGCGGAAACCGCTGTCAAGGCGGACGTGAAAAAGGCCGAGGCTAAAACTGAAGCCGAAGTCAGGAAAATTGAAAAAGAACTCAAGAAAGAAGAAGGCAAGCTGACCGAATCCTTCTATTGATAGAACCGGACACAACCTTTTCAATATGAACTATCTGGAGAAAATCACACAATGCTGAAACTGGATTTTGAAAAGAGCGGGGGACTGATTCCCGCCATTGCGCAGGACTGGAAAACCGGCGACGTCCTCATGCTCGCCTACATAAATGAGGAATCCTGGAATGAAACGCTGAAAAGCGGAGTGGCCACCTACTGGTCCCGTTCCCGGAACAAACTCTGGAAGAAAGGAGAGGAGTCCGGCAACACGCAGGTCATCAAGGAAATTCTTGTCGACTGCGATGAAGATACGGTGATCTTCAAAGTGGAGCAGATCGGCGGGGCCGCCTGTCATGAGGGATACCGCTCCTGTTTCTTCCGCCGCCTGGAAAAGAACGGTGATCTTACCGTGATCGGCGAACGTGTCTTTGATCCGGCAAAGGTCTACAAAAAGAAATAAGTGCGCAGAGGCGTTTCATGTCTCCAGCCGAACAGCCGGACAGATCCGGAGTGTTTCAGGCGGTCTTGTCCGCCGCCTCCCGGATTGACCCTCAGGCGTCATGGGATCGTTACAGTTCACTCGGGGCGGGTTCCGCCCCTTTTTTTCTGGCGGAGCCGGCCACCTTTTCCGATGCGCAAAACACGGTGCGGACCGCTCTGAAGCTCGGCATGCGGACATTTCCGCTGGGCAACGGAACGAATCTCGTCGGATCCGACAGTGGACTGCATGATCTTGTTTTCCTGAAACTCCCGCTCCATTCCGAATTCGGGAAACTGGAACTGCTGCCGGACGGCAGGGTGTGCGCAGGGGCGGCGTGTTCCCTATTGAACGTCATCCGCTTTGCCGCGGACCATTCTCTCGGCGGCGCTTCAGCCCTCTGCGGAATTCCGGGAACTCTCGGCGGTGCGCTGGCCATGAATGCGGGCGCAATGGGAAAATCGCTTTCCGACTTTCTGGTTTCGGCAAAGGGTATTCTTCTGGAAGATGATGCACGGGAAACCGT
>CALXSJ010000007.1 GCA_944391115.1 uncultured Victivallales bacterium | reverse complement strand
AAATATGAATAAAAGGGGGATATATTACTGTCAACGGGTGGAGAACCATTCTGAGTCAGAATCCTGCCGAGTGAAGCTTTTTTTAAACTCATTTCACTCGCCAAATTCTGAGTTTTGTGAGGTGTAATATGCACGACTTTATGGGTATTTTAGTGAGAATGTCCCATGAAGTCGTTTTTTATTGTCCGTGGTCTATCAACTTGTTCAGGTAAAAAAGAAGCCTGTTTTGTGAATTTAATAACCGCCGATGAGGACTTGGATCATTTGAGCGTGGATGTTGAATCCGGAGTTTCCGCCATCAAATAGTAACGTTTTTCTATTTCATCCGGAGTCCGGTCTCCTCTTTTATGATGAGGTCGCTGCCGATTGAAAAAATCAATATATTCTGCAACGGTTGCAGAAAGTTCCTTTTCTGAAACATCATGAATATGAGCTTTATCTCGACCAGGAAGACATAGACCATACAAAAACGAAAGCGAAATTGCCTCAAACGAATGGAATCTGCGAGAGATTTCATATAACGATTCTCTTGGAATTTATCAATTGCTTTTCGGAAAAAGATCTACGAATCCATTGAGATGCGGCAGAATGATCTGGAGGAACGGCGGCGGGAATACAATGAATCCCGTCTGCACAGCGGGAAGTATTGCGATGAGAAAACGCCGATGCAGACATTCCTGGATTCCCTGCCACTTGCAAAAGAGAAAATGTTGCAGTATAATAAACAACATTCCAAATCCAAAGGAAATATGACAGATCATCAGATGATGTCGTAACTTCTACATTCCTTCGATTTGAGGAAAGGTCCGGTATTATGAGATTAAAAACAATACTGTTACTCTTATGTTCGATCATTCTTTGCTCATGCAAACCGCCGCTTGCTTCATTTTTCCCGCAACGTGACAATGGAATGGAAAAATCTTTGGCAAAGGAAAATCATCTTTCAGCGGAAGATGTTTATGCCGATGTCTGCTCTCAAAAAGCCAATTATGTCAATGTCGAATTTAAGAAACTGCCGCCGGACGGCATATTTAAATTGAATAGATCTATCCGTTACGGCTGCGGTCCGAAACCGCGCTTTATTCATTTTAAGGTTATTGGCGGAGATATTACCAATCTGCTTGCAGATCCAGACTGTGTCTCAATTACAAAAACGGGAAATATTCCAATTCTCTGTCAAAAACTTCCGGCTGACACGGGGGATCGGTATTCCTGGAATTTGAAAAATTTTACTCCCGAAGATTTGTCTGCTATTGCCCCGAACCTCCCTGCAGAAAGAAAACGCTGGATCATTGACCTTGAGCCTGCCGACGGCATTGTTGACTGGCAGGTAATTGCCCGTTTCCCGGCTAAAATAGGCTGGCGTTTTCGCAATGTGAAGAGATGGCTTCATGCAGATACCGCCAAGGTCACATCAGACTTTTGGGTATTTTATGATGGCTATATCGAACTTCCGGCGCAATTTTCCATAAGAAGAATATACCTTGACAAGGCGGCCATACTCCCGGAGAAGAGCAGAAAAATGCTTTTGGATCAAGCGAAAAGTCATACGCTGCCGAAGGAGTTTTTAGACTCCGAAATGTTTGAATTTTAAAACCCCCCAGCCATTCTGAAAATGGACATGAGAAATTGAAGCGTTTTTAAACGTATTTCAAAATCGAAATTCTGAGTTTTTAAGCTCAAAATCGGCTGTCAGACTGGTGGGGGCAAATTTTTGCATGGTCCGCCATCTATGTTTTCCTTTCAACAAATGTCTGCAAAATTGCGGACACTACCGGATATATTTGAGCCGAAGATCATCTGGACGGCTTCGGCAAATTCTTTATCTGGATTCTGTTTCCAGAATACCGATAATTCCGGTTCTTCAGCACTTTCATCAAGGCTTAATTGGAAAAGGTAAGAAAAAGATGACCGCTCGATGCGCCTACATGCGGAAAATGTTGCTGATTCTTCGGCAATGGTAAATATCTTTCAACGAAGATTTCTCAAAAAATTATCGAAGATCGCGTGCCTTTTGACGCACTATCTGTCAAGGACGGTATTATACAACATTCAATGCTGTTCTAATCTTTTAAAAATGTTTACATCCTTAGCCATCAAACCCTCATCACAAATCAAAAAATCAATACGATCATGAGCCAATGCACGCAACGCTTCCTCAGGTTTATTGATAATGGGCTCTTCATGTGCATTGAAGCTGGTGTTCACAAGACATGGGATCCCGGTGAGATCGCGGAATTTTCGCAAGATATCATAATAAAGAGGATTGTCGCAACGTTCGATAATTTGTGGACGAGCCGTTCCATCCACATGAACAACTGCTTGAATTTTATCTGCAAAGTCTTTTCTTGTATTGACCGTGATAGTCATGTAACGGCAAGGCAGACGCTGTGATTGTGAAATAAAAAAGACTTGTTCCGCATCGCAGTCCAGAACATAGGGCGCAAATGGCATGAATTCAGTCCGTTCCAACCGTCTATTAAGCGAATCATTGATTCCACGTTTATCCGGATTGGCCAGAATACTCCGCGCGCCCAATGCACGGGGGCCCATTTCCATCCGAGCGGAAAACAATGCCCCTATTTTATGCTGAGCTAGTAATTCAGCCGTTGCTGATGCGACATCATGAAAATGTCTGATGGCAAATCCCTGCCGTTCCGCCTCTTCAATGAGCTGAGCTCCTGTATATTCCCGACCATAGTATACTGTCCTTAAGAGCTCTCGTTTCAAACCGGAGATACCCTCTTTTTTAAGAAGATATGCCGCAACGTTTCCCAGCGGGAGTCCTTCGTCACCCATTGGCGGCACGACAAATACCCCTTGGATCCCCGGAAGCTCAGAGATTTTCTGATTCAAAAGCACATTGGCAAACACTCCGCCGCTAAGGGCAATATATTTGACATCTCTTCCTTTACGAAGAAAAGTGATCCAATCGATAATTACTTTCTCGAGAGCGCCCTGAATGGATGCGGCAGCATCTTCGCGGGACATCGTCTTGTAGAGATCATTCAAATAGGCATAGAGAGCTTTCTCATTCTTGAATTCAGAGTCAACGCATCCTTCCTGATTGATAAAGAAATGTGCTGCGATTTTTTCTGCGGCTACAGGCTTCCCGAATGCGGCAAGTCCCGTGATTTTCCCTTCATGACGGTTCTTTCGAAAGCCGGCAAGTTCTGTAATACGGGCGTAAGCCAGTCCCATGGAGGCTCCGGAATTTTGTGGAACAAATCTGGTCGATTCCAACGTGCCGAGCAAACATTCCAGTTTCCCATCATTCAAATAATAAGCAGAGTAAAATGCTCCGTCGCCACCGCCGTCTGCACTGATATACAAGGCTTTTTCCTGCCAATCAGTATATTTCACAGCAGCAGCAATATGTGAGAAATGATGCCCGATGTATTCAATGCGGCAATCAGGGCGTAATCCCATTGCGGCTTTCAAAACTGGTTCATCTACGATATCGTTGATTTGCAACTGCAGATTTTTACGATACAGAGAAAAACTGCGGAACAATCGATCTCTCCCGGAGAGTGAATGTCGAAAATTACGGAAAAAACCTTTGCAATTCAAATAATATGACAAAGGAGAATGATTGATAAGCTTATTGCATTTTTTGGGGAAAATTCCGTGGGAAAAAACAACAACATCAATTTTTTTCCGGTCAATTCCTGCAATTGAGCAAACTTCATCTACTGCGGCAAGTTCAAATTGTCCACCAGCATTCTTTATACGGTTCAGACGTTCTTCTTTTATAAAAGCCAGAAGTGTCTGATCTTCAAAAAGACAGGCTCCTGAATCATGTTTGCCAGCATGGAATCCCAAGATATGCATAAACAATTCCTCGCATTTTCAAATTATTTATAATATTGATTTGATCTCACAACAAATGCGCCTCTTCCCGGGGGGCACCTCTCTTACTGTTAACAACTTTTTATTGAAAGATTGGTGTAAAGGCTCTTGATACTATAATCCCGCAGATTATTGATTGCAAGTTCCGAAATAGACTTTTGCACCTTTCCCCTAGGTGGGACAACTGTCATTATTGTGCTGGCCATAGAAAATGTCAGTAATCTTCATAGCCCTTTTTTGTGTATGAACAGCATGTCCGTATTCCGGCAGGGATTCGACGTAGCTCACGATTCGTTGTTTTATTTTTTCCGTTTGCATAACGCGTAATATAGCATACTGACGTTAATTTGGCCAACACAATAAAAGATTGGTGTAAAGGCCCTTTGGTTTACTGTATCCCATTGCATTTCGATTGCAAGTTCCGAAACAGACTTCATCCGGCGTCCGATATTGGAATGCCAAATGGATCCGCCTGGAGTTGTAGAGGTGCACATAATGCGGTATCCCGAAGCGGAGCTGCGGCAGGCTGACAGCGCCCCCCAGAAACGCTCCGTCTTCGCATGATCCAAACATCGTCCCCGCCCGTCCATGGTAATCTGCAAACCTCTCCCGAGCTTGGAATCTGCGACAGATACTGAAGCAGATTCAAAAAGTGGTAGACGTTCGGTAGACCTTCACACTGTTTTGACACTCAAAAAGAAAAAAACCATATGGAGTCTATCGCCTCCATACGGAATATTTTCGGCAACAAAAAAAACAACAAAATGAAAAAAATCAGGGAGTGTATTTTATTTGTAAGTGCTTGATAATGAATGGTGCACCCGGCGAGACTTGAACTCACGACCTTCTACTCCGGAGGCAGACGCTCTATCCAACTGAGCTACGGGTGCACTCTTGGAAAACCTGGTATTATAATACCGTAATTGCCGTTATGCAATCGCATTTCTCAATAAAGAGTAAATTTTATTGAGCAGGGCAAAATGAAAATCCCGGAACACACTGCCTGCAACAGAAACAAATTCCCGGCAGATCCCGGTCATGGCAAAAAAAATGGCGGAAGCGACGGGGCTCGAACCCGCAACATCCACCGTGACAGGGTGGCACTCTAACCAATTGAGCTACGCCTCCGCAATTCCTGCGATGCGCATAATGTATGCTTGAATTTCAGAATTTCAAGCAGGATTATTAAAAAAAATCGAATTTTCCCTTTCCTTGAAAATATTCAGGATCCGGCATTGACTAAATTGAATTTTGAAACTAAAGTTACGTTCCAGGGAGATTTTCAATGAACAGGCACAAACTCAGGCAGCACGGTTCTCTCGGTCCGCGAACCTTGTATGATGTCAAAATTGATCTGCACGGCATGTATTCCGAGGAAGCCATGCGTCTGGTGGAAAGAACGGTTGCTGCCAATCCGGGGTGCAGCATTCTTGTGATTCACGGACACGGGACCGGAGTGCTCCGCAATGCCGTCCGGACTGCATTGCGCATGCATCGCATGCCGGCAGTCCGCGCCTATGTCTTCGGCGAAGACATCAACGCGCCTGGCTTGGACGGAGTCACGGTTGTGTACACTTGATGCCCTCTCGCTTCCGCTGCAATCATATACTGTCAAGGAAAGGAACAGACCATGAACGATGATTCTTTATGCGGCAATATCCGGGAACTGGTCGCAGTCATGAAAAAACTCCGGGCGCCCGACGGCTGCCCGTGGGACCGCAAACAGACACACGAATCGCTGATGCCCTATATCATGGAGGAATGCGCGGAATTTCTTGACGCGGTCGCAGAACGGGATGACGCCAATATGCGCGAAGAGCTCGGAGACGTCCTGATGCATATTGTTCTGCATTCCGTCATGGCGGAGGAGCGCGGAGCATTCACCTTCACGGATGTCGTCCATGACATCGCAGCCAAAATGAAGCATCGCCATCCCCATGTGTTTTCCGATGAAAAAGTCACCGATGCCGAAGAAGTCGTCGGACTCTGGGAAAGAGTCAAGGCGACGGAAAAGGAACACGCCCCGGAAAAACGGAGTTCCGCGCTGGACGGTGTCCCCATGCACTGTCCCGCGCTGATCCAGGCTGAAAAACTCCAGAAAAAAGCGGCGAAGCTCGGGTTCGACTGGTCGCGCCAGGAGGAAATCCTGGATAAAATCCAGGAGGAACTGGACGAACTCCGGGCGGCGATGAACGCCGGTGACGATACGCATGCGGACGAGGAGCTCGGCGATCTTCTCTTCGCCGTCTGCAATCTCTCCCGTTTCCGCAAACGCCGTTCGGGCGAACTCCTGCTGGCCGCGGCAAACCGGAAATTCAAGAACCGCTTCATATTCATGGAAAAAGAACTCGCGGCGCAGGGCAGAGACATGAAGGACTGCAAGATTGACGAACTGGAAGAACTCTGGAAAAAGGCCAAGCGGCACGCAAAACCGGAAATGTCTGCCGCAAATCCGGCGGAAGGCGAATGACAACCCCCTGAATCCGGAAGATTATTCCGCCGCCGGAATGAAAAATTAGAAATTTTTTCAGGTTTTGCGATTTCGCTTTCCGGAAAACAGGTGTATATTATTCTCCTTTGGAAAACTTGGACGGAAAGGCGCGGCCGTGAAACGCCCCGCCGGAAAAGAGGAAATTAAAATGATGAAGTACCCGATCCCCGAAAAGATTCCGGTTCAGAACCGTGAATGGCTGAATCGCGAACTCACAAAGGCGCCAATCTGGTGTTCCGTTGATCTGCGCGACGGCAACCAGGCGCTTCCGATGCCCATGAATCCGGAGAAAAAACTCGAGTACTTCCAGCTTCTCTGCGCGATCGGATTCAAGGAAATCGAGGTTTCATTCCCGTCCGCATCACAGGACGATTTCGACTTCGTCCGTAATCTGATCGAAAAAAAGCTGATACCGTCCGATGTGCGCATTTCCGTGCTGACGCAGGCGCGGGAACCGCTGATCCGGCGCACGGTCGAATCGCTGATCGGAGTGGACCGTGCGATTCTGCATCTGTATGTGGCAACCTCCGATCTGCATGAGCGGATCGTCTTCGGCAAGACCCACGAGGAGACCCTGAACATGGCTGTTGAGGGCACGAAACTGGTCCGGCGCTTTCTGAAGGAATACGGTCTGGAGGGAAAAATCGCCTATGAGTTCTCGCCGGAAGAGTTCACGGACAGCGATCTGGACTATGTCATCGAAGTCTGCAAGGCTGTCAAGGAAGCCTGGGGTCCATCCGCCAAGCACGACTTCATTGCAAATCTGCCGCAGACCGTGGAACGGCGTCCTCCGCACCACTACGCGGACATGATCGCCTATTTCATCGAACATTATCCGTATATGAGTGAAACGACCGTCAGCGTTCATTCCCACAATGACCAGGGGTGCGCGGTCGCTTCGACGGAATTCACGATCATGGCGGGAGCCGAACGCGTGGAAGGCACGCTCTTCGGTCACGGGGAACGCACCGGCAATGTGGACATCTGCACCCTGGCGCTGAATCTCGCCTCCCGGAACATTCCGACGGGGCTGGATTTTTCCGACATGCCCCATATCGTCAAGGTTGTGGAAAATGCAACCGGCATCGACGTGCATGAGCGTCATCCCTATGCCGGACAGCTTGCCTTCACCGCCTTCTCCGGCTCCCACCAGGACGCGATCCGCAAGGGAATCGACCGCCTGGAGGATGCACGGAAGATATTCCATGTCCAGTGGAAGGTGCCCTATCTTCATATCGACCCCGCCGACGTCGGACGGAAATACGAAAAACTGATCCGCATCAACAGCCAGTCCGGAAAAGGCGGCGTCGCCTACGTGCTGGAACATGACTTCGACATCTATCCCCCCAAGGGAATGCATCCGGAGATCGGTTCCGCCGTGCAGAAATATGCAGATGCGAAGGGAGATGAACTGGACGCTTCCGAACTGCTCAAGGTCTTCAACGAAACCTTCGTCAATGTGAAAGGCCCGTTCGAACTTCTCAAGTTCTCCCGCATCTCCAAAGGGGATGAACACGACGAATCCAAGGAAGGCGCGCTTGTCGAAGTAAGCCTGAATCTGAAATTCGACAATGAGGTAAAAGAGATCCGCGGCGTCGGAAACGGCCCGATCTCCGCAACCGTGCATGCAATCCGCAATGAGGCGAAGCTGTATTACTTCATTCTGGAGGATTTTTCGGAAAAAACGCTCGGCACAAATGCCGATGCGGAAGCAATCGCGTTTGTCGGTGTGCGCCGGAAAAGCGACAACACTCTTTTCTACGGCGTCGGGGAACACCAGAATATCGATCTGGCGGCGATTTTCGCACTTTTTTCCGCATTGAACAGGGCAATCCTCAACGAACGGGGATGACGGGGAATGAAATTCCGCTATATTCTGCTGATCGTTCTGATAATCATTGCGCTTCATCTCGCAGTGGTCTGGTTTTTCATGCGCGGAACCGGAAGCGGTTCGCCGGAAACCTCCAGCGGAACCGAGCAGAGTATTGCCGAAGCCATCGCCGCAGCCAAGGCGAATGCCAGTCTGAAAAATACATTGCGGAAAAAAAGCGCTTCCGGAAACCAGCCGCAGTCCGCCGCGTCTGCGGAAACGCAGCCTCTGCGGAGCAATCCGGGCATTCACACGCCGTATGATTACCAGTATGCGGTGCGCGGCAACATTCCGGGTCTGCCTTCCAGCAGGAACGCGACCTCCGGCATCCTTGTCGACGCGGACAAGCGGATTGTTCTCTGGGCAAAGAATCCGGACAGGTCCTTCCCCATCGCGTCCATGACAAAGGTGATGACGCTGTTTCTTGCCTACGAGGACATCGAGGCAGGCAAAGTGACACTGGACACTCCGATCCGCGTGACAAACGCGGCGGCGAAAATCGGCGGAAGCCAGGTCTGGCTCGATCCGAGGGAGACATTCCCGCTTCAGGAACTTCTGATGGCCGTTTCGCTGAAAAGCGCGAACGACGCGGCTTATCTGGTCGCGGAATACCTGGGCGGCGGGGATGCTTCCGTTTTTGTGGCGCGCATGAACCAGCGCGCGCGGGAGCTCGGCATGACCCGCACGCGCTATTACAATCCGCACGGACTGCCCGGCGCCACAAAACGCACCGACAATGTGAGTTCCCCCGCGGACATGGTGACACTTGCGGAATATTTCATGGAACATCCCCTTCTGATGGAGTGGGTCTCCGCCCGGCGCGCCGGATTCCGGAAACCCGGAACAAAGGGATATCTTCAGCTGATGAATCACAACAATCTGCTTCCCGGCGGCAAATATGCCAGTCCCGGAGTGGACGGAATCAAAACCGGATTCATCGCGCGCGCAGGCTACTGTGTCACGGTCACCTGCCTCCGCAACGGCAAGCGCATGATCGCCATGGTGACCGGTTTTCCGACCGCCAGGGAACGCGACCTGTTTCTCCGGAAACTCCTGAACTGGGGGTATTCCCGTGCGGATGATCCGGCCGCCGCGCTTGCGGAAACACGCGTTCAGGAAACAAAGGCGCCTGTATCCGCCAAGAGAAAAACTTCCGTGAAAAACTCCTCGAAAAAGAAAACGGGAGCCCGCTGAACCGGCTTCGTTTTCATTTCATCAGACGCGCTTTCTGCGCTCCAGAGGCTTGACGCAGGTTTCCTCCAGAGAGAGATAGTCATTATTCTGCACGGCAATCCTCATCCGCCTGGCATAAATGCACTCTCCGGAGGCATGTTCGCATTCGCCGTTGGCTTTCGAGGCGCCGCAGGGGCCGTTCGCCATTCCCTTCGGACAGGTCTCCGGACAGACGAAATCGGTCTGCGGCAGGCGGCATGACGGACAGCCGCGGCAGGAGACCAGCAGCTTTTTCGTGAGATACCGCTCTTCCGCCGGAAGTCTGTCCGCATTCGCAAAGAGCTTTTTCGCCAGATTCAGGCGGAACCTCTCCCCGTCCGTCAGCGCCGGAATCTCCGCCTGTGCCATCCGCGGCATGTCCGAAGGATGCGCTCGCGAAAAGAGATCCTCAAATTCATAGAAACGGTAAGGATAGGGCGCCATGTCGAGCCGCGCATAATATTCCAGATAGGCGCTTCTCCACTCTTCGAATCCGGCAAATTCATGGAGCGCCTCCTGGATCCGGTTGAGCATGATGTTGATCTGGTCCGGCCGGTCCAGACCGGCAATCTGTATGCCGCTGTATCCGAGAAAGCGCGCTCCGGCGGCGTGGATCTGGATTCTGCGCCACTGCGCCGCTTCAAACTGCGCCATGGAATGCATGGTTTCGCGCCGGAGCATCGCCTGAAAATCCGGTGAAATGTGAACGCCCGGCAGTTTGCCCGAGCAGATTTCCTCCGCCTTGTCCGGAGTCAGCACCAGAAAACGCGCAATCGACGGAATGTGAAGCGAACGCCGGAACAGCGACCAGCGCAGTTCCTGAAGCTTCAGCATATCCCAGCCGAACTGTGTGACAATGAAGGATGCGCCGAAGTTGATCTTTTTCATTAATTTGAAGTACTGCGGGAAGCAGGTGCACGGCGTATATTTGTAGGGGTTCACGGCACATCCGGCAAACAGGGATGCGCTGAACTTCTCCCGGATGCTCCTGATGGTATGGACGCTTTCCGTAAAAAGGCGTGACTGCACCTGTTTCAGGGTATCGCCCTTGACGCTTTCCCCCGAAACGGCGATAATGTTTTTGAATCCTTCTCCCGCCGCATGTCCAAGCAGTTTTTCAATATCGGCAAGCGTGCGGTCCCGTCCGCTGACGCAGATCAGATGGCGGTCGCGGTCGGTGCGGCAGAGCGCCGCTGCGAACTGGACGTTGTCCAGCGAATCCGGATAGACATAGCGGTCGGTGAATGCAAGAGCCGCGTTGATCTCCCGTTTCGCGGAAACCAGATATTCAATATCGGAAAACCGCGCCACGGCGTCTGCAAGCGCCGTTTCGGAAGGCGGAGCGTTGACTTCGACAAGCACCTGAAAGTCGCCGTTGTCCAGTTTTTCCTTGAAGCGGTTTCCCATCGCTCCGTCGAAATTCATTTCCAGCTGTATGCCGTTCCCCATACTTCCGCCTCTCACAGTTTGTTTTCCGCGAGAAACTCCCGCATGATCGCGTTCACTTTGTCGGGTGCATCCTCCTGCATGTATCTTCCCGCATCCGGCAGCAGGTGCACAGAGGCATTCGGCAGACAGCGTTCCCAGCGTTTCAGGGATTTCACATTGTAAAGCCAGTCGCGCATCGCCCAGATGATGCAGGACGGCTTGTTGTTGAACATCCAGAGTCTGGTTTCAATTGTCAGAATGGTCTGCGCGGATTCCGCTTCGGGGGTCACGGGAATATCCTCAATGAACCGGAGCAGCGGAATCCGGCTCTCCTTGCTCAGAAACGGATAGCGGTAAGCCTCGGCGATTTCGGGAGGAAGTTTGTTCACGCCGAACTGCAGCATTTTCAAATCGAGAATAATCTTGGCTCCAAGCCACGGGGCCCGGCATGGATACAGGCGCCATGGCAGGGGAAAATCGGAAAACGCCATCGAATTCAGCACGACCAGTCCGGCAATCAGGTTCGGATGCCTGACAGCAAACCCCATGCCGATTGTGCCGCCCCAGCCATGCATGACCAGCGTGATGTCCTTCAGATCCATTGCCCCGATCAGGCTTTCGGTCAGGTTGATGTGGCCTGTCAGCGTGTAATCGAAGTCGGACGGCTTGTCGGAAAGTCCGAAGCCGAGCATGTCGAATGCGATCACCCGATGGTCTCTGGAGAATTCCGCAATCTGCCTGCGGTAGGCAAAGGACCACATCGGGCACGCATGGAACAGGACAAGAGTGCGCCCTTCTCCTTCGTCAATATAATGAATCCTGTTCTGGCCAATCGTGATGTAGCGATGCTTGAACGGGAATAACCGCTCCAGTTCCTGATAATCCATTTCCGCCTCCGGGCATTCTGGTGCCGGGAACTTTTTCCGGCAAACAGTAACTTAGCACGGCTCGTCTTTTTCATCAAGTCGCATTCGGAGAATATCGTCCGGCAAATTGTTTTTATTTTTAAATTATTTTGGAGCTATAATTTTTCCGTTTTTTCTCAAACTGCACTTTACATCCTGCAATTCAGGTGTATATTCCTTATCTGATTTGAAAATGATATGATACATCGGAAAATGCACCGCATTTCCACTAACGACGGAGAAGAGGACCATGGCGGAAGATTTACAGGGACTGCTGAACAAGATTCATACGGATGGAATCCGGAAGGCCGAAGAGGAAAAAGCCGCGATTCTGGCGGATGCAAAGAAGGAAGCCGCGAAAATCATCGCCGAAGCAAAAGCGCAGGCGGAAGCCGATTCTGAAAAGGCGAAAGCGTTCGCCGCGGCGGAACAGGACAAGGCGGTCAAGGCAATTCAGCAGGCATCACGCGACGCCGTGATTGCGCTCAAGGCCGATCTTCTGGCGAAACTCAACGCCGTCGCCCGCGACTGTGCCGCCAAGGCGATGACGCCGGAACTCATGGGGCAGATCATCCTGGAAATGGCAAAGGCCTACGGGAAAAATCCCTCCGCCGACGCCGGAATCGAACTTCTGCTTCCGCAGAAGGAACAGGCGGAGGCCGAAGCCATCCTCAAGTCCGCGCTTCTTGCAGACCTCAAGGCAAATCCGAAGATCAACCTGACCAGCGAATTCGGGGCCGGGCTCCAGATCTCCTTCGCCAATGACGAGGTCTTCTTCGATTTCAGCGACGAGGCGCTTGCCGACATTCTCTGCAAATTCGTCGGTTCCAAGCTCGCAGCCGTCATCAAGGGCTGAACCTTCCCGGCAGGAATAGGAGTGCTTTCTGACCATGAGGAAAAACTATTATGCACTGAAGGCTTCACTGCCTCTGCTTCTCTTCGACGGCCCTCCGCCGTTCTCCCGGGAGACGTTTCTGGATTACTGTTCGTCGTATCTGCCGGAAAAAAAGATGGAGCTTCTGCGCACGCTGAAAGCGGCTCCGCACCGCCTGCCGGACGGCATCGACCCGGACTCTCCGGCCGGCGAATACATTCGCTGGGAAATCTGCCTGCGGAACACGCTCGGCGCATTGCGCGCGGGAAAACTCGGCATGGACGCCGACCCCTATCTTGTGAAATTTGCCGCATTTGAAAGCGACGCATTCCGGACCGCAAATGAAGTGTACTCTTCACAGAGGAATCCTTTCGAGCGCGAACGGGCGCTTGACGCCGCGCGCTGGTACAAGCTGGACTCCGTGGAAGGAAGACACACCTTCGACTTCGACGCGTTCTGTCTTTATCTTCTGCGTCTGATGATTCTCGAAAAATGGGCGGCGCGGAATCCGAAGGCGGCGCCGGGAAATCTGGAAAAAGCCGCCGACCGCGCGGAACATGCGGAAAAAGAGTTGAAACAATCATAATATATTAACAGCAGGAGTGTTTTCATGCTTGAAAACAACACAGGACACATCGTCGGCGTCAACGGCAACATGCTGACGGTCGAGTTCGAAACCGCCGTCACGCAGAACGAGGTGGCATTTGCGGTGCTCGGCGACATCCGGCTCAAAGCCGAGGTCATTCGCGTAAGGGGCAACCGGGCCGACCTTCAGGTTTACGAGAATACCGCAGGTCTCAAGATCGGCGACACCGTCGAGTTCACCAACGACCTTCTCAGCGTCGAACTCGGTCCCGGGCTTCTCACCCAGGTTTACGACGGACTTCAGAATCCCCTGAACAAACTTGCGGAAAAATCCGGATTCTTCCTCCAGCGCGGCGTCTACATGCATGCGCTGGACTATGAACGCGAATGGGAGTTCACGCCCCTGGCCAAGGTCGGTGACCGTCTCTCGGCGGGCAGCTACATCGGCTATGTGCCGGAAGGCATCTTCAAGCACTACATCATGCTGCCGTTCCTGTTCCGCGGCACCTGGGAGCTGGTCGACGTCGCCGCGCCGGGTCCGCACAAACTGCTCGACTGCGTCGCAAAAGCGAAAAACGAAAAGGGCGAGATCCGCGAAATCACGATGGTGCAGAAGTGGCCGGTCAAGATTCCGATCTCCTGCTACAAGGAAAAACTGATGCCGGTCAATCCGCTCACAACCCAGCAGCGGATCATCGACACCTTCTTCCCGGTCGCCCAGGGCGGCACTTTCTGCACCCCGGGACCGTTCGGCGCGGGCAAGACGGTTCTGCAGCACGCGATCAGCCAGCACGCGGAGGCGGACGTCGTCATCATCGCGGCGTGCGGCGAACGCGCGGGCGAGGTGGTGGAAATCCTCCGCGAGTTCCCGCATCTGGAGGACCCGCGGACCGGAAAGAGCCTGATGGACCGTTCGATCATCATCTGTAACACCAGTTCGATGCCGGTCGCCGCACGCGAAGCCTCCGTTTACACGGCGGTCACTCTTGCGGAATACTACCGTCAGATGGGACTCAACTGCCTCTTGCTGGCGGACTCGACCTCCCGCTGGGCGCAGGCGCTCCGCGAGATGTCCGGCCGTCTGGAGGAAATTCCCGGCGAAGAGGCTTTCCCCGCCTACCTCGAGTCGCTGATCGCGAGTTTTTACGAACGCGCCGGCCTTGTCCGGCTCAATGACGGCGGACAGGGCTCCATCACGATCGGCGGTTCGGTCAGCCCCGCGGGCGGCAACTTCGAGGAGCCTGTGACCCAGGCGACGCTGAAGGTTGTCGGCGCGTTCCTCGGACTCTCCCGCGAACGCTCTTCGGCGCGGCGCTTCCCCGCAATTCATCCGCTCGACAGCTGGAGCAAATACAAAAGCATCGTGGAACCGGAAAAACTCGCTTATGCCAAGCACATTCTCCGCCGCGGCAACGAGGTCAACCAGATGATGAAGGTCGTCGGCGAGGAAGGCACCAACATTGATGACTTCGTAATCTACCTCAAGAGCGAATTCATCGACTTTGTCTATCTGCAGCAGAACACCTTTGACAAGGTGGACGGCGCGACCAGCCGGGAACGCCAGGTCTACATGTTCGACAAAGTGATCCATGTTCTGAAATCGACGTTCAAATTCGAGGACAAAGAAGTCGCCCGCCGTTACTTCCTTGAACTCCGTCTTGCCTTCACCAACCTGAACTATGCCGAATTCCAGTCCGCCAGGTTCAGGGAACTGGAAAAGGCCGTGGATGAAAAAATCAGCGAAAGGAAGGAAAATGCGTAAGGTTTATCACAAAATCATTCAGATTGCCGGCAACGTCATCACGGTGGAAGCCGACAACGTCGGATACAATGACCTTGCGGAAGTCACCGGCGCGCGCGGCACCTCGCTGGCGCAGGTGATCCGCCTTCAGGACGGCAAGGTGTTCCTTCAGGTTTTCACAGGCTCCCGCGGCGTCAGCACCGGCGACGAAGTCCGCTTCCTCGGCCATCCGATGCGCGTTTCGGCCTCGGAAAATCTGCTGGGAAGAATCTTCACCGGGGCGGGGCGTCCCCGCGACGGCCGTCCCGCGATCAATGACGATATGATCGACATCGGCGGACCTTCCGTGAATCCCGCCAAACGCATCATTCCGCGCAAGATGATCCGCACCGGCATTCCGATGATCGACGTTTTCAACACGCTGGTCGAATCGCAGAAGCTTCCGATTTTCTCCGTCGCCGGAGAGCCCTATAATGAACTGCTTTCACGGATCGCGATGCAGGCGGAGGTCGACGTCATCATCCTCGGCGGAATGGGTCTCAAGTATGACGATTATCTGGCCTTCCGCAACACGCTGGACGAGCACGGCGCGCTTTCGCGTTCGGTTCTCTTCATCCATACCGCGTCCGACCCGATCGTGGAGTGCATGCTTGTTCCCGACATGTGCCTTGCGGTCGCGGAGCAGTATGCGCTGCAGAACAAGCGCGTGCTCGTGCTGCTGACCGACATGACGAACTTTGCCGACGCGATGAAGGAGATCGCGATCACGATGGAACAGATTCCGTCGAACCGCGGTTATCCCGGCGACCTCTACAGCCAGCTCGCCGCACGCTATGAAAAGGCGGTCGACTTCGACGGCGCGGGCTCAATCACCATTCTCGCCGTGACCACGATGCCCGGCGACGACGTGACGCACCCCGTTCCCGACAACACCGGATACATCACCGAAGGCCAGTTCTACCTGAAAAACGGCCGCATCGAACCGTTCGGCTCCCTGAGCCGTCTGAAACAGCAGGTCAACGGCAAGACCCGCGCCGACCACCGCGCCATCATGGATACGATGATCCGCTTCTACGCGGACTACAAGGAGACCATTGAAAAACAGTCGATGGGCTTCCAGATGAGCTCGTGGGACCGGAAACTGCTGAAGTACGGGCGTCTGTTCGAAGAGAAGATGATGGATCTTTCGGTCAACATCCCGCTGGAGGAGGCGCTTGACCTCGGCTGGAAGATTCTGGCCGAGTGCTTCGACAAGACTGAAACCGGCATCAAGTCGGATATGATTGACGAATTCTGGCCGAAAGACGCGAACTGATTCGAGAGGCACTCGACATGGCAAAAGTCAAACTGACGAAAACGGCATTGAAACAGCAGCGGGACGACTTGAAACAGTTCCAGCGCTTCCTGCCGACGCTTCAGCTCAAGAAGCAGCAGCTCCAAATGGAGATGCGTTCCTGCCAGGAGCGCATCCGGAGCAACGAGGAGCGTGAGAAGGAAAGCAAGGAGCAGCTCTCCTCATGGCTGGTTCTGTTCGGTGCGGAGGCCGATGCGATGCGCGTTGCGGACACCGTGCGCGTGGAACGCGTCGAGACCGACACTCTGAATATTGCCGGTGTGGACGTGCCCCGCTTCCAGGGGGTTGTGTTTGAAAAGCATGACTATGACATTTTTACGGAGGAACCATGGTTCGACGACGCCGTCGCGGCTCTCCGGAAAATCGTGGAGCTCCGCGCGGAACGCGAAATCATCCGGAAACAATATGAACTCATTGAAAATGAACTGCGGGTGACGACGCAGCGGGTCAATCTCTTTGAAAAAGTGAAGATTCCCGAATGCAAGGAAAACATCCGCATGATTCAGATTTATCTCGGCGACATGGACACCAGCGCCGTGGCGCGCTCGAAAATCGCCAAGAAGAAACTGCAGGAGACGGCGGCATGATAGTGAAAATGAAAGAAGTGACGCTGCTGTGTCTGGAGCGTGACAGAAGCGGGGCGCTTGAGGCGCTCCGCGACCTCGGCGTCATGCATGTCAAACTGCTCGGGCGCGTCGACTCTCCCGACGTCGCCGAACTGACCGCGAAGGTCGCGAACACGGTCAAAGTCTACAACATTCTAAGCGGGCGGAGCGTCTCCGGCACGCCGGGCAAGACGGTTGAGCCGGAACAGCTCGTTTCCGATGCGCTGCGTTACCTGGACCAGGAGGCAGCCGTTGAAAAACAGCGAGAGAATCTTCTCAAAGAGATCGAGAAACTTGAGCCTTGGGGCGACTTTGAACCGGAACTGCTCCGGAAGCTCCGCGCCTCGGGGCTGCATGTGGGACTCTGCACCGCCTTCAAGAGCGACTTTCCGAAAATGACGTTCCCCGAAGGTGCGTCCGTGACGGAGATCAGCAGAAAGGGGAACGACGTCTATTTTATGGTCGTATCACAGACCCCTCTGGATCCGGCGGCGCTGCATGAGGTTTCGCTTCCGGATTTCTCGCTCTCGAAACTGCGGGAACTCGTCGGCGAATGCGATGCACGCCTCACGGATATTGGAAAACAGCTGGATTCGCTCGCGCTTTCGATTCCCTGCCTCCGCACCTGGAAGGAAGAGACCGAGCAGGCTCTTGAATTTGCACAGAACCGCGACGGCATGATCCGGGAAGGGGAGATCGCCTATCTTCAGGGGTATGTTCCTGTTCCGTCCGTGGAAAAGCTCCGTGCGGAGGCTCTGAAACAGGGCTGGGCGCTTCGGATCGAGGATCCCGCCGAAGACGATATGAAGGTCCCGACCTGCATCAGAAAACCGAAGTGGATGAACATCATTGATCCGCTCTTCGACTTCATCGGCATCGCGCCGGGCTACCGGGAAAATGACGTATCGCTTTTCTTCCTGATCGCGTTTCCGATCTTCTTCGGAATGCTGATCGGGGATTTCGCCTACGGCGTCATGTTCATGGCGACGGCGTTTCTCTGCAAGTATCTTTTCCGTAAAAAAGAGAGTGCGCGTCTGCCGCTGAATCTCCTGATTCTGCTGTCGGCGTTTTCGATTGTGTTCGGACTGCTTCAGGGGGCCTGTCTCGGACTGCCCCGCGAAGTGCTGCCGGGACCGCTGAAGGGGCTGGATTTCCTCGCCGACCCGGAAAAAAGCCCGGCGGCATGCCGTCTCGCCGAAAAGCTGGACATCGCAAACCCGATGGATCTGAAGGACAAGTTCATCCAGTGGTTCTGCTTCCTGCTTGCGGCGCTTCATCTCTCCTCGGCGCGTGTGTTCAAGACGATCACGGAAATCCGGAACTGGCGGAGCTGGGGCAATCTCGGCTGGGCGTTCCTGATCTGGGGGAACTTCTTCACTGCCGTGAACCTGATCGTATTCCCGGGAACGTTTCCGGTTTATTTCGCGGGGACGCTCTACGGTGTCGGAGTGCTTCTGATTGTCGTGACGATCAGCGGGGAGGCCGCGCTGAATCTGCCGTTTTCGATCATCGGCAGTTTTGTTGACGTGCTCTCCTACATCCGCCTGTTCGCGGTGGGTCTCTCCGGCGTCTACGTCGGAACCTGCTTCAACGACATGGGAATGATGGTGCTGGACTCTCTTCCGAAACAGTTGATGGTGCTCGGAATTACGGGGCTGATTCTGGTCGCGGTCTGCGGACACGCGCTGAATATCCTGCTCGGCATCATGGGCGTGATGGTTCATGCAATCCGTCTGAATACACTGGAATTCTCCAATCACGTGGAAATGCAGTGGACGGGAATCAAATACCGTCCGTTCGCCAAGGAAAACAAAACGGAAATTCAATAACAAAATCAAATAGAAAAAGGAGAACGTCAAGATGTTTCTTGAACTCGCAGCAGATGCAACGGCGGCGGCAGCCGCGACGACGGGCCTGAGCGAACAGGCGAAGTTTACCATGCAGCACCTTCAGTACCTGTTCCAGGCACTGACCTACGCCGGAGCGTTTGCGGCGATCGGCTTTGCGGCGATCGGCTCCGCATACGGATGCGGAACCGCGTGTTCCGCCGCCGTCGGCGCATGGAAGAAGTGTTACTCCCAGAACAAACCCGCGCCGTTCCAGCTTCTTGTGTTTGCCGGCGCGCCGCTTTCGCAGGTGATCTACGGCATGATCATCATGTTCGTCATCATGGGGAAACCGGATGTGACGCAGGCTGCGTGGGTTGTTTATCTGCTGGTCGGCATCATCGGCGGCGTGGCGATGGGAATTTCCGCGGCATGGCAGGGAATCGCCGGAGCGGCGGCATGCGACGCGTTCGCGGAGAACGGGAAAGGCTTCACGAACCAGCTGATGGTGCTGGGCATCGTCGAAACTGTCGCGATCTTTGTAATGGCATTCGCGATCGTGCTTCTCGGCAAGATCTGAGTATCTGCAAGCTGCCGGATTCCCGGGGGGGAATCCGGCGTTTTTTTGTCTTTCAACATTAATATTACAAGGGATTGCCTATGAAAATCATCGTATTCGGAGGAACCGGCTGGCTGGGGCACAATATTGTGCTGGATCTGGTGAAAGGCGGCTATGATGTCACCATCTGCTCGCGCGGGAAGAAAGCGGCTTTTCTGAAGGAAGTCAAGGAGGTGAAATCCATTTCCGCCGACAAGAGCAGCGAAACGGCAATGCAGTCGATTCTGGCAGAACGCTATGACGTGGTGATTGACACGGTTCCTGATCTCAAGTCAATCGAACTCGTGCACAAATATGCCGCGGGGCTCAAGCACTACATTCACTGCTCCTCGACCGGCGGCTATGCGCCGCTCCCGTTTGTCCCCTGCGATGAAACCGCGCCCTATCTCGGATTTGACGGAAGTTCCGGATGGAAAGCGAAAGCCGATTATGACCACGCCGCACTTTCGCTGTTCACAGGTGCGGGTTTCCCCGCAACGGTGATCCGCCCCTGCTATATCACGGGGCCGGGAATGCTGCCGCTGGACAACCTCGGCGGACGGCGGGCGGATTTCATTCCGGACATTCTTGCGGAAAAAACGCTCGATCTGCCGGACAACGGACTTTCCCTGCTCCAGCCGATTCACGTAGAGGATCTGGCGCATTCCTTCCGCCTTGCCATGGAAAACCGCCGAAGCATCGGACAGATCTACAACATCTGCCTTTCACACGCAGTCACGCTGAACCGTTATCTGGAGATCACAGCGGCCGCACTCGGGAAGAAAGCATATATCAATCATCTTCCGCTGGAGGAAATGCTCGCAAAATACGGCGATACGATCCATGCAACCGGCCTGCGCTTCCTTGCCACACACATGTGCTTTACGATCGAAAAAGCGCGGCACGACCTCGGTTATGAGCCGCACTGCACACCGGAAGAAGCGATTGAGGAAACTGCCGTCTGGGCGGCAGGACAGAAGGCCTGAACGTTTTTCCCAGACACGGGATCTGTGGGAAAAGGAGAAAAAAACGGCTTCAGCTGTCCAGGGTATCGTCCGCCAGAATCCTCTGGTAATTCGCGGCATCCAGCTTGCTGCCGAGTTTCCGGAAGGATTTTGCGCCGGAGGTGCGCCGTCCTGCAAGTTCCGGATTCAGAATCATTGTGGCATGATTCAAATGATCCATGTAGCGGGAAAGTTCCGCCACAGGCAGAAATTCAAGCTCATAACCGGCATTCAGAAGATGTTTGTGGATGGAGCTTCCCGCACACTCTCCGTCGCCGAATCCCTTTGTATATTTCCTCAGGAGATCCGTCCGGTAAAGCGCGCAATGGCTCCGGAGAAACCGGAACTCATGATGCTTTCTGCCGATCAGAGTTTTGAATCCGTCCTCCACAGCCTTTCCAATGGATTTCCAGAGAGGAACCGTTTCCAGTTTCCAGCTCCCGACTCCGGCTGTTTTCTCCGACCGGGTTATATGTTTCATCAGATAGTCCAGCCATTCCGGATGATGTACAATGGTGCCCGTATGCATGGAAATCACATAAGGCGTATCAACCTGCCGCAGAGCCAGATCCAGCGCGGATGAGTGCATCAGCGGCGGAGACATCCCGCGAATCTCGGCTTCAGAGCGTTCAAGCAGCCTGATCCAGGAGAGGGAACGCAGATAGGCAAGAGATTCATCTCCGGAAGCGTTGTCGACAGCAATTACGCGAATTCTGCTGCAATCTGTATATTTGCGCAGGGAACGCAAGCATAATTTCGTCAGCTCCGGAGTCTTATAATTAGGCAGCAGAATTGTCAGCATAATTGCTCTCCTCTTGTTGTCATTCTCCGTGAATGCGAGTACTTGCCGGCTCTTCTTCATTGCCCGAGCGGCATAATGCGATGCGCGCAGGGAAAATACACTGAAAGTCAGGAAATACAAACCGCAAAATGAACTACTCCCGGTGCAGTGCACACGGAATATCGGTGATTTCGCCTCTGACGGCCAGCTTATGCAACTGGACCGCGACAGGACTGGAAGTCCTGCACGAAACAATTTTTTGAATAAAAACCGCGAACCCGCAGTATGGCTGCCGGAAAGCGGTCAAGCGTCCGCCCCGGCAAGGAAAATTTATTTTTTTGCCGGCGCCTTTGAAACGGGAACCGCGGAATCCGCTTTTTTCTCCAGCGTTTTCACCGGTGCCGCAACAGCCTTTTCCGCCTTCTCCGCAGAGGCCGCTGCCGTTTCTTTCCCCTGCTCCACGGCGGCCGCCGCAGCATTGCCCGGCGCAACGGGGGCCTCGGCGACAGGCGTTTCCTTCGAGATCAGGGACTTGGAAGCGGCCTTGTGACCGGTCAGCACGGCAAGAGCCAGCGTCAGGACAAAGAATAACGCAAGAAGAACAATCGTCAGCTTGGAAAGCTGTCCCATCGCCTGGGCGCCGAAAACACTTTCGCCGACACCGCCGAACGCGGAGCCGAATCCGCCGCCTTTGGAAGGCTGCACAAGCACTAACACGATCAGAAGAACCGCGATTAAAACAACCGCCGCATAAATGATGGCACTGATAACAGTCAACATGTCTCCAAAAATCCTCAGTCAAGTTAAAAACGCAAAAAACGAAATCCGAAAACCACAGAAGTCATAAGATAACACAACCCATTGAGTTTTTCAATCCCCTTCCCGCAGATTTCCGGAAAGTTTCCGGGAGAAGACAGACTGCATTCTGCCGAAGCGGAACAGTCTGTGAAATGGCATGCAAAGGCGCGGAATGGTTCCACCGGATTGTTCTCAAGGCGACAGAATGGCGGAGAGATCCGATTTGATGCTGTCGAATTCCAGGCCGCCCTTCAGAATTTCCAGAGCGTTTTCGTACAGCTTCTCTGCTTCCGCGCGTTTTTCCGGAAGCATGTATTTCATGGTCCTGGCTGTATTCTGCGCATAAATCCGGATCATTGCGCTGATTTCCAGATTGGTCGGATTGGCAGTCTGCGCGGCGCCGAGTTTCCCTTTCAGAAGTTCCAGGCCCGCACGGACCTCCCTTTCCCGCGTGGAAAAGGCAGGGTTTCCGGAGAGAATCCGCCAGGCGGCATCGGCGGGAAGCTGATCCCATTTCATCTGCCGGACCCGGTTTTCATGATCCTGGTAGTCGATGAATCCGCTGGAAATCATGATGATCTTTCCCAGTCCGGGCAGTTCCTTTGCGGAATACTGTGTGCCGCTTTCCGCAATGTCTCCCAGAATGCGCATCAGAAAAACATTTTCCTGCTCCAGCGTGTTCAGCCAATCTGCGCGCCGCGGATACTGAACGGATTCCACGGCGAGAAGCGCGCTGATCTCCCGCAGGCGCAGCTGCGGGCGGAGTTTCATGATTTCCATCCGGATCCCATCGCGCCAGTTTTCCTCCAGTGTAAGCTCCAGGGAGGAAATCCGCTGCTGAAGCGCATTCCGCTCCCGTTCCAGAGACTGGATTGCAGTATTCAAAGTGTCGAGCTTTTTCAGATTCTCCTCATACAGTTTTTTTGTTCTGGCGGTTTCCTCCGCCGCAACGGCTTTGTTTTCAGCCTCTTTCATTCTGACGGAAAGCCGTTCCCCCTCCGCCTTGAGCGCGGCATTGTCCCTACGGGCATTCTTCAGAGCGTTCAGGAGATTTTGATTCTCCAGCCGGGAACGCCTGTAAGCGGCATCGGTCATAATCGAGCGAATGTTGTCCAGCATAAGGCGCTGCGTGCGGTTGCGAGGCTTGCCGAATTCCGCAAGGATTTTTTCCCCTTCCTCCTGAATCACCTTCAGAGGCAGACTGCCGTCATCGGCAAAGCGCTTGAAATAAGCTGTCTTCTGCGCAATACGCATTTCCACGGAAGTGTTGATCGGCGTATTGCCGTACCAGTAAAGCGTCACAATGACGCCGAGAATCAAGGCCACGGGAATCAGGGCCAGCAGGATTCTGAGATACTTCCGCCGTTCCCGAATCTCGTCCTCCAGTTTCAGGACGTTTTTCTTCGCCTCGGTGGTTTCATGCTGCATGCCGTAATCCAGACGTTTCAGGGAAATCGTGTGAACCTCCGGAACAAGGGATCGGTCGGGGGCCGTCTTCTGGCGGATTTTCCAGATGTCATTCAGCAGTTCCTCCATATTGCGGTAGCGGTCGTCCGGATTTTTCTCCATCATTTTCCGGACCAGACGGGCGACCGGAAGCGGAACGGAGGAATCCACCTTGTTCAGCGGCACAGCCTCTTCTTCAAAGTGCTGGTGCGCCACGCTGCGCACCGTTTCCGCATCAAACGGAAGTTTTCCGGCAATCATCTGGTAAAGCGTGATGCCGAGCGAATAGATGTCGCTGCGGGTATCCAGCGGATCGCCGGCAAACTGCTCCGGACTCATGTAGGAGGGACTTCCGGAAATATCCATGTCCTTGCGCCACTCACTGGTCTGCATGGCGAGCCCGAGATCGGTCAGCTTGACAATCCCGTCCTCGGTAATCATGATGTTGTCCGGCTTCACGTCCCGGTGAATCAGGCGGCTTTCCTCCCAGGCGTAATAAAGGGCCTCCGCCACCTGCTGAATGATATGGAGCGACTCGTCAACGGGAATTCTGCCTTCCCGGAGAATCCGTTTCCGGAGCGTCTCGCCGGTGACATAGGTCATTGCCATATAACAGATGTTGTCTTCTTCGCCGATGGCAAAGGACTGCACCAGGTTGATATGGCTCAGTTTTGCCGCGGCGCGCGCCTCGTTCAGAAAATCGTTGATGCCTTTCCGTGTGCTGTATTCCGGAGAAAGTATCTTGAGCGCCACCTGGCGTTCCAGCGAAAGCTGCGTGGCAAGGTAAACCGCGCCGATGGAACCTTCCCCGATTTTCGACTTGATCAGAAAATCGCCGATGATGCAGCCGTCCTCGAAGCGCCCGACGGGAACCTTGACGGTTTTTGCGCAGCTCGGGCAGGTCATACTGTAACCGCGCGTCGATTCATCCGCATTGATCGCGTAAAAACAGAATGGACACCTGAACCGCATGAAAACCTCCGGTTGAAACGCGCTGTTTCAAGTAAAAGCGAATCCCCTTTGTAATATTGCCGCGTTTTCCTTTTTTTTCAAGGCGGCTTCCTTTTTTAAAACAATTTTCCCATTGTGCCGCGGCAGAGTATTGTTTCCTGCAGTGCCGGAAAGAAAAAAGATCAAAATTTTCAGTTTTCGATTTGAAAAAAAATAAAAACTGAATAAATTAAATGCATTGCAAAAATCTTTGCCCGATGGTGTAATGGTAGCACAACTGATTCTGGTTCAGTTTGTCTTGGTTCGAGTCCAGGTCGGGCAGCCATCTTTTTAAATCCGGTTTCCGACTGCGCTGCAGCATTTACAAGCCCGCACTTCCTTCAGCCGGACCGGAAAACGATTCGGGACGGGCCTCCAGGAAAAAGAGTTCCACCCGCCGTGTGCGCGGACCGTCGAATTCGCAGAAGTACACCCCCTGCCAGACTCCGAGATGAAGGCGTCCGTTTACCACCGGCAATGTCAGGCTCACTCCCGTGAGGGTGGATTTCAGATGCGCGGCGCTGTTGCCTTCTCCATGGAGGTAATAATTCTCGTGATGGGGGATCAGCGCATCCAGCTTTGCAAGAAGGTCATGTTTCACATCCGGATCGGCATTTTCATTCACGGTCAGTCCTGCGGTCGTGTGCGGGCAATGCACCAGACAGATCCCGCACCGCAGACTGCGCGGAAGCGCACGATTGATCTGCGCCGTGATATCAATCATCTCATTCCGTCTGCCACTTTCAATCACAAGTTCCATTTGAAAAGCTCCTTTCTGAAAAGTTCCGTCCTGCCGGTACATGAAAATACCCTCCGTGCATCGCTGCCGTGAGGGTATTTCCGCATCGCGGAAGAAGCTGTCTTACTTCTTCGCCGCAATTGCCGCCTGCGCGGCCGCAAGGCGCGCGATCGGCACGCGGAACGGACTGCACGAGACGTAGTTCAGGCCGACAGCATGGCAGAACGCCACGGATTTCGGCTCACCGCCCTGTTCACCGCAGATGCCGACCTTGAGGTTTTTCCGGGTCGACCGTCCGCCGTTCACAGCGCACTTGATCAGAGAACCGACGCCTTCGGTATCGATGGTCTGGAAGGGATCGCTTGCAAGGATCTTCTTATCCAGATAATCACCGAGGAAGGAACCGATGTCGTCACGGCTGAATCCGAAGGTCATCTGGGTGAGGTCGTTGGTCCCGAAGGAGAAGAACTCCGCCTCTTCCGCCATCTTGTCGGCAAGCAGGGCGGCGCGCGGAATCTCAATCATGGTTCCGACCATGTATTCGAGCGTTTTGAGCTTGAATTTCTTTTTGACCTCTTCGGCCACTTTCGCAACGATCGCCTTCTGATTCCGGAGTTCGTTCGGATCGCAGGTGACCGGGATCATGATCTCGGGCTTGCAGGCCTTCTTCGCCGCGATCAGTTCGGCGGCGCTTTCAAGAATCGCACGGATCTGCATCTCGGTGACCTCTGGATAGGTTACGCCGAGACGGACGCCGCGGTGCCCCATCATCGGATTGCTCTCCTTGAGGGATTCGGCACGTTTGACGAACTCGTCATGGGAAATCTTCAGCGCTTTGGAAATCTCCTGCTGCTGGTCGCGGCTGTGCGGGATGAACTCATGCAGCGGCGGATCGAGCAGACGGATCGTCACCGGGAGTCCGGCCATGGATTCCAGTGTCGCCTTGATGTCCTTCTTGACGAACGGGAAGAGTTCGTCAACGGCTTTTTTGCGTTCCGCGGGGGTGCCGCTCAGAATCATCTTGCGAAGTGCGAACAGCGGTTTTTCCGCGCCTTTTCCGTAGAACATGTGCTCCGTGCGGAAGAGTCCGATGCCTTCCGCGCCGAACTCTCTTGCGCGCTGTGCGTCCGCCGGGGTGTCGGCATTCGCGCGGACGCCGAGCTTGCGGAAGGAATCCGCGATCTTCATGAACTTCTGGAAGCGGGGGTTCTCGCTGGAATCCATTGTCTTAACCTCACCCGCATAGGCGTAGCCCTTTGTGCCGTTGAGGCTGATGACATCCCCTTCCTTGAAGGAATATTTCCCGACCTTGAAGGTGCCTTTGGCCTCATCGATCTTCATGTCTCCCGCGCCGACAATGCAGCATTTTCCCCAGCCGCGGCAGACAAGCGCCGCATGGCTGGTCATGCCGCCGCGCGCGGTCAGGATGCCGTCTGCGGCACGCATGCCCTCGACATCCTCGGGATTGGTCTCTTCGCGGACGAGAATCGATTTGACGCCCTTTGCGGCGAGCGCAACGGCCTTTTCCGAGGAGAAAACGATTTTCCCGACAGCTCCGCCGGGCCCCGCGGGCAGTCCCTTGGTGATGATTTCGGCTTTCTTTTCGGCCTTGGGATCGAGAATCGGATGGAGCAGTTCATCCAGCTGGTTCGGGGAGATTCTGGTGACGGCGGTCGCCTTGTCGATCAGTTTCTCCTCCAGCATGTCCATGGCCATGTTGAGCGCGGCGGTTCCAGTTCTCTTGCCGACGCGGCACTGAAGCATGTAAAGGACGCCTTCCTGGATCGTGAATTCGATATCGAGCATGTCCTTGTAGTGCTTTTCCAGCTTGGCGCGGATGGAAGCAAGCTCCTTGTAGGTCTTCGGAAGAAGCTCCTGCATGGACTTGAGATTCTTGTTCTGCTCGTTCTTGGTATCGTCGTTCAGCGGATTCGGGGTGCGGGTTCCGGCCACGACGTCCTCGCCCTGCGCATTGACGAGCCATTCGCCGTAGAACTTGTTGTCGCCGGTGGCGGGATCGCGTGTGAACGCCACGCCGGTGGCGGAACTGTCGCCCATGTTGCCGAAAACCATGCTCTGCACGTTGACGGCGGTGCCCCAGTCATCCGGAATGCCCTCGATACGGCGGTAGGAAACGGCCTTCTTGCCGTTCCAGCTTTTGAACACGGCGCCGATGCCGCCCCAGAGCTGTTTTTCCGCATCGTCCGGAAACTCCGCCTTGAGGACCTTCCTGATCGTTTTCTTGAAATCCTCGCAGAGTTTCTTCAGATCCGCGACGGTGAGGTCGGTGTCGGAAGCGTAGTTCTTGGCCTTCTTGAGTTTTTCGAGCTGATCGTCGAGCTGCTTGCGGATTCCCTTGCCTTCGGCGGGTTCAATACCCTCGGCTTTTTCCATCACAACATCGGAATACATCATGATGAGACGGCGGTAGGCGTCATAGACGAAACGCTCGTTCTTCGTCTTCCGGACAAGTCCGGGAATGGTCTTGGTGGAAAGCCCGACGTTGAGAACAGTCTCCATCATGCCGGGCATGGAGCTGCGCGCGCCGGAGCGGCAGGAGACCAGAAGCGGATTCGCCGGATCGCCGAACTTCATTCCCATCGCCTTTTCAACTTTCGCAAGAGCCTCCTTCACCTGTTTTTCCAGGCAGGACGGATACTGCATTCCGGATTTGAAGAAGTCGACGCAGCATTCGGTCGTGATCGTGAAGCCGGCGGGAACAGGCAGATTCAGTTTCGCCATTTCGGCAAGGTTCGCTCCTTTTCCGCCGAGAAGTTCCTTCATGGATGCGTTTCCGTCGGACATCCCTTTTCCAAAGAGATACACATACTTCTTCGCCGCGGAGGACGATTTCCGCTTGTTCGAGGCTGTTTTAGCCATGTCTTTTCCTTTCTTTTTGGTTGATAGACGGATTGATAATTACAAAAATATATAATTTTTCTTTTCTAGAACTGAAAAGTTAAAAACTCCGGAACGCCTTGATCAATTCCTTCTTCTTGAGATTTGTCGCGTGATCGATCATTACGAACGAACCGTTCACTTCCGCTTCAAACGGGATGCCGCTGATGTAAAGCACACCTGTCTCCTTGATATGCTCCAGTTTCCGCCGCTGCTTGGAAAAATTCAGGTCATACTTGTAAAACGCCACCTCGCGGCCTTCAATCATCATGGAAACGCCCTCGCTGGCGCGAACAGGATCCGGAAGCATCAGGGCGTTGACATTTCCGCCGACGTGTCTGGCCATGTGCATGACCAGATCGGAAAGCGGGCGGTCATTGTTCACCGTGGCGCAGGAGGCGGAAAACAAGGCGGCGGACAGACACAGAAGAAGAGAAAGGAGTGTTTTCGTCATTGCAAGATTCTTTGCGATTTTAATTCATGTTCCGGCACGCGCCTGTACGTTTGTCGGGGCACCCCGACCGGACCGGATTATAATCTAACCTTCTTTTCATGAAAAATCAAGTTGAATCTCAGGCATTTGTGAAATATATTGACGGATTGCGGCGTTTTCCCGGACAGGATGAACGGCAATACACTCCGGCACATGCGGACACGCTGCGGAACACGGGGCCATGAAAATGAAAAACGAAGTCATACATGCCGGCTATCCCGGCGACAATACATCGGCAATGCGCAGACGTATGAGGCGCGACGTGCTTGCACACGCCCCCACCTGCGTCACCGTTCTCTGCGGCACCAACGACGCGGTCAATCCGCGCGCCCTCGTGCCGCGTGCGGAGTTTCTCGCCAATCTCGAAGCCATGATTGCGGCGATCCGCGAGACGGACGCGGACGTCCTTCTGATCGCACCGCCTCCCGTCTTTGCCCCGGAAGTGATCGAACGCTATGATTTCAACCTGCCGCCGGATGCCGAACTCAATCCGCAGATCGCCGGTTATGCCGCGGGAATGCGCTCTCTGGCCGCACGTCTTGCCGTCCCGTTTCTGGATCTGTTTCATATTTTCACCGAAACCGGCATGGTCGGAGCCGACAGACGCAGCCTCATCCGGAATGAAGCCAATTCCGGAACGAAGGACGGCGCGCATCCGACCGAGGACGGTTACCGCTTCATCGCCGCGCTGGCATATCTAGCGCTGCGCGACAACCGCTTCGACTGCTCGCGCCTGGTCTGCTTCGGAGACAGCATCACGCACGGCTACCCGTATCCCGGCATGGGCACGCTTGAAGGACCCAATTTTCCCGCACTGCTTTCCAAACTGCTCAATACGGAGTCATGAACGGAACCCATGAAAGATTTCTTTTTCCACGTCGTTCTCGTTGCGCCGGAGATCCCGCAGAACACCGGCAACATCGGAAGAATCTGCTCGTGCGCGCGCTGCCGCCTCCACCTCGTAAAACCGATCGCCTTCTCTCTTGACGACCGGCATGTGAAGCGCTCCGGCATGGATTACTGGCGCCACGTGGAGTATGCGGTCCACGAATCGTGGGAGGATTTTGTGCAGGCAATGAACGGCGCGCCGATGTATTTCTACTCCACAAAAGGAAAAAAGGAATACTGGGACTGCCCGATGGAGGACGGGGCCTGTCTGGTTTTCGGCAGCGAAGGCTCCGGACTTCCCGCCGCCATTCATGAAGCCTATCCGGAACAGTTCTATACAATCCCGATGCCGGGACATTTTTCCCGCAGTCTGAATCTGGCGAACTCCGTCGCCGTCGCCGTATACGAAGGACTCCGCAGAAGAAGGGATGTTTTCGCCGGGACGTGAGAAAGTCCCGCGCGCAGGAATCCGAATCGCCGTGCTAGGCCTTCTTCCGCATGAGACGGATCAGGCGAACCGCAAGCAGAAGCAGAAGCCCGGCGGAAAGAACGGCAAACAAAAGCAGATTCAGGCAGGAAAACAGCCGCGACAGCACACGCGGAGAATCCCCGGGAGAAAGGTCCGCAAGCAGACCGGCAAGATAAGAAGGAGTCCTTCCCAGCAGCCATGCCTTCCAGAATGCGACCGAAACAAGCGCAAGGAGAAACTCCGCGGGAATCAGCGCAAACACCCTTCTGAGCATGGTGCGGAGCCGTCCCACCGCATTCCGCCCGCTGTAAAAGAAGAACAGAGTCGACACCTGCGCCAGAAGCAGGAAGAAAAGTGCAGCGATGCCGCGGATCACGACAGGAGCCGCCGTCTCGGAGGAACCGGGAAAACAGAGCGTCGCGCAAAACCCGGAATGTGCGGGAAGCGCCGGTTCAATCTCCATCCAGACGCGGTTCTCCCCTCTGCGGTAATCCAGCTCCGTCTCCGCGAGCACGCAGTTGCCGGGATGCTGCGCAAGGGCCCTCATCTCCGCGTAGGGCTCATACAGCTCACCCATGGAAAGAGTGCGCTCCTCCGCATTGACGCGGATCCGGACCTCGCGCTGCTCCAGTGTCTTCCGGAGTGCGGCCCCTTCCGGCATGCTGAACAGGATCCGGACACGGCCCCGGTGATAACGCCACTTGCAGAAATTCATATCGACCGATGCGGCAAACAGCGTGACGCCGTTCCGCACCGCGGGCTCGCAAGGAACGCGGACAGTCCGGCGGGCCTCTCCAAGCTCGATATGCGCGCACAGCCAGGATACCGTGGAAGCGATCGCCGCCCCCCAGCAGCAGACCGCTGCGAGAAACAGCAGAATCCTGCGGACGACGGACATCAGCGCAGGCCCACCGCTCGGCAGACCTCCTCCATCGTCACTACGGCGACGGCATTCGCCTTTTCCGCCCCTTTGCGGAGCACCTCGTCGATATATCCCGGCTCCTTCTCCAGCTCTTCACGGCGGCGGCGCATCGGCGCGAAATAATCCATATAGGCCTCGAAGAGCGCCTGTTTCGCATGGCCGTAGCCGAAATTTCCCGCACGGTATTTTGCGGCGAGCGCGGCAATTTCCTCCTCATCGGAGAACAGTTTGAAGAGCGCAAAGATATTGCACTTGTCGGGATCCTTCGGCGCTTCAAGCGGAGTCGAGTCGGTCGGGATGGACATGATCTTCTTCCGGATCGCCTTCTCCTCGCCGAAGAGTTCGATGGTGTTGTTGTAGCTTTTGGACATCTTCTGCCCGTCGGTTCCGGGAATCACGGCGACGGATTCGCTGATGATCGGCTCCGGAATCACGAAGACATCGCCGTACATCTGATTGAACCGGATTGCAATGTCACGCGTGATCTCCAGATGCTGCTTCTGATCCTTGCCGACGGGTACCGCGTTGGATTTGTAAAGCAGAATGTCCGCCGCCATCAGAACCGGATAGGAGAAAAGCCCGTTGTTCGGGACAAAGCCTTTGGCGATCTTGTCCTTGTAGCTGTGCGCGCGCTCAAGAAGCCCGAGCCCGGTGATCGTGTTCAGGATCCACGTGAGTTCGCAGACGCCGCGGATGTCGGACTGCCGGAAGAACGCGGTCTTTTCGGGGTCCAGCCCGCATGCGAGATAGTCGAGCGCAAGACGCCGGACGCGCATGCGCAGATCATCGGGCTTCGGGTTGACCGTCAGCGAATGCAGATCCGCGATGAACAGATACGTATCCCCGGGATTCTGGTTCTGGAGCTCGATCGAGGCTTTCATCGCCCCGAAATAGTTGCCGATGTGCAGAATGCCGGACGGCTGGATGCCGGTGAGAATCCGTTTTCCCATGCTGCACCTCACGCCTTTCTCACTGCGAGTGCGCACGGATGACCGTTGAGGTCGGATTCCGGTGCATCGACTGCGTCTGAAGGTTCAAGGGAAACGGCAAGCGTCTCGTTCGCGATGTAGTCATGGAACACCTTGACGGCATCGGCGACCTCCGGAGTCGAACGGAAAGTCACGGCGATCCGGTCGGACACGTCGAGATCCATCTCCTTGCGGAGATTCTGCACCTTGCTGACGAATTCGCGGGCGAACCCTTCCTGCATCAGCGCCGTGTCCAGTTCCGTGTCGAGCGCAATCGTGACGCCCTCGCCGGTGGCGACGGGAAGCCCCGCCTTTTCCTCGCGCTGGATGCTCAGATCATCCCTGCCAAGTGCGACAACCGTACCGGATTTGAGCGTGATCGAAACAGTCTCGCCGCGCAGAACGGAAGCAATCTGTCCGGAGGGAAGCGCCTGAATCAGCGCGGCGGCTTCCTTCATCTGGGGTCCGAGCTTCCGTCCGAGCGTCTTGAAATTCGCCTTGGCGGAGAGATTGACAAGCTCCTCTTCGTCGGCGCGGACGTCGATTGCCTTCACATTCAGTTCTTCCGCTATGATCTCTCCGGTTTCCGTCAGCATCCTGCGGATCTCCGGATCGGAGGAGACGAGGATCGCCCGCTTGAGCGGCTGGCGGACCTTGAGATTGCGCTGGGTGCGGAGGAAACGGCCCAGTGAAACCGCCTTCATCGCCGCATCCATCTGCTTTTCCAGATACGCGTCGCGCCGCCAGGTTTCCGCCTCGGGATAGTCGCAGAGATGGACGGATTCCGGCATCGACTCCGTGCGGAGCGTGCGGTAGATTTCCTCGGTGATGAACGGAATGAACGGCGCGGCGCATTTGGTGAAAGTGAGCAGCGCATAATAGAGCGTGGCATACGCCTCGTTCTTGTCGCTGTCGTTCTGGCTCTTCCAGAAGCGGCGGCGGCTCCGGCGGATGTACCAGTTCGTGAGGTTCTCCACGAACTTTTCGAAACTGTTCGCCGCCTTCTGGAGATGGAAGGTGTCCATCGCGCCGCGGATCTCCTCGACCATGTCGGCGAGCGACGCGAGAATCCAGCGGTCGAGCGGATTTTCGAGCTTGTCGGGCGCCTTCCCGTCGGAAGCGGGCTCCCAGCCGTCGACGTTCGCATAGGTCGTGAAGAAGCTGAACGAGTTCCAGATCGGCAGAATCACCGCGCGCATGACCTCCTTGACGCCGTTCTCGGAGAACTTGAGGTCCTCCGCGCGGACAACCGGCGAACCGAGCAGGAAAAGCCGCAGCGCATCCGCCCCGTAGGTCTCGACGATGTACATCGGGTCCGGATAATTCTTGAGACGCTTGGACATCTTCTGCCCGTTTTCGGCCAGAATCATGCCGTTGACAATCACATTGCGCGCGGCGGGCTTGTTGAAGAGCGCGGACGCAAGAACCGTCAGCGTATAGAACCATCCGCGGGTCTGATCCTGCCCCTCCGCGATGAAGTCGGCGGGGAAGTTCTTTTCAAAGCGCTCCTTGTTTTCAAAGGGGTAATGGTTCTGGGCATAGGGCATCGAACCGCTCTCGAACCAGCAGTCGAGAACCTCGGGAACGCGCGTCAGGACCGTTCCGGCACGCCCTTTGAGCTTGATCGGATCGACGAAATGCTTGTGGATGTCGCTGATTTTCTGGCCGGAGAGCTGTTCGAGCTCCGCGACGGAACCGACGCAGACCGTCTCCCCCGTTTCGCGGTTGCGCCAGATCGGCAGCGGGCATCCCCAGTAACGGTTCCGGCTGATCGCCCAGTCGCGCGCGTTCTCAAGCCATTTGCCGAAGCGTCCTTCCTTGATGTGCGACGGAACCCAGGACATCTGCTCATTCGCCGCCAGCATCTTCTCCTTGATCCGGTCGATGCGGACAAACCAGGTTGAAACCGCCTTGTAGATGAGCGGGGAGTCGTCGCGCCAGCAGTGCGGATAGTTGTGATTGATCGTGCCGCGGTGGACAAGCTTTCCCTCCTCCTTGAGGCGGCGCATGATCTCCTTGTCCGCGTCCTTGACATAGACGCCCGCGTAATCGGGCACCGCGTTTGTAAAGCGGCATTCCTCGTCGATCGGACAGACGTCGGGAATGCCGTTGGCTTTTCCGGCGGCCGCGTCATCCTCGCCGAATCCCGGCGCGGTATGCACGATGCCCGTGCCGTCCTCGGTGCTGACGAAGTCGGCGTTAATCATCCGGAACGCGCCTTTTTCCCGCAGACCGGCGAAGTAGGGGAACAGCGGTTCATACTCCATTCCCTTGAGATCAACCCCTTTCATCCTCGCGACGATTTCAGGCATTGCGTCCTTTTTGTAATAGGCGGAGAGCCGCGCCTCGGCGAGATAATAGAAATCCTCCCCGTCGCGGACCTTCACGTAATCAATGTCCGGACCGGCGGTGAGCGCCATGTTGGACGGAAGCGTCCACGGGGTCGTCGTCCATGCGAGGAAATAACTGTTCTCCTCCCCGCGCACCTTGAAGCGGATCGTGATCGCCGGATCGGTCACTTCCTGATATCCCTGATTCGCCTCGAAATTGGACAGCGGCGTCGAGCAGCGCGGACAGTAGGGCAGAATCTTGTATCCCTCGTAGATCAGCCCTTCGTCCCACAGGCGCTTGAAGACGTTCCAGATGGACTCCATGTATTTGGTGTCCATCGTGCGGTATCCGTTGCGGAAATCGACCCAGCGGCCCATGCGCGTGACGACGGTCTCCCATTCGGCGGTGTAGCGCAGAACGATTCCCCGGCAGGCCTCGTTGAACTTTCCGATTCCGTAATTCTCAATCTCCTTCTTGCCGGACAGTCTGAGTTCCTTCTCCATCTCGTATTCGACGGGCAGCCCGTGGCAGTCCCACCCGAAGGTGCGCTCGCAGTATTTTCCGCGCATCGTCTGATAGCGGGGCACGACATCCTTGATGGTTCCCGCCAGAAGATGTCCGTAGTGCGGAAGACCCGTTGCAAACGGAGGTCCGTCATAGAAAACGAATTCATCGCACCCTTTGCGGTTCTCCAGTGACTTCTGAAAGACATTCCCCTCTTTCCAGTACTGAAGCACGTCGCGCTCCATTGCCGGAAAGTCCGCCTGCCCCGATCTTGTTTTGAACATGGCCTTTTTCCTGTATTGACAAAAGTGATTATTTTTTCCTGAAACTGAATACTATACACCGGTTTATGCAAATTTCGAATTCCGGTCCGGATGTTTTTCAAAAAAAGCCGCATCCCGGAAGGAGTGCGGAATGCTTCCGGAATTCAGCGGCCCGCAATCCGGCGGACGGCTTCAAGAAGATGCTCCACATCCGCGTCGGTATGGGCGGCGTTCAGCGACAGGCGGATGCGGGCGGTGCCGCGCGGAACCGTCGGCGGACGGATGGCGACTCCGAGAATCCCCTCCTCCTGAAGGCGCGTTGAAAACTCCGTGGTCCGTTCCGTCTCCCCGATCAGAAGCGGCACGATCATCGTTTCGGATTTTCCGGTGTCGAATCCCAGTTCGCGGAGCCCATTCCGGAGAAAATCCGCGCGGCGGAAGAGCGCGGCCCGCGCCTGTTCCATCTCATCCGTCCGCAGCAGATCGATCGCGGCATCGACCGCACCGAGCACGGCGGGCGGCAATGCCGTGCTGAAAATGAAGGAAGCGCAATGGTTCACCAGATACTCCTTCATCGCACGGGAACAGCAGACGCAGGAACCGAACGAACCGAGCGCCTTGCTGAAAGTGGAAAGCGCGACATCGCAGAGTGCGGGCGTCGCGAGACCGTGACCGTGTTCTCCGAGAACGCCGCTCCCGTGCGCGTCGTCCAGATAAAGAAGGGCATGATGGCGCTCTGCGATTTCGCGGAGCCGTGCAAGATCGGCAATGTCGCCGTCCATGCTGAACACCGTGTCGCTGACGATGAGTTTGTCTCCCTCCCCTGCGTTTGCAAGCATCCGTTCCAGGCGATCCCAGTCGCAGTGCGCGTAGCGCTTGAACTCTCCGCCGGAAAGCAGGCAGCCCTGATTGAGGCTGGCATGATTGAGCTTGTCCGCGAGAATCGTGCGGGAACGGCCTGAGAGCGCGGCGATTGTCCCTACGTTTCCGGCATATCCGGAAGAAAGAATCATCGCCGCTTCGAATCCTTTCCACGCAGCGAGTTTCTCTTCCAGAAGCAGGCAAGCCTCCGTGGTGCCGGAAATCAGGCGGGAGGCGGCCGAACCGGCGCCGAACCGGCGCGTCCATTCGCACGCGCGCCCGATCAGCTCGGGCCGCATGGAAAGCGCCATATAGTCGTTGGAGGAGAAATCAACGAGATGCCGTCCCCCGATCACGATTTCACGCGGAGAACGCCGCTCCACGGCGCGGAGCGTGCGCTTGAGACCGAGCGATTCGACGCCCTCCATGGCTTTGACAATGAAATCCGGCAGCATGGCTTGTCACTTCAGGATCATATCCTTGTAGCATTTTCCCGGCGCGATCATCGGGAGCACGTGCTCCTGATAGCCCGTGTGACAGTCGATCAGGAACGGCCCTTTCGACGCGAGCATCTCGCGGATGGCATCCTCGACCTCCTCGCGCTCGTGAATGACGCGCCCCGGAATCTTGTAGCCGCGTGCAATCGTCACGAAATCGGGATAGTACTGCTTGTCGCGGTCTTCGAGAATCGTGTTGCAGTGGAAACTTCCGTAAAAACGGTCCTCCCACTGGGCGACCATGCCGAGATGCTGGTTGTTGAGGATGATCATCTTGACGTCGATCTCCTCGGCGTAGAGCGTGCCGAGCTCCTGGATGTTCATCTGGAAGGAACCGTCGCCGTCGATGTTGATGACCAGCTTGTCCGGACAGGCGACTTTCGCACCCATCGCGGCAGGCAGCCCGAATCCCATGGAGCCGAGTCCGCCGGAAGTGAGGAACTGACGCGGATATTTGTACTTGTAAAACTGCGCGGACCACATCTGATGCTGCCCGACGCCGGGAACGATCACAGCGTTTCCGCCGGTCAGTTCATACAGTTTTTCAATCACATACTGCGGCTGCGGCGGCGTATGCGGCTTCGATTTCACATAGGAGAGCGGATGCTCTTTCTTCCATTCTCCGATCCGGTTCAGCCATTCGGTGTAATCCTTGCGGACCGGTTTCCGGTTGAGTTCGGCAAGAACCTCCCGGACATCCGCGATCACGCCGAGATCGACGCGTTTGTTCTTGTTGATCTCGGAGACATCGATATCGACGTGAATGATATAGGCGTCCTGCGCAAACGTGTCGACAGGCCCGGTGACGCGGTCGTCAAAGCGGGCGCCGAGGGCGATCAGAAGGTCGCATTCATTCGCCGCGTAGTTCGCATAGTAGGTCCCGTGCATGCCGAGCCAGCGGAGGGAGAGCGGATCGTCCTCGGGAAACGCGCCGAGCGCCATCAGTGTGGTTGTCACGGGAATATTATAGGAATGCGCGAACGTGCGCAGCTCTTCGGACGCGCCGGAGGAAATGATCCCGCCGCCCGCGTAAATGCAGGGACGCTGCGCCTTCCGGATCGCCTTCCGGATCGCCTCGATGTCGGAGGGCTTTACGGTGAGATCCGCAGTGAGGGATTTGACTTTGACCTCTTCCGGAAACACGGGAACGGCGAGCGCCTGCTGAACATTCTTCGGAATATCCACGACGACAGGCCCCGGACGTCCCTCTGAAGCGAGCTTGAACGCCTCGCAGAGCGTACGCGGAATGTCATTGACGTTCAGCACAAGATAGCTGTGTTTGACGACGGGACGCGTGACGCCGATGATGTCCGTTTCCTGAAACGCGTTTTTCCCGATGAACTGCGCCCCGACCTGCCCGGTGATGAAGACGACGGGAATCGAGTCCATGTAGGCATCGGCGATGCCGGTGATGAGGTTTGTCGCGCCGGGGCCGCTGGTCGCCATGCAGACGCCGGTCCTGCCGGAAATGCGCGCGAAACCGTCCGCCGCGAACGCTCCGCCCTGCTCATGGCGCGGAAGAATGACCCGGAGGCTGGATTTCCCGAGCGCCTGGTGAAGTTCAATGGACTGCCCGCCGGGATATGCGAAAATGGTTTCGACGCCGAGACGCTCCAGGGTTTTAATCACGATTTCGGCGCCTTTGATCGGCTGCTGCGGTTCTTTTGCTGTGTTTTTCATCATCATGTCACTGATCCGGAATTTAAATTTTTATGCTGGAAACAAGGATTGCGCGGAAATGCGCTCAGACTGGCGAATCTGGACCCGGCCGGGGTGCCACCGACACGGCCGGGCCGCGTACGACGACATGTCTGCCCTCTGGAAATATTCCTGTTTCCATATTTGAAAAACCTCATTTGTAAAAGAAGTTTTAAATATACACGCAATTCGGAAAAGTGTCAAGTCCGGACCGGGAAAGAAATGCGAAACGGGAAATCGTCCGTTCAGTCGAAATGCGCCTGCGCAAAAGCGATCTTTTCCGCCGCGGAAGGCAGTGCGGACGAAGGAAGAGTCCCGATCAGCTCCAGGCGTGAACGCAGACCGGCGTGGTTGGCGATCTGGATCCCGAGTCCGGGCCGGGCGTTGAGCTCCAGCAGAAGCGGCCCTTTTTCCCGGTCGTTGACAATGTCCGCGCCGAAGTAGCCCAGTTTAATCATCTCAGCGCAGCGCGCGGCCAGTTCGAGATGCCTGTCCCAGTCCGGAACAGCCAGCTCGGAGAGCATCCGGCCGGTATCCGGATGGCGCGTGACCGGCTGATCGAGCATGACCGCCCTGCGCGGTTTTCCGTCCCGGATGCTCAGTCCGACTCCTACCGCGCCCTGGTGCAGGTTGGCGCGCCCGTCCGAACGTCTGGTGGCCAGCCGCATCATCGCCATGACGGGATATCCCCGGAAGACGATGATCCGGATATCCGGCACCCCTTGAAAACTGAAGTCGGAAAAAACATCCGAAAAGGAAATGCACTCTTCAAACAGTGCGTAGTCAACCTGCCCGCCCAGACTGTAAAGCCCGCTCAGAATGTTCGTGATATGCGAGTAAATCTGCTGACTGCCGATGATGGAACCGTCCGCCTTCCGGAACTCCTCCCCGTTGTGACTTTTGATGACAAGGATGCCGCGTCCCCCGCTTCCATGTCCCGGTTTGATGACAAAAGCGGGACTGTTTTCCGTCATGCGCATGAAGTTTTTCGCATCATGCTGGCAGCGGATGGCGCCGATCAGGCCCGCGGTGGGAACGCCGGCCTTCAGCGCAAGCTCCTTGGTGACAAGCTTGTCGTCAACCATCGGATAATAGCGGCGCCTGTTGTATGCGGCAATATAGTCGTGATTGCGCCGGTTCATGCCGAGAACCCCCGCATTCCGCAGCGCGGCGGGCGAGGCGAAAGCGTTCAGGAGTGATCCGAACATGAAGACACCAGCGGTTTGAAGCGTTTCAATTCCGTCAGACGGTAGCCCGTATAGGTTCCGAGCAGCAGAATCAATGCGAGAATCACCAGATTGAACTCCTGAAACGTGAAAAAGAGATACTGGAGATAATCGTTGTTCAAAATGAAATAGCAGGGAATGCACGCCGCCAGGCTGACTGCGAGCTGCCGGAACATCGTCCCGGGACCGTCTTCCTCCCACACCATCGAGGCCCGTTCAATCGTCCACGCCAGAATAATCAGCGGGAAAAAGGTGATCGACTGCCCCTGCGTGAATCCGAATGCGTAGGAAAACACGCTGATCGCCTTCATCAGCAGAATCACAATCACCACAACGGCCGAAATGCGCGGCACCATCAGGAGATTCATATGCGTCAGCAGCGCACGCGCCGAAAGACCGACTGCCAGAATCAGGAGAAAAGCGATCAGCCCCGCAGCCAGACCTGTTTCCAGGAACGCCAGCGCGATCAGCACCGGCATGAACGTCCCCATGGACTGCAGCCCGATGATGTTGCGCACCACCACAATCAGAAGCACCGCCAGCGGAAGAAGCGCCAGACGCTTGAACACGTTCTGTTCCGAAATCGGCAGTTCATAGCCGATGATGTCCATCAGCCAGGAATGCTCGACAAAGCTCCCGCGCAGGCGGTTCAGACCCGCGGCGCTGATATTGGTCTTCAGCGCGGAAAAACGCAATGCCGCCTGCCTCCCGCCGGACAATGCAAACAGCGGCTCATCCCCGATCCGCAGCGGAATGAAATCCTTCTGCACACTGACCGCCCCGGAAACCGGATCATACCGGTGAAAAGATCCGCCGTAATAAATCTCCAGCATGAGAGCCGGCGACTGGCGGCGGCGCTTGTCGTTCAGAAAAACCCCTTCCACCTCCCGCGAGGCAATTTTTTTCATTGCCAGAAGATTCCGGACAACCTGAAGAAAAGGAGCGCCGCGGCGTTTGTCCGCAAACAGCACGGACACCGCAGGACTGTCGCCCTTCCGGATCTGTTTGAAAAGAGCCTTGACGAACTCCGGAACGGAAAGTCTGCCTTCCGGATCCAGGTTCCGGAGCAGCTGCTCGGCAAACTGCTTCTGCCCGGATGGCCAGCGGGGACGTTCCGGCGTCTCCGGGGGCTCTTCCATGGCGGCGGCCGCACCGGCATCCGGAATGAACGATATCTGGCAGGAAAGCGCCTGCCGGCCTCTGCGCTCCGGCGACTGCCAGACGGAAAAAGTCCGCCCGTCGCGTTCCTGAACGGCAAAGGTGTAATCCGGCGTCTGGCTTGTGACGACAAGATAATATCCGGGAATTTCGTAGGGCAGAGAAAGTCTCGCCGTGACCGGACCGCCGTCCGCCGTAAAACGGATCCGGCATTCCATGACCCAGAGCTCGGCATTGACGGAACGTGAAAAGGAATAATGCAGCACGCAGATCTTGAAAGCCGCGATCGCCGCGGCAAGCAGAAGCAGAATGCCGACAATGATGCAGATGCTTTTTCCCGGACGCGGCATCGTCATAGCGCACCTGTCAGATTCCGCCGGGAGGGATCGACGGCGGCCATGCCGGAAATTATGTTTCTGCCGATCAGAACCTGATACTTGAAGTTTTTCCGGTCCGCCAGTGAAAACTCGCGCTCCATGGTCAACGGTCCAATCCGGACCGTCAGCATGACGGTATATCTCGGCTGTGCTTGACTGCCATGCCGCACAATGGAGGTCCTGCGCTTCAGCGGCAGTTCAAAGGAATGCTCTTTTTGCGTGCCGCGCTGGCGAATTTTGAAGGATACGAATTTCCCGCCGTCGCGCTGAATCAGGCGGATCTCTTCCGCATCAATGGAGGAGGTATCCGCGCCGGTGTCGATTTTCGCGGCAAACGGCGTCTCGAAAGGCATCACGAAAACCGGCTCCTCAATGCCGATGATCCCCAGCGGAAGACCGCGAAGCGGCTCCTCCGCACTGTGGCAGGAACAAAGCAGGAGCGCGGAAAGCGCGCAAACCGGAGCAGACAAAGAAAAAAATCTCATCCCGATCCCCCCTTTTCCGATATGGATGATACTTGAAAACCGGCACCGCGGTTCCGTATGCCGGAAATCGGACGGACATCCGTCAATCCACCGCCTTTTTTCCGAGAGACGAACCGCTCGGATCCCATTCGAATTTGAAATCCTCGATTTTCATTCTGCAGGTCAGAGGATGAATGGCGAATGTCTTTGCTATCAGATAAGTTTTCGATCCTTCCGTGAAAACACTGGTCGGCATGGCTTTGACATCCGCACCGCTTCTGATGACCGTTCCTTCAATCAGCCGGAACCGCAGCTGCTCGCCGACATCCACATCCGCCAGCTGGCCGTTCGGTTTGAAAATGATGGCCCGGCAGACCTCCTGCGGCTCCTCATCATCCGTCTTTGAAATATCCTTGAGAGGACCGAGAGGAACATTCCGGATACTTTTCACAGCCTGTGTTGTCCCGCCGTTCCAGAGATTTTCCTCCCGGGCGAATTCCGGATCCGTTGTACCGCCGGCATGGGGTATCATGGCAATTCCCTTGTTCAGAACACTCCATTGCTCCCCGTCAATCCAGGTGTCGAAAAACCAGTCTCCGTTCGCATCCCTGTAAACAAGACACGGGCGGTAGACGCACGAATTCATGGAAAGGCGGATGCCGCTCCAGTCCTTTTCCGTCGGAAACACCACCGCGACGTAAGAATTGTTTGTCACAGCATAGGAGCGGGCGGCCTTGATTTTCGCGGCAAGTTCCCGGGTGGAGCTTGTCATGGCCCCCCCCTTCATCATGACGGAGAACGCGGGAGTCGCAACCCCCAGAATGACGGCGGCAATCGCCACAACGACCAGGAGCTCCACCAGAGTATAGCGACAAATTCTTTTCATGATTTCTCCTCACCGGTTGTCCGGAAGCGGACAGATTCCCGTTCAACTTCTTCGAACAATACTATTGGGAATGCGCTTTGTCAAGTTCCCAAACAAAAAAAGCGGTTTCTCCGCATTCCGGAGAAACCGCTGAAAAGACTCCTTGAGGGAACAAGGTCACTTTTCCGTCGGAACGACAATGCCCTTGATGATGATGTTCTGACAGAAGACGAACACCAGCAGAGTCGGAATGGCCGCAATGATCAGGGCGGCGAAACCCACTGCCTGGCTCGACCGGATCTGCAGCTGATACAGATGCACCATCATGGTCCACATCGACTTGTCCTGACAGAGCAGGAATGCCATCATGAAGTTGCCGTATGCCAGCGTAAAGGTGTTCAGCGCCAGCACGGAAAGGATCGGCGTGGAAAGCCCCATGGCAATCTGCCAGAAGACGGTCCATTCACTCGCCCCGTCAATTGCCGCGGATTCAAAGAGTTCCTTCGGCAGGCTGTCAAAGAATCCTTTCAGAAGGAAGATCATGTAGCCGTTCGCCATCGTCGGCAGAATCAGAGCTCCGAATGTATTCAGAAGATTCAGATTCTTGATGAGAAGGAACTGCGGAATTCCGAGCACCATCGGGGGAAATGCCATCGGGAGCATCAGAAACAGCAGAATCTTGTATGCGGGCGCCATTTTGTAGCGGGAAAGCGCATAGGCGCACAGCGGATTCACGATCAGCGCCGCAAGCACTGCGAGCGCACAGTAAATCAGGGTGTTCTTAGCGGCATTTCCGTTGGTGATGATCGTATCAATCACCATGACGTAATTCCGTTTCAGATATTCCTTCACCAGATCCCATTTGTGGTCCAGAACGGAGAACCACTCATATTCCCGGATCGGAGGAGCAATTCTGTCCCAGGTTGTGTAAACCGCTCCCCAGGCATTGTTGACGGCGGCGACATCCTTGTATTTGTTCTGCAGGAACTTGTGCCACAGCGGCTGCATTTTCGCGACATCCGCAACGAGACGGAGATCGGCATTGGCGGGATTCTTCACAAATTCCTGATACTGCTCTTTCACGCTCATGCTGATGTCCGGAGACGCAGGATACTTGGAATAGAACGGAATCTCCAGTTTGCTTTTGATCGTGCTCTTGTAATCCACGGACATTTTTTTGTAATCCACACTCTTGTCCGGCAGCATATACTTGCTTTCGACAAAATCGCGGTATGCGGAAATGGCGGTCCGGACAAGAGCGATTTCCTCCGCTCCCATCGTGTTGACAAATTCCGTCCAGTCCTTCGCCATTGCCAGATTTTCCGCAGGATGCTCCTTGGGAAGCGGAATGGCGTCAATGGACTTGTAACCCATATCATAGACATCGTTCAAACGGGCAATCGTGCCATACTTCTTTTTCAACCAGTCGCGGTATTCGCCCGCAAGCGTTTCCAGATGAATGTACTGCGGCGGAAGTGCCAGAGAGACAAATTCACTCCAGTCGGTCTTGAGCTGCCCGCCATCCGGCTCCCTTGCCGGCAGTTTGAGATCCTCAAACGTTTTTGCATTGCTCCCATGCAGGGCATTGACCTCTTTGATGTCTTTATATTTCTCTCTGAGGAATTTGATCCAAAGCGGGGTGGCGGAAGAATCCAGACGCAGGAAAGCGTAGTTCACATCCTCACGGACGTACTTGCTCCACAGCTTGGTAAATTCGCCCTTGCCTTTCGGATAGCTTCTCGGCAGGGCAATGTCGAGCCAGGAATTGTATTTTGTCTTGAGCTCCCTGTTCAGATCGGTGAGCTCCCGCGCAACATTCTTGCGCAGGCTGTCTACGAAAAATCCGTCAAGATCCACCCAGTATGTGTGAAGACCGCTGATCTGGGTATTTTTGAATTCGAGAATTTCCTTGAGGATTCCCTTGCTGTAATCCGTTGAAATCTTCCTGGTATGGAAGCGTTCCACCGGAAGTCCGACGGCGTCCCAGGAAGTGTAATCCGTGTCGCACGCCTCATTCAGCTTTTTGATCCCCTCTTCGCCCTTGCCGTATTTTTTGGAGAGCCAGATACGGAAATCGCGAAGCACCATTGGATAAACTCCGGTCTCGTTCGCCATCCCGATTCCGCGCCAGTAATGCGGTTTCCGCTCCTTCATTTCCGCAAGAAACGCCTTGTAGTCGTCAAATCTCACCCGGGACGGGTTTTCGGGTTTCCGCACATTGTTCACGGATCCGACAGGTTCCCGGAACGCATTGAAAAACAGATTGTTCTGTCCGTTGAATTTCGTTGCAAGATGTTTCTGGAACAGGAGTTCATGATTGTAAATGAACTCGGGCAGAAGGGAAAACTCCGAAAAGTCGACCTCGCTCTTGAAGGATCCGGAAACCATCAGGAGAAGCGGATAAACCATCGTGACCGCGCCCAGAAGGAGCAGCACGTGGATTGAAATATTCAGAATCTTGACCTTCAGACTCTTTTTTTCTACTTTGCCGATAATAGCCATAATTATTTCCCCGTAGTCTTGAATTCCATCTTGGAAAGTCTCTTGAGATTGTAAATGGTGAACAGCAGTGTCATCATTCCAAGCACCCACGCCATGGAAATGGCGCTTCCGAACTGCAGGTTCGTATAAGCTTCCTTGAAGATATGCAGCTCAGCCACCTCGGTGTTCGCACGTCCGAATGTCATGATGAGGATCATGCCTCCGGACTGCGCCGATGCAATAAAGGCTCCGACAAAGTTGATGATAATCAGCGCTTTCAGGGTCGGAAGCGTCACATGCCAGATTTTCTGGAAGAAGTTCGCTCCGTCGATCTCCGCCGCCTCATAGGTTTCATCCGGAACGCCTTTCAGAGCGGCAAGATAAATCAGGCATCCGGGGCCCGCGCCCGCCCAGATTGTAGGCAGCACGCATGCCATCATGGCCCATTTCGCATCATTCAGCCAGTCCTGCGGCGTAAATTCCAGACCGATCAGTCCCGCAAGACTGTTTAGAGTCTGGTTGAGAATTCCCGAAGACCCCGCCTGATAAAACAGTTTCCACATGAAGATTACGACCAGACCGCTCATGACCGCCGGCAGGTAGTAAAGCGTCCGGTAAACGATTTTCCCGTGGGAAACCTCCTGAAGCAGAATCGCCAGGATAATCGGGGCGAGAAAACCGATGGTCAGAATAAACATCATGTAGCGGAAAGTGTTCCAGATTGCAGACCACCATTCATCACTGAACAGCACTCCGGCCAGATTGTCAAATCCGACCCAGCGGCTGTCGCCCACCACACGGTACTCCTGGAAGAACAGCTGCGAACCCGTTATCATGGGATAATACGTCCAGATCAGGATGCTGACCAGCGCGGGAATCATAATCAGATAACCAAGCCAGTTCCGTTTGAAATCCCAGCCGCGCTTTTTGCCCGAATACGAATCTTTCGGCGAAAAGACCTTCCAGATATTGTAAATCACAAAACAGAAGAGACAGGCGATCAGAATGGCGACAATGATGGCAACCGTGGTGCGTTTCTGCCGCTCCTGCGGAGAGATATAACCGATCATCCGTTCATTGGTGCGGTTTTCCGCCTTCTTCAGAATATCCTGAAGGATCTGAATGCGCTGTTCCTTGATCTCGGGAGAATCGCCTTCCGGAAGCTTGCCGTCCCGGAACAGCTGCATGGCCTCGTCCAGCGGCTGGGTCAGATAGATATACACCATCTGGCAGTTCCGCCCGTAAGGCTCGGGCTTGCCATCCCGCAAGGCCTGATTGAAAGCCTGTTCCCAGGACGGCGGAAAGTATTTCAGGTATTCCGTATAGCCGAACTCCCGGAGATAAACCGGTGTCAGGGAGCGGCCCTGTCCAAGGCTGACCATTGTTTCCGCATAAATTTTGCGCGCGGCCTTGGAATTCATGAAGCTGATGTATTCCCAGGCGGCATCGCGGATCTTATCCGCGGAAACATACTTCCCTTCCGAATTCGTTCTGCCCGCAATGCCTGCAAAGATTCCGCTGAGCGTCGCGTTGATTTCCGAAGCTCCCTTTCCGGAGGGACCGGCCGGGAACGGAGCAATGCCGACAAGCGCCGGATCAATATCCCCGCCCATCCGTTCATCGCCCAGATACTGGGAATACATGCCGAGCTTTCCGGCCTGCTGGGCAAGTTTCACCGAACGCTCATCCGAATTCAAAGTGGAATAACCGTGCTGAATCGTGCCGTCGGAATCCTGCCAGCGTTCCGTTGCGAGGCGCATGTAGAAATCCAGCGCCATCGCTGCTTCCCGCGAACCGAATGCGGCCTTCCACTGTCCGGTTTTCGGGTCCTGCACCACAGCATCCCCGCCGGCGCTCCAGAGGTAAGACATGAAATCCCATGATGACGAAGCGCCGCTCGCCATGCTGATTCCATATTTATTGCGCGCGGGGTCGGAGATCCGCCGTGCGCATTCCAGAAGCTCGTCCCAGTTCTTCGGCGGTTTTTCCGGATCGAGTCCCGCATCCTGGAAAATGTCTTTCCGCCAGAAAAGGGCGCGGACCAGAATTTTGCTTCCCACCGCCCAGACATGCCTTCCGGCCGGGAAACCGCCAACAGCCGGACCTTCGCGATAAACGATCGGACGAATCGCAGCGGGAAGACTTTTGAGAAAATTATTAATGCTTTTCAGCTCGGGATCGTTTTCAATATATTTGTCGAGCGGCCAGAGGAAGTTCTGCTGAATATAGGTATCGGACATACGGAAATTAACATTGATCACGTCCGGCGCCGCACCGCCGGCAATCGCAAGCATCAGCCGGGATTCCATGCCGATGTTCTGAATCTCAATTCCGCTGAACGGAGAAAGCTCGATGTTCGGATGCAGTCTGCGGAATTCCCGAAGGATTTCCAGCTGGACCTTGGTATTGGGATCCGTCGATTTCGGATCGGGAAGGGACATGACCCTCAGCGGAACCTTCAAAACCTGACTGCCCGCTGCGGCTTTTCCGGAATCCGACGCGGTTTTCTTTGCGTCGGCGGCATTCAATCCTGGAACAAACAACAGGGATGCAACTGCAGTGATCCCCGCCGACAGCAGTGTTGTGAAAAAGACTCTGCGTTTCATTTTCTTGCCGGTCTCCATGCGCAATGGAGAATCTTGCTCCCGTACTGCTGCCCGCTGCAACTTTTCCGGAAGCTGTTTAGTATTGATTTTACGAAAGGAGCAGCCAACTCCTCACCCATCGGTCATGTGCGAAACACACGGCCTGGAAGCCTAAAAATAATGCGGGAACAGCATTTTACAAGTTTTTTTGTACCGGGAAACATGAAAAATTACGGAAAAAACGGAAGATCCGGAAGAGAAGATCCGGAAAATATCATATTTCAGGCATGAATTGCGGATTTTTCGGATCCATTTTTTCAAAGACGGCAAGATAGGCCGCATAAGCTTTTTCATAACGTTCCATTTCGGACTTCGTCAGAAGCTTGCGCGTCTGCGTCTGAGAGGCCAGAACCGTGGATTCCGCATCATCCAGCATGCCGATCAGCAGATTGTAAATCCCGATCTCACTGTTGGAAAACGTCCCGTCCGATATCTTGAAATTATTGATGAGCGTGTTCCCGAAAAACGCAGTCATGCCATTCTCCGTCTGGTCAATGAAATACTGATAATCCGCAAGATCTCTCAGGGTTCCCAGAAGGTTTTTCACCAGAACGGCGAAACGGATCATCTCCGCATACTCCAGAGTGCGGCGCTCATTCCGGGCGGCCTTGTAGATGCTTTCCGCTTTTTCCAGAGAAATGCCGATCAGGGCCGCCGCAAGAGAATAGATCCCCCGCCGCTCCTCGTCGGAATGGGAAAACAGATTGACTCTCAGCAACTTCAGGGCGCAGCAGTATGCCGCGTCGCGCTGTGCCATTTCCGGAGGGAAATTGATGGACGCCAGCGAACCGGATCTCCGGGATCCCCCGAATTCGAACGGAGAAGTCATCCGCAGAAAACTGCGTTTGACTTTATCAATCATCCCCGTTTTGTTTTTCTGATATTTCATCCGCACCGCATCCGCATGGGTTCCTAAATGCAATCCGCCTTCAATTTACTGCAAAATCTTGAAAAAGCAAAAAAATATCGACGGACTGAACACTTTTTCCAGAGCTTTCTTCCGGAAGACCGATGGGCGGCTGCCGCACAGGCGGCAGCGCCGAATGCGGAAAATATTCCGGGAAGACACATCCGGAACGGGACAGCGGATTCCGGCCGGGACAAAAACGGGGAAACATCACTCGTTCAGCGCATTTTCCAGTTTCTTGTTGTAATCCGAATTCGTTTTGTCAAGTTTCCGGGCAATTTTCCTCCCCTGCTCGACAGACTTGTTCCCGCTCAGATAATCCGCCGTTTTATCCGCGCTTTTCACGGTTTCCGATGTTCCGTTGTCGCCGCACGCGGACAACAGTCCGGCCGCCGCACAGAGAAGAAGCAGTGCAATCCATCTTTTCATCATGAAACCTCCGTTCTTTCAGTTCCGCTGGAATTTGCGTTTTCCCTCACGGGTTAAAAATAACCGTCGAAAGGCAAAAAGCAAGCAGCTTCTCCGGAAAAGAGTCAGGAAGTTCCGCAGGAACGGTTTCTGTTTCCGCGGAAAAACAGAATGGAGGCAAGCAGACAAAGCGCCAGCGCATAGGGATAGCAGAGAAATTTCATCACCTCCGAAGCGCTGACTGCCGCGGCGCCTGCCAGTCCGACGGCGGACAGGATCTGCGCCCCGTAGGGGATCATGCCCTGCACGATGCATGACGTCGTGTCCAGAATGCTTGCGGAACGCGCCGGAGTCACATCGTAGCGTTTCGCCAGATCCTTTGCAATCGGGCCGGCAATCACAATCGCCACGGTGTTGTTCGCCGTAAAGATATTCACGACTCCCACAAGCAGCGCAATCCCGAATTCACAGCTCCTGCGCCCCCGGACCAGACGCTCAATCTTCCGCATCAGATATTCGATTCCGCCGTTATAACGGATCACCTTCAGCAGTCCGCCCGCCAGAAGCGCAACAATCAGTGTGTCCGCCATGCTCCTGGCTCCCACTCCCGCGGCGGCGAGAAACTCCCAGAAACTGAACGAACCGTTCACGATCCCGATCACTCCGGCAAGCAGCGTGCCGAGCATCAGCAGCGCCATGACGTTCAGTCCGGTCAGCGCCAGAACAAGAACGCAGAGATACGGAATCACGTCGAGAACCATTTTCAAGTTCAGGGGCTTCACTGCGACGGCGGCTCCCGCATGACTCAGAATCAGATACAGAATCACGGTCACGACCGCGGCCGGAGCCGCAATATGAAGATTCGCGGTGAATTTCTCCCGCATCTCAATGCCCTGCGTCCGGGTCGCGGCGATGGTGGTGTCCGAAATCATGGAGAGATTGTCGCCGAACATGGAACCTCCGACCACGGCGCCGAGGCAGAGTCCCCCGGAAATGCCCAGTGTCTGCGTCACGCCGAGCGCAATCGGCGTCAGCGCCACAATCGTACCGACCGACGTCCCGATCGCAAGAGAGATGAAACAGGCGACAACGAACAGGCCGCAAAGCATCAGGTCGGGAGGAATGAACGAGAGCGCAATCTGAATGGTGGAATCCACGGCCCCCATCCGCCGCGCGGTTTCGGCAAACGCGCCGGCCAGTACAAAAATCAGGCACATCGTCATGATGTTGATGTCGCCCATGCCGTGCGCGAAAAGGTCGATTTTGCTCCGCAGCGACGCCTTGTGATTCAGCACCAGCGCGGAAGCCGAGGCGACGAGAAACGCAACCGTCATCGGCACCCGGTAAAAATCGCCAGATGCAATTGAAAGTCCCATGTAAAACACAAGGAACACACCGAAGGGAATCAAAGCCCTCAGGCGCGGTCCGCGGTTCGCGGAAAAATCTTCAATATCCATGAATCATCCTTTGTTTGCCCCGGCGTATCCGAATATGCGGCGGAAGCGGAAAACATCCCGCTTCCGCGCAAGAAAGGCGCTTCAGCGCAATTCGACACCAAGACCGGAAACCAGCTTTGCGCGCAGTTTTTCATGCGCCTCGTTGACTTCCTGGTCGGTCAGCGTCCGCTCATCGGAACGGAACGTGAGCGTGTAGGCCATGCTGCGCGTTCCCTCTTTCAGCGGCGCACCCTTGAAGAGGTCGAAGATTTCGACACTGACCAGATTCGGCACCCGGGCGTTCCGGATGAAGTCGATCACGGTGCTGTTCTCCATGTCCGCGGGAGCGAGGAAAGCCACATCTCGCGTCACCGGCGGGAACTGGGAGATCGGAACGTAAAGACCGGATTTCTCCTTCGCGTTCAGCAGCTGATCCAGCTGGATCACCGCGCCGTAGAGATCATGCTGGAGACGCATGCCTTTGGTCATCTTGTCGTTCAGCTTGCCGAGCACGCCGGCAGCTTTGCCGTCGATCATGAGCTGTGCGCAGACGCCGTCCGTGAAGCGCGGATCCTTCGCCGCGACAAATTTGTAATCGGCCGTCCGGCGCGTTTCCAGAACGGACTCCAGAACGCCTTTGATGTCGTAGAAATCAAATGTCACGGCACGTTCCGCCGAATAGCGTTCGGGGTGCGCTCTTCCTGTCATGAGAATGGCAAGCTCGTCGCGCTCCTCCGGATATTTCGCCGGATTCTTGCAGAAGACGCGCCCGATTTCGAACAGCGCCAGATCGCTGTTCTTGCGCGAAATGTTCCGCTTGACCGTCGCCAGCATGCCCGGAAGCAGGGAGGGACGCAGAATCGCAAGATCCAGACTGATCGGATTGTTGACGGCGAGCAGGTCGTCCTTTTCAAAGATCAGGTCGCCGAGCGCCGCCTTTTCATCGATCAGACTGGTGTTCACGCATTCGTAAAGGCCTGCGGCGACGAACTGGTCGCGAAGCTGTTCCAGCGCGGCATAGGCGTCGGAGCGGAACGAAACGGTCCGCTTGGCATTGACCGGAATGCGCGGCAGTTTGTCCAGGCCGTGAATGCGGGCGACTTCCTCGGCGAGATCGGCGGTCTCCCGGATGTCCGCGCGGAACGAGGGCACCGTGACGAGACAGGTGTCATCCGTAATGTCGGAGACGCCGAGCCCGAGGGCGCGGAAGATCTCCACCATGCGCATGTTCGGAACCTCCATCCCCAGGAGACTTGTGATCTTCGAGAAATGGCAGAGAATGCGCGGATGCTCCTCCTTGAGCGTTTCGACCTTCACCAGCGGACTGACCAGCTTGCCGCCCGCCAGTTCCAGAATCAGCGAGACCGCCCGGGAGCTGGCATTTTCCAGCATGTCGCGGTCCACACCGCGCTCGAAGCGGTAGGAGGAGTCGCTTGAAAGCCCGAGCTTGCGCGAGGTCATGCGGATGCTTGTCGGATTGAAATAGGCGCTCTCGATCAGAACCTCGGTCGTATCCGGAAGCACGCCGCTGTATTCGCCGCCCATGACGCCGGCGATCGCGACCGGCTTTTTCTCATCGGCAATCACCAGCATGCTGCTGTCCAGTTCATATTCCTTTCCGTCGAGCGCGACGATCTTCTCCTTGTCCGCGGCGCGGCGGACGACGATTTTCTTCCCTTCCAGAAAACGGGTGTCGAACGCGTGGAGCGGTTCCCCGAACTCCATCATGACAAAGTTGGTGATGTCGACGATGTTGTTGATCGAGCGGATGCCGACGGCTTCCAGACGGTCCTTGAGCCACTGCGGACTCTCCCTGACCGTGACGCCCCGGACGACGCGCGCCGTGTATTCCGGGCAGAGATCCTGCGCTTCGACTGTGACAAGACTGCTCCAGTCCTCAAATCCCTCCGGCGACGGCAGACTCATGTGCGGGAAGGAACGCCTTCCGCCGCAGAGCGCCGCAATGTCGCGCGCAACGCCCCAGTGGGAAAGCCAGTCCGGACGGTTCGGTGTGATCTCCACCGTATAAACGGTGTCCTTTTCAATCAGATCGTTGAGCGGTGTGCCGGGAACATAGTCCGCGGGCAGGATCATCAGCCCGCCGTGCTCATCGCTGATTCCGAGCTCGCGTTCGCTGCACATCATGCCGAAAGACTCGATGCCCCGCAGTCTGCATTTGCTGATAACGAAGTCCTTCCCCCCTTCCGGATCAGGAAAAACCGTGCCGATGGTCGCCAGAGGAACCACATTGCCCGCGTCGCAGTTCGGAGCGCCGCAGACGATCTGAAGGATGTTCCCGCCTCCCGCATCGACCTGGCAGACGGACAGATGGTCGGAATTCGGGTGTTTTTCGCGGCTGACGATTTTTGCGACAACTACGCCGGAGGGAATCACGCCGCGGGTTGTGATCTCTTCCACTTCAAGTCCCGCCATCGTCAGCGTGTTCGCCAGTTCCTCGGGCGTAGACTTCAGTTCGATATAATTTTTCAGCCAGTTCAGTGATACTTTCATCTGGAATCGCTCCTTCTTAGAACTGTTTGAGGAAACGCAGATCGTTTTCGGAGAAGAGTCTCAGATCGCCGATCCTGTGTTTGAGCATTGTCAGACGTTCAATTCCCATGCCAAACGCGAATCCCTGCCATTTTTCAGGGTTGATCCCGACGTTGCGCAGAACGTTCGGATTCACCATGCCGCAGCCGAGAATTTCCAGCCAGCCGGAATTTTTGCAGACGCGGCAGCCTTTCCCGCCGCACATGACGCAGGAGAAGTCGCACTCGACGCTGGGCTCCGTGAACGGGAAGAAATGCGGGCGCATCCGGATGGCGACCGAGTCGCCGAAAAATTCCGTCGCGAAAGCCTCCAGCGTGCTCTTGAGGTCGGCAAGGGATACGTCATGGTCGATGTAAAGTCCCTCAATCTGGTGGAAGTGCACGCCGTGCGTGGCATCCGGAGTGTCACGGCGGAAGCACCGCCCCGGCGAAACAATCCGGATCGGCGGCTTCTGAGCAAGCATTGTGCGGATCTGCACGGTGGAGGTCTGTGTCCGGAGCAGTCTTCCATCATCGAAGTAGAAAGTGTCCTTCGGATCGCGCGACGGATGGTCGACCGGAGCGTTCAGCGCATCGAAGCAGTTTTTCACCGTCTCGATTTCAGGACCTTCCGCAACGACGAATCCCATTCTGCGGAAAATCGCGCAGCATTCGTCGATGGTCTGACTGACAGGATGTTTGCGTCCGACCGGCCATCTGCGTCCGGGAAGCGTCACATCGACGGCCTCCGCCGAGACCTTGGATGCGCCGAGACGTTCGCGCGCTTCCTCGATCATCGCCTGAACGGTGTTTTTGGCTTCATTGAAGGCCTTTCCGGCTGTCGGCTTGTCCTCTTTCGCGATTTTTCCCATCATCGGGGCAAGCGCGGTAAGTGCGCCGTTCCGCCCGGTCAGTTTGTTTTTGGCATTTTCGACGTCCGCAGCGGTTTTTGCGTCGGCGAGAAGTGTTTTCGCCTCGGCTGTGACAGCGTCGAGTTTTGCAAGCAGTTCATTGAGCATTGTCGTATCTCTTTCCTGATGTAAAATAAAAAATGCGGGTCCACCGGCCTGCCGGCAGCCCGCATTGATTAGAATACTTTGTAAATATGGTCAGCAGGCGGCCTTGGCTTTTTCGACCAGGGCTTTAAACGCTTCCATATCGTTGACCGCGAGATCGGCGATCACTTTTCTGTTGATGTTGATGTTGGCTTTCTTGAGACCGTTCATCAGCTTGCTGTAGGTGAAATCCATCATTCTGCAGGCGGCGTTGATGCGAACGGTCCAGAGTCTTCTGTACTGGCGCTTCTTCTGTTTTCTGCCGACATACGCATGGGCGTCGGCCTTGTCGACCGCGTCATATACGGTGCGGATTCTCTTGCTGCTCGCACCGTAAAAACCTTTGGCTCTTTCAATTGCGCGTTTGCGGCGCTTTCTGGAAGGAACTGCGGCTGTAACTCTCATTTCAACTTGTCTCCGGTGTTAAGGGGTTTGCGTCAGCCGTAAGGCAGAGCCTTGGCGATGCGTTTCATTTCGCTGGCCTGAAGAATGCCGTCTCTTCTCAGATGACGTTTTCTCTTGCCGCCCTTACCGGTCATCAGGTGTCTGCGTCCGGCCTTGTAGTACTTGAACTTGCCGGTTCCCGTGCGTTTCACTCGCTTGGAAATGCACTTCCTCGTCTTCATCTTAGGCATCGTTTTTCTCCTTCTTGCTTAATAGAGTTTTCTCTTCTGAGACGGCAGATGCCGCTCGGCCTGTCTCAGTGGCCCTTCGGATTGAAGGACATGTTGATATTTTTTCCCAGAAGTTTCGGAGCGCCTTCGACGACGCCCGCGTCTTTCAGGTCTTCGGCAATTCTGTTCGCAAGATCGAACCCGATCTCCGGATGCGCCATCTCCCTGCCTTTGAAGGTGATCGTGACCTTCAGCTTGCAGCCGTCCCCCAGGAACTCCACTCCCTGGTCGATCTTGTGCCCGTAGTCGTGATCCGCGATATTCAGACGGAACTTGATCTCCTTGACCTTCTGAGCCTGCTGATTCCTCTTCTGATCCTTGAGCTTCTTTTTCTGCTCGTAGCAGAGCTTTCCGAAGTTCATGATCCGGCAGACGGGCGGATCGCTGGCCTCCGCGACCAGAACAAGATCCAGACCGGCATCCTTCGCCGCCTGGCAAGCCGGAATCAGTTTCATCAGGCCGAGTTGTTCCCCCTTCGGGCCGATGACAAGCAGATTTTTGTCCGCATACGCCCGACTATCCGTTTTCAGCAGCTTACTAATGGCATGACCCTCCAGTTAGAGTTCTTTTTCCGAAAATGGCTCACGAACCTTTAAAATAGCACGCTTAAAGCTTGTTTTCAACGTCATTCCGCAATTTTTTTACAAAAGTTGCGAGATCCATCGCGCCGAGCTGGTCTTCGCGCCGCGACCGGATGGAGAAGGTGTTTTCCTGCATCTCCCGGTCGCCGACAACCGCCATGAACGGCACACGCATGTTTCTGGCATCCTTGATTTTCGCGCCCATGCTCTCCTTGCGGATGTCGCACTCGACGCGGAATCCGGCCTTTTTCAGTTCCTTTGCAGCGTTCAGGCAGTATTCATGCTGCCGTTCCGTGATCGGAATCAGGCGCACCTGCTCCGGCGCGAGCCACGCGGGGAAGGCTCCGGCGTAATGTTCGATCAGAATGCCGAAGAAGCGTTCGAGCGATCCGAAGAGCGCCCGGTGCACCATGTAAGGCTGGTGCCGCTGGCCGTCCTCTCCGATGTAGTGAATCTGGAAACGCTCCGGGAGATTGAAGTCGAACTGAATGGTGGAGGTCTGCCATTCGCGTCCGATCGCGTCCTTCACCTTCAGGTCGATCTTGGGTCCGTAGAATGCGCCGCCGCCCTCGTCCACCTCGTAGGCGAGCCCGCTCTTCTCAATGGCGTTGACCAGCGATTTCTGCGCCTGCTCCCAGCGGGCCGGATCGCCGACCGCCTTTTCCGGACGGGTCGAAAGATACGCTTTGATCTCCTTGAACTGGAAGGTCTTCCAGATATGAAGGCAGAAACGGAGCACCTCCTCGATTTCGGACTCGATCTGTTCCGGAGTGCAGATGATGTGCGCATCGTCCTGCGTGAAGCCGCGCACGCGCATCAGTCCGTGCAGCACGCCGCTCTTTTCATAGCGGTAGACGGTCCCGAGCTCGGCCCAGCGGCAGGGCAGCTCGCGGTAGGAACGGACGCGCGACTTGTAGATTTCAATGTGGAACGGGCAGTTCATCGGCTTCACGAAATAATCGACGTCGTCGATGTCCATCGGCGAATACATGCTGTCCTTGTAGAAGCCCAGATGGCCGCTGGTCTCCCAGAGGTTGGCGCGGCCGATGTGCGGCGTATACAGGAGATCATAGCCGTTGGCCATGTGCTCGCCGCGCCAGAAAGTCTCGATGATGTTGCGGATCAGCGCGCCGCGCGGATGCCAGAGGACGAGGCCGGGGCCGACGGTTTCGGAAACGCTGAAGAGATCCAGCTCCTTTCCGATTTTCCGGTGATCGCGCTTCTTCGCCTCCTCGATTTTCCGCAGATGTTCCCGGAGCTCCTTCGGATCGGCGAAAGCGGTTCCGTAGATGCGCGTCAGCATCGGATTGGATTCCTTGCCGCGGTAATAGGAACCTGCGATGCCGGTCAGCTTGAATGCGCCGATGTCGCCGGTGCTGTCCACATGCGGGCCACGGCAGAGATCGACAAAGTCGCCGAGCTGATAAAAGGAGATCGCTTCGCCTTCGGGAATGTCCGCAAGGCGTTCGAGCTTGAAGTTCTGCTTTTTCTCCGTCAGGAGCGCGACGGCTTCCGCACGGGAGCGTTCAAAACGGGTGATCGGCAGTTTCCTTGCCGCAAGTTCGGCCATTTTCTCTTCGATTTTCACAAGATCATCAGGCGTCAGCTTGCATGTTCCGAAATCGAAATCATAGTAAAAACCGTCTTCCGTGCTCGGGCCGATATCAAACTTGACGTCGGGATACAGTTCCAGGACCGCCGCCGCCATCAGATGCGACGCGCTGTGCCTTATGGTTTCAAGAGGAAACTTAGCCATTTTACCCTATTCCTTCGTTAATAATGATGAAATTCGGCAATTAATGTACATCACGTTCGCGAAGTATCAAGCGCAAAAGCGGATTTTTGCGCGCTTTATGACTCCCGGGCATTTTCCCTCCGCCGGCGCCCGGCATTTGATCCGGAGACGAAGGGGGCAGAAAACCGCCGGAAAGAGAGCGCAGACCGGAAGATCTTGACACCTGCCGGAAAACGGTGTAGAGTATCTCCGGGATTCAACAGAGAGGAGCGTCAGCCATGGAAAATAAACTGTTTACTCCGGTCCGTATCGGCGGGCTTTCCATCCGCAACCGTTTCGTCCGTTCCGCAACTCACGAGGGACTGGCGGATGAAAACGGGTTTTACACGGAAAAACTTTCCGATGTTCTTGCCCTGCTTGCCGAACATGAAGTCGGACTGATCGTTTCCGGACACGCCTTTGTGTCTCCGGAGGGACGCGCCTCGGCTCTTCAGGCCTCCGCCGCAGCGGATGACGCGATTCCACGCTGGCGGGAAACCATTGCACGCATTCATTCGCGCGGGGCGAAAATCGCACTCCAGCTCGCCCATGCGGGAGGCAATACCGCAGCTCCGGGCGCGGCGGGACCTTCCGCATTTGCGCAGGCGCCCGGGAAAAAGGAATGCCGCGCGCTGACTCCTGACGGAATCCGCAACCTGAAAGCCGCGTTCGCCGCAGCCGCTTGCCGCGCAAGACGCGCCGGGTTCGACGCCGTCCAGATTCATGCCGCGCACGGCTATCTTCTGAGCCAGTTTCTTTCTCCGTATTACAACCGCCGCACGGATGATTACGGGGGAACGCTCTCCGGCCGGGCACGCATGGTCTATGAAGTGTATGACGCGGTCCGGGCGGCGGTCGGAGAAGATTATCCCGTCCTGATCAAGATCAACTCGGAAGACTTTGTCCCGGATGGATTCACGCAGGAAGAGTGCAGGGAAGTCTGCCGGGAACTGGAAAGGCGCGGACTGAACGGCGTCGAGCTTTCCGGGGGAATTCCCCCAGCCGGGACCGCGCTGTCTCCGGTCCGGGTGCAGGACACCGCGGACGGGGACAAGGTCTATTACGAAGACGCAGCGCGGCAACTGAAAGCCGTTCTTCGGATCCCTGTGATTCTGGTCGGCGGCATACGACATCCGGCCAAAGCGCTTTCCCTGATCGAATCCGGAACGTGCGACATGATCTCGCTTTCGCGTCCGCTGATCCGCGAACCGGGACTTCTCAGCCGCTGGCTTGCAGGCGACGGAACACGCGCGGCATGCGTCTCATGCAACGCCTGTTTCCGGCCGATTGTGACGGGCCGCGGGTTCTCCTGTCCCCGGGAACGGAAATGATCCGCCCCGGTGCGGAGCACATGGGGGATCATCGGGGTTTTCGCCTCCGGCGGCCAGCTTGCGCAACTGGACCACGGCAGGACCTGACAGTCCTGCACGAAGCTGTTTTTGGCGATGCGGAGCATCGCACCGTTAACCTGATTTTTATAAATTACCACGATGCAGGCAGGCGCGGTATCAGGGGTTTTCGCCTCCGGCGGCCAGCTTGCGCAGCTGGACCGCGGCAGGACTGAAAGTCCTGCACGAAGCAATTTTCAGCGATGCAGAGCATCGCACCGTTAACCTGATTTTTTGAATAAATTCCCCCGGGACAATCAGCGCTTCCGCAGGAGGTCAGATTTCCGCAAACAGTTTCCGGACTGTTTCCGCGGCAAGTTTCGGACGTCTGTACTGATCGAACACACCGGCCAGATTCTGAGCCAGCGGCTTGCAGCGGATGTTGGCGCCCGTCCGGCAGTAACTTTTCGCATCATTGAACTGCCAGATCGAAAGACCGCAGAGTTCCGGCGATTCAAAGACCCGGCGGATGACCTCCTCCAGATACTCCGCCTGAAATTCCTCGGACCATTGCGCGCCGCCGCGGTCATGCTGTCCATACAGACCGCAGCATCCCATTTCGCTGACCAGAATCGGCTTGTCCGGAGGATTGTAAGTCCGGAAACGGGCGATGATCGTATCACGGTTTTCCCGGATATACGACGGAGGTTCCTCCGCAGCGTCATCGGAAATCCAGCCGGGATAGGTGTTGTAGGCAATGATGTCCATGAGATCCGTGCAGATGTCGTTTCTCACATGGCAGCATGCGAAGGTGACAAGACGGCTCGCATCCTCCTCCCGGATCGCATCGGACAATCTCGTGCAAATCGCCCGCCCTTCCTCCGTGAAGGACTGGAACTCGTTCAGAAACGCCCAGATGATGACGCTCGGATGGTTGATGCTGTTCCGCACCATCAGACGGGTCTGCTGTTCCTGGAGATCCTGGAATTCCGCATCCGCCATCTGTTCCGCGGTATTGCCCCAGCCGAGGCTCTCCTCCCAGACCAGGAATCCCATCCGGTCGCAGAGGTCGAGAAAACGCTGATCCTGCGGATAATGGCAGCCGCGGATGAAGTTGCAGTTCAACCTGCGCAGATTCTGCAGATCCTCGATCATGACCTGTTCCGGAGTCGCAGGGCCGAATTCCGGATGCGACTCATGCCGGTTGAACCCTTTCAGCCGGACCGGCACACCATTCAGCAGAATCTGATTCTTCTCCGCACGGATCTCCCGGATGCCGAACGATTCGACAATATGATCTCCCGCAGCCTTCACTTCAAGGCTGTGGAGATTGGGCGTCTCCGTGGACCAGAGCCGGAAATCCGGCACCGCCGCATCCAGAGAGGCGGCGCCGTTCCGGACCGTCAGAGAGACCGTTTCGAACGCGGACTGCGTATCGAAGCGGATCCGTGCGGTAAGAGTGTCGGGAACGTCCCCTTTGAAGAGAAAACGCAGATTGACCTTTCCCGTCCGGCAGTCGAGCGTGCGCACCTGAACGCGGTCGATCCGGAAGGCCTCCGGCAGAAGATGCAGCGAAACGCTCCGGTAGAATCCGCCGAACGCGTAAAAGTCGTAGTAGGGCAGAAACAGCTTCATCTTTTCCGGATCGAAGCGGTTGTCAACGGCGGCGGAAAGCGTATGTTTTCCCGCGGAAAGTCTTCCCGTTTCCAGTTCGACGCCGGAGTAGGGGAGTTTCACGAATCCGATCTCCCGGCCGTCGATCCACAGACGGGCGCGCAGGCCGAGACCGCCGAGCTTCAAGAGCGCATTCGGCGTCTCGTTTTCCAGTGAGAATTCCGTCCGGTAGAGCGCCACGCCGCGTTTGCCGTAATAGTCCGGCGAACAGTCGAATGCACCCGGCACGCACATGACATCGCTGAAACGGAAATCCGAGGGATCCAGCTGTTCAAGTCCGGTTTCTCCAACGAAGCAGAAATCCCAGACACCATCCAGATTCAGAATGCTGCGGGAAGGATAAAGAGGATAGGTTTTTATCATCGGGAAGCCCTTTCTTGTTGTTCATCCGCTGCTACCATATCATTCCGCAGCATGGCGCGCAATCGGATTTTTGGCTGAAAAACCGGACTTTTGAGCCATTCTTCTCCGGGAACGGGGTTGTAAAAACACTTTTGAAATGCTAAAATACCCCATGGCCGCCGTCGCCCATGGAGGATTTTTCCCTTTTCACGTCCCCGCGCGGCTGATAAATACAGAACTTCTTCAGGGAGAAACGCTTATGCAGACAGTTACAAATGAAATCAGGAATTTTCTGGCGAATTCCTCCGGAATCCGGAAAATGTTCGAGGCGGGAATCGAACTCCGGAAGAAATATGGCAGCGACAATGTTTATGATTTCAGCCTCGGCAATCCGGATCTTCCCCCTCCCCCGGAAGTCGGAACCGCCCTTGAAAAAATCGCCGTCCGTTCGAAGGACCCCTTCTCCATCGGCTACATGCCGAATGCCGGATATCCGGCGCTCCGGGAGAAACTCGGGGAACTGCTCACCGCCGAACAGGGTGTGAAGGTTCCCGCCTCCAGCGTGGTCGTGACCTGCGGCGCGGCCGGCGGAATCAACGTGTTTTTCCGCACGGTTCTTTCCGCGGGGGACGAAGTCATCACGCCAAGTCCGTATTTTGTGGAGTACGGTTTTTACGCCGGCAATTTCGGCGGACGCCTCGTTCCCGTGAAATCCGTCGACTTCACTTTTGAACTTGACATTGACGCGGTCAGCCGGGCGGTCAATGAGAAAACGCGCGCGATCATTCTCAACTCCCCGCACAACCCGACCGGACAGATTTACACAAGGAGTCAGCTCCAGGCGCTGGCAAAGATCGTAAGCGAAGCCGAATCGCGGTACGGCCGCGCGATCTACATCGTCGCGGACGAACCCTACCGGTTCCTGAACTTCGACAATGCGGACATTCCTTCCGTGTTTGAATATTTCCCGCACAGCGTCGTGATCGGCTCGTTTTCCAAGAGTCTGTCCCTTGCAGGCGAACGAATCGGGTATCTCGCCGCGAATCCGGCGATGGAGGGAATTGAGGAACTGATGAACGGCCTGATTCTCTGCAACCGCATTCTCGGTTTTGTAAACGCACCCGCGGTGGCCCAGCAGATTCTGCTGGAATGCGCCGGCGCACAGGTCGACCTGAACATCTACCGCGCGCGCCGTGCCGCAATGGCCGAAGTTCTCACGGAAGCCGGAATCCGGTTCACCATGCCGAAGGGAGCGTTTTACTTCTTTCCGCAGTCGCCCGTTCCGGATGACAAAGTCTTCATCAATGCGCTGGTAAAGGAACGCGTGCTCGCCGTGCCGGGAAGTGCATTCGGCGGTCCTGGCTACTTCCGGATGGCGTTCTGCGTGGATGAGAAAGTGATTCGTGCCGCGGGTCCGGGCATCCGGCGGGCAGCGGAAGCGGTGCGGCAGTAGACCGTCCGGCACAAACGGCAGAAAAGGAAATTTTTTCCTGTCTGCCGTCTTTTTCCGCTGGCATATCAGTCCCCGGCAGGCTAGATTATCCGGGAAACGATTTTACGGGAGACAGTGAAACATGATGGATCAGGACAAAACCATTCTCTGCATCGGCGCCGGATACGTCGGCGGACCGACCATGGCGATGATCGCGGCGAAATGCCCGGAATACAAAGTCACCGTTGCGGACATCAACGCGGACCGCATCGCACGCTGGAATTCAGACCGTCTTCCGATTTATGAACCCGGTCTGGAACAGCTTGTCGCACAGTCCCGCGGACGCAATCTGTTTTTCACAACCGACGTGGAAAAAGGAATCCGGGAATCGAAAATCATCTTCGTCAGCGTCAACACCCCGACAAAAACCTTCGGCTCCGGAGCGGGAAAAGCCGCCGACCTCCAGTTCTGGGAGAAATCCGCGCGTCTCATCATGGAATGTGCGACGGAAGACAAGATCGTCGTGGAAAAAAGCACGCTCCCCGTGCGTGCGGCGGAAGCCATCCACCGAATTCTGCAGTCCAACACGAAGGGATTGAACTTTTCCGTGCTCTCCAACCCGGAATTCCTGGCGGAGGGAACCGCCGTCGCCGACCTGGAACATCCGGACCGCGTTCTGATCGGCTCCATGACCACGCCGGACGGACACGATTCCATGGAACGTCTTGTTGAAATCTATGCGCACTGGGTGCCGCGGGAGAAAATTCTCACCACCAATGTCTGGAGCAGCGAAATGTCAAAGCTCGTCTCCAACGCCATGCTCGCCCAGAGGATCTCCTCCATCAACAGCATCTCGGCGCTCTGCGAAAAAACCGAAGCCGACATTCAGGAAGTCTCGCACGCCATCGGGATGGACTCACGGATCGGCGGCAAATTCCTGCGTGCGGGCGTCGGATTCGGCGGTTCCTGCTTCAAGAAAGACATTCTGAATCTGGTCTATCTGTGCGAATGCTACAATCTGCCGGAAGTCGCCGCCTACTGGGAACAGGTTGTCCGGATGAACGAATATCAGGAGCGGCGTTTCGCCGAGCGCATCGTCAAGAACATGTTCAACACGGTTTCCAACAAACGGATCGCGCTCTTCGGTTTCGCGTTCAAGGCCGACACGGGAGACACCCGGGAATCGCCGGCGATTCATATTTCGAATCTGCTGATCGGTGAACACGCATCGCTTGCAATTTACGATCCGAAGGCGATGGAGAACGCCCGCGCCGACCTCGCCGGAACGGAAGGAAAAATTGAATATTTCGAAGATCCCTATGAAGCTGTCAGGGGAGCTCATGCCATTGCCCTGATTACGGACTGGAAGGAGTTCACAGCCTATGACTACGGGAAAATCTTCACCCTGATGGAAAAACCCGCATTCATTTTCGACGGACGGAACATTCTCGATCACAAACGCCTTTATTCGATCGGATTCAACGTCTTTCCGCTCGGCAAACCGGCGCTGACGCATTTCTGAACATTCCGGAGCAGCGGATTCATGGCGGATTTCAGGCACATCGCATTTTCCGATCTGTTCCGGGACCGGAGTTTTCCGCATTCAAAACACCTCCGGCGCCTCCTGGCTGCATGCGCACTCTGCGCCGTCCTTGCGGGAGCGCTCCTGCTGATCGCCAATCTGACGGTGCTTTTGCACGGCAGACGGGTCTACCATTCCGCGGAGGAAATACCGGAACGGCACGTGGGGCTGCTGCTCGGAACCAACCCCCGGACCGGCAATTTCCCGAACCGGTATTTCACCGCACGGATTGATGCGGCGGCCGCCCTTTACAAAAAGGGAAAAATCCGCAAGCTCATCGTTTCCGGAGACAACGGGCGCAGGGAATATGACGAGGCCACGGCAATGCGCAGCGCGCTGATTGAGAAGGGGGTCCGTCCCGGCGACATCTATCCCGACTATGCCGGGTTCCGCACGCTGGATTCCGTCGTCCGGGCGAAAAAAGTTTTCCGTATCACCAGTCTGACCATCATTTCCCAGGAATTCCACTGCAGACGGGCGCTGTTCATCGCCGCGGGACACCGCATGGACGCCGTGGGATTCGCGGCGGCGGATCCCGGCGCCGTATGGCCCTCCTACCGTCTGAAAATGGAACTGCGCGAAGTTCTTGCCCGGACGCTGGCATGGCTGGATGTGAAGATTCTTCACCGCAGTCCCCGTTTTCTCGGCGAGGAGATTGTCATTCCGGACGAGGCGGATGTTTCCTGACCGTCATTTTTTTGACGGTCCGTCAATTCGGAAATCCCGTGTGTTTCATCGGAATCCTGAAAAAAATCCGGTGTTTTTTTCCGTTGCCGGGTAGTTTTTCCGGAATTGCGGATATACATTACCCGGCAGGGCTGTTCCACTGAATACAAAGTATTTCTGCGAGGCTGTATGACCATGATGGATCCTGGGATGTTGACGATTGCGCAATCAAGTCTCTACTATGCGTTCCGGAATTCCGACGGCATGGGGCAGGGGATTGTTGTCCTCCTGTTCGTGTTTTCGGTATTCACCTGGACGCTGATGCTGGAAAAGGGAATCGGACTCCGGCGCGCCCACAACGACTGCGCGTCTTTTCTCCGCCGGTTCCGGGAGCGGCGCAATCCGCTTTCGATGAACGAGGGAATCGCGGACGAGCCGAGTCCGTCCGCACGGGTCTGCGAGGCGGGCTACGACCGGATCAGAATGCTGGACATTGAACTTCCGGGCGGAGGACGGCGCGCCTTGAACGCTACGGAAATCGACGTTGTCAGAGCGTCTCTTGAACAGGCGGTCGCCGATCAGATTCTGGAACTGGAAAGAAAAATGATCTTTCTGGCCACGGCCATCACAATCAGCCCGTTCCTCGGGCTTTTCGGAACGGTGTGGGGGATCATGCTGGCGTTCACGGATCTGGCAATCATGGGAAAGGCGGACATCCAGACGCTTGCCCCCGGCGTCAGCGGCGCGCTGCTGACAACGGTGCTGGGTCTGCTTGTCGCCATCCCGTCCGTCGTCGGCTACAACATCATCACAAGCCTGATAAAAGCCACAATCGTTCAGATGGACAACTTTGTCGAGGAGTTCATCGTCAAGCTCAAGATCGAACAGCTCAGCACTTCCCGCTGACCGGAGGCGGAGGCCATGCGCAGACGGTTCCAGTCGAAATCCTACGACGAAATCAACATCACGCCCCTGATGGACACGGTGTTCTTTCTGCTCATCATCTTCATGATCACCGCGCCGCTGCTGGAGTACAGCATTGATGTGTCGCCGCCGAAAATGAACGCCTCCGAAATGAAGCCGGATGAATTCTCGCGTGTCATCAATGTGAAGAAGAACGGAGACATTGAGTTTGAAAAGAAGATTCTGAGTCCGGCAAGACTGATTGCGCGCCTCAGGGAACTCAAGGCGTCGCCCGAGGGCGCGAAGATCAAAGTCTTTCTCCGGGCGGACCGCGATCTTCTTTACGGTTCCGTCATTCAGGTGATGAAAGACGTCAAAAATGCCGGATTCACGGACATTTCCCTGATTACCGAGGTGGATAAATGACGGGGCAATTTGACGGACGGCGTCACTGCATGGAGCCGGGAGCCGCGCCCCTGCCTTATGTCGGAGGAGGAAAGCGAACACTGATTTTCGGTTCCGTTTCCCTCTTTCATATCGGACTGATCCTTGTTCCTTTTCTTTTGTATTCCCTTTCCAATCTGATTGATCCGCCGGTCAGCGTGACAAAAGTTTCGCTTGTGGACAGTCCGCCGAACGACAATGAGCGGCCGTCCAGATTTCCCGATCCGAAACGCGCGGATCCCCTCGGAACGCCCGACTACGGCGACCCGGGACCGATTTCCGACATCCCGGAAGTGCCCGATCCCGCTCCCGAACCGGAGCCCGCGCCGGTCCAGTCTGAACCGGCCAAACCGAAACCGGAGCCCGTCAAGACCGAACCGAAAGTAGTCAAAGCCGAACCGAAAGCTGTGCCGGAAGCAAAAATTCCTCCGAAACCGAAACCCGTCAAGCCGAAACCGAAATGGAAAACCGCGGCGGAAATTCAGAAGAGCACGAAGATTGTCCGCCACGGAACGGGAAAACGCTCTGCGCCGCGCCGGAGCTCCGACTCCCGCAGACAGGACATCCGGAACATTCTGAAAAACTGGGCATCGGAAACCGGCGGAACGGGAAGCCCGAATGCCAGCCGTTACGGAATGCGCGGCGGACGGGGACTCGCCGGAGGCGGAGGCGGTCCCGTCGGCGTGCTGGATCAGGATCTGATCGCCTACTACGACAAAGTCGCCGCCTATCTGAAACGGCAGTGGAATCAGCCGAATCAGGCGGCGCTCGGCGGGACCATGCCGAAAGTGGAAATCCGCCTGAAGATCGACAGTGCGGGACGGGTGCTTTCCGCAGACATCTTCCGCCGTTCGGGAAACCGCGCCATGGACGCCTCGGTGGAGGAACTGATCGGAAAACTGAAGGCGCTCCCGAATCCGCCCAAGGCAATGGAATTTGCCGTCACGATGGAAATCGATTCCCTCTAGACCGTCATTTTATCGTCATATTATGCAACATCATGATAATAAACAGAAAGTGAAAAGCTTAAAATGACGAAAACGATTAAAAGACATCGCTTGTATCCCTTTCTGGGCGGCGCTCTGGCGGCCTCTGTGGTGCTTTTGACGATTTTCGGCTTCTACGGCAGGTCCGTCACAAAAAAGATCGAAGTGCATGAGCAGAAGGTGGTGCAGGATACCGCGCTTCTGAACAGTCTTTCCGAAACCATGCATTCCATGGCGGGCGCCTTCCGTTTCATCTCTCCCTCCGAGCTTCCCGAAGGCGCGGATCAAGCCGAATACCGGATGGAAAAAGGCGCGTTTGACAAAAAAGAGTATATCGAAAACCTGTTCCGGAAAACCTTTCCCGACGGTCTGTCCGGCGATCCGGCGAAAGATGCGCACGCCATTTATTCCATGGCGCTGAACACCGTGGCCGACATGGAAATGACGGTGAATCTGACGGCATCCTCCGTCAATCACAGGAAAATGATCGACGGAGGAACCTCCCTGATTCTCGGCGAACTCTGCCGCAGGGCGGGATTCCCGATCTCCTCCACGCTGGTCTGGGATCTGAAAAACAAGGCATTCTGGGTGGAAAACGAATTTCCCGCCGGTTCGGAAAAACCGCTCTCGGTCATCGCGGGGATGAAACCGGGAAGGGGGATCGACCCGCTTCAGCTGGTCCGGCAGTCGGGCGGCTGCACCGTCTCCTTTCCGTTCAAATTCGATTTGATGAGCTCCCGCGAGGTTTATCCGACCGGCAGAAACCAGGATATTCCCGTCGGCGGATATTACATCAATTTCTTTTCCGTTTATGCAAAAGGCTCCTGGATGCTGGAATACACCTTTCCGAAATCCGTCGATATCGACAGAGTGAATCTGAAGGCGTTCGCGATGAATCCGGGAGTGACGGTCGGGAAGATTTTTCCCGGCGGCAGCCGGATTGTTTTCGAAGTGAAACGCGCGGGCATGCGGGAAGACAATCTGATTGTATTCGGCGACGCGGCGGCCGTGCCTCTTCTGGTTTCCGCACGGCTTCTTCCGCGCTGACGCGGCATTTGCAGGGCGCATCCGGCGGAGCGGATCTTTGCTGAAAAGTTCATTTCCCCGCGAACTTTGCCTTCCTCCGGCTGTCTATGGTCGAAGATTTGGATGCAAAAACCGAAAGCCTTAACGAAAACGGGAGGGACTCTTTTATGAAACAGGATGAACTGCAGGAACTGCAAGCCAATATCACGGAAGTTTCCGCATTCGCAAAAAACATCAGGACGGAAATGGGAAGAATTCTTTCCGGGCAGCAGAAACTTGTGGACCGCCTTCTGCTCGCGATGATTTCCGACGGACATGTCCTGCTCGAAGGCGTGCCGGGACTGGCGAAAACCCTGGCGGTGAAAACCCTGGCGCAGACGCTCAACGGGGAATTTTCCCGGATCCAGTTCACGCCGGACCTGCTGCCGGCCGACGTCGTCGGAACCAATATCTACAACCCGCAGGAACACACGTTCTCCGTCAAGAAGGGACCGGTCTTCGCGAACCTGATCCTCGCGGATGAAATCAACCGCGCCCCGGCGAAAGTCCAGAGCGCGCTTCTGGAGTGCATGCAGGAGCGTCAGGCGACCATTGCCGGAAACACCTATCCGATGCCGACGCCGTTCCTGGTGCTCGCCACGCAGAACCCGATCGAACAGGAGGGAACTTATCCGCTTCCCGAGGCGCAGGTCGACCGTTTCATGTTCAAGCTGAAGGTCGATTATCCGAACCGCGCCGAGGAGCGTGTCATCGTCGAACGCATGGCGCATCCCGAACTCCGCCTCCAGGCGCTGGCGGTCGCCACGCTTGCGGATGTCGCAAAGGCGCGCGAATGGGTTGACAAAATCTACATGGACGAGAAAATTCTCGAATACATTCTCGATATCGTGTGCGCGACGCGTCCGAAACGGCGTTCGGAGCTTTCCGCCCGCCAGGACGGCGTGAAGCTGGATTCGCTGGACAACCTGCTTCAGTTCGGCGCCTCTCCGCGCGCCGCGATTTCCCTTGCGCTTGCCGCGAAGGGCGAAGCGTTCCTCGCCGGACGCGCCTATGTGATTCCGCAGGACGTCAAATCGCTTGCTCCGGACGTGCTCCGGCACCGTCTCCTGCTCAGCTATGAGGCGGAGGCCGAAGGACTGACGCCGGACGATGTCATCCGGACGATCCTTGACGAGCTGAAAACGCCCTGATTTCCGCACCGGAACAAACCACAGCATGTGCCGCCGCCGGCGGAAAAGGGCGCGGCGGGGCGCATCTTCAATCACAGAAATGGGAGTTTGTCGCAATGTCAGCCGGTGAACTGCTTTCAAAAGTGAAAAAAATAGAGATCAAGACCCGCCGTCTTGTCGACGAGATCACCGGGGGCGCGTATCACAGCGTGTTCAAGGGACGCGGGATCGAGTTCAGCGAAGTCCGGGAGTACACGCCCGAGGACGACGTCCGCGACATCGACTGGAACGTGACCGCGCGCATGGGCTCTCCGTTCATCAAGAAATACAGCGAGGAACGCGAGCTCACGGTGATGCTTGCGGTGGACGCCTCCGCCTCCGGGCTCTTCGGAGCGGGGGAGAAGGACAAGCGCGAACAGATGATCGAAGCCGCCGCGCTTCTCGCATTCAGCGCCATCCGCAACAACGACAAGGTCGGACTCCTGATCTTCACGGACGAGACGGAACTCTATCTGCCGCCCCGCTCCGGACGCAAACACGTCCTGCGCGTGATCCGCGAACTGGTCGCCATGGAACCCAGACGCCGCGGCACCGATATCGGAAAGGCGCTGGAGTCGCTCGCCGAAACGCTGAAAAAGAAATCCGTCATCTTCCTCGTCAGCGATTTCCTCGACGACAAGGATTATGAGAAAAGCCTGAAAATCGTCAACCGCAAACACGACCTGATCGCCGTGCGCGTGCTGGACGAGGCCGAACTGCACCTGCCGAAACTTTACGGGATCACCCTGGAAGGCGCCGAGAACGGCGCCGTGCTTGATTTCGAAGCCGACGGACGAGGCAGCGCCGCTTATGACGCCGCCGCACGGAATCTTCACGACGCCAATCGCGAAGCCTGCCGCCGCGCAAAGGTCGACATGGTGGACATCCGCTGCAACGAGGATCTGGTCAGGCCGCTGATGGCCTTTTTCCGGACAAGACGCGGGAAAATGAGCGCGGGGAGGGCGTAGCAGATGAAAAAGGAAATGAAAAAAATCAGATTCTTCAAACTGTTTCTCCAACTCTGTTCCATTGTGCTTCTCGGGGCGCTCGTCTTCTGTGCCGCCGCCGGAATCAAATGGTACAAAGTCTCGAAATCCGGTGAACTTGTCACAGTGGTATCCGAGCCGGCGCTTCGCAATGACACCGTGCATCTCGGAGAAAAATTCACCCTGAATGCGGAATTCCGTGTCCCGTGGGGCGTGAATCCCTCCCTTCTGACGGCGGAACCAGCCGACGGAAGCCAGCTCTGCGCGGAACCCAGATTCCTCCTGAGCAAAATCCGCTGGGGTTATACGCTCTGGAACGGCGAAGTGCCGCTTCAGTCATACGCCGAAGGAGAAATCAAGGACGGGCGTCTGAACGCATCTTTCAGCAACAATCAGACGCTGACCTTGAAAATTCCCGCCTTCCGTTCAAATCCGCTTCCCGTGGAATCCGCCGATCTGGAGATTGCCTCCCGAATTGACGGAAAAACGGCGTCGAAACTGCCGCTTTATGCAGCAATTGCAGCCGCCGTTCTTCTGGTGGTCGCGCTTGCCGCATATCTGATCCGCAGAAGGTGGAAACGCGCCGCGCGCATTCTCTCCCCGTGGGAGGTAGCGGTCAATGCCATCCATGCGCTGATCGGGCGCGTCCGCTCCGGCGGCATTCCGCTGGAAAACTCCGTTGCGGAGCTGACCGACATTGTGCGCGATTATCTGGAACAGCGCTTCCGGCTCCGCGCAGGCCATCAGACAACCGGTGAATTCCTCGGCGATCTTGAACGGGGCGGAGGCGGTCTCTCGGACGCTCAGCGCGACTTTCTGAAGGAGTTCCTCTCCGCCGCCGACATGGTCAAGTTCGCCCGGCTCCCCGCTGACCGCGCGCTTTTTGAAAACGCCGCGGAAAAGGCCGAACGCCTTGTCACGGAAACCATTCCGGCGGAGGAAAACAAAAAGGAGCAGACACCATGACTCATACCTTTGCACATCCCTATATGTTCTTTCTTCTGATCCCGCTGGCGCTGGTGCTGCTGCGCGCCTGGTTCAAACCCGTGCCCGCGCTGCGCGTGCCGTCGCTGCGCCCGTTCCGGGCGGCTGCCGGACCGGAGCTCCGGCGCTTCCATCTCCGGAAACTGATTCCGTTCCTGCTGTATGCGGCGGGCGGCGTGATGCTGATTACCGCGCTTGCCGGACCCCGTGAAGGAATGGAGGAGATCCGCCGCAGAGCGGACGGGATCGACATCATGGTGGCGCTGGATCTCTCGGGAAGCATGCGCGCCATCGACGTTCCGCCGGGCATCCGCACGGAACGGGAACTGGAAGTGGCGCTGGCCTCCGGCAGAGTCAAAGACCGCCTCGGCACAGCCAAGGAGGAGATCGCAAAATTCATCCAAGCACGCCCGAACGACCGGATCGGCCTGATCGCGTTTGCGCCGCTGCCGTATGTGGTCTGCCCGCCGACGCTGGATCACGCATGGCTGATCGCAAACCTGGACCGTCTGGAATCCGGTTCGATCGGAGACGCGACCGGCATTGCCGGACCTGTGGCAAGCGCCGTTCAGCGTCTGAAGGACTCCGACTCCAAGCGCAGCATCATCGTGCTGTTCACCGACGGCGCGAACAATGTGAATGCGAAAGTCACGCCGAGACAGGCGGCAAAACTTGCGGAAACTTTCGATATCACGCTCTACACGGTCGGCATCGGTTCGCAGAATTCGGTCATGAAGTTCGACTCCATGCTCGGGAGCTCCTTCCAGCCGGTAACGGGAAGCTTCGACGAAAAACTCCTGCGTGAAATGGCGGACACCACCGGCGGCGTCTACTACAAGGCGGCCGACGGCGAGTCGATGGCAAAAGCCATGGAGCAGATCGACAAGCTGGAAAAAACCAGCGTTGAGCAGAACATCATCGTGAACTGGAAGGAATTCTATCCGCTGTTCTGCGGCCTTGCAATCGCATTCCTGCTGGCGGGGTTCGTTTACGAGCACGCGCTTCGCGTATCCATACCCTGAAGGGGAAAACTGTTTCACCCGTCCGTTCAGCAGCTTGGCCGGCGCGGGGAATCCGCGCCGGAGATCTCCGGAATCAGGCTTTATTCGGAACGCGGTTCAACGGCAATCTCTTTTTCCCATGCATCGCCGAAGCGTTCCACCAGAATCCGCGCGGGATTTTCCGGATCCCTGCGCACAATGAGAATCCGGATCGCCGGATTTTCCTCTCTGACCTTCCGCGCAAGAACCGCGCCTTTCAGAAAAACCGAGGTGGAAAGCGCATCGGAATCAACCCCTTTCGGAGCGATCACGGAGACCGAAAGCATATGGGATGCGGGATATCCGGTCTTCGCATCCATGATATGCGTGTAATGTCTGCTGTCAATGACGACATAACGCTCATAATCCCCGCTAGTGGCGATCGCGGCGTCGCGCATCGGCACCACGGTCATGATCCGGTTTTTGTCCAGCGGATTGCGGATGCCGACGCGATAGGCGGAACGGCCTTTTCCCGGGATCGGCTCCGGCAGACAGAACAGATTGCCGCCGAGATCAAGAATGCCGGTGTCAACGCCGTGACGCAGCACCTTTTCCCGCGCCTTGTCCAGCGCATATCCCTTGGCGATTCCGCCGAGATCAATTCCAATTCCGTCGACGGAAAAGCGGACGGTTCTGTCCGCATCATTGAAAATCACTTTGTCCAGTCCGACCAGTTTTCTGGCTGCCTCGATTTCCTCCCGCGCCGGAACGCCGGAACGTTTCCGGTGAAATCCCCAGAGTTTCATCAGCGGCTTGACCGTGACGTCAAACGCGCCGTCCGAAAGAACGTAATACTTTCTTGCCTGCTGAAGAATCTCCCAGAGCTCCTCCGAACAGCGGAACGGATGATGAAACGCGGCTGCGTTCAGGCGGGAAAGCTCGCTGTCCGGGTCGTAAATGTTGAACATGGCTTCCAGGCGGCGGATCTCCCGCTGCGCATCGTCGGCCGCCCGGTTCAGGATTTCCCTGGAATTCCCGTAAAGATCGATTCCGCACACGGTCCCCATGACCGGAAACGTTCTGGTTTCTCTCTCCGGAGTTCCGCCGGAAAGAAACAGAAACGCGGCAGTCACGAGAACGAGCAGACCCGATGCCAGCGGAATTCCCTTGTTTCCGGCGGTCCATTTCATTGCGGGAAGCCCTCCTTTTCCGTTCCGTCAGGCGCGCGGATGGAATCTCTTGTGCACGGACAGCAGACGCTGCTGATCGACATGCGTGTAGATCTGCGTGGTGCTGATGTCCGCGTGTCCGAGCATCTCCTGAATGATCCGCAGATCCGCGCCGTTCTCCAGCAGATGGCTGGCAAAGGAGTGCCGCAGCGTATGCGGATGGATGTTCTTGCGGATGCCCGCGATCCGCGCCGCCTCCTTGACAATCGCCCAGATCCGCTCCCGGTCAAGCGGCCTGCCGCGGTTTGAAACGAAAAGCATCGGCTCCTCCGGCGACGCGATCAGTTCGGGACGCGACCGTTCCAGATACCGTTTCAGAATGCCGACCGCCGTGCGTCCCATCGGCACAATCCGCTCCTTGGAACCCTTGCCGAAAACCCGGACGATGTTTTCGTCAAAATTCAGCGATCCGAGCTTCAGGCCCGCGGCTTCGGAAACCCGCAGTCCGCAGGCGTACATCATTTCCAGGATGCAGCGGTTGCGCAGCGTGAGAGGATCCTTCGCATTGGCGGGAAACGCGTTCAGGAACGCATCCACTTCGGCAGGCGACATGAACTCCGGCAGAATTCTCCACAGCTTCGGGGAGTCCATCACGTCCGTGATGTCCGCGCCGATGATGCGCTCCTGATAGAGATAGCGGAAGAACACTTTAATCGCCACCAGACGCCGCGCCAGCGTCGTCACCTCCATGCCGCGCTCCTTGCATTCCGACAGGTAGTCGATAATGTCATCCCGCGTGACGGCATCGAAGGAGCTGATCCCGCGCTCTCCGAGTCCGGCAATGAAATCGGTCAGGTCGGAATGGTAGGCCATGGTGGAGTTCCGGACCAGTCCGCGTTCCAGGGAAAGATAACCGATGAAATGCTGCAGAGCCCGTTCCATGAAAATCCTCCTCCAAAGCTGTTTTCCTCATGCGGAAGCGCGGAACGGAGACGAGTCCGGTCCGTCCGCGCGGCCCGACCGGATAATATACCGGCGGGAGATGCGCCTTGCAATGGATTCCCCGGAGAAAAAACTCTTTTTTCCTCACCGGAACACCGCTTTCCCGCATCGGGAAACTCCGGAAAAAACTTTCATTATTTTTGCCCGGGACTTTGATAAACACGCAAACTGTGGTATTGTTCCGGATACTTTTTTGATCTCTCTCAATCAAAATCAGGACAGGAACCAATGACCAGACACATCTTCATCACAGGCGGCGTCGTGTCTTCCCTCGGAAAGGGCATCACGGCTGCCTCCGTCGCCATGCTTCTCAAGCAGCGCGGCTACCGCGTGGCCATGCAGAAGCTGGATCCCTATCTCAACGTCGATCCAGGCACCATGTCCCCGTACCAGCACGGGGAGGTCTTCGTCACGGACGACGGAGCGGAAACCGATCTGGATCTCGGGCACTATGAACGCTTCTCGGGCATCCGCTGCTCCCGCGCAAGCAACTACACGACCGGCAGAATCTACAGCACGGTCATCTCGCGCGAGCGGCACGGCGGCTATCTCGGCGGAACGGTTCAGGTCATTCCGCACATCACCGACGAAATCAAGGCGGCGATCGCCTCTCTCGACTCGCCGGACCTCGATATCGCAATCACGGAAATCGGAGGGACGGTCGGAGACATCGAGTCGCTCCCGTTTCTTGAAGCGATCCGCCAGTTTCATCAGGACGCGGGAGAGGGGAACTCCATCTTCCTGCATCTGACGCTCGTGCCTTTCATCCGCGCCGCGGGAGAGCTCAAGACGAAACCCTCGCAGCAGTCCGTCGGCATTCTGCGCAGCATCGGCATCATCCCGCACGTTCTGATCTGCCGCTGCGAGGTTCCGATGGAGGAGGACCACAAGAAAAAACTCGCGCTCTTCTGCAATGTCAAGCGGGAAATGGTCATCGAGGAACTCGATGTCAAACACTCGATCTACGAGGTTCCGCTCGAACTTGAGAAACAGGGCATGGACCGGAGCATTCTGCGTCTGCTCGGCCTTCCGGAAAACCATCTTGACCTGAGCTCCTGGCAGACGATGCTCCACACGGTCCTGAACCCTGAAAACGGAATCGTGAACATCGCCGTCGTCGGGAAATACATCTCTTTGCGCGACGCCTACAAGAGCATCTACGAGGCGCTCTCCCACGGAGGAATCGCAAACAGCGTTCAGGTGAAGATCCATCCGATCGAAGCCGAGGAGCTTGATGCCCGCGAACCCGGGGAGCTGCTGCGCGGATTCAACGGCATTCTGGTGCCAGGCGGATTCGGGGACCGGGGCGTCTCCGGCAAAATCAAGGCGATCCGCTACGCCCGTGAAAACAACATCCCCTTCCTCGGCATCTGTCTCGGCATGCAGTGCGCCGTAATCGAATTCGCGCGCGACATATGCGGCATGGCGGACGCGGACAGCACGGAATTCAACGCGTCAACCGCGCATCCGGTCATCGCGCTGATGGAGGAGCAGAAGCATGTGACCGACAAAGGCGGAACCATGCGGCTCGGCTCCTATCCGTGCGTGCTTGCCAAAGGTTCCCGCGCGGAAGCCGCCTACGGAACGGACCGCATTTCCGAACGCCACCGCCACCGTTACGAATTCAACAGCGCCTTCCGCAAGACGCTTGAGGAAAAAGGTCTGCGGGTCGCCGGCACGTCGCCGGACGGTTCTCTTGTGGAAATGATCGAGCTGGAAGCGCATCCGTGGTTCGTGGCCTGCCAGTTCCATCCCGAATTCAAGTCCACGCCGCTGGAGGCGCATCCGCTGTTCCGGAACTTCGTCAAGGCCGCAATGGCGGCGCGGGGGTGAGACAATGGCGGAAAACGGCGCAAAACATCCGGACCGGTCGCTGAGCGGCTTTCTCGCGTATCTGAACAGCGAGCGCAACGCGTCCGGGCACACGCTGGAAAGCTACCGGATGGACATTGAGCAGTTTTCCCGCCTGACCCTCAATGCGGACGCCTCGGAACAGTGCGTGGAGTGGAACTCGGTCTCCGTGCATGACGCCCGCTCCTTCGTCGTGGCGCTCCAGGGCGAGAATCTCTCCCGGACATCCATTCTCCGGAAAATTTCCGGTCTCCGCTCCTTCTACCGCTATCTGGAACGGGAGCATATCGTCGAATCCAATCCGTTCGCCGGACTGGCCTCTCCGAAAAAACAGAAACTCCTGCCCAAATACATGACCGTCGCGGAGGTTTCGCGCCTGCTGGACTCCGTGGATGCCGTCTGGCGCGACGCGTCGGCAAAGGGAATCGTGAAATCCGAGGAAAACGCGCAGCTTTCCGCGGCGCGCGACGGGGCGATTCTGGAGGTGATCTACTCGGGAGGACTCCGCATCAGCGAGGCGCTCGGGCTGAATCTCTCTTCCGTCGATCTCATCGGCGGAATCATGAAGGTGCGCGGAAAAGGCAAAAAAGAACGTCTCTGCGGACTCGGGGGACCCGCGGAGCGGGCTCTGCGCAAATATCTCCGCATCCGCGCGCTCTGGACGGCGGACGCCCGGAGGGAGGCGCCGCTCTTCATCAATCAGGACGGCGGACGCCTGACGCCGCGGAGCTTCCAGCGCAACTTCAAACTTTATCTGGCCGCCGCCGGTCTGCCTTCGGATATGACCCCGCACAAACTGCGCCATTCGTTCGCCACGCATCTTCTTGACGCGGGAGCCGATCTGCGCAGCGTGCAGGAGCTGCTCGGGCACGCCAACCTGAGCACGACGCAGATTTACACGCACATCAGCGCGGAGCGTCTGAAGGCGGTCTACAACAAAGCGCATCCGCGCGCCTGACACGGCACGGGGAAAGGAGCCGCATGAACCGCACATTCCGTGACAGACTCGCATTTCTTCCGAGGGCGTTTCTGCTGTTTCTCACAGCACTTCTGCCGCTGAAGTTCGCCTCCACAGTCGGCGTGCCGGAGATGCCGATGATTTACTGGGACAATTTCACCGGGATCCTCATCGGTTCCTGGTCCGTCATGCTGTTTCCGGCCTTCTCGGCGTTCGCACTGATTCTGTGCATCCTGCTGATGCCTCCGCCCTCGGTGCGGAATACACTTCTGCGCGGATACGCTTTTCTCTGGGCGCTTCTCGCCGCCGCCTCTCTTCCCGGCTGGCTCCATGCCTCCACCTGGGATTTCGCCGCGCAGAACACGGTCTACTGCTTCGGGCTGGGCTGTTATGCGGCGGCGCTCTGCCTGATGCTGGAACGCGATCCGGAACATTTTGCGCGGCAGCTTTTCGCGGCGATTCTCACCGGAGCGGTGTTGTCCGTGTACTCCGCCTTGAACCAGTACTGGAGCGGGTTTGAGGACACACGCAGATTCATCGAGGAAAAGGAACGCGCAACGGGACAGCAGATCCTGACCGGACAGTTCGCCACCAGGCTGCTGGAATCCCGCGTTTCCGGCGACTTCGCAGTCTGCAACGTGTATGCCGGCTATCTCGCCATGGTGTTTCCGCTGATTCTCGCCTCCCTGTACAAGTTCGGAGGAAAAGTCGAACCGCCATGGGCCGCGCGCCTGATCCTCTGCACTCCCGCTGCGCTGCTCTATCTGTTCCTGCTCAAGGAAACAGGCAGTCGCGGCGGGGTTCTCGCTCTGATCGCCGGAGTTGCCTTCGTAATTCCCCTCTTCCGGATTCCGGGCAGACTCCGGATCTTCTGTTATGCCCTGATTCCCGTCATGCTCGCGGGATTCATCGTCATGGTGAAATTCTGGCGCGGATTCAAATCCATGCTCTTCCGTTTTGATTATTTCAAGGCGGCCTTCGAAATGATGCTGACGCATCCGTTCGCCGGCGCGGGATGGGGGGAGTTTTTTCATGAATATCTGCTCTACAAGGATCTGGTCAACGACGAGGCCCCTCACGGACCGCACAATTTTCTGCTCGCGCTCGGATCGCAGGCGGGGGTGTGCGCGTTCCTGCTTGCCGCAGCGCTTCTGCTGCTCCCGTGCGCTGCCGCACTCTTCGTTCTTTACAGAACCTTGCGGACAGACGAAAACCAGAATGGCGGAATCATGCAGTGCGGCATGACGCTCGGCATCATCTCATGGACCGTTCACGCCATGATCGAACTGGATTATGAAACTCCCGGCGCCGCGGCAACCGCGATCGCCCTGGGATCGCTGATTCTGGTTTCAAAGGAGGCGGGCCAATTCCTGAAATACCCCGTTCCACGGACTGCAAAAGAGGAAAAAACGGTCAAGGCGCTGTCTCTCCTGATCTCCGCGGGTCTGATTCTGTATCCGTGTCTGGAACTTCCGCGGATTGTCGCCGCGGAAATGGCTTATGAAAAGCTTCATTCCGCCACGGATGTCCGGTTCGGGACGCCGCGCGCGGGAGGAAATCCGGTGACACCCGACGATGTCGCACGGATGCTTCGCGAATGCGTCCGGATCGCGCCGGAATCGCCGTTTCCCTATGCTGCGGCATCAAACTATTATCTCGCGCTCGGGCCGCTGTATGCCGACGAAGGAATCGCCCTGCTGGAGGAGGCCATCCGGCGTGCGCCGAAACGCGCAGGCTACTATTACAGGAAGTATCGGATTCTCCGGCCGCTTCCGCACCGGGCCGCGGAAGCCGCGGAGGCATTGAAAAAAGCGCAGGAACTCTCGCCGAAAAACCCGGAATATTTCAACGGATGACGGATCAGCGGTAGCGGTACTGCGGTTTGGGCATTCTGGGCTCTTCCAGAGCCAGCGCGTACCACATTTCCCCGAGTCCGGCGTTGGAAAAGCTTTTCGGCTTCTTGTTCGCAAGCGCCTCCCAGTTCTGAACAATCACGTCGTTCTCCACGCGCTTTTTCGCCTCGGTCATGACCTTGAACGCCTCATCCGGCCTATCCTGACGGATCAGGATCCAGGCATACAGGGAATATGGCAGAACACAGTTTTTCCCTTTGAGACGCCTGCATTTCTTCTTGAAGAAACGGTCGATGCCCTCTTCATTGCGCTTGTACATGCGTGCCATCTTCATGGAAATGGACTGAGGGTCCAGCAGCAGCGATTTTGCCATCAGGCGGTCCGCCTCGTCATACCGTCTGAGCTGATAGTTGAACGCCATTTTCATCGTATTGATCTGCCGCTCCATCAGAAAACTCCACTTGTAAAGCCCCCGGAATTCCTCACAGGCGGCGATGGCGCGCTCCAGCCCTGCGTTCTGTTCACGGACAAACTGCTGCATCATCTGCTTCGGATCCATCGGACGGCGCATGAACTGCTGCTGTTTCGCCTCCAGCTTTTTCTGAACGTCCAGCATAATGCCCTGAATCCGCAGATTGATTTTCGTCGTTCTGCGGCGGACAATCAGGGAGATGGAAATCTGGATGACCAGCATGGCGAGAATTCCGAAAAAGGTTCCCCACTGCGGAGTCACCTGCAGCCCGTAGACCGTTCCCAGCCAGACGGCGGTTCCGGCGGCCAGCGCACAAAGCAATGTCAGCATGTTTCTTTTCCTCAGCGTAAATGATCTTGTCAAATTTTTGAAATGGGAATCTTTAAATATAAGTTCACATTCCGGATTAGTCAATTTCCGGAAGCAAGAAAAGCGGGAAAAAGCCTCCTCTGTTTCGAATTCTCCTTCCGTCTCTCCTGTTTTCCTTCCTGCATGCGGCATCCGGAGGGAAATGGTAATTTTAAAGTTCCAGTTTCAAGCGCAATGCTTGAAAAAGAAGATTCCCGTGCTATTGTAAGAAAGTTCATCGTTTCGGTTTTTTCTGGGCGGACGGGCCGCAAAAGAAAAACCGGGAAAACATAATATCGGCGCATATATGAAACTTCCATCACTCAAAATAAGACATCTGGAAAGCAAATATCCCGTGATCCAGGCGGGAATGGGGGTCCGCATCGGAATGGCGGAACTGGCCTCGGCTGTCATTAAAAACGGCGGATACGGAACCATCGCCAGCGTCGGCATCGGCGATGTCGAACGCGGCAAAATCCGTTTTGTGGAAGAGTGCAACGAGAATTTCGCGCTGGAAATCCGCAAGGCGCGGGAACTGGCGCAAGGAGCGAAACCTCTTGGCGTCAATGTCATGGTGGCGCTCTCCAATTACGAGGAAATTGTCCGGACCGCCGTTGCCGAAGGCGTTGACTACATCATCTCCGGAGCGGGACTGCCTCTGCCGCTCCCGGAATATGTCGGAGATGCCGAAATCGCCCTGATCCCCGTGATTTCCAGCGGACGCGCTTTTGAAGTCGTCGTCAAGACCTGGCTCCGCAAATACAACCGGAAACCGGACGCCGTGATTATCGAAGGGCCCAAATGCGGAGGTCATCTCGGTTTTACTCTGGATATGATTGAACATCCCGAGACCTGTTCCATGGACAAGCTTTTCGCGGAAGTCAAGGAAGTCGCAACACGCTACGACCTCCATATTCCGTTCATTGCGGCGGAAGAGGTCGCCTCCCGCGCGGACATTGAAAAATTCCTGAAGATGGGCTACGACGGCGTTCAGATCGGCACCTATTTCATCACAACGGAAGAGGCCGGCATCGCCCGGGAAAGCAAACAGGTTTTCGTCGACGCGAAACCGGAAGACGTCGTTGTAATCAAGAGCCCGGTCGGACTGCCGGTCAGAGTTCTCAAAACGCCGCTGGTCCAGCGTGTTCTCAGCGGAAACCGGGAACGCTTCACCTGCCCCTACCGCTGTCTGCGTTCCTGCAATCCGGCAAAATCGCTTTTCTGCATTGCGCGCGCACTGCTCGCGACATGGCGCGGAGACACGGAAAACGGCCTCTACATGACGGGATGCAATATCGGCGCGACCACCCGGATTTTCCCGGTCAAGGAATTTTTCGACACGCTGGAAGGGGAATAATCCGTTTCAGCAGATGCGTTTCCGGAACATTCCGGAGTCCGGCAGGAAGCGGTTCTCCGGTGTCTGAGGCGGAACTCCATCCGGCAGCAATTGCAGGATGGAGTTTTTCCTTGTCCGGGCCCGGTTCAAATCTCCAGCAGAGTGCCGTCTTCCGCGATCTTCACTCTGCCATCCAGAATTTTCCCGCACTCCGCTGCGTAAAAATCCGGATCCGACAGAATTTTCCGGCCGTGATGGAGCAATACCAGTTGTCCCGCGAAACCGGTATCCCGGAGCTTCCGGCAGATTTCCGGAGGATCGTGATGACCGCTTTCCATCAGCAGGAAATCCGCATCATGCGGAAGATCTCCGAGGTCCTCCAGACCTGCCACGTCTCCGGAATAGACGATTTTTTTCCCTCCGGTCTCAATCCGGTAGGAATAGGATCGCCAGATACCGTCTTCCGGCGTTCCCAGATGATGATTGTGATACGCAAAGACCTGAATGCGGCCGTCGTCAAAAATCTTTCCGTCCGTGACGGGCCGGATGGGAGTGGACGCGGTCTCCTTCCCGAATTCCGTATGATTCAGTGCCGCGACAAAATATTCCGCCTGTTCCATGTCCGGAGTGTAAATTGCGGGATGCGGGTTCTGCTCTTTCCGGAGTCCGGCCACCTTCGCCATGACCCACAGCAGATGCGGCAGCCCTCCGGTATGGTCCAGATGGGCATGAGAAATAAATATGGCCCGGCTCCGCAGCAGATCCATTCCTCTGGAATAAGCGGAATACGAACAGTTCTCCCCTGCGTCAAACCAGTAAAGACAGCCGTCTTTTTCCAGGGTCCACGAGGTATGATGCCGAGGCGGAAACGGCTCCGTTCCCGAACAGGAACCTAAAACGGTGAGTCTTGCGGTCATTGTCTGTCTGCTCCTTGATGCATGAAAAATATTCTCCGACGCGGTTCTTCCCCGCGGGCGGAAAAACCGGTTCACGGTCCCATTTCCGCCTGAAAAAAAGCCGCTTCCGCAGCCGTTCTTTCCGCTCTGCCGATCTGCGTCACGGCGGCGCGTACCGTTTCCAGCGCCTTTCCGTAAGAAGACAATATGCCGGAAACCACCTCCAGACCGCGCCGTGCATAATCCGGTTCGTCAATATCCAGCAGCCAGTCGCCCAGACCGATGTCCCTCCACATTTCGCTTTTGGAACCGAATCCGGAATGCCGGAAGACCGCAGCGGGAACACCGCTGCCGACGGCCATGACCTGAGAATGCATTTCTATTCCGAATACGCACAGACTTTTCCGGTAGACCGCCAGAGCCAGATCGGGAGCCCAGAAGCTGTTCAGCAGCACAGAAGCTCTGCGGACATCCTCCGGCAGTTTTTCATAAATGGTTTCCCGGGCAATCCTCATTTCAGGGATCTGTTCCGCGCAGATCAGCGCCTTTACGCCGAAACGGCGGACCGCTTCCGTCAGAATGCCGCGGAGCGGTCCGTTGTCCGGCTCCTCCCGCTCCTGATTCCGTTTCAGTCTTTCGGGCCGGACCGGAGTATCGAAAAACTCCCAGCGGGGCGTATACCGGGCCCCGGGAATGCAGCAGATGAAATTGCCGGGTTCCAACCCCTTTTCCGCCATGAAAGCAGACGCGCCCTCTTCGTCGGCGCAATCGAAGCGGAAAACGGCGTCCGGCGCACCGCCCAGAAGCGGAGGACATTCTTTCATCGTCTTGACAGCTTCATCCGCCGATATGGAGTCGCGATAAAAGGCAAAATCCATGATTCTCAGCTCCGGCACGTCCTGCGGGCTGAAACCGACCGCCCATGCGCCGCACGGCCTGCCGGTCAGAGAATGATATTCCAGCATGGACTGTTTCAACGGCATTCCAGAACCGGAGGAGATCAGGAAAAGGTCGGACTCGCGGACCAGCGATTCCAGTTCCGGACTGGAAAACACACCGTTTTTCAGGGTGCCGGCGATGATCGGAACCTCCGGAAAGCCGCGGCGCATCATGGCATCCAGCGGAGGAGACAGAGGCGCCTCCGCCCAGATGCTGATTTTTGTATCCGGCGCAAGATATTTTTTCAGAACCGCGATATTGCCAGGCGCATGAGCGGCGGTTCCAATATTGTAATTGACCACCCGCCCGTTTTTCAGAGTCCTGAAATCACGCAGAATGATGTTCCTGTATTTTTGACGAAGATTCTTCACAACCCGGTCTGATCCTCACACTGACGAGCGCAGCTGAAGGAATATAGCATCATCCGCCTGTTTTTCAATCCGGGCGCGTTTCCGGAGTTCCGCAGTCCGGATCAGGAACGGTCCGGAGCGGCGCATTCCGCAAATTTCCGCAGCGCCGGATGGATTCACTCAACTCTGCACGACCGGGCGCCAGGCTTTGCGCAATGCCGGAACGCGGGAGCGGAAAACAGCGGATTTTTCCCGGAAAGCTCCATTCCCGCCAGAAAATCCCCCGCGTTCCGGTTCCGGGGATCCATCTCTTCCGCCTGCACCCGATTATTTTATCATGGCGTCCGCTGTTTGAGTTTCAGTTTGTAAACATGGCGTGAATGCCCGGGGAAATCATCGGAGAACTGCCCGTTCTTCACTGGAATGGTGCGGTTTTCGAACAAGACTTCCGCTTCTTCGGCATATTGATATTCCGAAGGAAGAGTGAAGACGGTTTTTCCCGCCGGATTCCGGTTGATGTTCACGGAAACAAGATACAGATGGCCTTTGTGCTTTTTTGTCAGGACGCGGACCTTGTCCGGAGCGCTGCCGCACTTTGCTCCAACGGTGTCTTCCTCGCTCAGAAGAGCCTCTTCCATGCTCAGGACTTCCTTGTTCACCTGAAGCATGGCCCTCCATGATCCCTCCGTCGTCGGAAATCCGATATAATAGGATATTCCTGTGCATCCCGCGGCAATCACGCCGTAAGACTGGGCGAGCTGTTCTCGGCAGGACGGCTCCTTGTAATGCAGCGGGAAATTGGTGCAAACCAGAAAATAATAGCATGGCTTGCCGTCTTCGGCGCCGATTTCCCGCATGATATCGGCATGTTTGACAATATGTTCAACCGTCTGATTTTCCACGGCGGTCAAATAGTTGTCGAGCATCAGAATGTCTGTTTCCAGATTGCCATAGCGATTGGGGATGCCGATCACGGTGTTGTTCATATGAACCGGCGTATAGGGAAAATTCGGACGCATTTTCCGCAGATAGTCCCTGGCTTCTCCGGAAGAAATCACAAGTTCAGGCTCATCCATAATCATCTGGGAAAGAATGTTGGGGCTGTCCAGCTCCCGCATCATATCCTCGTCGCTGATGGTGGCAATAGAGGAATGACCGTATTTTGTCCAGAGCATAACAGGAAACTCTTTTTGCGCGGCGGCTTTCAGGAAAGCTTTCCCGTTCGCCACGGATTCTTTTGCAGGACCGATCAGAATATGACCGGTACGGAATCCGTTTCTGCATGCAAAATCCAGCATATTCAGGCAGATGTTTTTCGTAAACACTTGCGCAAAGCCGAAGTCACCGAAGAACGGGGCGATCATAAAAACGGGTTTCCCGTTATGGACCAGCGAACGGGAGAAACGGTTGATCTGCGTTGCGCCTTTCCGGTAAGGCTTCCTGACAAGCTCCGAGGATGCCGCTGCCGCAACGGAACCGTCCTTGTTGAGCAAACGGACATGAAGTGCGTGCACGCCGTCCGGGATTCCTTTCAAGGGAAGCCGCATGCGGAAAACGGGTCCCGGCTTTGCTTTGATCTGTCTGCCGGCACATTCCAGGACTGCCGTCATATTTTTGATTCCGTCAAGGCTGCTCGTCAGTTTGAATTCAGCTTCCGGCTCGTTCATATAGTAATTGAGACGGCCCAGCACGGAAAGCGGACTGCGCCTGACCGGAAGGAAAATCTGATCGGAAACGATGCTTCCGCCGTCTTTCAGAATCAGCCGGACCTTCCGCGAAGAAACCGCGGCGGGAACGGAAAGGACACTCTCGCCGGCAGCAAGATTGAATTTCCGCTCGCCGAGAAGAGCATTCTGATTGGTTCTGTCCAGAACCTGTGCAACGAGTGCACGGTCGTTTCCAGTGCAGTTTCCCATTGCGAAAGAATAAACAACACGATTTTTTCCCGCTTCTGTCACTGTCGCATTTCTTGCCCCGAGCGACCATTTGCGGATGATTTTTTCCGGAAGTTCCGCAACCGGCCAGAACTGCTGCTGACGGTATCCGAGAACATGATTTCTGAAGAGGCACTGATATTCCTTTTTACTTTTGTCATGGACATCATTCCGGCAAAGATTGACAAGCCATCTGGAATTCAGGGCGGGACCGGCAAAGGAGCTGAAGGGAATTGTGATCAGATAATCCACGCTGCCGGCGGCGGAATTGACCGCAGCTTCCGATTTCCAGACGGAATCCCATTGCGCATCATCGCGGAAAAGATCGGTCTGCAAACCATTTGAATTCGCAACAAAATGATAATATTGATCCTTCTCATTCGATACATTGAAGAAGAGTTCGAGTCCGTCGCGGCCGAAGGCGGAAAAAGAATCCCGTGCTTCGCGCGGAAGGGCAAGTGCCTCCGGAGATTCCCCGTAATTCCGGAACCCGATGTAAAGCTGTTTCTCATCGCAGGCGACGAAGGCTTCCGTATTCCGTGCGGGCTTTTCGTTTTTGAAATAGAACTGATCGAGTTTTACGGCTTTCCCCTTCCAGGAATCCAGTTTCACAGTCGGTGCGGCATCCGGCGGGAGCAGCGGAATGCGGAAGCCGGGAGCGCGTTTCACCTGATCCGCTTTTGCAAATTTCGCCTTGTCAAGATCGGAAGGTCTGTAGCCGGTCGCGTACGTTTCCTTCTTCTCCTGCGGAAGAGGAATCACTTCCGCCTGGAGATCATCAATCCAGAGGGTGCCGCGCACATCTTCCCGGATCATGAGAGAAACAGGAGAATAGTGTCCCGTCCCCGGAAGTTCCGGGTTCATGAGTTCATAGCGCTTCCATTCTTTCCCGACAGCAACATCACACGTTAAATGTCCATAGCGAATCCTGACCGGCAGCTTCTCCGTATCCGATTTCATCCAGACGCTGAATACTCCGGGAAGACCTTTCACCGTTCCGGTCCCATGCGTCCAGAGCTGAAAGCCTCCGGCACTGGAACCATCCAGCACAAGTTTCAGGGACTGTTTCCCGGAATGTTTTTCCCGGGTATCCACCTTCCATGCCTTCAGATAATTTTCAAACGGAATTTCCCTGTGTTTTGCGAAATGGTACATTCCGGTCCGGCAGTAATACGGGGGGATTCCGTCTTCATCATATTCAAATGAGCTGTTGACAATCATATTCGGAGAGCTGTCCTTCTTGCTGATTCCGCTCAAGGAGAAGTTGTCCACTTCCATGTACAAGCCGAAACTGAATAAAGTCAGCGGACTGAATTGTTTTGTCCCGCCGGAGTCGGAAACAGCGGCAGGAGCATTGGTCGTAAAACTTCCCGCATCCTTGCCGTTAACGATAAAGCGGTAAGTCGCGGAATTATTGGCCACGCTCCGCGAAACAGCCACATGGACGGGACTCCCAACCTTGAATCCCTCAATCTTTGTCTGTTTTCCATGGGATTTCTTCTGGCCAGGAAGTTGATATATCATCCAGGTGTTTCCCTGCGGGAGCAGGAAAAAGGAGAAATTCTCAATCCGGAATCCGCAGAATGCCGACCGCCGTTCAGCAATTGGTTTTCCGGCAAACCATTTCGTATCGGGACGGATCGTGAAATCCGCTTCGGCGTAGAACTCTTCCGGTGTCGGACGGCGCATTGTCATGGATCCGCCGGCGGTGAAATGCACGCTGCCGTCCCTGGAGGCGGTCCGGCTTTCGTAACCCTTTCCGACAATCCAGTTTTCCGCAAACGTGTCCCTGGTTTGAAAGCTGTCTGAAAAGATCGGAATCCCCCGCTCCCGACCATACAGGGAAAATACCGATGCGGCCACAAGCAGGAATGGAACTGTTTTATAAAACTTCATCATGACATGGCTCTCCTTTTTTTGTAATGTTTTCCTATTTTCCGTATCACAGACCATAAGCGGGGAATTAATATCCTTTTGGCGGATTTGTCATGAAATCCACCTCTGCGCTTGAGTTCGGATTTGCCACAATCCCCCAATGATGCCTCAGATATTTTCCGGCAGTCGCCCAGTTCACCGCTGTGGAGGAGCTCCTGGCAATGACTGCGCCTGTATACGGATCCATTTTTCCCATGACGGTAACGGGCGCCCATAATGTTTTCGCCTCCGTGCTTGCGGCATGGCCGTCTGCATATCCCAGCGATGCGTTGCCGCGGTGTCTGTTGCCGAGCTCATAATTATTAAGCGCAATAAAATAACCGTGTTTCCCGTCATCATCGCTGTCTCCGAACAGATGCTTGATGGACGGTTTTACAACACGGTCGTATTTCAGATGAGAGTATGCATACTGGTTGATCCCGTAAGGCAGCAAATCCGTGTTGACCATCCTGTTGGTCGCATAATAAAACAAGGCCTCATTCAGCGGAGAACCCGGACAGCGGAACGCTTTGCGGAAACGCTTCCTTTCATGTTCGGAAGCAGTGGCAATACCGGTGCTGTCATAGGTTTTCCCGTTCATGATATCGTACATTCTGAAAAACCAGCTGTTATTTGCACCGATCATGTATCCGGTATAGGCGCCCGCATACATCGCCTGCCCCACTGCATAACCCTTGATGTTATTCAGGCAGCTGATCTTCCATGCGGTTTCCCGTGCCCTGCTCAATGCCGGCAGCAGGATTGCCGCCAGAATCGCCAGAATTGCAACAACGATTAAAAGTTCAATCAGTGTAAATCTGCATTTCCCGTATTTTCCGGAATTCATCACTCCCTCCTCTGTTTTTCCTGTTGAATATCCTTCCTTCCATGTTCATATTCTGCATGCCCTGACTGATTCGGACTGAAATACAGATTCCGGAACAGCAATGGCTGTCAGCGGCGGAATTTCCATTGTTTTTTCTCTTCCGCGATTGCGCAGTCTGATTTTCTGCGCCTCCGGCAGATAGTTGACGAAGATTTCCGCCTGTTCTCCATCCGGCGCGGTCCAGGCAGAGCTCAGAACGGAGGGCATGGAAAGGATTTTTCCGTGCACGGCAAGATCCCAGGCGCCGCATGTCAGTTCCGTCCGCATCTTTTCCATGCGTCCGAACTGAAGGAACTTTCCGTATTTCCGGCGCATGGCGTTCAGATTGCGGATCAGCGTGATGACGGATTCCTGATCCGGTTCCGGCAGATCCCATGAAGCCCCCCAGCCATAATGAATTCTTCCCGCATTCTTCAATACAACAGAAAGCAAGTCCCCGGAAATAAACGCATAGGCCGTCCGGTACAGCAAATGCCCGGGGGAAATCCGGCAGTCAACGGCCGCATGAATGCCGCACTGATTGCCCATGAAGTTATTGCAGTATTCGTGAAACACGAACTGGTATCCCGGGACCGGAATTCCGCGTGTATAGTTCCAGCAGGCGCGCAAATCGTTGAAGGGAAGATGCCTGAGATAAGCATCCGCCGCCGCGCCCTCGCAACCCAGCAGGACTTCTTTCCCGCGGAGGGATTCCGTCATTTCCGCAAGCAGTGACTGCATCGCTTCCGTCTGCCATGCGCCCGGCACGGCGGGATGCCTGTGCGCCCGGGAATAACAGGCATGATACGCTCCTCCCAGATTCTGATCGAAAAACTGCACATAGTCGACATCGGCATTCCGGATTTTTTCGAATTCATTGCATAATGTCCTGCGCGGCCATTCTTCAGTCAGACACATGTCAAACCCCAGGCGCTGGGCTTCCGGCGCACAGCAGATGACCGCCTCGATCTCCCCCTTCGGTCCCCGGATCATGTTCCGCTTCAGTCCCTTCTCCTCGCATTCCCGTTCCCGGGAATAGGCAAGAATGCAGCTTTTCTGTGTCCATGCGGTGCCGGAACAGTAAAGTCCCAGATAATTTCCTCCTGCATGCAGGGCATCCGAAAATTTTTTCAGTTCCTCCTCCCCGCCGCAGGGCGGCCAGACATATGGCGGCGCCCACGGCGCAGTTCCCTCCCAGTGCATCAGCAGTGCAAGGACTTTCGATTCAAAACGCTCCGCATAATTTTCCACATGAGGAAGAGCGTTGACATAGGGATAATATTCGTTGCAGGTATCCATCCTCCCCTTGTCGTCGCCATATCCTCGCACGGGGTAAATGACTACAACAGGAGATTCTTTCACCAACGCCGGCAGCCTGCCTTTTTCCGGCATCCGCGGGTCATGGGAAATCCACTCCCGGTAAATGGAACAAGCATCCATCCAGTTCCCCCTGCGGAAGCTCAGGACATAATCAAACTCCGGCAGATACGGTTCCGCCCCGCCGCAGAAAGTCTGTAGACTCAAACGCACGGTTCCGTCTTCAAGCGGTTCATATTCCACGGCTTTCGTGCCGTGTTTCAAGTCATGCGCGCCGAAGTAAAGGACATATCCGTCTTTTTCCCAGGAAAGGAACTGCATCTGGCAGACACCGGGATAGTAACCGCCTTCGCTGTATGCGATTCCTTCGGTGCGTCCCAGAAAACCGAGAACGTGATAGCGGCTCCACGGAGAGTTCTGCCGTGCGCGGGGATCATCGATCAGCACTCCTTCCAGCTGCGGCCAGAAGATCGTTCCCCCCTCCGGCAGGACCGGCTGCGGCAGATCGATCCATTCCAGAAGATATTCAAAAGGGACATTTCTTACGTCGGGGCGGAAATGAAGCATGCCGTCCTGTTCCCGGATCGCCGTGCGGACGCACAGTTCCGGAAATCCGGGATGTCCGCTGTGATGGAACAGCAGAGCGTCATTTTCCTCTGTGCAGGAGAAACGGAAATCCGCTGAACTCAATGTGACAAGTTCGCCGGTCTGACTGCGCAATCCCAGCGAGAAAAACGGCGCCCCGCTCAGCGGAAGTTCATGGTTTCCGCTTGAAACCGAAACCAGGCTTCCGTCGTTTTCCTGAAATCTGAATGAGCCGCGGAGAACTGTCATTTCCCTTTTTATCCTTTCCATCGCTTTCCTGTCGACATTATAATGCAAAATATCTTTTCCGGCAAGTGTTTTTCATGAAAATAAATTGCAAACAGAATGCATTAATTCCCGTATGAAATGAATTTGAAAACACAAATGAAAACAAATGAAGATTTTATTCGGTTCCGCCCGGCTTGAAAAACAAATTTCACCATCCTATATTAAATTCCGGGCGCCGAACGCTTTTTCTTCAAGGAGAGCACGAAGTGATTTTCGCAGTGCAGGGCATCGCACTGTTCATCCAATTTTTTTAATCAACGGGATGATACCATGAAAGTACGCATCAAGGATATTGCCGCTGCGGCCGGTTGTTCCATGGCGCAGGCGTCCCGCGCACTGAACGGCTGCAAAGGAGTGGATCCTGAAACCCGGAAAAAGATCCTGCAGACAGCCGGGAAACTGGAATACGGCAGGAAAAAGAATTCCGTTGTGGTTCTTTCGCCCCCCGGCATTGACGACTGGAACGTGCTCTGTCTGAAGGAGCTTCAGCGGAACGGAATCAACGGCGTCATCATGCCTTTCCGTCATTTCACACCAAACGATGAGAAATTTTTTGATGGAGCGATCTGCGCCAATGGCGCCGACCGGATCGAGGACGTCTGGTGTCCGCAATTCACGATTCCGCTGGTTATGGTGAATCAGTACGGCAGCAGGCTGGAACGGATTGAAGCGGTGCAGCCGGATGCGGACTGGGAGATGGAATCCGCCGTAGGGTATCTGGCTTCCCTTGGACACAGGCACATCGCCCGTCTGCATCCCGTGAGCCTGTCTGCGCCGCAGAAAGTCGTCAATCGCGGGATGGACGGATTTTTCTCCGCGGCGGAATCGTTCGGCATCCGTCATTGCGTTTACAACGAAAATTATGAGCCCGCAGGCAGGATTCAGGTGATTCTGCCGAAACTTCTGCGGGAAGGATTCACCGCATTCATCGTGGTATCAGATTTTGACCATCAGCGCCTGCTGAACATTTTTTCCCGATGCCGTGTCCGGATTCCGGAAGACGTATCAGTCATTGTATATGAGCAGCCGCGCACGGCGGATTTCAACTTGACAGCGATTGAAATCGACAATGATCTTGTCGTGAAAAGGGGAATTATGCTGCTGAAAGAAAAACTCGCGGGAAAGACAATTCCATCTGTCACGCGAATCCCGGGAAAATTCCATGTCCGCGGATCCGCGGGGAGGGTCCGGGATGCATAAAGTGAAGCAGTCTGATATCGCCGATAAGCTCGGCATTTCCGTTTCGCAGGTATCCCGTGCTCTTTCCAACAAGCACGGAGTCCGGGATGAGATCCGTCTGAAGGTCCGTGAGGAGGCCGCAGGGAGCGGCTACAGGAATTTCTCCGGGAAACATCGCAAAACAGCCCTCCTCGTCTTTCAGAACGATTCCGAAGAGTCGCTGGCGAAAATGAATCTTCTGATGCAGAGGCTCCAGCGCCGGAAATATCGTGTCATCTGTCTTTTCGCGGAAAACACCGGCTTTCCGGATCAATACATCGCAGACCGGATCCTCGCCTTTGATCTTCCTCCGGGACATCCGCTTTTTCAGAGAAAAGACATATTCCCCGTCCCCTTTGATTTTGACAAGAAACGGATCATTCTCTAGCAGGAGCACTGCCCCCATATACGGCAAGATCGCCGGCATCAGGCATTTTCCGATCCGCGGCCGGAAACGGAAAGAAAAATCAGCAATATTCCAGGCAAATACTCTCTGGAAATCAAGACGCCGCCTTCCTTCCGGTTTCTGGAACAGCCAGATCCCGCAAATTCTTTTCCGCTGAAAAAAGTGTCCGGCAGGGACCGGCGCCCGGTTTTTCCGGCTCCGCACCCTGCCGCTCCGCTGCGGGATTGTCATCCCGAATTATTCGGTTTTTCCGTAAACGGTGATGTTGGCGATGCCGTTCGGCGGACTCGCCTGCGTATGGCCTTTCAGTACTTTCCGGTCCGGTGCGCGCCGGATTTCCTCGATCCGGATTGCGGAGGTTCGGACGGGTGCGAAGGAGAAGCGCGCCGCTTCCCAGATCAGATCGGCGTTTTCATAGACCGCCGGCGGATTGAGATCAACAAAGGCGCCGCTTTTCTCATCCTTGATTTTCAGACGCAGATGCGTGGTGTTCCAGCGGCTGTTGTAAAAGAAGGAGTTCACGACAACTTTGCCGATCAGCGCCGTCTTTCCGAAATCGCATTCGATGAAAGCGTTGTTTTCCCCGCTGATCCAGACATTGGCACCACCGCGCACCGAATGGAACAGCGGTGCGGCATTTCCGCTGGACGCCTTCCAGGTCAGCGCCGGATTCCGTTCCGCTTTTGCAATGTCCTCGTGAAAGAAGGGACGGGTGATTTTCTGTTTCACGAACGGAAGGCGTTTTTCCGGCGTGCCGAGATATTCCAGAAGGTTGAATACGAACTTCTGCATATCCAGATAATGCCAGTAGCGTTTTCCGCGGTCGGAAAAGTTCAGGTCGAATTCGATGCCCGGCGACGCGCAGGCGATGATCCGCCCTTTGCCGCAGGGGAACTCCACAAGGTCGAAATATTTCTGATCCGGAAGCGGAGAGAAATAGGCTTCCCGCTGGCCGATCACATTGCCGTTTTCCGGAACCGCCGGATAGACCCAGGAGGCAAGACTGCGTGTTTTCGTCAGATCCTCTCCTTTGAAAAAGGTTCCTGTTGGTGAAAAACCGCGGAACAGCGGATGATTGTCATTGCCGGGAGTCGGTTTGATTCCGAGCTGGATTTTATAGGTCACCTGACTGCCCATCAGAACATCGGTCAGGAAGGTTTTCCGGTTCACAAGCACAAAATTGGGTTCGACCTTCTCCACGCCGAGCGGAACGACGTAAAATGCGGCGAGTTTTGTCAGCAGAAGTCCCTTTCCTGTGCTCAGATATTCCCGGATCCGCCGTATCACCTGCGGAGACAGCAGCGCCTTCGGAACCCGGACCTGTTTTCCGTGATCAAGAAAAGCGCCGCCTTCGGGTGTGGAATAATCCCACCACAGGAGATCGAATTCATTCAGGTCGACCTCCTCCCCTTCCGCATTGACAAAGCGTCCGTCATCGGAAAGGAAAATCATTGCGGCGTTTCTGACGCAGAGATTTGCAAATTCCCATGTGTCCTTTGTAAAGTTTTTCCTTCCCCCCGGCAATTCCAGCGCAAGAAACCCGAGACGGATTTTATCCGGACCTTTTTCAAATTTATAGTTCCGCAGTTCCGCGAAGATATTTTCCAGATCACCTGCCAGTTCACTGAAACTAGCCTCAAGTCCTTCCTGCTCCTTCCCGTTCGTGAAGGCGGACAGGAGCGGGTAGAAACGGGCGGATGCAAGCCGCAGTTTCTGGAGAATCGCATCAAGGCGGGGCAGTCCCAGTCCGATCGGGGAATCCAGGCGCGCCAGATCATGGCCGGGCATCAGGGGCTGCCACCAGGCAGTATCATAGAAAACAAGGGATTTTTCCGCCAGGAAACCATTCAGGCGGAGAAGAATCTGCCTGCATTTTGCAATGGATGTTTCAATCGAGGTGTATTCCGCTGAATTCTGCCGGGCGCTGGCGAATGCAGCCTCCGCCTGTTTCGCCAGCGCATTTGCCGCGGCGCTCTTTCCTTCGGACAACAGCTGGCGGCTCTGTTCCGCCAGCGCGTCAGCCTGCGTCAGATCCAGATATTTCCGGCTGCCGGGTTCCCGGAGATGAAATTGCAGCTTTTTCAAGCGCTGTTCCGTATCCTTGTGCAGAATGACGGCTTTCTCCTTTTCAAATGCTTCGGGTGTGGAACAGAAATAGAAGCAGCCGTCTCCCGGCGCGAGCTCCACGCGGAACGATCCGCCGTTTTTCCAGTTGACCTTTTCCAGCGTCCAGAGATTATAGAGGCAATGGCGTTCGGAAGGAGCCCGGAACGAGATTTCCGCTTTCCGGGTCCTGCAGACGTCATTGTTGTAGGGAATGATGACGAGCGCATCCTCCCGCTGCCAGACTCCTGCTTCGACAGCGGGAATATCCTCCGTCACGCCGCGGAGGATCTTGTTCTTGTCTTCCCGGGGGAGAGTCTGCGTATATTTCCCGCATCGGACGGACAGACCGGGAAAGTCGGGAAGAGATTTCCCGGAAACAAGCAGATATCCCCGCGGCAGGAGCTTTTCCCCCATTTCCGCAATGGCGCGCAGTTTTCCGTTCGGGGTGCCGTAAAAATCCAGCAGCGCTTTTTCGCGCAGATTCGCAATGTTGAAATAGTTGTCCTTCTGCGTCCACTTGCTCCAGGAGCAGAGAGGGACGAGTCCCAGGTAATAAAGCACACCGTTGGAACCGTTGGCAAGCACGGTGAAGGTCTGGGCGCGGACCTCCGCGGGAGAGGGATCATAATTGCCGTAGTCATTCGCCTGAATGACGGCCACATTGATATAGGGAGCGGATGCAGCAGCCTGCCTCGCAAATGTTTTCAGCCTGCCCAGGGAACCGCCGTCGGCCGTCGCCGTATAAAACATGTAGCAGTCCCACATATAGTACTGGAACATCGCCGCGACATTTTTGTGAACGCTGCTCGTAACCACGCTGCAGGGGCGGGTCTGATCGATTTGGAAAATGGCTTTCCGGATCTTCCCGAGCTCCTCGCTGATTTTCGGCGATTCAATTTCATCGTAGAGATACCAGGAGAGAAGATTGGGATTGTTCCTGTATCTTTCCACATAGGAGCACCACTGCTTTTTCGCCAGTTCCGGATTATTTCTCGCGTTATAGAAGAAATATTTGTGCATGATCAGGTTCATGCCGTATTTCGCGCACGGCGTCATGTAGTGGTCATGCGCGGTCAGAACGGTGTTCAGATTGCTTTCCGCATAGGCTTTCGCATAGATGTCGTACAACTGCGCGGGCGCGATGTTCTGAGTCCTGCTTAAAAAAGCCTGGTGTGCGGGATTGTTCCCGAATTCATAGATGCCGAAGGTGAAATAATCTCTGATTTTCGGGAAAATCCTCTCGGGAGGAGTTCCCCGCCCCTCCGCCGCGGAGAGCGCGATTGCGGAACAAAACATTACAGTAAAGAGAAATAATTTCAGCATGATCTGCCTCCGGTTCGATTTTTGTTTTACAGTAGTTTCCGATGCGGAAAAACTGTTTTGCCGTTGTCCTGTGCGAAATTTTCCTGTTTCCATTTTCTGCCGTCCTTCTCCGGATTCATTCTGGTGTTCCAATCTGAAGAACTTCATATCCATCCGGCATGAGCTCCAGTGGGATTCCGTTCCGCAGTTCCGATGCGGAAAGCCTCCGGAGAAGTGCATGGCTGATCCGGGAGGACAGTTCGTATCCTGCCGTCTCACGGAGCGGAAGAGCACCGCAGGAGACCGTTCCGGTTCCTTTTATTCCCTTCGTTTCCAGAACCAGGATGGTTCCGGAGTCGTAAACGCGGTATGCCAGATTGCCGGAGGAAACGATTTCCCCGAGCGGGTGTCCGAGTCCGGTCAGCAGTTCCGATGCAATCCGGTATTCCGGCAGGCGCGACCCCTCCACGTTTTCAATCGCACCGCCGAAACTGCAGATTCCGTCGTGCATCAGCGTGAAGATGGCCGATCTCCAGGCGGCGCCAATGCCCTTGCCGGTGTTGACGGGATAATCGTGAACGCAGTATCTTTTTCCGGCGAACTCCCAGAGAACCTTTGCCGTCAGCAGGCGGTTATGCGCGCCTGCGTAGCTGGAGGCCTTCAATTTGCCGCGTCCCGCCTGCTCATAAAAGAAACTTTCGCTGCTGAGTCCGCTTTCATACATGTGCAGATCGGCAACGGAATACAGATCCGGTCCGGCGTTGTTGATGAAAACCACAGCCTGCGGATTCACCTTCCGGACCGCGTCGCGGATCTCCCGCAGCATCAGGGAGACGGCATGGGCATAGGTCATGGTGTGTTCATGGAGGGTCGAATGACACTCCAGAACCAGCGCATTGTCGTAGCGGATGCCGTCGTATCCGCGTTTCACGGCTTCCACGGCTTCCTCCACTTTTGCACGGCGGAATGCCTCGACATTGGGATCCATGTGCACATAGGAACCGCCCTCGCTGCTGCCGCCGAAGCGTTTCCCGTCATGGTCCAGGGCACACCAGTCCGGATGACGCTCCGCCATGGCGAGAGAGGCTTTCAGTATCTGCGGATCATCCATGCCGTCGGCGAGATTCAGATGATCCTGACGGACCGGTTCATAAAAGGAAAGCAGATAATGTTCCAGCAGAATCCGCAATCCTTTTTCATGGGCATAGGCGATGATGTCGGGTTCCGGTTCGGTAAACGGATGCACCTCCAGAAGCTCCACGCCGAGAGCGGCCATCTCGTCAATGTCACTCTTCCCGATTTTGTCCCACTTGCACCAGAACATCCGGACATGTTTCGTCCATTCCGGCGGAGGCGCGTCATCTTTTGCAACGGCAGAGAGAAAATAACGCATCCAGTGTTTCACCCCGGACCGCCAGTCTCCCTTCCGGAGATCGAGATAGACTTGCAGGCTCAGCTCCTCTCCGGGAGCCATTTCCGGACTGCTTTCACAGATGTCCGGACCGATTCGGGGCCGGTCCGCGACAAGGACAAAACGGACGCCGCCGCACAGTTTTTCCACAAGGATATGCGCCGGATACGGTCCCAGCGCGGCAACGGTGAAACAATACCCGCCGCACCACGCGCAGAGCACCGGCGTCCGCAACTGGTTCTTGTAGCCTTCCATCCAGGTATAATGCGGATAAGTGGTATCCACATCCGGCATGTCCGAAGCCTTCCCGAGATATCCCCAGTGCATCGGAAGATAAACCTCCATGCCGGAAGTGCCGCGGAGCGTTATGGTGTAGCGCCCCCGCAGAACTCCATTCCGACGGGCTTGAATCCGGACCGTCTGGCGCAGAATGTCGTATTCCTGGTTGACTTCGTTGCAAATGGCAGCTTCGGCGAAGGCGTTTTCCATATGCACATCTCCGCTTTCCTCCGCCATCAGTTCTTCCTCGCAGGACCGGTCGTCGAACTGCAGCTCCAGACTGGCCGAAGCCGAGATTGCTCCATCCTCCGCCGTGGAAAACCGATACTCCCTTTCCTCTGCGTTCCAATGGCATTTCCTGAATGCTTCCGGGTGATTCATCATCCCTGTTCCTTCTGTATCTTTTTCCTGATATCAATCTGCCGTGCCGCGCACGGGAACCGCTCCGGCGTTCTTCTCCGGAGCCACTTTCCGGAATGAGGCCTCGTCAAACCACACCCGGCTGCCATGCAGCGTTTCCGCGGAGAGGAACAGGGAGCAGGAGGCCGCTTTTTCCGGCGCTTCTCCCGTCACGGCAAGCCGTTCCCATTCGCCGGTCTTCCGGGCCGGACGCGACTCCGACTCAATCGGAAAGAGCATGTTCCCGTTCCGGTCGTACCAGACCATGCGGATTTTCACAATTCCGTTTTCCGAGCTACGGCGGACGGAAACTTCCGCATGGAAGATTCTTCTCCCGTCGGACAAGTCCAGGGCAGCCGGAGAGGAGATCAGACATCCCCCTTTTTCCTGGAGAAACGCGGCTTTTCCGCCGGAACAGCTCCATTCTCCTGAAATGCCCGATGCCGTGGAGCTGGAAGCGTGCCATGCGGCCCAGTTCCGCGCACCGCTGGAAATCCAGTCCACGCCACGGGGAAACTCCGGACCGGCGTCCTCAAATCCCGGATTCCGCAGAAGATTTTCCCCGCAGCGGTATCCGCCGGAAGCAAGCCCCAGCATGGCACGGCGCAGCGCATCTGTTTCAAAGCTCCTGCGCAATGCGCGAACGGAATCCGAGCCTTGCATTTTCGAAAGTTTCGCAATGCCGTCCGCGATCTTTGCCCCGACGTCCAAGTGCCACAGTTTCCGCACAAGTTCCGTGTAGTCAAATCCGGGGCGCGAGTTCTGAAACGCGTAAACGCCAAGCGACGGTTCCGCCAGAATCCTCTTCCGCCACTCCGCCTCGACGCGGTTCATCACGGAAACACAGTATGCCAGTTCCGCCGCATCCGGCGCTTCCGCATTCCGTCCGGCAAGCTGAAACACCTCCATCATTTTCAGTACAACATCCATTTTTTCCGTCAGGAAACGGACTCTGACGGCAATTTTTTCCCGTCCGGCGGCCGCCTTTCCGGCCTTGCGCAGATGCTCCCGCAGTGCGGCCGCGTCCTCCGCGGAGTAGATTTCAAACGCGGAGAGCGTATTGTGATCCTTCAGCCAGACCCCGCCGGAACGCGGCGCGGCATAGCGTTTTTCCAGAAGATCGTAAAAGGCGCGGATCTCTCTTGCCGCCGGCCCGTACAAGCTCACAAAATAATGATTCAGCAATTCTTCCACATCCAGCGAGGTGTCCCAGAGCAAGCGCGCGATCAGATAATTCTGCGGCCCCGCCCACGGCCAGAATGCTGCGCAGCCGTCGCCGAGAAAGCTGATGACGTTGTATTCGGAATACATTTTTTTCAACGTTTCGGCAAAACTGTGCGGATAATAACGCGGCGCGATGGAACAGAGCGAGGTGTAGGCATGCCATCCGCAGGGATTTTCCTTTGCGGATTTTTCCCGCCAGCCTCTCAGATTTTCCAGTTCGCGCTCCCGATAGACAGGATCATAGAATTGCGAATGATCCGGGGAGAAGACGACAAAAAGGTTCGGCGCGATTTTCTTCAGCGGGAAACGCTCCGTCGCCGCGTATGCTATGATCCCGATGAAACGGTCGGGAAATTCTTTTGCGATTTCCGCCGCGATGCGGCTGGCAAATGCGGTATAGACGTCCGTAAAGCAGTCGTTCGACTCCGGACGCACCGGCTGGAGCGCCCGGCATCCGTCGCAGCGGCAGAAAGAATAGTTGTCATTGGGAACCAGTTCAAAAACCCGGCGCAGACGATCGCCCCGGAAATAGTTTTTCGCCGCATTGAGTGCGATGGCGGCGACTTCCGGATTGGAAAGGCAGACCTGCCAGTTCATGTCCCGGCTGTCCGCGGGCACTTTCCGCACGCCGCCGGACAGCGCATAATATTCCGGATGCTCTTTTGCATAGCGCGATCCGGGAAACAGTCTGTAAAAGGAGTGATTCGCACTGAAATTATTCTGGTTGTTCAGGACGAAATTCCCCATCCGGACGCCCCAGAGATACCCTTCGTTTCCCGGCGTGTAATATCCGCTGAAATCACGGTAGCGGTAGGAGGGGACTTTGGTTTCATTCCAGTCATCAAGAATGACATTTCCGCGTTCGGGGATGATGTGAAAGCGTTCATCCGCTCCCATGAATTCGATTCCGAGGCCGTCACGGAGAAAGGCATACATTCCGTTCACCGTCCCGGTCATCTCCCCGCCGAAGATCAGCAGATCCTTTCCCCTGCTCCGGATGACGTAAGCTCCGTAGGGAAGCGCGGCCGCTTCTTTCCGGAGCCCGTCCGTCGTAAGAGCCGCGCGTCCGAGTAAAATACGTCCTCCGGCATGTTCGCCCCCGGCGGAAAAATCGCCGCCGGTCGCCAGCGAAAGATGTTTCTTGAAATCATTGACTGCCGTCTCGAACAGTTTGCAGGGATAGACCGCCGGATAGATCCGATTCATTTCCGCAGTGTCTGCGACCACACACATGCGCGCCTTCCCGTTTTCAGCCAGCACCATTCCGCCGGAACATTCCGCCGCGGGAATGCCGGTGAGACAGAGCACAAGGGCGGAAAACCCGATTCCATAACCTTTTTTCATTTTCCGAAACCTCCCCGTTCCACAGATTTCCAGTAAGCCCACAGCCAGGAACCGACGGCATCTCCGCTGAACACATCCGTCATCCAGCGGAGCTCCGGCGGGAAAATGCCATCCGGATCGTCAAACCAGGTCAGGCGTTCCGCATGCAGTTTCATCAGAATATCCCGGGTCGCCGAGGCAATCCACGTATCGGAAAACAGATGCGCCGCATTCTGCGCGGCCGCGGCGAACATCGCTCCGCCCATTCCACCGCAGCGGTAGGGCGCGACAAATCCCAGAAAATGCCACTGAGGATCCGGATGATACTGGACAATCCGGTCCAGAGGCTTCATTACGCCGGTAGCCCGGTCACAAAGCAGATACCCGTATGTGGAAGCGTCCGGCGCCAGGCTGCAGCGTCCGAAATCTATGATTTTCCGGAGTTTTTCCAAATAAAAATCCCGGTCCGCATACGGGGCTTCCAGCAGGGGAATGACCGACAGCGCGGCGGACAGCACGGACGGACTGGACTGCCGCAGAAGCTGCTTCCCGATTGTCTTCTCCCATTCCGGACGCCATTCCCCCCTGATGTCCATGGTTGCATGGAAAGGCGTTTCCGCGCGGACATCCTTCTCCGCTTCCAGGCTGCGGAATTCCTCCAGAAAAATCCTCCTGCCGGAATATTTGTATGCAAGCGCCAGAAAGATCAGAAAACGGCACTTCTGCCAGCGGAGCGTATGCCCGTAATACTTGTATGTGTAGTCCGCCGTCATCCAGAACGAGGCGATTCCCTCCGTCATTTCGCAAATCTGTTTCTGTTCCCGTTCCGAGGCGAGCGGGTAGTATTCGTTCAATGCGAAGAGAATATACAGGCACTGATCGGAGGATATTTCATCGGAAAGCCTGCCAGCCCATGGTTTGCAGAAAAAACCTTTCGCAATCCGCTGCGACATCTCATAGATCTGCCGGACGGCGGCAAAGATCCGCGCCGCCTTTCTCCGGGCCTCCTCATCGCCCGAAGCCCGGTAGCGGGCGCACATTGCGGAAAGAAGTTCCCCCATCACCATGCCGGAATTTTCATAGTTGAACATCCCCGCATAATCAATGTGTTCATAGCCTTTCACTTTCAGATAGTCGTGCGATCCGCCGGCAAAATATCCTTCCGGAAACGGCTTCATGGTGCCTCTGATCAGCGCCGATCGCGGAATTCCATTTGCATCAATCAGGCGGCGTTCGACAATTTCCTCAAACTGGAAGGCGCGCACACGAAGCTGTTCGGAAATGTTCTGGCGGAAGGAAGCAGAAGCATCCGGAAACTGCCGCATCACGCTTTCCGGCTTGCCGGAACAGAGCGGAACCGCAGTTCCTGAAGCCTTGGATGTCATTGCATTGTTCATGATCGTTCGCAGAATTCTGCTTGGGCTTTACTGATACAGTGCATCATACGCCATGAAATACTGGAAGTTCGTTCCGGTGATGAGTTCCATGCGGCTCATCAGGGCGACGTGGAGATCTCCGTAAAGAACGTTGAAACGATTTGTCCCGTGCCGGATGAAATTGAATGCCGAATCATATCCGTTGCTCCCTGCAACGGCAAAATAGTAACGACCCACCGTGCCGACAATGGCGCCGTCGACCATACAACCAACCCTGGAAGGCCATCTCAGTTTGGAAATCCGGCGATAGCCGGCAGTTGTGGTTGTAAAGAGATACTGATTCGCGACGAAGTCCGTGGTGTAGCCTTCCGGTTCCAGCGGACAGAGCAGACTGGTATAAGTCGCGTAAAGTTTCCGTTTCACGGTTGTTTTCGGAATATATTTCCACTCCGGCAGATTGAGATACCAGGGATTCCTGCCGTCGTAAGCGGCAAACAGATAGTCATTGTAATCCAGGGAATAATGGGAAACAATCACACCAAGCTGTTTCAGGTTCGAAACGCATTGCGTGCTTTTTGCCTTGTCACGCGCTTTCTGAAGGGCAGGAAGCAGCATGGAAGCAAGGATCGCTATGATCGCTATTACAATCAGAAGTTCAATAAGAGTGAATTTTTTCATAGGCGAACACCTCCATCCTTTCCGATCTGTTTTCATCCTGAAACTCTCCCTGTTTCCGTATTTTTTCCATATTCCGAATGTTTCATAAGCCAATCCTGCCAGCGATCCGCAAACGCAGGAGCTATTCAAGGCAGGACAATCTCCGGTTCAATGAATTCCTCAAGCTTTCCGCAGCGGACTCCATTCAGCAACGCAATAATTTTTTCTCCGGCCTTCCGGCTGATTTCCGCCAGAGGCCGTTTCATGTAAGGGTACGGATCACAGACTCCCGGAATGTCCGCAGGGGAAATATCATAACCGATCCATTCCAGTTCCGGTCCTTTGTAATGGGAATCATTTACGATTCCGGAAAGAATCCCCGGCATGTATCCGCCGGTCACGACAGCGCATTTTCCAGGCAGTGCGGCAAGGAACTTTTCCGCCTCCCGGCGCTGGGATTTCTCATCGGCATAACTGTTGAACGGAAAGATCCGGGGTTCCAGTCCATGATCCAGCAGAGCGTCCATATACCCCTTGTGGCGCAGTTTCGCGACCCGGTTTCCGGCGGGCAGAAAGGCGACAACATCGCGATATCCCTTCCGGATGAAATATTCCGCCGCCTTGTACTCGCCGCGCCTGTCGTCGTTGCAGACGCACGGAATGCCGCCTGCCGCATAGGAACGGTCCACAATGACAACGGGCAGGCCGCCGTCGTATAAGGTTTTCAGGTAGTCGTAATTGCCTTGCTCGTCCCTGCATTCCGCGCCTTCGCCGGAGCGGTATGCCGGCATGACAATCAGACCGTCAACTCCACGGTCGAGAAGCTGGCGGATTTTGCTGACCTCCTGCCGGACATTGTCATCGGACGACGAGTAGATCATGTGATACCCGTCCTTCTCAAGGGTGCGCGAGATTTCATTGACGGCAACCGCCGTAAAAGTCGCCGCTTCATTTTTCCTTCCCGCAAACACACATCCGACAAGATATGTTTTCACCCGTTCCGGACGTTCTCCGACAATCCGGTAGCCTTTTCCGTTTTCCGGTGTAATGATCCCGTTCTGTTTCAGGAGGTTCAAACCGGCCCGGAGCGTCATTCTGCTCACTCCGAGTTCTTCGGCAAGAACGCGTTCGCCCGGCAGGTAAGCGCCTGTTTTATGATAATCGGATCGGATCTTTTCCTCGATGAAATCCGCAACCTGTTCATATTTGCTTTTCATGAAACGCTCTTCCTATACCGGTATAATAATTAATCCTGTATATATTATATGCAAATTCCGTATGTTTGTCAAGAGAAATTTCCATGAAAAGTTGAAAAAAAGGAATTTCCTGTTCAACGCCGGTACAGAGCCGCGGTCCGGATCAGGAACGGTCCGGAGCGGCGCATTCCGCAAATTTCCGCAGCTCCGGCCGGATTCACTCAACTCCGCGGGATCAGGCGTCAGTCTTTGTGCAATGCCGGAACACGGGAGCGGAAAACAGCGGATTTTTCCCGGAAAGCTCCATTCCCGCCAGAAAATTCTCCGCGTTCCGGTTCCGGGAATCCATCTCTTCCGCCTGCTCCGCTTGTTTTATCATGGCGTCCGCCGTTTGAGTTTCAGTTTGTAAACATGGCGTGAATACCCGGGGAAATCATCGGAGAACTGCCCGTTCTTCACTTCTTCTGTGACCAGGGGTTTTCCGTTTTTCCATCCATGACACCTTCCCTGCTGCATGTTTTTCCCCGTTTTTTCAGGAATAAGATATACCACATCAGACGTTTTTCATATATCATTTATTCAATAGCAAGAAATTTCATTATATTAAGAAAATCCTGATCAATTTTTACGGTGTTATTTTTTTCCTTTTTCATACATATATTTCATTTGTATATTGCCATCTTCATCATAAAAAATCATTTCGCCGTTTTTTTCTCCATTTTCAACTCTAACCTTCCAATTTATTTTTCCATCAGGAAAAAGACCGTAATCAATACCATTTCCATTTTTATAATATTCATGGAAAATTAATTTTCCGTTTTGATCATAAAAAAAGGCTTCTTGAATATTTCCGTTTTTATATTTATACCGGGTTTGGTATTTTTTGGTATGTGCCCAGAAGCTGTCATATTCATCAACGACATCATGGGTATATTTTGCTCTGAAAATCAATGTTCCCTCTTCATTCCAATGTTTCGAACAACCATGCCTCACAAAATGATTGTTATTATCAAAATATCCTTCTGACTCTATCTTTCCCCCTGTTTGTCCAATCATAGATGAGCACCTTAGAACTGTGCCATTACATCCAAAAGCAATTAAGGAGACATACCCTGAAGCAAAACTATACATTATCATGTTTATCAGAAAATGATATTTAGATAAAGTGTGCTTCAGCGATAAAAAAAATGAAATTACAGTTTTCATGAGCCATTTCCAAAAGATTGGCTTTTCTCTGTTAAAAACTCCAATTCTCGTGCGTCAAGGTTGTCATGTTCGGGAATGAACCACCCCGGTGCAGAGCAAACGCTCGGATCGGGAATTTCGCCTCCGGCGACCAGCTTGCGCAGCTGGACCGCGGCAGGACTGACAGTCCTGCACGAAGCAATTTCTGCGATGCAGAGCATCGCACCACTCACCCCAATTTTTAATAAAATAGCATGGGGAATTCTGATTGCAAATCAGACCGATTGAGTCATGATTCAAACAGTCCAACGCACTTACGCTCAAAAGCAGCCGGAAAATCAGACAATCCGAGCAGTGGTCCGCCTGGAGGGGAAAAAAGAAATGGTGAGCCGGCAGGGGCTCGAACCCTGGACCACCGCCTTAAAAGGGCGATGCTCTACCGACTGAGCTACCAGCTCACGGAAAAATATTCCTCAAGTGGAACAAAGACGGTAATTTATCATGAAAAACGGGAAAATCAAGCCGCTTTCCGAGGAAAAAAATAAAAAACTCTTCCTTCACGCGGAAAAAGAAAACGATGACAGGAAAAACCGGGAAAAGCCGTCAACGAGGACCCCTCAATAAAAACCGGGTTTCGGGCGCCCCTTCCGGACATCAATTTCAATGTTCCGGATATTCTCTATCCCGAGATTGTGTTCCAGCGCGGCGAGAAGACGAGTCTTGAACCCGGCGGCAACAGCCAGAATGGACTCGCCGTCCGGATTGTAGGGAAAGGAAACAGCCACGGCAAGGCGCAACGCTTTTTTCCGATCATGGTAAAGCCCGACTTTCAGGATTTCAAGCGCTGGAAACTCCGCGCCGACGGATTTGACCAGATCCGCAATCGCCGTCGCGGAAATCAGAATCCTCCCATGGTCGGATACGAGAGCCACACCCCGGGCCCGGCGCGGACAGCGCAGAACGGCAAGCAGAAGCCCCAGCACAAGCACGAAGATCAAAGCGACCATCGCGCCGGTCAGATAACCGCACTGAAATGCGAAGATTTCAGAGTCGCTGACATCAAAGAGATAATTCCGAACCATTTCAGTGATTTCCGCCGTCATACGCCCGCTGTGTCCCGTGTGTTATTCCGAATCACTCTGTTCCTGGCCGTCTTCCAGGTCGATAATGACGACATTGACCTTCGTCACCCGCATGCCGGTAATCCTGGTGATCTCCTCGACCACTACAAGCTGGATCGTTTCGGCAATCTCGGGAATGTGCGTTCCATAAGCCAGAATGACCTTGACTTCCACCTGCACGGAGTTTTCACCCATGCTGATGGAAATGGCGCGGTCGTACATCCTCTTGCTCCCGACAATCTCGGCAAGGTTGTCCACAAGACTGCTCCCCGCAAGGCGGACAACGCCGGGAACCGCACAGGCGGCCTTCCGGACAATGGAGGCAATCACGCTTTCATGAACTTTCACCGTTCCGGAGCAGGGCGCCGCCTCCGCCATGGCGGCCTGGGCCGGAAGAATGCTCTGACTGGTTTTCTTCTCATCCTTATTCATGACTGATGGTCTCCTTCTGCTTACAGCTCTTCCGCCCCGTCGTCGGCGGCGTCTTCCATTTCACGGACGATCACGTTGACTTTCGTGACATTCAGACCCGTAATCGCGTTGATTTCCTTTGATACGGCATCCTGAACCGCGGCCGCAACCGCGGGAAGCTGAACGCCGTACTGAATGTTGATGGAAAGCTCCACCGCCACGGAAGCGTTGTTCATCACGATCTGGATCGAACGGTCCTGAATCTTCTTGCTTCCGACGATCTCGGCGATGTTGTCGACGAAACTGTTCCCCGTAATGCGCGTGACGCCGGGAACCGCGCAGGCGGCCTTCCGGACAATTGTGGCAATCGCGCCCTCATGGATTTTAATCTGTCCGTACTGCGTGCCGCGCTCCGCAACGGAACTTGCCGAAGCATGTTTTCTGGAAGTTGTTCCGGATGTCAGTCTTGCCATTTTTCCTCTTCCCTGGAGTTATGCCGGATTTTCTTTCTTATCCTGCTTGTTGAAATGTCCGCCCTTGATGAGCCGCTCAATGAACCCGGTGTCATAATGTCCTTCAATGAACTCCCGGGTGTCGATGATGAACTGTTCGAATGGAATCGTGGTCTTGACCCCCTCGATAAAGTACTCGCTCAGGGCACGGCGGCATTTCGCAATGGCCTCCGCGCGGGTGTCTCCGTGAACGATCAGCTTACCGATCATGCTGTCGTAATGCGGCGGAATGCGATAGCCGTTGTAGGCATGCGAATCCACGCGGACGCCGGGGCCGCCGGGCGCGGCATAGAACTCGATCCGGCCGGGACACGGGGAAAAGTTGTTGTAAGGATTCTCCGCATTGATGCGGCATTCGATCGCATGACCGCGGAACGCCACGTTCTTCTGCGTGAGAGAAAGTTTCTCGCCGGCCGCAATCCGGATCTGCTCCTTGATGATGTCCACGCCGGTAATCATTTCCGTAACCGGATGTTCCACCTGCACGCGGGTGTTCATTTCCATGAAATAAAACTGATCGTTCGGTCCGAGAAGAAACTCGATCGTTCCGGCGCTGACGTATTTCGCGGCTTTTGCGGCCTTGACCGCGGCCTCGCCCATCTTCTTGCGAAGCGAAGCGCTGAGCGCCGGAGAGGGCGACTCCTCGATCAGCTTCTGGTGCCTGCGCTGAAGACTGCAGTCGCGTTCCCCGAGATGCAGGATATTCCCGTAGGAGTCCGCCAGAATCTGCACTTCGATATGACGCGGATTCTCGATATATTTTTCAATGTAGACCTCCCCGTCGCCGAAGGCTCTTTCCGCCTCCGTCTTCGCGGCATGGAATCCCTGAATCAGGCTGTGGTCGTTGTGCGCGATGCGCATGCCGCGTCCTCCGCCGCCCGCGGAAGCCTTGACAATCACGGGATACTTGAGGGCGTGCGCCTCCTTGAGCGCCTCCTCCTCGGTATTGATTACGCCGTGGCTGCCGGGCGTGATCGGAACACCCGCCTTGCGCATGGTCTCCCGCGCATTGGACTTGTCGCCCATCGCACGCATCTGCTCCGGACCGGGACCGATGAAAGTGATGTTGCAGCTTTTGCAGATTTCGGCGAAATGGGCGTTTTCGGAAAGAAAACCGTATCCCGGATGGATCGCATCCACGTCGCAGATTTCACCGACACTGATGATCCGTTCGATTAACAGGTAACTTGCGCTGGCCGGCGCGCTTCCGATGCAGACTGCCTGATCCGCGAGACGAACCGGCAGGGAATCCTCGTCGGCCTGCGAATACGCGATGACGGTCTTGATTCCCATCTCCTTGCAGGCGCGGATGATGCGGAGCGCGATTTCGCCGCGGTTGGCAATTAGGATTTTATTGAACATAATTCACCCGGGGTAAGTAAAAACAGTTGATCTTATTCGAGAATGAAAAGAGGCTGCCCGAATTCGACAGGCTGGCCGTTCTCGACGAGAATCTCCTTGATCACGCCGGCTTTCTCCGCCTTGATTTCATTCATGACCTTCATGGCTTCGATGATGCAGACGGTCGTGTCCGCGTCGACTTTCGATCCGACCTTGACAAACACGTCGGCGCCGGGCGCGGAGGAACGGTAGAACGTTCCGACAATCGGGGATTCGACGATCTTGCTCGCATCCACGGGCGCGGAGGCCGCGGGAGCCGGAGCCGCCGCAGGAGCAGCGGACGGTGCAGGAACAGGCGCGGGAGCCGGAGCCGCCGCGGCCACAGGAGCCGCAACAGGAGCGACCGCCGGAGCGGCGATTACGGTCTGAGGAGCCATCGCGCTCTGCTGACTGCCTCTCCGGATGCAGAGATGCATGTCCTCCGCCTCAATTTTGAACTCTGTAAGATCGTTTTCGGACATGAGCTTGACGATGGTTTTTATCTCTTCAATTTTCATCTCTCAGCCTTGTGCTTTGGTTGTTTTGTTGTTGATATATCTGACAAGGGCGCGCAGCGCCCACTCGTAGCCGTCAGCTCCCAGTCCCGCGATCTGCCCGATACAGACCGGTGCGGTCAGGGAGTCATGGCGGAACCCCTCCCGTGCATGAATGTTGCTCAGGTGGATTTCCACAGCCGGAAGTTTGACTCCCTCGATGGCGTCCCGGATCGCGACGCTCGTATGCGTATATGCGGCGGGATTGATGACGAGACCGTCCACGCCGTCCGCCAGCGCCTGCGCGATGGCGTCGACGAGCACTCCCTCGTGATTGCTCTGCAGAAAGCCGATCTCCACCCCGAGTTCAGACGCGACAGCCCGCAGCCGGGCCTCAATCTCAGGAAGAGGCACGACCCCATACACTTCCACTTTCCTGCGCCCGAGCAGCTGCAGGTTGGGTCCGTTCAATACTAACACCTTCATGGCGCTTACTATAACACCGTTTTTTCCGCTTGTCCAGAAAAAAAATGAAAAGGATGAGACAATGAGCCGATTATTTTTTCCGGACGGCCTTACAGCTCATTGAAATAAACGCTCTCATAACCGTTCTCCGCCATCACCTCCAGAGCCGCGTCGATCTCCTCGAAATACGCCGGAATATAGTTGGAATAACTCCGCCAGGCATACTGTTCGTGGGAGCCGATGCAGATCAGGTTTTTTCCGGCGGCGGCGCGGCTCCGCAGCCGTTCCCGGATTCCGGAGATATCATCCTTGAAGAGATTCAGAATTGCATCCACGGGCATGTCGTACATGCCGTAATCCCGGTTCCAGACGATGGTTTCCCCCTGGGGAACTGCAAAGAATTTCATTCCATGGTTCCGCATGAAAATCCGGTTCTCCGGCGTGACTTCGAAATAATGCATGATGACCGGAGCGATCAGGGAATCCTTTCCGACGATCCGGGCAAGTTCCGTCATCAGCAGCTCATAATGAGCCGGAAGCTGTTCCGGACAGGAGCGGGAATAGGGATACTCGGGAAATTCCGCAAAACCGTGAAAGGCGAATTTCAGCCAGGAGGAATTTTCCTCGAACTCCGAACGGTACTTGTCCGGAAACTGACCCAGATCGAAGGAGGGATTGTGCGAATTCCGCCAGAAACAGTTCAGCGTGAACTTCGTCCCGTATTTCCTGTGCGCCTTTCGGAGCCCGTTCAGATAAAAATTGTCGAAAACAGAAGGATGGCAGTGTTTCTGAATGTCATTGAAGAAAAAGATGTTGTCGTCAATGAAGAAGTTGTATTTTTTTCCGTCCGGCAGTTGATTCGGCATGATCGGCTCCTTGGTGTTTGTTTTTATCTGCGATGCAGTTACTGCATGCTCATCGCGGTCGGCTGGAAACGCGGATCGTTCGGGAGGACGGTCGGCGTGTCAAGCGGCGGAAGGCGGTCCACAATTCCCCAGCGGCGCGAGACCGGCCAGAAGATGGCGACCGCCAGCCCGATGATGTTTTTCCGGGGAATAAACCCGATCATCCGCGCGTCAAGACTGTGATTGGTATTGTCTCCCAGCACGAAATAATGGTTGTCCGGCACAGTGATCTCCTGCCCCGGAGCGAGCAGCCCGTCCGCCCTGTGCCCCTGGTATCCGCCTTTGAACGAATAAAGCTTGTTGAATTTTTCCGAAAACTCGTATGCGGGCCGGAATGCGCTTTCTCCTTTCGGACGGATCATCAGGATGTTGTTTTCGATCTTCAGCGTGTCGCCGGGCAGTCCGGCAAGGCGTTTGATGTAGTAGAATCCGCTGAGCGGCTGTACGGGAGAGGAGAGCCCTTCCGTGGTGAAGACGATTACGTCGCCGCGCCGGATGTCCCGGAAATGGATGCTGAGGCGCTCGACGAAAACATGATCGCCTGTGGAGAGCCAGCCGTCCACGAAGGTCTCGCCCCGCTCGTAGTAATCGCCGGTCTTGGCAAGGTAGCGCCGGATGTTCTGAAGAAGATCGCCCGGCAGGGTGTAGGTGCGGTTTCCGATGTTGAAAATCGAATCCGTGAAGATGAAATATGGATTCCTCATCCGGTAGTCGCCGCTGAGAAAGCCGTCCTCCTCGACAGTAAGTTCCGCCCGCCGCGCCTGAAGGGGCATCACGGCGCGCGTAACAGGGCCAAGATGAGGATCGGCAAGCTGCCGGTCGATATAGTGAATGCCGAACAGCGTCGGCTGCATGCTGCTGGTCGGAATTTTGAACGGCTGGATGTAAAGCGCGCGGATCCCTCCGGCAACGGAACAGGCGACGACAAGCACATCCAGAAACGCGCGCATCGAATGGGCGAATCCGTGCCGGGGAAGAATCCGGTCGAGCCTTTGGTCGAATTCCGCGAGAACGGCCTCATCCGTGTCGGCAGGACGAAGCCGATCCAGTTCGTCTTTCAGAAGCACGAGCCCGGCTTTCGTTTTCTCCTCCAGAATGTCGTCGTCGGCCGCCAGCGTGCCGCGCACGGTGTTCCTGAGTTCCCTGAGCAGTTTCCTGCGTTTCCTGTTTTTGAAAAATGTCAGAAGCATGAGCGCAATCTCTTTCCTTTTGAAAATATTTCATAAAAACAATAACACATCTTTGTTTCCAGGTCAAGCGGAGTTTGCATATATTCGACGCAGGAGATATATTACCGCGTTTTGCAAAGCAGGAAGGTGAAACAAAGGAAATGATTGTCTTATACAGGATCTTTTTCCCGCTGGTCTTTTTGTTTTTTCTGCCCGGACTGATCGTCAAGCTGATCCGGCGTCCGGGAAGAAAACGCAATTATCCGGAGCGTTTCGGGATCTTTTCCGCGGAACGGCGCGCCGCGCTCCGGAACATGGAGGGAGCAGTCTGGATTCATGCCGTCAGCGTCGGGGAAACCAATGTGGCGCTCTCCCTGCTGAAGAAATGGACTGCGGAACACCCGGACCGGAAATTCGTGTTCAGCACAACCACCACGACCGCACAGGAAATCGCATGGAGCAAGGTTCCCGCCGGAGTCGAGGTGTTCTTCTGTCCGGTGGACATGGGGATGTTCGTCCGCGCCGCGCTCCGGATGATCCGCCCGTCGGCGCTGGTGATTTTCGAGACGGAAATCTGGCCGAATCTCGTACTTCTGACGAAAAAAAGCGGCGCGAAGGTATTTCTCGTGAATGCGCGGCTCTCCGACCGTTCCATCAGGGGCTACCGTCGTTTCCGCGCCTTCTTCGCGCCCGTGCTCTCGGCCTTCGACCGGATCGGCGTGCAGACGGAACTCGACCGGGACCGCTTTCTTTCCGTCGCACCGGAAGCCCGTGTTTCCGTGACCGGCAACATCAAGTTCGACCAGTGTCCGCCCGCGGATCTGGAGGGAATCGATCTTGCGCCGTTCTTCGGGAAGGAGTTTCTCGCGCTGCTGGCGTGCAGCACCCATGCGCCCGAGGAAAAACTGATTCTGAACGCCTTTCTGGAAGTCCGCAGGCGCCGTCCGGAACTGAAACTCGTGATTGTGCCGCGTCACGCCGAGCGCGGAAACGAACTGGAGGATATGCTGAAGAGCTCCGGCGTCCGTTACCACCGGAGAACCGCGAAAACGCCGCCGTCCTCTCTTGTGGACTGCCTGCTTGCGGATACGACGGGCGAACTTGTGAAATTCATCAAGTCCTCGGAGATTGTGCTGATGGGAAAGACCTTCGCAGGCAACAGCGAGGGACAGAACATCATTGAACCCGCCTGCCTGGGAAAGACAATCGTCACAGGTCCGGAAATGAAGAACTTCCGCCAGGCGTTCGACGCGCTGCGCCGGAACGGCGGCGTGCTGAGCATCGCTTCCGATGCGGAGCTGAAAGACGCCGTGGAATCGCTGGCGGGCGATCCCGGAATGCGCCGCAGACTCGGAGAAAAGGCGAAAGAGGCGGTCTCCAGACACGCCGGGGCGCTGGAAAAGACAATTAAACTTTTGGAGGAGAATTTATCATGTCAGGCTTGACGCAGGCCCTTCTTGCCAGGGAGGGGAAGATTACCGAACAGATGAAACGCGTCGCCGGAAAAGAGGGACGCAGCGAAGAGTTCATCCGCGAACGGGTCGCCGACGGGCGGGTCGTCATTCCGGCAAACGTCAATCATGCCAATCTGGAACCGGTCGGAATCGGGCGCGAGCTCCTGACCAAGATCAACGCCAACATCGGAAACTCCTCCCTCTCCAGCTGTCCGAAAGAGGAACAGGAAAAACTCCGGACCGCGCTGAAATACGGCGCGGACACGGTGATGGACCTGAGCACCGGCGGCAACATCGTGAAGATCCGCGCGGACCTTCTGGCAAAGTGCCCCGCTCCGGTCGGAACGGTTCCCGTATACGAAATGGTCGCCCGGGCGGGCGCCGACGGAATCGGGCGCGAACTGATGCTCCAGATCATTGAGGAGCAGGCGCGTCAGGGCGTCGACTATATGACGATTCATGCGGGACTGCTCCGCAGATATGTGCCGCTCGCAGTAAAGCGGAAACTCGGGATCGTCAGCCGCGGCGGCGCGCTGCTCGCCGGATGGATGATGAAACACGGGAAGGAGAATCCGTTCTATGAGTTTTTCGACGACATTCTTCAGATCTGCCTGAAATACGACGTGACGCTCTCCCTCGGCGACGGCCTGCGGCCGGGGTGTCTCGCGGACGCCAGCGACGAGGCGCAGTTCGCGGAACTCGACACCCTCGGGGAACTGGTTTTCCGCTGCCGCAAGGCCGGCGTTCAGGCGATGGTTGAAGGCCCCGGCCACATTCCGATGAATGAGATCGAAATGAACATGAAGCGGGAGCGGGAGGTCTGCGGCGACGCGCCGTTCTACATCCTCGGGCCCGTCGTCATCGACTGCGCACCCGGATACGACCATCTCGTCGCTTCGATGGGCGGCATGCTCGGCGCGTATCACGGCGCGGCGATGCTCTGCTACGTCACGCCCAAAGAGCACATCGGACTGCCGAACAACGAGGACGTCCGGCGGGGCGTCGTGGCCTTCAAAATCGCCGCGCACGCAGCCGACATCGGACTCGGCAAGCCCGGCGCGCGCCGGCGCGACGACGCGATCAGCGACGCCCGCGCGGAATTCGACTGGGACAAGCAGTTCTCCTGCGCGCTGGACGAGGACCGCGCACGCGCCTACCGGGCCGAGGCCATCCGGGAAAGCTCCGCCGAGGAGATCGCAAGGAAACACGACGGGAAATACTGCACCATGTGCGGACCCGATTTCTGTTCCGTGCGCATCAGCGCGCGGCTGAAAGAGGCCGTGAAACAGGAGTGATCCCCTTTCGCTTCACGGCGGAAACACGGAGGCAGACATGAACGAATCATCCGAGATCCGGAAGCTGGAAGACGCCTTGACAAAAGCGGAAACATCCTTTCACGTCCTGTTCGAAAAAATGAACGGCGACGGATCCGCGCGGACAGTCTGCGAAGGAACGCACCGGGCACTGCTTGCAATGTTCCGCATTCTCTTCGGCAAACTGCGCGGCGAACTTGCGCTTCTCGGCACGGCAACCATCTCGCCGCGCCTGGAATCGGTCTCCTCCGAAATTCCGGACTCAGTCGATGCCTGGAATGAAATCGCCTCGCTCTGTCCGTCGGCGGAATTCCGCAGGAGCGTGGACGACGCGCTGTTCGAGGCGCTGATGCGGATCAACCATGCGAGCCGTTTTTCTCCGGAAATGCTCAAGGCCGTGGAAGACGCCGACACCGTGATCGGCGCATCCGTTCGTCATGCCGTGAATTTTGCACAGGCGCTTGAGCGGGTGCTTGCGCTCTATCTGCTTCTGATCCACGCCGAAGGGGTGCCGGAGCTTTCACGCCTGAATCCGGAAGTGAAGAAATTTTCGCTTTCCTCCTCGCTTTTCCTGCGCTCCACGCGAAAGGGAATCGCCATGGAGCTGGATGCGCGTTTCGTGAAACACGACATATTCTCTTCGGGCAGGACCTTCCGTTATGTCCGCGGAGACTTCCAGCCGGTAGCCCTGAAATCCATCCGCGCGCCGGAAGAGTTTTACGGATACAAGGAAGCCAAGCGCGTGCTGTCCGAACATTTCGGAGCATTTGCCGCGGGCAGATACAATCTGCCGCTTCTGATCAGCGGACTGCCGGGACTCGGAAAGACCCAGATGACCATTGCCTATGCGTTGAAACCGCCGGACACGACACTGGTGCTGGCCGGTCCCGGAGACCTGCAGGAGGGTCTGGAGGAACTGATTGCGAAACTGACTCCCCGCCGAAGCGGAAAGTTCATCGTGTTCTTCGACGACATCGACACCCGCGCGGTCAACTGGTATTATTTCCGGACTCACATTGGAGGATCGTTCTCCCTGCCGCCCCATATTCTGGTGGTGCTTGCCTCGAACTACAGTTTTCCGCCGAACATCTCCAGCCGCGGGCGGGTGTTCAACTTCCCGCTGTTCGACGAAATCCGCTGCCAGGAAATGATCGAGGATCTCTTCCTTTCGCGCGGGATGAAGCACGTCACGCCCGATCTCCTGTCCGTCATCGCGGCGGACTATGTGGAGGCGTTCGGACAGAAGGAGTTCGATGAACTCAGCCCGCGGACGCTGGCGCGCTACCTGGAACTGTATCTGGACAATCCGGCCAAACGGCGGCGCATGCTGGAACTCTCCCGCGGAGAGGTCATCACAAAACCGGATTCACAGGTCTTTTACGAAATGAACATGAAGCTGCTGCGTGCACTGTACGGAGAGGAAGCCATTGATGAAGTCAGAAAAAAAGAGCTTGACATCCGCTGACGGCCCGTTCGGACTGTTTTCGGATGAATCCTATATGCGCGCGGCTCTGCGCCTCGCCGAACGCGCGGCGGCGGACGGGGAAGTGCCCGTCGGCGCAGTCGCGGTCAAGGACGGCGCGGTAATCGCAAAGGCATGGAATCAGGTGGAAATGCTCAAGGACGCCACGGCGCACGCCGAAATTCTTGCCCTGACCGCCGCCGCAAATGCGATCGGCGACTGGAGGATGGACGGCGTGACGGTCTACGTGACGAAGGAACCCTGCGCGATGTGCGCCGGAGCGATGGTGAACGCGCGGGTGGAACGGGTGGTCTACGGACTCGCCGATCCGCGCAGCGGCGCATGCGGTTCCGCGCTGGATGTAACCGGATTCAAAGGAATGCTCCACAACGTCGCGGTCAAAGGCGGCGTTCTGGAACCTGAATGCAAGGCGCTTATGCAGGAATTCTTCCGGAAGGCGCGCGACCGGGGAGCGAAAACTGCAAAACCGGGAAAGGGAAACTCTCCTGCGGAGGGAGAAGAAAAGGAAAAAAGATGAGAAAGAGGATCCTTCCATTGCTGTTCATGCTTGCGGCGGCGTTTCTCGCGGTCTCCTGTTCCTCGGAACAGGACCGGAACCGGAACAAGCGCACGATTTCCGCAACCCGGTTCCCGAAGCTGAAGGACTATGCGCTGGAACTGTCCGTGGTTTCTCCGCGCACGGAGTATTACGCGGGCGAGGAGAATGTGACCATCACGTTTTCCCTGAAGAATACCGGCATGACTCCGGTCACGCTGGACGAATGGCATATGGTGGAAAATGCGAATCTCAACATCTATTACGCGCCCGGCGACCGGAAGCGTACCGCGGGCCTCCCCCCGGATCAGTGGAAGCAGAGTCCCACCTGCGACCCGAAAGCCAGAGGCCTCCACATCCGCTCGCCGCTGGTGCTGAATCCGGGAACGAATCAGGCGCTCATCGTGGTGCCGCTTGCATTTCTGAAGAATCTGCGTGACACGGGACGGCATGAACCCTACACCATCAAGGGCAGGTTGAATCTTCAGTCCGTGGACGTGGAGAGCCGGCCGTTTGAAATCACCGTAAAATAAAGGATCAGCGATATGGCAAAATACATTCAGACTCCGCCTCCGGGCAAACACTGCCTGCTCCACTGCGGGGATCTGCTGGAATTCCGGCTTGAAAGCGACAGCGTGATTTCCGGCAGCGCCTGTCTGATGACAAATCTCGGAAACGCCGCCTGGAAACGCGCCGAAATAATCGCCAAAGTGGAAAAAGGCGTCACACCCGGGTTTCAGGACTGGCACAACGTCCGGATGAACAAAATCGACGACTACACCTTCAGCCTCACCCTCATGCTGACCGAGGAGGGACACTTCGAGGCAAAATGCTATATCGCCGGGGAAAATGACGGAGAGCCTGCCTGGATTGAAGGCGAAAACGTCCATATCAACGTGGAACCTGCCACCTACTGCTGCTCCAACAGCATCTACTGCGCTTTCGTCCGCCAGTTCGGAATGAATAAAAACAACCCGGTGTCCAGACTGCCGGAAAACGTGGATTCCTCCGATCTTGCACGCCTTGACGGAAACGCTTATGCGGTAATTCCCCCGTCAGGCACCTTCCGCGATCTGATCCGGGAACTGGACCACATCTTCGACACCTTGAACTGCAGGATCCTGCATCTGCTTCCGATCCATCCCGCGCCGACCGTTTACGGACGCATGGGACGCTACGGCAGCCCCTATGCGGCGCTTGATTTCACGGCGGTCAATCCCGAACTTGCCGAGTTCGACCGCAAGGCAACCCCGCTGGACCAGTTCCGGGAGCTGGTCGACGCGGTCCACCGGAAAAACGGGAAGCTTTTCATTGACATCGCAATCAACCATACCGGCTGGGCGGCAAAACTTCATGAAACGCATCCGGAATGGCTGGTCCGTGAAGAAGACGGCACGATTCATTCCCCAGGCGCCTGGGGCGTCGTCTGGGGCGATCTGACCGAGCTGGACCACTCCAAGCCGGAGCTCTGGAAATATCTTGCGGATGTCTTCCGCACCTGGTGCATGCGCGGGGTGGACGGCTTCCGCTGCGACGCCGGATACATGATTCCCGAAGCGGCATGGGAGTACATCACCTCCTGCGTCCGCGAGGAATTCCCTGAAACGATCTTCCTGCTCGAAGGTCTGGGCGGCGATCCCGCGGTCACCGCGAATCTCCTCGATCAGGCGAACATGAACTGGGCCTATTCCGAGCTGTTCCAGAACTACTCCCGCGAACAGATCGAAGGATATCTGAACTACGCATGGATGCGCAGTTCCGGCGACGGGATCATGGTGCATTACGCGGAAACTCATGACAACAGCCGCCTCGCCGCCGTCTCGCCGGAATATGCCCGCATGCGGACGGCGCTCTGCGCACTGACCTCCACCAACGGAGCGTTCGGATTCGCCAACGGCGTCGAGTGGTTCGCCACGGAAAAAATCGACGTGCACGAATCCTCCGCCCTGAACTGGGGCGCGGTGCCAAATCAGATCGAGCTGATCGGCCGCCTGAACACGATCCTTGCCGCGCATCCGGCGTTTCACAACGGCGCGACGGTTGAATTCATCGACTCCGGCACGTCCTCCGGCGTGATCGTAGGCAGAAGCGACGCGGAGGGGGAACATTCCGTCCTTGTTGCAATCAATCTGGAAACAGGAAAAAGCACCAATGTGACATGGAACATCTATTCCGCGCCATTCGACGCGGAAACCGTGCACGACCTGATCAGCGGGAAGCAGATCACTCTTGTCCGGACCTCAGGCGGCCGCCGTTCCCTGATGCTCGCCGGCGGCCAGATCGTCTGCCTGTGCGCGGACAAACGCGTGCTGGACCGCATTGTCGAACTTGAGGCGCGCGACCGTTTTCTGCCGGAAAAGCTGGAGCGTCAGGAGGCAGCCGCAATGGCGTTCCGTGCAATCGCCGCCAAAAACGGCTCCATCACCGCCTGCGGGCTGGATGCGGCATCCGCCGCGAAACAGCTTCTGGGCTCCCCGGAGAAATTCCTGCGCGGGCTCTACGGCGAAGACGCGGAAACGCCGCTCACGACCTGGCGCTGGCCGGAGGATGCGAAGCGCGCCGTCATGATTCCCCCGGAACATTTTCTGGCGGTCAAGGCTCCGTGCCGGTTCCGCGCGGGCCTTCTGATTGACGGAAAAGTAATTTCACTCACGAACAGTCTGCGGGAAACTTCCGGAGAATTCTTCGCCCTGCTGCCTCCGGTGCCGGTTCCGCGCGAACACCGGAGAGCCTCTCTCATTCTTTCCGTGTTCGGATCGGAAAAACTCGAAAGGCGGGTTTCCCCCGTCGTGCTTCTCGCCGAGGATGTGAAAGAGTTCAAACTTTCTTACGGCCCGGAGGAACTGCGCCGGGACAAACGCAACTTCCTTCAGGCAAACGGACGCGGCGGACTGATGTGGATGCCCGTGGAACCCGGCGAGCTGCGGAGCCGCTATGACGCGGTTCTGCTCGGAAATCTGAATCCCGATTATCCGGTCAACCGCCACATCATGCTCCGGCGCTTCCGGATGTGGGCGGTGCATCACGCCCGCATTCAGGAATTTTCCATCGACTGTCTGAAAGAGTTTCACATCGCCGGAAACGGGGGAGGCGTCTGGGAATATGAACTGCCCGTCGGAAACGGCATGTTCGTGGAAATCCGCGTCAAGCAGGAGATCCTTTATGATGAAAACGCCGTGATGCTGACGCTGTCACGCACCTCCTGCGAAGGGAAAAGCCGCCGCCTCTGCGACGACACCCCGGTGAAGATCATCATCCGCCCCGACATCGAGGACCGTTCGTTCCACGAGGAAACAAAGGCTTCCATGGGCCCCGAGCGTTACTGGCCGGGACTCGTCAGAAATTCCGAATACGGCTTTGAGTTCCACCCGGCGCCGGACCGGATTCTCTCCGTAAGCGCGTCGAAAGGACGCTTCCAGCGCGACGACGAGTGGACCTACATGATCTGGCAGGAGAAAGAGGCGTCGCGCGGACTGGAACCCAACAGCGATCTTTTCAGCCCCGGCTACTTCTCGGTGCAGCTTGCCGGAAGCGAGGCGCTCTACATCGCCGGTCAGATGCTGACCTCGCCCGATGCGCCGAAAATCCCCCCCGCCATGGTCAGCGAGGCGGCCTTCGACCGGAAGCGCGACACCTCCGTGGAAAACACCATGCTGACCGCGCTTTCGCAGTTCATCGTGAAACGCGGAGACCTGAAAACGGTAATTGCCGGATATCCGTGGTTCCTCGACTGGGGACGCGATACCCTGATCGCCGCGCGCGGGCTGATCGCCGCGCCGGAATTCCGAAGTCACGTCAAGGCGATTCTGCTTCAGTTCGCCTCCTACGCGCAAAACGGCACCATTCCGAATATGATCTTCGGCGGAAACGCCGACAATCGCGACACCTCCGATGCACAGCTCTGGCTGTTCACCGCATGCCGCGACCTCTGCCTTGCGGAAGGCGGATATGATTTTCTGCGCGAGCGTGTGAAAAGTGGGAAAACCCTTCTCGAAACGCTCGTTTCCCTGGCGGAGGGACTGCTGGCCGGCACGCCGAACGGAATCACCGTCGATCCGGATTCCATGCTCGTTTTCAGCCCGTCCCATTTCACCTGGATGGACACAAACTATCCGGCCGGCACGCCGCGGCAGGGATATCCGGTTGAAATCCAGGCGCTGTGGTTTGCCGCATTGCGCTTCCTCTCCGAAGCGCTCGGCAACGAAGCGGGAGCCCGGTGGAAAACCCGTTCGCTCCGCGTTGCCGAATCCATTGCGAAATATTATGTATCCCCGGAACGCGATTATCTTTCCGACTGCCTCCATTGCGATCCTGGCGTCCCGGCGGCAGAAGCAGTTCCGGACGACCACCTGCGTCCGAACCAGCTTTATGCGCTGACACTGGGAGCGCTCCGCGACCGGGACAGGGCGGTGCGGATGCTGAACGCCTGTTCCGGACTTCTGATTCCGGGCGCGATCCGCAGTCTGGCAGACCGGAAGACCGCTTATGCGCTTGCAGTTTACAGCGCATCGGGAACCCTGCTCAACGATCCGCTCCATCCTTATCAGGGACGCTACGAGGGCGACGAGGACACCCGGCGCAAAGTGGCCTATCACAACGGAACCGCATGGACCTGGCAGTTCCCCGCCTACTGTGAAGCGTATTTCATGACTTACGGTCCGGCCGGACGGCGGACCGCCCGCGCACTGCTCTCCTCGTGTTCCCTGATCATGAACGACGGATGCATCTCCCAGCTGGCCGAAATTCTCGACGGCGACTATCCGCATACGCAGCGCGGCTGCGGCGCGCAGGCATGGGGAATTTCGGAGTACTACCGCGTCTGGAAACTGCTGCACCGTTGAACGAACCGCCTCAGCGGGATCCGCCGCGGGGAGCGGTCAAAGCACCGGCGTCATCAGGGCGCAGACGCTTTCCAGAAGTTTCCGCGGGGCGCTGCGGGAGGCAAGGTCGCAGGATGTGATCTCAGCGGAGTTCTTCAGCTCCTCGAGGAACTGGCGGTGCAGGGCCTCCGGGAAATCGCCATGGGAAATCAGCAGATCAAGCTCGTAGTTCAGGCGGAAGCTGCGGATATCACAGTTGCTGGAGCCGAAATACGCCCATTCCCCGTCAACCAGCATCGCTTTCGCATGGGTAAAAGTCCCGAGACGCTCGAACACCCGCACGCCGTTTCCGATCAGCGACTCGTAAAAACTGCGCGCCGCCATCTTGACATACCAGTGATTGTTGTTCCGCGGCACGATCACCCGGACATCCACGCCGCGCGCGGACGCCATCCGGAGCGCCTTGGAAAAATCCTTCGACGGAGCAAAATACGGCGAAATGATCCAGATGGATTTCCTTGCCGTGGAGGCGGCAGTGAAAAATACTTTTTCCGAACCTTCGAACAGATACCCGTGCCCGCTGGGAACTGTGCGGACGACGGACTCCCCGCACGCCTCCGGAACGGGGAAGAACTCCCGCGTGAAAAGTGTTGCGACATTGCGGTCACGCGACGCGTAAAACCAGTCGCAGAGAAACGCATACTGGAGCTCTCCGACGGCGGGACCGGTCAGGCGGCAGTGAAAATCATGGATCTCTCTGTCCGGACGCGCAAACCATTTGAAATTGTCTTCGCTGATATTCAGTCCGCCGATAAATGCGGTTCTTCCGTCAACGACAAGCAGTTTCCGGTGATTCCGGAGCTGGATCCGCCAGGGAGTCAGGAGCGACGTGTTGGAAAACGGGATCACATGCAGATTCGGAGTTCGTTTCAGGTAGGGAAGGAAGAACAGGGAAAAGAGCGATTTGAAACTGCCGAAACGGTCGCAGATCACGCGGACCTGCACGCCCTCAAGCGCTTTTTTCCGGAGTTCTCCCATCATGATCCGTCCGAAACGGTCGTCCGCGAAAATGAAAGTCTGCATGTTGATGTTGTGCCGGGCCGCACGAATGCTTTCGATCATTGCCGGATACGCGGCGGAACCGTCGCAGAGCAGTTCCAGACGGTTTCCGGAAAGCGGGATGGTTCCGGGAATCATGGACGCCGACGCGGGATCATCAAGTGATGCGCGGATCAGCGCGTCAAGCATCCTCCGGTGGCTCATGGTGCTTTCCCGGGAGCCGCCGTCGCTGACAAAACGCTCCATGGCGCCGCGATACTCCTTGAGCCCGCGGTGCTCCGCCTCGTCGCGGCTCCGGAGGAACTCCTCCACCGCGTGCGAAATCCGTTTGCCAAGGGTGTTCCGGCGCGTGATTCCGGCAAGCAGATAAAGCACGATGCCGGCAACCGGAAGGCAGAGGACGAGAATGATCCACATGGATGCCCGTTCGGAATCGTCGCGCATCGTGAAAAGGATATGCAGCACGACCAGGAACGCCGCAGCTGCGACTGCGCCGGCACAGATCAGATGAATCCATTCAAAATGAGGCATTGGAAGAGAAATGCCGGATCATTTCTTTTTTGATTTCTTCTCTTTTTTCGTATCCTTCTTCTCGGACTTTGTCTCTTTCTTCGTATCCTTCTTCTCAGACTTCTTATCGGATTTCGTCTCTTTCTTCGTATCCTTGTCATCCTTTTTGGCGGACTTTTCAGCAGCGGAATCAAGGGCCGCAAAGGCTTTCAGCTTTTCGATCTTTTCCTCGCAGGCCGCCTTTTTCGCCTCCAGCTTTTCAATCTGGGCGGCGTTCTTTTCGCTGTCGCCTTCTTTTTCCGTCTTCTGTTTCAGCTCTTCCTCAATCTCTTTCAGAGTCTTCTCATATTTTTCCGTCTCCTCCTTCAACGCTTCCGCCAGTTTTTCCTGCTCTTTTTTCAAATTGGCTTCCGCTCTTTTCTTAGCCGAGGCGCTTTTCGCCTTCTGGAGACGTTTCTCCGCACGTTTTACCGCGGAGATCTCACGGGAAAACGGGTTTTTCTCCTGCGTTTCCTGAGCGCCGGTTTCAGTCGCGAAAATGAGGGACACGGCAAAAAGAGCCGCCGGAAGAATGTGTTTGAGAAACGACATGGAACACTCCTTTTTTCTGTATTTTTTTTAGTGGAAATGCCTGTACAATATCCCGCGGTCCGTCAAGAGTCAAATCCGGAAATCAGCCGGATTGCGCAAAGGGCGTAAAATGTGCCGCATGCATCTCCCCATGCGCCATTCCTGTTCTGGGTTTCCAGCAGACGTTCCGCCACATCGCGCCGCCAGGAACGGAACCCCTTTGGAAACAGAGGGCTGTTTTCCGTTTTCCGAAGCGTCCGGACAAGTTCAAACAGTTCGCGCCAGTATTCCGGCTCCGCATCCGGAACCGTTTTTTTCCCGGTACGCACCGGGCCTTTCGGCGGGCGGTGTTTCCGGAGAACCGCCTTCAGATCCGCCTCCTCTCCGGAAAATGCGCCGATCAAAGCGGCAATCCGGCGGTCGAAAACCGGATCTTCGGAAAATGCGCCGTTTTCCTTCTGCAGCGATGCAAGATGCCATATGCCGCGCCGGGCAGCAGCGGCAAGTTCCCGCTCGAGGCTCTCCTCCAGCCGGAAAGGATCCGCGACCGGCGCTCCGGAAGCCGGAAACGGCAGCAGAAACGGGAAAACAAACGCCACTGCAATGCAGACTGCCAACGGCTTCTTTTTCATAACGCCTCCCAAAACCCGGATCCGGGATTCCGCTCCAAAGATATCTCCCCGCAGGAAAGGAATCAAATAAAAAAGCGGGAAATCTTTCATTTTTTATTTGATGGCTGAAAAAAAATCGGTAGATTATCAAGGTTGCGGAATTCGGAGATTGCGATGCACGAAGAAGATTTCACAAAAAAACTCGCCGGGATCTTTGCGCAGGGACCGGATATTCTGGCCGGACCCGGTGACGACTGTGCAGTGATTGATGCGGGAACGGGCCGTCTGCTGCTTGCCGCCGCGGATCAGGTGATTTCCTCGATTCACTATCTGGAAGGATGCCCCCCGGCCTATGCGGCAAGGAAGCTGCTGAACCGGAACATCAGCGACATTGCCGCAATGGGCGGAATTCCGACTCATGCGCTGGTAACGCTGGCATTGAACCCCGTGGATGAAGTCTGGCTCACGGATTTTCATGCATCTCTCGCGGAAACGGCTGCGGCGTACGGCATTTCCGTGATCGGCGGAGACATCGCGCGCCTGTTCACGAAAGGGGAGGTCTGCTCCCTGACGATTCTCGGAAACGTCGAACGTGAAAAGCTCTGTCTGCGCTCCAACGCGAAAACCGGCGATCTCCTGTATGCCACGGGGGCGTTCGGAAACTCCTTCCATTCCGGGCATCATCTTGAATTCAAGCCGCGTCTGGAGGAAGCGCGTTTTCTCGCCGGATGCTTCACGCATGCGATGATGGATGTCAGCGACGGACTGCTCAAAGATGCCGCAAGGCTTGCAGACGCATCGGGATGCGCGCTCGTGCTGGATCCGCTCCGGATTCCCCTGCGGCGCGGAGCGACGATCGAGGGAGCGCTCGGCGACGGCGAGGACTATGAACTGATTTTCGCTGTTCCGCCCCCGCTTTCCGAAGAACTGGAGGCGGCATGGCCGTTTCCCGGAACGCCGCTCAGCTGCATCGGGCGATTTACCGACGGAACGCCGGGAGCCGTTTCCGGTCTGGAGCATTTGAATCAGAACAAACTGAAGACAGGATTCGATCATTTCCATGAAAAAGAAACAGTATAAAACCTCCTCGCCGGAGGAAACGAAGGAAATCGCGGGGCAGCTTGCAGCGCAGACGCGTCCCGGTTCGGTGTACGCGCTGCACGGCGATCTCGGCGCGGGAAAAACAGTGTTCGCTTCGGGGTTCGCGCACGCACTCGGCATCACGGAACCGGTCTCCAGCCCCACTTTCACGATTGTGCAGGAATATCCGTTCGGAAAGGGAATCTTCTTCCATCTTGATCTCTACCGGATCGACAGTCCGGATGCCGCGCTGGCGTTCGGGATCGACGAATTCCTCTATGCGGCGGACGGCATCGCGCTGATCGAGTGGCCGGAGCGGATTCAGGGGCTTTTTCCCCCGCACACGGTCTACGTGGACATCCGGCGCGGCGAAACGGAGGAAGAGCGCGTCATCACCGTGGAACAGCCGGACTGAGAGCTCTGCCGATGCGGAACGTCACGGTAACGGGAACAGACTGTTTTCTTGTGCGGCGTCTCAGTGCGGCGCTCGCGGACGTGTCCGCTGAAACGGAGACGCTGGTCTTCTGCGGCGCGGAAACGGAACTGGAAACGGTCGCGGCGGATTTTCCAGGCCGGATCGTGTTTCTCGCCGACGCGGCGCGCAGTCTCGACCGGAAACGCCTCCTCGGGGAAAACTATGACGAATACGAAACCCGTTTCATGCTCTCGGAAGCGCAGCCGCTGCCCGGCGTTTCTTCCAAAGGAATTTCGGAACGCTTCCAGGAACGGAACGTGCCGGACAACGTCATTCTCGACCGCTGCTGCGAAATCGGCGGAACGGGAACAAGTCTCGCATGGCTCTCCGCCCATCTTCACGGAACAAACTCGCTGCGCTACGTGTCTTTCGGCGGCAGCGGGAAACAGGTGTCCGATCTTCTGCACGCTGCGGACCTCGCCGCACTGGTCGCCGAGCAGATCAGGTCGTTCCGCCCGGGACTGTATCACGTGTCGGGCGGCCCCCGCGCGAGCGTTTCGCTGCTGGAGCTGACCGCAGTCTGCGAGTGCGCGACAGGCCATGTCCTGCGGATCACCGACGACGAAAGCCGGCGGGAAATTCCCGTTTTCTCGCTGGACACGGACCGCTTGACGGAGTATTTTACATGGCGTCCGGCGCGCGGCGTCGAGGAGATCATCCGAGATATGCTGAAGGAAGGCGTCCCCAACCTGTTTTGCAGAAAAGGACCGCAGGAAAATGTTTGAACTGGTTTCGGAATACAAACCCGCAGGCGATCAGCCGCAGGCAATCCGGGAACTCGTGCAGGGACTGCGCGAAGGACGGCGTTTTCAGACGCTGCTCGGAGTGACCGGATCGGGCAAGACGTTCACGCTGGCGAATGTGCTCGCCGCCGTGAACCGGCCCGCGCTGGTGCTCTCCCACAACAAAACGCTGGCGGCGCAGCTGTACAGCGAATTCAAGTCATTCCTCCCGAACAACGCGGTGGAATACTTCATCAGCTATTACGACTACTATCTGCCGGAATCCTACATCCCGCAGACCGACACCTACATTGCGAAGGACGCCAGCATCAACGAGAACATCGAACGTCTGCGGCTCTCCGCGACGGCGTCGCTCCTGGAACGGCGCGATGTGATGGCGGTCGCCAGCGTCTCGTGCATTTACGGCTTGACCGCGCGCGAAGACTACGAGGAGATGTGCATCCCGCTGAACGTCGGCATGACGCTCGACCGCGACGATCTCCTGCGGAAGCTGGTCGAAGTGCAGTTCGAACGGAACGACGTCTCGCCCGAGCGCGGACAGTTCCGGGTGCGCGGGGACTGCGTGGACATCTATCTTGCCCAGAAGGAGGAGTTCGTCCGTGTGGAGTTCTGGGGCGACTCGGTTGATTCGCTCTCCCGCTGCGAACTGCTCACGGGACGCGTCAAGTCCCGCCCGGAACGCGTCATGATTTTTCCCGCGCGGCACTTCGTGATGCCGCAGGAGCGGATCAACGCCGCGATGGACGGCATTCTCGCCGAAATGCGCGCACAGGTGAAATGCTTCGAAGCCCAGGGAAAACTCGTCGAGGCGCAGCGCCTCTACCAGCGCGTGAACTACGACGTGGAAATGATGTGCGAGATCGGATACTGCTCCGGCATTGAGAACTATTCGCGCCATCTCGCCGGCCGCGCCCCCGGTTCGCGTCCGTTCTGCCTGCTCGACTTCTTCCCGAAGGACTACATCATGATTATCGACGAATCGCATGTGACGATTCCGCAGCTGCAGGCGATGTACAAGGCGGACCGGAGCAGGAAGCAGACGCTCGTGGATCACGGTTTCCGTCTGCCGTCCGCGCTGGACAACCGTCCGCTCAAGTTCGAGGAGTTCCAGTCGCTGCTCGGCGACGTGATTTTCGTCTCCGCCACGCCGGGAAGCTACGAGCTGGAGCTCTCCGGCGGACGGGTCGTCGAACAGGTCGTCCGACCGACCGGACTGCTCGATCCGCCGGTGGAGGTCCGGAAGCTTGCCGGACAGGTGGACGACGTGATCGAGGAAATCCGCAAATGCACCGGACACGGCGGAAGGTCTCTCATCGCGACGCTGACCAAAAAGAGCGCGGAACGGCTCTCCGACTATCTCTGCGAACTCGGACTGCGGGTGAAATACCTGCATTCGGAAATCGACGTGATCGAACGTGTCCGCATCCTCTCCGAACTCAAGCGCGGCGATTTCGACTGCATTGTCGGAATCAATCTCCTGCGGGAGGGCATCGATCTGCCGGAGATCCGGCTTGTCGCGATTCTCGATGCGGACAAGGAGGGCTTCCTGCGCTCCTCGCGCTCCCTGATTCAGGTGGCGGGACGCGCCGCGCGCAACGCCGAAGGCAAGGTGATCCTTTACGGCGACGTCATTACGGACAGCATGAAGTCGCTGATCGACACCACCGAGGAACGCCGGAGGAAACAGGCCGAATACAACCGCGAACATCACATCACGCCCCGGACAATCATCAAGGCCGCGCGCGAAACGATTACCGACGTCATGGGACTTTCCTCAAAGGGAAAAGAGACAACATCCCCCGGCACGAAACGGGCCTCGCGCGAATTCGACGCCGAAACCGCCGCACTCGCCGTCCGGGAGGAACGTGCCGCCTACGGGAAAAAATCCGCTTCCGGACGCACCGCGAAAAAGGGAAAAGTCACACGGGCTGGAGCCGCAAATCTCGAAGGGCTCGATTTCGAGGAAATTCTCGCGGAACTCGAACGGGAAATGCTGGAAGCCGCCGACAATCTTGAATTCGAACGCGCCGCCCAGCTGCGCGACCGGATCCGGGCGCTTGAAAACCGCTGAAACACGCGGAAAATTCCCCGGGAACGGAAGTTCAGAGAAAAAATACGCTTTTTTCCGCACCGTCCATGGAAAACCGCGGAGGAGGAATGTATATTCCGTTTGAAGGTATGGAATTCATGTTTCGCATCACAACTTAAGGACTCCGGGGATAACATATGAAACAGAAACTGCTGCTTCTCGGCGCCGTGCTGTTCGGCGTGCTGGCTTTCATGTTCACCTTTACGCAGATCAACAGGGAAAAGGCGCGTCTTCAGGGCGAAACCTACAAAATCTATCTGATCCAGGTCACCAGAGACATCCCGGAAGGGGAGAAGATCACGGAGGATATGATCCGGAAACAGCTCGTCCAGCGCTTCCGCAACGCGAAATACGAGCGGGAGATTCCGTACGACCGGCGTTCCCTTGTGATCGGCCGGGAGGCGCAGTCGCTGATCCGGGCGGGCACGCTGCTTCAGTGGAGCGATCTCAAGGTCTCCCTTTCTTCCGGAAAAACCGGTCTCACCTCCCTCATCCGCCCCGGCTACCGCGCCGTCTCGATCTCCGTGGACGCAACCAGTTCCGTGACGGGTCTCGTGCAGCCCAACAACTATGTGGACCTGATCGGGACGTTCCGCTTTCCGGACACCCGCGGCGACTCCTCGCTCGACACAATCACCATGACGATTCTCCAGCGCGTCCGGGTGATCGCGACCGGAACCGACCTGGGATTCCTCTCTTCCGGGGGGCAGAACGCCTATGTGCCGAGAAGTTACAGCACCGTAACGCTTGAACTGACACCCAAGGAAGTGGAAATGATCATCTTCGCCTCCCAGAAAGGACGCATCACCATGAGTCTGCGCAATTACGAGGAGTCCGCGATCACGCAGAAGCTTCAGAGCGTCAACTGGAATTTCCTTCAGAAAAACATCATGAGCTACAACGCCGAGCGGGAAAAAATGCTCCGCGCCGGAAGATAACGGACAAAGCCGCCATGCATGACATTGTAATCAAAATCCCGGAAAACGAACCGGTCGCGGGACAGCTCGGAAACGGAGTTTACGTGATCGGATCGGGCGCGGATTCCCACATCCAGCTTGACGCCGACGGCGTTTCCGTGCGCCACTGCCAGCTTCTGGTAAAGGAGGATGAAGTCCGCGTGATGGATCTGGAATCCGATACGGGAACTTTTCTGGACGGCGAACGTGTCGGCGCGACACCGAAAGAAGTGCTCCCCGGCGACGAGATCCGCATCGGCAGCATCCTCATTGAATTTCCCGCAAAGGATCCGGAACCCATTGATGCGCAGCCGCTTGCATCGCTTTCGCCGGAACCTCCGGAAAAAGAGGAGGAAGAGGAGGAAACGCCTCCTCCCGCGATGCCCGCGCCGGAAACTCTCGAAAACCGTCTGGAAACCATTTCCTCGCCCGGGCATTCCGGCGTGGAGATCCTCGCGGTGTCCGGCGTGCCGTTCGAGGACCGCCCGCTCCTGCAGGAAATCAAGAAACGCGCCCATGCCGAACTCATCAAGCGTCTGAACCTGAAACGTCTCGTCATGAGCGGCGCGTCGGAAAAAGACCTGAACAAAAAGGCCGCCAACACCATTCATGAAATCGTCGAGGAAATCTCCATCCCGCTGCCGGAAAGCATCTCCAAGGAGCTGATCGAACGGGAACTGCTTCACGAGGCGATCGGACTCGGTCCGCTCGAGGAACTGATCGCGATGCCCTCCATCACGGAAATCATGGTGAACGGTCCCGACCACATCTATGTGGAATACAAGGGCAAGCTCCACCGGACCGACATGGCGTTCGCGGACAACAACCAGGTGATCGCGGCAATCGAACGCATCGTCTCTCCGCTCGGCAGGCGCATCGACGAAAGTTCCCCGATGGTGGACGCCAGACTCAAGGACGGTTCGCGCGTGAACGCGATCATTCCGCCGCTCTCCCTCGTCGGTCCATCGATCACGATCCGGAAATTCTCGAAGGTGCCTCTGCAGGTCGGGGATCTGATCCGTTTCGGCTCGATCTCCGCGGATATCGCGCACTTTCTCGACATCTGCGTGAAACTGCGCAAGAACATCGTGATCTCCGGCGGAACCGGTTCCGGAAAAACGACGCTGCTCAACATCCTGAGCGGCTTTCTGCCGGACACCGAACGCATCCTGACGATTGAGGACGCCGCCGAACTGCAGCTGCGGCAGGATCATGTCGTGCGTCTGGAGGCGCGTCCCGCCAACATCGAAGGCAAGGGCGAGATCAGCATCCGCGACCTGGTGAAGAACGCGCTGCGCATGCGTCCGGACCGCATCGTCATCGGCGAGTGCCGCGGCGGCGAGGCGCTCGACATGCTCCAGGCGATGAACACCGGTCACGACGGATCGCTGACGACGATTCACGCGAACTCTCCGCGCGACGCCCTTTCCCGTCTGGAAACCCTGGTGCTCATGGCGGGATTCGATCTCCCGCTGCGCGCCATCCGCGAGCAGATCGCCTCGGCCATCTCGATCATCGTGCAGATCTCCCGCGAAAAGGACGGCTCGCGCAAGGTCACCCATGTCAGCGAAATCACCAAGATGGAAGGCGAAATCATCACGATGCAGGACATTTTCGTCTTCAAGCAGGACGGCTGGGACAAGGACGGGAAAATGACCGGACGCTACGTCCCGACCGGCAGCATCCCGACCTTCATGGACGACATCAAGCGCGCCGGGATGAATCTGGACATTTCGATGTTCAACAACAAGGCCCCCGGAAAGGGAGGTGCGCGGTGAATCTCACCATACTCGCCAGTCTCTGCGCCGGAATCGCCGCCACCTGTACGGCGCTCATTTTCGTCGAATTCATTTCGGCATTTTCCGCACGCTACCGGGAACGCTTCATTCAGGAGGCCTCCGTGGAAATGGACGACGTGCTCCTGAACATGCCGCCGGCGAAGATTCTGGACATCAGCTTCGCGATTGCCGCTCTCTGCGCGGCAGTCGCGGTGATGGCGGTTGCGTTTTTCGTCGAAAACATGACGCTGACCAAAGGGGTGGTCGCCGCACTGCTCGCGGGAGGCGCCTCCTTCCCGGGGCCGCGCCTGCTGCTGCGCCACCTGCGGAAACAGCGCCTGACGAAATTCAACGAACAGCTGGAAGACGCCCTGCTTTCCATCAGCGGTTCGCTGAAAGCGGGTTTCAGCATCAATCAGGCGCTGGAGGTGGTGGCGAACGAAAACCGCAAGCCGCTCTCCTCCGAATTCAGCCTCCTGATGCATGAAAGCCATCTCGGCGTGTCGCTGGACGACGCACTGGACAAAATGGCCGCGCGTCTGAACTGCCCGGATTTCGAACTGGTCGCAATCGCGATAGTCACGGCGCGGCAGACCGGCGGCGAACTGACCTCGATTCTGGAACGGCTCGCCTCCGTGATCCGGGAGCGCGTCCGGATCACCGGACGGATCCGGGCGCTGACCGCGCAGGGACGGATGCAGGCGGTCATCATCGGTCTCATGCCGTGGGCGCTTTTCATCGCCATGATGTACATCGCCACGGACATGATGACGAATTTCTTCTCGAGCCTGCCGGGAATCCTGTGCATCATCCTTGTGATTGTGCTTGACCTCGCCGGCTTCCTGCTGATCCGGAAAATAACCTCCATTGACATCTGATAAAGGAGAATCCCATGTTTACAGTGCTCGCCAGTCTCTGCGCCGCGGTGGCGGCCGGATGCCTTTTTCTCCTGGTTTTCGACCTGTTCCGCATGATCGAGATTGAAAAACAGGAGGACGAGATGCACGAATACACCCGTCTGCCGCTGTTTTTCCGTTTCTTCCTGCCGCTGGTCTCCAATGTGAGATTCCTGTCCGACGCGCCGTTCTTTGAACCTTCGCGCAGGCAGACGGAAGAGCTGATCCAGATGGCGAGTCTCGACCAGGCGGTTTCGGGAGAGCGTTTTTTCGCGCTGAAAGTGTTCATGGCGATTTTCGGCTTTCTGGTTTTCATTCTTTTTGCCCTGGGCAGCAATGCGCTTTCGGGCCTGCTGCTCTGGTTTGCGCTTGCCTGCTATCCCTCGGTCTGGCTGAAACAGGTGGTGGCGAAACGGCATCTGTCCATTCTGAAATCGCTTCCGAACGTGCTGGATCTTCTGACGCTCTCCGTGGAAGCGGGGAAAGACTTCCTGACGGCGCTCCGGGACATCATGGCGCGGCGCAAAAACGATCCTCTCGGGGAGGAACTGAACCGTGCTCTGCATGAAATCCAGCTCGGGAAAGGCCGTTCGGCGGCGCTGAAGGAAATGAGCGACCGGGTGCGGCAGCCGGAACTCGCCTCCGTCGTCAACGCGATCGTGCAGGCGGACGAACTCGGTGTGAGCATCGGGCAGCTTCTGCGCATTCAGGGCGATCAGCTGCGCAACAAGCGTTTTGTCCGTGCGGAAAAGCTCGCCAATGAAGCGCCGGTAAAAATTCTCTTTCCGGTCGTGGTGTTCATTTTTCCGTGTGTCTTCCTTATTCTGATCGGGCCGATTGCGTACGAAGCGCTGAAAACCCTCTCCTAGCGAGGTGAGGATGCAATGATCTGCAACCTGACAAAAAAGACGGTGATCTCCACCCGGACGGTTTGCGCGCTGGGACCTTTTCAGCGGGCCAGGGGAATGATCCGGAGGAAATTCGACGGATTTGACGCCATGGTGTTCGACCGCTGCAATTCGATCCACACCTGTTTCATGTCAATTCCCCTGGATGTGATTTTTGTCGGACCGGATCACAAAATCCTGAAAACAGTGCCGAATTTACGCCCCTGGAATCCGTTTGTACATTGCAAAAAGGCGTTTTATGTGATAGAGTTACCAGTTGGAGCAATCGAACGGACTTCCAGCACCGCCGGCGATATCGTCGATCTGGCGGCGGTGGCGGATGCGAGAATGGAGAGACAACTGGCAGATGCGCTGATGCGCCGGAAAACGGCGGAAGGCGCGGTTCGTTGTGAGGAGAAGGAATAAAAGATGATAAAACTTTATTTTCTGAACGGCCCCAGAACAGGACAATCGCAGGAAATTGCGCCGGACGGCGCCAGAATCGGAAGGGAGACCGACAACGACATCCAGCTTCTGATCGGCGGCGTGTCGCGCTACCATGCGAAAATCAGCCGGAATCCGGCGGGGAAATGGTGCATTGAAGATCTCGGAAGCACCAACGGCACCACGCTCAACGGCAATCCGCTTACGATGTCCGCCCCGTTGAAAGACGGGGATGTGATTCTGATCGGAGACCAGGTGCTGCGCTTCGGGGAGGAAAATGCGGCAGCCGCGGAAAAAACCGCTGAAATTCTTGAGGATCAGACCCGGAAAAAGAAGAAGCCGCAGGTGATTTTCCATACATCCCCCCGTCCGGCGTCTGCGCCGCCGGAAATGCCGGAACAGCCTCCGAAGGAACCCTCTCCGGAAACAGGCCGGAACGAACAGAAGAAAAAAATTTTCAAGGTATCCCTTCCCTCCGCGAAGGCAGGGGAAAACGCCCCGGCGGCAACTGCCTCTCCCGCCCCCGACATCAACAATCTCTTTTCCGGAAAAAAAGAGCAGAAAAACACAGCCGAACATCACTTTTTCCGACGGGGGAATCTCCTGTTCACCGTCGGAGTCATCGGCGTTGCGGTCATTGTCGTCTCACTTTTTCTCATGTTCGGGAACGCTCCCGCGCCGAAAACGCCCCCTGTCGCACCGGTCGCGATTTCCGACCGCAATCCCTTCTATCTGGATTATGAAAAACAGATCGTATCCAAGGACAACGTCTTCCGCTTCTCATTGAAAATCAGGGACAATTCCGCGGTTTTCATGCTGGATGATCTGAAACACCGCCGCCATTTCGTACGGAAGTTCGGAGAAATCAACCCGGATTACAAAAAGACCCTGCTCAGTTCCATCAAGGATACCGGTTTCATGAAGCTGGAGCAGGAGGAACCCTCTCCCTCCGCCGACGGCGTGGATGAAACACGCTCCCTGAAAATCGCTTACGGCCCTTATCTCAACAGCATCACGGTCCGCAACAACTATCCGAGCAACTCCTTCGAGGCGATTGAAATGGCGATAGAACGCTTCGCCGAGGATTACGGTCTGAAAACGGTCTCGCTTTCCGCCGAGGAAATGCGCGCCGAAGCTGAAAAGGCATTCCAGAAAGCCGAGGATCTCTTCGCCAACTATCAGGCGCGTCCGGAAAATCTGCGCAACGCCATTCTCCGTTATCAGATCGCCGTGGAATTCTATGAGCAGTTCGATCCGCCGCCGAAGGAGCTGAACATTGCCGCGAAGCATCTCAAGGAAGCCGAGAGCATTCTGAAGAAAATGATCAAGGACGCGGAAACAAACATCAACATCCTGCTCCGCAGAAGACAGCTGGCGGAAGCCGCGCAGGAATGCCAGAAACTGATGGACTACCTGGATCCGGACAGCAAACCCTATCAGAAGGCGCGCGCCAGCAAGATTAAACTGGAAACCATCTTAAGAGGGAAAAAATGACGATGAACATGAGAACAATCCTTTCCATTCCCTTTCTCTCTCTGTCGCTTGCCGCCGTCTTCCTGTGCGCCGGATGCGGGAAAAAACAGACTGCCGCGCCGAAACCGAAACTGGAGATCACCTCCGTCCCGTCCGGGGCGGCGGTATCCATGCTGGGAAAGGAACGCGGCCGGACTCCTTTCAAATGCTCGCTGCCGCCTTCCACCTATGTAATCCAGCTGGAACTGCCGGGATACAAAACCGAACTGGTCAGGACCGAAATCAAACAGGGGGCGGATCAGAAGATCAATGTGGAACTGAATCCCGTCACGGCATCCGTGATGCTGACAAGCGTGCCTTCCGCCGCGCCGGTCGTATTCCAGGGAAAGAAGATCGGGGAAACCCCCCTGGTCATCAAGGATCTTCCCTACGGGGAGTATTCCGCCGAACTGAACAAAAGCGGCTATACGAAACGGACCGTCTCCTGGAAAATGAACGAGGACGGCCGTCCGCTTCTGATCAAGACCGATCTTGCGTCCAACGTCGGAACGCTGAAAATCACCTCCAGTCCGAGCGGCGCAACCGTCACGCTGGACGGCATGGTAATGGGACGCACGCCTTTTTCCGAACGCATTGAGGAGGGACGCCACAATCTGGAAATCGCCAGGGAAGGCTATGTCACCCTGAAGCAGGTCGTGACGGTGACAAGACGCCAGGAAACCGTCTTGAAAAACCTGAAGCTTGAGATCATTCCAAGCACGCTGAAAATCACCTCCAAGCCCGAAGGCGCGCGCGTATTCGTGAACGACAAGCAGTATTCGGACACTCCGATGGAGCTCAGGCAGCTTCTTCCCGGCGTCTACCGCATCCGTCTGGAAAAGGAGGGATACGATCCGGCGACGCGAGAAGTCACCGTGACGGCGGGCAACGAGCTGGAAGTCGCGCTCAGTCTGGACAGCAATACCGGCGGAGTCGATCTCGTGACGGTTCCCCCGCACATTACAGTCTATCTGGACGGGAAGATGGTTGGCACAACCGAACCGGATCCCGCCAATCCCGGCATGTCCAGACTTCTGTCGCTCCGCAATCTGAGCATGGGAAAGCATGTCGTCACCATCGCGCATAAACGCGGCCGCCCGGAAAAGCGTTCCTATTCCTTCGAGATCAAGAAAGGCGAAGTCAAACGCATGCCGAATTTGACACTCTGGATTCCAAACACAAAACTGACGCTGAAGTCCGGCCTGGTCCGTGTCGGACGGCTCGCTTCCACCCTGAAGGATGAAATCATGTTCGAACCGGAACCCGGTGTCAAACAGTCCTACAAGAAAGCGGCGATCAGCGATATTGAAACTCTGAAGATCAACGAATAACTCAGAAGGCTTTCCATGATTTTAGCAACGGCTTTGATTGTCTGCATTGTGATTTCCATTTTCCTTGCGCTCGCGGCCGCTTTCCTGATCCGTCCGTCGAATCTCGGAAAATGGGAGGCGCTCCCGCGGAACCGCGCAGGAGGAGCGGCGCTCGGTTTTCTTGCGCTTCTGTTTTTCATTCCGAATGTGGAACCGATGTTTTCCGCAAGGGAACATCTTTCCATACTCGTCATCGCCGCCGTGGCGCTGACCGTGCTCTGTTATCTCTATCTGGACTATCTTTTCTCCCGCGCATTTGCAGGAGCGCTGATTCTCGGCGCGCATTTCCTGCTCAACGCGACTTATGCCGCGGATCTGCGTTATTCATCCTTTTTCGCCTTCCTGTGCTTTGTCACCGGGACCATCGGCATTTTCATCGCCGCCAAACCGCACTGGATGCGCGACTGGATCCGCAGGATCGCAAACAATCTGTTCTGGCGGATTGCAAGCGCCGCCCTGCCCGCTCTTTTCGCTCTCGCCTCGCTGGTTCTCGTCGTTCAGCTGAAAGGTGCGGCATGATCCCGCCACCCTCTGATGCCGTGACGGCATTTCTCCATGCCTGCAGTCCCGCCGACTGCCCGGATTTCATGGGGAAAATGGAGCTCCTTGCCGCTCTTCTGTATGAAGCGAACAAATCTTTCAACCTGACGGCAATCAAACCGGACGGATTCTGGAGCAGACATGTTTCGGATTCCCTGTCCCCGGCGTTCGCCATGCCGGACTATTTCCGGAAACCGAAACGGATTTGCGATCTCGGCTGCGGAGCGGGGTTTCCGTCTCTTGTGCTTGCCGCCGCCTTTCCGCACTGCACCTTCACGCCGGTGGATTCCACGCGGAAAAAAGTTGATTTCGTGAATATGGCGGCGGAAAAACTCGGACTGCGGAATCTGAAAGCCGTGCATGCAAGAGGCAACGAACTGGGACGGAAAACGCCTTTCCGCCGAGCGTATGACGCCGTCACAGTCCGTGCGGTCGCCTCTGCGGAAATTCTGATCCGCGAGGGGACGGGTTTTCTGAACGGAACGGGGCGCCTTCTGGTTTACCGTACGCCGCAGCAGTATGCGGAAGAGCGAATGTTTCTGGAAAAAAACAGGAAAATCTGTTTTGAGACAACCGACATTTTTTCCCTTCCGGACGATGCCGGAACACGTCTTTTTCTCCTGATCGGCGTCACGAATTCGAAAGCCTGAGAAACTCTTCCCAGTAGCGGCGTCCGAGTTCGTGCTGGCTTTCCGCGGAGAAATGGAGTTTGTCTCCGCGATCCGTGAGATCGGCGGTTTTCACCCAGCCCATGCGCGGCAGTTCCATGGAAACTTCCCGAATCATGCGGTTGTATTCCGCCACGGGCCATGCCGGATCCAGAAAACTGCCGAGTTCACCCAGAATGAAAGGAACGTCCGCCAGGCCGAGATCGTTCCGGAAATTGGATACCACTGCTTTGAGCTTTTCCTTGTAGTCCGGCGTCCGGTTTGCGGCGTCGGTCTCCCCCTGATGCCAGAGGACGGCTGCGATCCGGCCGGATTTCATCGCTTCGCGGGCAAGCTTCAGACAGTCATCGTAAGGGTATGCATCGCTGTATGGATCCTTCCCTCCCGGCAGCCATGCGGCAATCGGCGTACCCCCGATGGAAGCGGGAATCAGACCGACTTCATGATCGGGGAAATGCCGCCTCATGTATTTGCCGAATGTCCGGCCGGGGCCGACACCCGCACGTTTTGCACCGTTCATGACAAGTCCCTTCACTTCAAAGGGATCCTTTGCATCGGCAAGCCCGAGCATGTTCAGGCGGTCATAATTGAAGGGATCGACGGCGGGAATCCATTGGAAATCCCGCCGGATCGCGGTCAGGCCGGGGATTTCGGCAACGTCTTCCGGTGTGAGATAGCCGCGACCGGACATGTTCGACTGTCCGGCCAGAAGCACCAGCAATTTTTCAGCCATTTCCGAATCTCCCGGTCTGTTCTGGTGAAACGCGTTTTTCAGTCCGCCCACTCGGTGATGGCGGCAACGCATGCGCAGTCGACAATGTCATCCGCGGAACATCCGCGGGAAACGTCCATGAACGGACGGCGGAGTCCCTGCGCCAGCGGACCGATCGCGGTCGCACCGGCAAGCCGTTCCGTGGCCTTGTAGATGCTGTTCCCGCAGTTCAGATCGGGGAAGACGAGCACGTTGCAGTGTCCGGCGATTTTGGAATCCGGCGCCTTTTTTGCAGCGATTTCAGGCAGGATTGCCGCGTCGAACTGGAGTTCCCCCTCAATCGCAAGATCGGGCGCGAGCTCTTTCGCCTTCGCAGTCGCCTCGACGACCTTGTCGATGATCGGATCGTGCGCGGAACCTTTTGTCGAGCAGCTGATCATGCCGACCTTGGGTTCTCCGCCGACAAGATCGCGGAAGGTTTTGGCGGTTGTGACGGCAATCTCGGCCAGCTGATCGGCGTTCGGATTGATGTTCATGCCGCAGTCCGCGTAAACGAAGACGCCGTTGTACCCCCATTTGGTGTCGGGCATCTGCATGATGAAGCAGGAGGATGCCGTTTTAATGCCGGACGCGGTTTTGAAAAGCTGAAGGGCCGGACGCGTCTTGGACGCGGTGTTGTGGTTGTAGCCCTTGGGATTTCCGCCGCCGGAGACATATCCGTGCGCATCGCCCGCCATCACCATCGCGGCGGAGAAGAAGCAGGTGTCCTTGAGAGCGGCCCGCGCCTGCTCGGGAGTCATGCCTTTTTTCTTGCGGAGTTCGCAGACCAGATCGATGTATTTCTGAAGCTCCGGCGTCTTTTCAACATCGACAATTTCCACGCCGTCCAGGCTGATTCCGTTTTCCGCGGCAAGTTTGACGATTGCATCGGCATCACCGACGAGAACCGGCTTGGCATAACCCGTCTTTGCGAGTTTCTCGGCGGCCTTCAGGTTTCTCGGATCGTCACTTTCCGTGAGACAGATTTTCTTTCCGAGCGTTTTTGCCTTTTCGCGGATTTGTTCCAGTACGTTTGCCATTTTCCAAGTCCCTTGTGTTAATGATGAAAGTGAAAGCATTGCGTCTATTAACTTAACACATTTTTCTCCGGATGAAAGCGGAAAAGCCTCTTTTTTAATTAAAAAAAGATCAATTCCAGAGGAATGTCCGTCTTCCGGAAATTCCCGGAAAGACAGATTCCGGAAGCGGGAAATTTTTTTCAGTTTTTTAATTCCCCGCCTTGTTTTTTCCGAAAATACGGATATAATTAATAAACAAGATTAACATACATGTATGAAAATATGGTGTTATGCTGCATTCCATGATAAAAAAATCATCACTCCGGAAGAACAGCGAGGTCGTATATTCGCCGCTGGTAAAAGAACTGGAGGACTCCATCCGCCGCGGCATGCTCGCGCCGGGAGAGCAGATTCCGCCGGAAAACCTTCTCGCGGAGCAGTTCGGCATCAGCCGTTCCTCAGTCCGGCTCGGATTGAACCTGCTTGAAACCCGCGGGATCGTGGTGAAGCGTCCCGGCAAGGGGACATTTGTCCGGAACACCGCGGAAGAGAGCATGACGGGGAAAAAAACGATCCGGACCGTCGGTATCAACATCATGCCGCCGGAGGAACGGGAGAACTGGTACAGTTCCAAAATCATGGCTGCGCTTCTTCCGCTCTGCAGAGAGCGGAATCTGCGCCTGAGTGTCATTGACGCGGAACACCCCGACAGTTTCAGCAGGGAATTCGCCGATGCGCTGATGCTGCTGTTCTACAACGGTTCCTGCGAGAAGCTCCTCGCGCTTCAGCGCGCAGGATTCGAAACAATTCTGTTCAACCGCATCTTCTCCCATGAAAAAATCGCCTATGTCTCCGTGAATTACCGCTATGAATCGGAAAAGGCTGTTCGTTTTCTGCATGACCTGGGGCATGAAAAAACAGGCCTGATCGCCGTCCGTCCCGATACCAGCCCCTCGACCGCATTGCGGGAATCCGGCTACCTGGACGCCATGGGACAGGAGACGTTCGATCCCGAGCTGACATGTCTCGTGGGTTTCGGAGCATCCGATGACTATTATACGGAAAAAATAGAAGATTTCCTGAAAAGGAAACGGAAAAATTTCTCCGCCTTTTTCATCCCGAACGGAAGCCTTGCAGGACCGGCGTTTCTTGCCTGCATGCGGCTTGGAATCCGTGTTCCGGAAGAATTGGAGCTGCTCTGTTTCGACGACATCGCGTATCTTTATCCGGTTTACCGGATTCCCTTTCATTATATCCGGATGCCGCTTGCGGCGATGACTGCGGACGCTGTGAAATACCTTGCCGCAAGGATGGAGGATCCTTCCGTGCCGGTTTTGAAACGATTGTACCCTGTCGAAATACGGGAAAGAAATGAAAAGGCGAAATGAACAAAAACGGTGCAGAGCACACGCTTGTATCGGGGATTTCGTCTGCGGCGACCAGATTGTTCAGCTGGACTGAAGCAGGGCTCACTGGAAAGCACGAAGCAATTTGTGCGATGCAAAGTATCGCGGTGCCAGCCCGATTTTTCTTAATGAAAAGATAGGAGAAGACGGAATGGAAAGGAAAAGATATTATTTACATTAATAGAGTTTCAAGTTGTTACAATCGGCAAATTTTTCAGGAATGCCTCCTTCCGTATTGGACTGTGCGAAAATGCGGACGGAAACAACGGTCTGTTCCATGGCGCATCAAACAGTCCGGAACGGCTGTCAGCAACTGCAAAGCAGGACCCGCGTCAGAATCATAAAAAACCTCCCAGCCAGGAGAAAACAAGGCAAAACATTATGAAAAAAAATTTTTTATTCCTGTTCCTCTTGTCCGGATTCACTTGCATTGAAGCAGCGAATTTCACGCCGCCGTTTCATGCGGAAGCCATGGCATTCTATTTTGTGCATGACGGCGGACCGCTGAAGCTGGAACTGAAGGTAAAGGCAACAGGCACCAGCCGGAACAATCCGCTCTATCTGCGCAAAAACGGCGCATTCGTCGGACGTATTTTCGATGTGAATGAAAAACTCGCAGAATGGGACTACCGGAAACTCAAATCCGGCTCGGAGTCCGTTCTCTCCCATGATTTCGGACAGGATGCCCCCGCCGGCATCTACCAGATCCGCTACAGCGGAACAAACATTGCCGTAACGCCTTCGGCAATTCCGGAAAAATCCTTCGGCCTGATGCCGCTCCGGAGCATCATCAGGCCCACTGCAGGAAATCAATTTTCCAGCACCTGGTTTTACGTGCCGGAAAATGCCGCAAAACTGACGGCATTCGCATACGGCACAAAAGCCGTCATGCGGATGAAAGACGAAACCGGAGCTCTCGTCCGGAATCTGAAAAATATTGATCTGACGCAGCACGGAGGGGAAATCTGGCAGTTCAGCATCACGGGGGGAACTTTCGGATTTGACGGAACCCCCCTGATCCTCTGCCCTGACGCGGGAACCGCAAAACGCATTAAAGGCAGTCTGGAGACGGCGGAGGACGGGACACGCTACCCGCACAAGTTTCAAGTGAAGATCCACAACTGGCTCCGGAAAGCCTCCAAAGCGGATTTGAAGATCAAAACGGTCGATCTGCGCAGATTCATCCCGGAGATGGAGCAGGATCCCGCCGCGCGCGGCCTGATCGGAGCCTGGGGACTCTTCACCTATCTGAACGACATCATCGAAACGCAGAAAATCAATCCCGCCGAAAAGGATTTCTGCACAACGAAATATCCGGGGGCCCTTGCCGCGGCCTATTCCATGAACAAACCCTACAACCCGTATTACCGCAATCCGGCACTGGAAAAACGTTTTCTGATCCCCGTCCTGAAAAATTATCTGACGATGACGGAAAACGAAACCTGGTCCCCTTCCTCTTCGAATTACAGCGGCAGTGACGCTCTCGGAGTTGTGAATAAGTTCGAAATGTTCGCATGGACCTACCGCCTTCTGGCGGACCGCGAGGCTGCGGAACTCTGGTATGACGCGATCCGGCGGATTGCCGACCGTTTCTCCATGTTCCGTCTTTCCTGTGAAAACCAGTCCGCGCACTGGCCGTTCATTTATACGAATCTGCATCAGGCGTCAGGCAATGAGAAATACCGGGAAATGGCTGCGGATTACATTCGCGGCATGAGCCGTGAAGGCGGGGACCGTTTCATGCAGACCGGGTATCTCCAGGAAGCTTACGGACCCGATGCGACCTATCAGGGGCTCGGCTGCTGTTACCTGGCGCTCTATTACCGGATGACCGGAGATCCGGTTGCAAGGGAAATGCTGCGAATCATCTACGATCTCTTCAATCACTCGGTCGCCCCCGAGCCTGACGGCAGAATTTTCGGTGCCAGCAATTTCTCGCACCGCACGATGGGCTCCTGGGTGCGCCGCCAGTACGGTGGCGGACTTCAGTTCATGAAGGGAGAACTGCCGGAAGCGGCGCTCTGGTTCACGGAGCCGGAGAAAATCTCCTTCGAAAAAGCCTTCCGACCGGGAAAATGCACACGCGGAGCACTCTACGGAACCAGTGTGATCGGCCCCTATTATTCGGTATTCAAATATCCGTCAGGACTGCTGAAAAACGCGGAACTTCCCGTGATGCGGAGCGACAATTTCACAAAAAACTTCAATCATGAATTCATCGCCGTACGGAGACCTGCTTATTACGCATTTGCCTATCTGGGAAAAACGGCCGCCTCGTGGACGGCGCCCCGGCGTCCCAGGAAACCGGAAAAATACCATTTCAACAATAAATGGACCCAGATTCAGGGTCTTTCCCTTCTCTGGTTCCCTGGATTCGGCTCCTTCCTGCTTTCCATGAACTGGAGCGGCGACACTTTGCAGATGCTCCGCGCCGATCTGGAAAACGGAGAGTGCGCCTACCCGGACTACTGGAACTTCTCCGGAAAATTTGAAAACGCCAGACTCTCAGCGGAAAGCGGCATGTTCAATCTGGACGGCGTCGATCTGGAGCGCACTGTCGATTTTTCCGCAAAAGGCGTGTCGCAGAAAGTGACAGTGAACTTCAGGAAGGATGTCAAGGTGAAGGACCTGTATGAACAGATCCCGTTCCTGATGGAGGGAAAAAACTTGAAATTCGAGTTCCTCTCGAACGGGATGTGGCGGAATGAACCCGGAATCGCCGACGGCATCCGCATCAACAACACGCTCTTCATCCGTCTCTCAAGGCCGCTTCTCTGCGATTTCGGTCCGGAATGCCGCTACCAGAATCAGAAAATGGGCGCGCTGCGCCTGCATCTCGGCAGTGAATTCAAAGCGGGAACGAACGCCGCCGTGGCCTATACCATTGCAAAGGAGAAGGAAAAGTGAACAACAATTCCATGAAACGCGGAGTTTTCACCCTTGTGGAGCTCCTGGTCGTAATTGCAATCATTGCCATTCTGGCATCCCTGCTTCTGCCGGCTCTGGGCAGGGCACGGAAGTATGCAAAAAGAATTCAATGCGTCGGAAATTTCAGGCAGATCCTTCTCGGCACGGTCAATTATCAGGAGGAAAACGCCGAATTCATCTGCAACGGAGACATCCGTGGACTGGTCCTCGGCGGGAGCGTGGGCCAGTACTGGTCCTCAAGAATCCTCTATTACGCCGGCGGGAAAAAAGGAAAAAACAGTGCAAAAATATTCAACTGCCCTGCGGAACCCAGGCCGGAAAGTTTTCCTTACACCTGTTATGGAATCAATTGTGCGTTTACCGGCGTGGCATGGCGCTCCGACGCTTATTACGGAAACTACATGCGCAGGATATCCGCCGTGCGCGAACCCTCCAAAGTGCTTCATGTTGCGGGGGCGGGTGGAAACTCCTACCGGATTGACGGTGCAAACTGGTGGTATTTCCGGCACGGGGGAACCTATTTCCCCGCACCGGGCGCAACACTGAATTACGGCCCTCAGGCGCAGAACAACGTGATGTATTTCGACGGGCATGTCACCATAATGACGCAGCCGGAATCCCGGCATGCGGACATGTCGGCAGGTTATGTCGCCGGCGCCAAGCGGGATTATCACGAATGAGCTGCGCGTCTTTTCAGATTTTACCGGGTGTCGTTCCCGCAAACAGGACCTCGGTTCTGCGCATTGTCCCGCGGCAGGGGCATACGCTTTGCGAACTTGGAGACTTTACCCTTTTCTACCGCGCCCATGAAAATCTGCTGGCGGACGGAAAAATCACCGCGGACATCGAAAAACACCCGGTCCCCGACTGGCGCATCGACGGGGAAAGCATTCGAATCGAGGGATTTTTCGCAGGAGAACAGGAACATTCCATCGACCTGATCCGCCGTGACGCTTCCGGACACCTCGTCACGCTCGCGGCTTTCCGGGTTTATTCCCTGTCGGACGATCTGCGCGGCATGAAACCCTACCGCGGCAATTTTCATCAGCACAGTACCAACAGTCCCTGCTGTCACGCGCCGGAGGACACGCCGCCGCATGTGGCGGCGGAAAGCCGCAGAATCGGACTGGATTTCACAACCATCAGCGACCATTCCTGCTACCGTTCCGTTCAGGAGGCGGAAGCGGCCTTCCGGAATGCTGTGACGGATCTTGTTCTGTTTCCGGGAGAAGAGGTGCATCCGATGCAGTGGAGTCAGCATATTGTGAATTTCGGAGGGAAATACAGCATCACGGAACTGCTGGAATCCGACCGGGACCGGTTTTCCCGCGAAGTAGAGGAAATCCGCCGGAATCTTCATCTGCCGGACTCCATGGATCAGTTCGTCATTGCCGCAACCCAGTGGGCTTTTGCAAAAATCCGCGAAGCAGGAGGACTTGCAATCCTTGCGCATCCCTACTGGTACTACAGCAAACTTGCCGGACTCATGGTGTCCCCCGCCGTGACCGAGGAGCTGATCCGCAGGGGAGGATACGATGCCATGGAAGTGGTCAGCGGTTTCCATTATGACATCGCGGAATACAACAACTGGCAGATCGTGCGCTGGTTTGAAAGCCGCGCGGAAGGCAGGAACATTCCCCCTCTGGGTGTCAACGACTCCCACCGCTGCCGTGGAGAAAAATCGAATTTCGACTGGTATTCCACCGTGATTTTCGCCGAATCCCTTTCCTTCGAAGACGTCCGGAAAGCCGTCCTGGCCTGCCGCTGCGCGGCCCTGGAAACGCTTCCCGGAGCGCCGGCAAAGGTTTATGGAGATCTCCGGCTCGTAAAATACATTCATTTTCTCCTGCGGGAATACTTTCCGGAACATGACGCGCTCTGCCGCAGAGAGGGAGAATGGATGGAAGCTTTTCTCCAGGGGAAACCACGGGCGGCGGAAAACCTGTCGGAGGCGGGCGGACAAACGGAAAAATGGCGGAAACTCTTTCTCGGGGAACTGTATCGGAAATGAAATAAGGACAACACAGCATGCTGAAAAAAATTTCTGTCTGTATTATGATTCTTTCGTCCGCAATTCTTACTGCAACGGAATTTCTCGGGCCGGAGAAATTCTGGAGGCCGCGCGAAAACATGGTCTTTTACCTGGAAGACACTGCCGGCGGAGGATTCGATCTGAGGATTGATCTGCGCGATATGAACGTCTACTGCGAAGGCGCGCGGGACGCATTCGTTTTCGTCATCGGACCGGACGGAAGAATCCTTGTGAAGAAACTCCTGCCTGATGACGGTGTTATAAAAAACGATCCGAAATACAAGGACGGCTGTGCGGACATCGGGCTGGATTTCCGTTACCGCGCATATTACCGGAAAAATGCGCCGGACGGATATCCGCCGGGAAAAGTGCGCGCTCCGTGCCTGGCTCATCCGGGGAAACTCCCGGCACGCACGTTCTCTTTGCGGATTCCCGACGCGGGCAGAGGCGTTTACCGCCTTGCTGTCGCGGGATGCTGGGACCACTGGTTTTCGGTCACGCCTTCAAGAAAAATGACCGCCGCTCTGCATCCCGGGCAGGGAGGAATCTACCTTCACGGCAGCCAGCTGAACAACGTTTCTCTTTTCATCCCGCGCGGCACAAGGGATATCTCCCTTGCTCTGACCGAGGAAATCCAACCGTTCAACTGGCATGTTTCCGCCGAAATCGACGGGGAAAAAATCGGAGAGATTCGTGCGAAGCGCTTTTACAATTACACGGTCCTGAAGAATCTTCCTTCCGGCAAAGTGCTTCAGCTGAAAAGTTCCGGCACTACTTCGGGTGCGATGCTTCACGTAAAGGGCCTTCCGTTCCTGCTCTGCGGAAATGCGGAAACGGCGCGGAAAATGGCCGGAGGCACAGCGGAACCGGCCGTGAAAATTCTGGAGGCATACCATTCCGATGAACCATGGCTCAGACAGGCAAAACGATTCGGCGCCGCGCTCGGATTTCTGGATTATGACGAAAAAGGCATGACAGCCCCGGAAAAAAACAACCCCTCCCTCTGGCGTTCCTCATGGTGGAACTTCTGGGACGGAAACGGAGTCATCCCGAAAACGCCGGTACCGGAAAATATCAGAAACGCCCTGACGGACCTTTACGAAAAATGGGCGCTCAACCGTTACATGATGGAACTCGGAACCTGCACGAACCAGTGGGCCAAGATCCTGGAAAACATGGCAAAAATGTATGAATTCAGCCGCAGTCCCGTGATTCTGGAAGCGCTTCGCTACAATGTAAAACGCATGTGCACGAAAAATTTCCTCGGGCGCGTGAATCCGGATGCCGACACCTTTCTCTCGGGACGCGAACCGGACGCGGGACGGATCGACAACGGGATCATGGCCGAGTGTTTAGGGCATGACAATGAGTACAATCTGGAGACTGACGCCCACATGAGCAGGGTTTATCAGATCACGAAACAACAGGAGATTGTAGACTACCAGTCAGCCTATTACCGCTTGAAAACGCATCTGACCCTTTCCCGGACGGGCGGTGTGCCGAAGAATATCTTCAAGGACACATGCAGTCCCACGGACGCCAATTCCCGCACCCGATACTATACGCATAAAACCGGCGCACTGCTGGACCTGATTCCTTACGGCACGCTCTGGAGCGGACGGAACAAAACACCGTCCGCCTCCGCAAAAGGGGAAGTATGGCCGTTTCTGGAAAAAACACCGTTCAGCCGCAGTCTGGAAGGCCGTTATTTCGCGGTGAACACGGGACATTATTATGCGCTTTTCCATACGGGTCCTTCATATCCGCACTGGCAGGCATGGAGCACGCCCGCCTTCGACGGAAACAGCATGGAATATGCCGGATTCACCGGCATGGGCTACGGCGGATGGCAGGCTTTTCCGAACAAGTCGGGAGGACTGTCCGCACTCTGGATTCCCGGCTTCGGACCGCTGATTCTGGCAAACAACCACAATGTCATGTATGCGAACACCATCTGGGGAGAAACACGGGAGAAGGCGGAAAAATCCGCTCCGAACGTGAATCCTGCAATCACAGCGGACGCCTGGTGCAATGCGGAAACTTCCATGGATTCCCGTTCGAATGTATTTCTGCGCAAAGGAGTGATTCCCGGCACGCCGCTGTGTTTTGAACGCAGAATTGAGGTCCGCGAAACTGCGCTGAGTGTGAAAATCACCGTTTCCGCAAAGGAGGATTTTCACATGAAATCCCTCTATGAGGCGATTCCGTTTTTTTCCGACCGGCGCATGCTTGCTGTCGACGGTGTGGCAAAGACACTGCCACCGCCCGTTGCAACACCCATCAAAACCGTAACACGTGAAACAGAAGGGCTTTCCTCCGGCTGCATGGTTTTCTCCGGAAGAAAACTCCTGCTTGCGGATCCCTCCGGCAACGGCGCGGAAATCAAACTTGACGGGAAACGCTCCATTGCCGTTGCAGTTCCGCTGCGCTATCGCGCCGTCGCCGCCGGCATGAGCAGTTTCAATGTCAAGCTTCCGCGGGAATGGCGGAAAGGCATGACACACTCGCTGCGCTATACGGTTTCGATCGTCACACGCTGAAGGGCGGGGACGGGGATTGCCGCGCAAACCGTTTTCAGTCGACGAAAAGGTCGCGGCTGGCGAATTTCGGATCGCAGGTCAGATTGATCCCCAGCTTCCGGAGACCGGCCTCATCGCCGGGAGTCGGAAGATGGGAGATATGCATTTCGCATCCGGCAAGTTTCCGGAGCTGGTTCATCGCCTGTTTCGCAATCGGATTGGTCGTCGTGCTCACGCTCAGCGCAATCAGCGTTTCATCAAGATCCAGACTGACTCTGCGGCTTTTTAAAATGTTCCGTTTCAGCATCGCGACCGAACTGATGACATCCGGTGCGATCAGCATCTCCGGATCCGGAATTTTCGCCAGCTTTTTGACCGCATTCAGGATGCAGCTGGAAGACGCATGCATCAGCGCCGAATTCTTTCCGGTCACAACCGTACCGTCAGGGAGCTGAAGCGCGGCGCCGCAGTAGAAACCGTCATTGCCCTTGCCTTTCGTGGAAGCCGCGGCAAGCGCGGCCTCCCGCGCGGGAGCGACAACACAGCGGTCCTCGTCATGCAGCCCGAGATTGTCCATCAGAACTTTGACACGGTCGACGGTTTTCCGGTCCGCCGCGCCGATCGCATATTCACACTGATAACGGAAATACCGCCGGATGATCTCCTGTTTTGACGCCTCGCAGACAACGGCATCGTCGGTAATGGCGAATCCGACACGGTTCACGCCCATGTCCGTCGGAGACTTGTAGGCTTGCTCCGGTCCCATGATCCGTTCGCAGATGCGCCGCACAACGGGAAAAATTTCAATGTCGCGGTTGTAGTTGATTGTAGTCGTATGATAGTGTTCCAGATGGAAGGGATCGACCATGTTGATATCGCCGATATCGGCGGTCGCCGCCTCGTAGGCGATATTGACGGGGTGGTTCAGCGGAAGACTCCAGACCGGGAAGGTTTCAAATTTTGCATAGCCCGCCGCCACGCCGCGCTTGTGCTCGTGATAAACCTGGGAAAGGCAGGTCGCCATTTTTCCGCTGCTCGGACCGGGACCGGTGACGATCACAATCGGCTTGTCGCTTTCAATATATTCATTGGCGCCGTATCCCGCATCGCTGACAATCAGATCGACATCCGCAGGATATCCCTTGATTGCACGATGTTTGTAAACCCGGATTCCGCGGCGGTCGAGCTTGTTGATGAAACTGTTGACCGCGGGATGATCGTCGTAGCGGGTCACAACAACGGCCTTGACGGAAATATTCCACTCGCGCAGGTTGTCGATAATCCGGAGAGTATCGGCATCATAGGCAATTCCGAAGTCTGCGCGGATTTTTTTCCGCTCGATATCCCCGGAATAGATGCAGATCACCACGTCGATCTTGTCTTTCAAACGCTGCAGGAGCTGAAGCTTGACGTTCGGGTCGAATCCGGGAAGAATGCGCGCGGCATGAAAATCGTAGGCCAGCTTGCCGCCGAATTCCAGATAAAGCTTGTTGTCGAAGCGCCCTGCCCGCTTGAGAATTTCCTCAGACTGCTGCTGAAGATACAACGCATTGTCAAAACCGATCTTTCCCATGATTCCCCGCCGGATTTTTTTTCAGATTTTTGCAAACTTGAAAATATAATCCCCGTTCCGCAATTCTTCAAGAGTCCGGGAAAATTTTCCGGGCGGGAGATCGGAAAAAAATTAAATCAGGATACCGGTCCGGCATTGAAACGCGAAATTTTCAAAATGACACATTCCCATGCCGGATGCATGGACAGACGTATCCTGATGCAGGGCAGCTTCCCCGCACCCGGATTCCGCGACAATCCCGAAATGGAAAAACCGCGGAAAATTCTATTCGTCAATTTTCCGTCAAATTATATAAACTTCTCAATGTCAGAAACTTTTGCATTTGCATCAAGTCCCGTCATTTTTCTGGAGACAGACGGATGCGCCGCTCTTCCGAAACGGATGAAGAATTCGTTTCTGGCAGCCTTGTCACCACCGAACACCGCTTTCGACCAGTCGCTCAGGAACCCCAGCCCGAAGGGCGCCAGAATCGTATGGGCATTCAGAACAGCGGCGCCGTCGACAAAGGTTTTCAGATGTTTTGCAAGAGCCGGTTCCGAAAAGGTGTCGATCAGTTTCTGACCGGCGGCATTCATTTCGGTACCGCAGAAAACGGGCATGCCGCGTTTCAGGCAGCATGCGATGATCTTGTCCATATTCGTCACTTTCGCCGCTTTGACGGCGGGATCGGAAAAATTCCAGTTGCGGTCCGGAATCAGATTGAAAATTGCAGCGCCATGAGATTCATGCAGATCCAGCAAGGCATCCGGATCCGCTTCCCCGGCGGAATCGCCGTTCAGCCAGGCAATGCCCGGGATTGCGCCCGATTTGACGGTAAAACGGTTCATCTCCTCCAATGACGGAAATGATGACGGATCGGGTTTTACATAACCGGGACCGCCGGATTTCATCATTTTTGAGCGGATCACTCCCTGCAGTTTGACGGGATTCTGAATTAATTTTGATGCCTCTTCTTCCGTCATTTCCAGTTTTGACGACCAGAAACGGGCCAGTTCGACGGGCGAATCAAACAGTTTCGATGCCTTGTCTGCATAGGCCATGCAGACATGGCGTTCCGTGGCATTTCCGCCGGGCGTCAGCGGAAGCACGTCTTTTTCAAAATCAAGTTCCACCGGGGAAAGCGCCGGATTCACTTTTTCCACAATTCCGCGCGTTCTCGCATTTGCGGCCGCTTTCATCGCACTCAGATACTTTTTTTCTTCGGGAGGAATTTCCGAGGAAGTGAAACCGACACCAAGATGATAGGCAATCCCCGGTTCGCCGGGTGAATTGATTACTTTGTCAAGCATCTCCCTGACAACAACACGGGACTCCACACCGCAGGAAGCCCGAAGATCAAGTTCACGCGAAGCATTGAGAAATTCATCCACTCCGTCCAGAACGTCAAAATCGATCAGCCCCGCGGAGAACAGCCGTTCCGCCTTTGCCCAGCAGGCAATATGCGTCGGGGACCAGCCGTTGCCGTTGAATGAAAAAAAAGTATGGCAGTGCATGTTGTTGTCGTCCCGTTCGCAGGCCTCCGGCTCTGCGGCAAAAGCTTTTTTCACCTGCTCCAGAGCATCTCTTCTTTCGGCGGGATCAAAACTGTCCAGTCTGCCGCTCAACTCCCCGATCATTTTTTCAATACTCATCTGAAATACCTCTTTTTTTTCTGTGATTGAATTCCTTATGCGGAACAATATATTAAAGGTCTTCATATTTTTCAATCGAATGAAACGCTTTTTCCAGTTCTTCTTCCAGATTCGGGATTTTCTTTTCCTCCTCTTCGACAAGATAAAATTTTGCGGCAACCGCCGGGGAAGGGGGAGCAAAAACCGTGCAGCTGTCCGGAAACGGTTCGATGGAAATGTCATAGGTTCCTATTTTTTCCGCGCGTTCGATCGATTCGAGTTTGTCGAGTCCGGCAAGCGGGCGCAGGATCAGCATCCGCGTGGCATCGTTGATGATGGAAAGATTGACGATTGTCTGGCTGGCAACCTGTCCGACCGATTCGCCGGTTACGATTGCGTTCAGTTTCTGGAATCGGCAGATTTTTTCCGCAATCCGCATCATCTGCCGCCGGTAAAGAATCGTGCGGTAGCGCGGGTTGCAGTTGTCACGGATCAGTTTCTGAAGTCCGGAAATATTGCAGGAATAGAGTCTGCCTTTTTTCTGATAGCGGTTCAGAACGGAAGCAAGGCGTTTCACCTTTTCCACGGATTCCATCGGCGTGTAGGGAAAACTGTGAAAAGTGAGAAAATCCACATGACAGCCCCGCTTCATGGTCATATGGCAGGCAACGGGAGAGTCGATCCCGCCGGAAAGCAGCGCAAGAACCTGGGAATTCGTACCGACAGGAAGACCTCCCGGACCTTTGAAACTTTCATAATAGACAAGAGCAATTTTTTCCCGGACTTCAACGCCGATGGAGATCTCAGGATGATCAAGATTTACTTTTATCCTGTCTCCGAATATCTCCTGAAGCCGGGTCGCTGACTCGATTTCAATATCCCGGGAACGCAGAGGAAAGGATTTGTCGCTCCGTCTCGCGCGAGTCCGGAATTGAACAACTGGACACGTTTCCAGCTTTTTTTCAAAAGTTTCACGGGCGCTTTCTCCAATGACATTCAGAATTTTCCCGATTTCAGGCTCACACTCGATCACGGGAGAAAAAGATTCCAGACCGAATGTCCGGGAAAGGACACCTTTCATTTTTTCCATTTCTTCTGGAGAAAAAATGCCGTTTTTCAGTTTTCTTACAAAAATCCGGCCCCGGATGCGCTGAAATGCCAGATCCTGAATTTCATCATATTCACAGAGCGTCCGCATGTTTGCAATCAGTTTATTCTCAAACATGGAACGGTTATGCCCCTTTGTCGCTATCTCATGATAACGGCAGACAATGCTCTTATACATCAATCCATCCTTTCTTTTATTTCGTGCTTCGCACGAAATCCCCAGGCATAAAATTACATCAACAATTTTTATTAAGTTCAAGAACCTGTCACTCTTGTTGTACCATTTTCAACTTTGAAAATCTGCGAATCCCGGAAAAAATCTTCGTTCGGCAGCTCCGTAAACGCATAAAAAATCTGACCTGCATCCGCGATTTTTGAAAGAAAGGAAAACTTTGACTTTTCATCCAGGTCTCCTGTGGCATCATCCACCAGAACCACGGTATCTTCCACCCCTGAGGAAGAAGCGTTTTTCACAATCTCCAGTTCCGCAAGTTTCAGACAGAGCGACGCCATGCGGCATTGTCCGCGGGAACCATATAGACGCAGCAGTTTTCCATCGCAAATAAACTCGAAATCATCAAGATGCGGACCGAATGAAGTGAATCCTTTCTGCGCATCTTTTGCAAAATCGCTTTCCAGTTTTTTCAGAAACGATTCACGTTCCGCTGTTTCGGAAACATGCCGCATGCGAATTTTAAAATCAGCAAGTTCCGGCCTGATTTCAGCAAGAATCAACCGCATGGCATCCGAAAGAAGCGCCGCATATTTCAAACGCAGTGCAACAATTCTTTGGCCGGATGCCGCAAGCAACGTATCATAGGAAAAAAGGATATCACGGTTCAAGTTCCGGTTTTTCAATATGAAGTTCCGGGATTTCAATGCGGAGGAATACTGCTGCAGCGCAGTGAAATATTCCCGGTCGAGCATACAGATGAACATATCAAAAAAGCGGCGGCGGAGCACGGAAGGACCGTTGATAATCAGCGGATCATCCGGCAGAAAGGCAATTGTCTTGATCCGTCCGGTAAATTCACTGGCACGGGAAATGGAAACACCGTCGATTCTGAGACTGCGCACGGCTCCTGCTTCCAGATCCAGGCGCGTATTCCATGTCCCATGCCGCCGGATATTCACACCGAGCCGGAACGACTGCGAACCGATTTTCCGGATTTCCCGTGTCTGGGAAGTACGGAAGGACCGCAGATTCGCAAGAAAAAAAATGGATTCCAGAAGGCTTGTCTTGCCCTGTCCGTTTGCTCCTTGAAAAATCACGGAATCCGCATGAAAAGAAAGACCGGTTCCGGAAAAATTCCGGAAATTTTCAAGTTTCAATTCAGTCAGCATGGATCGAAGGAAAAAGCAATCCCCCGGAATCTCCGGGGGATATCTACGGATACAGATAGAAAACCGCCGGTTATTTGTTTCTCATCGGCATGATTACATACAGGAAACCGTCTCCGCTTTCAATTGCAATCGGACTGAACGCATCATTGATCTTGATATTGACGTTATCCACTCCGATATGCTTGAAGGGATCGGACAGAAACTGCGGATTGAAGGAAAGCGACATTTCCTCGCCTTCATATTCGATCGCGATTTCCTCTTTGCCTTCTCCGACGTTGCTGTTCGCTTCAAACAGCAGTTTATTCGCCTGGAATGTAATCTTGACATAGGACGAGGAAGCATCAAACAGCGGAACACTGACAATTTCAAGAGCATCAATGAATCCCAGGCACGGCACGGAAACCTTCTTGGCGAAGGATGCCGGAATCACCTGTTTGTAATTCGGATAGTTTCCATCGATCAATTTGGAATAGATCATGGTGGAATCGATTTTGAAAACAGCCTGTTTCTCGCCGATCTCAATGACAGCATCGCCGTCCTTTTCCAGAATTCTCTTGAGTTCATTAGCGGCTTTCAGCGTGACAATGATGTCGCCATCAGAGCCGACGGGCACTTCGTCCAGCAGTTTTTCAACCAGTGCAAGGCGCTTTCCATCGGTTGCCACGGCTGTCAGGTTTCCTTCGCGGACGGAGAGGAGAATACCCTGCAGAACCTTTCTGGAATCGTCAAGACTGACCGCATAAGAAATCCGGTCGATAATGCGAGCAAGATCGCACTGTTTGATTTTCAGGGTTCTCTGGGCCGTGAAATCGACAGGAACGGGAAAATCATCGGACGTCAGACCGAGAATCATGAAATCCGCCGTTCCGCAGCTGATCTTCGTATGATGGTTTTCATTGGTATCGAAGCTGACGGTGTCGCCTTTGAATTTGGAAACCAGCCCGAGAAGCCGTTTCGCCGGAAGCGTCGTTTTCCCGGCCCGTTCGACTTCGGCTTCAATGGAAGTGGTAATCCGGAGTTCAAGATCGGTCGTTGTAAACGTAAGTTTGCTGTTTTCCGCTTCCATCATCACATTTGCAAGCACGGGAAGTGTGGTTCTGCTTCCGATGATGTTGCAGACTTTCTGGAGCGCTTTCAGCAGGAGTTCCCTTTTCACATTGATTTTCATTGTTTTCCTCGACTTTGCTGTATGTTGATTATTGATCTATTTTTTCTTCTCTTTCTATCATTACTATTATAGCTGTCATCAATGTTTACAAGTCGGAAAAACAGACTCGAATGAAATATTTTCCAACTTGTTAAGAAAATGTTTTGAATTTGTTGAGAAATGGTGTTCTATTTACATCCTGAAAGTTCTCAAGATTTGCTGAACCAATTTTCAACAGGGTTTTCAACATGGTTAATGACAGTATAACACAACGACACGTCAAAGAGCTCCTGAGGAGATATCCGGATCTTGAAAAAGCGTCCGAACAGCTCATCATAGCATATTCTATACTAAAAAATTGTTTTTTCAATGACAGAATTCTTTTTGTTTGCGGAAATGGAGGGAGCGCGTCCGATTCCGAACATATCGTCGGGGAACTGATGAAAGGATTCAAAATGAAGCGTCCTGTCCGGGATGCTGTCCGGGAGGATTTTCGAAATCGTCTTGGAAGCGAGGAACTTGCGGATAAGTTGCAGATGGGGCTGCGGGCCGTGTCGCTTCTTTCTCATCCGGCGCTTTCCAGCGCTTATGTGAACGATGTAGATCCGTTGATGACCTATGCGCAGCAGCTTTTCGTGATGGGCCGTGAAGGTGATGCTCTGATCGGTCTGAGCACTTCCGGAAATGCGAGAAATATTTATAACGCATTTCAGGTTGCCCGTGTGAAAAAAATCAAGACGATTCTTTTCACCGGTGAGAATCACGGAATCTGCGAGGAGTTTTCGGATTGTGTCATTCATGCGCCCTCCAGGGAGACTTATGTGGTGCAGGAATATCATCTGCCGATGTATCACTGTCTCTGCCTGATGCTCGAGGAGGCATTTTATGGGAACGGAAACTGAGGCGCGGATTCCGCGGCATGTCGCCATTATCATGGACGGCAATGGACGCTGGGCCGCCCGGCATGGCGTCGAACGGGTCGAGGGACACCGCAAAGGGGCGCTGGCGGTCAAACAGCTGGTCGAAAATCTGGCCGACACCGGAATCGAATATGTGACGCTTTATGCGTTCAGCACCGAAAACTGGAAGCGTTCCAAAGAGGAAGTTGATGCGCTGATGGAGCTTCTCTGTGAATTTATTGATGCAAATCTGAACATCATGCTTGAAAAGGGATTGCGTCTTCTTGCCACCGGACGGATCGACGGACTTCCTGAAAAATCCCGGGAACGCCTGAAACTTGCGATTGCAAAAACTGCTTCGAATACGCGTGGCACACTGATTCTTGCTTTGAACTACGGCGGCCGCGCCGAAATCGTCGATGCCGCGAAGAAGATCGCATCCGAAGTCGCCGCCGGAACCCTGCGTCCGGATGAGATTGACGAAACGCTTTTTGCGAAAAATCTGTATCTTCCGGAAATTCCCGATCCCGATCTTCTGATCCGGACAAGCGGAGAACTCCGGCTGAGCAATTTCCTGCTCTGGGAACTTTCCTATTCGGAAATTTATGTGACGGACACGCTGTGGCCGGATTTTGACAAGGCGGAACTGGAAAAGGCGATTGCCGCATACGGAACGAGAAACAGAAGATTCGGAGGTAGAAAGTAATGTTCATTCCCAGACTTTGCAGCACGGTTGTCCTGCTTGCGCTGTTCGGCGCTTCCATTTTTCTGAACAACCTGATCGGACGTTCCATATTTGTTCTGCTTGCGCTGTTTCTTTCGTTTTTTGTAACAAAGGAACTTTGTGCCATGCTCAGAAATATCGGTATGGAAACTTTTCTGTATCCGCTCTGCATTTTCAATACTGCCCTTGCCGGCTGTATTTTTCTGTTTTACAACAGTAAATATCAGTTGCTGGCTTTTTGCCTCCTGCTGGCTGTTCTGCCCGTTCTTGCGCTGCTGTTTCTGCTTGGTGTAAAAAATTCGGAAACAAAACTGAAGAAGCTGTTTCATACTTTTGCCGCATTTTTCCTGTTCATCATCCCGATTTTTTTCATTATCAACATTTATATCTATGGAAGACAGTTGATTGTTTCAGAAGAAAAATATTCCTTCAACGTTCTGTTTCTTTTTTTCATTCTGGCTACGAAAATCGGAGATATCGGCGCTTATGTGACGGGGACTCTCTCCAATAAGCTGCTGCCCGGCGGGAATCACAAGATGATTCCGTCCATCAGTCCCGGAAAATCCTACGAAGGTGCGGCAGGCGGATTGTTTTTCACGATTCTGCTGTGTCTGTTTTTTCACTGGAAAACAGGGTTTGTTGTTTCCGTGACTTCCGCAATTGTTACCGGCATCCTGTTCTTTTTCGGCGGCATGGCGGGCGATCTTGCGGAATCCGCACTGAAACGAGCCTGCAAAGTCAAGGATTCCGGACATACAATTCCCGGGATCGGCGGAATTTACGATCTGGTTGACAGTCCGATGATGACTGCGCCGATTTTTTATATTTTACTGATTCTGGAACAGAACTTCAATCTTGAATTTTTCCGAATTTAAGGCATATTTATAATCCTTTAACGTATTATAACGGAGCATGCAAATGAGCAGAAACGAATTGAGAAGAAACATTCTCCGGCTTCTCGGCGAGGATGGACGTCTTACGGCGAAGGATATTTCCGACAGAATTGACGTTCCGGTGAAAGACGTGCAGGCGGAAATCCGGAAACTGGAAGCGGAAAATGTGATTATCGGCTATCGTGCCGTTTTTGATGATTCGGAACTTCCGGAAAGCGCCGTAAAGGCTATTATCGAAGTTAAGATCCGTCCGGAGCGTGAGGGCGGATTTGATAAAATCGCGCGAAGACTCAGCAAGTTTTCCCAGGTTTCCGCTCTGTATCTGATGTCGGGCGGAAATTTCGATCTCCAGCTGGAAATCAAGGGGGAAAGTCTCAATGACGTGGCGCAGTTCGTTGCAAGCAGACTGGCAACCATTGACGGCGTATTGTCCACGTCCACTCATTTTTTACTGAAGAAATACAAGGAATCAGGCAAGCTGATGCAGGAGGAAGAAGATCATGAACGGCTCAAGATCACGCCATAACAATAAAAAGGAAAATACGGAAAATTCTTTTGTAGCGCCTCATATCGCCGTGCTGCCGAAAAGCGGCATCCGCGATTTTTTTGAACTCGTCAATTCCATGGATGACGTGATTTCGCTGGGAATCGGGGAACCGGATTTCGTTACGCCGTGGAATATCCGCGAAAGTGCGATCTATTCGCTGGAAAGCGGAAAGACGCATTATACATCAAACCTCGGGCTTCTTTCGCTGCGCAAGGCGATCTGCGGATACATGACGAGCGATTATGATCTTGATTATGATCCGCAGCATGAGTGTATCGTGACGGTTGGCGTGAGCGAGGCGCTTGATCTGGCGATTCGTGCGATCACCAGTCCCGGGGACGAGGTGATTTATCATGAGCCCTGTTATGTTTCGTACAGTCCGGAAATCCGGATGGCGCACGGTGTTCCGGTTGCCGTGAACACCTATGAAAAAAATGATTTTGCGCTGGATCCCGCCGACCTGGAAAAGGCGGTCACACCGCGGACAAAGGCGATTCTTCTGAATTTTCCCTGCAATCCGACCGGCGCGACGCTGAGTTATGAGCAGACGGAAAAAATTGCAAAGATTGCCGTACGTCATAATCTTGTTGTCCTTGCCGACCATATTTATACGGAACTGACCTACGGGGAAAAGACTCCTTCCATTGCAACGTTTCCGGGCATGAAGGAACGCACCATTTTTCTGCATGGTTTTTCAAAGGCGTTTGCGATGACCGGTTTCCGCCTCGGTTATGCGTGCGGACCCGCGGAATTGATTGACGCGATGATGAAGATTCACCAGTATTCCATGCTTTGTGCGCCGATCATGGCGCAGGAGGCGGCTCTTGAGGCGTTGCGCAGCGGCAGAAAAGACATGCTTGCGATGAAGGCGGAATACCGTGATCGCCGCAATGTGATTGTGAAACGATTGAATGAAATGGGTTTGAAGTGTTTCCTTCCCGAGGGGGCTTTTTACGTATTTCCGAACATTACGTCGAGCGGATTGTCTTCGAGCGATTTTGCCGTGAAACTTCTGATGGAGAAGAAAGTTGCCGTAGTTCCGGGGACGGCGTTCGGCGCATGTGGAGAGGGATTCATCCGGTGCTCCTATGCCACTTCGATGGAGGGCATCAAGGAGGCCATGGATAAGATGGAAGAATTCCTGCGCGACTTAAAAAAAATAAAAATAAATCATGAAAAAGACGGCAAGCCTGCTTGCCGGGTGCAGGTGTCTCACACCTGCCGCGGAGTGTGAGGGCGCGGAGCCCTCACG
>CALXSJ010000006.1 GCA_944391115.1 uncultured Victivallales bacterium | reverse complement strand
AAGTTACGGCATTTTGTCGAAAATGCATTCATGATATTAAAACGTTGGCGCGGAGTCGCAACCAGATATGCTAAAAAAACCGCTTCGTTTCTTGCTGCAGTACAAATCAGGTGTATTGCGGCTTGGGTCTTTTAACTATTGACGACACGATCTAAGCACATCAAAAGTCACAAGAGCATCGTAATGCCGTCCTTGAAAAAGGGGGCATTACACGAGAGGATAGCAGGTCTGCACCTGCCCGGATCGGCGCGACAGGCACGGAACAGGAAGGCATACCCCATTTCTCCGACACGCGGTTTTCCTGTGAAGAAAGAGTCCTCCATGGTGGACGCAGTCAAAGTCAATACGGCAGGTAAAGGAACTCAATTTTCGTCCGCCTTCCGTTACGGATTCAATTTTATCCAATCCAATGTAACAATAAACCTTGTCACCCTCTTTTACAAGCCGTCCCGCGACGTCATAGTCGTATTTCGTGACTTTTTGATTGCATTCGCTGGATACAAGCTGATTCGCCTTGTCATATTTAGAAGCAGTCGTTTTCCCCGGAACCGTCTTTTTCAAAATATTCCACACAAGGTTATATGAGAAGTTTCCTATATTAAGAAAATCTCAAAGCTAAAAGCATATACCCCCATAGAATTATTCTTAACTTCTTCAATATTTTAAAAGGAAAAGTTCATAATTAAAGTATAGGGAATGAACGCATCTGGCATATAATTTATTAGGCCTAGTTGTAATCCTTTTCCTGCCTGTTTATTAAATATTCCAGCCTGAAACACAAAATCAGTATTGCATTCATTAAGAAATCCTATTTGAGAACTAAAATAAGTCTTGGATGATTCATCTTCATGAACTTTCGAGATCTCGTTAAGTAAAGCAACCTGGATCCCATTAATAGAAGAAGCAAAATTATAAATACAGGACACCTGTAATCCTATAGACTGATGATTGGACACATTCCCTAAGAAACTAGTCTGCCATCCATAAAATGCATTATTTTTATTTATAAAAGAAAATGAACAACCATATAAATTTTTCCAGCCGCCATTGAGTCCAATAGAAGTACCATATAGATTAAGTGTCGATACGTCTTCCATGAAGCATGTCCCAAAAAATCCTACAAAATAATTATATTCGCTTCTTACTCCAGTTAGACTAATCCCAATCTCCCCCTTTGATTTTATTTTTCTATCTTCTATTTTTGTTTCACAAGGAAAACTAAAAGAAATATTAGGTGGCATTTCAATCTCCGTTATTTCTTTTGTTCGCACAACATCCCCAAAAGTACAAAAAGACAACACACAACACAACATAAGAATACTATGAAAGCAATAGTTTTTCATGGACATTCCTCCAGTAGTATATAGTTGAATACAAGTTCTTACCTTTGAAAAAAAGATACAACTCACTAGCGCCCCATAAGTTTAAAAAACGGTCATTTTTTATCTCCATATTGAGCTTGCTGTTTTGATTTTCTGAACTATAGACAGTATCATCCTCATTTTACAAATAAAATTATTATTTCCGGCGCAATATTATTCCAGAAGGAAAATACAACTGAATCACCTGAAATAATAACAGCAGGAAATAGAAAGAGAATCCGAACGTTGTCAAATGCCAGAAGAGTCGCACAAAACGCAGGTCCCATGGATAAAAATAAGAAAGAAACATTACAAAAATCAAATAGAGAAAACACAAAACGGTCAGCACTGAGACAATAAAATTTTTCCGGATAACATAGAAACTGCCCCAAATTCCAGTATAAATACAGAGGTTGATGAGCAGATTGAAAATAGTATTTCGATCTAACGGAAGCATATGATTATTTTGGAAACCCAATACATGGAAAGGATAACCATAATAATAAATAACATCATCCATGAAAGGATAATGAAGAAGTCTTTTCACTCCAAAAGACAATGCAGCAATGATCAATAGTAAAAACAGCAGAAAACGCTTCATGCTAAAAGAGAATAGTAGCTTCATATGATTCTAGCGCTATTTGTTCTTGCATCCAAGATGATCTTCGGCAAAGATTTATCAGGAATCAAAAAATACTTCCCTTCAGAAGGATTTACAATTGGTAAAATCTTAAGCATTTCATAATCCAAGTCCCGTCTTTTTAGACATTCAGATGATTTTTCCACAGCTTACCCCCCAAAATTAACGTGCATATTTCATGGAAAAAGAAATTGCTGCCAAAAGCACTGAAAAAGAAATTGCAAAAATATTTAATGTGTTTTGGATATTATGTCTTTGAGTTATCAGTAATACCCCCCAGGACAGTAATAATAAAATTTCTGTCACAAAGATAATTCTGCTGATTTCATTACGCGTTTGAAATATTGAAATTGCAAGAATCATTAATATGGACACAAGAAAAAGAATAAAGAAAACAGGACAAATAATCAAGAGAAATGACATCAAAAACATGGAACTGAATGTTTGCACCCAAAAAAATGTTGTAAAAAGCGCCGTGCAAACACAGTAAAATATAAAAATCAAAGAAACGGTTCCTCTTTTCAATTTATCTGTTTTGAAAAAAAACAGGATAAGACTGATTAAGAGTGTCAAAGATATGAGACTGCAAAGAATATTTGCAATACATTCCGAGAACAAGCCGCATATTATCCAAAGGGGGATTATAATAGAAAAGCACAGCAATGGGAAAAAAACTGTTTTCATTTTTTACTCCGGCTGTTTCAAGACATATTTAAGCAAGCAGCCATATAATACGTTAAGACCATATGCTCCGCCTTCTGCCGTTGGATTAGCTCCAGCAATACCGGTTCGCGGAACTCTTCACGCCGCGCCGCTTTATCAATCATTTTTTAGTTCTATGGTCGTTCCCCAATCGTTTCTTTGAGTCACCGGTTTTCGCGTTCCAGGCGTTCCGGGCATGATCCACTCCGTCCCGCTCAAACAGTTTTGCTCCATCCGTCAGCAGTTGATCCCCCCATTTGCAGTACCTCCCTTGCGTTGCCGTGTTCGTTGCACAACGTGCTGATACTGCACAATCCCCTTTCAGACCTTGAAGCACGATCACAAGCTTTTCCCTGCCTGTCCATTGTTTTTTCGTGCCCATGATCTCTCCTTTCCGGTGACTCTCCTAATGCAGCACATCTTTCAATGGAGGCAATATATTTTGTCATCCGCAAGGATCGGATTGCCGCCGGTCACGGCAGGTTTGTTGACGTAACTGGTAGTGTTGCGCTGAATCAACGCCAGGCCATCCCAGTGGAATGTCCCGCCGGACTCGATGCTGAACACGTGCAGCAAGCCGGCCGTCGACATGGCAGGTGAAGGAACTCAATTTTCGTCCGCCTTCCGTTACGGATTCAATTTTATCCAATCCAATGCAACTATAAACCTTGTCACCCTCTTTTACAAGCCGTCCCGCCGCGTCATATTCATAAATTCATGAGTTTTTTACTGCATTCGCCGGATGCAAATGATGACAAAAAATCTTCTCCTGTCTGTCAAAGTATGGCAGAATCCGTATTTCGAATTGTTTTCCAGGCTGTTCGGTAGTATATTATGAAATGTTTCCATAGCCTGGAATGAAACGCTGAAACAGAACAGGAGAATGCCGGAAAGAATGCATCCTGCCGGCAAACAAACGGATGACACGGAAAAAAATGAAGAACAATCCTCTTGACGGCTTTTTCCACTATTCGGCTCACGGCAGCTCGCTCCGGACGGAGATCATCGCGGGAATCTCCACATTTGCCGCGATGGCTTACATCATCTGCATCCAGCCCGCGCTGTTTTCCGGACGGATGACGGGAACGGAAACGGGTATGCCGTTTGGCGCACTCGTCACAACCACATGCATCGCATCTGCAATCGGCACGTTTCTGATGGGGTTTCTGGCAAACTATCCGGTCGGTCTTGCTCCGGGAATGGGCACGAATTTCTTTGTCCTTTTCAGCGTCATTGGGACTTGCGCCGCTGTCACGGGCGGAAAAATCGGCGATCCGGCCGTCTGGCAGACGGCCATGGGCGTCGTCCTGATTTCCGGCATTCTCTTCCTGATTACGTCGTTCACAAAACTGCGCAGACTGATGCTGAACGCGCTGAGTCCCTCGCTGAAAAATGCCATTGTGGCGGGCATCGGGCTCTTCATCGCCATGGTCGGACTGAAGAACGGCGGCATCATCGGCATTGAAGCGGGACAGATGACATTGAAAACCGCTGTAACGGATCCCCCGTCGCTCATTTTCTTTACCGGGCTGCTCGTCATTGCCGTCCTGCGCCATTTCAGGATCAAGGGAGGTATTCTGATCGGAATCCTGATTTCCGCGCTGATCGCCTTCCTCTGCGGAAAAATCTCGTTTTCCGGCATTGTGGGACTCCCTGCGAACCCCATGCCGGTCGTCTTCAAAGCGGATGTCGCCACGGTGCTCCGCCATATTCTTGAACTGCTCCCGCTGATCTTCATCTGTTTCTTCATGGACATGTTCGATACAATGGGCACCATCATCGGCGTGGCGACAAGCGCAAAGCTTCTCAATCAGAACAATGAGATCGAACGGATGGAACGGGTCTTCGCCGCCGACGCCACCGCAACCGTTGCCGGCGCGCTCTGCGGACAGAGCACGGTGACCTCCTATCTGGAAAGCGCCGCGGGAGTCGAAGCAGGCGGCAAAACCGGACTCACAGCCGTGGTGATCGGACTCTGTTTTCTGCTGGCCATGTTCTTTTCCCCGCTTATCATGGCTGTCGCCGGATATCCGCCGGTCACTTCCGGCGCGCTGGCCGCTGTGGGTGTCATGATGATGCAGTCCGTCTCCGGAATCAACTGGGACGATTGCACGGAAGGAGTTCCCGCATTTCTGATCTTCGCGGGAATCCCATTCAGCAACAGCATCATCGGAGGAATCTCCATCGGCATCATTCTGTATCCGTTCCTCAAGATCTGCACCGGAAAAATCAGAGAGGTGAACTGGTTCACGGGGCTCTCCGCGGCAGTCCTGATTCTGTATCTGATTCTGCTGAACGGGAAATAACTCCCGGAAAGGGAAATACGCCCTCCGCTCCTTTCCGCTTTTTCCTGTCGGATACGCCGCATCATGCATTCCAGAACACGAATGCGCTCTCCGCGTTTTTTCCGGCGGCGGGAGGAATACGGACGGGACAAGCTTTATGATTCGGCCATGACCTCCGCCAGTGCGGGAATGGAAACGGCCGCGCCTGCCCGGGAAACCGTCATGGCGCCGGCTCTGGAAGCTGTCCGCATCGCAGTTTCCACGGAGGCGCCATGCAGTCTTGCGGCAAGGAAATAACCGATGAACGTATCGCCGGCGCAGGTCGTATCGACAACCCGGACAGGAAACGCCTCCCGGTAAAAGCGTCTGCCCTCCGAAGCGCACCATGCTCCGTCCGCACCGAGCGTCAGAATCACTTCGGCGCGGGGACAGCGGCGGACCAGACCATCCAGCAGCAGACCGGGATCCGAGACAGCCAGCCCGGTCAACTGTGCGGCTTCCACCTCATTGACAAACAGGAAATCGCACAATTCCAGCGGATAGTCCGCCACCTCGGGGCCGCAGGGGGCGGGATTGAGGGCAATGCGGAGTTCCTTCCGGGCGGCGTTCCGCATCAGCAGGGGAATATCGTTGATCTCGTTCTGCAGCAGCAGAAGCGTTCCGGGGGGAATTCCCGCAAGCGTCTCATCGACCTCGCGGCCGGTGATCTCCTGATTGGCGCCGGGAGCGACCAGAATGGCATTCTGGCCGGAGGAATCCACCTGGATGCAGGCATGCCCCGTAGGTCCTTCGGAACGCAGGAGAAAACGGACATCGACTCCGGCCTCCCGGAGAGTATCCGCCAGAAAGGCTCCGTCCGTTCCGCATTTTCCCGCATGCGCGACACGGAGCCCCGCGCGGGCAAGCGCCACCGACTGGTTCAAACCCTTTCCGCCGGCGAATTTCCGGTATCCGCCGACGGCAAGCGTCTCCTGCGGCCGGACAAAATGCGACACATGATACACGTGATCGATATTCAGCGATCCGAAATTCAATACCTCGATGTCATTGTTCATTGCGCAGATCCTGCATGATGCGGGACAGTCCGCGTTCCGGTTCGTTCCTGCGCAAACAGGAGGCGCGGAATAGAATCCGCTCCGGCCTGCTTGCGGCAAGGTTCCCCGTTTCCCCTCCCGGAAATGCCGGAATGAGGACTTATTTGACTCGTCCGGTATAAGCGTCCGCGCCGGCGTTGTCGATGACATACCGGAAGAATTTTTTCTCCGCCGCCACACGCGCCTTGTCCCAGGGACGCGGCTGGCCGCAAAGCTGCACGACCCACAATTTCAATTCCCTGCGATGCCAGTTGACCATGCAGTTGGTCCCCCATGCGCCGCCATGTCCGAACCAGGAATCCTCCCGGTCCACCTCCGGCGCGCTGAGTCCCAGGGAATAGCCGCCCATGCCTTTGGGGCGGGTGGACTTTGCCAGCAGTTCCCGGACCGTCTCCTCCTTGAGGATTCTCACTCCGTTCTCCCCCACTCCCAGATTCATCAGCATCTTATAGAATTTCAGCTGATCGTTTGCCGTCGTCCAGAGTCCCGCACCCGCCGACGGAAACACATGGGAACCGTTGTAGGGACGTTGCTGCATATTGTTCTGTCTCCGGTATTTCGCCGGACCGTCCTTCACGCAGTCATACATTTCAACCTGCGTTTCCAGCTGTTTGTCGGTCGGCCGGAACGAAGTGGAATGCATTCCGAGAGGAATCAGAACCCGCTCCCGGAGAAAAACATCCCAGGGCTGTCCCGTCACGACCTCGACGACGGCGGCTCCGATATCAATGCCGGTATTGGAATACTGCGCCTTGGTGCCGGGCTCAAACAGGAGCGGACACGCGGCGGCAATGGCTGCGGTCTGCCGGAGCGGCGCACCGCCGCTCCAGCCGCCGCCCTTGATGTTCCCCTGCTTCGCGCAAATCTCAAACGGGAACCCGCCGGTATGATTCATGACCATGCGGATCGTGAGCGTGTTCTTCGCCTTTACGAGCGTCCGAACGCCGTCTTTCTCGGATGTCAGAACCCAGAGGTTTTTGAACTCCGGAAGATACTTGGAAACCGGATCATCCAGAGAAATTCTCCCTTCCTCGACAAGCATGGCGATTGTCACGCCGCAAAAGCCCTTGGTCTGGGAGCACTGCATGTAAACGTCGTCCATCGTGATGGGCCGCCTTGCGGCCACATCGGCATATCCGACGCAGGCGGTTTCCTGGATGCCGTTCTTGTAGAAGATATTGATCGCGCCCGGAAGCTGGCCGCTTTGCACGAAAGGCATCAGAGCATCTTTCGCAAAGGTGGTTCCCGAGTTTTCAGAGTTGTTTTTGACCGACTGGCAGCCGGAGAGAAACACCGCGGCGGCAAAAAGAATTGCCAATTTTGCAAACTGTTTCATTTTCTTCCTTTTTCTGTGCTGTAATTCAAAAAAAAAGTCGCCTTCTCCGATAAGATAATCCCGTTTCCGCAAAATGCAAATTCCGGAAAGGCTTCTCCAAAGGAAGCGGAGCACGGGATGCGCCGGAAGGACAGCGGAAAAGAGCGCAGGAAACATCCGGCGGAATATTCCCTGTATGGATATGATTTCCGGGAGTTCGGCAGGCGGATTTCATACACTGCGGCGGCCTATTGCTCCACGGCTTTCAGAATTTCCTCCTCCAGCAGCCGGACCGCCTCGGCTTCGGGCAATACCGCAAACCGGACGCCGGATTTGAACAGGACAAGCTCCCCTCCGCCCGCACCGCCCGCGATGCCGATGTCCGCGTCCGACGCCTCGCCGGGACCGTTGACCGCGCACCCCATGACGGCAACCTTGCGGAGACGGATTTTTTTGCCGCGCGCCCGGATGGAATCAATGAAATCCTCCACGCGGGACACCAGCGAAATCAAGTCGTAGGAAGTCCTTCCGCAGGTCGGGCAGGAAACAATTTCCGGAGAGGAATCCCGCAGTCCGGCCGCCTCGAGAATCGCCTTCGCCGCACGGATCTCCTCCACGGGCGGCGCGCTCAGGCTCACCCGGATCGTGTCGCCGATTCCGTCCAGAAGCAGAGCGCCGATCCCGACCGCGGACTTGATCGCGCCGCGGAATGCGGTTCCCGCCTCGGTCACGCCGAGATGCAGCGGAAGGTCCGAACGCTCCGCGAACATGCGGCAGGCCGCCACCGTCACGGGCACGGAACTTGCCTTCAGGGAGACCTTGATCCGGCGGAATCCGAAATCCTCCAGGATCTTCACCTGACCGAGCGCGGCCTCGACCAGAGACTCCGCCATCGCCGCGTCGCGCGTCATGCCCGCACGCAGCTTCGACTCCAGAAGTCCTTTGGGCAGGCTTCCGGAATTCGCTCCGACACGGATCGGAACCCCGGTATCCTCCGCCGCCTGTGCAACCTTTTCCGCCCGGTCGCGCCCGCCGATGTTGCCGGGATTGATCCGGACGCCGTGCACGCCCGCCTGAATCGAAGCGATCGCCAGACGGTAATCGAAATGAATGTCGGCAATCACCGGAATGGGGGTTCCCGCAAGGATTTCATGCAGCGCCTCCGCCGCGCGGCGGTCCGGCACCGTGACACGGACAATCTGACAGCCCGCGCGGGCGAGCCCGCCGATCTGCGCAAGAGTCGCGGCGGCATCGCGCGTGTCCGTATTCGTCATCGACTGAATGGATACGGGCGCGCCGCCGCCGATCGCGACGGATCCGACCTTAATTTGCCGGGACGGGTTCCGCCTTGTCATTCGCGGCCTCCACTTTCTCCGCGGCGGGCGTCTTGTCCTTCTCGATGGACTTGATCAGCGGCGTCGCCAGTTTCTTCACGTCGTAGAAGGAGACAAACAGCATGAAGCTGATCAGCAGCACAACAAATCCGATAGTGACCGGCTCCAGAATCTTCTGCGGCATCGGCCGCCGGAAGATGATTTCCAGAAGCGCCAGAAGAATGTGACCGCCGTCCAGCACCGGAATGGGAAGCAGATTCAGCAGTCCGAGATTGAAGGTGATCAGAACCACCAGCGTCAGCCCCTGGATCACAGAGCCGTAGTAAACCGACGTGTAGAGATAACGCCCGATGCCGATCGGACCGCTCATGTGCTTGGGTTCGATCGTGGTGTACTGTTCCGTCAGATGCAGTTTCTTGCCGATGCTCACGCAGATGCCGCGCAGAGACTTCCAGGTCATGACGAGAACGTTCTCGAACTGCGCCCACGGCGTCGGATGCGTCAGCATTGCGAAGCGGACGCCCGTGAGATCATAGTAGCGCACATACTGCGGCGTGATTTCGGTTTCAAAGGTTTTCCCGTCCCGCTCGCAGACCGCCTTGAGCGTCTTTCCGGCGGTTTTGTCAAGCAGAGCGCGCACGTCGGCGATATCTGCAATCTTCACGCCGTCCAGCGAAACAAGGCGGTCGCCCTTTTTCAATCCGGCCTTCTCCAGCGGGGAGTTCTCCGGAACGCGCAGAAGCGGATTTTCGCTCATGCGGAGATAATAGCCCCCTTCGGAACCGTCGGCATCCCTGACCGGCGTGAGCGCGATTCCGGGAATGGTCAGTTCCTGTCCGCCGCGCTGCACGGTGAAGGTCACCGGCCTGCCGTCCGTTTCAAACAGCAGAATGCTGGAGAGATCCCCGACTTCATTGATTTTTTTCCCGTTCACCATGATCAGGCGGTCGCCGTCCTTCACGCCGAGCTTCGCCAGCTGCGAGCCTTTCTCTGGGTAAAGGTAAACCGGAATTTTCGGGAAAAAGAACGGATAGGCGATTCCCTCCGCCGGACTGATCTTGCGGTTGACCGCAGGGAAATAACTGACTTCGAATTCCCGCCCGTCACGCCGCACAGTAAGCTTCACTTCGCCGATCGTGAACAGGATTTTGCTGACGAAACCGTTCCACGTCGTGTCGAACGTTTCCCCGTTGAGCTTGCAGATCACGTCCCCCTGCCGGAGCCCCGCATTGTATTCGGGACTTTTCTCCTCGATGCTCTCCACCTCGATCTCCTTCAGCGTCGGCGTGTCCTGCGGCACGCCGCAAATCCAGATCACGGTCCCGAGCGCAAAGCCGAACAGGATGTTGAACAGGGGACCGGCGACCACCGCGATCATGCGGTCAAGCGGTTTCGCCTTCGGGAGGGGCTTGCCGTTCTCGTCCAGCGCCTCGCCGCTGGCATCCACCTGCGGAATTTCCACATAGCCGCCGAACGGAATCCAGCCGATCCGGTATTCCACGCCGCCGATCTTCCGGCTCCAGATTTTGCGGAAGCCGATCGAAAAGGCAATGACGTGCAGGCCGCGCCATTTCGCCGCGAGAAAATGTCCCAGTTCATGAATGAAAATGCAAAAGCCGAAAAAGAACACCATGAAGGCGATCGCGCCTGTCTTCAATAAAATATCACTCAGCATCGGAGATCTCCTTTCGTTCCTGTCATCCCAGACTGCATTCCTGCCGCCGCACGGTTACGGAGGCGGCTTTTTCCCGCGCCCAGCGGTCCGCCGCCAGAATGTCCGCAAGACCGGCTCCTGCAACACTTCTGTGCGCTTCCATCGTTTTTTCGATCACGCTCCAGATTCCCGTGAAAGGGATTTCCCCTTTCTTGAAGCGCGCAAACGCCACTTCATTGGCGGCGTTCATGACGCACGGCATCGTGCCCCCTGCCCGCAGCGCCGTCCGCGCAAAATCCAGCGACGGAAAACGCGACGTGTCGGGCGCTTCAAACTCCAGTTTCCCCGTCCGCGCCAGATCCAGCCTCTCCAGACCGCCCGGACAGCGTTCCGGAAATGTGAACGCATACTGGATCGGGAAACGCATGTCCGGCATGCTCATCTGTGCGATCAGCACGCCGTCCGTGAATTCGACCATCGAATGCACGATCGACTGCGGATGCACGACAACATCAATCCGGCTCTCCGGCACGTCAAACAGGAATGACGCCTCGACCATCTCCAGCGCCTTGTTCATCAATGTCGCCGAATCCAGCGAAACCTTTTCTCCCATCGACCACGTCGGATGCGCCAGCGCGCGCTTCCAGGTCGCGTGCTCCATCTCCGCGCGCGGCGCGTTCCGGAACGGTCCGCCGCTCGCAGTGAGAATCAGACGCGCGACATTGTGCGGGGCACGACTCCCTAGACACTGAAAAATGGCGCTGTGTTCGCTGTCAACCGGAATCATCCGGGAATTATACCGTTTCACCATCGGCATGACAATGGATCCGGCCATCACCAGAACCTCCTTGCTGGCAAGCGCAATCTCCTTGCGCGCCTCAAGAGCCGCTATTACGGGAAGCAGCCCCCCGGTTCCGACAATCGCGCAGAGGATCATGTCCGCCTGTTCCAGGCGCGCCAGCTCCAGAAGTCCTTCCGGCCCGGCAAGAGCCCGGCACCCCTCAGGCAGAGCCGCCGCAAGCGCATCACGCAGAGAAGCATCGCCGATGCACGCATGGGAACAGCCGAGCCTCCCTGCCTGTTCCGCAAGAGCGCCGACATTGGATTTCGCCGCAATCCCGACCACCTGAACCCGGTCGCGCAGCGCTTCGGCGACGCGGCAGGCGTTTTTCCCGACGGATCCGGTGGAACCGAGAATCACAACGCGCTTCATACGCCGACGCCCCCCCGGCTCTCCAGCAGGAACGTCACCGGACCGTCGTTGAAGATTTTCACCTTCATATCCGCACCGAAACGCCCGGTCTCCACCCTGGCAATCTTCTGATTCCGCATGAGTTCCACAAATCTTTCATAGAATTTTTCGGCATCCGCCGGATCCGCCGCATCGCTGAACCCGGGGCGGCGGCCTTTGCGGCAATCCCCGTAGAGCGTGAACTGCGAAACAATCAGAGCCTCTCCGCCGATGTCCAGAAGCGAACGGTTCATCTTGCCGTTCTCATCGCAGAAAATGCGGAGATTCGCACACTTTTCCGCAAGATAGGAAACGTCTTTTTCCGTATCGGCGCGTCCCGCCCCGAACAGGATCACCAGCCCCCGTCCGATGCTTCCGACAACTTCGCCGTCAATGGAGACGGAACCCTCCGAAACTCTTTGCACCAGAGCTTTCATGAAATTTATTTCTTGACCTGCGGGAAGGTGTCCAGAGCTTCCTGCGCACAGGCCTGCAGAAACGCCGCATCGCTCTTTCCGATCATCGCTGGAATGAATTTGATCTCCGAGGTCTTTCTGCCGTAAAGCGCGGCAAACCAGAGGCAGGCCTGCAGATAGTCTCCGCGCCGGTTCAGATGCGAAGGATCGATCCAGATCTGCATTTCTCCGGTTTTTCTGTTCTTGCCCCAGTAAGCCTGACCGACGACGTCGCCGGCCTGCCGCGGGAGATCCGGCCATTTGAAGGTTTTCATCTGCGCGGGATCGCAGGGTTTGAATTTTTCATTGTCGGGCGTTTTCGCGCGGGTCAGCTGGACGGCAGTTCCGGTCGGGATGACACGGAGCTGATATTTCTTCGCCAGATCGCGGTAGCACTTCGTCAGACGGTCGTACATCTCGGTCTGCCCGATCTTCCATGATTTCAGACGCCCGTCGTCGGGACGGTAGGCCCAGGTCTCCTGAATGACGATTTCGGCCTGCGGCGCAAGTTCGCGGACCAGCTTGATCAGATTTTCCGCATAGGGTTCATAGGTTTCCGGACGCCAGCTTTCGTGGCTTCCCTGCTGGATCGTGACGACATCCCATTTTTTCGAGCTGAGAATCTCCCGCAGAGAGCGCTTCTTCTTGCTCCAGCCGTAAGGTTTGTACTGCGGATTCTCTTCCGCCTTGAGATGTTCCTTCCAGTGCCGTCCCAGCGTGCAGCCGCCGATATTCGCGCGTTCCATTTCAATTTTGCATCCGGGCACGGATTTCACAACCGACGGCAGGAAGCGGAAGGCGCTCTCGGCAAAACTGTTGCCGATCGTCAGTACTTTCAGGTCCTTTGCGGAACAGACCGTCGCCGCCGCAAGAACCGCTCCCAGTGCAACGCTTTTCAGAATTCGCATGTCGCAATCTCCCTTTTTGATTTTATTTTTCAATGAGTTTCAGAAATTCCATCCGGGTCGTCTGACGGCTCCGGAAGCTGCCGAGCATGGCGGACGTCACCATGATCGAATTCTGCTTCTGGACGCCGCGCATCAGCATGCAGAGATGCTGCGCCTCCATCACGACGCCAACCCCTTCCGGATGAATCGTTTCGTAAATCGCACGCGCGACCTGATTCGAAAGGCGCTCCTGAATCTGAAGGCGCCGCGCATACATGTCGACGATTCGCGCAAGCTTGCTCACCCCGAAGATTTTTCCCCGCGGAATGTAGCCGATCGCGCATTTCCCGAAAAACGGAAGCATGTGATGTTCACACATGCTGTAGAATTCGATGTCGCGAACGATCACCATATCCTGGCTTTCCACTTCAAAAACAGCGCCGTTGATGACTTTTTCCAGATCCTGGGAATAGCCGCGTGTCAGATACTCCAGACTCCGCCGGACGCGTTCCGGAGTTTTTTTCAGGCCTTCGCGCTCCGGATCCTCGCCCAGCGAAAGCAGAATTTTCCTGATTTCCTCTTCCATACCCTGCATTTTGCTCCATATATTATTTCAAGGCAGTCAATATACACCCTTTTTCCGATTTATGAAGCGGGAAAAACGCGATTTTCAAAAAAAAGACGCCGGGGCGGCAGCTGCCTTCCGGAGTCATCCGGAAAAGTCTTGCGTTTTTTTCCAGGGAGCCCTCTCCGGAACGGGAAGCCCGAGCGCCTTGAAGGAGTTGCGGAAATGCATTTTCGCGACCTGACGCAGCAGGGCCGCGCCGCCGGCACATGCAAGACGGGCGGCAATCTGGTCGACCTGTTCCCCCGCGCCTTTGGGCAGAGTCACCCCGTGCGCCTCCCCGAGCTCGGTCATCCGGCGGACAAATTCCGCGCGCGCAAGGATGGAGGCGGCTCCGACGGCGATGTCGCTTTCCGCCTTCGTCCGCTGATCCAGGCGGATTGATCTGCCCGCCTTCAGCAGGGCGTTCCGGATCAGGCTCTCGTCTCCGAATTTGTCCGCAAGCGCGGCCTTGCACTCGGGAGCTTTCTGCAGAAGATTCTCCAGCGCGCGGGCATGCCCCCATGCCAGCAGACGGTTCAGGCTCTGAATTTTCTCATAAAAATTGTTATATGCCTCCGGACCGATCGCGACGACGGAAAATTTCCCGTTCACCCTGCGCCGGATCTCCGCGGCAATCCGGACGATCATTCTGTCGTTCTTAATCATTTTGGAATCCTTGACGCCGATTTCCGCAAGTCCGCGCGCGATCGTTTCGTCCGCGACAAATACGCAGGCAATGACCAGAGGACCGAAAAAGTCCCCCTTCCCGCTTTCATCCAGACCGGCATGCGGAGAAAAAGAAGCCGCGGACGGTTCCGTCCGCTCCGGCGCCTGTGCAAACGCTTTTTCCCGAAGAACTTCCGGTTCGAGAATGAACTCGACAAAATCCTGCGCCTCCGCGCCCTGCACCACCAGCTTTCCGCTCTCATAGGCGGCGACGGCGACTTTTCCGGAAGAGGCCTTGAAAAGCATATAGGGGGCATCGGCAAGGCTCCAGTTCCGTTCCAGCAAAATCTTCCGCAGCGCAAGCATCTCCGGCCGGAGCAGTTCAAAAACAAAATTTTTCCCCGGCTGCGCGGCGCCTCCGTTTGCCGGTTTTCCGCCCGTAACGCTTTTTTCCATATGATTTTTCCTTCCTGCGGGTTTGACAAAGCAGAGTTGACAATATAGATTAGGTTGCGTGTTTTTCCAAAATGATTTCAGGAAAAAAGGCGGAAAACAGTAAATTTCTACAGGAAAAATCTAAGGATAGACAAACTATGCGGACACTGCTGACGATCTGTTCCCTCCTCTCCTGCGCCGCGCTTCTCTGCGCACAGGCACCGAGAAGGAATCCGAATTACGACAGAAACAATCCGAACCGCGCGAAAGACGAGCAGAAACGTCCCGTGACATTCAAGGAGAGAGTGTCCGCCAGGGATTATCCGCTTTCCAACAAACGGGTGAAACAGATCAACGATATCGTGAAAGGTTTTCTGGACCGCAATGAGAAATTCACGGACGAGGCTGTGCTGGACACCATTTACGAGCAGGTTGGAAAAATCGTCGTCATGACTCCCGAAAAACCGGCGGATCTCCGGAATTTCGAAGATCTTCAGAAGGTAATCGCCCCGCAGGTAGACAAGAAATTCCCGCAGGACGAAAAACAGGTCAAAGCCGCGGCGGAGAAAGAGGCAGAACAGAAATTCGCCATGCAGAAGCCAAAGGATCAGGTCAAAATCTTTTATCAGCGCGGAAACCGGACCTTCGCCGTTTCCGGCACTTTTTACGGCTACGGCTACGGTGGAGGCAGCATCCAGATCAATGAACGGCACATCGCCATGTTCGATCTGCTGCCCGAATCGAGAATCAAATTCGACAAGGCTTACAATCAGAAGACAAGAGAAAACTTCATCAACGAAAAAGTGGAGAACTATACCGCGAAGAAATTCGCATACTCCAACAGTCTCCTCAGAAAACTGCAGGCGGAGCAGCGTGCCGCAAATGAAAAACTCGGTTATATCTATGCGGACAAGAAATGGAATACTGCGAAAAAGCTGACGGACGACGCAGTGGAACGCGCAAAAGTCGAAGCAGCCCGCCGCGCCGAGGAAGCCAGACAGAAAGCGGAAGAGGAACGGAAAAACATGCCGCCGGGCCAGCAGCCTCAGGACGGGATGCTGCCGAACAGCGGATATCCCCAGCAGAATCAGCAGTATTATTGACGGAAACGCATCCTGCGCCAGGACTCCTGTCCTCCGGCGGGCGCAAAGTCCCGCCGGAGTTTTTTTTTATGGAAAATGCGGAAATGCCGGCAAGCTCAGGGGCGCTCTTTTTCCAGTTCATCCGTCAGAATGCCGACGTAAGGCAGGTTGCGGTAATATTCCCCGGAATCCAGTCCGTAGCCGACGACGTAACGGTCCGGGATCCGGAATCCCACCCAGTCGGCATGGGCGCAGATCTTGTCCTTCCGCATCTTGTCCATCAGCACGCAGGTCCGGACGCTTGCCGCTTCCAGACTGCGGAAATATTCCATGGCGTATTTCATGGAAAGCCCCGTATCCAGAATGTCATCAACCAGAAGGACATGCCGTCCGCGGACGGGCAGTTTCAATGCCGAGCGGATCGTGATTCTGCCGGAGCTGCGGTCATTTTCATAGCTGGACGCCGCAAAGCTGTCAAGCTGCAGCGGAAGATCGATTTTCCGCAGCAGATCCGCGGCGAAAACCACGGCGCCGTTCATGACCGTGACAACGGTAAGCTCCCGTCCCCGGTAAGCCTCCGTAATCTCCCTCCCCAGCTGCGCGACACGTTCGGCAATCTCCGTTTCCGTAAGAAGAATCTTCATTTTTTCACACTCCGATGAAATCAAACTTTGCGACATCCACCATTCCCCGGTCCGTAAGGCGAAGATGCGGAATCACGGGAAGCGGCAGAAACGCGAGCTGGAGAAAGGGCGTTTCCAGCGGACATCCGGTCGCCTTCACCGAAGCGTGAATCCGCCGCAGCTCCTGTTCCACGGAAGCGAAATCGTGCAGGGAGAGCAATCCGCCTAGGGGCAGCGGGAGCACATCAAGCACCTCGCCGCGGTTCGCAACGGAGAATCCGCCGCCGGATTCGATCAAGGCGTTCACCGCCAGCGCCATATCCGAATCGGAAACGCCGACAACGCAGAGATTATGGCTGTCGTGCCCGACGCTGGAGGCGATCGCTCCCGAGCGCAACCCGAATCCTTTGACGAACCCCAGTCCGATGTTTCCGTTTTTCCCGTAGCGCTCCAGCACGGCAATCTTGGCGATGTCAAGCTCCGGCGCACATTGTTTTTCCGTTCCGTCAAACGGCAGTGCCAGCTCCAGATGATCGGTAATGAGAGAAAGCTCCCGGATTCCGACGACCGGCGTTTCCGCCCTGTCGGAAAACACCCGGAATGACTCCGCGGACACCTTCCCGAGACGGACGGAATGCAGAAATTCCGACGGGTCGGGCGCTTCCCCGCGCGCCGCGAACAGCGCATCATTCACCGGCCGGCCGTTTTTCAGCACCATTGCAATGCGGCATTTTTCCAGGTCGGACAACAGCACGATGTCCGCCCGGCATCCCGGCGCAATCAGCCCCCGGTCGAAAAGCCCGAAGTGACGCGCGGGCGACCAGCAGGCGACACGGTAGACGGCCAGCGGATCGGCGCCTTCCGCAATCGCATGGCGGATCATATAATCCAGATGCCCCTGTTCACCGATGTCCAGCGGATTGCGGTCGTCCGTGCAGAAGCAGAGAAACGGCGCATTGGCAACCGTAATCAGCGGCAGCAGCGCATCCAGGTTGCGCGCCACGGACCCCTCCCGGATCAGAATCTGCATCCCCTTGGCGAGTTTCTCCTCCGCTTCGGCGACGGAACCGCACTCGTGACAGTTGCGGACACCGGCGGCAAGATAGGCGTTGAGGGCCTTTCCGGAAAGCATCGGGCAGTGACCGTCGATCCGCCCCCGGAAAAGTCCGATTTTTTCAAGCACCTCCGGAACTTTCGAAAGCACGCCGGGCACGTTCATCAGTTCGGCAAGTCCCGGACAATGCGGCTCTGCCGCGTAACGGCGGATGTCATCCACGGTGAGCGAAGCGCCGGAGGTCTCCAGCGGCGTGGCCGGCACACAGGAGCTGACCGCGACACGAAGATCCATGCACATCCTTCGCGCGGACTCCAGAAAGAAATCCAGAGCGCGCGTTCCGGCAACATTCGCAAGTTCGTGCGGATCGCAGAACGCAGTCGTCACACCGCGCGGCAGGACGCAGCGTTCGAATTCAAACGGCGGAATCATCGAGGATTCCACATGCACATGAGCGTCGATGAATCCCGGCACGGCGAACAATCCGCTCCCGTCGATTTCCGTTTCCCCGTCATAAGACTCCCCGACTCCGGCGATGCGGTCGCCGCAGACGGCGAGGTCTCCCCGCTGCATCCCGCCCCCCGCGAGATGAAACACCGTAACGTTTTTAATGACCAGGGACGCTTTCACATTTCCCTGCGCCTGATCGATGATCGTCTTCAAATCCTTCCAATCAGATTCCATGCGGACTCCTCCGGTTCGCAAATATTTCCGTCTGCTGCAACGGGAGCGAAAGATACCATCGGAAACCGGGAAATACAACTCTTTTCCACCATCAAAACTTGTATTTTCAAGGGAAAGATGGTATTTTTATATCTTTAATGAATTTGCGCGGCCGGAAAAAACAGGAAAACGGCGTACAAAAGTGCAGCGAACAGACGGGAGTTGATTTTGAATTCGGAAACGGCAAGAGAACAGTTCGCCTCCAGACTGGGCTTCATCCTGATGACAGCGGGATGCGCCATCGGACTCGGGAATGTCTGGCGTTTTCCCTACATCACGGGACAGTACGGCGGAGGCCTCTTCGTCTTCCTCTATCTCTTTTTCCTGGCGATCCTCGGCTTTCCGGTCATGATGATGGAGCTGTCGCTGGGCCGCGCGGGACGCAGCACCTTTCCGGGAGCATTCCGGAAACTCCAGAATCCGAAGGCCGGGTTCCGCTGGGATTTTCCGGCCTATGCGCTCTTCACGGGCAATCTGTTTCTTCTGATGTTCTACACGGTCATCTCGGGGTGGCTTCTCGCATATGCCTGCTACTTCGCCGCTGGAAAATTCCGGGAGATGGACGCGGCGCAGTGCCAGATCTTCTTTGAATCGTTTCTCGCCTCGCCGGGACTTCAGACGCTCTTCATGCTTCTGGTGCTGGCCCTGACGGTGTTCGTCTGCATGGGCGGGGTCCGGCGAATGATCGAAAAGGTCATCAAGGTCATGATGATCGGGCTTTTCCTGCTGCTTCTGCTCCTGGTCGTGCAGTCTCTCCGCCTTCCCGACGCGGTCAAGGGCGTGCGTTTCTTCCTCTATCCAGATGTGGACAAATTCCTGAGCGGCGGAATCTGGGAAACCGTTCACGCGGCAATGGCGCAGGCCTTTTTCACGCTGAGCCTCGGCATCGGAAGCATCGCGATATGCGGCAGTTACATCGGACGCGACCGCTCGCTGCCGATGGAGGGAGTCTGGATCATCGCGCTGGACACGCTGATGGCCATCTGTTCGGGTCTCATCATCTTTCCCTCGTGCGCGGCGTTTTCGATTGCCCCGAACGCGGGTCCATCCCTGATCTTCATCACGCTTCCGAACGTTTTCCACAATATGAGCGGCGGGCCATTCTGGGGCTTTCTCTTTTTTCTCTTCCTCTGCATCGCCGCCGTGTCCACGCTGATCGCGGTATTTGAAAACCTCGCGGCGTTCGGCATGGACGAATTCCGCTGGAGCCGCCGGAAGTCCTGCGCCGTTTTCGGAATCGCGCTCGCGGCGCTGTCCATGCCCTGCATCCTCGGATACAATCTCTGGCAGAAGTTCCAGCCGCTGGGAAAAGGCTCGAGCGTGCTGGACCTTGAAGATTTCATTGTCAGCGACAATCTCCTGCCGCTGGGGGCGCTCTATCTGACGGTCTTCTGCACCAACCGCTTCGGCTGGGGCAGTGAAAATTTTTACGGGGAACTCAATCACGGAATCGGCTGGAAGCTTCCGCATCTTCTCATTCCCTACATGCGCTGGGGGCTTCCGCTGATTATTCTGGCGATCTGGATTGTCGGAATCGTCAAACGGTTTCATCTGTTCGGATTCTGACATTGCAGCAATAAAACACAACAATAATTAAAATAAAAGGAGAAATCATGTTCTGGTTTCTGGGCGGCATCGTTCTGCTGATCGTCGGGTATTTCACCTACGGTCGGTTCGTGGAAAAAATCATTGAACCGGACGACCGGGAGACCCCGGCGAAAAAATTTCATGACGGCGTGGACTTCGTCGTCATCCCGAACTGGAAGAACATGCTGATCCAGCTCCTGAACATCGCGGGCGTCGGACCGGTCATCGGCGTGATCCTCGGGATCAAATTCGGAGCGGTCGTGTTTCTCATCATTCCGATCGGCAACATCATCGGCGGGGCGGTTCACGATTTCGTCTCCGGCATGATGTCGATCCGTCACGGCGGAGCGAATCTGCCGAAGCTGATCCGGATCACCCTGGGGAAACCCTACTACGCCTTCTTCTCCGTGTTCATGTGCTTCCTGCTGCTTCTCGTCGTGGCCGTCTTCATCAACGTGCCCGCGACGATCTTCAACATTCTCACGCCGGGACACGAATTCTTCTGGCTCGCGGTCGGCGTGATCTTCCTCTACTACATCTGCGCGACGATGTTTCCCGTGGACAAAATCATCGGAATGATCTACCCGTTCTTCGGTGCCATGCTGATGATCGGCAGTCTCGCACTCTTCTTCGTGCTGGCGAAAGAGGGCCTCGCGCAGCCGGAGCTCTTTGAAGAATCGGCGCAGTTCAAGGCGGGCATGTTCAAAGAGCCGATCATTCCGCTGCTCTTCGTCACAATCGCCTGCGGCATCCTGTCCGGCTTCCATGCGACACAGTCGCCGATCATCGCCCGCACCATGGAAACCGAGCGTTACGGACGGCGCAATTTCTACGGCATGATGATCGTCGAAGGAATCATCGCGATGATCTGGGCGGCGGGCGGACTTGCCATCTACAACCTCTTCCCCGAACTCATGAAACAGAGTCCGAATCTCGCGCTGGAGTGCATTACGAAAACCTTCCTCGGAAAAGGCATGGGGGGCATCACGCTGATCGCGGTCATCATTCTGGCGATCACATCCGGAGACACCGCGATGCGCAGCCTGCGCCTGAGCCTGGCGGAAATCTTCAGGATCGATCAGAAGCCGTTCAAGAACCGTCTCGGCGTCTGCCTTCCGCTGATCGTGATTGTGGCGCTTCTGCTCTGGTGGTCGAACAGCAGTGCGAAATCCTTCAACAATCTCTGGAATTACTTCGCCTGGGGCAATCAGGTGCTGGGAGCATCCACGCTTCTTGCCGCGACGGTCTGGCTGGTCATGCAGAAAAAACCGGCCTGGGTCACGCTTCTGCCCGGAATGTTCATGACCTTCATCGTCACGTCGTTCATCCTCTGGACATCGCCGGCGCATTCCCCGATTCTGCCCTACGGCTTCGGACTTGAGCTGCCTGTCGCCTATGCGCTTGCGGGAATCATCACGCTTGTGCTGGCGGCATGGACCATGCGGCGAGGCACCGCCATGCAGTCGGTCCGGGTGGAAGATCTCAAGTAAAAAAAGAAGTGGAAATGCGCGGGCTTTTTCCCGGCTTCCGGGAAAAAGCCTCTGATGCCGTCCGGCGGCTGACCGGCGCGTCTTCTATTCCTCCGCAGACAGCCGGAGCGAAAGCATCTCCTCCCCGGTTTCCAGATTCAGAATCCGGAGCATATCCTCCGAAAAACATCCGAAGGACGCCGGATGCCCCCCCCTTCGGCAGAGAAATGGAACCGGGATTGAATACCGTCACCCCGCATGCAAGACGTTCCAGAACGGGCTGATGGATGTGCCCGAACGCAAAAACGGAATCTCCCGCGACAGGTGGAAGTTTCTCCGGCGACCACAAATGTCCGTGCGTCAGAAAAAACTTGCGTCCGTCGGCAAAAAGCAGGGAACTGTCACTCATGACCGGAAACTCCAGAAGCAGCTGATCCACCTCCGCATCGCAGTTCCCGCGGACCGCAAGAATCCGGTCCCGGAGAGGATTGAGCAGTCCGGCGGCCTCCTGCGGCGCATAGTCCGGCCGCAGCGGATTGCGCGGCCCGTGGTAAAGCACATCCCCAAGCAGAACAAACAAATCCGGCTTCCACTCCTCCGCCCGGCGCAGCAGCAGCCGCAGAGACTCGGGAGAACCGTGCACATCGGAAAAAAACAGCACTTTCATTCTTTCCATCTCCATTTCCATTTCCGGCTTTTCCGCATTCCAGCAGCGCCGGAGCCCGGCCGCACCGTTCATTTCTCTTTCAGAATGTACGGACTGAAGCCGAAATAGCGGCATTCATGCACCGTGGCGGCCGGCGACGCAGGGAGGGTGCCGCGCACTTTCACCGGAACGCCCGGAGACAGATCCCGGAGGCTGTATACACCCGTATTGCCGGAATCCGTCACGGATACCTGAACGGCAAGATCCAATGCCGCCGGGGTCAGCAGATACACGGGTTCGTAAGCTCCCATGCAATATTCCGGAAGGTCCGCGGCAAGCGGCGGATAGTCGGCGGCGGTCTGACCGGAAAGAAGTCCGCAGTAAAAGCCGAGAGAAGCCTTTTTTTCCAGAATCGGCTTCTGGTGTTCCCGCAGATCGCCCGCAAGCAGCATCCATCTGCTGTGAAGCGCGGGGATGAAGATCACCGGCATCCGGCGGACGGATTCCTTTTCCGGAGCATATGTAATCCAGCCAGGCATCATGCCCTCCCTGTTCAAACAGTTCATGTCTTTCCGGGAAATATAGAGCCCGAAGCGGAAAAATCAATTTCATATTTCCAAAATCTTAACAAAACAGTAAAAATTACTAAAAAACAGCTTTTTATTTTGAAAGAGGGCTTGATTTTATCGGAAAAGCGAATAGTTTAATTGGAATATTTCCGAATCAAAGAATCCACCTTAAAACCAAGGAGAGTCATTATGGCGGAACTGAAAGGAAGCAAAACGGCGGCAAATCTCGCGTTCGCATTTGCCGGAGAATCCCAGGCCAGAAATAAATACACCTACTTTGCGAGCGTCGCCCGCAAGGAAGGCTATGAACAGATCGCCGCGATCTTCGAAATGACCGCGAACAATGAAAAAGAACATGCGAAGCTCTGGTTCAAGGCTCTGAACGGCATCGGCACCACAAGTGAAAATCTTGCTGCTGCGGCGGCGGGCGAGCATGAAGAGTGGACCGAAATGTACAAGAATTTCGCGGAAGAGGCGAAAGCCGAAGGTTTCGAGGAGATTGCAAGACTCTTCGAGCGTGTCGCGGTCATTGAAAAACGCCATGAGGAACGTTACAGAAAACTCCTCAGCAACGTCGAAAAGAACGAAGTCTGGGTCAAGACCGGTCCGCGCCGCTGGGAATGCCGCAACTGCGGGCATGTCTACATCGGAGAGAAAGCGCCGGAAATCTGTCCGACCTGCAAACATCCGAAAGCCTTCTTCGAAATCGAAGCGGAAAATTATTGATTGCCTCCGCTCCATGGGCAACGGGAAGAGACAGCTCTTCCCGTTGTTTTTTTTCACTCATTCTGCTGAACCGGCGGGAAAAACCTGTCACAGCCTCCGGCAATGCAGGAGAAAAAGCCTTGAATGCCGGAGCGCATGGCGCTTCCATCCTTTCCACGCCCGTGCCGGGAATTCATCCTCCCAGCGCGGTTCCGATCCCGCATAATGATCCGGCCTGGTAAACCAGAAACGTTACAATATACGCGAGAAGAAACATGCCGGCGGCTTCCGCGACGGTAAGCTTCCAGGAGTTGAGCTCCCGGCGCATGACGGCAAGCGTGGCAAGACACGGAATGGAAAGCAGGCAGAAGAGCATGATGCAGAAGGCCTGCAGCGGCGTGTAATGCCGGATCAGCTGCTCCCGGAGCGGGACAGACTCCTCGTCTGCCTCTCCTTCCGCGTAAAGAATCCCGAGCTGGGAAACAAACACCTCCTTGGCGGCAAGCGCGCCGATGGACGCGGTCGTCAGCTTCCAGTCGAATCCGATTGGCCGGAACAGGGGTTCGAGCGCATGCCCGACCCGTCCGGAAATCGTATATTCCAGCATCTCCGCCTGTTTTTCATTTTCCAGCGCGGACACGGCATTTTCCCGGGCTTCCGTGCTCAAGACTCCATTGTTCCGCACTTCCCCGATTTCCTTTTCATAATTTCTGGAAAACGCCGTTTTTTCCGGCCAGGTGTTGCAGATGAACAGGATGACGCTCGTCGCCAGGATGATCGTGCCGGCCTTCCGCACATACATCCGCCCGCGATCCCACATATGCAGCAGCAGGCTCCTGAGCGTCGGCATCCGGTAGGGCGGCAGTTCCATCAGATAGATCTCCCCGTCGCCCTTGAAGAGCGTGGACTTCATGATCCGCGCGGCAATCAGGGCGATCCCCACACCGGTCAGATAGATCAGCCACATGACAAACGCCTGATATTTCGCCGCGAAAAAGGCCGGAATGATGAGAGCGTAGATCGGGAGTCGTGCTCCGCAGCTCATCAGCGGGAGCACCATGATCGTGGTATTCCGGTCTCGCTCGGATTCAATGCAGCGGGTCGCCATAATTGCCGGCACCGTGCATCCGAAACCAAGCACCAGCGGCACAAAGGAGCGCCCCTGCAGACCGAAACGGCGCATGACGCCGTCCATCACGAAAGCAGCGCGCGCCATATATCCGGAATCCTCCAGAATCGCGATGGCAAAAAAGAGGAAGAGAATGTTCGGAAGAAAGACCAGCACGCCGCCGACGCCGCCGATTACGCCGTCGGTCAGGAGCGAACGCAGATACGGAAGAATCGTCTCCGGCCAGAATGTTTTGACAACCCCCGAGAGAAACGCAAAAGCATCTTCGATCATTCCCATCAGAGGATCGGCACAGGTGAATGTAAACCAGAAGGTTGCATATATAATCAGAAAAAAGAGCGGCAGACCGATGTATCTGTTGGTCATCACAGCATCAATTTTGTCGGAGATTTCACGTCTCCGCTCCCGGGTCGTTCCGATGGCATTCCGGCAGGCGCCTGCAAGCATGGCGTAACGGCGGTCCGCCATGAAAGTGTCCGTGTCGATGGCATGCTTTTCAAGCAGATGCCGGATCTCGTTCCCGACCAGCGGATGAACACTCCGGAATTCCGGCAGATTCCACACGCAGGCGTCGTGTTCCAGCAGCTTGACGGCGAAAAAACGCGCGGGAATATGGCTGCAGCGCTCAGCGGACAGGGATTCAATCGCCTCCGTGATCCTTGCGAGTGCGCCGTCAATATCCATTCCGTAGGAAAGCATCGGGACGCCGTGGGAATCCAGTTTTTCCAATGCGGCGGCAAGAGCGTTCAGCAGCGGTTCGACCCCGCCGCTTCTGCATCCGACCGTCCGGACAATCGGGGCCCCGAAGCAGCGTTCCAGTTTCGGGAGATCGAATTTCAGGCCTTTCCGCTCCGCATCGTCGCTCATGTTGAACGCCAGAAGCATCGGAATATGCAGTTCGGCCAGCTGGGTCGTCAGATAAAGACTCCGCTGGGGAATGGTGGAATCCACGACATTCAGGATCAGATCGACGCCCCGTTTCGTCAGTTCGCGGAATGCAACTTCCTCTTCCGGCGAACTGGAGGAAAGCGAATAAATTCCCGGCAGATCAATCAGAAGAATCTCCATGCCGTTCAGGGAAAAACGCCCGCTCTTGCTCTCCACTGTGACGCCGGGATAATTCCCGACATGCTGGCGCGCACCCGTCAGCGCATTGAAAATACAGGTCTTGCCGCAGTTGGGATTCCCCGCAAGAGCAATCGTAAAACATTTCTTCATTTCACGCTCTCCCCGCGCATCATCACATTCGCCGCGTCATCCCGATGCAGCGCCATGCTGCTCTCCATGACACGGACGCGCAGCAGTCCGCCGAAGGGTGCGTGCGCCTCCATGACAAGTTCGGTTCCGGCGACAATCCCGATATCCGCGAATTTCTTTCTGCCGCGCCAGTGCGGCAGCACCTTCAGAATAGTCGCCGTGGTTCCCACCGGGAGTTCCGCCAGCGACATATCCTTTTTACCGCACCGCCCTTCCCGCGCCTTCCTGCGCGACGGCGCGCAAGTGCAGAACCCCTGATCCTTCCGTCCCATGTTTCATTCCTTTCCTTAGGAGCCGACAATAAAATTAGTTTAAACTAACAAAAAATCTCTTTAAAAAAGCACACCATCCGAATCAGGAAGCGGTGCACTTTCTTTCCTCTGTGCTTTTTCATGAAATATAATCCGGAAAACAGGAGATTTCAATTAGCCAAAACTAATTTTATTTGTTTTTTTTCAGTTTTTCCTCTCCGAAGACGGACTGGATCCTGCCAGCCGGAGTCCCGGAAGAACACCGGAAACGGCAGGCGCTTGCGCACGGGCAGGAAAATCAAAGAAAAAAGGCTTTCCCCGCTTGAAATTGCCAACGATGGCAAATATAGTAATTCAAAATCCGCAAACGATGATTCCTAACTCCGGGAGATTGAAAAATGACGCTTTTGAAACGTACGGAACAACCGGCCTGTCCGGTCAAAGTCATGCAGTTCGGCGAGGGAAACTTCCTCCGCGCATTCATCGACTGGATGATTAATGAGATGAACAAGCAGGGAAAGTTCAACGGCATGGTTCAGATCGTTCAGCCGCTGGAAAAGGGGATGGGGGAAATGCTCAACGCGCAGGACGGGCTGTATACACTGATTCTGCGCGGCGTGGCAAACGGGAAAGTGGAAGAGAAGCGAGAAATCATCCAATGTGTCAAAGGCTGTCTGAATCCCTATGCCCAGTGGGCGGAAACCGTCGCATGCGCCTGCTCGAAGGACCTGCGCTTTGTCTTCTCCAATACGACCGAGGCGGGAATTGAATACAAACCGGAACCTTATGCGCCGGGCAGATGCCAGGGCACCTATCCGGCCAAGCTGACCAGTCTTCTTTACGAGCGCTTCAAGGCGTATGACGGAGCGCCGGACAAGGGACTGATCCTGATTCCCTGCGAACTGATCGACAGGAACGGAGCGACTCTCCGCGACTGCATCCTGAAATACGCAAAGGACTGGAAGCTCCCGGAGGCGTTTACGGCATGGATCAGCAGTTCCAATCTTTTTGTCAACACGCTGGTCGACCGCATCGTCGCCGGCTATCCGCGCGCGGAAGCCGCAAAAATCGAAAAGGAACTCGGCTACCAGGACAATCTGATCGACTGCGGGGAGATTTTCCACTTCTTCGTGATCGAGGGCCCGCAATCGCTCGCGAAAGAGCTTCCTCTGGCGGAAGCCGGGCTTCAGGTGGTAATCACGGACAATCAGACGCCTTACCGCACGAGAAAAGTCCGCTTCCTGAACGGGGCGCACACCGCCGACGTTCTCGCGGCAAGCCTCGGCGGACTGACCTTCGTCGATGAAATGATGAATGATCCCGATTTCGGAAAAATGGTCTGCAAAGCGATCAACGACGAAATTTTCCATACGGTTCCGCTGCCGGAGGAGGAGAAACGTTTCTTCGCGGACTCCGTGATCGAACGCTTCAAAAACCCGTTCGCCCAGCACAGGCTGCTTTCCATCTCCCTGAATTCGGTCTCCAAATGGAAAGTCCGGGTCATGCCCAGCCTGCTGGACTATGTCGCGCTGAAGGGAAAACTGCCGGAAGTGCTCGCCTTCTCCCTGGCGGCGCTGATCCGCTTCTACATGATCGAAATGAAAGACGGCGCGGCGCTTGGCAGTGTGGACGGCAGAAGTTATCCCGTGGCGGATTCCGATGACGTGCTGCGCTTCTTCGCGGATGCGACAAGCGCATTCCGGAAAAACGGCGACACGGCGGCACTGGTCAAATCCGTGCTCGGCAATACCGCATTCTGGGGAACGGACCTCAACGAAGTCCCGGGACTTTCCGCATTCGTCGCGGAAAAACTCGCGTGCATCAACCGGGACGGCATCCGCGCCGCAGTGAAAACCGTTCTCTGAGGTGCACCATGCGGTTCATCAAAATCCATCCTTCCGACAATGTCGCAGTCGCGCTGGAAGATCTCAAGGCGGGCGAAAACGCGGGAGTCATCCTCCGCGAAGACGTCGGACGCGGGCACAAGTTCGCGCTCCGGGCCGTCGCCGCGGGAGAGGACATCATCAAATACGGCATGCCCATCGGGACAGCAAAAAGCGGCATTGCCGCAGGGGAAAAAGTGCACACGCACAACATCCGGACACGTCTTGACGGCGTTCTGGAATATCAGTATCGTCCGGACCTCTCCGCCGCCCCGCATAACGGCAGGGAGGATTTCTTCCTCGGCTACCGCCGCGCGGACGGACGCGCCGGCATCCGCAACAACCTCTGGATCATACCGACCGTCGGATGCGTCAATGCGCTTGCGGAGAATCTGGCCGGAGAGATCAACCGGAAACTGCCCGACGGGAATGTGGAACGCGCCGTCGCCCTGCCCCATCCCTACGGCTGTTCCCAGCTCGGCGCCGATCACGCTCTGACACGGAAGATTCTGGCGGATTTTGTGAGACACCCGAATGCGGGCGGCGTCCTTGTCATCGGACTCGGATGCGAAAACAATACGATCGGGGAATTCCGCAAGGAAGTCGGCGCGCACGATGAAAAACGCGTCCGTTTCATGGTCGCCCAGGACGAAACGGACGAATTTGAAACCGGAATGCGCCTGCTGGAGGAACTCATTGCCAACGCGCGAAACGACCGCCGGGAGAAAATTCCCGTTTCGGAGCTTGTCGTCGGGCTCAAATGCGGCGGTTCGGACGGACTGTCCGGCATTACCGCGAATGCGCTTGTCGGACGTTTTTCCGATCGGTTGACGGCCTCCGGCGGCACCACGCTCCTGAGCGAGGTGCCGGAAATGTTCGGCGCGGAAACACTCCTGATGAACCGCTGCGCGTCTCCGGAAGTGTTTGAAAAGTGCGTGAAAATGATCAATGGCTTCAAGAATTATTTCACCCGCTACGGGCAGACGATCTATGAAAATCCCTCCCCCGGCAACAAGGCGGGCGGCATCTCCACGCTGGAAGACAAATCCCTCGGCTGCACGCAGAAAGGCGGCGCAGGAACCGTGGTCGATGTGCTTGAAATGGGCGATACGGTGAAAGTCAAGGGTCTGAATCTCCTCAACGGTCCGGGAAACGACATGGTCGCAACAACGCTCCTGAGCGCCGCCGGGGCGCACATGGTTCTTTTTACAACCGGCCGCGGCACTCCCTTCGGCGGAGTGGTGCCAACCCTGAAAATTGCTTCAAACACCAGTCTTGCACAGAAAAAAACGCACTGGATCGATTTTAACGCGGGACGCCTGGTCGAATCCGGAACGGATGCGGGAGCCGTCGACGAGGAGTTTTACCGGCTGGTCCTGGACACAGCCTCCGGCAAGCCGGCGCAAAACGAGAAGCACGCCTGCGAAGAGATTGCAATCTTCAAGGACGGAGTCACTCTGTAAGGTTCGAATATGCCGGGAATTACACTCAAGCAGCTCTCCGAACTCTCCGGACTTTCGATCCGGACGGTAAGCCGTGTACTGAAAGGCCAGGCGCATGTCGTCCCGGAAAAGCGCGATCTGATTCTCAAACTGGCGCATGAGCACCGCTACATCCCGAACATGGCTGCGCGCAACCTCCGTCTGAACCGCAAAAACATCGTCGGAATCATCTGCGCAAACACCATGATCGAGGTCAGCATCAAGAAGCTGCATGATCTGGAAACCCAGCTGGAAACCTGCGGCTGTTATCCCCTGATCGGACGGATTGACAGCGATCCGGGAAAATTCCGCCACATGCTGGACGAATGGTCGGGGGTGACCGATCACGTGGTTGTGATGCCTTCCATCACAGAAGGCATCACAAACGAAGCGGTGGAGATTCTCCGCGAATATCCGCTGACGGCGATTTTCATCGACCAGAAGGGAATCGAGGGCTGCCATACCCTGACAATCAACCGCGCCACGGGAATCCGCTCCGCCATCATCCATCTGATCCGGAGCGGGCGGAAAAAAATCCTGCGCTGCGGCGACATCGAAACCCGTGATTCGGGACTGGCCGCCGCATTCGAGGCCACAGATCTTGCCAGACGGCCCGAATTCATGCAGATCCGGCGCAATACCAATTTCAAAGACGGTTTTGAACTCGGCCCCCGTATCATGGACACCGGAGCGGATGCCGTCTTTTTCGATACGGACCGGATGGCGCTCGGTTTCATGAACTATGCCGCGGCTCACGGAATTTCCATCCCGCAGCGGATTGCGGTTGTGGGATTTGACGATGACAACAGCGGACGCATGATCTATCCAGCGCTGAGCACGGTCGCCCATCCCGTCGAAGAGTTGAACCGCGCAGTGATCGCCATCCTCCAGTCTGACAGCTCCAGAATTGTCCGGAAGAGTTTTGACACCAAATTCATCCGCCGCGCCAGCTCGTGATGCTTCCTCCCGGAACAGCCCGGCAACAACGCTTTTTCCGCATGAAACACATGCCTCCCGGCAAAGAAAAGACAGAATTCCGGGTATTGATCTGACGGAAAAAGGAGATACGCAAACGGACTCTTATGCAAATTCAAGCTTGCTTTTCGCGCTCCTCATGCTATAGTGTAGGATATTCTTGTTTTCAATATTGATAGGGAGAAAAACAATGGCTGACGCTCAGGACAATATTCAAACAACAGACGATTATGCCAGTGACCTTTCTGTAAAGGAGATCATCACGTTTTTCAAATTGCGGAAAAGACGTCTGCTTCTGCGTGCAGGAATTTCCTTCGTGCTCATGCTCCTGGCTTTTCTTCTGTTGTATGCATTCACTCCGCGGAATGCGACATGGAGCCGGAATATTACACTTCTGCTCCCACAAAACGATAATCTCCCTATCTATCCCAGCGGACGGGCCTTCAGCACCTCCGATCTGCTCACGCCTTCCGTCCTGCGCGAAGTTTATAATGCCAACAATCTGAAAGGGCGAATTGATTTTGCCGACTTCATGTCTTCTTTTTTCATGTCCGACAGCAATATGGAAAAAGCCCGGCTGGATGCGGAATACCGGGAGAAAATGAATAAGCGCAACATCTCCGTCATTGACCTGCAGAATCTGGAGCATGAATACAGACAGAAACTTCAGAGCCTGGCATCGGAACAGATTGCCATTTCCATGAAGCCGAAAATGCCGCTCAGCAGAATTGAAATCACTAAGATTCTGAACAGCATTCCGGAGGCCTGGTTCAAGATTTTCTCAAAACTGGAAGCCAGGGAATTTCCGCAGATTGACATGAACGGCATGCAGCAGGAAATCGTCAAGGTCTCCCAGCAGCCCGGACGCCTGATCCTGCTGGAAAAAACCAGAGTCTACTGCAACAAGTTGCTTGCCGTGTGCGCATTGCTCAATGAAATGCAGCAGGGGAAAAACATCAGTCTGCCGTCGGGAGAGTTTCTCGGGGACATCCAGCAGCAGCTGCGGGACATCGATCAGTATCAGATCGCGGTTTTCCGCCAGTATGTCCTGATGAACCCCGCCTATCAGGGTACATTTGACAAGATCTTCATCTACAGCAAGCTGAAAGCCATTGAACAGGAACTGATAAAGATCAATAAAAAATATGAGGGGGCGCTCGCATCCTTCAACATGCTGCAGCCGCAGAATCCGTCTCACGCCTCGAAAAACAACGGAACGGGCAAAACATCCGAAACGCCCGTCACTTTCCAGCTTGACAACTCATTTTTCACTCAGTTCGCCGAAATGATCCGCAACGACATCAACAACAAGCTTCGGGCGCTTTACGCAAAGAAAACTATTGAATATGCGGATGAACGCGCCTCCCTGGAAGCGGATCAGGCATATTTTCAAAATCTACTCGGATCCGTGACGGAAACGAAATCAGGCAAAGGCATTCCCGCATTGAATCCGGAACAGTTCAACGCCATGCTGAAAGAAATGTACAGCGAGCTTTTTGCAACGGGGAACAAAGTTGTCCAGTTCCGGGATCAGATTCTGAAGGAATACCTGTCCAGCCGCCAGTTTTACACTCCGGTCGGAAATGTCCAGTATCAATCGGATTTCAGTCTGCCAGTCAAGCGGATCATGCTGGGGATTTTCGCGTTGTGGCTTTTTGTCAATGCCGTCTGGGCTGTCATTGATTTCTGTATTCTGAATACAAAGGGCCTGCTGCGCAGAGAAAGCTGAACGCTTCCCGGAATATCCCCCATTCCGGGACAGCTCCGCCGCCCTTCCAGCAGAGATCGGAGATAAGTTGCATCCGTGCCGTCCGCTCCGTTTCAGCAGCTGAAAATCCGGATTTGAAATCCGTGCATCCTCCCTCCGGATCCGGAATGCGCCGTCAGCCACCGGTCAGAAACCGATCGGCGCAGTTTTTTCTCATCGGAAGGCATATCCGGCCTTCCAGAGGGCAGAGGATTCAACGCGCAGACAATTTCATGAAAAACCGGTTTGCACTTTTCCCGAAGAAGCTGTACATTAATCGGTTCAAACAGAAGGCTTTTTCCGATCATGAAAGACGACATCATCATAAAAGGCGCGGAGGAGCACAATCTCAAATCCATTGATGTGCGCATCCCGCGGAACACGCTCACGGTCATCACGGGGCTCAGCGGATCCGGCAAATCCTCGCTGGCGTTCGACACGCTGTACGCCGAGGGACAGCGCCGTTACGTCGAAAGTCTCTCGGCTTACGCGCGGCAGTTTCTGGACCGGATGCAGAAACCCAGGGTGGAACACATCGAGGGACTCTCTCCGGCGATTGCGATCGAGCAGCGTTCGGCGGGCTCGAATCCGCGTTCCACCGTTGCCACCGTAACCGAAATCTACGACTATCTGCGCCTGCTTTATGCGCATGCGGGGGTTCCCCACTGCCCGAAATGCGGCAAAGAGCTTTCCGCACAGTCCGCGCAGGCGATCTGCGAACACCTGATGCGTCTTCCGGAAGGGCCGCAGATGATGATCCTCGCCCCCTATGTCAACGGAAAGAAAGGGGAGCACCGCGATGTTCTTGAAAAAATCCGGCGCGACGGCTTCGTCCGTGCTCGCATCGACGGGGAGATCGTTCCGCTTGATTCCGATCCGAAACCGCTGGCAAAGACCAGGCGTCACAGCATTGAGGCGGTCATCGACCGCCTGATCTGCGGAAAGCTGGAGCAGTCCCGCCTGAACGACTCCGTGGAAACGGCGCTCCGGCTCGGCGGGGGAACCCTGATCGTCATGATCGAGGAACGCGGCACCGCCTCCGGCGAAAAGAAGTGGAAGGAGGAGCGGATCAGCGAATATCTCGCATGCACGGAGTGCGGCATCAGTCTCGGCAAGCTTGAACCGCGCAATTTTTCGTTCAACAGCCCCTACGGAGCGTGCCCGGTCTGCAACGGAATCGGTTCTCTCCTCGTAATGGATCCCCGCCTGGTGATTCCGGACGATTCGCTCTCCATCCGCAAGGGTGCGATCCCCGGATGGCGCAGGGGGCCGCGCCGCCTCATCCTCTACTACAATCACATGCTGCGCTGTCTGGCTGAGCATTTTCATATGCCGGACATGCTGGAAACACCGTTCCGCGACCTGCCGGAAAACATCCGCCATGTGATTCTTCACGGAAGCGGCACGGAATGCATCGATTTCAGTTTCCGCATCCGCGGCAAGCTCTACAAGTCCTTTGCGCCATTCGAAGGCGTGCTCGCCAATCTGCAGCGCCGCCAGTCCGATTCGGAAAGCGAGGCGGTGCGCGAACGGCTCAAGGAATATACGACGCACCGCGTCTGCCCCGAATGTCATGGAAAACGTCTCAAGCCGGAAAGCCTCGCCGTCACGGTCGGAGGGCTCTCCATCGCCGAATACAATGCGCTCTCCGTCGAGAAGGCTTATGAATTCATCACGACCCTGCGGCTCGATGAGGAAAAGACCGCGATCGCCAGAGAGGTGATCCGGGAAATCGCCTCGCGCCTGCGCTTCCTCACCGATGTGGGGCTCTCCTACCTGACGCTTTCCCGGGAAAGCGGCACCCTCTCCGGCGGCGAAGCGCAGCGGATCCGTCTTGCAACCCAGCTCGGGTGCGGTCTGGTCGGCGTGCTTTACATTCTCGACGAGCCCAGCATCGGACTGCATCAGCGGGACAACGACCGCCTGCTCGCCACGCTCCGCAAACTGCGCGATCTCGGCAACACCGTCATCGTGGTCGAACACGACATGGACACGATCTTCGCGGCGGACTATCTGCTCGATCTCGGACCGCGCGCAGGGGTGCACGGCGGCGAGCTCGTCGCGTCCGGCACGCCGCAGGAGGTCATGCGGGAGAAACGCTCGCTCACGGCGCAGTACATGACAGGCGAACAGAAGATTGAAGTCCCGGAGAAACGGCTCAAGGGCACGGGAGAGTGCATTGAAATTCTCGGTGCGCGCCATCATAATCTGAAAAACATCGACGTCAGGATTCCGCTCGGCACATTCACCTGCGTCACAGGGGTATCCGGTTCCGGGAAAAGCAGTCTTGTCAACGGGATTCTGCGCGCCGCGCTTGCAAAACACTTCCAGCTTGCCGGGGAAGAGGAACCCGGGGAATACCGGGAGATTCGCGGACTCTCCCGCATCGGAAAGGCGATTGTCATCGACCAGAGTCCGATCGGGCGCACGCCGCGCTCGAATCCGGCGACCTATACGGAACTCTTTTCCACGATCCGCACAATCTTCTCCACGCTTCCCGAATCCAAAATCCGCGGCTTCGGACCGGGGCGGTTCAGCTTCAACGTAAAGGGGGGCCGCTGCGAAGAGTGCCAGGGAGACGGCATCAAGAAAATCGAAATGCAGTTCCTGCCGGACGTCTACGTGACCTGCTCGGCATGCCAGGGGAAACGCTTCAACAAGGAGACGCTTTCGGTCGCCTACAAGCGGAAAAACATTGCGGAAGTGCTCGACATGACCGTGGACGAGGCGGTGGACTTTTTCAGCGCGGTCCCGAGCGTCCACCGCAAGCTCAAGACCCTGCAGGACGTCGGTCTCGGCTACATCACGCTCGGCCAGCCCGCCACGACGCTTTCCGGCGGAGAAGCCCAGCGCGTCAAGCTGGCAACGGAACTTGCACGCGTCCCGCGCGGCCATACGCTCTACATTCTGGACGAGCCGACCACCGGGCTTCACATGGCGGACATCAAACAGCTGCTGGAGGTTCTGACCCGCCTTCGGGACAAAGGCAACACCGTGCTGGTGATCGAACACAATCTCGACGTCATCAAGGTGGCGGACCACATCATCGACATGGGTCCGGAAGGCGGCGACGCGGGAGGCCGCGTGATCGCGGAAGGCACTCCGGAAGAGGTTGCCGCAAACAGAAAATCCTTCACAGGACAGTATCTGGCAAAAATGCTGAAATAGCCGGCCCGCACCCCGAGAACACGCTCAGGCCGTTCTTCCGCCCGGCGTTATTTTCCGTTCAGGGTTTCCGCCCTCCCGCCGTCCGCCCGTTTTGCAGCAATAATGCGCAGTCCGCGCCATCCGCCGCGGATATATCCGGGCACATTCGCATCGGGGAGGAATGCAACGGCATCGCCGGCGGCAAGGACGCATTCGGCATCCAGGGAAACCCCTTTGCGGTCTTTCTTCCGTTCGCGGTGAAGCGCAAGAAGTTCGCCGTGCTGCCGCCCGGAGGTGAATTTCAGAACACTCAGCGCCACCGTTTTACCATCATTCGCCCACATGTCAAACGCTTTGGAACGCACCTGAAACACATAGCGTCCGTTTTCCGGAGCGATGAAGCTCAGCACGCCGACATCCGGCGTGGAAAAGCCCAACTGCACGGCATCCGTTCCGTCGGAGGAAAAGAGGCAGTTCCCGTCCGAACCGGTGAATCCCCTCCCCTCCTCGAACCATTCCGCGGGGCGGTTCTCCCAGAGACGCCGGTCCACCCCCGACGCACCCTCGGCAGTCCCGGCATGCTTCCGAGGCAGGCGATCGATCCTCCAGAGGACTTTTCCGGACGGCAGACTCCAGGAGGCACTGCCTACCCAGTGCACAGCGGGAACGGGAAGCGGATAAACCTTTTCCGGCATGGATCCGCCGGGCAGACGGAAGGCAGCCGGGACTGCGGGAGTCCGGGGCTTCAGGCGCGGCGGATATACTTCCAGATTTTCCGTAATGGACTTCCCGAGACGGTGCGTCGTTTCCTGTTCCCTGCGCAGAAACTCGGGAAGCGCAAGCGCGAACGCCTCGGCGAAGAGACGGTATCCGGCGGCTTTCGGGTGACAGGTATCACCGGAGAAGTCCTGCCAGCGCATCGTTCCGGAATTGATTTTTTCCGCCGCATGGAATGCCGTTCCGACGGAGGGGATGCCGTAGAACGCCGCGACCTTCTCATGACAGGCGGCCGCAAAGGGCAGATTTCCCGCGCGGTAACTCTCCAGATGAGACTTGTCCAGCGTATAGAAAAACACAAGGTCGATCCGCGGATCCTTTCGCCATGTCTTGTGTACAATGCGCTCCATGGGAATCGTCCGGTCGAAGTTCCGGTCATTGACGGCGAACTCGACAAAAACGGCGTCGGGATTCCGGCGGAGCACATCCCGGTCATAGCGTTTCGCCCCTTCCAGAGAATCCGATCCGCCGACGCCGGCGTTATGCACGGTGATTTCCGCCTTCGGGTAGCGCGTCTGCAGGATGCGCGGGACGGCGCGGACAAATCCGTCCCCGGAACTTCCGCCCATCTGTGTGATTGATCCTCCGAGAAAAACGATCGTGACCTTTTTCCCGGCGGCAAGTTTTGCGGCGAGATTCGGCATTCCGTCACGGACGGAAAAGATCCGCGCGGGAACGGACGGGCTTTCCTCCGCGGCGGGAAGCAGGAAAGCGAAGACGGAAAGCACAGCGGCAGGAAGGAGTTTCCGTTTCATGCTCAGTCATACCACCAGACTTTGCGGATTTCGCGCTCTGCGAGAAAAACCGCGTGACAGTCGCCGAAAAGCGTCGGCCATTTCCGGTTGTGCGCGGCCTGCCATCTGGGATTCAGCGTTCCGTCCAGACGGTTGCAGCCGTATTCCGAAGCCATTGCGGTTCCGGCGGCCTTGAAAAGCCGCGGCGGCATGTTGGTCGAACTGCGCATGCCGCGCATGACGTAGCATCCCCAGATGACCTGGGCTTCAGCTCCGGCGCTCCCGAGGGAGGATGGTGTGCCCGGCTTGTATTTCAGCGTGCTCCAGTCGATGGCGTTGTATTCAATATCGCCGCGCGCGGAGTTGTTGATCTCGCCGAACTGGCCGCAGAACAGCTGTTTCGGGTTGCCGAGATATTTCTCTCTCCAGTAGAGTCCGAATCCGCGCCAGGAATCCGTATAACGGACGCAGGCGTCGCCGGACCAGGTTGCAAGAGGCCACGGATTCGCATAATCCTTGTAATCCTGAGCATACGAGCTCATGGCGATTCCGGCCTGCTTGAAGTTGCCGAGGCAGACGGTGTCCCGCGAACGGGCCTTCACCTTGTTCAGGGCCGGCAGCAGCAGACTGACCAGAATCGCGATGATCGCGATCACGACCAGCAGCTCGATCAGGGAAAAATATTGCTTCATGATACAACTCCTGTTGATTGTTGTCTTGTCCGATTTCCTCATTTCTTCACCTCCGGCACGGTTCCGGGGGCGGAAGCGCTCTTCGTCAGTTCATAATGAACCGACGATCCGATCGGGACGGTCAGAACGCCGTTGCGGTATTCGCAGTCGATCCGGGCCGTTCTCCGTCCGGAGAAATCAAGCGCATAAACATCCAGTTTCTTCGCGGTCCGCAGCTTCACGGTGCCTTTCACGGGCTGGAAGATCTGCGGCGCGACGCCCTGTTTGGCGACACGGTTCCGGAGACGCGCATATTTCATGCCCGTGTTCCAGCAGCGTGCGACAGCCGTCATCAGAATCCGTCCGGACATCTGAAGCGGACGATTGTCGCGGCTGGTCACAATCACGACGGCGAAATCATTTTCCGTGTTGAATTCAATGTCGCGGCAGCGGATCGTCTCCTTCGGGGCGAATCCGGCAAACGCCTGCGTGCCGGGGGTATCGATCCGGAAAAGTCCGCGTTCCTCCCAGAACAGTTCCCGCTCGGGGGATGTGAAAGACTTTGCGCCGGGCGCGGGGGCCGTTCCGCCTCCCGGCGCAGAGTCAAATGCGATTCCGGCACGTCCGCAGAGTCCGGCCCTGGCGATCCGTGCACTGTCGAAGCGCTTGCCGCGCGGATCGGCGGCTTCTCCGGACGCAAGGGTTTCAACATACTCTTTCGAACTTCTGCGGACATCTCTGCGATGGAACATCACCGCCGTGGCGGGCCACATGGCAAGCTGAAGCGCATCGCGTTCCAGGTCAAAGGCGCTTCCGATCCGCGTGGGCGGCTGCAGCGCGCGGTTCAGATTGAACAGGAACTGGAAGAGATTCCAGCCGTGCATCAATGCGTAAGCGGGAAGATAGAGCTGCGCGTCGGCGCGGAACTCATTCGTGGAGGCGACGTTCCATTCCGTCAGAGTGAAGGGCTTTCCGGCAACGCGGCGCGGCGTGATGTAGGCCATAAGTCCGCCGTTCTCCCCTTTGAGCGAAGCGTTGGGATTGAAAAGAATCTGTTCAATGCCCCAGCCGTTGTCCACAGCCGGATGCGCCCAGTAGGCATGGCGGTCGATGAAATCCGTGCTTTCGGCGTTGGAGAGGAAATCCAGCGGATCCGTTGTCCAGTGATTGCTTCCGGTGATCGGCGCGACGCAGCCGAGCGAGCGGACGTGGTCGCGGATTTCACGGAAATATTCGCTCTGCAATGCCGCCATGAACTTCCGGCAGTCGACTTCACGCTCTTTCGAATAGCGGTGGCGGTTGTAGTCCACGGGAATCTCAACCGTTCCAGCCACCGGATCCTCGGCATCGCCCAGCGATCCCTTCCAGGCGGTTTTCAGCGCCGCACGGCCGGGATAGCGCTTCAGGAGAAACGCATTGAACTTCTTCCGGAGTTCCGCCTTGACGAGCGGATGCGCGAGCTTGTCCCGGACGGGCTGGTCCAGCAGCGAGGTTTCGTTGAGCGCCATCAGCATCGCGAGCATGGGATCTTTCGCCAGCGGCAGCCCCGTATACGGATTGACCGTATTCAGAAGAAGCGAGATCAGCTCCTTCTGGCGCGCGCGGATCTGCGGCATGACGAACACGCCGGGATACCAGCGGACGCCTTCGAGCTCCGGATTTTCAAACTTCTTGACGCCTCTTGAGGGAAGCAGATCAAGCTGAATGTAGATGCCGTTTTTCTTCAGCTCCGCAAGATAAAAGAAAAAGTGATCCAGACGTTTCGGTTCGAACTCCATGGTCCCGTCGTTCCGGAAAATGCCGCCGGGCTCGTCGCCGCCGACGCCGACGCGGACGATATTGACGCCCATGCGGCGCAGTTTCGCGATTGCGGCGGTCAGATACGGTTTGTCGCACTGGAAGAATCCCAGCACGCACATTCCCATGAAGCGCGCCTCCCTCCCGTTTTCAAAGCGGAAAGTCGCGCCGTCCGCGCGGACGAATCCGAATTTTCCGGCCGGAGCGGGCACGAACTCGGAAACGTCCAGGACAGTGTTCTTCACGGCCTTCTCGTCGACGCCCGTGTAGGGCAGCCAGTGCGAGTCGTCGATCGGCGCGCCTTCATCCTCGGCGGGAATGACCGGATCGCGGTCGACCGCCGTGATTCCGGCGAGCATCAGCATGCTTTGCGGCGCATTGTCCGCCATCTTCATAATCAGGGAGGACATCGGCTTGTCCGGGTGCGGATTTCTCCAGGGGTAGAGCACAAGTCCCTTGCGGCTGTCGCCTTTCGGGTCGGGAATCCAGCCGATTGCGGCGGACGGACTTGTCCCGACGCTCCACCAGTTGAAAATGTTGTCGAAATTGCGCAGCGGGATCGCGGTTTCCGAACCGTCCTCGTAACGGACAATGTAGCTTCCCGGCGAGGCATTCGCCCATGAGGCGGCATGAAGGAAATAGAGGCCTCCGCCCTTGATCCCCTTCAAGGGAATTGTAACGGAGGCGGGCAGGTTCAGACCCAGTTTCGGATGACAGACTCCGATGATGTTCTTTCCGTTGTTCTGCGCAGGATCGGCGATTTCAAAGGGGATGCCGTTGAGAACCGTCCGCCCCTTGCAGCGGAAGAGCCGGAGATCATCCTCCGGCCCCTTGTCGGTCCAGCCGGATCTGCCGTCATCGGCGGCATCGTCCCACGTCGTGCTGTTGAGGACGCCATGCAGGGAGACTGGCGTAAAATGCAGCGCGGACTGCTCGAACACCTCGCGCGCCACGCGCACGCCCCGGTAGCGGATATCGAATTCGCATCCGGCTTTCTTCCAGGGCTTCATCTGCTCCTTCATGGTGAATGTGATGATGATGTTTCCCGTTCCCCACTTGCGCAGATCGGTCACGGTCAGATCGAAATCACCGGAAAATTCCAGCGTCGAACCGGAAACGGGGATGCTCAGGACGCGGCATTTCCCGCGGTAGAGGATCACTTTTGAGAATTTCGCGCCGACGGAGACCTTCTTTCCGTCGACCGCAAGCTCCCGTTCGCGCGCGGGGAAGGTCAGATCGACGCCGACACCGCGGATGCCGCTCTTGTCCGCGCCCAGAAAAGTGTAGCGCCAGTTGACCGAACCGTCGGAAAAAACGGTCAGTTTCTTCTGCAGGGTGCTGGCCGGCCCGGGCGAAAACGGGCGGAAGGAAGTCTGCCAGATCCGGCTGTCCAGTTCGATCGTGTCCGGGCATTTCTCGAATTTGCTGTTGGCGGCGGTTTCGCTTGCGCCGCGCCTGCCGTCATTGACGCCGATTGCCGCGCGCACGTCATCGACGGCGAAGGTTCCGTTCGGCTGGATTTTCATCCAGGGCGGCCCCTGCAGCGATTCGTTTGCCTGGCAGGCGAATGCAAAGAGCAGCGCGGTGCGGAAAAACCATTTCAATCCGGGGTTCATGGGATCCTTTCTTCTTGACGCCGGGTGGTGAATCCGGCCTTTCATTTAACCGGGTTATCGTTTTTTACTTTTTTAAATTATACCATCCGATTCCCGCTTTGTCAATAAGGAATCATAAAAAAAGAATTTGAAATTTGACCGGGTTAATTTAAAAAATCGATTTGCAAAAATAGATTTCCGCTGTATAGTATCCTTCCAGGACGGACCGCATCCCGCGCTCCGCCGAACGACAGGAAGCATCGCAATGGAAACAACAGGAAGCAAAAAACGGAAAATCGTCGACCGCCTCCTTGCGCAAATCCGCGCAGGCGCTCTTCCCGAAGGAAAACGCATCCCTTCGGAATACGATCTGGCGGATCAGTTCCAGGTGCACAAAATGACCGCGAACGCGGCAGTTGAAGAACTGGTCATCCGGGGATATCTGGAACGCCGGGAACGCGGCGGCGGCACGGTCGTCCGGCCGCATGCGGCGCGCTTCAAGGGAACCATCGCCGTCTTCATGGGAGGCGTGGCGGTTTCCTATTACTCCTCGCTCCTCTGCGGCATTCAGGAGGGGGCGCAGGCTTACGGCTACAATACGCTTCTCTACCATTCCCTTGTGAACAACGATCCGGACGAAACGGTGCAGTTCCTGCGGATGGGCGGGGTTTCCGGCGCGCTCATCGCAAACTTCTTCCATGTGCCGGACCTGGAAATCCCCGTTCTGTGGATCGACAAGAACCGGATCCCCGTCGTCCGCGGCGAATTCAACCATCTGATGCACGACGATTTTCACGGCGGGGCCATGCTGGCATCCCATCTGTACGGACTCGGACACCGCAGAATCCTCTATGTTACGCAGTATTCCAACATTCTCTCCCGGCGCTTCGACGGATTCCGCGCGGAACTGGCGAAACACGGCGTCGAACCGCTGGCAAAGGAATCCTATTTCCGCTCGGGCCTTGCGCCGCTGGAGTTTCTGCGCCGTCTCCTGAAACGCTTTCCGGAGGCGACGGCAATTGCCTGCGACGGAGACAACGTCGCCTTCGAATTCTACTGGAGTCTCCGGGAACTGGGCCTCCGCGTGCCGGAGGATCTCTCCCTGACCGGATTCAGCGGCTTCCCCGAAGTTCAGCGTCTGATCAAGCTGACGACCGTCGACGAACACCCGCACCGGATCGGCTTCTGCGCGGCGGAACTTCTGGCGGGACTCATCGAGAAACGCCTTCCCGAACCCCTTCACGAAGTGTTCGACGTGGAATTTCTCAATGGCGCGACCACAGCGAAACCGCGCGGATCCGGCGGGTAAACGGAAGATTTGCCGCTCCGCCTCCTCCCGAAAAACTTTTTTCCGCCTCTTGATAATCCGCAAAATGCGGATACATTCCCGGAATACCGGAAAACAGGAGCGCGCGATGCCGGAGGTTTATGAAAACGTAAAGATCCATGACAAATACCAGTTCGAGGCCAAGTTCACCTATCCGCTGGACCGCGGACGGGCGGCGAACGAATACCGCGTGGACGCCTATCTCTTTCTTCCGAACAATCTCCATCTTAACAAACGCACCTATTCCGCGGACGATTTCTACGGCGACATCCGCAAATACATCCGTCTCCGGACTCCGGTTGTCCACCTTGCGCGCATGTCGGACGGACCGGACTCGCCTCTGTGCAAGCTGGAGGACGCAATGCGCCGTCTGACCCGCCAGCCCGATTCCCCGGAGAAGATCCTCACTTATGAAAACCGTCTGAAGATGTTCTGCTCCATCATGAAAAGCGCTCTGCGGGACGGAGCTCTCGCCCTGAAACGGAATCCCGCCTCCCCCGCGGTCCATGACTATCTGGAACAGTCCGCCCGGCTTCTGGACGGCTACCGGCGCCTGGAGCGGATCCCCGGATTTTCCGAAACGGACAAGAAATGCAGGAATCTATTCCGGCTCGTGGATGAATTTCTCAGCATCACCGCCAACAAATACCGCGGACGCCTGTATCCGGCTCTGGAAACGCTTTCCGGTTCCTCCGGCGAAAAGGAAATCCTGCAGCGGGAAATCGTCCGCGCCATGCGGAAGGAAATCGACTACCGGCGATGGCGCGCCTATCCGACCGTCCCCTCCGGGAACAGCGACAACGAGGAGCTGATCTACCGGGAAAACATCCTGAAAAAAGTCATGGCGAGCGTTCTATTCCTCAAAAGCGACACGCGCCGGGACGGAGTGTTCATCACCAACCTCGTGTTCGGCGCTGCGGCCGGAATCGCGATGGCGTTCGCCACCGCCGTCACTTTTCTGTCGCAGAACCTGCTTTTCCAGGAATTCTCGCTGACGTTCTGCGCCATCCTCATTCTCGCCTACATGGGAAAGGACAGGATCAAGGAGCTGGGACGCTCCTATCTATATTCCAAGATCAAATCCCGCCTGTTCGACTACAGAACGACCATCCGGAGCACTCTGGGAAAAGAGGTCGGCGTCTGCCGGGAAAGCTTCTCCTTTGTCAGCGAGCAGGGACTGCCCCCCGAAATTGTCCGCCTCCGGAACAAGGATTATATTTCGGAGCTTGAAAACGGGCTCCCCGGAGAGGACATCATGCTCTCCCGTGAAGAGCTGACGCTTCATTCGCGCAGCTGCGGGGAAATCTATTCGGACTTCAATGTGGACGGTCTGGTGCACATTGTCCGGTTCAATGTCCGCCGCCTTCTGGAAAAGATGGACAATCCGGTGAAGGAAATTTATCTGCCGGACGGAGATTCCGGCATTGTCCGGGTGCCGGGAAAACGGATCTACCGGATTCATCTCATCATCCAGTCGCGCATGAATGGCGGGAAGGACTCCTTCGCAAGTTTCCGCCTGACCCTCGCGCGCAACGGAATCAAGCGCATTGAGCGTCTCTCCTGAAACGCGCTCTCCGCGCCGCAATCCATGAAGAGCGGGGAAAATCCTTCCCCGGAATGCGCCGCGCCTCCCGCTCACTTCTGGTTTTTTCTCTGCCGGTACCAGTCCGGCGTAATCCCCAGATTTCTGATCTTGTAATGAATGATCCGTTCCGAAAGCCCGAGCTGGCGCGCGGCAGCGGCGGCGTTTCCGTGATTCGCCTTCAGCGCCTCGACGATCAGCTCGCGTTCAAAGGAATTGACCAGCGTCTGGAAATCCGCCTTGATGTTCGGATGGATCACGGCCGTTCCGGATGCCTCTCCGGTCTGAAGCGACGGCGGCAGGTCATACCCGTGAATCACGGTGTCTCCGGCGGTCAGGACCGCGCGCTCGATGCAGTTCTCCAGCTCGCGGACATTGCCGGGCCAGTGATAGGCCATCAGCATGTTGATGGCGGGCGTGGAGATGCGGGCGATGTTCTTCCCGTGAAGGCGGTTGTATTTTTCAAGGAAATGGTCCGCGAGAAGGATGATGTCGCTCGGACGCTTGTGGAGACTCGGCAGATGAATCGGGAACACATTCAGGCGGTAATAGAGGTCCTCGCGGAATTTGCCCTCCTCCATGAGCTTCTCCAGGTCGCGGCTGGTCGCGGTCAGCAGGCGGACGTCGACCTTGATCTCCTCGTTGCTGCCGACCCGCGAAAAGGTCCGCTCCTGAATGAAGCGCAACAGCTTGACCTGCACATGCTGGCTCAGATCGCCGATCTCGTCCAGAAACAGCGTGCCGCCGTCCGCGGCCTCCGCGCGTCCGATGCGGCGGGAGACGGCTCCGGTGAACGCCCCCTTCTCATAGCCGAACAGTTCGCTTTCGATGAGGTTGTCCGGCAGCGCGGCGCAGTTGACCGCGATGAACGGCTTGTCGCGCCGCCCGCTGGACATCTGAATTGCGCGGGCCACGAGCTCCTTTCCCGTTCCGGACTCCCCGCGGATCAGCACCGTCGCGGAGCTGTTCGCGACCTGCCCGATCATCTTGTAGACCGCGCGCATCGCGTTGCAGTTGCCGATCAGGTTCGCGGGGCGGGGCGTTGTGCCGAGCTCTTCGCGCAGGCGCATGTTTTCCTCAAGGAGCTGTCGCCGCTCATCGTATTTTTTCAGACAGGATGCGACCGCCTCGGCCATGATGTTCGCCACGGTGTCGAGAAGCCGGAGATCGCGTTTGAGCTCCTCATGGTCTCCTCCGGGACAGTCGATGCTGAGGGTTCCGATGATGTTGTCAAGGTGCATGATCGGCACGCAGATGAATGCGACATGTTCGTTTTTCCCGCGCGCCTGCGTCCGTCCGAGAAATTCGGGCTCCTGCGAGATGTCGGGAACCAGGGCGGGCTTTCCGGTCTGCGCGACCTTTCCCGTGATCCCCTCGCCGATCATGTATTTGCCGCGGCTGATCTCCTCGTCCGTCAGGCCGTTGGACGCCTCGATCACAAGCGTGTCGTCGTGCTTCAGCGTGATCGTTCCGCGGATGAGTCCCATCTCCTTGCGCAGAATGTTGAGAATGTTGTTGAGAAGCTCCGAAACGTTCAGTTCATGCACGATGGCATGGCTGATCTGGTTGAGCACCGCGATTTCAATATCGTTTCTTTCCGCCATTCGGAACTCCTGTCCTGTTCGCCGGTTGACGCTGCGAAAGAGAAATATAGTCCGCCGCAGAGCTTTGTCAAGCTACAAAAATGTAGGAATGAAAAAAATGTCACGACAAAAATGTAACTTTTTCCAGTCAGTTCTATTCCGTTTATCCGGCATCCTGAGATTTCCGAACTCAAATATGGAATTGGAAAAAAGTTGGCATGCGACATGCTTAAAAGACAGGCATCAGATTTGAAAAAACAGGAAACCACGAGGAGTGATACAAAAATGAATGCCGACAGGAAAATGGCCATTGAAGGCATCCTCGCCCGCGAAGACGAGGAGAACATTGCCCTGAAACCCTTCACCACGGACAGCTTCGGAGAAGATGTGTTCCACTGCGGACGCATGAAGGAACGTCTCCCGAAACCGATCTACCAGAAACTGATGGACACCGTGCGGGAAGGCAAGGCGCTGGATCCCTCCATCGCCGACGCCGTCGCCCATGCGATGAAAGAATGGGCGCTCGAAAAAGGAGCCACCCACTACACGCACTGGTTCCAGCCGCTGACCGGCACCACCGCGGAAAAGCACGACTCCTTCCTCGATCCGACGGCGAACGGCCACGCGATTCTCTCGTTCTCCGGGAAAAACCTGATCGTCAGCGAACCGGACGCATCCAGCTTCCCCTCCGGCGGAATCCGTTCGACTTTTGAAGCGCGCGGCTACACCGCCTGGGACCCGACCAGCCCCGCCTTCATAAAGCGCGGACGCAACGGGGCGACGCTCTGCATCCCGACCGCCTTCTGCGCATACACCGGCGAAGCGCTCGACAAGAAAACGCCGCTCCTGCGCTCCATGCAGGCGCTGACCAAATCCGTCCGCCGCATGATGAAGTGCTTCGGCGACGACGGAACCAAAAACGTCCGGATCACGCTCGGCGCGGAACAGGAATATTTCCTGATCGACGAACAGTTCTACTATGCGCGCCCCGATCTGGTGCAGAGCGGACGCACGCTGTTCGGCGCGCCTCCCCCGAAGCATCAGCAGCTGGAAGACCACTACTTCGGCGCGATCAAGCCCCGCATCCTCGCGTTCATGACCGATGTGGATTCCGAACTCTGGAAGCTGGGCATCCCGGCAAAAACCCGCCACAACGAGGTCGCGCCGGCGCAGTTTGAAATCGCCCCCGTCTTCGAGGAGCTCAACCTTGCCGTCGATCACAACATGATTATCATGGAAGTGCTCAAGCAGACCGCGGAAAAGCACGGACTCGTCTGTCTGCTTCATGAAAAACCCTTCGCGGGCATCAACGGATCGGGCAAGCACAACAACTGGTCCCCCGCCTACGGCAGCATCAACCTGCTGAACCCGGGAAGCGATCCGCACCAGAACGCGATCTTCCTTACGACGCTCTGCGCGATCATCATGGCGGTGGACAAGCACAGCGACCTGCTCCGGAGCGCGACCGCGTCGGCGGGCAACGACCACCGGCTCGGCGCCAACGAAGCTCCTCCGGCGATCATTTCGATCTTCATCGGAGAACAGCTCGCGGACGTGATCGACCAGCTCGAAAAGGGCGATCTCAAATCCTCGAAACACATGGACATGATGCGCATCGGCGTGGACACGCTCCCTCCGCTGCCGCTGGACGCGACCGACCGCAACCGGACAAGCCCCTTCGCCTTCACGAACAACAAGTTCGAGTTCCGCGCCCCGGGGTCCAGCCAGTCCTGCGCCGGCGCCAACGTGATCCTGAACACGATCTTCGCCGAGGCGATCGACGACATTGCCTCACAGCTGGAAAAACTGCCGAAGGCGAACTTCAACACCGGACTCCAGAAGGTGCTTCAGAAAATCATCAAGGCGCACAAGCGCATCATCTTCAACGGCGACAACTACAGCGAAGCATGGCGAAAGGAAGCCGCAAAACGCGGACTCCCGAATCTGCGCAACACGCCGGAAGCGCTCAAGCCGCTGCTTGACAGGGACAATATCGCGCTCTTTGAGAAGTACAAGGTCTTCTCCGCGGTCGAGCTCCACTCCCGGTATGAGATTTTCACCGAGGAATACGAGCGGAAAATCCGCATCGAAGGAGAACTTGCGTTGAACATGGTGCGGACGATCATCCTTGCCGCCGGAAGCAGACAGCTTGCGGAACTGGTCAAGACGATTGCGGTGATGGACGGCTGCGGTCTGAAGAGCGGCCTCGCCTCCCAGAAGGCGCTTGCCGAAACAATCGGCGGACTGCTCGATGAAATCACAGACGCGGCCGCGAAGCTGGAAAAAACGCTTGCAAAAGAGAAGAACGGCGTGGCCGTTGTGGAAGCGCTTGCCGAACTCCGGAAACTGGTCGACGTCCTGGAAAAACAGATGGATGACGATCTCTGGCCGCTTCCGAAATACCGCGAAATGCTCTTCATCAACTGAAAACGGTTTCTCTCTGCCGCCGCCGGCTGATTCTCTCTCTCGCAGCCGGCGGCGTGTGATACACCCCCACACGGGCGGGGACCCCATCCGGGGTCTCCGCCGTTTTTTTTCTCTTCTGCAACGGAGAACAAACGGCGCAGCGCGTTCTCAGAAGGAAAATTCACGGTAAAAGACGTGCATCAGGGAACGAAGCAGCTCCACAGACATGCGATAGCTCTTCTTCACCTCGGCCTGTCCGGTGCGCCCCGAACGGCAGAGGATCGGTTCGTCGGGAATCACGGTGATGCAGTAGAGAACGTTCACCGGAGTGAATTCACGGGTTTTCTGGTTGGGATAGCAGGGCACAATGCCGCCAAGCGCCTGCACCAGCGTGGAATCACGGAACTTGACGGCGACAGGATTGAGCGCGCCGATCCGGCCGGGATATTCCTTCAATTCACCGCGCAGACGGACCGTCACGCGGTCGCCTTCCTGAATTCTGTTGACTTCCCGGTCAAGCGCATATGCGTAAACCGCAACTTTCTGCGATACAATTTCTCCGAGGATCGTCCCCTTCTCCAGCCACCGTCCTTCGGAAACGTCTTTGATCGCGGGGACAAAAATTCCGGATGCATCCGCCTTCACGGCCATGTTGCCGCGGCGGCGTTTCATCTCGTTCTGCGTCAGAAGATTTGCGCGCAGCTTCTCATACACGGCGGGACTCGCGCCGATCGTCCCGGTGTCCGAACGCAGAAGATTCAGCTCCGCGCGGTTCTGTTCGGCGGCAATCTCATAACGCCGGATGTTGAAATCAAGAAAAACATTGCGGAACGGCAGGATCAAATCTCCTTCCCGCACGGCAAAAGGCTCGTTTTTGAGCTCTTTTGCGGCAAACGCCGATTCATTGACCGTCACGATGCGGCGGGACTCCGGCACGATCTCGCACGGCAGACTGAACGACCAGGGAAGCGGGATGAAAAGAAGCGAGACAAGCCCGCATGCGAGGATGAGCGTCAGCAACGCTTTTGCCCAGTTCATTCTCCGCCGCAGCGCGTTCAGCGCTTTCAGCTCGAAAATCAGCGGCATCAGCAGCATCGTGTAGACTTCAATCGCCATCAGGATGATTGCAACGGGTTTTGTGAATTTAAAGTAGATGATGAGAATGATCGACGTATAGAGGAAAAGCCGGTAGATGAAGGCGCTGATGCCGAAGAAATACAGCGTCAGCGGCGAGCAGTCGCCGCTGTCCGGATATGAGCCGATCCCGAGAAAAAACCGGCGGTTCCATGCCTTGATGAACTCGCTGGAACGCTGCATCAGGTTCTCGATGTTCAGGAAATCGCACAGCAGATAGTATCCGTCGTAGCGGATGAAGGGATTCCCGTTGACCAGAATCGTTCCCAGCGCGCTGACGGTGAAGAGATAAAACATCGTGGATTTCAAGGGGCCGGGAGAGGCATACACCCAGATGATCGCCGCAAGCCCGCCGAAAATCAGTTCGCTTGCAATGCCGGCGCCGTCGCAGGCGGTCCGTTTTGCGCGGGAAAGCCGCCAGGTGTCGGTCAGATCCACAAAAAGACGGGGATAGAACACGATGAAGCTCAGTCCCATGGCGCGGACGCGAGCGCCGAAACTCTTTGCCGTATAACCGTGCGCCAGCTCGTGCACCGACTTCGTGACAAGAAGGGCCCAGAAATATTTCACGAGTCCCGCCCAGGAAAGGGAGTTGACGAACGTCGCATACGCTTCGTTCCAGGAGCGCAGCAGCAGGAGATAACCGCCCGCGGCGGCGGCAATGATGAAGAAGAGCGTGATTTTGTTGAACACAAAGCGGACAAGCGGCATGGTCGCCGTGAAAAAGCCGTCCGGATGAATCGGCGGGAGGCGGAAAAAGAGATACATGCCCATGATCCGGTAAAAGGTGTTTTTCTCCTTCATCTCGCGGTGACGCCGGACCTTGGCGTCCTGCATTCCGTATTCGGGCGCAATCAGATTGTTCGCATGAAGAAAATGAAGCAGCTCCTGCAGCTCCGTCATGTCCGTATCCATGCCGAAGGAATTGACCCGTTCCAGAAACTCGTCAAGGGGATAACTGCGGTCCATCAGCTGGAGAATCCGGCAGGAACGCTCGGAAAGCTTGTAATACGCCTCGGAAAGGGGATCGAAAATCATCGCGTAATCCCCGTGTTCCCCGGGCGGAATAAACTGAATGTCCGAGCGGATCACACCCGTCCGGATCTCCGGGGTTTTCCGAGACGGCGTTTCCTGGGAATTTTCCGGCGTCATCTTCTGTTCTCCGGTTTGCGATGCCGGATTGCGTTCCATATCCATATTCATATCCATGTCCGTCGTTACACGCCGCGGTACCAGAGAACCAGGCTCCGGAAGAGATAGTAGCCGAGCTTGACCTTTTCGCCGGTCACCCTGGCCACCCCGCGCATGCCGAAGCGGAGTCCGGGGACGTTGTTTTCCATTTCCGCCTTCACATTGTAACTGTAAATATTCTGCTCGGTCAGTTCCGGATAAAAGCGCGAGGAAAGAATCTTTACGGGAATCGGCAGTTCCGGACGGGTATGCAGGAAGAGCGTGATCCGCGGATTGCCTTCCAGGACGGAAGCGTCTTTTTCGTTCACCATGATCTCGGCGATCATCCCTTTGTCGGAAAGAATGTCAAACTGTTTTTCTCCGAGCCGGAGAGCGCGGCCGGCAAGTTTGTCCGCGCTTCCCTCGGCAATGGCGAGAATTCCGGAAACGGGAGCAGTCACCACGCTGTGCGCCAGATACCACTTCGCCTCCTCGATCGCAATTTTTGCGGAGTCGCGCTTGAATGCGAGAACTTTCAGTCTCCCGAGATTTTCACGGTCGGTGAAAGAGGCCTTCAGCACCTGTTCATATTCGGCGTTCGCCTCCTTGAAAGCCGCTTCGGAGGCGGCGAGCTGGAAGCGCATCCGGTCCGTATCATATTCCAGAATCCGGTCGCCGGCCTTGACGGCGTCTCCGTCATTGAAGAAACAGTTCTTCACAACGCAGTCAAACCACGCGTAGGAGTTGTATTCGGCATCCGGCCGGACTACGAACTCCGCGGAAACGGTATGCTCCACATCCACCGTGAACATGGCAACCACAAACGCCGCCAGCAGAAGCAGCAGAATACGGATCAGCGTGATCTTCCTCAGCCACTTGAGCAGAAGACGCGCTCCGCCCCGCGGAGTGTGGCTCCACAGCGCATTGCCGTAGTCCGAGGCCAGCAGCGGAATCGTCGCGCCGACGTGAGGAGGAACCGCCCCTTTGAACGTCATCAGCCAGACAAAAGGATCTTTCGCGGAACTCCGGAAGCGCGCCGAACGCAGCGGAACCAGCAGCAGGGAGCCGCCTTCGCCGGCCAGACGGCTGAATGCCCCGCGCGCCTTCTCCGGCAGTTTTCTGAACGCTTCGTTCCCCTCATTGAGTTCCACTGCCCCGCCGCTCAGATCGACACTGCGGCAGAGGATTTTCACATCCGCCGCATATTCGGTATGCTGCTTCACTTCCACCTGCGCGTATTCCGCCAGAAGGGAGGGGTTGCCGCGCAGGTCCGCGAGAGACGAGGATTCATAGGCGAGCAGCGTGCGGGAATTGTTCACGATATGCACGGCCGCGGCAGGCAGATCCGGCTGCTCGAACGCATCGCGTCCGAGACGCATGATAGCGGCGAAGGCATGCAGGCGCGCTTTGAGCTCCGCATTTTCCTGCTGCGGATTATTTCCCATTGCCGTCACCCACTTTCAGCAATGTGCCGGACATTCCGGCGGAAAAGCGGTGACCGGCATTGTCCAGCAGCACCTTGATTTCGACGGTTTCGCTTCGATGGTCGGCACGCCCCGCAATTTCATATACACTTCCGGTCACGACACTGCCGGTTTCATTCACTTTAAATGTAACGGGAATCCCGATTCTGATCTTCGGAAGCCAGGTCGTCGGCACATTCATGACGCCGAGGAGCTGATTGTCATCAATAATGGAAATCAGGGGCTGGCCGCTGCGGACCGTTTCAAATTCGCGCGTCAGATGCTTTTCCACTCTTCCGTCAAAGGGCGCCTTGATCGTGCAGAACGCCAGCTGAAGCATGGCGTCGGCATAATTGATCCGGGCGGACTGGACCCGTTCGGCGGAAACGCTTGCACCCAGCTCGGATTTGACGACTTCGATCTCGCTCTGGAGATCCTCTTTGAAAAGGCGTTTGTTATCCTCCCATTTCTGTTTTGCGTAGGCGGCATTCAATTCCGCCTCTTTCATCAGCGAACGCATCCGGAGCAGGTCATTGTTGTATTTCGTATCGTTCAGTTTCAGGAGAACAGCATCCTTCCTGAAAGGCGCGCCCGGCCGGAAATTATATTTTTCAACAACCCCGTCGATCTGCGTGGAAAGAACAGCCTCGCGATACGGGAACAGCACCACTTTGACCGGGAGGGAGTCATAACTCATTTCCGCACCGGAAAGCGCAACGCGGAAAACCGACAACAGCAGCAGGATGGACGATAACTTCTTCATGCGTGTTTTTTCCTTACATTTGTCCGTATGACTATACTGCATGAAGCGGAAAAAGCAAAGGGGAAAACAAAAAAAATCCCGCTCGCATGCACGGGCGGGATTGAAAAAAGCCGGAACCGCGGATCAGCGTTTTGCGAACGCGGCCTCCGCCATCTTGAACCACTTGTCGGCTTCCTGCTGGTTTCGCGGGACGCCGTCACCGGCGGCATACATCATCGAGATGTTGTTCATCGCCTCGGGATTGCCCTTGTCCGCGGCGCGCTTGTACCAGAGCATCGCCTTCGCATAGTCCTTCTCACAGCCTTTTCCATTGCGGTAGAGACTGCCGACCCAGACCATGGAGGCGACTTCCCCGCCGCGCGCGGACTTCTTGAAATAATCCATGGCTTCTTCATAATCGCCGCGCTCATAGGCCAGAGCGCCGAGCCAGTAGAGACTCTTTTCATCGCCGTTGTCCGCGGCCATCCGGTAATACTTGAACGCCAGATCATGATTCTCCGGCAGGACATTGCCCTTGTAATACAGCCAGGCGGTCAGAACCATCGCTTCCAGATTGCCTTTGTCGGCTGCCTGCACAAAAAGCTCCGCGGCTTTCCGCTGATTCTTTTCCACGCCTTTCCCGGACCAGTACATCTTGCCGAGGCAGAACATTGCGGAAGCGTTGCCCTTGGCGGCGGAACGCTCAAAATAGACGGCGGCATCCTGCGCATTGTTTTCGCGGTAAAGCTTCAAACCGTCATCGAATAGGATCCGCGCAATGCGGGCATCTTCAGCGGCGGACTGCCTGGAGGCATACTCGGCACGTGCCTTTTCCAGCTCTTCCGCGGCGCTTTCCCGCGCCGCCGCAAGTTCCGCCTTGAGTTCGCTCTGGGTTTTTGCGTCAAGATTCTTCACGCCGATCGCGTTCAGCAGACGGTAATGCGCAATGTAGTATGCGCCGAGAGACATCAGACGCTCGATCTCGGTTTCCGCCGTCCGCAGACGCTGATGATCGATATCCAGCTGTGTGACCGAACCGTCAACACTCTTGGTGGCCAGCGCGGCCTTGAGGTATTTGCTGTATTCCTCATGTTCCTTGCGATTGATCTCGAAGCGTTCGCGACTGGAAACAATGTCCGCCTTCGCGATCCGGACCTGCGACATGACCGCGATCGCCTGGGCGAAGCTGCGCATTTCCTCCAGATCCGCCTGATCGCTGTAAGCCATGTAGCGGGAGATGTACTGCGGGGTCTTCAATGCGTTGTAGGCGGCCTTCACGGCAAGTTCCCACCAGCTCTGATGATAAAGGAAGGAATTGTTGTTGTTGATGAAGTCCACATACATTCTCACGTTCGGCAGCATCATCAGGAGGGTTTTGCGGCATTCCAGAATGTTGATGTGCTTCTGAATGTCGATCTCATACAGCTCCGGACGCTTCAGGATCGCCATCTGCTCCAGGAGTTCGATATCGGGGAAATCGAATTCCGGAACCGTGTCCAGCGGACTCTCGTCCACCACGATCCGGGAGGACGGATACACGCCGAGCAGGGAGCGCAGCTCGACGCATGCGCTTTCATAACCGCGCGTATAATTGGTCAGGCGTTTTTCCATCGCGAGGAAACGGGTCGTTTCATCCGTTGCGCGGAACGGCGTGATCTTGTTTTCCGCAGCCAGTTTTTTAATCAGCTCGTAACGGCTCTTGCAGTCTTCCAGCAGCTTGGTCGTCACCTTGATCGCGCGCTGGGCGGCGGCGACCTTGAAATAGACGCGCACCACTTCAAGCGAAAGATTCTGCGCGGCGCGTTCGATCTGCTTTTCCTTGACCAGCATGCGGTCGTGGCTCTGCTGCGAATTGAAAAACGCGAGTCCGAAATCCAGAAGGCTGAAAGCGAGATCCACGCTCAGGTTGTTGACGTTGCGGTCCGTGCTCGTGCTGTAGCCGTAGGTGTCGCCGTCGCTCGCCACAGCCTTGCTGCTGGAGCCGGGCTGATTGGAGCGGCCTGTGAAACTGTCGGAAATCGTCAGATCCGGAAGCATGCCGAGGAGTTCCGCCATCATGATGTTTCTGGCGGCATCCTTTTCCAGATTCTGAACCTTCAGGTCCAGATTATGCTTGACGGCAAGCCCCATGCAGTCCTGAAGCGTCAGCACGCCCTTTTCTTTGGCAAGTTCTGTTTTCTTTGCCTGATTGAACTGCTCCACCGCGTTTTTCACCCGCTCCCTGCGGTAATCATCCGCGGTTTTACAGCCTCCGGCAAAAACCAGAACAGCCGCAACTCCAAGCGCAATCCGATGCGAACCGTGCCGCATTTTCTCCTCCTTTGTTCCGTATGCTTTCATCGTTTTCATCTTCCTTGTCAGACGTTCAGGGCCAGCAGGCGGTCCAGAGCCTTGTCGAAATCATCCTTGAAGATTTCAGCACGCCCCAGATAGGCCATGACTTTCTCCTCCAGCCCCTCCGGCAGTGCGGCCGTCCCCTCGGCAGCCGGGGTCTCGGTCTCGGAATTCATCGGCTTGAGTTCCTCCGGAATCAGCGGGGTGCCGTCCGAGAGATACGGCGTCGTCGTATATCTCGTAAAGTCGTCGGAGACATCGCCTTTCACATTGACTGTGATATGATTTTCGCCGCTCGGAACGAATCCGAGGTCGAAACGTCCGATCGTCACGGAGAACTCGCCCATGGTCCGATAGCGGTCGTCAAACTCGTGCATGAAGTCATAGCCCAGACGGGAGGCGCCGGACACTTCATTGCGGAAGTTCAGCAGATAACCCGGATTCGCATACAGCCTGTCCGAAACGGCATTGTAAATATCATAAATGCTGTGCGCGACACCGTTTTCAGAAGGCTTGATGAAATCGCTGTTCAGACCGTGCCCGGGATCCGGAGTCCATGCAAGATTCCAGCTGGCACCGATGCACGGATAGATTCCTCCGGCGTTTCCGGCGGAAACCGTCGCGCCGGGAGAAACGTTCCCGCGTCCGCCAATGGACCCGACGCCGAGCAGATTCCAGTTCATACGGTTCGGGTTATAGTCCTGCGTCCACATGCCATCCGGACGGGTCGTGTAATACACGCTGCCATAAGCATCGGAAGTCGAATCGGTATCCACCGCGGTCCAGACACCCGCCATTGCCGGAGATCCGGACGGAAGGGAGATCAGGCCGTTGCCGTTCACAGTATTATTTCCGAAAACAGCGGAATAAGCCTGATTCAGCCTTACAGTTCCGTATTCATTATTGAATGTGCCGCCAGAAGAAGCGACCTGTCCAAGAATTGAATAGGCTCCGTCGATATCGCCGACGGCATTGATGACTGTGGTTCCGGCTTCTGCGCCGACGACAATGCTGTTTGCGATCTGGACGTCGCCGCTCGCCTGAACCAGCACATCATTCTTCCTGGCTTCGGCGATTGTGGAGTTCACGATCGAGACATCCACGCCGGAAACATCCGCCTCAGTGACGCTGTTTTCCGCAACCGTCGTCGAAATCAGGAAGAGTTCACCCGCCTCCGGCGCATTGACAATATTGACACTCGCAGTATTGTTGTTCAGACTGCTGTTCCGGATAACCGTCTTGTCGCCTCGACTGGTTACAACCGAACCGTCCTTTGCATTGCTGTCTGTCACGGTGGCGGAATTCATCGTCAATGCACCACCCGCACTGTAAACCGCCGCGCCGTCCTGCGCGGTATTGCCCGTCAAAGTGATATTTGCAAGAGTTCCGCCCTGATCGAGATACACCGCGCCGCCGTTTTCATTATAGGCGGCGTTGCCGGTGAAAGTGCCGGAGATGGTCGCCTCAGCTCCGAAAGCCGCGATCGCGCCGCCGTTGGAGCTGGCTTCATTGTCCGTGAAGTTCGAATTGACGGAGAGCGAGCCGGTCGCCAGAATTGCGCCGCCGTTTCCGAAAGCCGTATTCCGGTCGAAGGTGCCGCCCTTCACGGTCACGTCGGAACCGGAAATTGCGCCGCCGTGTGTTGCAGTATTGCCGGTGAAGGCCGCGTTGCTGACACTCAGACTGCTGCCGCTGATCGCACCGCCGCTGCCGTTATCCGCGTGGTTCCCTGTAAAGGTACCGCCATTTACGGTCACGTCGGAACCGGAAATTGCGCCGCCGTGTGTTGCAGTATTGTCGGCGAAGGCCGCGTTGCTGACACTCAGACTGCTGCCGCTGATCGCACCGCCGCTGCCGTTATCCGCGTGGTTCCCTGTAAAGGTACCGCCATTCACGGTCACGTTGGAACCGGAAATTGCGCCGCCGTCGCCGGACGTCAGGTTGTTCTCGAACACGGAGTTATTCACGGTGACCGAAGTATCCGTATAAATCGCACCACCATTCTGCTCAGCCCGGTTGTCGCTGAAGGACGCATTCCTGACATTCAGCGTGCCACTGTTGCTGATCGCACCGCCATTCTGTTCAGCCCGGTTGTCGCTGAAGGACGCACTGACACTCAGGGTGCCGCTGTTGCTGATCGCACCGCCGGAACCTGTCGCTTTATTATACGAGAAAGCCGAGCTGGCATCCAGTGTCAGCACCGCACCTGCGGCGTTGTAAATCGCGCCACCGTTTGCAGCGGTATTTCCTTCTTCTGTCCCGTCTTCCGACATGCCGCCGAATACGACGCCTGTAACCGAAACATTCTGTCCGGCATTATAGAATGCGCCGCCGTTTCCGGTTGCAATGTTGTCGGTCAACAAGGTCCCTGTAAACTGCACGGATTCCGTCGAGGCATTGTAGATCGCGCCGCCGTTTGCAGCGGTATTTCCAGTGAAACTGCCACCGGACATAGTCATTTTGCCTTCATTGTAAAGTGCGCCGCCGTTTGCAGTCGCGGCATTGCCGCTGAACACAGCATCGGTAACCGTCAGAATGGTCCCCTTATGGTAGATTGCGCCGCCGTTTGCAGCGGTATTTCCGGTGATACTGCCGCCGGACATGGTCAACGCGCCTTCATTGTAAAGAGCGCCGCCGTCCGCAGTCGCTTCGTTATACGAGAAAGCCGAGGCGGCATCCAATGTCAGAACCGCACCTGCGGCGTTGTAAATCGCGCCGCCGTTTGCAGCGGTATTTCCTTCTTCTGTCCCGTCTTCCGACATGCCGCCGAATACGACGCCTGTAACCGAAACATTCTGTCCGGCATTATAGAATGCGCCGCCATTCTCAGCTTGGTTGTCAGTGAATGAGGCATAGGCAAGCTGAAGATCACTGGAGGCGTTGTAGAGAGCGCCGCCGTTTCCGGTTGCTGTATTGCCGGCAAAGACCGTATTGGTCCCTTCGGTAAACTGCAGCACTCCTTCATTGTAAATCGCGCCGCCATCCTTGGATTCATTCGCCAGGAATTCGGTTCCGGAAACCGTCAGAGAACCGGCATTGTAAATCGCACCGCCGGAACCTGAATCCGCATGATTTCCACTGAATTGCGCGGACATGGCAATCAAAGTTCCATCAGCGGCATTATAGATCGCGCCGCCGGAACCGGTTGCAATGTTGCCCTGAAGAACTGCGGAATCGGAAACTGTCAATGTGCCCGCGGCATTGTAGATCGCACCGCCGTTCTCAGCCTGATTGGAGGTGAAATCTCCGGTAACCGTCAGTGTACCCGCGGCATTGTAGATCGCACCGCCGTTTCCGGCTGCCGTGTTGCCGCTGAACACAGCATCGGTAACCGTCAGTGTACCCGCGGCATTGTAGATCGCGCCGCCGTTTTCAGTCGCCCGATTCTCCGTAAATTCGAGCGTTCCGGAGACTGTCAGAGAACCGGCGTTGTAGAGAGCGCCGCCGTTCTTGGCCTGATTGGAGGCAAAGACTGTATTCCCCGCAAGAGTCAGTGACGAACCGTTCGCAACAGAAACCGCACCGTTGCCGGATGTCACCACTTTCTGAACGGTCACATTGGTCAAGGTCGCCGTTGAGGAATCGGCAAGACTGAGAGCCGCGCCGTTGCCGGATGTCACCACATTCTGAACGGTCACATTGGTCAAGGTCGCCGTTGAGGAACCGGCAAGACTGAGAGCCGCGCCGGCATTGCCGAAGGACGCTCCGGTTCCGGAAACAGTGAAGTTGGAAAGAACAAGGCCCGACGTTTCCGTAAGGGCAAACAATCCGGCGGTATTGCCGGTTCCGGCGGTAATGGAAACTGTCCCAAGCGAAGCCAGCAGACCGCCGCCGTCGATCGTCACAGTTCCGGCCGTCCAGGAGAGAAGACTATTCAGAATAAATGAGGCTTCAGCTCCGTCCGCCTTCTCGTTCCGCAATGCCTCAAGATCAAATGCGATGGTGATATCGCCACCGGCTGCATCTTGAATTGCTTCGCGGAGAGAATAGAGCTCATTGTCGGAAGTCGTGTCATCGGTAAACGTATTCACCAGCACGCTGGTCGGCGAAACGGATCCGGCAATCACGGCGCCGATGGTGTAAACGCCGTCGCCGGGCGTCTCGGTCCGGTCCTTGCCAAGCTGATCGTAAGCGTTTCCAACCGAATCGCGATACAGATATCCTCCGGCAAGTGCGGGATTCTCGGCAGTCTGATCAAGCTGAATAACACCGGTCTCGGAATCAAAGCCATTCGTCCCGAAAATCAGCTCCGCCGAATATCCGTTTTCCTCCGTTCCGACAAGAGAATATCCGTCATTGGTATATTCACTATCATCATTGATATTGCTGTAACCGGAATTGCCGTTGCCGATCACCAGAGTGTTTCTCAGGAATACGGTCGCCGCGGAATTCACCAGACCCCAGTTTGAACCAGTATTCAGTGCAAGCGTCGTATTGGTCAAGGTAAGAGTGCCGGCAGCGGTATAAATGGCGGCATCCCCGATATTCTTGGAGATCGTCGCATTCAGGATATTCGCAGTTCCATTCGCCAGATACAGAGCGCCTCCTGTGGAAGTGGAACTGCTCGTGTCGCCGCTGGCCTTGTTTCCATACATGGAAAGATAGGAGAGTGAAACCGTTCCTCCCGCCTGATAAACGGCTCCGCCGTAAGCCGCGCTGTTGTCATTCATGGAAATGCGCAGCGTCTCGGAGGAGGGCGTTGTATTCGTCAGAGAAAAGACACCGGCGGTGTAGACCGCGCCGCCGCGCCCGCTCAGGTTGTTATCCGCTGCCGCACCGGAGGACACAGAATTCGCAATATTGCCGGAAAGCACAACATTGGACAAATTCGCAGTCGCGCCGGCTGAGACATACAGGCCGCCGCCCTGTCCGGTTGTATTGGAAGTTTCATTAGTGTAACTTCCTGCAGTTGCTTTATTTCCGGAAACAGAAGCCACATCGCCCCCTTTTCCGGGATCAGCGCCGCTCATGGTGAATGTTCCGCCGTCGGCAAGATAAACGCCGCCGCCGCGCAACGCCGTATTGGAGGAAATCGAACTGTTGGCAATGTCCTGCGCCGGAGCATCTCCTCCGGAGAGAAACAGATTCGACTCCGAAATTGTCACAGTTCCTTCGGCATAAATACCGCCGCCATAGGAAACGACATAGTTCGGAACGTCAGGATTGCTGCCGGAGCCCGGACGGACATAAGTTGCCGTCACATTCCCCGTGACAGTCACGCCCTTCAGACTGACGGAACTGCCGGCTGCGACATAAAGACCGCCTCCGTAGGATGCGGGAATGCCTGAAGTCGGAACCTTGAAGTTGGAGGAAACCCCCTGCCGCAGAGTGTTGCCGGAAATCGTTGCCCGCTCCAGGGAAACGCTCCCTGTCGTGGCGATGTAAAGTCCCGCGCCGCTGACGGCGGAATTGCCGGAAATGGCAAACGATTCGGAAACTGGAGCATATAAGCGGTTTTCCGCGTCATAAGCATAAAGGGAATGATTTCCGAGCAGGGAAGAGTCGCCCGCAAGATAAATGCCGCCGCCGTATTGTGCGGCCGTGCCGCCGGAAATCGTCACATTGGACGCGTAAAACGCCTCGCCCGCCTTTTCCGCGGACAGTGCGTCCATGCCGATCACCAGACTGCCGCCGGCCATGTAAATCCCGGCGCCGTATCCGGATGTATATACATAACCGTCGCCGTAGGTCACCTGGCTGACATTATCGCCGGCGGAGGCGAATCCATGCGCCACCGTGCCGTTGATTGTCGTCGTGCCGATCAGGTTCAGAGTTCCGTCCGCGACGTAGATTGCGCCGCCCCGGTTGGCGATTCCCCGGTTAATTGTGACGCCGTTCAAAGTCAGCGTGGCATCTGCGCCGGAGAGACGGATCGCTCCGCCGAAATTGCTGATGCTCTCATCCGTGCGTTCGGATGCGGGACGGTCCGGATTGTTGTCATTGGAAACATTGCCGCCCAGGATGGTCAGGGAGCCGGCTCCTTCGCCGTAAAGCGTAATGTCTCCGCTGATCACGTCGAATACGCGGAAACGTCCGGGATCATTGTTGACCGGATCTCTGTCTCTGACCTTCAAAGTCAGATTCAGGCTTTGGAAGGTGGCATCATCTGTTGCGTCATATTCGAAGGGCAGGAGCGAGGAGGCCGGAAGCGTCACATTATAGGAAGTGGGATCCACCGTTCCCGCAATGATCCGGTAGGAAATGTCATTGCCGAAACTGTCGGTCAAACCCTTGTTGATTCCGATCGAATCATAGAAGGAGGAAGTGAGAGAAGTGCCATCCGCCGCAGTTCCGTAAACATTGGATTCTCCGATTATGAATTCAAGACTTCCTCCAGCAGCAATTTTCTCGCTCAAAACAATCTCTGTTCCGAAATGGAACTTTTCACTGATGACCGGCGCATCGGGATTCTCGCCGTAGATGGCGGGATCCAGCGTGTAATTGATTGTCAGATTCTCTCCCGCAAGCAGAATGGCCTCGCGGAGGGACAAAGAGCCGTCATAGGGGTTGATCGTATCATCCGTAGTATTGATGATCGGACGGACGTAATATTCTCCGGAAGCAGTATAATACCGATAGGGAAGATTTTCTACCAACTTGTCAGCAATGCCAAGTTTGTATGTCGTTCCGTCAGCGGTGGTAATAATATCTCCCGAACCAGGAACTGGAGTATTATCGGCATCAATCCAGTGCGTCCCGTCATACGTGTAATCCACACGATCCACAGTCAACGTATCTCCAGATACAGGAGTATGAGTCGCGGCGACATTATTCCATGTCCCTGTCATTGCATTGTAAGTAAATATGCTTCCCGAGGAATAAATCATATTGCCATCTGCGGGAAGATGGGTGTTCACCCATGCCGAAATACCGGCATCATACACATATGCTGTGCCTACGATTCTATCACCGGCTTCAGGGGTATACTCATCACCGGCAGAGCTGCGCCAGCTGCCGTAGAAGGAGCTATAGGTATAAAGCTTTCCGTCGACGTTGATCCTGTCACCATTTTCATGCGCATAAGTTTCCACCCAGTTCTTGCCATTGTAAACATAATCTGTCCCAGCAATTTGATCTCTAATTTGGAGGGTATATTCGTTGTCGGCAGAATCCTTCCATGCATTACCGTCATACGTGTAAGTCACTCCATTCACAGTCAGCGTATCATTATTGACAGGAGTGTAAGTCACGACCCAGGCCTTCCCGTCATACGTATAATCCATGCCATCCACAGTCAACGTATCTCCAGATGCAGGAGTATGAGTCGCGACCCAGGCCGTTCCATCATAAATGTAGAAGGTCCCATCGTGACTGAGTGTATCTCCGGCGGCGGGGGCGTAAGTCGCAACCCAGTTCGTTCCGTTATAAATGTAATCGGTTCCATCGCGACTGAATGTATCTCCGGCGGCGGGAGCGTGAGTCGCAACCCAGTTCGTTCCGTCATAAATGTAATCGGTTCCATCGTCGTGACTGAATGTATCTTCGGCGGCGGGGGCGTAAGTCGCAACCCAGTTCGTTCCGTCATAAATGTAATCGGTTCCATCATGGCCGAATGTATCTCCGGAAGCGGGGGTGTGAGTCGTTGTCCACTTTGTCCCGTCATACGTGTAATCCATGCCATTCACAGAAACAGTAGTCCCGGCAGCAGGAGCGTAACTTACGGTCCAGTTTGTCCCGTTATACGTGTAATCCACGCCATCCACACTCAGTGTGTCTCCGGTCTTCGGTGTGTAAGTCTCAAACGGGTCATCCTGATTGGTCCATTCATCTGTCTCCGCATTATACTGATACGTTTTCCCACTTACGGTCAACGTATCTCCAGATGCAGGAGTATGAGTCGCGACCCAGGCCTTCTCGTCATACGTATAATCCATGCCATCCACAGTCAGCGTGTCTCCGGTTACAGGAGTCGCGACCCAAGCCGTTCCGTCATACTTATAATCCACGCCATCCACAGTCAGCGTGTCTCCGGTCACAGGAGTGTAGGAATTATTCGTATTGTTCCATGTCCTGGTCGTTGCATTATAAGTATATTCCGTATTATTGAATGAGGCGGTCATTCCGTCAGAAGGCTGAAAACCAACATATGCTTCATAACGGGTTTCTCCGAAAGGATCAAGCTGATTCTGCGCGGGAGTATCATAGTAGAACACATCGGTTACCGTGAGCTGGTAGGCGCCGATATTGTAGGTGTTGTAACTGACCGATCCGTTTGCGCCGGTCTGGCGGTTCAGGCCGTTCTGAGAGGAGGACACAATCTTGTCTGAAGAAACCGTTGCAGCCGTGCGGGAGGAGAAATTCATCCAGGTTCCGCTCGTCTGTCCCGCCGCAACCGCCTGGGAATTCAGCGTGTTGAAGTACATGACCGACGTTGCGAGATCAATCGCCGTGTAAACACCCTTGTAGGCGGCAGCGCCTTCTGCGGAAATCGCCAGAGTATGCGTAGTTCCGTAGGCGTAATCATAGTAATAAACCTTGCCCGCGGGCGTGAACGCCTTGCTGTACTGGGCTCCCTGAATCTGCCAGTTATTGGCAAGAGTGGGATCTGCGAAAATATTTTTCGCCTCGACATTAATGCAGCTGGTCGGATCCACGCTCTGCTGTTCATATTGAAGCGTCAGGGAATTTTTCACGAGAACCGATCCGAACAGCGAATACATGTCATTCATCGCAGGGGCGTCGGATTCCGCCGCCAGGTCGCCGCCTGTATTGCCGACAAGAATGGAGTTCAGGATATTGACCGCGGAATTGCTGCCGATGATATACACGCCGCCGGCCGTTGCGGCAGTGTTTCCGGCAACGGTGGTGTTCAGAATGTTGACCGACGCGTTTTCGCCGATATACACACCTCCGCCATAGGCCGCGGTATTGTCGTAAAGCGTGGTATTGACCAGATTCAAATGAACCAGACCGGAACCGTACATATCCCCCGTGACGTAAATGCCGCCGCCGAAGGCATTGTTGACGTCGTGCCCGTAAATGGAGACGCCGTCCAGAGACGCGGTCGCCCCGGAACCGCCGAGATACAGTCCAATGCCGCTGCTGGTGAACAATTTACCGGCGGCGGAAATGTCCTGCGCCTCCACCTTGATATCCACAGAAGAATCCTTCTGATTGGAGGACACGACAAAATTCTGGAAGAAATTCTGTGCGTCATTGGTATTTGTGAAATAAGGGGATGCAGTAGTGGCATTGTTGTAAATTTCCGTATTGCCAATGCTGACGGTGGAAGCGCTGTTGATGTAAAGACCGCTTCCGGAAACCGCGTGGTTGTCAAAAATCAAACTCGTCCGCCGGTTCATTTCCAGTTCCGCGACATTCGCACTCCCGTTGGTCAGATCGCGGACGGTGCCGTCAATCGTCAGGACGCCATTTCCAAGAAGCGGAGCGGATGTCACGGCGGAATAAGTCCGGTAGGCGTCCGCTTCTCCAAAATAAAGTCCGCCGCCGCGCCCGATGTCATAAGACGTCCCGGAAGACGAAGCGACTGTAAGAGTCGCAATGTTGCCGGAAAGCGTGACGCTGTCCAGAGTCAGGTTCACGCTGGAATCCGAATAAATGCCGCCGCCGAATCCGCCGGCCGCATATTGCGTCCCGTCGCTGCTGCCGTTGGCGGTATTTCCGGTAATAATCATGGAATTCAAAGAGCCGGTCTGCTGCCAGAGCGATTCGCCGGTATAATATTCAGTGGATGCAATGGTGGCGCTTCCGCCGCCGAGATAAATGCCGCCGCCGAGGCCGTTTTTCGCGGTATTGTTATGAATATAGGAATCATAAACCGTCAGAGTTCCGGAGGAATAAATGGCGCCGCCCATGGAAAGGGTGTCAAGAAATGCGTAATAGTCCGGAAGCTGGCTGCTGTTGGCGAATTTCACAACATTCTTATTAAATTGAGAATGAAGAACTGTCAGGGTTCCTTCGCTGTAAATGCCGCCTCCGCGACCGCCCTGATCCGTGGTCTTTCCGGTATCCCCGATTGCAAGATCCGGATCATTGTAATAATACTGCCAATACTTTGGATTGATTCCGTTCGAACAGTTCTCCACGACATTGTTTTCCACCGTAACGCTGTCGAGAATGACTTTTGCGCCGGAAGCGATGTAAAGTCCGCCGCCCGCATACGTTGATGCCTCCAGATTGACATGATCGGCCGTATTTTCGAACAAACGGAAATCCTGGAAAAGAACATCGCCCGAAGCGATATACACTCCGCCGCCCTGATGCGCCGTATTGCCGGTGAGACCGCGGCTGTCCGGATCCCCATACTGGTACACAAGCGCGGACGTGTCAAGGAAACCGCCGCCCCAATAGATGCCGCCGCCCTGCGTAGCTTCATTTCCTGAAATATAAATATTGAAGGAACGATCATTGACATCGGCGGAAATCTCTCCGGTGTTGTAAATTCCGCCGCCCTGCGCGGCATGATTGTTTGTAATCTGAATATCGATGAATTTCTTGATTGTCCCGCTGTTGTACAATCCGCCGCCAAGTGCCGTATAGGAATTTCCCTCCTCATCGAGGATGAACCCGTTCTCATTAAGCGTGACATTGTTTATTGAGTCAATAGATCCCTCTCCCTCATTGCGGAGTCCGGACATCATATTGTACTGAATCGTCGAATCTTTGAGCGCAGTAATTGACCCGTGATTCTCCAGACCGTAATAATTGCCGCCCCCCATTGCGCCAATCGTCACATCGGAAACGGACAACTCACCCGAGGCATTGTTCAGAATGCCTGCGCCCGCGGTGGCAGCAGATTCATCGGTGCCGTTATGATTCGATGTAAAGGAGACATTAGACCCGGAAACACTCATAGTTCCGTTGTTGACCAGACCGTAAACATTTTTCGTGAAACCACCGCCGGTAATGGTGGCGGTCCCGGAGGAGGAAAATTCAACGGCTTTTTCAAAACCGGAAAAAGTTCCTCCCGAAATCTTAAGCGCTCCGGACCCGGAAATTGAAATACCGGTTCCGGTTTTCTCCGATCCCGTAAACTCTCCGCCGGTAATCGTCGTGCTGCCGGCTCCGGAATGCGCGACAGGAGATTCTGTGAACGTGCCACCGGAAATATTAATATTGCCGGTTCCGGAATGCGTGACGGAAGAGTCTGTGAACTTACTGTTGGAACCAATATTAATATCGTCAGTTCCGGAATTGATCACTGTCGTGTCAGTAAATCCGCCGCCGGAAACATCAATGCGTCCTGCACCGCTGGCATTCAGAGAAGAACCGGACACAGACCCGCCGGTGATCTCAATTAATGCCTGATCCGCATTGACGTTGACTGTGGATCCCGATATGCTACCGCTGCTGGTGAATGTCTCGGTAACGGTCAGATTGGAATTCTCTATGCCGCCGTTCACATTAATGGTGACGTTAGTATATCCGGTTCCATTCAGAACAACGCCCGTAGTTGAAATAGTGATATCCCCGGTCTCGGCATTGGCAATGATTGTGATTGCAATACCGATGGTGGCGCCATCAGTTTGGGATTGAATGTTAATAATATCCCCGGCGCGGGCTGCAGCACGGCTTTGATCCGGATTATCCGGATTCGGCCAGCCATTCAGGGCGGACCGCAGCGACGTGGCATTTGTCGTCGATTCCGCGGCTTCGCTGTTTACCGTAATCGTTGCCAGGCGGTAATTCCAGTCCGCGTTCAGGGAAATGGAGGCCGTCTCGACAACACCGACATTGTATTCGAGGACCCAGTCTCCGCCGACGGCGGCCGCACCGGTCATATCGGTGGACGCGGCGACATCGCAGCCTGTGACATCGGCAATGTCATGAATCAGAGCCTGTCCCCGCTCCGTGGCCGCGAGATTGCAGCCGTAGAGCATGAAGTCGGCATTCTCCGCCATGTGACCGGTGAACACCGTCATCTGCCCTGCATCCGTCACCTGGGTGGAGCCGAGGTAAAATCCCTGGTCGTTGCCGTGAGTGAGAATGTGAATCGCATCATACCGCGTGTCGGGATTGGCGTCGAGATAATCCTGAATCTGGCTCAGCGCATCCTGCGAGGGATCGATCTCCAGAACGTCCCGCCCGCCAAGCTGGGAGAGCACAACATCCTTGTCCGCAATATTGGAATTGATGATGACAAGCTCCTCCCTGCCCTCTTCAACAGGATTGGAAAGCGCGGAAACCGGCACATTCGCGGCAGCGTCGACCGTAATCGTTTCGTCAATCTCCGGATGAATGACCGCGTCGTGCAGATCATCCGCATGGGCAAGCTCGAAATCGCCGTCGGGCGTCAGCGTGTAGACCGGCGCGGCGTCATCCAGTGCGGTCTGCACGGAAAGATCCCCGCCGTCCGCGAGATGGTCGCGGACCGCGTCCAGATCGGAGGCGGACACCTCTCTGCCGTTCAGCTCCAGATGGTCCGGAGCGGAATCCGCGTCGGAGTCGCCGTCCGTGACAAAGCGGATGGAATCATATTTCCCGTCATGGGAGTCCAGATAGGCGTTAATCTGCTCCATCGCGTCGGAATCGTTGTCGAGCACAAGCACTTCGGTCTTGTCGGAAAGAGCGTCGAGATCAAGGTCTTTCGCCGCGTCGGAATCAATCACGATCAGTTCATGCGTGTCGGAATCGGAGGAAAGGGAGTCGGAAAAGGAAAGTGTCGAGTCGCTTGTAACGGAAAAGTCGGCATTCAGGAAGTCGGAAAGTTCGGAAGTGTGCTCCTGCGTCACGTCGGGAACGTCGGAAAAGTCCCCGGAGCCTTCGACAAGCTTCTGCGCCGGATCCTGCTGAATCGCGTCGGGACGGGTCAGTCCCGCACCCTGATCCTGCACGGGTGCGCCGGGTTCCTGAATCGCCGCGCCGTCCGGTCCCGCATATTTCGCGACGGACTGCGCTTCCTTTTCCTGGCGCTCGGACTCGGAAATGTCATTCTGCTGGTCGGGGTTGGGATTGCTCGCATTCTCCACCGCTTCGACCGCCTCGGCGGCTCCGGCGGCTTCAAACAGCACGCGGTCTTCCAGTCTGAAGATCTCAATCTTTCTCTGTCTTCTCTGCTTTCTCATGATCGTCCTTCCTTCCCGACTATCTTATTGCTTTTTTTCCGACTGAACCAGTGAATTCGCGCTTTCCGCCTCAATGCGTTTGTCAATCTGCGCATTGACCTTCGCGCGTCTCTCCGCGGCGGCCGCCGCCGCGTTTTCCGCCTCCAGAAGCTTCTGCTTTTCCAGAGCCTCCTTCATCGCGGCCGCCCTCTGTTCGTCAAAGGCCTTGCGCGCGGCGGCGATTTCATTCTTCATGCGGTTGTCCGCATCGGAGATTTCCTCCGCAAGTTCGTCCGCGGAGCGGGCGTCAAGCTCCCGCAGCCCCATCACGTTGAGGAGACGGTAGTATGCCACGTAGTAATCGCCAAGCGACATCAGCGACTCGATGCTGGTCTCGGTCGTCGCCAGACGCATGTGATCCAGCTCCAGCTGCTGCATGGTCCGCCCGACCGCCTGGCTCTTCAGCGCGGCCTGCAGATTCTCGTCGTAGGTGGTGTAAACCTTCCGGTTGAGATCGTAACGCTCCCGGGCGGAGAGAAGGTTCCCGTATGCGATGCGGACCTGCGCCATCACGGCGACTGCCTGCGCATAGGCGCGCATCTCCTCGGTTTCCACCTGCTTCCGGTGCGAGCGGTAGCGCTGGATGTTCTGCGGCAGCTTCAGAAGATTGTACGCCGCGCGGACGCCGAGCTCCCACCAGCTCTGATTGTACAGATAGGAGTTGTTGTTGTTCGACCAGTCGACGAACAGCTTGACGTTCGGAAACATCATCGCGATCGTCTTGTAGCATTCGACCAGGTTGACGTGACGCTGCATGTCCACTTCGTAAAGCTCGGGGCGGCGGATCAGCGCGATCTGCTCCATCGTGGAAATTTCAGGCAGCTTGAAGTCCGGAACCCGGTCCAGGACGGATTCGTCCACAAAAATATTGGAATTGGGATAATACCCGAGCAGCGCGCGGAGTTCAACGCACGCGTTCTCGTAACTGCGGACGAACTGCGTGAGACGCTTTTCCATGTCAATGAACCGCGTCGCCTGCTGATAGGCGAAAGGCACCGTGATCTGCTTCTTCTTCCGGGCCTGCTCAATGAGCTCGAACCGGGAACGGCACTGCTCCAGCAGCGTCGTGGTCATCTTGATGGCGCGCTGCGCGGCGGCGACGCGGAAATACGCGCGCACCACGTCGAAGGAGAGATTCTGGACGGCGCGCTCGGTTCTCTGCTTCCGGATATATACGCGGTCCTGCGCCTGCTGCGTGTTGAAATACGCGATTCCGAAATCCAGCATGCTCAGCATCAGGTCGATGTTCAGATAATTGATGTTCCGGTCCTCGGAAACGCTGGCGCCGTAGGTTTGTCCGGTCGAGACAAGCTTCTTGCTGCTGGAGGCGGGGGAATTGCTGCGCGCCGTGAAATTGTTGGTCAAAGTGAGCTCGGGAAGCATGCCGAGCGCCTCGGCGGTGCGGAATTCCTTCGCAACCTCCTGCTCCAGTTCATACACGCGCACGTCCAGATTGTTGCGCAGGGCGATCTCAATGCACTGATCCAGCGAAAGCGGTCTGCCGTCCTGAATTTCGCGCTGCTGCGACAGCAGATGGTGAGTCACCGCCTTTTTCCCGCGTTCCGCCGCATAATCCTCGGAGGATTTGCAGCCGCTCACGGCAATCAGCGCAAACAGGACGGGAATCATGACAAGCAAGGAATTATTCTTCCGCATTCGCATCTCCTAAACCTCTAATATACAACAACTTAAAATATTACACACTTTTTCCGCGCACCCCGCGGGAATGCACTTGATACACAAATCCGGCGCTACTATGTACTCGCACGAGCCCAAATACAAGAAAAATTAAGGAAAAAAAATTATTTTTTTCGATTTTTTCCAACTTGACATCCCCGGACCGGAAGGGGAAAATTTTTCCGGAAAAATCTCCTCCGCCCCCCTTCCCTTCCCGGAATCCCGGAAAGTGTTAAAATTCCGTTAGAAGAACGCGGGAGTGTTTGAGTCCCGTGAAAAAAGGATTATATTTTCAGGAAACAACAACCTTCCGGAGAAAATCACTGTGAAAACAATCGGACTTCTGCTGACACTGGCCGCTGCGCTCTGCGTATTCCCCGGCTGCAATGATGCGCGCAACGTCAAAGCCGACAAGGCTTCCGTCTTTCTGGGCGGTGGACAATGCGCCCTGCCGGGCGAAAAATTTGCAAAACCCCTTTACATTCTTCTGACCGCCGTTCCCGGAAACGGACTTTTCAGCGATCCGGGCAATCCTCCGCCGGCGTCCGGACGGAAGGTGCTTTTCGAAACCGTCGACGGCTCCGATCTGCGTCTCTCCGCGAAGGAGGCCGTCTCCGACGAGGGAGGACTCGCCAAAATCGAAGTCATGGCGGGAAGAAAAACAGGCGACCAGTATCTCCGGGTCATTCCCGCTGACGCACCGGACAAGGCGATCACCGTGCGCTTCATCACTGGAATCAAAATCGCGGGAACCGATCAGGAAGGGCGTGCGGGGAAGACGCTGCCGAAGCCGCTGACCGTCACAGTCGTCTCCTCCGAAGGGAAACCGGTGGAAGGCGCGGCGGTCTACTTCACTCCGATGCCAACCTCCGCCGGCGCGGGCGCGAACCTCTCGCAGAAAACAGTCCTGACGGATGCAGGCGGAGTGGCGCGCACGGAAGTCAAGCTCGGAAAGAAAACCGGGAAATACAATTTCAACATTGAAGTCGGCGCCACGCAATCCAATGCCACAGTCCGCGGAATCGGCGTGACGGAACTCGGCGTCAACGTCTACACACTCTTCATGAACGTTTTCGGCGGACTCGCAATCTTCGTCTTCGGCATGAAGCTCATGAGCGACGGACTTCATAAAGCCGCCGGAGAGCGGATGCGCAGCATTCTCCACTTCTTCTCCAGCAACCGTTATGTGGCGGTCGTCGCGGGGACCTTCGTCACCGCGGTCATCCAGTCCTCCAGCGCGACGACGGTCATGGTGATCGGCTTCGTCAACGCGGGACTCCTGAACCTGGTGCAGTCGATCGGCATCATCTTCGGCGCCAACATCGGAACCACGATCACGGCGCAGATCATCGCCTTCGACGTCTCCAGCATCATCATGCCTGCGATCATCCTCGGGCTTCTGCTGATGTTCGTCACATGGAAATACCTGCGCGGCTGGGGCGAAACGGTGCTCGGTTTCGGAATGCTCTTCTTCGGCATGGGCATCATGAGCTCGGAACTCAAGCTCATCGGAGAATTTCCCTCCTTCACGGCCTTCTTCGGCACCTTCGACTGCGCGCCTCCGCCCGGCGGATACATGCCCTTCGCAGCACTCCTCGGAGCAATCGGAATCGGGATGGTCGTGACCATGGTCATTCAGAGCAGTTCGGCGGCGACCGGCATCATTCTCGCGCTCGGAGCAAGCGGACTCATCAATCTTTACACGGCGATTGCGCTGGTGCTCGGCTCCAACATCGGCACGACGGTCACGGCCCAGCTGGCGGCGCTCACCGCAAACCGGATCGCGAAACAGGCCGCGCTCGCGCACACGCTGTTCAACTTCTTCGGCGTCTTCGTCATCGGGGCGAGCTTCTACATCCAGTGGGGGGACAGCGGCGTGCCGGTCTTCTTCTATCTGGTCGACAAGTTCACCGCCGGAGACGCCTTCGCCGCAATCCCGCAGAATCTGCCGCGCCACATCGCCAACGCCCATACGCTGTTCAACGTGATTACGACACTGCTTCTGCTGCCCTTCGTCGCAACGATGGCGAAAGTCTGCGAGTGGGTCATTCCGATCCGTTCGGAAAAAGTCAAGATCCAGTATCTGGAACCGCATCTGCTCGACACGCCTTCCGTCGCCCTGGAACAGGCGGGACGCTTCCTGCGGAGAATGCTGAAAAAATCCTGGAAAATGGTCGCCATCGCCACGGAACAGCACTTCATCCCGGACAATGTGAACGAGGAACGCTTCCGGAATCTCGCCAGAAAAGAAGAGAAAATCGACCGATGGCAGCTGGAAATGACAAATTATCTGGTGCAGCTGACCCGGCGCGAACTCTCCGAACCGCAGTCGCAGATCATCCCGCTGCTGCTGCACTGCACGAACGATGCGGAGCGGATCGCCGATCACACCGACAGCATCCTGAACCTGACAATCCGCCTGAACCAGGCGGAAGCCAGACTTTCCGACAGCGCCATTCAGGATCTCAACTGGATTTACGGCATTCTGAAAGAACAGGCGAAAGCGGTCATCTCCACCCTGGACGCGCATGATCCCCTGAAAGTCGAACTGGCCCTGAAGGACGGGCGCGAAGTGATCCGCCTCTCCGCGGAACTGGAAGCCAAGCATGTCGAACGGCTCGCCACCGGAGAATGCAGCGCGGTCACGGGAGTCATTTATATCGAGCTTCTCGCGGAGCTGGAAAAGGTCTCCTCGCACCTGACCAACATCGCGGAACGCTCCGAGGCGATCCAGAAGAATTTCCTTGGAATCAGCCGGCTGAAAAACGCCGCAAAACAAACGGCAAACAGTCTGAAAGGCGTGCAGAATCCCTCCTGAAGCCGTCCTGAAGCCGTCCTGCCCCCGGACAGGGCGGCCGGGAAAGGCGGGAACGCGGACAAGACCGGCCTGCGGTCAGTCCTGCAAAGGAAGATCCGGCGTGATTCCGCCCTTTGTCCTTTCCTTCCTGGAGGGTGCGCCTTTTTCCGTCCGGAGCGAAGGCGCGGGAGCGCTTCTCCCGACAGGAATGAATTTCAGCTCGCGGCAGTTCGCGCCGCCGAGGCGCGCACGGGCCTTTTCCAACAGAACGGTTTTGATTTTCGGAGTGTCGAGAGCCATCCGGTAAGCGGGATGAAACACCTCGATGTAAAGAACTCCCTCATTCAGGTGCGACACCCGGCAGCGGCGCGCCGTTTCAGCTCCCGCAATCTCCGTCCAGGACAAACGCAGCTCGTTCAGATTCCGTTCCCAGGGAGGAAGCGCCTTCGCCACGACACTGTCCACAAGAACGCCGATTCCCAGCGGACGGGGATGGAATTCGACCATGACATTGCCGGCCTCATCGGCGCCGTGCCAGTCCGTCAGAATGGAATGAATGGCATCCAGTGTTTTTTTCCTGAGTTTCATAAGCCGCCGGTACACAATGGGGGTACAAGGACGCTACAAGCCTATGCCGAAGGCCGACACCGGCAGCAGAAGGATGTAAAACGCCATCTTAAATGGCGCGATGAACCCGATCACCGTGTTCTGGAGCCCGGAGTAAAACATGCCGAACGGAGCCAGCAGCGTCAGCTGAATGATTCCCAGGGGAAGCCGGAAGATGTTGATGATTTCCACACCTGCCTTGAGCCCCATGCGCCCCATGTTGGAGATCGCCTTGATCAGATATGGCATCATGGCCTTGCCGACCTGAATGGCGATCGGCGCAAGAATGGCGATCGTCACAGGGTCCATGGCGCGCGCTTCATACCGGGGAACGAAAAATGCGAACATCACGGCCGTCACGGTCAGCAGCAGGGAGTAACGCCGGAGCAGACGCGCCGCGGAAAAACCCGGATTTCTCTGTTTGAATGTCTCTTCCAACGCTCCGACCTCACTATGCACATTGCAAAACAATTGATACATCTTAGCATGGATCGGAAAATATGCAAATCCGATTCCCGAATTTTTTGATTTTATTTCGGATGCGGAAGACGGGATGGAAAGCCCCCGTCATTTCCGGCAGCGGTAGGCGAACGCAGGCGGAATATTGCCCCAGACGATCCGGGATTTTTCCACATGGGAGAAATATTTTTCCAGACGGCGGCGGAATTTGATCCCGGTCGGAAGCCATGTCCCCTGCAGATAGGCGAATGTCGTGAAGTAGCCGCCGTCCGGAAGAGCCTCCAGAACCGCGTGCAGGATCTCCTCCTGGAGATGATCCGGAAAGGAGGCCCACGGAAGCCCTGAGAGAATGACGTCCAGCCGGGATACGGACTCGAGCTTCATGATCTTTCCAAGATTCGCCGCGCTGTCGTTGTAAAGCCTGACATGCGGGAAACGCCGCCGGAATGCGGGAATCACCGCTTCATTGAGCTCCACGGCGAAAAAATGCGCCTCCGGATGCATGGCAGCAAGAATCGCCGCCGTAATGGCGCCCGTTCCGGGACCGAGCTCGGCGATATTGCGCGCGTCTTCGATATGAACGCATTCGGTCAGCGTTCTGGACAATTCGCGGGAACTCGGACAGATTGCGCCGGTTGTCAGCGGCTTCCTGAGAAATTGCACCAGAATGCTGTCTTTCATCTCTTTGAAATCCTCATCTATGTCCCGTGACTGCAAATGACAATTCCGTTAACTTACCGCAGGGAAAGACTTTTTTCAAGTCCCTCCGGGAAAAAACAGAAAAATCCCCTGAACCGGCAAAGTATGCGGCAGCGAAGACGCACAGGCGGAAACCTCTCCGCGGATTCCGCATCCCGTGAAAAACATGTCCTTTCCTCTCCGGAGACTAGAAGGGGAAATCCTCTTCGGAATCCAGAACCGCCGACTGCGTCGCAAGCGGTTTTTCCACAAACCGCTGTTCCGGAACGCCGTCGATGCGGATCGCCTTGACCGGACGGGCGGGACAGATGTTCTCGCATGCGCCGCAGCCGATGCAGAGCGATTCGTTCACCTTCGGCAGGGTCGTTTCCTTGTAGGGCACCATCTCCAGCGCGCCGACCGGACAGTGCTCCGCGCACGCGCCGCAGTCGGTGCCGTCCACATAGGAGATGCAGTGCGTCCGCGTATAGCGGGCAAGCCCCACGCGCCAGTGTTTTTTTTCTTCCAGCGTCAGCCTGTCAAGCGCGCCGACCGGACAGACCTTCATGCATTCATTGCAGTTGAATTCGCATGCCCCGCCGGAAAAACGCATGTACGGCTGGAGAAATCCCCGCAGCCCGTACTGATCCGCCGCATGGGCGAGCACATGTCCCTTGCACGCGGCAATGCAGAGTCCGCAGGAGACGCATCGCGCGGAGAAACGCTCATAGGAAACCGCGCCGGGCGGCATCGCAGGAGCGCAGGCATTCGGCTCATGCCGTTTTCCGCCAAGCGCGTGCGCGGCCTTCCCCGCGGCAGCCCCCGCAACCAGCGCGCCGCCTGCGATCAGGAAATTGCGCCGGGAAGAGGATTGCACTTCCGCGCCGGTGATCTTCGCGGCGGACGGATGCGTAAACTTCAGCGCCGAGAATTTGCATTGTCCGAGACAGTTCAGACACATGACGCAGTTTTCATTGACAACGCGGCGGTTTCCGGAATCGATGCATCCGCTCTTGCAGACGCGTTCGCACGCGCCGCAGGAAACACAGTTGTCCGCAATCGTGATTTTCCACCGGGAAAAGCGCGAAACAAGCGAGAGAAGCGCGCCGACCGGACAGAGCGTGTTGCAGTAGATCCTCCCGCGCCAGCGCACCGCCGCGGCAAGCAGGATGAAAACAATCCACGCGCTGATGAATCCGCCGAGCGCGGGATGAACGGTCACGGCCCCGATCGGAAGATCAAAGCAGTAGAAAACCTTTGCGCAGACCTCGCGGAACACATTGTTCACGATCGAAACAAAATTTGCCGACGGCATCAGAAACGCCAGCGGCAGCATCAGTCCGCCGCATGCCAGTCCGGCCAGAAGCGCCAACACGGGATACTTGATCCTGCGGTACGTTCCCTGAAAGGCGAAACGCCGCTTGAACACCATCAGAAGATCCTGCAGAATCCCCAGCGGACAGAGCACCGAACAATAGATTCTCCCGACGAGCAGCGTCAGAACGGCAACCGCCAGAACGGCGGCAAGCGCCCCCAGCGAAAACGAGGAGATCAGCGCAAGCAGACTGGAACCGAACTGGGAGACGAAAACTGCCTCATGCCCGGGAAAGAACCAGATCCCCCCCGTCAGCGCGATCAGAACGACTCCCGCGACGGCGATCCGCAGGGCGCGCGGCCATGCCGGAAGCTTCCATTTCATGATACCGTGATCCGTTTGATGTTCAGGCTGCCGAGTTTCGTCGTGCCGACGCCGAGAGATTCTCCGATGCGGATGTGTCCGATGCGGTTCAGCTTGAACTTGATGAGCCGTGCCGCGGCGGTGTCAAGCGCCACGGGGTCGGTGCCGAGCATCTGGTATTTCATGATGACGACGTCGCTGAGATCGACGCCGCGCGGTCCGCGTTTCGTCATGACACGGTAGGCGTCCACGATGTTCAGATCGGGTTTGCGGTAGGCGCAGACCTCCGCAATGCACTGATGCAGCCCGCGGCTGTGGAAATAACGCTGGGTGTCCTTGGATACGATCCCCATCAGGTTCTTCATGCAGCAGGTCATGTGCGCGCCGCCGTGATGTTTCAGAACGGGGATGTTGATGAACACGTCACACTCCCTGATGAGGCGGTGCATCTTCATTTTCTTCAGGCTTTTCGCATTGGGAAGTTCAACATCCACATAATTGTTGTCGAGATAGGATTTGTCTTTCGCACTGTCTCCGCCGATCACGATCGCGCCGGCCTTTTCCGCGGCTTCCGCGATTCCGCTGCTCTTGTAGCTCAGTTCCCACGGACTGCATGTCGTGTCAAACACATAGATTTTGGAGGCGCCCGCCTCCCTGCAGTGCTCGATGACACGCCGCACCAGCTCCGGATTCGTGTTGGCGCCCAGTTCAGGCGTTTTGTCCCAGCCGATGTTCGGCTTGATGACGACAGTCTGGCCTTTTTTGACAAAGCGGCCCATTCCGCCAAGTTCCCGGATTCCCATGTCAAACATCTGCGCAGGCTCTCCGCCTTTGATCGCCACCATGTCCGGCATTCCGGAACCGGCTGCGGAGGTTCCCGCGGCCGTTTTCGGGGAGGCCGCAAACAGTTTTCCAGCTCTGGCCGCGGCGCCGAGGGCCGCGAGCGCCGCTGTGGTTTTCAGAAAATCACGTCTGTTCATACTCGACTCCTTGCAGGTTGATTTACCTTTTCAGTTCTTCCTCATAGACATCCAGACTCTCATCCGGTTTCCGCCGGAAACGGAAAACGAGCAGACTGGCCTCATACAGCAGATAAGTCGGCAGAGCCACCAGCACCTGGCTGAGCACATCCGGCGGTGTGACGATCGCCGCCACAGTCAGAATCGCGACAATCACGACCGGACGCTGCCGCCGCGCCCATTCCAGATCAATGACGCCCAGCGACAGAAGAATCAGCAGCAGCACCGGAAACTGGAACAAGACCGCGCACGCCAGCGCCGAAAGCAGGATCATCGACATGAAACTTTCGATCCCGATCACCGGCGCCATGTTCTCCCCCTGGAACGACAGGGAAAACCTGACGATCACCGGAACGATCAGCAGAATGCCGAACGCCGCTCCCGCCAGCGCGAGAAAAAAACTCAGCAGCAGCGGAGCCCCTGCTCCCCGGCGCTCCCGCTCGGTCAGCCCGGGCGCAACAAATCCCCAAAGATAATACAGCGAAAAAGGCAGCGATGCGAAAAACGCCAGAACCAGCATGACTTTCAGCTGAACGAAAAACGGCTCCATCAGGGAAAAGTAATGCAGTTTGAACCCTTCCGGCGCCGCATACGCAAGCAGCCATTTCACAACAGGAGGCACGCAGAACCACGCGGGAACGCACAGAACGGCAAAGACGCCGATGATTTTGAAAAGAACACCGCGCAGGACATCCAGATGTTCCAGAAAGGAGAGTTCCTTTGCGTCACGCATGAAAATCTCCCGTCACTCGGAGTCTTTTTTCCCATCCCGCGTCTTTTCGGACACCCGGTCCTCGAGAGCCGCCCTTTTTTCGGCCGCGTCCCGGAGTTCCTCGGTTTCATTGATGATGTCGTCCTTGGCTTTTTTGAATTCATGGCTGGCACGGCCGAGGGCGCGGGCGATTTCCGGGATCCGTTTCGCCCCGAACAAAAGAAGAATGGCAATGAAAATAACAAGAATTTCAGTAAGGCTGAGCATGGGGAGACTCCGTTTCTGTCCGCGCTTCGTGCCGGACAGACGAAATTTACATGCGGAAATGCGGAAAATCAAGTTTCTCTTCCCGATTTTCGGGAGATATCGCAAAATTTGAAGGGGGGGAGAAAAGAGCGCCCCCCATGGCGGCATCTGCGAGATTCTCCGCTTTTTTTCCTTCCGCGTTTGCAAAAACGCCATTGCAACGGTACATTTCAACGGTAATTGTCGATTCAAGTGGAGAACATGACATGACGGATTATTCTAAAGTCAAGGCTTTGATTATCACGGGCGTCGGACTGAACTGCGAAAAGGAGACCGCCGCCGCCTTCGAATCCGCCGGAGCCACGGCGGAACAGATTCATCTGAACGATCTGCTCAACGGCAGAAGAAAACTCGACGAGTTCCATATCCTCGCATTCATCGGCGGCTTTGCCTTCGGCGACCATCTCGGTTCCGGCACGGTGTTCGCCAACCGCCTGAAGTTCCGCCTCAGCGACGACATCCATGCGTTCGTCAAGGCGGGGAAACTCGTGATCGGCATCTGCAACGGCTTCCAGACCCTGACCCGGCTCGGGCTCGCCCCCGCGCTGGACGGAAAGTATTTCGAACAGCAGGCGGCTCTGACGCACAACGATTCCGGCGTCTTCCGCGACGACTGGGTCACGCTGCGCGCCAACGAGAAGTCCCCCTGCGTGTTCACCAAGGGCATCGGGACGCTCCGACTGCCCGTGCGTCACGGGGAAGGAAAGTTCGTCGCGGACGAGGAGGTCATCGCGCGGATCGAAACGGAAAATCTCGTCGCGCTCCGTTATGCGGCTCCCGACGGCTCAAAAGCGAAAGGGTTTCCGGAAAATCCGAACGGCTCCATCAACGACATTGCCGGAATCTGCGATCCCACAGGGCGGATTTTCGGCCTGATGCCGCATCCCGAAGCGTTTCTCTCCCCCTTCAACGCCCCCGACTGGCAGGCGCGGAAACTGGAGGGAAAACTCCCCGAATGGGGTGAAGGGAAAATCATATTCGACAACGCGGTGGCATTCGCCGCCGAACATCTTCTGTAAGCAATCACAACACAGAACAGCCTTCCGCGGAGCGTCCGGTTCGAAACGGCCGCAGGCGGAAGGTTTTGTTTTTCCGGAAGAAGCGCGGAGGAAAGAAAAGAAGCTCAGTGTGCGCCATGAAACGGGTTTTTCAGAGCGCGCCAGGCAAGATGGGTGACGGTTTTTCCCTGCGCCAGCCAGTCGCGCTCGAATTCCGTCTTGAACTCCCGCACGTCATCCAGAACCGAAGCGGGCGCGGGGGCGAAGAGTTCCGAGTCCATGACCTGCCGGACGACGGCGTCGCGGTATTCCGGATCGTCCGTCGAAAAATGGAACACGCCGTTCTCCCGGAGGACGCGGTTGATCGACATCATGAAATCGGCGCAGAGCAGCCGGTGTCCCCGGTGACGGAGTTTCGGCCACGGGTCCGGGCAGAGGATGTGAATGCGCGCAAGACAGCGGTCCGGCAGAATCCGCCCGAGGAGATGCCGCGCCTCGACCCGCAGAAGATACGCATTTCCCGCCTGTGCGCGGTTGAGTTTTTTCCTCACCTTGCGCAGACGCCCCAGCATCACGTCCGCGGCGAGAATGATCCGCTCCGGCTGACTCCGCGCCAGCGCGGCGGCGAATCCGCCTTTTCCGCAGCCGAGGTCCAGTTCCACGTCTTTTCCTTCCGGAAGCGTCAGGAAATCGGCGAGAAGCAGGTCTTTGTCGTTTAAAATAAAAATATCTTCCAAGGTTTTCGCATTTTTATCCATAATCGCTGATGAAATTTCCTTCCTGCTGTGATATATTACTTGTTCCGATATAAAATAGACCCGGAAACGCGAACTTGAAAGTGCGTTTCGCAAAAATAAAGTGGATTTCTCGCAATGAACGTATTGTTTGTATGCACCGGAAACACCTGCAGAAGCCCGATGTGCGAAGGCTATCTGAAGCATCTCTGCGAAAAAACGCACCGGGACGGCATTACGGTTCTTTCCGCCGGACTTTTCGCGGGCGGCGGGCATCCGGCTTCGGAAAACGCGGTCGCCACGATGAAGCGCCATGGCATCGACCTCTCCGGATTCCGCAACCGGCAGCTGACGCACGAGATGATCGCCGAAGCGGACACCATTGTCGTCATGACGCGGTCCCACCGCATTCAGATCGGCGCGCTCGATCCGGCGGCGCTGGCGAAAACCCGTCTTCTTCTGGAATTCGCGTCGCGCCCCGGCGCGGACGTGGCGGATCCCTTCGGCGGATCGGAAGAGCTTTACGGGAGCTGTTTTACGGAAATGAAGGGCGCGCTGGACAATCTCTTCGCGCTCCTGACGAAAGAAAAATCAACGGAATCAAATAACCCATAAGGAAACGCAGACCATGCAGAAAATCACAGACTGGCAGACTTCTCCCAGAGGAAAAATCGGAATCGCTTCCGATCACGGCGGATTCGAACTCAAGAAACAGATCGCGGCCTTTCTCGCGGAAACCGGATTCGAGCCCGTCGATTTCGGCCCGTTCGCGCTGGATCCCGCCGACGACTATCCGGATTTCGGCTCGCCGATGGCACGCGCCGTCTCGAAGGGCGAGCTCGCCTGCGGCATTCTGCTCTGCCGCTCCGGCGTCGGCATGGGCATCGACGCGAACCGCTTCCACAACGTGCGCGCCGTGGTCGCCTACTCCGCGAAAGTCGCAAAGGCCTCGCGCGAACACAACGTCTCCAATGTGCTGGTGATCCCGGCGGACTATCTCGACTTCAACGCGATCAAGGAGATCATCACCACCTGGGTCTCCACGCCGTTCTCCAACGACCGCAGACACATCAACCGTCTGGAAAAACTCGAGCGCCAGACCTACGACGACATCGCGGCCGTCCGCTCCGCCGATCCCGAAATCGCCGCCTGGATCGACAGGGAGGCCGACCGCCAGAACGACGGAATCGAACTGATCGCCTCGGAAAACTTCACCAGCACGGCGATCCGCGCCGCCCAGGGTTCCGTCCTGACCAACAAATACGCGGAAGGCTATCCGGGAAGACGCTACTACGGCGGATGCGAATTCGTCGACGAGGTGGAGAAAATCGCCATCGCCCGCGCCTGCGAACTCTTCGGCGCAGAGGCCGCGAACGTCCAGCCGCACGCCGGAAGCCAGGCGAACATGGCGGTCTACTTCGCGCTGCTCAATCCCGGGGACACCGTGCTCTCGATGAGCCTCGACCACGGCGGACACCTGACCCACGGACACCCGATGAACTTCTCGGGAAAACTCTTCAACATCGTTCCCTACGGCGTCTCCCCGGAAACGGAGATGATCGACTACGACGAAGTGGAGCGTCTCGCAATGGAATGCAAGCCCCGCATGATCCTTGCCGGCGCCTCCGCCTATCCCAGAATCATCGACTTCGCCAGACTGCGCCAGATCGCGGACAAGGCGAACGCGTTTCTCTTCGTCGACATGGCGCACATCGCCGGACTGGTCGCCGCGGGCGTCCACCCCTCCCCGGTGCCGTACTGCGACGTCGTCACGACCACGACCCACAAGACGCTGCGCGGCCCGCGCTCCGGACTCATCCTCTGCAAGGAGAAATACATCAAGGCGATCAATTCCAGGGTCTTCCCCGGACTCCAGGGCGGCCCGCTCATGCACGTGATCGCCGCAAAAGCCATCTGCTTCAAAGAGGCGATGAGCCCCGCGTTCAAGGAGTATCAGCGCCAGCTCGTCAAAAACGCCTCCGTTCTCGCACAGGCGCTCAAGGACAAGGGTTTCCGGATCGTCTCCGGCGGCACTGACAACCACCTGATGCTCGTCGATCTCCGCCCGAAGCACGCGACCGGAAAAGAGGTGCAGATCGCCTGCGACAAGGCGCGGATCACCCTGAACAAGAACATGATCCCGTTCGACCCGGAGAAGCCGATGGTCACCAGCGGCGTCCGAATCGGCACGCCCGCCGTCACGACGCGCGGCATGAAGGAGCCGGAAATGCTCCGCATCGCGGACTTCATCGACCGCGCCGTCGCGGCGAAGGACGACGATGCCGCGCTCGCGAGAATCGGAGACGAGGTCCGCGCCTTCACGAAGGCGTTCCCGCTGCCCCAGTTCTGAGGCACGGAACATCGGATTCGCTCCGGAAAACAGATTTTTTTGAATCAAGGAGATTGTCATTATGCTGGATATCAAGCTGATCCGCGAAAATCCGGAACTTGTGAAAGAGAACATCCGGAAGAAATTCCAGGACGGCAAGCTCGCGCTCGTGGACAAGGTTCTGGAACTCGACCGCCGCAACCGCGCCATCAAAACCGAAGTCGAACAGCTCCGCGCAAAACGCAACGCCGCGTCGAAGCGGATCGGCGCGCTGATGGGACAGGGAAAACGCGACGAGGCAGAGGCCGTCAAAAAGGAGGTCGCTCTCGACGGGGACCGGATCACCGAACTCACGGCGGAACAGGGAAAGGTCGACGAGGAGATCCTGAACGCGATGATGGTCATCCCGAACATCATCGACGCATCCGTCCCGATCGGAAAGGACGACTCCGAAAATGTCGAGGTCGAACGTTTCGGCGAACCGAAGGTGCCCGATTTCGAAATCCCCTATCACACGGACATCATGGAAAAGCTCGGCGGGCTGGATCTCGACAGCGCGCGCCGTGTCGCGGGGAACGGCTTCTATTATCTGACGGGCCCCGTCGCGCTGCTCCACTCCGCGATCCTGACCTATGCGCGCAACTTCATGGTCAAGCGCGGCTTCACCTACTGCGTGCCGCCGTTCATGATCCGTTCCAACGTCGTTTCGGGCGTCATGAGCTTTGCTGAAATGGATTCGATGATGTACAAGATCGAGGGGGAGGATCTCTTCCTGATCGGCACGAGCGAACACTCGATGATCGGAAAGTTCATCGACCAGATCCTGCCGGAGGACACGCTTCCGCTGACGCTCACGAGCTATTCGCCCTGCTTCCGCAAGGAGAAGGGCGCGCACGGCGTCGAGGAGCGCGGAGTCTACCGCATCCACCAGTTCGAAAAGCAGGAGATGATCGTCATCTGCAAGCCGGAGGAGAGCATGCACTGGTTCAACCGGCTCTGGAAGAACACGGTCGACTTCTTCCGCTCGATGGAGATTCCGGTGCGGACGCTCGAATGCTGCTCGGGCGATCTCGCCGATCTGAAGGTGAAATCCCTCGACGTCGAGGCGTGGTCGCCGCGCCAGAAGAAATATTTCGAAGTCGGCTCCTGCTCGACGCTCGGAGACGCGCAGGCGCGCCGTCTGAAAATCCGCGTCAACGGAAAAGACGGAAAGAAGTATTTCGCCCATACGCTGAACAACACGGTCGTCGCGCCGCCCCGGATGCTGATCGCTTTTCTGGAGAATCATCTGCGCGCGGACGGGTCCGTGAACATTCCGGAAGTGCTGCGGCCCTATTGCGGATTCGACACGATCGAACCGATGAAATAAGCGCGCCGCAGAAACGCCTCTTTCCGGAGATATGTCATTCCCGGAAAGAGTGCAGGCGCCGAAGAAGCCCCTGCCGCGGAACGGAAACGGTTCCGGCAGGGGTTTTCCGTGTCCGGGGAACTCAGGGACGGCCCAGATGCTGCTGGATCAATCGCGCGGCGGTCCGGAGACAGCCGTCCGGGAGGTTGAAGCGTTCGCAGACGGAGCGGAGCAGGCTTTCCGCATGAAAAGCGGCATCGCTGGCCAGGTCTGCGGCGCTCCGCGTCCGGCAGACCGTAATCTCCGGAATGCGGCAGATGTAATGCTCGACTGCGCCGTCCCCGATTTTCAATTCCAGATTTTCCGCATTGTCCAGGGAGAAGGCGATCTGCAACGTCTGCTCGTCAAAACCGAGCCCCGCGTAAAGTCCGGCAAGAAACTGCACCGCGTCGGCGAAAAAGTCCACCAGAAAGCGGTAGTCCACTCCCCCGCGGAGCGGATAGGACGCACAGAAATGGAACAGACCCGACTGGTAAAGCTGCCAGCCGCGCGGGCAGGCGGAGGAGGCGAAGCGCAGAGAGACATTTGTCCCATATGCCTCGCGCAGATCCCCCGGCTCGATGAAGGAGGAATTCGGACGGAAATCATAGGCCGCCTGCGCCTGATGCCGGAGTTCGCTCAGCGTGAAACGTTCCGGGACATATTCATTCGGCGTGATCGAAAAATCCAGGGTGCAGCTTCCCGCGGAAGAGGCGCCGCGCCGTTTCCGGAAGAAACTCCGGGAATGCGCAAGCTCCTCGGCAAAATGACTCTGCCCCTCCTCCGCCTGCACGGAGGTGTTGTGGGTTTCGTAGAGAAGGCCGCGGATCATGCGTCCGAGCTGTTCGCGCTGGTTGCGCATGGCGCGCTGGATGATCCCGTGGATTTCACTGGAACGGTATGCCGGACGGCTGGAAGCGTCGGCGGTGCGGATGTAGAAGACGCCCTGAAGCAGCTCGTGGTCCAGCCCGGCGGCGCAGACGTGCGGCAGCGCGCGGAAACGGCGGATCACAAATACGGCATAGCGTTTCCCGTCAACGACAGGCCGTTCTATGGTAAAATCGATCTGCGGATCGGCGTAGCGGTTGATGAAGCTCCCCACCGCCGTCGGGTCGAAGGACTGCGCCTCTTCCGGGGTGAGTCCGGTGTAGACGGCGGGCTGTCCGGAGGCGTCCTCGCCAACGCCGACCACGACGTAACCGCCTTTGGTGTTCGCCATCGCCAGACAGTGGCGGACAAATTTCGCCTTGCCGGAACGCGGCAGTTTCCGCCAGTCCTGAGCGGCCTTGTAATCCAGTTCGTCGGATTCCACGCCGCGGCAGATGATGCTTTTCCAGTCGATTTCCGCACTCATGTCCATTGCTCCTTGTGTCTCTCCCGGGGAAAGAAATCCCAGTCATCCGAAGGCACAATAGTCCGGAAATCCGATTTTTCAAGGGAAAAACGGCAGGTTGCCGCGCTGCCAATGCCACGGGGCATGAAAAAAAGCCGTTCAGTCGAAAAACTAAACGGCTTTCGTGAATGCATCTGAAAAAAAACTCAGATCTTGCGATAGGCATCCCATTTCGGATCATTCGCAAACGCGGATCTGTAATAATCCTTGAGCGTCAGCTTCGCAGCGGCTTCCTCGTCGACGATCACGGTGCAGTCCGGATGGAGCTGAATCGCGGAACCGGAGACCATCGAGGTCATCGGCCCTTCGATCGCCTTTGCAATGATGTCGGCTTTACGCGTGCCGGTGACAAGCATCAGCAGGCTCTTGGCGTCAAGCACGGTTCCCACGCCCATGGTCAGCGCGCGCGTCGGCATTTTCTCGCCCTTGGCGGGATCGAAATAGGGGCCGTTCTGCGCCATCGTGACGGGAGTCAGGTTGACCGCGCGGGTGCGGGAGGAGAAGCTGGAGGTCGGCTCGTTGAAGCCGATGTGGCCGGAAAGCCCGATACCGAGAAGCTGGAGATCGACGCCGCCGGCCTCTTCCATAAGACGCTCGTATTCCGCGCACTCGAATTCAAGATCCTGGGCCATGCCGTCTTCGAGATGCGTGTTGCGCTTGTCGATGTTGATCCGGTCGAAGAGATGATAGTTCATGTAGTAGCGGTAGGAGTTTCTGTCCTCGGCGGGAAGACCGACATATTCGTCAAGATTGAAGGTCTTGCAGAGGGAGAAGTCCAGCTCGCCCTTCTTGTTCATTTCGGCGAGCTTGTGGTAGAGGTTCTCCATCGTGGCGCCGGTCGCGAGACCAAGTGTCAGGTTGGGTTTCTGACGCAGAGCGTCGGCGATGATCGCGGCGGCAAGCTGTTCGGCCTTCTCCGCCGTCGGCATGATGATGACTTCCATTGAGTCTTTCTCCTGGTTGATTGTTTATAAACCGTAAAACGATTTGGGACCTTCATAGGACATCCGGCGGACCAGTTTCTCCGCGAGATTCTGCGGCATCTGCCCGCGCAGCACAAACGTGCCGACAACATCGCAGAGCACGCGGCGGAACATCTCGAAACGCGACGCGTAGGAAAGGATCTTGCGGGAATCGGAAACCATGCCGGCGAAATTGTAAAGCAGATCGACGGAACCGATATACTCAAGCTGCCGGCGCATGCCGACGGGCGTATCGTTGAACCACCAGCCGGAACCGAGGCGGACCATTCTACCGAATGCCCGGGCGACGGTCGCAAGCGACGCCTGATGATGCGGGTCGAGGCAGTAAAGCACCACCTTGAGGCGGTTGTCGAACTTGTTGAGGAAACGGCAGAGCGGACGGACAATGTCTATCATATGATCGGAGACGTCGCCGCCGACATCGGGACCGAGACTGCGGAACAGCACGTCGCGGACGTCGCGGACCGCGCCGATGTGCATCTGGAACACCCAGTTCGCCTTCGCGTCCATCTCCGCGACCTGAACGGTCAGATAAGACATGTAGGCGTCGATCTCCGCCTGCGTGAGTTTTCCCCCCTCCATCGCCATGCGGAACGCGCGGTCGGCCTCCTCCTTCGACGCGTCGCCGGAAAGCGGATACTGAATGCCGTGGTCGCTGGCGACACAGCCGCGCGCCTCGAAGTATTCATGCGACTGCCGCAGCGCATCCACAAGATCGTCGATCGAAACGATCTTCATGCCGAAGCGGGCGGCAAGTTTTCCGACATACGCGGGAAAGGTGGACTGATAGATGTTGACCGCCTTGTCCGGCCGCCAGGTCGGACGGATCACCTGACGCCCAAGCGCCCTGTTCGCAGCTTCATGATGCTCCAGCGTGTCAACGGGATCGTCCGTGGAGCACATCGCCTCGATATTCTGCGCCTTGACAAGCGTCTGCGGAAGGCGCGATTCCAGCGCGGCCACAGCCTTGCTCCAGATCTCCTCCGCAGTTTCCGCGGACAGCAGGGCGTTTTCAATGCCGAGGCTGCGCCGCAGATCCAGGTGAATCCACTCGTAAACCGGATTGCCGACGAACTCCGGAAAAACGGAGGCAAGTTTCATCCACTTTTCCTTGTTCGAAGCAGTCTTCCCGGTGATGAACTCTTCCGGAACATTGCGCTTGCGGAGCATCTCCCACACATAGTGGTCGGTCGCCGCGCAGAGCTGCCACGGATCGGTGTAAGGTTTGTTCGCCGCGATCTCCGCGACATCCGCGTGGTTGTGCGCGTCAATGACCGGAAGCCCCTTCACAGACTCGAAGAGCTGGGCGCCGACATCATTTCCAATCAGGTATTTTTCATCCAGAAAAGCCATAATGAGCATCCTTTGTCTTATATTGCGTCATTCCGGAATTTAATATAGACGGATTCCGGGGAGAAATCCAGAGCTTTTCCGGAAAATCCGCCGGAAAAACGAGGAATCCATGTGGAAAATTGACGCAAACATGTCGGAAATGAACCATCCCACGGTCCGCTGCGGCCGCCTGCGAGATTCCCCGGAAAACCACGTCCTCCCGGCGCATCCGCTCCCCGGCACGGAAAGAGCGGCAGATCCGCGGAAGTTTCTCCGGACCTGCCGCCCCATGTTTCCGCGGGGGGAAACGTTCACTGGTTTTCCAGATATCTCCGGACCGCTTCCGCGGATTCCGGCCATTTCTTGATTTCACGGTCGCCGAGGAGAATGACCCCCTCCACAATCCCGCGGGTCATGTATTCGCGCGCCTTGTCGAGCTGATAGGTCAGAAGTTCGGGAAGGTTTCCGGTGTCGCTCCTCCCGTATTCATGGAGGAAAACGCCCTGAATGATCGGCTTGCCGGGAAACGCTCTGCGGCACAGTTCGATTTTTTCATCATATTCGAGGATCTCATCCTTGTGCCAGAACCAGAGGTTGACCACGTCCATATAAGGCTGGATGTAGGAGAAATCCTTTATGTCCAGTTCGTGCGTGTAAACGACCCCGTACATCCGGAGCGAAGGATTGTGCTTCTTCAATGCCCTGTAGCAGGCCTCGAAACGTTCCGGAAGGACAATTTTCATATAGTTCGTGGTCACATCATCGCACATCGCTCCGACGATATTGGGATACCGGAGGGAAAGGCGGCTGAGGATTTCCGCATTCCGCTCGTCGGAGCCGCCTTCCTGTGCGCCGGGCGTGCGGCAGTTCGCATTGATCTGGCAGAGCATCCTTTTGTACTTGCCGTGCAGGGCAAGCATCTTGTCGCTGGTCGGACCGTAGACATACACGACATTTTTCGCATGGAAGTAATCCGCCCCCTTCACGAGCGTGTCGTCGGCCATGCTTCCGCCCCAGTAGGGAGTCGGTCCGCCCCAGACCCAGAGATTGTCATCCCCGAGCTTCACAAGGGAGGAGGTGTCCGGGCGGGGCGCGGCATGGAGGAGCTCCAGAATCACGGCGTCCAGAGCGGAATTCTCCGGTTCGATGTCCTTCACCCATTCCGTATCGACCTTCCCGCAGAGCGGATCATCCTCCACGTAGTCCGCGGGCCGGGGCGCGGCCGTCTCCCCGAGTTTCACGGTCCTCCGTTTCCGGACCTCTTGGCATTTGGAGAACAGTCTCTCGATCGCCAGATCAAGCCTGTGACGCTGTTCCGCACTGATCTTCATCGTTTGCAATCCTTTTCTTTGGTTTGAGGAATTGAAGAATGTCTTTTCATGTATATATTATAATAAGAGAATCATATAAAATAAATGTCAAAAGCTGGATTTTTCATGTCAAATCATACCGAAAACCTCCTTCCCCGGACCCCCTATCCCCCGTTCGACATCAGAATTTCCGCATTCGGTTTTGCAGAGATAGAATCCTGGAATCACGCCAATGTCAATCTGGGAAGCTGGCTCCTCTACTGGAACAGGAAATCCGGCGCGGCGCTGACGGCAAACGGGATGAAAATGGAAATGAATCCATCCGATCTGTTCCTGATCCCCCCCTACACCACCTTTTCCACGGAATCGCGGAATCCGTTTCAGCATCTTTATTTTCATTTCGACGCGGGAGCGCCCTTCGACCGCGTTCAAAGGAAGATTCTCCGTTTCCCGGCATTCCACGCGGCGAAATGTCTTCCGCGGCTTCTCCGGTGCCGGACGGGAACTGCACGCGCTCTGGCATTCCGGCTGCTGGTTTACGACTATCTGCTGCGGATTCCGGAAACCGCCTTTCTCCCACCGGGCGGAACCGTTCTGGACGCGCGGATCCGCCGCGCAGTGGAGATCATGAATCAGGAGTTCGCCTCGCTTTCCGGGAATCTGGCCATCTGCAGACGGATCGGAATGTCGGCAAACAATTTTTACCGGCTTTTCCAGCATGAAACCGGCACCACGCCGAAGCATTATCTCCTGAACCAGCGCATGGAAGCAGCAAGGCGTCTGCTGATTGACTCCGGCATGAGCATTGAGGAAATCGCCGCCGCAACCGGATATGCGGACCGCTATCATTTCTCCAAAGCCTTCCGGCGCTTTTACTCCTGTCCTCCGGTTCTCTACCGGAACCGCTATCAGAGCCGCGGATCCCGGGAATTCCCCGGAAACGGAAATGCCGCTTTATAAAATCGTTGAACGCTTTTGCAGAAAGCCCTGTTCTTTTCCGAAAAAAGGATCATATTGCAAACAGACAGCCGAAACTCCTGGAATACGCCCGGCTCCCGAGACACGGACGGCAGTCTCCTCGCCGTCACGCCGGGAAGCGGAAACGGGGCCGGTTCCTCATCGGCGGCGGCAGTTATCCGCGGAAAGGCGGAACGGTCCTTCCGGATTCCCGGACAAAGCGGTCTGCCGTCAGGGGGAAACGGGAAAACTGCTTTTCCCGCTAACGGCGGCAGAATCCTCGGCAAGGCGGGAAAAGGCTCAATCCGCCTGCGGGGCGGCGCTCTCCCGGAGCAGGCCTTTTTCAAACATCCACCGGAAATTGTCCCGGAGCCCGGATTCCAGCGGAATTTCCGGACGCCAGTCAAGCTCCCGTTCCGCCTTGGCAATCTCCGCGCACATGTGCTGGCAGACAAAACGCAGCCCGTACACGCTGATCTTCGGGAAACGCTTCAGCAGCTCCTCCTGGGACACATATTCCATCCGGACTTCGCGCCCGAGAATCTTCGCCTGAAGACGGACGTAATCCTTGAGCATCAGGCTCCAGCTTCCGCAGATGTTGTAAATCTGGCCGATCGACGCGGGACGTTTCGCCGCATGCAGGAAGGCCCTTCCCAGATCCTGCACATGTCCCGGCTGCAGCAGCGCGCGGCCGTTCTCCGGAATCGGAAGTGTTCTGCCTTCGAGAATCATCTGGAAGAAAAGCGGATTGCGCCCGCCCCACCCGTCAAGAGGCACATCCCCCGGCCCGTAGACGTTGCTCATCCGCAGAATCGTGGCGGGAAAGCCTTTTTCCTGAAAAGCCCGCATCAGCACCTGATCCTGGGCGATCTTGTCATTGAAGACAATCTCCTCGGAGAGATCCCCCTTCGCCATGGGCAGCCATTCCGGCGCGGGAATTCTCCGGGCGTCACCGTAAACACCGATGGATCCCGTATGAATGAAATGTCCGACGCGGCCTTTCAGGGCGTCGATCACAAATTCCAGATCGTCATCTTTCAGGATCGTGTCGACAATCACATCCCAGGAGCGGGAGGAAAGAATCTTACCGAACGCCTCGCGGTCGCTCTTGTCGCAGCGGAACTGTCCCGCGATCCCTTCATTCGGAGGCCGGGTTCCCCGGTTCAGCTCATAAACCCGGTATGCGCCGGACCGCAGAAACGCCTCCGCAATTGTCTTCCCCAGAAAACGGTTCCCGCCGATAATCAGAACATCTGTCATAGCCATCTCCTCCATCATGTTTCCTGGAAAATACTATAACGGAACGTTCCGTTTTATCAAGCGGAAAGCATGTGTTCTTCTCTGTTTTTTCATTTCCGGGCCGCAAAACGCCCGGTTTCCGGAAGAACGCCGCACGGCGCCGGTCCGGAATGCCGCGCCGCATTTTCATCCGGAAATCCGGACCACCATCCGCCGTTTCAGCCCGGTGCAGTGATAATGGGAAGAGTCCGCGCTCAAATCCGCCCGGGCGCCGTCTTCAAGAACGGGAAAGGAGACGTCGGAAGGGGCCGGTCCGTTCAGAAAGAGATCCAGGGAGACCGGAATGCGCTCCTCGGCATACGCGTCTCCCCCCTGCGGGGAGAGTTCGTTCACGAGGTGGATGATCCGCGTCCTCCCCTGCCGGAAAAAGACGGCTTTGACGCACGGCGGAGCCTGAATCCGGATCTGCGGCTCCTCTCCGGAAAGCCGGCGGAGGAGCTGTTCCATCAGGGTCCGGCGCCAGAGAGGATGACATCCGTTTTTCAGCGAGAAGCCCAAGGCCAGATAAATGATCCGCCCTTTGCCGAATTTCCGTTCCACAATGCCGGGAGACTGCTTCCACTCCCCGCTCTCTTCATCCAGATATTTCAGGAATGCCAGCACCTTCCAGTTCCGGTCCGCTTCCAGAATCACCGCCTCCGCAGGCCAGTGCACGGATCGGGGATCGTTCCGGAGACAATGCGCCTGCCGGTCTTCGGTCCGGAAACCAAGCGCCGCGGCATGGGAAGCGACGTTTTCGCCGATCCATTCCTCCGCCTCCCCCTCCGTGAAGGAGAGATAGACGGCGCGCGCATCGGGGACCGGTTCCTGGAATTCGAGTTTCCCGTCCTTCCGGCGCAGGAACCACGGCTTCGGCGTCCGGACGCGTCCGGCCAGACGCAATCCCGAACCGGGGAACAGCGGCTCATCGGAAAGAGTCGCGCCGAATCTGTTTTTCGTATTGGTCTCCATGGATGCAAGCACATTCCATCCGCTTTCCACCTTCGATCGGAAGGAGGCGGCAAATCCCGCGGGAAGCACCATGCTGTCCGGGAGAACCAGGATACGCGCCCCATGCAGATTGTCATGCTCCAGGTCGGAATCGGATACAAACTCCAGCGGCAGATGCAGATCCAGTCCGCACCGGAAAAAGGCGAGAGGTTCCTGAAAAAAAGGATCCGAATCCGCGCCGGGAATCTCCGGAAGGAGAGTTTGCGTCCGGAAACCGCCGATTCTTGTGTCCTCGCCGAGGTGGACGGCAATTTCCGGAGCGGGGGCCAGTCCGCGGATCCACGGCTCGATCCGCCGCAGACGCTCCAGCAGGATCCGGGAATCCTTTCTCAGCGGGGAAAATGATGTGCGCATGCCCGCGGCGGAATAGAGATCAAGATTGAGCAGGATTTCCTCCATCGGCACGTCTGCGTGATAGCTGGAGTAGAACTCGCCCTGCCTGCCGCCCGCCAGCATGCGCAGGAGAGCCGCCTTCAGAAGCAGCGTGTCTCCGGGCGAAAACAGACGCGGCAGCCGTTCGTTCCGGAAGAGGGACGGCGGATCCTCCGCGCACATGAAATCGAAATGCCGCGCGGTTTCCGGCTGTGTGGAACATGTCCAGTCGTGGAAGGAAAAAACACAGTTCGTCACAAGCGTGATTTCCGGATCGACGGCATTGACGGTCTCCCGGATCCTTCCGGCGATTTCGGAGTTCCATTTCCTCCGCGCCAGAATGAATTTTACAAAAGTTTCACTCTCCTTTTCCGCGCTCCCGGGAATTTCCGCACCGTATTCGCGCCGGAACCGCTCCCGGCAGAAACGGCAGTAGCAGAGCGGCCTTTCATAAAACCACGGCCATGCGACGCCGTCCAGATAAAAACCGTCCGGATGATATTCCGCGGCGATCTCTCCGAGAATCCGCAGCAGGAGATCCGCATAGGGGGAATTCCAGCAGTAGCGTTTCCGGTTCCATACGGTTTCCGGAGGGGTGGAACCGTCCTCGAAGCGCACCTGCCAGTCCGCCGTGTCCGGTTCCCCGTCCAGAAATGCGAATTCCGACGGCGCGATGTAGGCGCTCCATTTGAGTCCGCGTTTCCGGACGGCGCAGGAAAGCTCCCTGGCGAAATCGCGCGCCCCGAGAATGCTCCATTTCGGCGCATGGCGCGAGTCGTAATAGACATAAGCCTGATCCTTGATGTCCAGACAGAATGAAGTCGCCCCCTCCGCCGCGTAATGCGCGACCCATGCGTCGACGTCAAACCCGCGAATCCGTTCCGGATAAAAAAGATTGAGAAAGATCTCTCTGCGGTCCTCTGCAAGATGTGTCATTCCGGAACCTCTCCGTTTGATTTTTCCGCTTTGAAAAAAAGAATCCTGACCGGTCCGAACTCCATGCCGCCGCGGCGCATCTCAAGGCGGACGGCAATCCGCCTCACCTCCCGGAAACGTCCGGCGGAAGGGAGAGTCTCCTCCCATTTTGCATTCCGGCTCCGGTCCGCCTGGTTCGCCTGAATCAGACGGCCGTGAAGATTTCCCAGATGGCGGCCGTTCCCGTCGAATGCCGCAATGCCGATCCGGAAAACCCCCTTCCCTTTCACGGGAGCGACAATCCGGAAACGGGTTCCCGGACACACGGGAAATTCCGTTTCGGAAACAAGCGGCGTGATCCCCGCAATGTTCCGGACGGCGATTCCGTCCGGCGTCCGCACAACGCCTTCCTTCCTCCCGTCCGTTCTCCATCCTGCGACGGAATGCTCTTCACACGGGGGATCCCCTCCCAGTTCCCGGACATGGATGTCTTCGATGAAAAAATGCCTTCCCTGCTCGAGCCCGTTCCAGATCACATAAAAATAGCCGCCGTAGACATCGCCCGGGAACGTGGCGGCGATGGACATTTTCACCTTTTTCCCAGGGAACTGCGGATAAAATTCCGTGGAATGCGAGCTGCGCGTCGTATAATCGAAATTCGGGGAGGAACAGAGGATCAGGCGGCTGTTCGCATTTCCGGCGACATTCTCCGGAGGAGCGGAAACGGTAAGCTCCACCGCATAGCTGTGATAAGGATCCGCCTCGGGAATCTTGCGCCGGACGGCGGCCCAGCCGCTCTGTTTTGTCACCTTGATCCGGCGTTTTCCCGTGGAATGGTCCAGCTCCACCAGCATGCCCGGACGGGTAATGTCCCACAGGGCAAGTTCCTCTGCGTCGTCCGCGGGCGCGATCAGTTCGGGAAGTTTTTCAAAGCGGAGAATATCGGAGAGCTGCCGTCGGGCTCCGGCGGGAAGTTCCGGATTCTCCGCCGTCTTCCGGATGGCGGCGCGGACGGAGGGGTCCCGCCTCCAGCGGAATACGGGATTCAGGAAAACGCCCGGGATATTCCTTCCCACGGGAATTCTCCTGCTTTCCAGCGTTCCGCTGAACCCGTCGCGATTGAGTTCGGCGATGATTTCCGGAAGACGGGCAAGACGCCGCAGGATTCCGGGCATGGCGTCCAGCAGAGCGCAGACCTCCCCGGCGCTCCGGAGGTTCATCAGCGCATCGGGAGGCAGCCTTTTCGAAGAATCAAGCGGTACGAGCCCGCCCCCGCCGAGGAGGGCCATGCATTCATGAAAATCGTAGAAGCGCAGCAGACGTTCCGCGCGGTACCGCTGATCGGGATCTCCGGAACGTTTCGCCTCCTCGAACATCGCCTCCATGAGTCTGCGGCATCCGGCGAGATCCTCCTTTCCGAGAGCAAGCAGATAAGATTCCGTCAGGCCGCGCGCGAAATAAAGTCCCGCCGTCCGCGCCCAGGGAGTCCGGTTCACCTGTTCGGAAGTCCAGAAGTCATGCGTCCAGCGATAATAGCGTTCCAGAAGCCTTCCCGCCTTTTCCCCCACGCATGCGGCGCACCATATCCGGAGAAGACGGTCCGGATCGGCGTCGACATCCCACGCCATTTTCAGATAAAGCCAGCGTTTCGGCCCCTCGCCGGTCAAAGGCGCGCTCTCGCAGAAGAAAAAACCGCCCCTGTTCGCCTTCAGCATCCGCAGACCCGCGGAATACAGTTTCCACGGCAGGCGGGGAATGGAATAATCGCCTGCGGCAAATCCATATTCCCAGATTCCCAGGTTCGCGGCTTTTCCGCTCCAGGCCTCGTAAATGCTCCGGACCTCCTCCATGCGCCCTTTTTTCATCAGGGCATGCAGATCCGTCGGAATGGCAACCACGATCCGGTCATGCAGTTTGAACGAAGGCGGTTCGGAGGTCTCGGAGTAAGCCAGCGTCCCGAAATAGACTTCCGGAAACTTTCCGGAAACTTCCGACACAACGGCGTTGCACCACTTGAAGTAGACGTCGGACCAGTTCCGGAGACGGCGGTTGTAACGGTTCTTCCGCACTCCCCCGTTCGCCCGGACGCAGGCGGAACACTCGCAATAGCCGCCGATGTCATTGGCGGAAATGGAAAAGAATTTCGTCCCGGGATGCCCGGCAAGAAACGCGGAGATATTCTTCACCGCTTCGGAAACGGCGTCCGGACTGCTGTAACACGGCTGCCAGCCGTGCGTGTCCCGGGGGGGCGATGCAAGGCGTTTCCCGTTCCGGAGCGGCATGATCTTCTCTCTCCACCGGGCGCAGGCATATTTCGACGGCGGCAGAACGGTCAGCCCGACATTGTGTCCGATCACGAAGTCGATCCGGCCAAGTTCCTTGCCGTTCATGTTCAGAAGCCATTCCCGGTCTTCTCTCGTAAAGAAGCGGGAAAGTTTCAGATCCGCATCATCCCGGAAGCCGCGCACCGGAATCCGGATGTCCGTCCTCCGCGGATAATGCGCCCCGCGTTCGCCGGGGAAACAGAAAACCACGCCAGCGTATTGTTCCAGAATCGCATTCAGGGCCCAGCGCACGGAACGGGGAGAGGCAATGATCTTCAGCGTCAGCGGGTCGGGGAAAACAATGGAAAAGGCGTCATCCCGGTCAATCGGTTTCTCCGTAATCTCAAAAACAATCGAAGGAACCCCGGGACGCCGTTCCCCGCGCCGCAGCGCCAGTTCCGCTCCCCCGCACCGTTTCAAGGCCCGGTTGAATGCGGCAACATGCGTTTCCGCCTCCGGGACGACGACAATCTCAGCCGCCGCCTTCCCATCCTGAAACAGCGGAAAAAAAGCTTCTCCGGCAGACAGAAGCATTCCGCTGAAGCAGAGCGCAAACGCCGGAATCCATTTCATCATGCAGTCCCCCTTTCCGGCAACGCCGGCAGTTCATTTCCATTCAACATGCACATTCAAGTTCCCGACACGGAATTATTTCCAGCAGATTCTGTATGCTCCGGGATCCAGCTCGGCAGGTCTCACGGAAGAGACGCTGCCGTCAAGCCATGTGACATTGGCGCTCCGGTTGTGCCAGAGGCCGATTCCCGGCTTCGTGCCCGCGCTGCTGACGTCGGCATTGAAATACTGGATCCATCTGTCCTCCTTCCAGAATGCGCTGCACACGAATACATAATGATGCGGTTTTCCGGAAAGGGTTTGCTCCTTTTTGATCTTTTCCAGGGAATGAAGCGGTTTCACATAAACGGGAATCCCGCCGCTGAGAGAGCCGAAGATCCGGTTGTTCAGTCCGTAACGCTCCCATTCCGCAGTGGTTTTTCCGGAGACTTCCGCCCCCGCCGGACAGCGCAGCCAGCTGTTGCGCAGGAAAAATTCCTGGACCGTCTGGCCGCCGGAACGCTGCCGCATATAGCCGGCGTCAACGAAACGGGAGGGCCAGTAAGGCCCGGCCGGAATACGCGTGTCGTTGACATGCGGCATGTATCCCTGATAGGCGTCCATGTAGAGATTGGACACCAGAGCATGCTGCTTCAGATTGTTCACGCACAGAATCCCTCTTGCCTTCTCCCGGGCGCTCTGCAGCGCCGGGAGCAGCATCGCGCTCAAAATGGCGATGATCGCAATTACGACAAGAAGCTCGATCAGTGTGAAATATCTCCGGTGACTGCGGAATTCATTCCTCGCCTTTCCCATTATTCCACTCCCTTCTTCGCCGATTTCCGAATAACCAGTTTTGTGTCCAGAAACACGTCCCGCACTGCGCCGCCATCCAGAAGACGCTTCAATTCCAGCACCGCGTTCCGCCCCATTTCAGCAAAGGGCTGCTGAACGGTCGTCAGAGGCGGGGACGCGAGAGGGGAAAAGTCGAATCCGCCGAACCCCATGACGGAAACATCGTCCGGAACGGAAAGGCGCAATTCTCCGAGAATGGCAAGAATCTTCAGCGCAATGTAATCGCTGTCGCAGAAAATGGCGGACGGCTGAAAGGCGCGGATCCGAGCCGCAATCCCGGAGTTTTCCTGATCGTCGATGTCCCCGCGGTTTTGAAAGACAAGCATCTCGGAGGATCGGAGAGGCCGGCCCAGCGCAGACTCAAAACCGTCCTTGCGCCATTTTGCATAAGGAATGCCGTCGGAGTCGCAGTATGCCGCATAGAGAATCCGGCTTCCGGAATGGTTCAGCAGGAACCCGGCGGCATTCCGCCCTCCGGCAAAGTCATCCGAATTGACACGGGAACACCAGTCCGCCGAAGCGCAGCTGTCCAGAAGGACAAGAGGAATTCCCTCTCTTTCCAGTTCATTCCGGAGAACAGTCAATACCTGCGCGTCGCCGGAACGGCAGATGATTCCGCAGGCCCGGTATTCCAGGCAGGAAATCAGATTCTCCAGAATGCCGCTGCGCTTCCCCGTGAAACGGAACTTGCAGGAAAAACCTGTTTCCTCTGCGGCATCGACAAGCCCGTTAATCATTTCCAGGCCGTAATTGCCTTCAAAACACCCCAGGATGCCGATGATGTCCGTCCGCCCTTTTCTTACGGCGGACGCCAGGGCATTGTGGCGGTAGTTCATCTGTCTTGCAACCGCAATCACCCGTTCGCGCGTGGAGTCGCTGATCCTGACCGCACCCCGCCTGTCGTTCAGGACCGCCGATACCGTGAGGCGGCTGACTCCGGCCGCACGGGCGATGTCGCTCATTGTCACCATGGAAAAACATCCCGGCCTTTTGATTTACACGAGATACCATACTCGTATAAATCAGTATTGCAAGCGCCAAGGAAAAGATTTTCCGTATTTTTCCGGAAAATGTCTCCGTTCACCGCAAGGAATGCAGGCAATGCCGGGCGGACGGAGAAGTACGGGAGAGGAAATTCACCATGGAAAGTTTACGGGGCACTTCCGCTTTCCGCTCCGCATGGCGTAAAGCGCCGCGCCGCATGCGGCTTCCTCCCGTGTATCGGGCAGCAGGATTTCGTGTTCCGGCATCCGTTCCCGCAGCAGCCGGAGCATCAGGGGGGATTTCCGGACCGCATTTCCATTCACGACAATCCGGCGGCGGGAACGGGCGATCTCCGGCGGCAGGCCGTCCAGCAGGGAGTCCAGGAGTCCGGCATGCCATGCGCGGCAGAGTTCCTGAAAGGATAAGTTCTCCACACAGATATTATGGATTTCCCCCCGGAGTGCGGGAGCGGCCCGCTCTCCCATGAAACGGGTTGAGACCCGCAGAGGAGCCGCGGCCGGAACAGTGCCGCACCCGGCAATTTTCCGGTAGATCTCCTCCATCGGGATGTCCGCGGAAAAGTGTCTCAGCACATCCGCCAGAAAGCGGGCGAGAATTTCCACGGCTTTTCCGCCGCAGAGCACGGCCCCGACAAAAAGACTCCCTCCCGCAGGAAATGGACGCCGTTCAAACATCCCGGGGCGGCGCATCTCTTCCGGGCGGGCGGAGTGAAACGCCAGCTGCGCGCCGGTCCCGACTGTCAGGAAAAGATCGGTTTCCGGCGAACCGCCGCTTCCGATGACCGCCGCCGGATTGTCTCCGATCGGAACCATGACGCGGGCTCCTTCCGGAATTCCCAGGCGGCGCGCCCATTCCGGACAGACTCCGCCAAGCGGAAATCCGCCGGCGACGGGACGCGGGAGAAGTCCCGGCGGAATCCCCAAATGCGCCACCGCCTTCCGGTCCCAGCCGGACACGGAGAAATCCCACAAGCCCCAGGAGGCGGCGTTCGAACATTCCATGACGGAGCGTTCCGTCCCGGTCAGCTGCGCACCGAGATAATCCATGACGGTCCCGGCATGCAGAAACCCCTTGCAGAAACCGGGAACCGCCAGTGTCGCGAATCCGTATCCGCCGCAGAGCGCCTCACATCCCGGCAGACGGCGCACGTTCTCAAGGACTCCGGACTCCGCCGCCAGCGTGCTCTGCCAGTTTTCAAATACCGGATTCCGTTTCCCGCCCCAGCAGACGACGCCGTGCATCTGTCCCGTGATTCCGATCAGTCCGACCCGCCGCCGTTTTTCCTCCGGAAGTCCGCGCACGGCCTCCGCAAGAGATTCCAGAATCGCGGGGACGGACTGCCGTCCCGTTCCCGCGCCGTTCGCCTGCGAAGAAAACGCAGCCGGGCAACCGCTTTTCCGTTCGAGCAGCACAGCCGCGCTTTTTGTCGTTCCGATATCCAGCCCCAGCACGTACATGATTCTAACACACAAATGATTTCAGACCGCTGAAATCCGCCTCCCCGTCCCGGACATAGAGCGCCACGCTGCTCTCCGGGAAATCCAGATGGGACGATACCACGGTCCGCCTTCCATTGATTTCCAGGTCGAGCACATCCGCCGTCCGGACAAGGCGGAAGGAGACTTCTCCGCCGTCCATCTTCACCTGCCGGATTCTTGTGGAATCATCCAGTTCGACGATCCCCGACTGCGGATCGAAGGAAATGAAACGCCGGTAAATCTGCTCCTGATCCATGACGATCATGCCGAATTCCGCCGTTCCCGGCCGGAAGCGGATGGAGCCGTCCAGACGGAAAGAATGGGGAAACACGCCGATCTGGCGCACGGAGATTCCGCAGGAGCCTTTCAAAAGGACGCGTTCAAGCGCAAGGAGGGGATTCCGCGGAATCATCTCCTCGACAAACGCGGTCCCGATGGAACCGTCCCGTTCCCGGACCAGTTCTCGGAAAACGGTCCGCCCTCCGAAAAGCGGGCCGTTCTCCCAGGTCGGGACCCAGCCGACGCCGATCCTCCGCCCGTCCTTCCACGGCGCGGTTTTCATCACGCAGCAGTAGCGGGACGCTGGGATGTCCATGGAGGGAATTCTCCACGGCCCAAGGGGATGTTCCGAACAGCGCACGCTGGTTTCCCATCTGGAGTTGTAGGTAAAGTAATAAAGACCCTCCCACTGGAAATAGTCGCAGCATTCCGGAATGAACAGGGAGCGCAGGAATGATTCCTCGCGGCGGTAATGAATCAGATCGTCCGTGGAAAAATGCAGGACTTCGCCGATCCGGACGGGAGTGTCACCGCCGGACTCCAGAGCTCCGGACGAGATCAGAAGATGAACCCGTCCGTCCGGGCCGATGAAAGCCTTGGGATCGCGGAAGTTGCCGCAGCTCTCCGACGGGACGGGAAGTTCCGGAAGATCCCATCTGACAAAGGAAGTTCCACCGTCGTCACTGACGGCAATGCGGAGCTCCTCCCCGGAAAAGCTCCGGGAGCGCAGAGCGTAGAACGCGAAGATCCTTCCCCGGTATTCCAGCATGGATCCCGTGCAGTTGCTGCATTCGCCGTTTTTGAAATCCAGTCCCAGGGCGATCGGCAGATGCGTCCAGTGGACCAGATCCGTGCTCACGGCATGGGCGAACTGGTGTCCGCCGAGATGCCCGACCACCGGATGATTGTGATGCCCGACATCCAGGAGATAATACAGATGAAAGACTCCGTCCCTGAAGAAAGGCATGCAGTCTCCGACAAAAAAATTCCCGTTCGGTTTCCAGTGATTCATGTTTTCTTCCATTGACAGAACATCTGATTAAAGACTTTTTCCGCGGAGAGCATCCCGGTTTTCATACAGATTTGTGAGAAAGACACCGATGGAAAACGAATGATTCGTAGGCCCCATGACCACAATAAAGCCTTTTCCGTAAGGACGAAACAGGATGAAGGGATCACGCACATTTTTCTCTTCCGAACTTCTCGGCTGAGTCGCGAGGACCTGCCACACTTCCGGACTGTCCGGAATTGCCACATAGGCAGGGGTCATGCACTTTTTGAATTCCTTTTCAAGATCACATGGTTTTTTCAGCCAATCCCCCGGAAGATAGGCCGCCGTCCGGTCTTTCGGATCGGTTTTTTCAATCCCGCGGACACGGAGATCCAGTGTTTCATCTTCGGAAATCTTCACGAAACTGAAATGATTGATGGGCTGAAAAACAACCACAGCTCCGGCTTTCACCTTGTTCCAGAGAGTTTCCCATATATCGCAGTATCGTCCTTTCTGCAAATCCAGGCTGGCAAAACTGAAGAGATAAACAGGATGGTTTTCCTTCATGATGCGCTCCGGAGTCGCAAGCTCAAATTTCCAGCCGGCCTCTTCCAGCTGCTTTTTAATCTGAGGGGTATTGCCCTTTGCCCACTTTGCCTCGTTCTCCACGAAAAGCACGCTCTTTCCGGCAGCGCCGGTCTGTTCCTGTGCGAATGCGCTGCCGCCAAAAGTCAATGCCCCGGCACAAATGAGACACGCAAGTGAAAGTTTGTTTTTCATGTCTGAATCCTTTCCCATTTTTTTTCGTGATAATTGCTGTAAGCAGAACCGTTTCCTTGTTTCTCCGGTTCCAAACATCCATGTTTCATGTTATAATTCTCAGAGACTTTTTCCGCGGAGCGCCTCCCTGTTTTCATACAGGTTTCCGATCAGAACCGCCGGTGAAAAGGCTCCGTAATTCAGAGTGCAGAACACCACGACAAACCCCTTGCCGTAAGGCCGGAAGAGAATGAATGGTTCGCGCGTCTTTTTCTCCCTGGAGCTTTTCGGCTGATTCGCGAGAATCTGCCATGCGTCCGGCCGCTGAGGCACCGCCGTATAGGCTGGGGTGATGCAGAGGTTGAATTCCCTCTGAAGATTGAACGGGTTCTTCAGCCAGTCGCCCCGCAGATACTCCGGTTTGCGGTCGCTCAGCAGAGTCTTCCCGATTCCATGGATACGGAAGAGCAGAGTTTCGTCATCGGTGATCTTTTTGAAATCCAGCCGGAGAGGCTGTATGACAAGCATTGCGCCGTTTCTGACTTTCTCCCAGATCTTCGGCCACATTTCAGGGGCGAATCCCCCCTCGCACTTGTCAGTGCAGAAGACATAGACGGAGTGATTCCCGGATTCCATCTGTTCCCTGGTTGCGAAATCGAAGTTCCATCCCATTTCGGCAAACTGTTTTGCCATGGCCTTGTCATAGCGGCTCTCGCCCTTGCTCCAGAGAATTGTCCGGTCCTCCTTCTCCCTGTTGAAAAAAATCATGGATCCGGGAGAATTTTTATCCGCCGGCCATGCCTGACCTCCGCTGCGGATGCGGAGTCCCCAGTAGAATCCGGGCTCCGGCAGGGCGTTAAAAATCGAAACAGGAATGGAAACACTTGTTTTGTTCCATGACCATTGCGAGGGAGATGCGGGCGAGGAACTCCGCTTTCCGTTCCCGTCAACGGAGAAGCGGAAAGGTTTTTCCGCAAACAACGGAGTAATCTCCGCTTCGAACGGAAGTTTCACCCCGTGGAAAAACAGGTTCTTTTCATTCCATGCCGCACGAACGGGGAGACGGCCGATCCGGTTGCCCTGCGAAGTTTCGTCTTTGATGCGGGACAGAATGGTTCCCGGTTTCGGAGGCGCAATGCGCATCCATTGTCCGAACAGATATTTTTCATATTCCACCGCATCGGTTTTTCCACCGTTCAGCCGGTCCGCTTCAAGAAAAAGGGATCGGACCTCCGCATAAAGTTCCGGAGTGACAAAACTGTCAGCAAATCTGGAAGGAAATTCTCCAATCCCGCAGTGGATTTTCATGGAGGTCCACTGTTTGTCAATGCGCTTGAAATAGCGGTAGAGCGGATCGGCACCTTTGCCGTAAACCGTTTGGCACCAGTCGCGGATCAGGGCGTCGCAGTCTGCGGAGGGATTCCACATCAGCTGGGCATAGAGATAGACGGCAAGACGGTTTTTCATATATGCCACGTCACGAAGCGCCTGTTTCGGACCGCCCTGCCAGACTTCCGTCGTCACAAGCGGACTCTTCAGGCGCGCCGCCATTTTCAGATTCTCGTCGATCAGGGAATAAAATGGGGTCAGAAGTCCTTCTTTCCAATGAAATATGCAGAACTCGTAATTGTAAAATCCGATGGAGGTTCCCTTGTTCGCCCACTCTCTGATCCATGCCGCTTCCCGCTGATTGTGAGGGCAGTCGGAATCCAGTTTATGGAGATTGCAGCGCCGGTATGTCGTCAGTATCGTGAACGGCGAGTCCTGAGGCAGTCTGGAGGGAGGATCCATGAATCCCATGTAGGCGCAGCTCAGAAATTCCACTTTTGGAAATCTTTTTTTCAGAATTTTCACAAGACTGTCGAAACAGCGGAACCATTTGTCCGATCCTTTCATGGCGGAACATGAGGAACATTCGCAAAGCTGATGGTTGTCCGACGGGAATAGCATCACGATTTCCGGTTTCCGTAACCGGAGATCTCCTGCAATCTCTTTTGCCGCCAGTTTGATTGCATCCGGGTTCGAAAAGCAGAACTGCATATTATGGCGGATCCCGTTGGTCAAGGCGAAATATTCCGGATGCTGCCTGAAATATCTCTGGGGGACGCATGCCGCATGGGCACCCCAGGCGACATAGAATCCGCGCGCCCTGTCTTTTCTGTCATTTTTCACGCCATTCCAGTGATTTGTGGAAAAATTCCGGGCCATCCAGTCACGGAAACCCTCTTTGTCCGCCGGAGCGTCTCCGGTCTGATGCAGAGCACGGTATTTGATTGGCGGCTGATAGGAAAAATTGATCTCCGGAAGAGTCCATCGATCCTTGCGCGGCATGAATTCCCCCGATGCTCCCGGCCAAAGCCAGCGGACACCCAGATATTTCTGGAGAAATGTGTATACCGCATAGAGTACGGAGCGTTCGGAACCGCCGGCAAGCAGCAGTTTCCCGTCCCGGGTCCGTATGGAGATCCGGTCTGCCGGCATGGCGGGGTCCACTTTCAGAACGATCCTGTGTTCCGCCGTTCCAGACGACGGAAACTTCACACCGGATATTTTGAACAACGCATTCTTCAGCTCCCGTTCCGCGTAGCGGATCGTCTCATGCGCAGAGTTCTCCGTATCAACCGCCCATACGGTATTCCCGTCTGCAAAGAAATTTTCTCCTGCGGAGAGAATCACGGGACACAGAGCTAGAAACCAGAAACAGATTTTTTTCATGCTGTGAGATCCTTATTCATACATTGTTGAGACATCCTGACGCGCGACCTGAGAGATGCTCATGCCCTCGGCTGTCGGTTTTTCATAACTCGCATGGCCGTCCGCATACAACAGATTCGCGCCGTTTTCATGGCGGTATTCCGCTCTTCTATACTCATAATACGGCTGGAGCTGCAATGCGTTGGTAAAAGAACCCTGATTTGTCACACCTTCCAGAAAGATGCAGGTCCGGGATATTTTTTTCAGACGATGCAGGGGCCCGACGGTTCGTTCGGAGACCCGTCGGGCCCCTGCATTCCTCCAAGCTTGGCATTATAGAGCCAGCGGTAGATGGGAGCACGCCATTCCGTGATCTTCGGACACTCAAACAGTTTGTTCGTGTACTCCGTACTTCCACATCCATCGGAAACGAGCTTGTCACCATTGGCATGCAGCATTTTGGAAATCCACGTAAAACCGGTGACATATCTTGCGGGCGACTGATCCAGCGCCGGCGGGATCTGCATATTGCTGGAATCCGCATACATCAGAATCATGGCGCCGATCTGACGTTCTCTGGACAGACAGGAGATCCGATGCGCGACATCACGCGCTCTGGCGAGAGCGGGCAGAAGCATGGCCGCAAGAATGGCAATGATCGCAATCACTACAAGGAGCTCTATCAGAGTAAATTCTGCTCTGAATCTCCCGGTCCCCTCCCCACGGAGCTGCCGCAAATTCTGCCTCGCAAATGGATTCATGCAAATCATCCTTTCCCGACATTCTCTGCTCTGCAGCGGGCAATCTGCATTCATTGTCTGTTTTCTCCAGTATAAATTGCCGAGGGACGCCACAGTCCGCCGGCTCCGATGTTGTCATATCCGCGAATCGCAATCACATTCTCTTTTCCCGGGAACAGGAATCCGGTGGCGTCGAATGCAAAAGATTTGTCCCAGCCGGAAGCATCCGTGCGGGAAAATGCCAGTTTCCCATTGATGTAGATATCCCCGTCATCATCCAGCGAGCCGATCCGGAGTGTGATCTTTTTCCCCTCGAACTCTCGCGGCACCGTGAACTTCACACGGTACCAGAAGCGGCCTTCAAATTCAGGAAATCCCTGCTCCTCAATAAAATTGGATGAGGAAAGCGGAAACCATTTCGAATCATCGAACGCCGGTTTGTGCCAGCCGTTTTCCAGCCCGGAATCCCGGAGATCAATCATGAAATTCCAGACATCGGGAAGAAAGCGGAACCCGGCGGACCGCGGCGGCAGGGTGTCGAGTCCGGAAAAAACCTCCTGATACCTCTCCTCGTCCGTCAGCTTGCGCGGAACCGGGACTACAGGATCAAATTTTGCAGTTTCAAGCCGTTTCAGCATTCGGATTCCGCTGACAGCGGAGTTGGAGTAAAAGGTATACTCAAGCTTTTCCGCATCCCAGAATCTCCGCGCCTCTTCCGCTTTCCGGCGGAATCGGCCGACCGATTCCGGAGTCCGGCTGACCAATGCGTCAAGATAAGTCCGGTAAGCCTCTCCCAGTTTGATCTGGAACTCAAATGCCTTACGGAAACGCCGCATGCGCGCGGCATGGATTCCTGTGGCATTCCGTTCTGCCTCAGCCAGCGCTGAGCACCACTGTTTTTTCATTTCATCCGGAAGCATGACGGAGAGAGCATTCAGACATCCGAATGTAATGCGGTTCAGTTTTTGACTGTTTTTCTGTATGGCAAGAAAAAGATTGAGGAGCAGTCTGCCGTTTTCCTTTCCGTAGAAATTTTCAAGATAATAGGCAAAGCGCTCTCTCGGATCCTGTTTCCCGTCCCAGACACTCTGCGCAATCGCCCAGAGGAACGGATAAACATGGGGTCCGCGCTCCATGACCTCCAGATGATACTGGCGGGAGACCTTCCAGTCTCGCTGATAAGATTTCACGGCGTCCAGGACATCCATGGTCTGCGGTGTCGCACCCCAGTAGATATAATCGTAGGTGGCGATCTGCGCTCCGGCCTTCTGCGTGGCCCTGACATTTTCAAGATATTCCCGGGAAAACGGAGCAGTCTTCCCTGCGTCCGGAGTATTGTGCCATGCCTGAGTCCGGCAGGCTATCGCGACAATATTCGGTTCGATCCTGACTCCTTCCGGCGGACGCTTCAATTCCAGGTAAGGGGCAAACAGGGAGATCATTCCATGGGGAACCTCTTCCCGCAGCCCTTTTGCAACGCGATTCATGAAATGCCAGACAAGACGGTCTCTCCAGTATGGTCCGTCCCCGCCGACTTTCCGGCATTCCGGGCATTCGCAGATCCCGGGTCCGTCCGCAAGCGCCATGGAAACATCCATGATTTCATCCAGATCCGTATTGCGCCGATCCTTTGATTTCTCCATTTTCCGATAATAGTCCACCGCGGTCCGGATGGCGGTCCGGATATTCTTCTCATTCGTAAAACATGGCTGGGCATCTTTCCAGATCCGCTGTTTGACGTAATTCCGCGTGACCATGGCAAAGCGTTCCGGTTCCTTGGCGAACAGGGCAGGGCTGAGCCCGCAATGCGGATAGAGAGAATGCCCCTTGATTCCAGGTTTTCTGTTGAAATCGAACAGATGTTCATCGTGAATGGTGCGTTCAAAATGCATCAGATTGCGGAGAAGCCAGAGATCATATTCATAATGAACCGTTTTCTGGAAATTTTTCCACCCGTCCGGATCTTTCCGGTGATCCGCCACGGGATAAATCACCTGCCAGATATTGGAAAAATCCATGCAGCGGGAAAGCACTGCGGGAGATTCGCTTCTGACACCTTTCTTCACGGCAATCGTCTTCTTCCGCGGGATCTCACAACCCTCCGCTCCAGGCTCGAACCAGCGGACACCCAGAGAGTGCAGATAACGGTAAACTCCGTAAACGACCGCAAGTCCGGTATTGCCCGCGATCCTGACCTGCGGAGCGGGTTTTTCCGTTTCCGCAATCCGGAAAGCCTGCGCGGACTCCCTTCCCTTCCATTCCTTTTCCGGACGGATCTCCAGAATAAAGGCAGGATTCCTCCGGTCCGGATCGCTCCATGACAGCGGGATGCCGGCCCCCGTCATTTTCTCCAGATGCTCCCGCAGCTCTCCCGCGGCAAAAACAACGGTGCGGGGGGATTCCCTCGGGATAAGAATCGTCGCCAGACTCTTCCCGTCCTTGACGATATCAGCGGCGGAGAGAACACAAGCCGCAAACAGAATGATGAGACTTCCCGTCATTTTCATTGAACGCTCCTTCATCTTTGTGTAACAAATCAATTTTTCTTCTCGGTTCGGGGATGGGAATCCGTCCTCCCCATCTGGAAAACACTTGAATTTCACGCTATTAATTATAATGAGAAACCAGGATTCCGGCAACTGTAAAATTATTGCTATTTAGTGTAATTTTATGATTGCATGAGTTCCAGAAGGCGGCGGCGAAGCAAAACCGTCAGAGCTCAGGAGTTCTTTCCGCGATTGGAACGGTATTCCGCGGGAGAAACTCCCGCAATGCGTTTGAAGGCATGAAAGAAATTATGAATGTCGTCGTGTCCCAGAAGACGGGCGGTTTCAGATATGGACGAGCCGGAAAAACAGAGAAGCTCATCCGCACGGTCCAGATAATATTTCCGCAGGAAATCCTTCGGGGAAATTCCCATGACCGCGCGGAAACTCCGCGAAAACGCGGCCTGCGTCATATGCATGCTGTCCGCCAGAATCCCGACCCGCAGCTGTGCGGGAGGAGTCCGGGCAATCAGCTCGAACACGGGTTTGAACCTGGCGCAGAGTTCATATTCGCCGCGCAGTTTTCCCCAGTCCTGAAAGAGATAACGGACGCCGATATGAAGGAGCAGGGAAAGCGCGCCGCCCGCGCAGCGCGCCGACCAAGTCGATTTCAGAATGGTTTCCGGCAGGGAGGTCTCGCATTCCAGCAGACGCGGCGCATGACGGAAGAGACGCTGCCCCGTCCAGTCGAGCATCGAGAAATGAGCGTAATACAGGACAGAGCCCGGCAGATAGGTGATATGAAACGGATGTCCCGGCGTGACCACATAACGCTGGCCGGGCCGCAGCAGAAAAACGGTTCCGTCGTCTTCGTAGCGGATGACCGCGCCGTTCTCTTCAAAAAACCAGAAGCGGGAAAACGGAGACGCCACATGCAGATACTGTTCCTCGTCAGGACGCACGCTGATCCCGTAACAGTAAAGCGTGGATTCCAGAGATGCCTGAAAATCCCCGATATTGAAAGCAAGCTTCAAGCTGCTCTCATACAGCGTTGTGTTGTAGCGCTCTTCCTCCGCGGAAATAAAGCCGCATCTGTTTTCCGCCATGATCGCGTTCCTGTGGATGGAAATTTCCAGAAAGACAATACTGGAATGAGGGGAAGCGTCTTCACGCTCCCCGGGGTTCCGGCTCCCGTGCGAAAGCCGACACCCCCGTTCTCTCCATTCCGGCCCGCGGGTATTATAACACGGAACCGGCGCTTTTGCAACACGGGAATCCGCTTTTCCTTCGTGCCGGATGCTCTCCGCCCGGTATTGCAGAAAGCGGATGCGCTGTCATGCCTTTTCAGGAAGAAAAACGGGATCCCCGACCACAACAATCCCGTTCCCCGGCAGAGAACGGAAACGAAATCCGAAGTCTCCGGACGGAGCATTGACACGAACTGCGCGGGAGCGGCACTCCGGCCCGATCTGAAAGCTCTCCGCCACAGTGCCCCGGTTGATGATGTCCAGAGAAATCCATCCCTGCGCGGGAGAGGCAGGATGCAGTCCGACCGTGCACGCAAACGAGCGGAACACTCCGGAGGCGATCCGGTAGCATAAGTCCCCATGGTAATGCGTGCCGCAGGAAAGGCCATGGGAAAAAACACATTCTCCATGTTCCCCTTCCAGCTTCAGAGGAAGCACCGCGCCGTCCGATCCGTATGCCCGGTCCGTTTCCCAGAAGCGGAAACGGTAGGCGCCGAATCCGCCGACCGGGAACCGATACGGTTCCAGATCGGAAAGGAGACAGGAGCGGGGCGGCGTTTCTGTTCCGGCGGCAAGCAGATAAACCGTTGCAATCACATCCGCGCACAGGCATACCGCATTGTCAAACATTCTCCGGATCAGTGGCGGATTGCCTTCTCTTTGGTTCCGCAGGCAGTTCATGACAAAGGAAAAACAGCATTTTCTGGAATCTCCGGCCGCACGGCAGTATGCGGCATAGAGGCGCATGACCGCCTCGTCCACGCTGTTTCCCAGACTGCGGGCGACATACGGCGGCGGATCAAGATCCGGACAGCGGATCTCCGTAAGAAACTCCAGAGGGAGCAGCGGCGATTCCATCAGACGGTTCAAAACGAACACGTCCGTCCCGCCGGGTCCCTCCAGTGCATGAAGCCCGAATGCGGAATCCTCCAGCACATGAAGCAGGACCCCCAGGTATTTTTTCCCTTCCTCCCGGTCGCCGAGTCTGAAACGGCGCACGGTTTCCGAGATGTAATGCCTGAATCCGGCACAGGCATGGAGAAAGTTTTCATTGATGAACGGACGGCTTCTGTGAATGCCGTGTTCCGGGTCGGCGCTCCAGTAACGGTAAAGTTCATTGCAGGGGGTATCCGGAAGATAATGAAACTGGACTCCGTCCCGGAAAAAGGTATAGGGAGCCAGTTTTTCCGGCTCGGAAAAATAGAGATCCGGATAATTGCAGTAATCCCGGATCAGGCCGGCATTGTCTCCGGTTTCAAAAGGGATCAGCGCCAGAGCGCTCTCCGTCAGACGGCAGTGCGTTGCGGAATCCGGCATTGTTTCACTCCTTGAACATGCATTTCATTTCCAGATCAAGCTTTATGGTATCCTTGCTGTCTTTCAGAAGCATCTGCAGCGCGGCGGCTCCGTGCCGCACGCTGTCGCCGCCGACCTCGATTGCGGCGCGTCCGGGCAGGGTGTGGTCATTCTTCTCCCTGCCGTACCGGATCAGGAAAAGATCCTCCGGACATTTCAGCGAATGCTCAAGCATGTATTCCCAGACGCCCGAAAACGCCGGATCCGTCATCAGAATGCAGTCCGGGCGGAAATCTTCCAGTCGTTTCATGGCAGGATATCCGTTTTCATTGAGTTCTTCCAGGCATTTTGTTTCCGCCCCGCATTCCGCGGCACATTCGGCAAGCGCCTCCTGCAGAGTGCGGGAGATCAGATATTCGCGGGAGCCGATAATCAGCGCGAAGCGTCTGCAGCCCCGCTTTGCGGCAATCCGGAGAGAATCGCAGACCACGCCGTAACAGTTGCTCATCACGCGGCCGAAATCGCTGCGGAGATCATAATTTCCCACCGCGATGACATGGTTGCCGCATTTCGCTCCGGCGGCTTTGAGAAGAGCGTCGCTGACTTCCCCGGTCATAATCAGTCCCTCGCCGGAATGCGGCTGAAACCAGCGGAGGAACTCCTCCTTGTCCCGTCCGATTCGAACCACGACATGCAACCCGTATTTTTCCGCTTCGTTGGAGAGTCCCAGTAGAACATTGAAAAAGAACGGATGATAGCATTGCTCCGACAGGACGGCATACCATACATTCCCCACATCCGAAATATTCTTCGAACCTGTTGCATAAAGTCCGCTGGTGCCCCGTTTTTCCAGCAGTCCGTCCTCCACCAGCAGATCAACGGCGGCGGCAATCGTGCGCAGTTCCGTTTTATAGATGTCTTTGAGCTTACGGTAGGAATAAAAGCGTTTTCCGGGCGGATAATCGCCCAGGACCACTTCGCGTTTCAACTGTTCATACATCTGTGTATAAATCGGTTTCGGCGAACCGCGCAGCAGACGTTCCGGTATGAGATACTGATACATGCTCATGCATCCGATATTATTGCAACATAAAATGGTTACAGTTCTGATCTGAAGATAACATACCATTTCAAGTTTTCAAGTTTTTTTTATAATTTTCGAATAAAAAACATTCCGGGAAATAATTATTCTTTTTTCGAGTTCCCCCCTTGACAAGAATGGAAAATATCATTATAATAGAAAAGTGTAGTATATTTATACTCTAATTTTCAGGAATCTCGTGAAAAAGATGACACTGCAAACCATTCTGATGGATGTGGACGGCACCATGACGGACATTTCCTCCGCCGGAACAAAGACCGCGGAATCTGATCCGATGGAAATCCTGAAAAGACTTGTCATGGAACGCCATGCCGTCAACGCGGCAGCTGCGGAGCAGATGATCCGGGATTGCGGCGACCCCGGCATACACTGTCTCTCCGAATTTCTGCCCGGGCTCCAGGTGGATCCGGACGCCTATTTTGACGCCCTGCATCGCGAACTGGCAAAAAGCATCGTCATCCCCGAAGACACCGTCGCCTTTCTGCGCGCCATGAAGCAGAAAGGAATCCGGGTCTGTTCCGCAACGACGAATTCGCGCTTCATGACACTTGCCAAGCTCTCTGTCGCCGGACTCGCCGACAGGCACGGGTGTCCATATCTTTCCGCGTTCCATTCCGGCAATGAATTCCATGATCCGGAAGGAAAATTCTCGGAACACTTTTTCCCGAACATTCTGAAGCGCCACAACTATGATCCGGAGACCACCATGATGATCGGCGACGACCCGGAACGGGATCTTTATCCTGCGCAAAAGGCGGGCATCCGCTGCTGCGCCATCCTGTGCCGGACACAGACGCAGCCCGTTCTTTTCAAAAACGGGGGAATCTTTGTCCGTTCCCTGAAAATATTGGCGGATTCCATTGCGGCAAATTGACGGGCATCCGTTCCCAGCAAAATATCATTGATGAAAAAAGAAAGGATTCAAAGCATGAGAACAGCCGGACTCCTTCCGACGATCGCAACTGTGTTTTTCATCACCGCACTCGCTTTTTCCCAGGAGGAGAGTGCACCGGCTTTCCGGAAGATCAAGCTGGTGAATGCGGATTTCAGCGCTCCGTCTTCCGGCGGCAGCATCATCGGCTGGCTCACGCTGAACCGCAATCTGACTCCCGCGCTGAAGGTGGAACGCGATGACAAGGGAAAATACCTCTCGGTTGCAGCCGGACGCTGCACCTGCGCGAAACCCAATTGCAAAGAGGTGCGCGGCCTGGTCTACAACGCGGAGAAATTCCATGCGAAACCGGGAACGAAGATCAGAATATCCGTTGATTACCGCAGCCCCGATCACGCGAAAATGGGCGTGATTCTCTGGAATATCGGCGGCAGGGCGAATCAATGGATCTGCTGGAAGCTTCCCTGTACCACGGAATGGAAGACTCTTTCCAGGGAATACATCATAAAAGCCGCGCCGAAAACAGATACGGATCCGGAGGTTCTCCGGAGTTATTATGCAGGATTCGACATCTGGGACGGCACCGTTCAGCTTCGGAACTTCAAAGCCGCATTGGAAAGGTGAAGGTATGTCTGCGGGATTTCTTGCTGCACTTTTCATTCTGCTGTCGGGGGCGGAAAGCGGAGCGCAGGACATTCAGCTGTTCGCGGAGCCGGTGGACGGCAATATTCTGGTCTGGCCCGGATACAAACGGCAGTTCCACTCCATCGCAGGATCGCCCTGCAATCTGACGTTTAAAATCGTCACATCCCCCGATAGCGCAAAGCCGTTCCGCAACGCCCGGCTCTCCGTTCTTGTGCCGTCCGAAGTGAAAGTGGAGGAGATTCTTCCGCAATATACGCTCAAAAACGGCTGCAGGACCGAATTCAGCCTTCCGATCAGGAAACGGCAGACCGGCGGCGGTATGCAGTATGTCTGCGAGCTGGATGATTTTCTGGCCATCAACAGAAGTGTCTCCTACTGCTCCAAAAAGGAGATCAGTTTTTTCTTTGAACCAGCGGCATTTCAGCCGGACAGGGAATATCCGATTTCTTATTCCCTGGAGTGCGGCGGCGCCAGGATCGCCGGAGACTCCTTTGCGCTGAAGTTTCTGCCCCCCATACGGAAAACGCGGATGCCGGGGCATGTAACGCTGCTGAATTTCGTGCAGCTCTGGCATCTGAATGTCCGCAGCCCGGAACTTCTCAGGAAAATCAGTTTGAAATACCGGAACTCCGGTCTGGATTCCAGGGCGCTGGATTCCAGAAATCTGCCGCATAATTTTTCCGTGGAGAACAGATTGCGGGAAATGGGATGGCGCATGCATTGCCAGTATTTTTACTCTCCGCTCCGGTATCCGCGCAGTCTTGCGAAGGGAATAGAGATCAAGCCGGGAGAAATGCATGACGGCAGAAAATCCATGAAACATCACTGTCCCACTGCGGCCTTCCGGAATCAGAAGCTGCTTGAAAAAGTCTGCGCGTTTGACACACTTTCCATTCAGGACGGCGATCTGCTCATTCTGGACAGTGAACCTTTCGGATACTGGAACGACGCCTGTTTCTGTTCCGAATGCCTGGATGCCTTTGCCAAGGAGTTCAAGCTCGACCGGAAGACTCTGACTTCCCCGGATGCGGTGCGGAAAAACTGCGGAAAACAATGGCTCCGCCACCTGTGCATGGTGCAGGCAAAAGCCGACGGACTCGTCGTGGAGTCCTACCGGAAGAAGTTTCCGCGTTCGAAAGTTGCCGCCTATAATTATTTCTACAGTTTCAGCAATCCGGAAAAACTGTTCACCGAACTGAAAGGCTGTCCGCAGGATCCCAGAGACTATGATCCGCTGCTTGACTGCCACCTGGTCAGCGCCTATTCCGCGAACGGGAAGATGTATGTTGAAAGGATGAAGGAACAGCGCAGACATCTGAGAAAACCGCTGGGCGTCACTCTTTCTCTGGACCGCGGAATCGGGGAGGGCTCCGGCTACCTTCCGCAAAGCGAAACGGTTTCTCCCCGGGAAAACAGGCTCAAGATCCTGACGGCGGCCTCTCTCGGCGGAACCATGATCCTGCATTATGCCGGAATTTACTATGACGGCATGATTTTTACGGAAGCCGCGCGGGCAATGGGAGAAATCGCCGTCTATGAGGATTTCTTCCGGAAAGGGGAACAGGATCCGCCCGTGTCCGTCAGAGTCAATTCAGCATGGAACAGAAAACAGGAAGACGAATGGCTGGACGGTTCGCTGGCGTTTACCGCGCGCAGCCTCAACAGGGATCTGCTGATTACCCTGATGAACTATCATAGAACAATTCCCATCCTCGCGGAAGTGATGTATTCCGGCCCGCTGGAAAACTTCTACGTTTCCGACAGGGCGGGAAAAACACTCTATACTTTCAACGGCAGGGAACGCTGGAATAAAGCGGAATTTCTGCGTTATTTCAAAGTCACGGTTCCTGCGGAAGATGCGAAATTCGTTCTGATTTCGGAAGCAAAACCCGCTCTGAACGGACTCAGAAAACAGGAAATTCGTGGAACGGCGGCTGCGGGAAACCGGGAAAAGACGGAAACACAAAGCACCGGGGAAATTGTTGCCGCAGCGGAAAGATATCAGAAGATTCTGGAACAGCCGGCAAAATCCAGAGAGTGGCACAATTCCGTCATCACGGTGGAAAAAGACGCCGTCCGGATCCGGACTCTCTCGCAAAGCGTCGTTCTGTCCCTGGACTCCGGTCTGATTATTGAATGGAAAAATGCCGGAGGCGCAGAAATCCTCTCAGCCCGGTCCCCGTCGGCAGGCTGGGATTTCGGCAGCGGAGGAGCATGGACTCTGGTTTATTCCCCCGAGATCCTCGCACAGCATTTCCGCGGTTCCCACCTCCGCTTTGTTCCTGTGGAGAGCACGATCACCGACGAAGGAACTGCAGTGGTTCGTCTGGGAACTCTTCAGAAACGCTTCTACATGGAAAAAACATTTACTTTCGATGCCGCTTCCCCCGCAATCCAGGTCAAAACCTCTCTGCGGAATCTTTCCGGCGAAATGATCCGCTGCGCCCAGTGGTTCAGGATGTGTTATCCCGTGAATAATATGAAATTCACTTCCGGCGGAGAAAAACTGAATCTTTTGAAAAACAACAACTTCTTCGGTCCGGATTTCAAAACATCCGGAGCCCGGACACCCGCCGAATACAAAGGAAAACTTCCCGGAAACGACCTGACGGGATATTATTCCGACGGGTCGTCCGTATCCCTGCGCTTTCCACCGTCCGTGATTCAGTCCGCCAACCTGTATCTGGGAAAAACACAAACGGCGGAAGTGATTACGAAAACACGGCTGCTGAAACCGCTGAAGACTTTCTCCTATGCGGTAACATTAGTCTGTCAAGCGAGGAATGAAAAATGACTGCACGGCAAATTTTTCTGAAAAACAAAAGCCTTTTCACATTGATAGAGCTCCTCATTGTCATTGCGATCATCGCGATTCTGGCAAGCATGCTCCTTCCTGCCTTGAACCAGGCAAAAGAAAAAGCAAAGGGGATTGCGTGCACCTCCAACCTGAAACAGATCGGCATTGCATGGACGCAATATTTCATGGATTTCAAAGACTGGCTTCCCGCCTGTTATTCCGGAGTATGGAACAATGAATCGGCCACAACAGACCATTATATCTGGGTGACCATGCTGAAACCTTATGCCAATGAAGGCGAAATGAATTTCAACGGCCGCTTTGTGGACAAGCTGCCGGCAAAATCGGTCTTTTACTGCCCCAGTCAGCTCAAAAGCCATCCGGAAGTCTCCTATGCGCACTACGGGATGTACAACCAGGGGGCCGGCGCAGTCAACAGCGGCACGATCTGGACAGGAATCAGTTCCCTGATGAAAATCACTGCGATAAAGTTTCCGTCCCAGCTCTATCTGCTGGGAGAAACCACTGTTGCAGCCATGAATGACGGCTTCTACCTCTCCAATCCCGCCAACGCGGCTGGAAGCAACGGCGCGGCGGCATACCGCCATATCGGAAATAACAATCTGCTGTTTTGCGACGGCTCGGCGAAGAATATAAAAATCAGCCAGTTCATCAAAAATCCGGAGGCTTATCCGACAAAAATCCGATAAAAAAAACACCGCGGCCATCACGGATTCCATGCAGCCCCGCAGACAGAGAACCTCCGCACTCAGTCGGACCGAAACAGTTTTCTCCCATTCCGGAAACAGCATTACGGCCTGTTTCCCTCTTCCCGCGACGGAATCGGAAAACAGGCCTTTCTTCAGATACTTTTTTCAAAACCGGCGCGAATTTGCGCTTTTCACGGGATTCCTCCGCTGCGCGGATCCGCGCGGCGGATGCGCTAGCTCTGGTGCTTGGACGCGTCCGGCATCTCCTCGGGAGCCTCGGCCTCGACCCGGACATCGTCAATGTCAAGCGTTCCCGTAATCCGGAGCGTGAACATATCCCGTCCGTCCGGAACGTGGTCGATGACTCCGCTGACCGGAATCCACTGCTCGGAATCGATCTCCCGCAGCGCATTCCCGGAATATTTCCCCAGGCGGTTCCGGATACGGACCAGCAGTTCGCCCCTGCCCCGGACCCGCATGGTAAAGGCGTAGCGTTCCGGACGGTCCGCAGGAATGGTCATGGGCTGTTCGACAAAGGAATTGAGCCCGGCAACCCGGATGTAGGAATTCCCGGAAGCCGCATCCCCCGTCCGGACTTCAATCGTGCCGGTATTCCCCTCATTGAGCCACCACTGCAGCGGCACGGTGCCGGAACGGTATTCCCAGTGTTTCTTCAGATGCTTTTTGATGCGGGGCTTCCCGGTCTCCTCAAAATCGCCGTTCTTGACGATCGCGCCGCGTTCACCGAACGCCATCGTGCGATGCCCGGAGGAACCGTGGAAGAGACCCGCGCACATGGAGGAATATTCCATTTTCCCTTCGTTGTTCAGAGCCGCGCGCCCGATATTGAGCTTCCAGGTGGATCCCTCCCGGATTCCGCCGGAGATTTTCCTTACCGGCGCCTTCACCTCCGCGATCCAGCGGTCGGGCGCATCCGTGATTTTGAACTGGAAATTGATTCTGACCTTCTCATCCCGGGTGGCGGGGGAATCGGTCAGGGCCTGGAAACTTCTCCCGTTGCGGGTGAATCCGAAATGATAATACTTCCCGTTCAGTTCCGGCGGCGTGAGAAAGATTTCAATATGGCTCCCCTTCATGGCGCCGGGGATGCCGTCGGAGGTTGCGACATCCAGGGTTTTCCCGTTTTTCGGCTTCATCGCCTCGATGCCGAAATAGAGATTGTCATTGTCATGGAGGATCCGCACAAACGTCTGCGGATCGGCGGGAGTTTTGCCGACGGCCTCATCCTGCGGAGCTTTTTTGAAATCGGTAATGACCTGCGCCGTGCGCCACGCGTCCTCATCCAGCCGGCCGTCGATCTGGAGTGTTCCGGAAAGGCGTTTTGCCGAATATTCCTTCTGTTTGATCTGCTTGTACTGGTCGCAGGCGTCCTCCCAGCTGAGCTTCAGGAACAGACGGTCGCGCCCGATGCGCTTGAGCAGAAGCCTGTCGCCTTCTGCGGCCTGCTCGGCCCGGTCGAGATAACCGTGAAGGCGATCGAAAAGTCCCGCGCTTTCCCCGCAGCGTCCGAGCGCGGTGTCCGGCGTCCCGTAGCCCATATGCACCTTCGGAGCGTAAAGAGCCCTGGTCAGCTCCTCCCGGTAGGGTTTCATATAACGCCATGCGGGACCGTAGTAGCGTGAGTTGATTTTCTCGCTCACCGTATCAAAATCCGCATCGATGTTCCAGGAATAATATGCGGTCAGCCAGTGCTGCTGCCAGAGGGACATCCACATATGGTCGTTGAACGGGCTTTTTCTCGGCCCGAAATCGCTGAGCGCGGCACGGGTGATGAATCCGAATCCGGCCATGTTCAGGCTCTTGTAATACTGGAGGTCCCGGACCCACGCCCGTTCCATCGGCAGGTAGCGCGTGGCGCCGGGAAGCTGCGTGTGATATTCAAAGGTGTCGCTCCGCATGCCCGCCTTGTGCCATTCCTCGAACATCTGACGGAAGCCGCCGGCGTTGACCGGGCAGGAAGGATCGTTCAGGGAGTGGATGTAACAGCGCTGATGGGGGCAGATGGTGATGAAAACGCGCGGATCCGGCTTGACCGTTTTCGGCGGATAGCGGAAAGTCTGATAGACCAGTGCGTTCAGTTTGTTCTCCGGATGTCCGGGCGTCAGGATGCGCTGCGCCATGTAGTTGACGAAATGCCACCACCGGTCCGCATGGCGGTTCGAGCGCGGCGCGGCGGGATCGTCCAGCTTCCTGCAGTTTTCACACAGGCACCAGCTGGGATGATCGTCATTGCAGAGAGTCCGGATGTTTTCCGCCCCCCGGAAGCGCGCAATGCGCTGAAGCGCGTGAGCCGCCATCCGTTTCAGGACCTCCGGGTTGCCGGTGCACGGCTGCACAGCATTCCGGACATTGTTGCCGCCGATTCTGCGGATGCCTTTGGAATCCAGTCCGAAATATTCGGGATGTTCCCGGTAGAGTTTCTGCTCAGCCGCCTTCATTTCCCGGTTTGTCCCGGCATATCCGACGAGCAGCGTGGTCATATCGTGCCCGCCCTCCTTGTAAATCGGGTCAAACACCCGGAGTTTCGGGATATCGGAATTGACGAACAGCTGCATCCCGTTGCGCAGGAACCAGGTATGGACATGGTCGTTTTTCAGGGATCCGCCGTTCAGGCCGAAACGGCGGTATTCAAAGGCGGGATTTTTCACGGTCGTCTGAAACGGAATCCGGAAAACCGGGGCATGCGGGACGAACTCCCCCTCCTCCGTCGGATCGGGATGAAACCAGATCACTCCGCCGTATTCCCGCAGCAGATGATAGACGCCGTACAGAAGCCCGCGTTTTTTCGCACTGACAATCCAGACGCCCTCTCCGGAAACATCAAGCACAAAACCGTCATATTCCAGACGTTTCACCGAGGCCTTCAGACGTTCCGGAACGTCGGGGGAGGAACTCAGGACAGAATGGATCGGGATCATTCCTTCCGGCGCCTTTTCCGTCACGGGAATTTTCACGGAGGTAATCCGCTGCACATAATCGGCAAACTCTTTTGCGGCAAGCTTTTCCGTCTCCCCGGCATGCGAAGGGAGAAGAAACGCCGCCCGGGCTTTTCCGTCCTTCACAAGTTCCAGCGATTCCACGGCAAAGCCTCCCGGCGCCGCGGAGAACAGAAGAAAAACGAGCATTCCGCATCTCAGATTCATTTTTTATGATCCTTTCCTGAATTTGGATTGTTGATTTTCAAGTCTTGAAGCGGGAACGTTCCGCCACGGAAATTTCAGCTTCGCGCCTCAGTATGACAGAAACGGGTATTTCGAGACATTAATGGTGAAAGGATGCTGTCCCGCATTCACTGCCTGCATTCCGATGGAGGAGGTTCCCGAATAATCCGCAATGAGAATATTCCTGCGCATCACGGATTCAAGATGACCGTCGATGAATGCAAAGTTGATGGCGGTGTTTCCTTTATGCCGCGACACGAAATAATTGGTCGGGCACCAGGCATCGCAGAGCCAGCCGCGGCGGGAAGGTTTCCTGATGCTGTCCAGACGGACAAAGCCGCTGTCATAAGCCACCGAGCTGTCGGAAGCGAAAGAGGGTATCGTGTAATTCGTCATGAACCCTGCGTATGTCGGATCTGTCTGCCATTGCCAGATGGTCCCCGGGCAAAGCCAGATGCCTTTTTTCTCTCCATACCTGGCTGGCACATACCCGAGATAGCAGTAAGGATAACTCGAAGGGGGATTGACCGAGGGATTCGGACGGGACAGGAAACGGATGATATGCCATTGGGAAAGCCCGTAAACAAACGACTCCCCGGGAGCCCAGGATTTGAAATCGTTCCCATAGGAAAGCATCCCGAAGGCAATCTGTTTCTGCTGGTTCAGACAGGCGACGGTCTGTGCGCTCTGTTTCGCCCGGTTCAAAGAGGGCAGGAGAATGCTCGCGAGAATGGCGATGATTGCAATCACGACGAGAAGTTCGATCAATGTAAAATACGCTCCGTCCTTTTTCCTCTTCCGAAACCCCGTATTCATCTGCTCCATTCCTCCTGTGTTTTCATGATATGGCGGTCCGGCACTGCACGCATCCCGTCCATGGACGCTGGACTCGCCCGTAATAAAGATCCAGAAACGCATCCAGCGCCTGTTCCGCCAGAGCATTGCCCTCATAAAGAAAACATCCGACCAGATCGGGATAGGGCACGTCGGAAACCGGCATGTCCAGAAAAAGATAAGGCCGGTTGCAGGAGGCGACGCTCCGTTCGAAAATGGAGCGGGCCGCTCCATGGAACGTCGTCGGCGTCAAATAAACCATATCGCCGGCGTCCAGGCGCTTTTCCCGGAAAAGATATTCCATGCAGGCATAACCGTCCCCGGATTCCGACTGAAGAAACAAGCTGCTGTCAAAGGCAAGGCCGTTTTCCGCCGCCGCAGCCTTCAGCGCCTCCAGAGTCTGACGCGGGCCAAGTCCGAACATATTGCCGAAGATGCACGCGATCCGCTTGAAATGATAACGCTTCAGAAGAAGTGAAACCGCCGTTTTCACGCTGCGGAAGACATCCTTCTCCAGACAGTTCGCCGGTTCGGAAAGCGCATAGTTGCCGAGAATCAGAAAGAGGACGTGCGCCTTGTTCAGCGCGTGAAGCAGTCTGTCGTCAATATACCCGCAAAGGATCAGGCCGTCCAGATTGTAGTTGCGGAACCACTGAAGCAGCTCCTGCTCCGTCTGCGAATTGTTCAGGAAAATTTCACAGTTTTTCGTTTCCCCCTGCCGCAGAAGCTCCAGATAGGCGCGCAGGGGAAAATTTTCAGACAGGGAATCGTGCCAGTTGACAAAACCGATGCGGATTCTCCGGCGGCCGGCGGAAGAGGGAAGGTAGTCCCGGACAAAAACGCCGCTGCCGGGAGCGGTCCGGACGAGGCTCTCCTTTTCCAGAATCCGGATCGCCGAACGGATCACCTGGCGCCCCACGTCAAAATGTCCGGCAAGAGTCCGGGCGGCCTCCAGCTTCTCGCCGGGGCGCAGACGCCCTCCCTGAATCTCCTGCCGGATGATGGTTGCGATCCGAGCCGATTGCGATTGTTCCGCCGCCAGTTTCATGGAGTCTCCCGGTTGTTGTTTTCATTATAACCCAGTTTAACCCAATCGTCAACCCCCCGAATCAAAAAAATTATGATTTTTCATTACGGCGGGAAACGGCAACCCCGGGGAAGGCGGAATGCCTTCCCCGGGGTTCAACGGGAACAGAAGCTTCGGGACGCGCCGTCACGCATCCGGAGAAAAACGGAACCCGTCCAGGTGATCGTTGAAAAGATTGCCGAACATCAGGCAGGTCCGAAGGGGGGGAAGACAGTTGTAAAGCGTGACATGGAACAGATGCGTGGAGCCCGGCTGCAGCGGCAGACTGAACGCGGAGCCGCCTTCCGCGCGATGGAATGACGGCAGCATCTTCTGGCGGTTGTGACAGTTCATCAGGCGCCGTCCGTCCATCCACACCGTCATCCCGACATCCGCGGTCGCGGAAAAGACAATCCCCTCCGGATTGACTCCGGCATTTTCCACGTGCAGGAAGGAAAACAGATGCAGCGTGCCCGCCCGGTCCGCAAATTCCGACAAATCCATGACAAACGTGGAAAACGGAACAATCCGGGAACGCAGGGATTCCGGACATTTTCCCGTTTCACGGAGCTCCTTCTCCACTGCGGCGGCATCGCATCGGGCGGCATCGAGAATCAGCCATTCCGCATGCGTCGTCTCCGGCATCGGAGCTTCCGGTTCCCATGGCACGTAAGAGGGATAAGTTCCGGCGCGAAGGAGGGGGGAGAGCGCCTCATGCAGTTCCGCTGTTCTTTCGATCAGCGCCGTCAGAGTGAGCGGAACGCCGGGAATGCATGAGACATAATCGCTCAGCGAAAGCCTGTCCGCAACGCAGGAACGCCATCTTTCAGGAAATGCCGCCATTCCCCTTGCAATTCCAAGAAACGCGCCGCAGCTTGCGGCGGTGCAGTCCGTGTCTCTTCCGAAGCGGACGGCGGACAGCACGGTCTCCAGAAAATCCCCTTTCCCGTAGAGCAGCGAATGGACGATGAAACAGAGGTTCATCACGCAGTCCGTGAAGTTGGAATTGCGCTGAACGGTCAGAAGAAGGCGGTCGCGCGCGGCGGATTCCGGAACGCCGCGGTCATAGGCTTCGAAGAGAGGGTTCAGAGTCCGGAAAGTCCGCGAGGAACGGTCGCCGATGTGCGCCAGCGCGAAGCGGAGCGCACCCTCGATATCCGAATGACAGCACGCGTGCGCCTCCGCCATCGCCATGAAGATTTCGCAGCGGACTCCGTCGCCCCAGTGATCGACCTCCGCATCCTGCTGCGCGAAATACCCGACGGCGTCCGGCCGCTCCGGGAACACGAGAGCCCAGATTTCCGAACGGATCGTCGCGCCCATGCCGTCATGAAAGAAGTTGTTGCACCGTCCGGTGGCGGGCGGACGGAGACCGTGCCGGAGATTGTGGACCGCAACGCTGTATTCGTCGCAGCCGTGGGGGATTCTTTCCATCCAGACGTCGCCGAGATCGCGCGATGTCAGACCGGTCCCGCACCGCTTCAGCGCGTCCATCCAGATCAGCTGCATCTCAAGGTCGTCGTTGGGCACGTCGCTCAAATGAATGTCCTTCTCCTCCATCTCCACGGTGAAGGGAACCCCTTCGAAGGGCATTCCGACGGCTCCGGCCAGACATTTTCCGAACCAGCAGCCGCGGATCTTGTCAAGGTAAAACTGTTTTTCCATCTTCCGAATTCCTTTCCTGTCGAAGATATCGCCGAAACTCCCCGCGGGCAGGCTCGCACGAACCCGTCCGCGGGTCATGCCCGTTTCCTATTTCATCCACGCGAAACTGAGATAGCCGCTGATGTGCCTCAGCACGATGCAGCGTCCCAGGAACGTATCCTCCCATTCCGGTTCCAGCAGGGTCTCGGACAATTCCGGAATCGGAGACGCGCCCCACTGCACTTCCACGCGCCCGCAGCCGGAGGGCGGGAAAAAGCGGACCTCGGCATCCCGCAGCCCCGCATAATTGTATCTCCCTGCGCAGTCCGGATAATAGCACGTCTGGATTTTGGAGGAAATCACGGAATCCTGCGCCTGCCGGATGAAGCAGCGGCATTCCCGGCGCCATGCGCGGCCCGGATGCCAGAGCGCGTCGCCGTTCAGGATTCTTGTCTCCATTTCGGTCAGGACCGGCGCGCCGAGCGGAGAATTCGTCCGGATGGACGCCTCCGTATTCCGGGCGTAGACGGAATACCAGACCGCATTGCCGCTGCATGAGAATACTGACCCGCGGCATGACGCTGTTCACCAGATAAGGCGAACAGTGCAGTTTCGAGGACCCCGAAAATGCGGAAAACCGGATCTTCCAGCCGCCGAGCCGCTGCCCGGCCAGCCACCGCGCCAGAACCGCGACGGGAAAGCACTCCTCCTGACCGGCGTATTCAAACCATGGATCCGCCGGATCGACCGTCTTTTTCGAAGGCATGACGGAACGCAGAAACGCAATCCGCCCTCCCCCTTCCAGAGTCCGCACGGAAGCAAGGACGCGCCTTTCGCCGTCCTTCACGGCCCATGCGCAGACTTCAACGTCCTCCGAACCGTCGGGGACCTCAGTGAGTCCGCCGCCGTCGAAGGGCGGATACGCTTCCGCGTGCCGCGCAGGAGCGTCCTGCTCAAAGAGGTCCTCCTCCAGGAGCGTCTCCACCTCCACCGTTCCGGAAAGCTCCGCGCTCCGTTTCAGGCCCAGCAGTTCCAGCGTCTCCCGGGAGGCGCGGCGCAGGGAGCCGTACACCAGAACATTCGGCGCATGCTCCATGACGGCGCATACGGCGGCGCGGTTTGTCTCCAGAGCGAGAACGGGAAGAACCAGAACGCGTCCTTCGAAAATTTTCCCGTTCTCCCTGACAAGCTTCCGGAAATTCGCCGTGCTGACGACGGTGTTCAGAGCCAGGCTGTGCTGAATGGTTTCGGCAAGGAAGAAATCCTCCGTGTAAACGTCCTCCAGACGTTTCTCCCGGCCGGTGGAAAAGGCGGCATACTCCTCAAACGGATAAACCCAGACCAGCGGCCCCGGCATATCCGGAAGCGACTCGAAGGACTCGAAGATGCGGGGAATCACTTCCAGCGGCACCTTGCGGGGCATTTTCCCGTCGGAGTCGTCCACGGTGATGATGGCGACGGAGTTCGCCGCAGCGGTTTTCCCGTTTTCATCGATCCGGCCGACACTCAGCGGCAGATACAGGTCCCATGCCTCGCGCCCGTAGCGGTCGAGCCACGGGCTGTTGCAGAACCACGGATCGTGCACGTAAAAGCGGAACGGGAAACGGTCGTCCGGAAGTTCCGCGACGTGGGACATCCAGGCGGCCAGTTCCATGCCGGTGTTGAAATTCAGTGCGGCCCAGGGGGAATTGACCGGCGGCGCGATTTTATACTTCCGGTAAAGCTCCAGCAGCGGCGCGCCCTCCGTGGCGAACTCGATTCCGGAGGAATAATTGCTTCCGCGCGTCTCAATCACAATGCCGGGATTCGCGCCGTAGAGCGCCTCCCAGAAGTCCAGCATGGTCTGTTTTTCCTTTTCCGCGCGTTCCGGATGGAACACATGATCTTCGAACAGCGGCCCGCAGATGCTCCAGGGTTCGCTGCCGAAACCGATTCCGTTGGAAAGCCAGAGGAAATCGTATCCCAGATCCCGGGAGAAACAGAAAAACTGTTTTCCCAGAAAATGGCCGAAGGCGGTTCCCTCCGGGATTCCTCCGGGAAACGCGGCATACGCTTTCCCGTCCGCATGAAGCGTTGAATTGCAGCGGACGGTCATGCCCTTCCGCAGAATTTCGCGATGCGTCCGGTATTTGAACTCGGAAACGGCAAATTCGGGTCCGATGTCGAAGGTCGCGCCGATCCGGACCGGCCTGCCGGCGACGGCGTTTCCCTCCTCCCGGATGACTTCAATCAGGCGTTTGAGCCATGCATAGGTCCGCGGTTCGGGATCGGGGATGTAACGGCGCGGATGCGTGAAGAAACTGCGCTTCTGCATCTCCGTCTCCTCTTCGCCCGCCTTGCGTTCCGCGGGTTTTTGCGCGTTTGCGCATCCCTGCCAGCAAGCCCATTCAAAAGTCTGATCCGGCCGTCCGGAATATTCGAGAATCTCGCTGCCGTCGGAGATCCACAGAAGCACCGATACGACATCCGCCGTGTCGGAAAGCGCCTTCCACTGTTCAAACATCGTCCGGCAGACATGCCGCATCGTCTCTTCGGACGGATCCCGGAAGGGCTTCGAACTGATTTCAAGCATGACATTGCGCAGTTTCATGGTCTATTTCTCCTCTGTCACGATCACGGACTCCACGCCGAAGGATTCCGCCACTTTCGCAATGGTTTCCGCATGATGCCCGATTCCCAGGGCGAAGTGATGCGTCGGCCCCTCCAGACACCAGCGTTTGAGGAATGTCCGGACGTCGGGAGGGAAAGCCCCGTGCGTATTCGTATTGCCCGTGGGCGGAATCGGAAGGGCGAGCGACTCGCCCTCGGCGATCACGAACTTGAAACGCCCGTCCGCCTTCACGCCGATGCTCAGCATCGTGATCGGACCGGCTTTGATGTTGAACTCCACGCCAGCTCCGGAACCAGGTTTCCCGTGGTATTTCTTCAGACTCCGGATGACGGGCTTCCGGTCCGCGATGTTCAGGTGGTGCGGTCCGTCGTGGCCGATGAGAACGGTATTCCGCGCGAAATCGACCGGATGGAATTCGGCAAAGCTCCCGCCGATCTCCAGACGGTCCATAATCAGCATGGCGATGCAGGTCTTGATGTCGAATTCCCCGCACATCGGGAATCCCGCGCCGGTCAGCAGGGAATTTCCGATGATGAGATTGGTGACCAGCGTCCGCATCGCGGACTGCGGCGCGCCCTCGTAGTAATAAGCCAGCCCGTCCAGCTTCTTCCTTTCAATGAACCGCTCCAGCGCGACGGCGGCCCGCGAAGCCGTCAGGAGATCCTCGTCCGTGAGACGTTCCGTCAGCGGATCGGAGCCGGGGTCCGGCGTATCGAAGAAGTCCAGGATCCGGTCAGACATCGCGCGCACTGCGGGATCGTCCCGCGTCAGCGGCGCAAACTCGGTCATGATCTCGTCCGGCTCGCACTGGACGATATGGCAGCCGAAGGTTCCGGACAGGGCGGTCGGATCGCTCTGCATGTCCAGCATCGCTTCCAGGACATGTCCCATGTGCCCGAGACGCGCCTTCCGGAGATCGTGCCGGACGTGCGCAATGCGGCACCAGGCGGCAATCTCCGCATCGGCGTCCTCATCCCCTTCCAGACGGCCGACAATCAGATCCGAGACCGGCTTTCCCATCCGGACGGCGACTCCTGTGAATTCCGGCACGGCGCAGATGTCGTCGTTGCAGAGCTGCATGAACGTCGTCGCGTTCCCGTAGTCGAGCGCATTGAGCACCTGCAGCGCCACCAGCACCACGGGACAGCGCATCTCGCGGATGATCGGCCCGAAAACGGCGCTTGTGCCGTAGGTGGTCATATCCACAAACAGCACATCCGGATCGGCGGCCTTGATCGCGGGCAGAGCCGCATACGCCGCCTGCGCGTTGTCGATCATTCCGAAATCGTGGACGACAACACTGTTGGCGGCGAGCTTCCGCTTCAGAATTTCGCTTTTGGCATTCATCTCCTCCCGGAGTCCGGGAAACTGGCTCCAGTAGGTATCGAGGGAAACGGAAAACATGCCGACATTGGCAGTCAGCGGTTTTCTGCGCGGGATTTTCATCTTTCATGCTCCTTGTCTGAGATTGTGTTTTTCTTTTCCGCAATTCCGTTTTTTCCGCGTTTTTCCGCGTTTTCGCCGCACGGCGGGCGGAAGAGTTCCAGCAGGGCTCTGCTGAAAAGCGCCATTCCGCGGCGGTCCGGATGATTGATTCCGTTGGCCAGCAGGATTTCATAGGGAATTCCCTCTTTCCGCAGATGTCCGTAAAGCAGGGAGGCATCCGCCAGCGGAATGCGGTGCTTCCGGGCAAATTCACGGATAAAATGCACATAAGGGCGCGGATCTTCCGACGGTTCGGAGGGATCCGGGAAATTCATCCAGTCGGAGCGAACATAATGCGGAGTCAGGATCACCCACTCCATTCCGTTTCCACGGAAGTCGGAAAGGGCGCGCTCGAAATTCTCATGCCACTTTTCCGGCGGAAGCCCGGCATCATTGACGAATTCGGAAATCACCAGATCCGGTTTCCGCCCCAGAACATGTTCCTGAAAATGATAAGGCGAACCCGGCGGCTCATCGAAAAAGGCGGACATGGTGCGCCCGCCCCAGCCGAGCGTCTCCAGCTCGATTTCCGCATGCGGATACAGCGCGGAAAGCGCGGCGACGAACTGATTCTGCCAGCGGTCCTTCTCCGGCAGGTACTTCCCCTCTGTCACGCTGTCACCCCACGCAAGAATCCGGACCTTTTTCCCGGAGAGCAGTTTTTCCATGAACTCCGGCGGAGGGGACTGCCGGGGAAGGACACTGCGGCAGGCTTCCGCTTCCTGAACGGGATAGAGCATCGATTCCGTCAGCCGGGCGCAATCCCCGTGAAAAAAAATATTGAGCATTCTCGCCTCGCCGGGCTCCAGCGGGGGCGGCTCCGGCAGCGTCACGGCGGGACACCCGCGCACCACGCGCAGACGTCCGGCGGAATCTCTGACGACGGAATCCAGACGCGACGGGAAACAGCGGTAACTGATCCGGACACTCTCCCCTTCTCCGATGCGCCCGTTCTCCAGACGCCCGATCACGCCCCAGAAGGGATCCAGATCGTAATCCCTTCCGCGGAGGAACCGCCCGCCGCTCTCGGAACGGACTTTCACGGACGCCGGATCCAATGCGCCGGTCTGGCAGCCTTCGCAGGCGGCAATCCCGCGCAGCGGACGGCCCTGCGACCACGGCGCGGCATCGCGCCGGAAGAGCGGCAGATTTTCATAAATCTCATCGGATACGCCGACGGGACGCGGCGGTGTCAGACGCAGAGAAATCCCGTTGAACCGCAGGCTCCACGCCTCTGCATCCAGCTTGACATTGTTTTTCATGCAACACTCCTGGTTTATCCTCAAAAAAATTTGCAGTCTCCGGCACGTTTCTCCGCAAATTCCCGCAGGAAAACACGGAAAAGCGCCTCGGCATAGCACTTCATGCCGTTGTCGTTCGGATGCCAGCGGACTCCCGGAGAACTTCCGTATCCGGTATTGGATGGATCGTTCTCATAGGGGGAAACCGGAACGAATCCGATTCCCGTCTTTTCCGCGATCCGCCTCTGCATCTGTTCAATCGCTTTCGCGCATTCGTCATATTCCGGGGCGCAGCAGGAGGCAAATTCCTCCCGGCAGCGCGGATTCCAGATGCCGACGGAGAGGATCAGCGCGGACGGAAAGGCATGCTGCAGCGCGGTGACCAGCGTCTCATGCGCGGAACCGAAATTTTCCACTTCAGGGCGGAACGCGGAATGCTCCCCGTTCTGAATGACAATCAGATCGGGCCGGAGCGCGCGCTCCGCGTCAATCCCCTGAACGGAGAGGGCCGGACGTCCGCCGCGCCCGATGACAATTCTGATACGCCTGCCCGGCAGAAAACCGCGCACCATCTCCGCGAAACGATGGACATAATCCATGGATGCCGAAGAGGCCGCCATGCCGGAAACGTGATCCCACAGATTTTCCCTGATCCCGTGCGAAGTGATGCTGTTGCCCTTGAAGAGAATCACATAATCGTCCGCCTGACGCACAAACGAGGAGAGATCGCTTTCCTTCGCGACAAAGGAGAGTTTGTCCTTCGGCTCCATTTACAGAAAACTTCCCATCAGGAGATTGTTGATTCTGGCGAAGTTCTCGTCGCTCAGCTGAATGGTCCTGCTTCCGTTGGTCAGGATGACGAGAATTGCATCGTATTTCGGATCCAGAAGGAGAAAACAGCCGCTGGCCCCGGCGTGTCCGACCGCCTCCTCCGAATTCAAGTCGCCGAAATAACGTCCGAAACGCCGCGTCTGACTCTTTCTGAAAAACGCCGGGGTCCGGTCGTAGCGTCCGCGCGTGTGCTCGCGGAACATCAGTTCCACCGAGCAGGGTTTCAGAATGCCGGCGACCCCGGTCCGGCGGATCTCCAGGATATGCCGGGAGAACCGGATGAGATCGCCGGCAGTCGACATCATCCCGGCTTTTCCCGTATGGGACTCCAGCGCGGACGAATTCATCCGCAGAGGATCGAATATCCGCTGTTTCGCATAGTCGCGGATATCCGTTCCCGTGATGCGCTCCAGCGCTTCCGTGAGAATATCGTATCCGCTGCTGTAATATTTGAAATTCGTGTCCAGCGGAAATTCCCGGGTCAGCCTTGAGAAAATTTTTCCGCCGTCCGGGGAATTGAGATAGCCGCTCAGGCCGGACGTATGCGTCATCAGGTGCAGAATCAGGACATCGTCAAACGGAAATTCCGGAATGAAACGGCGCACATTGTCATACAGGGAAAGGCGTCCTTCCTCCATCAGCGCGATCAGAAGAGCGGAAGTGAAAATCTTCGTGATCGACATGACGGCAAGCGGTGTGTCCGCGGAAAAATTCTCCAAACTCCCGTCGGAGTCCGTAAAGGAGTAAAGGATTTTCCCGCCGCGTTCCACCGCTACGGACATGGCTGCGATCTGTTCCGTCTTCCGCACCTCCCGCAGGCAGCTGCTGCAAAATCCGTTCTTCCCGTCGGATTCGCGCACCCCCGGGAAAGCCCCGGCGTCGCTGTCCTGCACCGACCGGAATCGCGGTTCCGTTTCCCTGTTCCCCTGTTCCCTGCAGATCTCTCCCATACTCGCTCCCGTCATATCCTTTGTTGATTGCCGTTTCACAATATTTCAGAAAAAACAGCGGTCCATCTCCGCCGTCAGAACGTCTTCACACGCGACACGCGCCGCAAAGCTGCCGCCTTCCTCCCGCTCCCGGGGACTGCGACGGAATCACCGGCGACAGGCTCCACGGGAAGCTCAATGCTTTTCAGGGATTCCTTCCCCGCGATCAGATCGCAAAGCAGGCGCGCTCCGGCCGCGCCGATCTCCCGGGAGGGAATCCGGAACGCATCCAGCCGGAATTCATCCACTGAAGAAAACGTCGCAGCGCCTCCGGTAATGGAAATGTCTCCGGGAACCCGGATTCCACGCTTCCGCAGAGCCCGGATGCAGCCGAAGGCCACAATATCGTTCGGCGCCATGATGCATGTGGCATCCGCGGCGCATTCCAGAATTTCCGCGACAGCCGGTTCCGCAACGGTGTCGTCAAATCCGGAAGCCCCGGTGACATGGCGAGGATGAAGTCCCGCCTCCGCAAGCGCGTCGGCAATTCCGCCGAGAAAACGTCTGGCGTAATAGGAACTCATCAGGGGGGAAACCACCGCAATCTTCCGGTGCCCCGCGCGCAGCACATGTTCCGTCAGCATCCGGACTCCGGAATAGTCGCCGCATGTCACGCTCAGGGTGTTTCCCAGGTCCGACTGGAGCATCACCATGGGCAGGTTCTCCCCGCACAGCTCCTCCACATAGGAATCGTCCTCCAGAGTGCCCCAGAGCAGTGCGCCGTCGATCAGCCCTCCCCGGCAGAGGCGCAGATACCGTTTCTCCCGGACGAAGGAAGGCGTGGCTTCCACCAGAAGCAGATCCATCCCGTGCCTCACAAGTTCATTCTGCGCGCCGATCAGGCTGTAACTGAAATTCTGATCCACAAAGGTCCGGTAGACATTCCCGACAAGCGGCGGGAAGAAAAATGCGATCGTCTCGGATTTTTTCCGGAACACCCGGCGGGCGTTTTCATTCGGATGATAATGCAGCCGCGCGCAGATGGCCTGAATCTCCTTCCGCTTCGATTCGGAGAGCTTCGAGCGCGGATCCCCGTGCATTGCATAGGAGACGGCGGCAACTGAAACTTTCGCAAGCCTTGCAATTTCGCGGATGTTCGCCCTCTGCCGCGGCATGAATCGTTCTCCAGTAGCGCTTAATGGTTTACATGTTAACTTTTCTTCTGCTGTTAATAGAGCACATGACAATGAATTGTCAAGCTTTTTTCCCTTTTTTTCTGCATGACCGGGCACTTTATTTTCCCGAATGGCGTCATTCCGGACGCCGGAAAACAGCAAAAGAGAATCCGGGGCTTCAGCATGGCGGCAGCTCCGGCGCTTCGATCAGTCTGAATGCCGGAACGGCAGAATTCCCCGTGGAAATCTTTCCCGCGCAGGAGAGAGGAAAAGCCGCGCGCCTCCCCGGTCCGCGGGAGCGTCTCTCACGCGCAACGGAAAGAAAAATCCTTATTTTTCTGTTTGGCGAGCTGGAAAAAAAAGGTTCACGGATTATATTTTCTGATTTAATATTGCAGACAACTCAAATATTGAAACATAAAACAAAGGTGAAAGACGATTATGGCTCTCGACTCATTGCTTGATGCGGTCCAGCTTGACTGGAAGGAAACGGAACCCTGCGCACGCCAGGTGACAATCAAATTTCCGCAGGAAGCGGTCGCCGGCGCATTCGACCAGGCATCCCGCGAAACCGCGAAACAGGCGCAGGTTCCCGGCTTCCGGAAAGGAAAAGCTCCGCTTTCCCTCATCAAGGCGAAATACAAGGATTACATTGCGGACGACGTCACCAGACTGCTTCATCAGACGGCGTTCTCCAAAGTGACCTCCGACAAATCCGCCGACATCGTCGCGTTCGGGCGCATGGACGCCAAAGAGGCTCCCGCGGCGGACAGGGAATATGCCGTCACGCTTGACGTGGAAGTCGCGCCCGAGTTCAAGATGCCGGAATACAAGGGGCTTGAAATCAAGGTCGAGGACGGCGAAACGCTCGAGCAACATATCGAAAACCGCATGAAATATCTCAAGGACCTGTATGCCGACTATGTGACCATCGAGGAACCGGCGCAGAAGGGCGACATGCTCAAGGTCTCCTACGAGTCCGATTTCGTTCCGGCGGAAGACGCGCCCGCCTCCCTCCGGCGCGCCGTCAAGTCCGAGGAGAGCTGGATCTGGCTTTCCGAACCGGAACAGATTCCCGGCGTCCTCGCGGCTCTGACCGGCGCGAAGAAGGATGGCGAATACACCTTCAAGGCGGAATTCCCCGCCGACTGGAGGGAAAAGGATCTGCAGGGCAAAAGCGTGGAATACAAGGTCAAGGTTTTCGAGGCGCAGCGGCGGGTTCCCGTTGCGGATGACGCGAAACTGGCGGAAAAGCTCGGCCTGGGAACTGTCGAGAAGATGAACGAGGAAATCCGGAAGACCGCCGAACGCGAACTGGAGCTGATGCACAAGGAAGCCGTCAAGGCGAAAGCCGCCGAGACCATCGTCGGCATGGTCGAAGATTTCCCGCTTCCCAAGGGCATTCTCGCCTCCGCCTCCCAGCGCGAATTCTCCCGCATCGCGGAGCGTCTTGTCCGCAGCGAGGCGGATATCGAAGCCTTCAAGAAGGACAAGGACAAACACATTGAGGAGGCAAAAGCCGAAGCCGGGAAATATCTGAAGAAGTTCTTCATCCTCCGCAAGATCGCCGGAAACGAAAAGATCACGGTCGGAGAAGCGGAAGTGGACACCCAGATCCGCAATATGAGCAGCTATCTCGGATACAAGGAAAAAGACGTCCGCAAAATGCTCGGCGAAAACGGCGGCTACGAGGAAATTCAGGCCGACATCCTGATGGGCAAGGTGATCGACTTCATCGCCTCCCAGGCAAAGGCCTGAGAATCCGCTTCCCGGCAACAACTCTGAAAGGAACAGTTTATGACGCGCAATTCAATGACCATCCCCATGGTGGTGGAACAGACCGGCAACGGGGAACGCGGATATGACATCTACTCCCGTCTTCTGAAAGACCGAATCGTCCTGCTCGGAACGCCGATCGACGATTCCATCGCAAACCTTGTCATTGCCGAACTGCTGTTTCTTCAGAGCGAAGATCCCAAAAAGGACATCGACATGTACATCTGCTCCCCCGGGGGAAGCGTCACCGCCGGACTGGCGATCTACGACGTGATGCAGATGCTCTCCTGCGATGTCAAGACCTACTGCGTCGGGCAGGCCGCCAGCATGGGCGCGGTTCTGCTCAGCGCGGGCGCGCCGGGAAAACGCTATGCGCTCCCGAACGCCCGGATCATGATCCATTCCGTCTCCAGCGGAACCGAGGGGAAAGTCGAGGATATGAAGCTGGCGGTCCGCGAGGCGAACCGCCTGAACGACATTCTCGCGGAAATCCTCGCAGCGACAACGGGCAATCCGCTCAAAAAGGTCAAAACGGATATGGAGCGCGATTTCTTCATGTCCGCCGAGGAAGCGAAAAAATACGGCCTTGTGGACCAGATTCTCCCGCACCGCGTCCGGGAACAGAACGGGAAATGAAGATTCAGGAAAGGTGGAACCGGGATGGCGAACAATCGCAATGACGATATGAAGTGCGCGTTCTGCGGCCGCAAAGGATTCACGCCGGAAGTGGGGCCGCTGGTCATCGGGCCGAACGGAGCCAACATCTGCAAGGACTGCGTCGCGGAGTGCGAACGTCTTTTCGGGCAGGAGGAGAAACGGGCGAAAAAGGCCGCCGAGGAGGCATTGCAGGAACAGGCGAAGAAACCTCTGCCGAAACCCGCTGAAATCAAGGCGGAACTCGACAAATACATCGTCGGGCAGGATGATGCCAAGAAAATCCTCTCCGTCGCCGTGCACAACCACTACAGGCGTCTCTTTCAGACAGGCGGAACGGAACTTTCCGGAGACTTCGCCGACGTTGAAATCGAAAAGAGCAATGTCCTCCTGATCGGCCCGACCGGTTCCGGGAAAACCCTGATCGCCAAAACCCTGGCGCGTCTCCTGGATGTGCCGTTCTGCATCACAGACGCAACCACGCTGACCGAAGCCGGCTATGTCGGAGAGGACGTCGAAAACATCATTCTCCGGCTGCTTCAGGCGGCAAACTACAACATCGAACGCGCCCAGATCGGCATCATTTACGTGGATGAGATCGACAAAATCGCGAAAAAAGGCGAAAACGTCTCCATCACGCGCGATGTTTCCGGCGAAGGCGTGCAGCAGGCGCTGCTCAAAATTCTCGAGGGCACGATTGCGAACATTCCGCCGAAGGGAGGGCGCAAGCATCCCCAGCAGGAATACATCCCCGTCAATACGACAAACATTCTGTTCATCTGCGGCGGCGCCTTTGTCGGACTTGACAAGATGGTGCAGCGGCGGATCGGACGCCATGTGCTCGGCTTCGCCGCCGACCGGAAGGAAGTCGAGGAAAACCGCCGTCTCGATTCCAGTCAGGTTCTGAAGGCCGTCGAGCCGGAGGATCTTGTCAAATACGGACTCATCCCGGAATTCATCGGCCGCCTTCCGGTCATCACGAGCCTGGAACCGCTGACCGAGGCGGATCTTGTGAAAATTCTTGTCGAACCGAAAAATTCCATCACGCGCCAGTATGAAAAACTCCTCGCGATGGAAGGAGTCAGGCTGATCTTTGAGAAGGCGGCGCTGGAAGCGCTGGCGCACAAGGCGTTTGAAAAAGGCACCGGCGCGCGCGGACTCCGCTCCATCATCGAGCAGATGATGGTGGACATCATGTTCGATCTCCCTTCCCGGAACGATGTTGCAGAATGCATCATCACGCCGGAAACGGTGGAAACCGGCGTTCCCGTCCTGAAAAAGAAAAAGCCGGGAAAATAGGCCGCTCTTTCCGGGGCATCCGGCCGTCCCCTCCATAAACCTCCGGGCCTGGCGGGAATTCCGCATCCGCCAGGTCACGCGCGACACTCCGCTCCCGGATATTTCCGGCTTGAAAAACAGCCGTTTCCGTGGTATATTTCCGTTTTCCAGGAATCATCGCCAGGAGGTGAATTATGAGCAGAAAATACCGCATTGTCATTGCACATGAGGAATGCAAAGGGTGCAGACGCTGCATTCCGGCCTGTCCGAAAAATCTGATCGCCGTCGGCGGCGAGCTGAATAAACAGGGATATTTCTCCGTCCATGCGGAACACCCGGAAGACTGCATCGGCTGCGGTTCCTGCTATCTGCAATGTCCCGAACCGGGCGCCATCACCATCTACCAGACGGAGGAATGAAATCATGGAATACAACAACCGTCTTCTTCTGAAAGGCAACGAGGCGCTCGTCTACGGCGCCCTGCTCGCGGGCTGCGACTGCTTCTTCGGTTATCCGATCACGCCTGCGAGCGAAATCGCGCACAGCGCGGCCGCGCTTTTTCCGAAACTCAACCGCGTCTTCATCCAGGCGGAATCCGAAATCGCAGCCATCAACATGGTGATCGGCGCGGTCGCGGAAGGAAGACGCGCGATGACGGCGAGTTCCGGACTCGGAATCAGCCTCAAGCAGGAGGAAGTCAGTTATCTGGCGGCCTACGAAATGCCGGCCGTGATCGCGGACATCACGCGCGGGGGCCCCGGACTCGGCAACATCGGACCCGAACAGGCGGATTACTTCCAGCTGGTCAAGGGCGGCGGGCACGGCAGCTACAAGTGCCTGGTCTTCACGCCGAACTCCGTGCAGGAGATGTGCGACATGGCGTATGATTCCTTCCGCATGGCTGAAAAATACCGGATGCCCGCCTACATCATGGCGGACGGCGTGATCGGCCAGATGATGGAGTCGCTCACGCTCCCCGAACCGGCGGCCTACGATTACGATCCGGAATGGAAAATGGGGCGGATCGTCGACGGGAAAGCCAATATCATCACATCCATCTATCTGGAACATGACGATCTGGAGGAGCTGAACCGCCGTCTTCAGGCGAAATACCGCCTCATTGAAGAAACGGAACAGCGCGCAGAGGAGTTCATGACCGACGATGCGGAAATCGTGCTGGTCGCCTACGGAATCAGTTCACGCGTCGCCGCGGGCGCGGTCGCGATGCTGCGCGAAGAGGGAATCCGCGCAGGACTCGTGCGTCCGAAAATGGTGTTCCCGTTCCCGAAAAACGCGCTGCGCAAACTCCTGAACAACGGCCATGCCCGCGCACTTGTCAGCGTGGAGCTGAGCGCGGGGCAGATGATTGAGGACATCCGCCTCGCCATCGACTGCCGTCTCCCGGTTCATCTCTGCAACCGGATGGGCGGAAACATCCCGAGCTGCGGCGACATCTGCGATATGGTGAAAGCAATCCGGAAGGAGATCAAACAATGAGCGAAACTGTCAAATTCGGAAAATCTTCCGTCTTCTTCGACACCTTTGAACGCCGGCCGGGGCCGATCAGGAAAAACATGCATTACTGCCCCGGATGCGGACACGGCATCCTGCATAAACTGATCGCCGAGGCGATCGGACACTGCGGCATTCAGAAGGACACCGTGCTGATCGCACCCGTCGGATGCGCGGTCTTCGCCTATTACTACTTCAACTGCGGGAGCATCTCCGTGGCGCACGGACGCGCCCCTGCGGTCGGAACCGGCGTTTCCCGTGCCAATCCGAAATCCTTTGTCATCTCTTATCAGGGGGACGGCGACCTCGGGGCAATCGGATTCAACGAATTCATTCAGGCGGCAAACCGCGGTGAGAAGATGACCGTCTTCTTCGTCAACAACGCCAACTACGGCATGACCGGCGGACAGATGGCGCCCACCACTCTCCCGGGACAGAAGACCATGACCTCCCCCTACGGGCGCAATACGGCGACGGACGGCTTTCCGCTGAAGGTCTGCGAACTGGCGAACGCGCTGGAGGCGCCCGTCTACATCGAACGGGTCGCCCTCACCACGACGCCGCGCATCCGCGACGCCAGAAAGGCGGTTTTCAAGGCCGTTGAAAATCTCCGCGACCGCAAGGGATTCTCTCTCGTCGAAGTGCTCTCCCCCTGCCCCGTGAATCTGAAGATGAGCGCACAGGAGATCAACGCCTTCATCGAGGAACGCATGGAAAAATACTTCCCGCTGGGCTGCTTCCGGGACCGCTCTTCGGAAACCTTCCCGGCGCCGATGCCGCCTCCTCCGGTCCGCGATCCGGAAAAAGTCAAGGAGCTCCTCTTCCCGCGCAAGCTCAACATCGGCGTGCCGAAAACCTTCCGCAACGAGTCGAAGATCTTCAACTACGAACGGAGGATCAAGATCGGCGGATTCGGCGGACAGGGCATTCTGAGTCTCGGGATCATGCTGGCGAACATGGCGAAACTGCGCAATTTCAACGTCACGTGGATGCCTTCCTACGGCCCCGAACAGCGCGGCGGCTCGGCAAGCTGCTCCATCATTCTGAGCCACAGCAAAATCCCGTCGCCGCTGATCGACCGCGACTGCAATCTGCTGATCGCAATGACCCAAACCGCACTGGAAAAATACATTCACGAGCTCAAGCCAAACGGCGTGCTCCTGTATGACAGCTCCACGATGAAACGGCCCGACGTCACGCCGGACAAGAAAGTGCTCGGCATCGACGCGCTTGACATCGCCACGAACCGTGTCGGCAACCCCAAATGTGCGAACTCGGTCATTCTCGGCGCGCTCTCCGTGATTCTGATCGACCACTATCTCGAAGGCGAGGACAAGCTGGATTTCGACCGCGCATTCGAAGAGGCGATCATCGACGGATTCAGCAGCAAGCCGGAAGTCATCAAACAGAACCTTTACGCCTTTTACGAAGGCAAAAAGGTCGCCCTGGAACGCGACAAGGCGAAAGACAACCCCGCATGACCCCATGCCGGAAGGGTCCCCCCGCGGGATTCTTCCGGCATCCTTCCGGAAATCCGGGGAAACGGTTTTCCCCGCTATTTGCATCAGACTCCGGGCTCCACCCGGCCCGGAACAGTCCCCCTTTGCGGGAAACAATGCCGTCCTGCGGGCAGATGCCCGACGGACTCTCTCCGCATCTTGGCCGTTTTCCCAGCGGAACGCCCTTGGAAGCCTTTGAGAAAAAGGAAGGGAAACACCTCCGCAGCAGATCAGAATTCCGTTTTGATGATAGATCAGATGTAATCAGTTCAGAGAAAAATCCAGACGTTTTTCAGCCGCAGATCTTGCCGTTTCCGGAGATTCGCGGTATAATGAAAACAGGAGAAAAACAATGACCTACATGGAAATCGCGGAAAAACTGAGGCAGGAAATTTTTCTGGGGCGCATCGCTTCGGGCGCCAAGCTCTCCGCCCGGAGAATCGCGGAACGCTACGGGGTCTCCTATCTGACCGGCAACCGCGCGCTGAATCTGCTGAACGAACAGAATCTCATAATCCGGAAACCCCGGGGGGGATCGTATGTGAACGAGGCGGGAAGCAGAAGCCGTCTGATCGGTTTTTCCATTGAGCATTACCGGCAGAATGTGTTCAATCAGACGGCCGGCGTCTTCCGCGAGATTCTGCTGAGCGAATTCCGGAAACGGAATTTCAAGGTGCGGATGCTTTCTCCGAACGACTGGAGTCCGGAATGGCTCGGAGATCTTGACGCGCTTCTCTTCTCCCATGAGCTTGACAGAAAACAGGAGAAAAGCGCCGCTTCGCTCGGGATTCCCGTGCTGCAGTTCTACGGAGAACGCATCTGGAATCATCCGTTCCATCAGGCGGTGATTGATCTGGAATCCGGATTCCGGGAACTCTTCCGCCATGTCACGCCGGAACGCTTCCGCAAGGCTTTTATCGTAACCGCCGACGACGCCACAATGTCCCTGCGCGCAAGACTCGCGGAACAGCGGCTCCGCGAGCAGGGGTTCCCTTCCGGGCGTGTGGAAATTGTTCTGGCCGACAACATTCTGCCGGAACGCAACTGGCCCCTCTGGAAGGAGCTTGGACCACGCTGCGCCGGGAACTTCCTGTTTTCCTGCGGAGACTATCTCGCTGCAGGACTCATCAGCGCGCTGACCTCGGAAGGCATCGTGGTCGGAAGGGATGTCTCGCTGGCCGGATACGACAATCTGGAGGAATACGGGTTCCTTCCGTTCGGAACGCCGCTGATTACCGCGGTCGGGTATTCGCGCCGGGACGCCGCGGTCGCCATTGCCAGACAATTCCAGACACTCCTCTGCGAACCGGACGCCATGAAATGTCAGACAATTCTGAAAATCCCCACGCATGCCGTATTCCGGAAAACCATGGGCCCGTCCGGGATGTCCTGAGCGCCGGAGGCTTCGGAAAACGCCGATCTCGCCGACCATTGCAGAACCGGGGGGACTCGGAAAGGGAAAACGAAAGTCAAACACTTCCAACTGCGCATCAAAATATGAGGTGAATCAATGCGGAAAATTTTATTCGTATGCGGCGGCGCGCTGCTGCTCATTCAGGTTCATGGCGCGACTGCGGTTGCCAGCGGGGATTTTTCCCGTGCGACGCAGCGTTTTCAGACGACGGAATCCGCGGGGAAAGGCAGTTTTCAAGGGAGTCTTCCCGCAAACTGGCAGGAAAATTTCATCAGCTGGACAAAGTCGCGCGTCTCAACCGTATCCCGGCAGGAAAACGCGGCCGGATATCTCCGTTTTCAGGTTCATGAGATCAGCGGCGCCGCGCCGCAGTTTCTGTGCAGACTGCCGAATCTTTCCGTAGGACGCGTCTATCGCATGAGCATCAGCGCAAGGAACCGCGCGCCGAAAGACGCGACTCTGAGTCTCCGCATGATTCCTGCGCCGTATAAAACTTATGCAACCATTCATCTTCCGCCGGGCGGAGAATGGAAAAACTTCTCCCGCATCATCAAATGGGAGAAATCCGCCACGGCTCCGTCCGGGCTCTTCCTGACCCTGAACGCTCCCGGAGAATTCGATGTGCGGAACATTCTCCTGGAGGAGCTGACGCCCGCCGAGGCGAAAGCGGAAGCGGAGGTGAAAAAAACGATCCTCCGGACGGTATTTTTCCTGGACGGGAAAGAGAGCGCCGAAAACGGGAAAGGTTCCTTCCATGGCGTGCTTCCCGCGCCCTGGAGACAGGATTACACACACTGGAATCCGGCGCGGGCCGCTTCTGAAATCATCAACCGCGGACCGGAACAGTTCCTGCGCCTGAACGTGGAAAAAGGTTCTCCGCAGTTTCTTGCGCCGCTCCAGGGCATCCGGGCGAAGCGCACCTACCGTCTGACGGCCTATGTCCGGAACGGCACCGGCGGTCCCGTGAAAATGAGCCTGCGTCTCCTGCCTCCGCCCTACACCACGCTTTCCGCAGGCTCCTGGAAGAGAGGCGACTCCTGGAGCACGCAGACCCTTTACTTCAAAACGCCCGCATTTCAGGAATCGCTTCCCGTCGGACTCCTGATGAACATCGACGGCCCCGGCACGCTGGACCTCGCCACGCTGAAGCTGGAGGAGTTCGACGGAGCTGTCGCGGCGCTTCGCCGTCCCTCCCCCCGGCAGAAAAACTTTCTGCACTCCACCCGTTTTCCACTGGGACTCCCCGCAGGATGGAATCTGATGCGCGGGCATACGGCGGGAAGCGTCACTGCCTCCCCGGAGCGGCGCGGCCCCTCCGGAGAACCGGCATTGCTCCTCCTCTCCCGGGAAAAAGGGAAAATCGGAATCTGCAGCGCTCCCTTCCAGGTTGCGGAACCGGAAAAACGGCATACGCTTTCCTTCTCCTGTTCCGGCACAGGCGATTTTCTGGCGGAAATCCAGTGCGAGGGGAAACGACTCGCCGCCCTTCCTCTGAGGCCGGAAGAAAAATGGAAGAGGCTCTCTCTGGATTTTACGGCGCCCCGGAACGCTCTCGCGCTGACATTCCGGATTCACGGCACAGGCGCGATGACCGTGGACGCGTTCCGGATCGCCCCATCCGGGGATGCGCTCTATCTTCCGGGAGCTCCGTGTGAAATCGCGCTCGCGCTTCCCGATTCCGAAATGAAAGAAAGCGGCATTCAGTTCGATGACGAACCCGCTCAAATCCGGTATGCGGTAACCGGCGATTGCAGCGGCGGCACGCTTTGCGGCAGGATCGTGAATCTGTATGGAGAAAGCGTCACGCTGCCGCCGCTCCCGCTGTCCGAGGGGAATACTTCCGGCAGCATCGGCTATCTCCGCTTTCCGGACAGAGAGCTGGGACAGTTCCGCCTTGAACTGGAAGTCCGGAAAAACGACAGACCTCTTTCCCCGCCGGCGGAGCTGATCGTCACGCGCATTTCCAGGCCCAAATACTGGAAGCGCGACGCGCCGGACTCGCCCTTCGGCATTCATGTGCTTCCCGACGCGCCTTCGCTGAGGGCGGTCAAGGCCGCCGGAATGAACTGGGTCCGCCTTCATGACGCGGGAACGGAATACACCGGCTGGTTTTATCTGGAACCCGAAAAAGGAAAATGGCTTTTCCGGGACGCGGAAATCCGCGCATACAGACAAAATCACCTGAAAATCTTCGGACAGCTGGGAACTGCGCCGCGCTGGGCGAGCTATCTTTCCAAAGCCGCTCCGGACAAACAGCACGCCAGTTATCATGACCGTTATTTCCAGCCCCTGCGGCAGGAGGATTTCAGGAATTACGTCTCCACCGTCGTCAAACGCTACCGGGGATGCATTGACGACTGGTTCGTCTGGAATGAGCCGTGGGTGCCGGCCTGGTGGGGGATTGGCTACGCGAAAGACACGCGCGGCGGCGCATATGCCACCAGCTCCAACCCGCAGGCGGATTTCGCCGCGCTGACCAGAACCGCATTCGAGGCGGCAAAGAAAGAAAATCCGGCCGTCCGGATCTCCGGATTCAATACGACCGCCGGAAAAGAGGGTTCCGAATGGACAAAAGGTGTTCTTGAGGCGGGAGGACTGGCCGCCTGCGACACCGTCGACTTTCATTTTTATACCGAACGGAAAACCGGATTCCCCGGCGACGCGTGCGGGGAGGCCTGGCGCCAGGCGCTCGGGCCGCTGATGGAAGGCAGAGCGGCGCCATGCAAACCCGTTCTCCTCTCCGAAGGACAGGGCGCCAGTCTCGGAAGCGCGGCGGGAGACACCTCCATGCGTTACGCCGGAATGCACAATCTGTCTCTCCCGTGGAAAAACGAGGAGGATTTCAATTCCGTTGCGGAACGCAACGTCCGCTACATCGTTTCGTTTCTCAGTCTCGGCGTCAGGCGGATCTTCCTTTATTCCGCCCACTGTTACTCCGATTTTTCCCAGGCGCCGAGTTTTCTGGTTCTCTTCAACGCAAACGGCACGCCGCACCCGATGCTTGCGGCCTGTTCGGCAATGACGAAACATCTGGAGGGAAAACGCTTTTCCGGGACGGAGCCTATGGGAAACGGCGCATGGAGCCACCTCTTCACAGACGGCACGACAAGCACGGCAGTCATCATCGGACGCGCGGCGGCATCGGACAGGCAATGGGAAAAAGCCGCGCGGAAAATGAAATTCTACGATCTTTACGGAAATCCCGTCAAACGGCCCGTTCCCGGACAGGAAGTGCTCTATGCCGAGCTCCCCGGAAATTCCGGGAATGTTTCCGTTCTTTTTCAATCGTAAAAAGGAGTGAATCATGAATGCGAAGAAAACGGCCTGTAAACGAAAACACCCCCCCGCAGGACACTTTTCCCTGATCGAACTTCTGGTCGTGATCGGAATCATCGCGATTCTGGCTGGGATGCTTCTTCCCGCGCTGAACAAGGTCCGCGCCAAGGCACGCCAGATTCAATGCGCCGGCAACATGCGGGAGATCGGCACGGCAACCCATCAGTACACGGCGGACAACAAAGATTTCATCCCTTACGCGGCCTTGAACAATATCACCTGGGACGACCTGCTGGGAATGGGCTTTTACGACGGGCGGAAGCTCAGCGTGACGGACGCGGCCTCCATCCCCCTGCCCTTCCGCTGCCGGACTAAGCTGTATATCTGCCCGCAGCACATCGGAAATGACAGCAGCCGCCGTTCCTACTCCATCGTAAGCACCCACGTCGCCGGCAGTGCCGCGGCCCCCGGCAATCCGGAAAACACCCACGGAGTCGCATTCCGCAACTGGTCGCAGAATCTGGTGAAAATCCCGCAGACCTCCCGGACCCTGATCTATGCGGAACGTCCCCTTGACACCAACTACATCAGCGATGAATCCTGCAACAACATCAATTCTCCGGCCCAGCAGTGCGGTCCCGGAGCGGAACTCGTCATCCTCCGCTCGCACCTCGGACGGCACGCCTACGTCTTTACGGACGGACATCTGGAGGTTCTGCAGCCACGGAAAACCGTCAGCCCGCACGGAGGCACGCTGGAGGACCCGCGGGGCATCTGGACCTGGGTCTCCGGCGACTGATCCACCGCATCGGGAACACTCCGGGATGCGGATCTCCCCGATGCATTCATCACACACTCTCCCGTTCTCGCAACGGATTTCCCGTGATGCGGCACGCATCCTGTGCGCCTGTTTCCGGGAAACGGCAAGTTTTAAGAAAGGATACAAAATGATGGAAAAATGCAATGACGCCTGCTTCGGATTCTCTCCCGCCGGAACGCCGGAACACAATACCGCGGCTCTGCAGGCGGCGCTCGACCGGACCGGAACCGTCCGGGTCGACGCACCGGGAATCTATGATCTTTCCGGCCCCCTGAAGATCGGAAGCAACACTGCGCTTGAATTCGGAGCGGGGGTCTTTCTCCGCCGGAAAAACGCCTGCGGCTACACCCTTGTCAACAAAGGGGCCTATACGGGTGTCTGGGATGAAAACATCCGGGTCACAGGACTCAGTCTGATTGTCAACGGATGCGAACTGACGCATCAGGACATTGTCGGCATGAACGGACACGTCGGGTTCCATTTTGTAAAAAATCTGACGGTCCGCGACTTCACGTGCCATGATCTGATGGCGCGCGGATTCTGCCTGCATGTCTGCACCTTCGAGAACATCGTGCTGGAAAATCTTTTCATTGAAGGAAGCAAGGATGCGGTGCATCTCGGTTGCGGCAGGAAATTCGCCATCCGTCACGGCATGTTCCGGACATTCGACGATCCGATCGCGCTCAACGCGCATGACTATGTGAATGCGAATCCGCAGTTCGGCTGGATCGAGGACGGCGTGATTGAAGACTGCCATGACCTGGACCAGCCGGACACCACGGGCTTTTTCTGCCGGATGCTCGGCGGCGCATGGAGCGACTGGCGCCCGGACATGCCGATCCGCCGCTCCGATCTGGTCGTCAGCAACGGCAATCTCTATAACGCCCATCTTCCCGTCGACGGACTGGAGCGCATTTCCCGCACGCCGCCCGTGCATGAATCCGGAATCGTGGAACATGACGGCATTCCGTGGAAATTCGTGCAGAAAAACAGTGCCTGCTGCTGCGGGGTGCGCAATGTTCACTTCCGGGATATTTTTCTGGAAAAGCGGCGCACGCGCGCCTTTTCCATGACCTTCGATCACGACAAATGGTCGAGGAGCGTCTATCCCGGCGCCCGGATGCCGGTCCAGTCGGACATCATTCTGGAAAACATCTTCTTCAAAAACAGAATCGACGCCCTTGCGGAAATCCGGACCCCGTGCGACACACTGAAAATCATCAATTCCGTCATGGACCGCTCCACGATTCTTCTGAATCTGTGGGATTATCTCGCCGGTCAGTATCCGACGACAAAAATTCTCTTCAGCGGCACGACATTCAAGGGCGCCGGCGGAGTGCTCGTGGAAGCGCAGCCCGGCCGATCCGCCGCAATCCGCCTGTCCGGTTCCATTCCGGAACGGGAGGATGCGGAGTTCCTCTGCAAAGGGGATGTCCGCGTGCTCGGTTCCGACGTCAGGCTGCGGAAAATCTGAAGCGCATATGCGTCCCGCCCCTCTCCCGCTGCGGGCAGAAAACACGCACCTTCTTTTCCCGCCGGGTCTGCAAGACGCGCTCTACTTGGAGAAGGGCTCCCGTTTGACTTCCAGCGACGTGTTCAGGGTATATTTTTTTGTCGCGGGATTCAATTGTCCCGGCGCAAAAACATTCTTTCCGAAATGCTGCGCGTGTCCGTCCACGATCCCGGCGTTGAAACTGCAGCCGGGATGAGGCGCCCACTGCGTGGCATTCGAATAATCCGAGGAATCCAGAACCCAGGAAACCGCGGAGGGAAAACGCAGGGAGCTCATGCGGAACAGATTGTTCCGCGCCGTCCCGTCCACATCGCGCTGAATTCCCGTCGGTCCTCCGTCCGAGCCATATCCCTTGCTGGAATGCAGACCTTCATTGATGGTATAGGTGACAGCAAAGGAAATGGTGGCGGCGGCGACCCCCGCCGGGCAGAAGAGCAGACCTTTTTTCGGGGCGCCCGCACGCCAGGGAAGATACCCCTGTCCGTTGGGAGCATACACGTTTTTCACGCCCAGACGAAAGATCCAGGAACATTCCGGCGGATAACCCGAGGAGGGCAGCATGACCCACGCCCATGCGAATCCCCAGTCATTATAATCGTTCGCGTAGCTGTGAAGTCCGCCCATGACGATCTGCCGGACCTGCGACAGACATTGCGTATTCTGCGCCGTCTCGCGTGCTCTCTTCAAGGCGGGAAGAAGCATCCCCGCAAGCGTTGCGATGATCGCAATCACGACCAGGAGCTCCACCAATGTAAAACTCCGCCCCTGACTCCCGTCAGGCCGTTTCCCGTATTGTCTCATGGCATGCCTCCCTGCGCTTCATGACCGGTTTCTTCAAAAAGACGCTTCAGGATTCTTTCCCGCTTTTCCGTCCGCAGCTTTCCGGAATATGTTTCAAGCCGGGAAAGGTTCCCGTAAAAACGCGCCGCATAATCAGGTTCCCGCATTCTTTTCCGGTCATACCGCATCAGTTCGGCATATTCCCGGGGATTCCGATCAAAAACCGGTTTCCAGGCGGGATCGTTCCGGATTGCCAGCCAGCGCTCCTCCAGAGCGCTCCAGTGAGGCCGGGAGAGCGCCTGTCGCAAAGCGCTCCGCCTGTTCTCCGGCGCCTTCCGAAGGACAAGGCGTCCGAAGTCTTTCACATTGTTGAAACTCCCGCTCTGGAAGGACCAGGTGGAACGCTCCGAGGCGCTGACGGAATTGCGGCACAGATTGAACGGCATGGAAACATCGCCGCGGTCCGGAACGACGCCGAGCAGATAAAACGGAACGCAGATTTCCAGATACCAGCGGTCTCCGCCGAGCTTGGCCGCACAGAGCCAGGAGGTTTTGTATCCCGTCCGCCTCGCGACGTCCCGCGCGACAATATTCTGCTTCATTCCTTCGTAGTTGCCGACCAGCTGCATCAGTTCCTTCTCCTTCGGCTGAAGGAAAAGCTCCAGATTGTCATAGTTCCAGAATTCTCCGAAGTTGTAAATCCGTTTCAGCTTGGAGATATCCTGCTCGCGGCACTCCACCGCGAAATAAAGGGCGTCGCCGGTATAGAGCGTTTTGAAGCGGGTGGCGTTGACCGGAGGCTGTTTCCTGCGGTGCAGATAAAACAGTTCCCGCGACCACGGGATTCCGCTCCATGCGGGATCCCGCTCGATTTCACCGTCCAGTTCCGGAGAAAGTTCGGAGAAGGAAGCGGCGGCAGTGCGCAGTTCGGAAGCGGGAAGAAGCGGCGCCGGCAGGAAGAAAACGCCCGTTATCAATACAAGAAGAATGTGTTTTGTCATTTCTGCTCCTCCGTAAGATCCAGAATAAAGTCAATGATCTGCAGCCGTGTCCATGCCGGATCGAATTCCATGGTGTCGATCCGGACGGAATCCAGAAAGCAAGACGCCTTTTCCGCCGTCTCCTTTTTCCGGGGATCGGATCCTGCGCGGAGAATCTCCTGACGGAGTTTCGTAGCATAGCGGACATCGTCGATTCCTTCGCGGTATCCCTCCCAGCCGGGAGTGTCGATGATGCCGTCCGCGGTCGGCATTGCATAATAGAAGCGGTTCTGATTGTGCATGTCCCAGGGAATCGTCCTCCAGTCCCAGTGATTGAAGCTGTAATTGCAGATTCCGTCGTAATCGGCAAAATAAACTCCGTATCCGTATCCTTTGCGGTGAGGATAAGCGGAGGCCTGCGAGGCAAACGGCTGGGCATAGACCCAGAGACGCCCCCCGTTGTCGTGCATCAGTTTCGCATTGCTTTTTTCCGGCTTGTGCACGGCAACGGCAACGTCCACTTTTCCGGCAACCAGAGGAATGTTCGCGGCCTTGAGCGTCGTATAGACTTTCGCGTTCATCGCGCGCATATCCTCCCAGACCTCGAATTCCTTCCGGAGACGCTCATCCTCCGCCTCATCCAGTCCGTAATGATAAATCTCGTCATGTCCGAGAAGCTCCCGATAGAACGCAGTGCCCTCGGCAAGGAATTTCCGGAGGAGTTCCCGGTGCTGCTTCCGATCGTAAAATTCACGGAATCCGACATTTCCTCCGGTATGAAGATAGAGCGGTCTCAACGGAAATCCCGCCTCTTTCAGCATTGCGATCCGTTCTTTCATCCGCTGTTTCATCAACTCCGCATCCGGATAAACGCGGGGGGCCTGCGGTTTCACCCAGGAATTCCATCCGGGAAACCAGTTTCCCATGATGATGGTCGGATGCCGGATCCCATGCTCCCGGAGATTTTTCAGACAGGCCTGAAACTGTTTTCCGCTCAGCGGCATGACATAGTTGATTGCGCCGTCGCGTCCCGCATCGGTTCCGCTGTCGGCTGTGTCGAAAAAATAGACCGAGGTTGTAAATTCGCGGGACGGATCATAGTTGGTTTTGGGGTCCGGAAGCGAGAACGGCAGGATCCGGACTTTGAGAGGAATGAAACAGAGGGTCGTTCCGTCCGCCGTCAGACGGATCCGGGACGAGTAGAGACCCGGCTGCATGTCCGGAGTCGTTTTCAGCGTCAGCCAGAACTGCTGCGTCACGCCCGGCTGCAAATCCAGAGCCTGCAGCTGCTTTGCGTCATAAACCGGGAATTTTTCCGCGGTCTGCTCCCTTTTCGGAAGCACAACCGGCGTTTTCGCCGTAACATTGTGGTAACGCACACCTTCCGGTTTGGAAAGCCGGAGAGACATCTCCATCTTCAGCGGGTCAACCTTCAGCAATTTGTCATCATGGATCAGAACATTCGGGCTGAGGGTCCGCCCCGCGACAACAATTTGCTTGACCAGCCGGATGTCGATTGCGGAAGGCGGAATGGAAACTCCGTCCCGCCGTTTCAGTTCCTCCACGACAGGAAGCACACGTTTGAGTTCAGACAGAGCTTTGACCAGGAAGGAGGCCGGTTCGTATTCATTCCGCGCGGCGGCAATCCGGATTGTTCCGTTCCGGCCGCTTTCCGGCAGATCGCTGTCCCGGTAGAAAATGTCCGGTTCCATGGGATCAACGACGCTGTAAATGAGAGGCGCACCACCTGTCCCCGCGTTCTTCCTGAGTTTCTGAACCTTCTGAAACCGTTCCAGTTCCGCATAAAACCCGGGCAGGACATTCAGAGGGATCACCGCCTGTTCCATGATTCGCCGGAGCTTTGTGCGGAGCTCTTCCGTGCCGGGGATGGCGGCGCTGCGCCGCTCCAGATCCGCAAGCAGAAGACGGACCATATCCTGTTCCCCTGCAATGATCTGTTCCGGCGTCATGGTTTCCGGATAAACACGGGGACGCGCAATGCATCCCTTCAGCGGAAAGAAATATCCCAGGGACCCGAACTGCAGCGGCGCGTTATTGGGAATCGGAAACGGGGGAATGCGTTTTTTTATGACGCTGGCGGTGCGTTCCGCCTGTTTTACGCCGTTGACGTAAAGATAATGCTTCCCTTCCGGAACGGAGTAGCAGTAGGCAAGATGCGTCCAGGCATTCGGCGAAATCGTTTTCGGGGGAGTTCTCAAAGTGAAGAATTCCCCGTCGGCGGAGAACTGTGTGGAGACACAATCGCTCATGCAGATTCTCTGCTGCTCACCGCGGAAGAAAAAGGTGTAAACGCGGTAGGGACGCTCCCCGCCGGGATCCGGGGCATTCCGGAACCATACCCAGCCGGAAATGGTGAATTTATCGGGCAGAAGCAGTTTCGGAGCCGAGTTGAAAACAGCTCCGTTGTTGAGCTTGCCCTCCAGTTCCAGCACATTGCCGATCGCACTCTTTCTGATTGCCGCTCCGGGCGTGAGTTTTCCTGTCACCGGATCCGGCGTGTTGTCCAGAAGCCGCCCGGAAGCATCGGTCCGGAAGGTTGTTTCAAACACCGGAACAGGGATTCCGGCCGCATGCAGAACTCCCGTCAGCAGAAGGACAAGAAAAGATGCCGCTTCCTTTTTCATGACCATCTCCTTTCCATCAGTTTGATATTTGAGCCGGAATCAATGTCCCCGGTATTCTGAAAATATCATAAATAACAGGTTTCAAGGGCTTTGTAAAAATAATACTGACAGCGATCTCCGCCATCTTCACACGATTGACGCGGACGGTTGCAATGCGCGGATCGGAACCGATCACGGAAAATCCGTCAAAACCGGTAATCAGCGGATATTTCCGGAAGCCTTCCTGATCCAGCATCCGGATCAAACGGACCGCCACCGAATCCTGGGAGCACATGACCGCATCCGGGGCCCCGGCGGAAGCAAGAAGCGTCAGAATCTCCTTGTAACTGCCGGAATCAATCACGCGGAATTTGATTCCGCCGGCCAGACACGCGCTCCGGCATGCGTGGAAACGCTCCGACGCATTGCAGTTCCCCAGAGAGTAAAAGTGATTCACATACAGAACGCTGCGGCATCCCCGCGAGGAGACATACTTCACAAGTTCCGCCATGCCCGCGTGATTGTCTGCCAGCACACAGTAGCTCTGGGGAGCGATTCCGTCGAGAAGCACGGTCTGAATGTTCGGATTCATCAGATAAAGGTAACTCGCCGGAACCTTGTCCGGCGGCGCATTCTGGACGCTGATGACATAGGCATGGGACGGGTCCTGCGACTTCAGCGCCTTGCGGACACCCGCATAAGGAATCATTTCCCCGTATTCCGCGCGGTATTCCACGCCCCGTTTTTCAGATTCCCGCTTCAAATATTCCGAGATCGGCCCCTGTGTGGCGCGGAGAGCGCCGCTTTTGACATTGTGAAGAAAAGAAAGCGTCCTGATCTTCGGATAAACCGCTTTCAGGGCAGGAGGAATGAAAGGGCCCAGAACCTCCACGCCGGAGCCGCGGATCTTGAGAACCAGATTCCGCGCCGACAATTCGTCATGAACCCGCGCGGCCGTCACGTTGCTGACGCCGAAACGTTCGCAGATCTCCCGCCGGGATGGCACATTGGAACCGAGGGGAAGAGCGCCCGACGCAATTTCCCGTTCCAGCTCATCCGCAATTTCCCGATATCCCATTTGCCTGTCGCCTCAAAATAAGGTGGTGGTTCTTTTTTCCGCGGAAGACTGTGCGTTCAACAGACGAGAGGAGCAGAGATTCAGTCTCTTCAAAGTATCCGGGAGCTCCTGCCGCGCCGCCTGAATGTCAGGAGCATAACAGCGCAGCGGAGTTTTCCGGAATTCCTCCGCGATTCTTTCCTGTTCGGTGTCAAACCGGTCCGGGCGGACAAACGCGGTATGATCCCCGGCCGCCGTCTTTTCCTGAATGAACTTCGCATATACTTTGAACTCAGGGAGATAAAGTGCGGAAAACAGTTCAAAAATGTAAGTTCGGCAGTATCCGTTGGAGGCATTCGCCTTTAATGTTTTTTCAAAGTCCGGATTGCATTCCCTGGCGTTTTCCAGACGCTTCAGGGAGTGATTCAGGGAAAACTCTTCGCAGGCTTCCAGAAGGCGCGCCGTCAGACGGTAGAACGTCTCCATATCCTCCAGAATTCCGTCCAGAAAATCCTTCCCGCGCTTCAGGTTCCGCCACTCCTCCAGAAAGAGCGGCAGACGGGACATCATGCAGTGGAGCACGCGTCCGCAGCACATTTTCGCCAGATCCATCAGATCTCTCCGCGCAAATTCCGAAAGCGGCTTTTCCGCCCGGGAGGCGAGCAACGCAAAAAACTCCGGAATCCCTTTCGCCGCCTCCTCCGTTGTTTTCCTGTACCAGGAGTGAACTTTCAGATTGTCGTAATTCAGAGTGGAATACATGTCGTACATGATGACGCGGAAAATGTTCTCCCCGAGAAGCGCGGCATGATCCGTCTGGGGCCCGATGAAAAAACGCATCTGAATGATCGGAAGCGCACGGAGCCATATCCCGGACATCTCCCCGCGTTCTTCCGAAGCATAGCGTTTCCGGCAGAACTCCGGCAGGAAATCGGAAATCCTCCGCAGGGAAGGATTCCAGGCATTCGCCGCGACATATTCCAGCATCAGCGTGTCGGCATGCGCATTTTCCGGCCAGAGCACCATGCCTTTGCAGAACGGATCACCGGCAGCGGTTTCAAGGCGGCGCGCAATCGTCGCATAATCCCCGCGGATGTCCGCGTTCGATTCAAAGGCGTGGAAGATTCCGAAAATCCAGGGAAATTTTCCGAGCACTCCCCAGTTGGTGAAATTGTTGTAATCGTTTGTCGTGTCACTGGTATAATCGAAAATCAGAGTGTTGGCAGGATCCAGTTCCTTCAAAAGCTCGCGCACCTCGTCCGGCGTCCAGTACATGCAGAAATCCCAGCTGGCGATCAGGAGCGGCGCATTCGGCCAGCTGCTGCGCAGACGGCGGATAATCCGGCGGAGGGTATAGCGTTTCATGGCATGATTCGCCTCCGGGTCCTGGTAACAGCGGCGTTCGGCAAGTCCTATGGTATGAAAGAGTTCCGGCTTTCCATAAGCGCGGATATGGGTCTCCGTCAAATGGAAATAACGCTCCAGATTCCCGTCCTGGCGGATATCCCAGACGCGTCCGGTCGGATCGGAGTAGCCTGCCGTTGACTGCGGAAGAAAATCCGGACGGACCGCCTCCAGAAAGGCCTTCGGGGTTCTGGAATACCAGTGCGTCATGGTGCCGACATCTTCCGGATGCATCAGATCCCGCTCAAAGGCGTAGTCGAGTATTTTTTTCCGCAGTTCCGCACGGTATTGAAGTTTCCAGAAGAGATCTCGGTCATCATAACTGCCTTCGATGGTTTCCGGAACTTTCCAGACGGGGTAATCAACCAGATCCGGAAACGCTTTCTGAAAAAGATCATCCAGCCCGATGCGGAGCATGAACAGATTGAAGCGTTTCTTCAGAAGCCAGTCGATCTCCTGCTTCCACTGGGGAAAATCCCAGTGTTCCGCCTGGAAGCGCTCCAGGCTCCGGTGTGCAAAATAGCGGGTGCCGCGATACTGGAAATGCGGAGATTCCGCCACATGAATGCCGGAAAGCGGCAGGGTGTCCCGGGTCTCGATCCGGTCGCCGTCCCAGAAATAGGCACATCCGGCAAACCGTTCAAAATAGTCGTAAATGCTGTAAAGAAGGGCCCTCGGACGGCCGCCGGCAAAGAACAGAAAGCGGCGGGTCCCGCCGGATCCGGAAATGATACTGTAATCATCCGTGCCGGTCCGGATCGGAAGATGAGGCAGTCGCCCGGACAGGATTTCATTCAGGACAAAAGGATTCTCCGCATCGGAGCCGAATACGATCAGATCCGAGGATCGATCATCCTCCGCGGTGAGTATTTCAATCTCCGTGCCGGTGATTTTCTGATAATAAGCGGAAAACTCCTTTGCCGCAATTGGAAATATTCCTTTTCCGGAGGGAATCAGAAGCTTGATCATTTTCCTTGCTCCCAAAGTTAGATACTAAAAACACCTGTTTAAAGTATACATATTTTCAAAAATTTGTCAATACCGGAAACGGGAAAATCCCGATTTATTTTACACAAAAAGATTCCGGACGGCATTTCTTTCCGGGAGGCGTCCATGGAAACGCCGGATGCCCCCATCAGCAGGAAGGCGGCAGGCTCCCGGGGGAGCAAAAGATCCGCAGTGATTTCAGGCGGGAAACAAGCGGGGGAAATCCGCGGAAGGCAATCCCCCTGCCCTCGTCATTCCGGCGAACCGGGACTGGCGTTCCGAAGCGTTTTCCGGTAGCGGCTCGGGGGCATTCCGGACTGCTTCCGGATGAAGCGCGAAAAAAGCGAAAGATTCGGGAAATGCATGATCGCGGCAATCCTGCTCAGACTCATCCCGGAATACTGCAGATGATTCCGGGCGACCTCAAACAGGACATGATCGATGTACTGCTTGATCGTCCCGTTCCAGCGGGACTCTTTTTTGAAGCGGTATTTGAACTGCGGCCGCGTGCAGCGGCAGAACTGCACCAGCTCATTGACGTTCATCCGGTATCCGTGGCAGCATATTTCCTCCCGCAGACGCATGATGAAATCCGATTCCCGTTCCTGCGTTTCTTCCGCATGAGAGGCAATGTGATTCAAAAAAGCGTAAAGATGAGCCTCGATGATCTCCTTTCCGGAATTGGAGAATGCGGACGGAGGGGTCTCATTGCAGATAATCCTGCGGATCGCCTCAAGATGATATTTCGTGACATCGTCATAGACTTCTCTTTCCGGAACCGCGGACTGGAAGGTGAATTTGAGCGTGTAATACTCCACGTCCTTCCGGTAGGAGGCGAAATGATGGACCGTTTCCGGCGGAATCAGCCAGTAGTGCCCCGGAAGCAGCCGGACGTTTTTCTCCCGGCTCCTTCCGTGAAATTCACCGCAGATGCAGATTTCCAGCTGATAGAAGGAATGAATATGCGGCGTGGATGACATTGTGCTCCCCTTGCCGAAATAGAGAAGTTCCGGAAAATCCGCGGGAAAACTTTTCTGCGTCATGTCATCTCCTGTCCTTTGTTCTGTTCACCGCATCTACTATAAAGCGAAAGGAGTGAAATGGCAAATTCTTTTCCATTTGAATTCAGGAAAAATGTCCAAAGTGTCAAATTTTTTCTCCAAAATGCTATTTACAATTGCTGGAAAAAGATTATAATCTATAAGTGAACGGGATCAATACAAACCTTCGCGGAAGCGGAGGAATCTGCGGATTTTTTATGCGGAAAATAAAACGGAAGGATGTGCAGAAAATGTTGACGGAGAAAAAGCAGCCTCGGAAATCGGATCCGGAAAAATGCAGTTTTTTCACTTTAATAGAGCTCCTCGTCGTGATCGCGATCATTGCGATTCTGGCTGCTCTGCTGCTGCCCGCTCTGGACCAGGCAAGACAGAAAGCCAGACTGGTCAGCTGCCTGAGCAATTTAAAACAGATCTACTATGCAGTAAGCAGCTATGCATCGGACAACAAGGACTATCCTCCGAAATACAAAGATACAAGTCTGGCATACTACAGCTGGGCGCAGCAGCTGATGGAAAACAAATATGTGAACTGGGAAGACAAGGTAAACTACAATTATCCGCAGGGAGTGTTCAAATGCCCCTCCGAAGAGCTGATTCACCAGGTCAGAAGCGTATCCAATTTTGACTGGTTCGGAACGACTTACGGGCTTAACTCCTATAACACGGGAAACGGCGGCGAGGTCTATAAGATGACCAAGCCGAAACCGCAGCGCTGCCTGGTCATCGACGCGAACAATTCCTATGGGGACAAGGGCGCAACTACAATGACAATCCGGCACGGGGGATTGCGCTCCAATGTGCTCTTTTACGGGGGAAACGCGGAAACCGGACGCCTGACCAGATTCGCCAGCTGGCAGCCGTTCAAATTCACGAATATACCTGGCGAGATCCCTTCGGATTACTTTATCGTGAACGACTGGCATGCGACATTGTTCTGGGGGCATCCGATGTACCGGGTCTGGTGGAACGAATAAGAAACGGAAAAGCTTTTCACAGGAGGAAATGACATGAGATTTGCAGCAACTTTTGCCCTGCTCTGGGGCATGTCCGCTCTTTGCGCGGCGGAACTGGTCAATGACAGCACGCGTGCCGACATCGTAATCCCGGCACGTCCGCACCCCGAACTTGTCAACATCGCGCACATGCTGCAGAAATATATCGAAAAATCAACGACGGTGAAACTGCCGGTGGTCCATGCGGACCGGCCAGAGGAAGGAAAAGCGCAGATCATCATCAGAGTGGAAGACAACGACAGACTTTCCAGGGACGGCTTCATCATCGAGGCCTCCGGCAGCAAAGTCGTCATTTCAGCCAACAACACTTTTTCGGCCGGCTGCGGCGCGAGAGATTTCCTCCGCCGCTACTGCGGAGTCCGCTGGTTCATGCCGGGAGAGCTGTGGACCGTTGTGAAAAAGCAGCGCCGCCTGAGTGTCCCCGACGGAAAAACTGTCACTGAACCCTCTTTCAAGTCGCGCTGGCACAGTCTGGGCAATTCGCCGTGGAACGCGCAGAACTGGGAATGGCTCAGAAATCAGGGAAGCATCAACCGTTATGATTTCCATCATGCCTATCACCGCTTCTTTCCCGGGAAAAAATACGGGACAAAGCATCCTGAATATTATTCGCTGGTCAGCGGACGGCGCATGATCCCGGGACCGGGAAGCGTGCAGGGCTGGCAGGTGTGCATGACCAATCCCGGCGTGGTGGACGAATTTGCAGCATATGCACGGAATCTGAATGCAAACATGCTGAGCATTTCCCTCTCCCCGAATGACGGAGCCTCTTACTGCGAGTGTCCGGAATGCCGGAAACTCTGGGGCGACAGCGGCGACCGCGACTCATCCAGAACAAAACTGGTCTTCAATCTGGTCAATCATGTCGCGGCCAGACTGGCCAAAGAAAGCCCCGGGAAACTGGCGGGAATCCTGATCTATGCGGACTACCAGAAACCGGTGCCGGATCTGAAGATTGAACCGAACGTCATCGGCTATATCGTAGGCTGCCGCTCATCCGGCAGGGAAGAGGCAAAGGCGGCGGAACGCGAAAAGGTGAAAATGTGGAAGAAGGCGGGGCTCAGGCACTTCGGAATCTATGAATGGGCGCATGGATACTTCTTCAACGTCCCGGTGCTTTATCCGCACCGTCTGGCGGAAGACATGAAATTCTATGCGGAGAACGGAGCAACCGGCTGGTATTCCGAAGATTATCCCTCCTGGGGACTGCAGGGACCGGCGCACTGGATTGCCGCAAGACTGCTGTGGGATGTCAATTTAAATGTCGACGACCTTCTGGATGAATATTGCGGGAAACTCTTCGGCAGGGCGATGCCTGAAATGCGGAAATATTTCGCACGCTGCGAGGAACAATGGAGCGGCAGCACGACCGGAGGGGGCATGGCGGGGACAAACCAGTATGCCGCCTATCCGCCGGCTGTGAGAAAGGAACTGGCGGAGCTTCTGGACAAGGCGCTTGCCAAGGTGGAGAATTCCTGTCCGGAATACACGCGGGTGCGTTTTTTCCGGGAATCCTTCGCATTCAGCGCCAGAGCGTGCGCCGCGTATGAATCCGGGGAAAACGCCCTGAAGGCGGTCCAGGCAGAAAATTATGCGGAGGCGCTCTCCTGCATCGGCAGGGTGGCCAGACCTGCGGAAGACCCGGAATTATATATGAAAATGGTTCTTGACAACTGGCCTCTGATCAATTATTATAAGTCCGGCACGCTGGACAACAATTTCTATACCTGTTCCAGAGAACTTCTGAAAGCGAAAATCGCACTGGCCGCTCCCGCGATGCGCGAGGCCGGGCGAAAAATCATGAAAGCGGAAAAAGTGACAGAGGGCGCATACTCCGCCGCAGTGGACGAGGCGCTGGCGAAACTGCTTCCGGCATCCCGGAGCAACGAGATGAGGGAGGCGGCCCGGTCGGTGGCTCGGCTTGCGGGCAAAAGCGTGTTTGCACCGCAGGCGGAACAGGCTCCTGTCGTGGATGGAAAACTGGACGATCCGGCATGGAAGGATCTTCCATGGAACGGCGGGTTTTACGCTTACGGCGGGAGCGCCGCGGCAAAATATCCGACGTTCTTCAAGGCAGTTTACCGGAAAGGCCGTCTCTATGTCGCGGTGAAATGCATGCAGGACATGACAAACCCCAAGGCCAGCACGATTGTCCGGGACGGAAAAGTGTGGCTGGATGACGCGGTCGAAATTTTCCTGGACCGGCCGAATGCCGCGGAAAACGAATATTTTCAGGCGGTCGTCAACATAAACGGCGTCGTCTTCGACATGTTCAAAAATGACGCCGCTGAAAATTTTGAAATCGAAACCGGCGGTCAGCGGGCCGCGGATCACTGGACGCTGGAATTCTCGATCCCGCTGGACAAGATCGGCATGAGCCCGGAACAATTCAGCGGACTGCGCTTCAACCTGGTCCGCGACACCTGGGGCGCCGGACCGGGAAAACCCGTGCAGATATCCTGCTGGTTCCCGACCTTCTTCGGACACGGGGACAAGAATCTGCGGGGCTGGCTGTTTTTCGCAAAATAAATTGCCGCGATGCAAGCATGCGCTCTATCGGGGATTTCGCCTGCGGCGACCAGCTTGCGCAGCTGGACCGCGGCAGGACTGAAAGGAGAGCACGAAACGATTTTTGGCGAGACAGAGCATCGCGGTATTAAGCTGATTTTTTTGAATGAAAGGATGCGGAGGGACACGATGATCTGGGAAGAAAATGCCATTCTGATGGTTGACATCAACACGGTGGAGGAAGAAAGCAATACTTCCATGGTGCGCGAGGAAGCGTGGAAATGCAGGGAAAATCCTCTCGATCTTCCTCTGGCGAGCCCGTCCGACGGCGTGTATATTCACTGCGTCTCCCTGTATGGAGAGAACCTGAGGATGTTTTATTCCCCCGTCAGTCCGGACGAAGGCATAGAGGCGGCTCTTTCCGAAAAAACGCAGAAAATCCATTGCGCCGAAAGTTCCGATGCCCTTCACTGGACTCTCCTGAACGGCTCCGCGCCTGTCGATTTTCAGCAGTCCCCGGAACAGCGGATCAGCGGGATCATGCAGGATCCCCTGGATGCGGAACACCCGTTCAAGGCCCTGGTTCTGGCGCGGGGCCGGGCGGATCAGCTCGAACCCGGGCTGTTCGCCAAGTATCCGGGAAACAGACGGGAAACGAATCACCCGTTCGCCTGCTGGTTCGTCAAGCGCATCATTCAAAGCCGCGACGGATTCCGCTGGACGCCCATGGCGGATCCGGAAAACGAATTTCTGGTGAGCGGGGCCATTGAGGAACCGAATCTGTACCGCGCCGGGGACGGCGCCTTCATCATTTCCGGCCAGACGGTTTCCCAGACGGACGACATCCAGTGCCGGAAAGTGAAAGGCTGGCTCACCCGTGACGGGAAAACCGCGCACCGCATTCCTGGCAGCATCTTTGCGCTTCCCGATCACAAGGTCATCATCGAGCCGCGCTTTTTCGCCGGAAGCTGGGTCGGGTCTCCGTGGGTGCAGTCTCACGTGGGGATCTTCCCCGCCCGCAAAGGCAGTTCCTTTGTCGCGCTGACCGGATATCTTTACGGCGCGCAGGGGGCGGAAACCTTCGCCCAGACCGCGGACATCGGTCTGGCGGCAGGCGGTTCGGGTTACATCTTCAATCAGGTCTGGCCGTTCCGTCCGTTCCTCAGACGCGGCAACATGGGCGAATGGGACTGCGGACTGATGCGCCAGGCGGCGCTGGTCGATTTCAAGGACAAAACCCTGATTTTTTATACGGCAAACAACGTCGGCAACGCGGGAGACGCCATGATGCATCCCGGAACCGCCTATGTCGGCCGGGACCGTTACGGCTGCCGCATGGTAAGGGTCTACCGGGATTATGCCGCGCCCAGAGACCGGGAGGCATTCCTGATTCTGAAGCCCGCTGCGCTGCCGCAGGAGACGGAATTATGCGCAAACCTGTCGCATGTGAATGAGAAGCGTTATCTGCGCTTTGAACTGCGCGACGAAAACAATCGTGCGATTCCCGGTTTTGAACTGGAAAATTGCCGTCCCCTGTCCCGGGAGGGACTGCGGGAAAGAATCCTCTGGGAAAACGCCGATCCGCAGACACTGCACGGCAGAACGGTGAAGATCTGCTGTCATTTCCATGCGCCGGACTGCCGCTTCGGCAATCTGGATTCGCCGCGTTTGTACGCTGTCTACACAGGCCGCGGCTGAAGCGCGGGGGAACTGTCGCCGGAACGGGCCCGGACAGGCCGGCACGGCGTTCCTGAAAACAGAAGTTTTCCCGCAGAAACCGGTCAGTCCGACGCTGAAGACATTCTCCCGGGGGGAAACGGAGCTTCGGAAAACGGCATTTTCTTCTGAAACCCGCGTTTCAGCCCCCGGAAGTGTCAGGCAGGACGTTGAGACCTCTCAGCAGGACTGCGAAAAGAGCAGCTCGTCTCCTTCGCGAAGGCAAAGCGGTTTTTCCGGCTTCCACTCATCCCCCTGCATCGCCCCGGAAACGGTCTCTCCATTCCGGGAGACGACGCCGGCGGAGAGCCGGAAGGCGGCAAACTCCCCTTCCCCGTGCAGGATGCGGATCTTCTGCTCCGATCCTGTGCGTTCATAAATTCCCCAGACGGGGCCAAGCGACCAGAAGCAGCGGAAATCTCCGGAAAGCACCGGGCGGAATCCGATCATGCCGCGCACCATGTCATAGCAGAAACCGCTGTAGGCCTGAAGCATCGCATAGGATGCCATGCTGCGGGCGTAGTTGCTGCCGCATTCGATTTCGTTCCACGGATTGCGGTGCACTCCGTCATAGCGCGCACGGATCGCCCGGGCAAGAGTCTCTCCCATCTCCGTTTCACCGATCATGACCATATGAGCGGCGGCGGCCCATTCAAAACCGGTCATGGTTTCGGAGTTGTAAGGCAGCGGAATGACGGGGCGTTCCCGGCCTTCCGGCCACTCGCACATGATGCATCCGCCCTCGTCATTGAGGGAAAAGGTACGCCATGTGTTTGCGACCTCGCGCATGGAGGAGCGGTAATTGTAACGGTAGATCGCATGGAGCGTCGCGCGGATCCTGTCGGGCTGGAAAATCCCGCCGATGCCGTAAAGCGACGCATACCACTGCCCGAGATGGGCGTCGATGTGGCATCCGTCGGCGGTCTGATATTTGATCTGGCCGTGTTCCGCATCCCAGTAGGGATTGTTCTCCGGGGTTTCCTTTCCCTGCAGGAAGGGAAGAAGCAGGGACTGGTCGTGAATGTTCACGTCCTGCCGGTAGTATTCCCCGTTGAAGAGATGTTCCTCGGACCACTTCCGCCCCTTTTCGAAAAGTTCCGCGCAGAGCGTTCCGAACTCGGGATCTCCGCAATACTGCGCCATCTCGGAAGCCGCCTTGAGCGCGCCGAGATAGTGCCCGTTGAGCCATCCGGAAGCGCCGAACTGCTCCATGTCAAGCGTATGATGCTGGCGGCCGGAGATCACGCCGGTCCGGTCCGGATCCCAGCGGTCGCCGTTCTTCGGACTCCACGCATATTCAATCGCCTTCTTCACAGCAAACCAGATGGACTTCAGCCATCCGGTGTCACCGGAGATCTTCCATTCGCGGTAGATTTTCATCACTTCGCCGTAGGTGCCGTCCACGCAGGGACGCATCCACGCGGCGCGCGCCTTGATGCCCAGCGGCAGCCGGAGACGGAACTGCCAGCCGCCCTTTTCGTCGAAGCCGTATTTCGCCTGGGATTCCCGGATGGAACGCTCCAGATCGGGAAAGAGCAGCGGCAGCGCCTGCGCATAGTTCCAGACGTGCTGGCAGGTCCCCGGGCAGGAGCCGCGTTCCGGACCGACCCCTTCCCAGCCCCAGAGCGTGCCGTCCTCCACCCGCAGGCAGGTCGGCGAGATCAGAACCGCAAGATTGGCCGCCGCCCCCTGAAGAGAAGCCTCCGGAATCGTGCTTTCATGCAGGGCCCGCCGGAACAGGAAGACCTTTTTCCGGGTTTCCTTCCATACGGGGAAAAAGCGGCGCGCCGCATCCGCCGCGCCGGAACAGAGACGCGTGTAATAATTTTTCCAGCGGTTTTCCTTCAGGCCGGAATACCGGAGATCCTCCTCCGAGGGAGCTCCCCAGGTGTTCTGACGGTTCGGAACATACCAGCTGATCAGGAAGCGGACCGTCCGCCGTTCCCCCGGCGCCAGTGTAAAATGTCCTGCAAGCATTCCGCTGTCGCAGGCGTATACTCCGGCACGTCCGGAATAACTCCGGTTGCGGAACATGCCGGGCGTGTTCAGATCGTTCCAGTAGACTTCCAGAGAGTCGCGCCAGCGTCCCCGGAACCAGTATTCCTGGAAGGAGACGTTTTCCGCATCGGTGGTAAGCGCAAGTTCGCCGTAATCGAAGGAATCCGGGGCGAGATGATTGCCGAGCAGGAGGGAAGTCAGAGAACCCTCCCGTTCAACCCGGTTGTCCGCCTCGGGATTTTTCCAGGGATTGCCAAGCGTGGCGGCGCAGCTGTAGTCATATGCGGAATCCGAAGTGTTCTCAATCGTAATTTCATAAAGGGCGACAGGCAGGGAAGCCAGATCGGATTCTCCCGGGACAAACGGACTCCATGCCGTCAGAAACACCCGGCCGGGGAAAGCGGGATCCGTGAAAGTGAGTTCCGCCGCAGGAAACTCCCCGTTGAATTCGCATTCCCGGAAATGAGGCATTCCGCACAAAGTGCCGATGTCGGGTCCCCAGCCGAAACCGTGATACACGGCATCGCGCCCCTCGAACTCTCCGGAAAGTCCGGAAATGAGATCGCCATTGAGAATGCGCGCCGCTTCGACACGTCCATTCCGCTCCGCACGGACGGCAAAGTGGGAACAGCCGTTCAGAAGCCCTTTCCCGGCATGGTTGAAAATTTCCCAGTCGATCAGCCGCCCGTTTCCGGCCAGCCCGATGCATCCGGCTCCAATTCCGCCTACGGGAAACGAAACTTCGCGCAGCGCTTCCTTTTCCAGTTTCATGGCAAAAAACTCCTTTTCTGATTGATTTTTTGCAACTGCATATTATTATACACAGGATAGAAGAAAAAAGGAATGCAAAAACAGGCCGTAAGGATATGATTTTATGCCGTTGACGGAAAATTTCCAGTGGCGCGCCATACACAATATGATTCGTCTGGAACTGCATCAGCTTGCCTACGCCGACTTTGCCTGGCGCGGAAGGAACGTCCATTTCTTCAACCGGATCTTTCTGGTCCGTTCAGGAGAAGGAGAGGTGCGGAATCACACCTCGTCCGAATGCTTCCGGTTGCGCCCTGGTGTCGGGCTCTTCATGCCGGAGGCGCTTGATCTCAGGTTCGATTTCCAGCCGGGACTGCAGTTTTTGAGCTGCCATTTCAATCTTTCCGTCCTTCCCGGCGTCGATCTTTTTGAAAAGGAGAAACACTGCCGGGAGTTCCCGCTCGAAACTGAGGAGATCAACCGGATCGTCGGCAATATCTCGGGAGCTCCGGAATGGCGGAAGATCTGCGAAACGGAAGCCTTTCTCTGGAACATCATTGCCTGTCTGCCGCTTCCTTCCGGCTCCCGTCCGGCGGAACTGACCAGTCTTTCCGTCCGCTACGGAAAACTGCTCACCTTCATCCGGGAAAATCTCTCCGCGCGCCTGGACATCGACCGGCTCGCGGAGGTGGCGGGTCTCTCCCGCGGGAGGCTTTCGCGCAACTTCTCGCGCGATTTCTCCATGCCTCTCAAGTCGTTCCTGCAGAAAGAGCTGGCGGCGCAGGCGGCGCGTTATCTGCTGGGTTCCACTCTGCCGGTGCGTGAAATCGCCGAGCGCCTTCAATTCAGCAGCGAATACTATTTCTCGAACTTCTTCCGCCGCTGCACGGGAAATTCGCCGACAAGTTTCCGCCGGGCAAATCCGGCTGCGCAGGGCACGTTTTTCGCCGCCGTTCCGCCCCCCGGGCAATGAAGCGCCCCTGTGCAGAGCATGCGCCCGCATCGGGGATTTCGCCTCCGGCGGCCGGCTTGCGCAGGTGGACCGCGCAGAACTCGCTGGAGAGCATGACTGGAATGACAAGTCCGCCTGAAAAATGAACCTGACGCCTTTTTTTAACTGTACCTGACGGAAATTAAGCATTTTTTCCCCGGGGAAATGTCTTGTTTTTTCTTCCCGTTCAAATTATAATGTAGAGCAGGATTCGGATATCAGGCTTGAATGCGTATGAAGAGAAAACAGAAAAGTCTCGCACTTGCGGAGCAATGGCGCCGTGCCGTCCACCGGGGGGAATGGCTCCCGGACACCCGTCTTCCGAAAGAGACGGAGCTTGCGGCGGAACATGGTGTTTCCCGGGGAACGGTCCGTGCGGCGCTGGACTTGCTGGAATCCGAAAAGCTTCTGGTCCGCATCCGGGGAAAAGGAACGGTTGTCTGTCACCCCACACTGCAGTGCAAATCGGTGAAAATCGTTCTGCCGGGCCCCTCGCTGGATTCCTCATGGTCGGAGTTTGTTCAGGGAATTGCAACGGAAGCACATGCCGGCGGCATACGGACAGAGATCATTCTGTGCACTCCGGATCATAATCGCGCTCACATCAATCTGGACGCCTTCCGCTCGCTTACGCCGGATGACTGCATCATTCTTCTGACGCTGAACTGGTGGCGCGCCATTCTGCCGATTCTGGCGGAAAACCGCTGCAAAGTGGTTTGCGTGGACACCAATACCAGCAATGCCAGTTCCATGATTCTTCCGTATATCCAGAACTGGAAGCGCCTGCATGCCGATCTGCCGGACATCGTCTGCAGATGCCACCGGTATCTGACGCTCCGGAAAAGAAAGCGGACAATCATTTTCCATATGACGGAACAGGAATCCAAGGCGTATTTTTCCTGTCTGAGAACAGAAAAAAGCGCCTTCGACCCCCGTCTCTTCATTCCGCTTGATTATCAGAAAGGCATTCAGACGGACAAAAACGAAATACGCAGATTGCGTTCCATTCTGCGGTCGTATCTCCACAAGGCGCTGTTTGAGGCGCATGCTGACAGTATTATTTTCAACAATCCCGCACTGATTCTTCCAACGGTCCAGCTCCTGGAAAGCATGGAGGTGGCGATCCCTGACGAGGTGGCCTGCGTATCGATCCGCAATTTTGAAGTTCCGGAGTGCACGCTTCCGATTTCCTGCTTCTCTTTCCCCATGTTCGCCCTCGGACGGCAATGCGTCAAATGCTTTCTGACTGAATATTTTTCTCCGCAGGATATCCCGATGGAACCCGTGTTTCTGGAACGCGAGTCTTCAAAAAAAGGAGCCGGAAATCCTGTGCTGCCGGCACTCGACGTTCCGCAGAACAGGATTCCAATCGAAATCTGAAACTGCTCTGCTGCAAATGACGGTAAATAACAACATGCCCCGCCATCCCCCGCGGGGCGAAAGGAAGGAGAACTGCTTATGCAAGACGATTCTGCGCCTGTAAAAAGCCACTTTTCCCTGATTGAACTTCTGGTCGTCATTGCCATCCTTGCAGTCCTTGCGGGACTGCTTCTGCCGGCCATGAACAAAGCGCGCGACATCGCGAAGGAGTCCTTATGTTCCGGCAATCTCAAACAGATCACCATGGCAATGATCGCCTACAGCATGGACTACAACGATTTTTCTCCGGGCAGCGATATGGTTCTAACCGTCAACTTTTCTCCCAACAACTGGATGGATTCCTTTGCCCGGCTGTACAAGCTGCGCAAAGATCCAGCAGGCTGTTCAATGGCCAGCTCGACGCTCCGGCAGACCTCCAATCTTTTCCGGTGTCCCGCGCACAAGGATGAAGATTTCTTCTCCGATCCCTACGGGCCAAGAACCTCATACGGAATCAATTATTTCGGACTGTTCGAATATGAACGCCCGAAACTGACGTCGTTCCAGTTCCCTTCGCGGGCCTTTTACCTCGGCGACACCAGCGGCGACAGCAAGCATCTCCTGCACAATGAAACCGTCAACACATCCTCGCCCCGGTTCGATCACAACGGGAAATGCGCGTATTCGTTCATTGACGGTCATATTGAACTGCGGAAAGTTGCCAGAGTCCCGTGGCGTTATGTCCACAAACAGTGGAGCTCCATTCTTTACGGACACTATTTCATTGTCAGGGTTCCCCGGGAGCTGACACTTGCAAGCCGTTTCTGAGATGCCGCTCCCGGCAGACTGGAAAAACAGGGAAAAAACGAATTGATACAGGCGCGGGAAAAAATAAATTACCGCGATGCAAGCATGCGCGGTATTGGGGATTTCGCCTCCGGCGACCAGCTTACGCAGCTGGACCGCGGCAGGACTGAGAGTCCTGCACGAAGCAATTTTTGGCGATGCAGAGCATCGCGGTATTAACCTAAATTTTTTTGAATAAAGTGATACAGAAATCATCAAACAGGAGGGGACAATGTTCCGAAACATAAAATATGCATCATCCGTTCTGCTGACAGCCGTTTTTCTGCTGACGGCATCCGCATTCGATCTGAGAAATCCGGCGCTGACCCCGGTCAGGATCCGGAAAGCTCCCCGGCATGAACCACTGACTCTTGTGGAAAACGGGAAGCTCCGCTTTGCGATCGTCATTGACAGGCAGTGCGGGGAAAAAACCGTCCACAAGGCGAATATGTCCGTTCTTCCCGCCGCGGAACTTCTGCAGGAGGCCTTTGAAAAATGCACAGGCGAAAAGCCGGAGGTGTTTGATCTCAAAGAAATGGAGCAGGCAAAACAGAAATATCCGCTTTTGTTCTTTCTGGGGGAAAGCGAACAGACGAAAAACCTCGGACTTTCCGCGAAAGCGCAGCCGGTGCAGGGATATGAAATTACAACTTTTCCCGGAGGAGTCGCAATTGTCGGAAGCGATTCGGAATCCATCCCCGGCTTTCCGTGGTTTTCCGGCAGAACCTTCCGCGGCACCCTGTGGGGCGCATACGATTTCGCGGAACGCATTCTCGGATGCCGCTTCTTTTTCCCCGGGCCATACGGCTCCCTGTGGCCGAAAACCGGAACCCTGAACCTGGAACCGTTCCACTACAGCGATGCGCCAAGGTTCATTCAGCGGACGCCGAAATGGGTTTACTGGTGCATGACAGGAGAAAAAAACAGGAAAAAGTGGGAGCCGCTGCTCGGGGAATTCATCGGAAAGACCAGTTATCCCGACACCGTCCCGTTCTTCGAGCGCTGGCGGATGGAATCCGGATCCTCCTTCTGGGCAGGCCACGCCCCGAATCCCCTGAAGCTGGCGAAATCGTATCCGGACAAAATGGACATTCTCTTTTCCACCTCCGCAAGCGGACAACGCTATTACGATCCCAAAGGCATCGGCAATTACCTGAACGTCGTGGACCTCCGTCTTGCCGACCTCCTGATTGACTCCCTGAAACGCTTTTACGCCTCCAACGGCAGGGACAATCCGGCCGGCTGGCCGCGGGCGACTCTGCTGCAGGGATATATTCCATTCGGACAATGCGACACGTCCGTGCCGCCCTCGGAAATGGCGTCCCATCCCATTGTCGTCAGAGAAAAACTTCTGACGCCGGAAATGGTCAGACGGGGATATGCCTACAGCGACATTTACGGAAGATTCAATCAGTATTTTGCCCGACGCATCAAAGAGGAATTTCCCGGAAAGAAACTGATTCTGATGCCTTATTCCAATTACACCAGAGCTCCGCTGAATCCGAAATGGCGGGCGCTTCCCGACAATGTGGAACTCTGCGTCTGTCACTACGGGATGAAGAAAATCCGGAACAGAAACATCGCCGAAACCTGGAAAACAATCATCCGGGAATGGCAGGAGTGTCTCGGAGGCCGTCCGGTCGCCGCCCTCTGGCTCTACAACGTCCCGGGATTTGAATTTGCACGGGCCCTTGCGCCGTCCTTTGCCGGCGATGTGGTCAAAGATCTGGGGGACTCTCTCGGAAACGACAATCTTTTCATTGATCAGTACGGCTCTCTGGAATGGTGGTATTATTATTCCAACTACGCGGCCGCGAAAGCGCAGTGGAACCCGGATTTCAACGTTGCCGCAGCCATGGAGGAACACTGGAAGCCGTTCTACGGCAAGGCGGCGCCGTATGTCAAAGGCTTTTACGATCTCCTGATGGAAGCCTGTCTCAAATATTATATGCCGTCTGCGGAAGATACGCCGCTTTATCCGGTTTCCGTCTATGAGAAAATGGAAAATTTCCTGAAACAGGCGAAGGCGGCTGTTCCGGAAGAGAGCGTGGAAGGAAAACGGGTCCGTCTTTTCCGCCACCCATGGGAAAAGGCGATTCAGAAGCAGAAAACGCGTCTGGTTTATGAGCGGCCGATGTACGGCGTGCATCAGATTCTGAACGGCGAAAAGGTCTTCCTGGATTTCAAGAAGGATGCCGCCTTCTGGAAGGGAATCGCGCCGATGGAAATGCGCGACCCCAGGGGAACGGACGACAAGCCGCAGTTCCCTGTCACGGCCAAGCTCGCATGGGACGGAAACGGCATTTACGGATACATGCGGATGCAGCATCCGCCGAAAGTCGTTCCGGGAAAAGGAGTCTGGACAAACTGCAGCGTCGAAATCCTGATTTCGCCGGGGCTGGAAAAAAGTCATCTTTTCCATTATGCCGCGGATCCGCTGAACAACCTCCATTTCGGCACGCAGGAATTCATTCCGGTCAGGAAGCCCTACAACGGGAAATGGTCCTCTCCCGGCTTCCGCTCCATTGCAGAATATGATGAAAACTCATGGCGTTTCATGTTTTTCATTCCCTACGCCGATCTGAACAGAAAAACTCCGAAGCCCTACGATTCCTGGCTGATCAACATCGTCCGCAACAAAGCCGGCGATCCGAAAGAATATTCCGGAACCGCCATGACGCTCGGAAACAATCATAATATGAACATGTACGGCTTCATCCGCTTTCTCGGGAAAGGAGAATGAAAAATGACGCAAAGGGAAAGAAAGCTCCTCTGCGGAACGCTGCTCCTCGCGGCAACCCTTCTGCTTCACGGAAGCGAAGTGACTGTCCGGCAGGGGAAACACGCCACCGCCGCAGCAAACACGCTCCGCATCAATGAAAAACTCTCCATTTCCAATGGTCTCAATGATTATGATCTGAGTTATGTGCAGATGAAATTTCCGCCGAAAACGCAGCTCCGTCTTTTCGGTCCGCGTCCAAAAGGCGGTTTTTCCCGGCCGGTCATGGACTTTTTCCGGATGAGTGTCAACGGGATCTCCGGACATCTGATTCAGCCGAAGGAGGGCGATGTCACGAACTGGACGGAAAGCGGACGCGCGGGGGGAAGCATCCAGCAGCGCTTTGACGGCGTCAAGCTCCGCCTGGACTGGTATATGCGGAAAGATTCGCCGGTGCTCTGGTGCACGGTTTCGCCGCAGAAGGATTCCCTGGACACCATCCGGAATCTCTCGATTGTCATTACCTGCGAGCCGTCCACCCTGAAAGCGGACCGGAAAGGCGTGATCTGGTCAGGCGTCTACCACCGGCAGGTGCAGACAAACAAACGGCTGATCGAACAGTCGCAGACGGAAATTCCCGCGCTGCCCGGGGAGACGATGTTTGTCATGCAGGACAGCGAACTGGACGGTTCGAGCCCGGAAAAAGGAAGCGGTCCGTGCATCTTCCTGACGGACGGGAAAAATGTGGAAAAGATTCTCCTCAAAGTCAAAAACGGGCCGTTCAGCTGGATCACGGTTCACATCAAACCGGATTTCAGGCAATTCCGCTTCGGCGTCTGGCAGCGGCGCGCCCCCGTTACCAATGCGGAAACGCGGAAAATGCTTCAGGAGCATCCGGAATGGTTTCAGTTCGAGTGAAGACATCTGCATCCGGCAGCCGCGGCTTCAGCCGTCACGCCGCCGGATGAAACAGGAAAGCAATCAGAACACAGGGAAGAAAAAATGGAACGTCTGAAAAAAATCGGTGATGTTCAGGCTTATTGCGCTTCGGATATCGCATCGTCAAGGCTCGGGATCGGATTTGAAAAACTGGACCGGGACGCCTTTGACCCGGAACTTGCTTACGATCAGGTTGCGGCGCTTGGCGTCAAATGGGTTCGCATCCAGTCCGGCTGGGCGAAAACGGAAAAGCGGAAGCACGAGTACGACTTTGCATGGCTGGATGCCATCGTGGACAATCTTCTGCGGCGCGGTCTCCAGCCGTGGATGTGTCTCTGCTACGGCAATGCGCTTTATACGGAGGCGGCAAAAGAGAAATTCCGCGGATTCGGATGTCCCCCGGTGAAAACCGGGGAGGAACGCACAGCCTGGTGCCTCTATGCCGCCGCAGTCGCCCGTCATTTCGCCGGGCGCGTCCGCTGGTATGAGGTCTGGAACGAACCGGACGGCGATTCCTGCTGGAGTCACGGAGCCGATGCCGCGGAATACGGCGAATTTCTGAAGCTTACGGCACAGGCGGTCCGGGAAGGAGATCCGGCGGCAAAGATCATCGGCGGAGCCCTCACCATTCACAAGCTGGACTGGCTCAGCGGAGTCCTCAAGACCTCCGCGGGCGACTATGTGGATGCGATCTCGTATCACAATTACTGTCCGGATGAAAATGAAGAACTCATGCGCTACCGGAGTCTGCGCGGCCTGACGGATCTCTACCGGAAAGACATCGAGCTGATCCAGGGGGAAACAGGCTGCCCCTCCCGCGGCGACGGCGCGGGCGCAATGTGTTCCCGGGCATGGAACGAACGCAGGCAGGCCACCTTTCTGCTCCGGTTTCTTCTGACGACCCTGACCTCCGATGTGAAATTCACCTCTTTCTTCTCCGCGGTCGACATGATCGAGGATCTTCAGGGAAAAGGAGACGCGGCGGTAAAGCAGGTTCGGGAATACGGCCGATTCGGACTGCTCCGCGCCAACCTGGACGAACGCGGCAACATGATCGGGAACTATGAGCCGAAAATCTCATACCGGGCCATGCAGGTGCTCGCGGCTCTGTTTCACGGCAGTTTTACCGTCGCCCATCTGCCGGTGATGATCAAATTCATCGATTCCCCGCGCATCGGAAGGCGGGATGACCAGTATGAAAATCTCATGTATTACGGATTCCGGAGACCGAACGGAGCTGCGGCATTTGCCTATTGGCATGCCTCGGAAATTCTGACAACTTCCTATGAATCCACCGTCACGATCGAAATCGCGGGGATGAATGAAAATCCCCGCCTGATCGACATGATGGACGGCGGCATTTACGAAATCCCGGAAGCCATGACAAGCCGGAGAGCCAACAGCATCCTGCTGAAAAATATGCCGATTCTGGATCATCCGCTTCTGCTGGATCTCGGAAAAACGGTTCATTTCCACGAGCTTTGAGTCAATTCCCGCTTCAGGCCGGCGTCTCACGGCGGAATGGCAGGTTGACCGTAAAGTTCTCTCCGTGCAATCCGGGATATGCTCCGCGGCCTGCCGCCGGCGCCTCCTCATGGGCAATCAGCCATTTGTTCTCCGACCACAGCAGGCGGCCGTCCCCGACGGCGGAACGCTCCGCTTTCAATGGCCGATTGGTGCCGCGCGGCAGGATCACGATACAGCGGAAACCGTCATCGCTGACCTGGCACGGGCAGAAATGCAGTGTCGTGGCATAAATCTCAAGCGCCGTATTGCGCGGCACATAAAAGGCCGTTATCCTGCCGGGAGGCAGTTCATCGCCCTCCATATCCATCTGCGAGGCAAGCAGAAGCACAAAATCCCCGGCCGCAATATTGAATTCGCTTGAACGGTGGTATTCCAGACAGTTCAGACGGCTGTTCCAGCCCCAGCACATGCCGATCTGACAGGGCGTCTGGCCGAACAGGGCATTCTGCGCCGCGGCAAGCTCCGCCGGAGTCTCCAGCTCCGGCATGTCCGTCAGGTATTTCGTCCCGTTTTCCGGCATCGGCACCCGAAGGGCCTGCGCAATCAGTTTTCCGCCGTCAAAATCAACCACGCGCCCGAAGCGGCGGAACCGCGCGTCCCAGACCGGATAAAACGCCAGACGGGGATTTTTCTCCCGCAGAAGAGTTAAAACATCACTCATGATTCCCTGTCACCTCATCAATGGTCAGGTGCGGCACGTACTTGCAGAATTCGCGCAGGACATTGGTGTATTCCCCTTCGATTTCCGCGACATGGTGGATGTAAGGCCCTTCGATCAGTTTGCGCTCCCATCTGTCCAGATCGTCAAAACGCGCCCACAGATAGGTCCCGTTCGTATAAGGCCCTTCCGCACTCCGGCAGGTGCCGCTCAGAAGGCGGTATCTGCCGTCGTCCTGATCGAAACGGGCAAGGGTGTAGGTGCCTTTCTTCACTTCAAACCACTGCCGCTGGTCAACCACCCTGGCGCACCTTCCCTCATCCCGGACGGAATAGGGGAACGGGCCGCAATGCCACAGAAGCTCCACGTTTCTGTCCTCGGGATGCCGTACGGTGAATTCCCCGAGAAACGGCGGCTTCTTCCCCAGCGCCGCACAGGAGAGCAGCGCCATGGTGATGGCGCAATGCACATCATTTTCACAACTGATCAGATATCCCTGATCCAGAAGAATCCCGTACGCGGTGCAGGGCAAGGCGCCGCAGGCGAGTCCCATTGCCGTCCAGCACTCGGCGGAAACGGCGCTGAGACGATGTTCCTGGAACAACTCCCGGAAAAGCAGGACGAATGCATAGATTCTTTTGAGAAGAGGGGCGGTTTTCCCGTCTATCTGATACATGGAATTCAATAATTCCGCCTCCTTTTCCAGCTCCGCGTCCCGTTCCGCCAGAATCCGCCTGAATTGATCGGCCGCGACCGCCATATTGACCGGAACGGTATGGATGCCGAAACGCTGCAGAAGTTCGCCTTCGTTGATGATGACGGAGCAGAAGGGTTTCGGACGGGTTCCCACCGTGCCGATTCTCATGCCGCGGAAATTCTTCACCATGCAGACGACCCGGATGAACTGATCCACTCCCCGCGCCAGGATCTCATCCTCCAGGCAGCAGGTATTGATGAAACTGAAAGGGAGATTGCAGCGCTGAAGCTGTCTTGCGATGCCGAAGACGCCGCACTGGCTGTCGGTATAGCGCAGTCCGTCCGGCATGAAAACATCGTCAAGGATCGCCCACAGCAGAACCGGGACGTTCATCTTCTCGGCCAGGAGCCCCGCCGCCTCCTCGCTGCCGAAATTGGCATTGATGAGAAAAACGGCATCCACCTTCTCTCTGCGGAAATGTTCCACCACCTTGTCCACATCGTTTTCGGAATACAATGTCTCCGCCTCGTTCACGCCCTTGAGATCGGAAAAGGAGACATTTTCGCCGGAAAAATGCCGTTCAATGTAAGCAACGGCTTTTCTGCCGCGTTCCTCCGCGATTTCCCAGTTGAACGCCCCCGGCCGGGGGGAACAGTCGCGACGGACGGGAACCAGTCCGATTCTGACATGATAGTTCAGCATCATCCTCTCTCTTTCCTTTGGTTGTTTCCATGCAATTTTTATTTAATATAAACGGCAGAACTGCATTTACGATGCAGAAAACGAACACGTTTTTACACAAAACGAGCATGAAAGGCGTATGCTCCGGGGAGACTCGGAAATGGAGGAAAACGGCTCAGACCAGACCGGTGAATTCCCGTCTGTACTCTTTGGGGGAGATTTTATATTTTTCTTTGAAGACCCTGGAAAAATAGAACATGTTTTCGATTCCGCAGAGCTCCCCCACCGTGCTGACCGGCTCCGTTGTGCGGACCAGAAGTTCTGTGGCCTTCCGCAACCGGTTGATAATCAGGAACTGCTGAGGCGGCACTCCCGTCACGGCCTTGAACACACGGCGGAAATGAGTGGAGGAGATATGACACTTTTCCGCCTCCTTTTCAAAATCCCAGCTTTTTTCGGGATGCTTCCGGATCCCCTCAATCAGAGACTTCAAAACAGGCATCTGGAAGGGCACCGTCTGCTGTTTTTCCCGCGACTCGTGAAGCTGAAGAAGCAGCTCCTCATAAAGAAGCACGGCCCGGGGGGGAACGATCTCCGAATGACGGGTCAGATCCATGATGGAAAGCATCAGCTGCAGAAATTTATCAGGATTCCGGATCGGAACAAGAGGTTTCTCCCGTTCCAGACGGAGCAGCCCCCCGTCGATATACTGCTGAATCCGTTTTCCCGCGGAACAGATGAAATTGTGATGACGCGCCTGTCCGTCAACGGAGCCGTATTCAAAAAACGCTCCGGGGAAGGTCACAAAGGCATAGGAACCGTCCACCGCGTATTTTGTCTTGTGGTCGATGCGGAGAAAAAAAGGGCCCTCATAGTTGAACTGTATCCCGTAGTAGATCGGCTCCTGATGGACCACTTCCAGAGACGCCGGCACACTTCCCGATAAAACGAACTCATGTTCCGAAAAGAAATTCATATCTTCTTCTTGATCGTTTTGTGTAAAAACATGTTCATTTTGTGTATTGCAAATACTATATTGTCATCTATATTCTCTGCAAATACAATATCAGGCAATCACAATTTTTCAAGAGGCGGCCAGTCGGAAAAGGCGCAAAAGCCTCCGGGGTTCCAGTCAGTGCGGCTCCGCGCGTCAGAACCACCGGAAAAACGGCGGAATTCCGGCAGTCACAACTCATAAGGAGAATGCGATGCAAAAAATCAATGTCACCATCTGGAACGAATTCATTCATGAACGCGGGGAAGACCCCGTCGGCGTCCTGATCCGGAAAATCTATCCGGACGGCATTCACAACGCACTTGCGGAAAACCTGGCGGCGGAAGACCTTTCCATCCGTGCCGTTTCCCTTGACATGCCGGAACAGGGACTGCCGGATGAAGTGCTGAACAGCACCGATGTGCTGGTCTGGTGGGGACACTGCGCCCATGCACAGGTGGCGGATGCGCTGGTGGACAGAATACAGAACCGTGTTCAGCACGGAATGGGACTGGTGGTGCTTCATTCCGGCCATTTGTCCAAGATTTTCCGCCGCATGCTCGGCACGCAGTGCCGTCTCCGCTGGCGCGAAATCGGGGAAAAGGAGCGGATCTGGGTGGTGGACAAATCCCATCCTGTGGCGCAGGGGGTGCCGGAAACGTTCACCCTCCCCCACACGGAAATGTACGGCGAACCCTTCGACATCCCGGATGACGGGAAAATCGTTTTCCTGTCATGGTATGAAGGCGGCAACGTGTTCCGCAGCGGCGTGGCGTTCCAGCGGGATGCGGGACGGATCTTCTATTTTGCGCCCGGCCACGAAACCTATCCGATCTATCATGACGCAACCGTCCTGAAAGTGATCGGCAATGCAATCCGCTGGGCGGCGCTTCCCGGGGGAATTCAGCCCGACCGCATAACCAGCCAGCCGGAACCGCTGGAAAAAGTCCTTACGGAAAATCCGCTGAAAACGCTCAATACCGCAGAACTGCATCACAGCAAATAAAAAAGGAAAAATGTCATGGGGAAGAAACTGAATGTCGGAGTGGTCGGAGTGGGACGGATCGGAGCCAACCATGCGGAGGAGATCGGAAGTTTTCCGGAATTGTTCCAGTGGGTTGCCTGCGCGGATCACGCGCCGGACCGTCTGAGGGATGTCCCGGAAAATCTGAAGGACGCGGCCAAATACACCTCGCTGGAAGAGATGCTCAGGCATCCGGGCCTGGACATGGTGACAATCGGCACGCGCCATCCGGATCATGTCCCCATGGCGCTCCAGATTCTGGAGGCGGGCAAAATTGTTGTGGTGGAAAAACCCGTCGCGACAAGCGTGGCGGAATATGATCTTCTGCTGGAAGCCGCGAAAAAACATCCGCATAAGCTCTTTCTGCGCCACAACCGCCGTTTTGAACCGGAATTTGTCAAGGCGATGGAACTGATGAATTCCGGACTGATCGGCGACGTCCAGGTGGTGAAACTCTGCCGCAGCTGCGGATTCTGCCGCAGAAACGACTGGATGACAATGACGGAGTTTTACGGCGGACTTCTCACAAACTGGGGACCGCATCTGATCGATCAGGCGCTGCAGTTTCTGGCGTCTCCCGTCACGGATCTCTGGGCGGATGTCCGCCGCATTGTCTCCATCGGCGACGGCGACGACTATTTCAAGATTCTTCTCAAAGGCGCCAACGGACGTCTTGCGGACGTGGAAGTGACCGGCGGAAATCTGCTGAATCCGCCGCGCGAAATTGAAATCATCGGAAACCGGGGCTCGATTTACGCGGAAAACGGCAGAATCCATGCAAAATACCTCGATCCCTGCGTGGAGCTGAAAGACCTGAAACCGCATCCTGAAAACCCGCCGAAAAAATACGGCAATTTTGATGAAAAACTCTACGTCGTGCATGCGGAATACCAGATGCACAACCGCTATGGCGGTCCCGATTACTTTGAACCGCGGGTCCTCTGGGAACACCTTTACAGGGAGGTTACCGAAGGAATCCCGTCTCCGATTACACTGGAACAGGGACGCGAAGTGGTGCGGATTACGGAGGAAATCTCCAAAAAAAGCGGATTTGAGCCGATCAAAAAATTCAAATCCAAACTCTTGCGGAAGGCATGAAAACACGCATTCTCCCGGAACACCGCCTCATGCCGGCAGAGCGTTGACGGAAGGGAGGATGCTGTCAGGAGGCAGGGAAAAGGTTTCCGCCGGAGAGAAAAGCTTCCCGCACCCCGATCCGCCGGAAGACCGGCAGCTGATGACTTGCCGTATCATTCCGGCAATCTCCCTGCACAGATCTCTGCTCCGGATGCATCCTCCGCTTCCCGAGACAGGCCGGAAGCGGCGCGTCAAATTCCGGCAAATCATAAGAACAGGTGTTTTTCCCGCGGTTTTCTCTCAATTCCCGTCGATTGACAAAACGGGAAAACCATGCTAATCTTATATCCGTTTTTTTGATGATGTCCGGTGCCGCATAAAAAAGAGCAGCAGCTTCATCAAACATCAGTCCCATGGTGAAAATCCGGGACATCACCTGATGAATGAGAGAGATCATGGAAGAAATCAAAAAGCAAAACGGATTGAACGGCAGACAATTTGCACTCTGGATGACAGCACTGGTGCTGGGAGGGATCCTCGGAACTCTCGGCATCGGCCGGCTGAACGATTTTTTCAATTTCATCGCGTCTGTTTACACCCGCCTGTTTCAATTTGCGGCAGTGCCGACGATCGCATTGGCTGTGACAACAACACTGGCGCAGCTGGGAGCCCGGAAAAATACAGGCCGGATTTTCCTGCATACCATTCTGTATACCCTGCTCACCACTGCCGCTGCGGCATTGGCAGGCCTCCTGCTCTTCTCGATCATAAAGCCCGGCAATCTTCCTGCGGACGTCATTCAGAAGGGAAGCACAGGCGTCCCGGAAAATCTGGGAACCCTTTCATATTACAGTCATATTCTCTCCGTGGTTCCGAACAACATTCTTGCGCCGTTTTCATCCGGCAACGTTTTAAGCATCCTTCTGGTGGCTGTCGCAACCGGTCTGGTCCTGGCCATGAAAAAAGAGTCGGAAAACATTCAGATTCTCTTAAAAGGGATTCTCGGCATGCAGGAGGTGCTCTTCGCCCTGATCAAGGGACTGGTCTGGACTTTGCCGCTCGGGATTACGGCATTTTCCGCACAGCTTTCAGCACAGGTTTCGACTGGTTTCATTATCGGATCTCTGGGCAGATATGCGGCTGTGGTGCTGGGAGGAAACCTGATTCAGTTTTTCCTCATTCTTCCTCTCTTTCTGCTGATCCGCGGCATTCATCCGGTCAAGGTGTTCCGCTGCATGCTGCCTGCGGTTCTGATGGCTCTTTTCACCAAGAGTTCCGCGGCGACCCTGCCGGTGACAGTGGAATCCGCGGAAAACAATTTGAAGGCCAGGAAAGAGGTGGCGCGCTTTGTGTTGCCGATCTGCTGCACCATCAATATGAACGGCTGTGCCGCCTTTATTCTGGTCACGTCGCTTTTTGTCATGCAGAACGGTGGCTGGACTCTGAATGCGTCGACCGTGACGCTTTGGTTTTTTATTTCCATTGTTTCCGCAATCGGCAACGCCGGCGTGCCGATGGGTTGCTATTTTCTGACGCTGTCCCTGATGTCCGGCATTCAGGCTCCCATCGGGATTCTGGGGATTATCCTGCCGATTTATACGATTATCGACATGATCGAAACCGCGGAAAATGTATGGTCCGATTCCTGTGTCTGTGCGATGGTGGACAAGACATTCGCTTCGGAAACAGCTTCTTCTGCAAAAATCTGACCGTTTCCGTCCGCGGGAAAAAACGTCCGGAACCGTCTGAATCGCCCCCGCACAGGACACTTCTGCGGCCATGGGAAAAGCCGGCCATCCTTCCGGCTGCGTTCCCGTCCGGGCGCGATTCCGGCTCCCGTAAACAGCTGTATCATTTTACCATGGACGAATTCCAAGGGTCATTGCAAAAGTCATAACGATTCCGTTCCGGCAGCCAGAAAAAAAACACCGGTTATACGCTGAGCCCAGAATTCGAATTTTGCAAGTTTGTGATATGCGCTCCCGATCCTGTTTGCGCAGAAGCCCAGGAGGAAGGCCAGCGCCAGCACAGGGAGTCCGGTGGCGATCCCGAACTCGGCTGGAAGCAGGATTGCGGACTGAACCTTCACGGCAAGCGGCAGCAGACTGCCGAAAAACAATACCGCGGAAGCCGGGCAGAAGGAAAGAGCAAAAATGACACCGAATGCAAATGCCCCCCATATCCCAAGTCTCTCAGCAATATTCTGAAATTTTCCAGCCAATCCGCGGCCATGGGAGGCAAAGCTCAACAGGTCCAGCAGAATCATTGCTGCGACAACTAGCAGTGGCCCCATGAGCAGATTCATATATTTCTGCAGCAGATGTGAAAGTTCCGGCGCATTCAGGATGCCGCTGACCAGACCGAATCCCAGCAGGGAGCAGCTCGCTGTCCGCCCCGCAGAGTAGAGCAGGCCGGAAAGGACTGCCGCCCTGACCGGTCCGACTTTGCGCCCGGCAAAAGTGACCGCGGCAAGATTGGCTGCCAGTGTGCATGGCGAAATGGAGCTCAGAAACCCGAACCATGCAGCCGCCGCGGAAGCGGCAAAGATTTCATTCATCCAGCGTTTTCCCCATCATTCTTTTTACACCATCCTGGATACAGGATTGAAATTTTTCCGGGTCGCGGACCAGATTCCATACGGAGTCGAATTTTTCGAACCGTCCATTTCCCGCCATCACCACGCCCCGGACGGTCAATCCAAAATCTCTGACGAAGTGTTCATTAACCGGCTCTTCCACGTTAACCGCACGAAAGACAATCTTTCCGGAGGCGAGTGCTCCGGCATATTTTTCTTCAAGAGCCTGCTTGGTCAACTGTTCGATCTTGCTGCAGGTCATGCAGCGCCGGTTGCCGTGAAAACAGTAAACGGTCAAGACATCGTCCATCCGCGCTACCGCAGATGCGTTTTTTTGTTCCGTCCCCGCAGCCGCTGCGGCGGAAGAGGCTCCTTTCATCTGCTTAATGACCATGAACACGATACTTGCCACAACGAAAATGAACAGCACAATGGTCATGATTTTCTTTTTGTCACTCCTGCCGCTGCAGCGGCAGGGGGCGGCGGACTCCTTTTCGGAATCATGGTCTCCGCAGCCGCAGGGAGATTCCGTCGTTTTCGTTTCAGATGAAATGCATTGGCAGCTGCAATCACATGCCGGAGCGGCGAGGAAACCGGTAATTTCATCCGGCGTCAACACCTTGCCGGAACTGACGACTTTGCCATCCACCACCAGTGCCGGAGTTATCATGACTCCGAACCCGATGATCTGATTGATGTCTTCCACTTTTTCAATTTCACAGGAAAGATGGAGCCGTTCCGCCGCCAGTTTCGCATTGGCAGCCAGTTTTCCGCACTTGTCGCAACCTGAACCGAGGATTTGAATTTTTGTCATTTTTCCTGCTCCTTCTTGTTTTATAATCAGTTCAATAGAAAGTCAAACAGATAACCGCCGATCACTGCGGTGAAGAAAATCATGGCGACAACCGCCGCAACAATCCGCGCCTTGAAAATACTCAGCAGCATCGACATTTCCGGAATCGCCATGCCTGCACCGCCGATGAGCAGGGCGATTACCGCGCCGAGACTCATCCCCTTCCGCAGCAGCGCCAGGCCGATCGGAATCGCGCTTTCCGCCCGGATGTACAGCGGCACCCCCGCCAGCGCGGCAAGTGGAATCGCGAACCTGTTCTCCGGCCCGGCCAGTGATGCAATCCACTCCTGTGGAATGTATCCGTAGATGGTCGCTCCGATCGCGGTGCCGACGATCAGATAAAGCAGCACGCGCTGCAAATCTCCGTAAGCGTCGGAAAATGCTTTTTTCAGTTTGTTTCTGAAAGTGACGGGAGTGACCGGTCCTGATGTTTCTTCTCCGGAACAGCAGTTCGCCCCGGGGTCAGGGAATTTACGCACATATCGTTCCGCATGAAATGCATTCATCAGCCATCCGCCCGCCATTGCCGAAAAGAAGCAGGCTGAAAAGTAGATCAAACACGCCTTCCATCCCATCAATGTCCAGACCATGCCGACGATGACCGGATTGAGCAGAGGAGAGACCAGCACAAATGTCAGAACCGGACCGACGGCAACCCCGGCATTCAACAGTCCCAGCGTCAGCGGGATGGTCGAGCAGGCGCAGAACGGCGTGATGCTTCCGAGCAGTGCGGCCATCAGGTATCCGCTCCGACCGGAAAGATATCTGCCGAATTTCTCCCGGGGAATATATTGAAGAATCAGAGAAATCGCGGTACTGATCGAGAGAAAAAGCGCCGCCAGCTCCAGAAAAATGAAGCCGAAGTAATCCAATGTATCCAGCAATGTATTCATTCCCGTCATTTCCCATTTCCGGTATTTTTACAATTTTTCACCAGCTCCCGTAGAAAAACCCCAGCAGCGTGGAAAACAGGATGACCAGAGAAACGAAAGCGACCGTTTTCCTGATTCCCATCACACTGCTGATGACCAGCATGTTCGGCAACGAGAGCGCCGGACCTGCCAGCAGCAGCGCCAATGCGGGGCCTTTTCCCATGCCAGCCCCGGTCAATCCTTCCAGAATCGGGACTTCCGTCAACGTTGCAAAATACATGAATGCTCCGGCAAATGCCGCAAGGAAATTGGAAAGCAAAGAATTCCCGCCGACCAGTTTTCCGACGTATTCGGAGGGAATCAGCCCCTCCTGCCCAACGCGTCCCAGCAGCAGTCCGGCGATCCACACGCCGAAGAGCAGAAGCGGCATGATCTTTTTCGCAAACTCCCAGCCGGTCTCAAACCAGCTTCTGAGTTCGCTCTCTTTTGCCGTGCTCGTAAACGCCCCGATTCCGAGAAATCCCGCCGTAAACGCCAGTGACGGCATATCCGGAAACAGGAACGCCAATACGACCACCGGAACGGCCGCACACACAAGTTTCCACCATTTCATGCCGTAATACCGGACCAGCATGAATCCGAACACGAGAGCGGCAAGGCTCGTCAGATACCATTTGACTCCCCAGAAGGCTGTCCACAAGGCTCCGGAATCTTCGGATTTTCCCAGATTGGCAAAAACCAGAATCGCAATCATACTGCCGATGTGCAGAACATTCTGCCAGAGCGGACGTCCGGATTCCGGCTCCGCAAGTTCGGCGGCCAGGCGTGCTTTTTCCTGCTCTTCCCGGCGGAAGATCAGGTGCATGCAGAGCCCGATCACGATTGAAAGTCCAATCGCGCCGACAGCCCTGGCAAATCCGATTTCAATGCCCAGCACACGGGCGGTCAGCACGATTGCCATAATGTTGATGGCAGGTCCGGAATAGAGAAAGGCGGATGCCGGGCCAAGTCCCGCTCCCATTTTGTAAATTCCCGCAAACAAAGGAAGAATCGTACACGAACATACCGCCAGAATGGAACCGGAAACGGATGCGACGCAATAAGCGGTCCATTTTTCCGCTTTCGGTCCGAGATACCGCATAACCGCTCCACGGCTCACAAATACGCCGATCGCTCCGGCGATGAAGAAGGCTGGAACCAGACAGAGCAGAACATGTTCCCGGGCATACCATTTCACCAGTTCCAGCGATTCGATTACCGCATGGTTGAAGCGTTCCGTGCCAAGCGGCAAATAGTAGCAGAGGAGAAATCCCCCGGCAAGGCCGGCCAGCCATTTCCATTGCGTTTTCCACATGCTGCGCAATCCTTATTTATTTAGCTGAAAGACAAAATATTATCAAAAAAAAGAGTTACACCTGCCGCTTCTCCCCCAGACATTGAAGGACCGGCAGAATACACGGACAGGCAAGCCGGTAAAAGACCTGCTTGCCCCGCTTGTCGTCAATGATGATTCCGGCATTTTTCAGAATGGCAAGATGCTGGCTCATGGTGGCAAACCGGATTCCGACCGCTTCGACAAATTCGCAGACGCAGTGCTCCTGCCCATCCGCAAGCTGCCTGACAATCCAGAGGCGTGTCGGATGGCCGAGCGCCTTGAAGACTTCCGCTTCATGGCGGCAGCAGTTTTTATCAAATTTCAGCATGAATTCTCCCTTCATTCAGTAATATAGCTAAATATCTTAATTTATCAAGACACATCAGACAAAAAAAAATCATTTTTCCAATATGGACGCAATCCGTATCCCGAAAGTGAAACGGAACGTAAGTGCATCCCTCAAGATGCTATCCTGGAGCAGTGGCTGCGGGAAGGATCAGTACAATCCCCCCTTCCCTTCTTATGCAGTCCGGCGCATCATGGCAATTTCCGCATGCAAAAGCTCCCGTTCACGCGCATGCCGACAGGCAGTTCATGACACAGCGATTGACAGCCATCCGCCTTTCCGGCAGGCAATGCATCCGGGATTACCTGGCGTTTCTGTATTCCAGAAGATTGTTCAAGAATCTGCTGTGGATAAAATTGATTCCGACGGCAATCAATCCCTTTCCGTGCCGACGCACAATCAGGAAAGGATACTCTTCCCCGTTCTGCATTTTCTGGCAGGCGACAAATTCCCATTTCCCATTCTCCGGAATGGTGAAGACTCCCGCCGGAGTGTATTTCTTCTTCAGGAGATCCCGGATATCATCCGGCGTTGTGACAACAGAGGAATCCGTAATCCGGGTAACTCTTCTCAACGCATGCAGACCGTTTAACTTCGCTTTCAGTTTCAGTTCGGGATTGCCAAAGAACCGTTCCAGCGCAGGAGCGCCGTAGGCATTGAAATAGATCACGGCTCCATTTCTCACCGCCGGTTCAATCCTGTCACGGTATACGGAAAAGGGAATGCTGTTCCGGCTGGCAAAGTTCCAGCATACGAGAATCAGATCGGCCTGAGAAAAATCCAGTTTTCCCGCATCTTCGAATCCGTGGAACGAGGTGTCCCAGGAATCTGCAAGGAAATGACGAGTCAAAGCAGGCGCGTCATTCCGGGAATTCAGATAAATCATCCTTTTTCCGGATTTATCCTTCCGGGAGAAATAGATGACCGCGCTTCTGGACATGTCATGAAATGCCGCGACGGGGAAACCGGCCCGGTTTCCGCTGCTTGCGCAGAAAACGGCAAGCAGGCGGAACTGTTCCGCGGTTTCAGGAGCTGCATTCAAAGCCTTGAAAGGGAGAACAAATTCCATCTCATAACCGTCGGCGAGGAGCTTTGTTTCCGCGGTCCACGACGCATTCCAGGAAGAGTCGGTTCCCATTGCATCGTATCTGCCGCCCGCCGGATTGGCGGCGAAATGATAATAAGCCCCGCTGCCGCAGTCAAGGAAAAGTTCCACATGGGAGTCATGCCACATTTGAACATCATTGCCGGCTTTTCCTTTTCTGCACTGCTTCATGTCGTTTTCAAATGTCCGGACGAGAAGATGCAGGGCGTTCTCCGTACGGCGCAGTTTCAATTCCGGCTGCTTTTCTTCTGTTTTTCCGCTGAAAGTCATTGGAACGGCGGAAATATTCCGATAATCTCCGGCATACGCGACCGGAATGGAGACGGCATCCCTGCGGCAGGTATGAAAAAGTTTTTCCCAGTCTCTGAAGCAGGCAGCATCAAGTGCCAGATCCTCTCTCTGGCGAACGACGGACGGTGAATTTCCCGCTTTTTTCAATTTCCGTTCCGCCTGTTTCAGAAGCGCATTTGCCTTTTCAACGGTTTTCTGATTCAGGAATGCGGCGGCGGCCGAATCCGGCGGGCGCAGAAAATAGGTGAAATGCTCTTTCATGGAATCCCAGGCTTCAGCCATGAGAATATGGTATTGATACATTTCGCTGGAGGCGCATCCGTAAACGGTTCTGCAGAAATCGTCAATTGCCGCATTCACATCCAGATCCGGATCCCATGCAAGACGTGCGAAAAGATAGTACGGCAGCCGCATCCGTTCCAGCGTGGAGGCATGACGGCCTGACTTCGAATCCGCGTTCTGAACAGGCATTTCCGTTTTCATTCTGACAAGGCCGCGCCCTCTTAAAGTTCTGGCCTGGTCGGCGAGCATGTTCCAGAAAGGGACGTAATATACAGGTGAGAAGATGTCGAACTCATATCCGTAGCATCCCATCGGCGTGCCGGATGCGATCCATGCATCCAGCTCCTGCAAGGCTCTCCGGTTGAGCGGGCAATGCGGATCACCGTATTTATGCACGTAGCAGCGGTTGTACTGACAGTAATCGACATACTCCGCTCCGTTGATCCGATATCCGGGATATCTGCGGTATTCCTGATAACCGATTGTGGCCAGTTTGACAGCCGGATGGACCTTGCGGATCCCGTCTGCCAGCTTTTCAAAAAACGCATACCATCTGCGGCTGGGATTCGCTTCTCTGACGCATGCGGCACATTCACAGCGACGTACGGCATCCGCCGGAAAGGGGCAGATCAGTTCCAGCTGATTGCGTTCGATCAGGGAAAGATGTTTCTTCAACATCAAATCCAGAAATGCAGGATTGCTCCAGCATCCCGCCGGAACATTCACGCTGGGTTTTCCTTCAAAAACGCCGAAGAGCTCTCCATGCTGCTGAAAATCCTTTTTCGGGAAGCCGACGGAATGTTTTGCATAACGCCGGATTGCCCCGGTCTTTCCGCAGAGACGGAAATTCTCCACACTTTGATTCAAACCGTTCCGCACGGTCCACATCTGCGTATCAAAATGATTCTGCTGAAAAACCAGCGACATTTCCCGGTAGGCAAATGCGGCTTTTTTATGAATCCGCAGGTTTTCATTATAACGGCAGGATTCGCGTTTCGGAACGAACTCGCCTTTTTCGCCCGGCCAGAACCAGCGGATTCCCAGCTCGGACTTGAGAAATTCGTAAACGCCGAACAAAACGGAACGAGGATTGGAGGAGATGATATAAATATTGCCGTCTGCCGCGGTAATTGCAAACTCATCCGTCAGACTGCTGGAAGGGAAACGGACTTTCCCGCTCAGGGGACCGGAGCTCCGGACGACGCCGATATGGAACGCATGGGTTGCAGGAGAAGGCGGGTCTTCCGTTTTCAGCGGGAGTTTCACACCGGAAGAAAGCAGAATGTATTTCTGGAGCTCTTCCGCGGCGAAGCGTTCCGGCTCCGAATGATTGGGCGGCAGAACAATCCGCCACGAGGATTGCTGATCCCGGAAAATATCCGTTCCGCTCAAGGCGGCAGGGCCGGAGATCAGCAGGAGCGCAGCCGGAAGACCTTTCAGAAATTTTTGAAACGCAGGCATTGTCAATCCTTTCCCGTTGTCTTTGCAAAAAATGAAGGTAACTTTACTGGATATCCCAGGATTTCGGTTCTTTTGAACGGGCCTCCTTGACCCGCAATGGCGAATGAGAGGCATCCGCATGACCGTCCGCGAATCCCATTGCAATATTGAGGCCATGCCTCCCATGCATATAGAAACTTTCATCTTCCGGCATGGTGTATTTCTGAACAGCCGTGCAGTAACGCCCGACTCCGGGAACATATTGCGCGGGGGACGCCGCATGAGCGGCTCCGGGCCACTGGGCGGGAGCCGTATTGCAGGAATATTCCATGGTCCAGTAAAGTCCGGACGGGGGTCTGCGGAAGCTGGTGATTTTTCTGCTTCTTGTGTTGATGTTTGTCGCATAGGAATGTTTTCTGGCGTTGCTTCCGGCAAACGAGGGGCACAGACTGAACTTCGGGAACATGGAAAGGCCGGCTTCGGCAGACGAAGTATTCCTCCTGAGATACAGAATATTGACATAGTCGATCCACCAGAGCGCCGCGGTCGGCTGCCATGGCGCGGGGGCGCCTTCATCCATTGTGTATCCGGCATGATCGTCAACATAGAACTGGTGATAGGTCAAGACATTCTTCAGGTTTGACACGCATTGAATCGCCCTGGCCCGGGTTCTGACGTTTTTCAGAGCGGGCAGGAGCATTCCCGCAAGAACGGCAATAATTCCTGTCACCATAAGCAGTTCTATCAGTGTAAAAGTCTTCCGCAGATCCCTGCCCCTTGTCTTCCTGTTTTTCGGGAAAGCCTTTTTCATTTTGCAGCAATCTCCTCTCCGGCTGGATGGATTTCAATTTCTATTTCCTCGGAAAGCATCCCTGAAGCGACGGTCAGCCTGACGGTTCCCGGAGAAAAGCCCGCCTGCAGAATGCAGAGGGCGCGTCCTGCGCAGGCCTTCCGTTCGGAATGTCCCTGATACGGTTCCAGACTGAACTGATCGCCGTTGTCAAGCGCCTTCAGATACGCCGGCCCTGTCAGGGAAAAGGTCAGTTTCTCATGACAGCTGCGAACCCGGCTGCCGTTCCGATCCGTGACTTCCACGGTCACATACTGCAAGTCGCTCCCGTCCGCAATCCACGGAGACAATTTCTCAGCGTTCAGACGGAGCTTTGCAGGGGTTCCGGAAGTATGCACCCGGTCTTCCGCAACGGCATTCCCGTTCCAGCGGCCGACGGCTTTCAGCATGCCGGGCTCATATTTCATCCGGAAGCAGTGAACGGGGCCTCCTCTCCGGCATCCCGCCGAACGGCCGTTCAGGAAAAGCTCCATTTCTTCGCAGTTGGAAATCACGCGGACGTCAACGGGATCCCCCGGTTGAAAGTCCCAGGAGGAAACGATATGAACAAGCGGCTCCGGCCTCCACCGGGAACGGTAGAAATAGTATCCGTCCTTGGGAAAACCGCAGGTGTCGAACACCCCGTAGAACGAAACATGCGCAGGGAAATCATAGGGCGTTGTTTCTCCGAGATAATCCCAGCCCGTCCAGATGAATCCCCCCATGACATCCTCCCGTTCCTCAATGAGTTTCCAGGCGGCAATCCCTTCATGCATGTCTTCCTTCCGCCGGATGAAATCGGCGGCTCCGGGCCGGGAATAAGCGCAGGGATTGTATTCATCCGCCCTGTAATATCTGCCGACGGGACGCTGAATCTGGGCGGAATAACACTCTGTAATCAGAAGAGGTTTGTTTCCATGACGCTGCCGGAGTTCCTCCGTCTGTGCGGCATCCGGATAATTGCATCCGCAGATGTCCAGAATCCTGAGATTGTCATGGTTCATCGTCGCCGCAACAACCGCGCAGGTAACCGGACGCGAATCATCCAGATTATGGCAGATTTCCTGAAGTTTTCCGGCAATTGCCCCCCCGCTGTATTTCCCCATCTGCGGAACTTCATTGCCGATGCTCCACATGAATATGGACGGATGATTCCGGTCGCGGAGAATCATGTCGGAAAGATCTCGTTCATGGCATTCATCAAATATTTTCGAGTAGTAGTCCACGGAAATGAATTGCTCCTCCCCGTCGGAAAAAGGAGCGACACGGGCGGGAACCTGCCATTCGTCAAACGCCTCCGCCAGAACCAGCATGCCCTGTTCATCGCAGACATCCAGGAAGGACTCGTCAAAGGGATGATGCGCCGTGCGGACGGCATTGCATCCCATCTCCTTCAGAAAAGCGATCTGCCTCTGATAACTCCTGACATGTCCCGCAGCCCCGAGAGAACCGGCATCGTTGTGAAGGCATGCGCCCCTGATCTTCAGCGGCCTGCCGTTGAGAATCAAACCGCGCTCCCTGTCAAAAACCATATCCCGGATCCCGAAGCGGACGATTTGAGAATCCTCCGTCCGGGCGCCATCCCGCAAAGTCGTCTCCCAGGTGTAAAGATACGGAGAATCCGGGCTCCAGAGCTGTGCCTGCTCCAGGGAGAAACTCCTGCTCAGGGAAACGCGCATTCCGCTGCTGATCCGGTGATGGGAAATCTCCTGTGCGACAATCTTTCCTTCTGCGTCTTTTACAATATGTCCGACATCACATTCCACAAGAGCGCCCGTATTGTTTTTCACGGCATACCGCAGCGTGACAGCGGCACGTCCGCCGCAAAGCGTCCCGGATACGGCAAACTGGCTCCACTCCGGAAAAAACAAACGCCGGGAACGCTCGATCAGCCTGACGTTCCGGTAAATGCCGCTTCCCGTATACCAGCGGCATCCGGGCTGACTGGAATTGTCGACTTTAACGGCAATCAGATTTTCACCGTCTTTCAGAAACGGCGTGACATCCACATAAAAGGAGATATATCCCCATTTCCGGCCGCCGGCATAGTGCCCGTTCACATACACTTCCGAGCAGCGGTAAATACCTCCGAAATATATGGAATAATGAATCTCCGGATCATATGATATTGTGAAATGCCTGCGGTACCCGCCCGTTCCGGCGGGAAGATAGGCGCCCCGGACAGAAGCGGGGGAATCCTGATCGAACACGCCGGCAATGCTCCAGTCGTGCGGCAGGCTGACCTTTTCCCATGACGAGTCTTCCAGGGCCGGAGAAGACATTTCCGGACGCCACTCTCTTCTGAACAGCCAGCCGCTCTTGAAATCAATGATTTTTCTCACAGAGAAAATTCTCCTTTTCCGCTCCCCGGGCGACGGCGGCAGCTCCGCCGGACCAGTTGCGGACAAAGCATTTGCCGGGATTTGTTTTTTTGCTGCCTGTCATTATATTATAATGGTATTTTGATAAAAAAGAATGGGTTTTTTGAAAGGTTTCATATGCTTTTTGAGCAATATAAAAATGAAATTGCCTTTCTGCATTATCCGGCCATTAAAAGTTCCATGCTCTACGGACTTGGCATTCTGGAAAAAAAAGGCGGCTTTCGGGACAAGGTGAATTTCATTTCGGAACATTACACCCTTGTTTATCTGATATCCGGAAATGCGGAATACACGGATCAGGACGGAACCCGCCATGCGCTTTCGGCGGGAGATTTCTTTCAAAGATTTCCCGGACGGCCTCATTCCACCTTCATTTCCCCGTCCGGAAACTACAAGGAAGTTTATGTCATGGTCGGCCGCCGCGTCTATGATCTGGGACGCGAGCTCGAAATCATTCCGGAAAAACCGACCGGACACCTGCCGCTCACGGAGGAATGGGAAAGTCAGTTCATACGCCTGCTGGAGGAGTTCAGAAATCCCGATGATTACAATCAGGCGAAGAAAATCCTCCACTGCCAGAAGCTTCTTTTTGACTTCTTTTCAGCGTCCTTCCAAACGGACCATGCGGACGGAACGCCCATTGTATCAGAAGCCTGCAGGATTCTCTGCAGCGACTTCCGCAAAAAGACGGATCTTGCGGAGTTCTGCAGACTCCGGCATGTGAATTATCACACCTTCCGGCGTCTCTTCAAAGCCGGAAAAGGAATTTCTCCCAACCAGTTCCGTCAGGAAGCCCGGCTGGCCAGAGCCAGGGAAATTCTGCGGCAGCATATTCTGAACATCTCTGAAATTGCGGAAGAACTCGGCTACAGCTCCCAGTTTGAATTTTCAAGACAGTTCAAAAGACGCTACAAAATCTCACCGGCCCGCTTCCGGAAGAATCCAAGTGCATGAGATCAGCATTGCGCCTCAGGCGTTTCCCTTGCAGGCGCTTCATGCTGCGCCCGGAAAAACAGCCCGGAGCAGAGCGCAGAGCATCCCGGACGCGCGGCCTCCTTCTGAAAAACGTCCGGAAGTGCCTGCCGCGCAATGCAAAGACTTTTGAGGCGGAACCACTGTTCTCACACTCAAAAGTCATTGCGGCGTGGGGCTTCCGGATCAATACATCCGGAGCATGTCCGCCGGATACTCGTAATCCCGGACGGAGCCTTTCACCCACGGGGTTTTCCAAAGCCGCCGCTTCGATCCGTCGGAACGGATTACCGAAGCGCCGCAGAGACCGCCCCGGCCGCTGGTGTCCCTGAGACGGATGACAAGCGTATTCCGCCCCGGTTTCAGGAAATTGGACTGGATGCGGTATCCCCGGTCCGCGCCGGGCTTCCCGTAGGTGCCGATTCCCCGCCCGTTGATCCACATGGTGTCCTCGGACCAGACATCGTAACAGGAAATGGAAACATCGTTCAGCGCGGCCTCCTCCGCGGTCAGATCGAAATCAATGCTGTACCAGCCGACACCGCGGTAGTCCTCCTCCAGGAATTTCTTCCATGTGATTCCCGTGTGGACATATTCTCCGGCAACTGTCATCTGCCCGGTGATCCAGGGGGGATTCCCTTTGCCCTCGAACCAGTGTTCCCGCAGTCCGGCATCCTGCGGATCCCGGGCAAACTTCCAATGCCGGTTGGTCAGGTCAAGGCGGAAGGACTGGTTCGACTGGTATGGGGAAACGTTCTGATCTCCCAGTTCAATCCCGAGGGAGGTTGCCAGCGCAGACAGGAGCCGGACCGTTTTGCCGCAGGCCGGGGTATCGCCGAAGCGGTCGGGATGAATCGAGACCAGAACAAAACTGCCACTTCCGTAGGGATATCGGACAAGAACCGCCGGATCCGTCGCGTCCGCAATTTCGGGGACATTGCGGAATGCGGGAAGATTCCGCGCGGTATGCCAGTAGAGATCGCCCTTGTCCCATCCGTGGCGCCAGACGGCATCCGGTGTTCCGGAAACATGCGCCTGACGTGCCTTGCCGCATTCTCCCAGATCCACAACGAACGGAAGCCATGTCGCGGAGAAATCCTTTCCTGTGTGCAGATAGAGCACGTTTCCTCCGGCATAGACGAAATCCGCGATCTCGAACGCATGGCGCCTGAGCGACTTCCAGTCGGGATCGGATACAATCAATGTGGAGAAGGAATCCCACGGAATCGGTCTGTCCGTTTCCAGTTCACGGAAGCGGATCTGCATTTTTTCCAGCAGTTTTTTCCCTTCCCTGCCGCCGTAGAAGGCCGTTTTTTCCGCCGCCGGACGCCAGGAGTCCAGATAGTTCACCAGGCGGTTGAAAAGATGCGTCGCCACTGGATCAATTCCGAGCCGGGCCGAGATTTCCAGCTGACTGGCGATCCATACATTTTTCCCCGTCCGGTATTCCAGAAGCGGAGTCTGGAACAGATCGAAACCGGAAACCAGAAGCGGAATGAAATTCCCATGGGCGGGACGGCGGAATACATGCGCCGCCACCATGTTGCGCGCACCCCAGTCCTGCCACTGGGTATTGGAATGGGGCTTTTCATATCCGGGTACGGATGCTCTGCTGCCGCGCCAGTTGGCGAAGTCGGCATCCTTGAAACCGTGGAGGACAGGATGTCCGGAACTGTTGGAAAACGCCTTGCGGGAACGGGTTTTCATCAGCTCCGAGGAAGCCTCCGATGTCTGCTCCATGCAGAGAATCTTCACCCCGCGGGAGAACAGGGTCTGGAACACCCCGCGGTTGAGCGCCTTTTCCAGCGAATGCGCACCGAATATCACCACCGATCCGGACGGAACGGCGGTGGCATCCGTCACAATTTCCGTCTGGAAGCCCAGATTGCGGACGGCCTCGGCAAATTCATTCGATGTTCCCAGCAGCCGGACCGTCCGCCGGCGGTTGGCCGCACTGTTGACAGGCGGAAATACCTCCACTTTCATCGAACAGTTGAGATCCCGCTGTTTTCCTCCGCCCCAGCGCAGAACGGCACGCAGCGAGAATTCCCTCCGCCCCGCCGCTGCCGGAACGCGGATTTCAAACGGGAACGAACGGTTGGCAAAGGAAGGAACATGCACTTTGATTTTTGCGGAACCGACGCAGGCCCGGCGTTCATCAAGAAGAGAAATCTCCGCTTCTCCGGCAAGTACCTCCTCCGCCTGATTGATGACGGCGATCTGTTTGCGGAGGAGTTCTCCTCCGAAATAGGCATGGTCGATTTCGTAGCGGTCCCTGCCTCCGCCGGCGAAGTCCATGGTGCGCTTTGCCGTTCCCCGGAGGAAGGGAACCGTAACCGGATTCGGGCGCAGATCCAGCTGATCCCCCAGCACCTCAAAAACCGGCCGGTGATGGGTTCCATGCTGGAATTCGACCTTGCTGCCGGGACGGGTCAGATCGCCTTTCTGGAAATTCACGGCCGGATAACTCCGCGCGGCAAGGACCAGACGGGAGGTCATCACATATTCGAAAAATCCGATTCCGTTCATGCCGTCGTAACGCCATGGGAAAAGCGTCTGCTCGACATACTCCCGGAAAGGAAGTCCGTACAGATCCCCCAGGAAATAATAGGTCCTGTTGTCCAGAGCCTCTCTGTTGCGGGATCCCGCCAGAAAATCATTTTCAAAACCGCTGTATGCGTAGGTCGTGTAGATTCCCTTGAGGGAATAAGCCCGATTTCCCAGCAGACGGGCCGCATTTTCCTTGAACAGAGGAAGCTTGTTCGGATAGCTCCGGATGTCCGAAAACGCGGCGGCAAAGGGGATGTTCATTTCTCCGGCGAAAATCGGAATGTCCCGTGTCCGGGAATAGCGGGAAAACAGCGCGGCGAGTTCCGCAAGCGGCGCTTTCCAGGTATGGTAGATATGGGTCCCGTAAATGTTCCCGTTATGGCCGTCCGCTCCGGTGAACGGTTCATACGCGGGGAAATATTCGCGGCAGATCGCGGTCAGTTTGTCCAGATCCTTTTTGCGCCTCGCAGGCTGTTCCAGATTCAGATTCGGATCCCCGCCGGGAACATTCCGGAACGTTCCGTCCGCATCCGGTTCCGGATGGGAGGAAGCGTCCGCACGCATCCCGATATAGGCCGGATGCGTGGTGCCTTTGTGATAATTGTACCAGACATCCAGCAGGATTCCGATATTGCAGGGATGATTGATGAAACAGCGGGCCGTGCGGTTTTCTTCCGCGATCCGGCGGAATTCGCCGATATACTGATCGACAGGAACGCGATGAATGCTGCTGACGATGCTGTCCAGCGCATAGATGACGAGAATGCCTTCCTCGTCCGCAAGATCAAAAAAGGCGTCGGAGAGCATGATGAACTTGCCGTACAGGGAATTGAGATTCATCTTCTTCAAGGTCCGGAACGCCTTGCGCACGAAATCTGCTTCCAGATTCCATTCCGGAGTCCAGAAGGAGGGCCATGACGTATCCGTATGCAGGGCGATCGGCTTTTCATTCAAAAGATACTTTCCGCCCTCCACCCGGAATTCCCGGAATCCGAACCGGATGCTTTTCGCGTCCAGCACATTCCCGTCCGGAGCTTTGACGCTCAGGTCCAGATAGTAAAGCGCGGGAGAGTCCGGACTCCAGAGTTTCGGCGTCACATACGGAATCCCGACCTTTGACGTGAACGGCATGGAAAAGACATGCACCGTTTTTCCGTCCGCGGCATCCCGGATGGCGCCGGAAAGCGTGCCGCAGCCCTCTTTCAGGACGGAATGGAGAAATTCGACGGAGATCTGTCTTTTCCGGAGAGAGGTCTCCACGACCGGTTCGCCGAAATTCTGTTCCGGCCGGGCTTCCAGCCAGAGATTGCCCCGGATTCCGCCGCGTTTCACATATTTGCTCCCCTGAATTTCCGCACGGATATGAATGGTGTTCTCCTCTCCGTATTTCAGAAAGGAGTCCACCGGAACCTGATAGCGCGGAGTGAAAGAAGAGGGAACCGGAACTTTCCTTCCGTTGATGTAGACTTCCGGATTGGAATAAAACAGTTCAAAATAGAGCTGGACCTTTTTTCCTTTCATGGAGGCCGGCGGATTGAAGGTTCTCCGGTACCATGCCGCGGGATAGTCGGTTACAAGGCGCCCGTTGAATTTCCGGACGGCACGTCCGTCGGCGGAACGCATCGCTTCGCCGAGACCGGAACTGCGCCAGTAGCCGGGAACAATGAAATACCCCCATGCGGCATCGTCGGGAGGAATGGTTCTGTCCGCGCTGTCACACGGCAGGAAATTCCAGTAGGTGTTGAGGGAAATCCGCAGGCGTTCTCCCGATTTTTCGGAATACGCCCGGTTCAGGTTCCAGTCCAGCCGTCTGGCGGGGGATTCCACGGGAGGAATCCCGTTCGGAGCTTCATATTCGATCCTTGCGCCGTATGCGGACAGCGCCAGAACCGGGAAAAGAAGTGCGGCAAAAGAGGGTTTCATTTCATCTCCTGTTGATTGCGTTTTTTATTGAGCGACAACATTGGTGTCGACGTTTGCATAACTCCGGTCCGTCAGGCGGACGCTTCCGTCGTAGTAGAGCGCATTGGCGGCACGGGCCGAATGCCGTCCCCATGCGGCATTCCGGAACCGTTCCGCGGCGGTGCAGTGATTCTTATCCGTGGGCTGCGCAACTCCGTCAAACAGCAGAATGACCCGGCTTGGAGACGGCTTGTATTTTGAAAAGATGTTCCATTTATAGAACATATCGTATTGCCAGTTCCCGTTCAGCCATGCAACCGAATAGGTGATCCATCCGATCGTTCCGTAATCCGCGTTCCAGCCCGGACATCTGGAAAATACCGGATAGTTGCTTTCCGGTCCCACATACCGGCTGACATACCAGGTGTAATACTTCTGATAATATGCCGGCGGATAAAAATCGTTAAAATCGTTCAGATACTGCGCATACGCCATCCCCCCCTGCCTCAAATTGGATGCGCAGGCAATGGTCTGCGCTTTCTTCCGCGCCTGGTTCAGAGCCGGAAGCAGAAGAGATGCCAGAATCGCGATGATCGATATCACAACGAGCAATTCGATTAAAGTGAAACATTTCCGCATTGTTCAGTCTCCATCAGTTGTATTTTGAGAGGAAGAAAACAGAGGTCCCTGAATTCTCCGTCAAGTCTTTTATCAGTTCCGCTCCGCCGGCAGAGATTCCCGCCGTGACAATCCGGGAACCGCTCCCCGATCCCCGGATAAAGCTCCGGATTCCCGTTTTTTCTGTGCACACCTGTTCTCCTTGTTTTCAAAGCAAGCCACGGCGGGGAAACCGTCAGGGCATCTGCGTCAGGTTATTGGAAAGCGTCAGAAGTTTTGCATCCATGACCCGCCGGATCATTTCGGGATCCGATCCGAAATGGCGGTACTGCTCGTACAGCGCGCTGAGCACGGCGACCCGTTCCGAAGGGAGCAGGAAGGTGCTGACCAGATGATCTCCCTCCCGCGGGAAGAAATGCAGGTAATCTTCCCGGCTGACCCAGGAATGGTCCTCCGGTTTCATTTCCGCACAGAACGAGATGGCTCCGCTCATGGCGGTAATCTCCTTCTGCACGTCTCTGGAAAGGAGATGTTTCAGAAATTCCCAGACCCGTTTTTTTTCATTGTCGGAAATGGAGGCATTGACAAAGGTCCGGAGGGCAATCGCCGTGTATTTGAGAATTTTATGTCCGCCGCACTTCAGCGGGACGATCCGGTAGGAATCGCCGGGAACATGAAATTTCGGTCTTGCCTGAAGGGCAAACCATGAGCCGATATCAAGATTGACCGCTCCGGCGAGCGGAAAATCCGCTGCATCCATCCTGTCGCCGAAGGTATCAAGGATCTGGAAAACCCGTTTCCCGATCTCTCCGGAAAAGACGGGAATCCGGAAAAGCGTTTTCACATCCTGCCGTTCCTGCATCATCAGCAGGACAGTCATCACAAAAGCGGGAAAATGCCATAAGTCCGTCTGGGTGAAATTGGCAACCGCCGGAAATTCTCCGCACGCCCTGCATTTCCGATCCAGTTCCTCCCACCACGCAAGATCGGAAAATTCCCGGATCTGTTTCCGGAATCCGACCTTGCGCAGAATCTCAAGATTCACCATGCCCTGCGAGGTCGTGAAATAAAACGGAAGCTGGAGATTGTTGAATTCCATGGACCACGTCCGGATGGACGCCATCACATCGGCATAATCGGGAAACATGGAATAATCCAGCAGAAAACCGGAGGATTTCAGCCAGGGATCCGCTTCGGCAATGACAACCTTGTGTTCCGTCACGCACCACACATTGTCATTGCCCATGGGCTTCAGATGAATGTTCAGAAAAAGATTGTTTTCCCGGGAAATCCGATCCACAATCTTCTGCAGCGCCTCGAAATCAAATGTTGTCGCGGTCAGGTAAAGGTCCACATCGAGAACTTCTCCTCCGTTCAGGAACGAACCGACTCCGTGAACAATTTTGACCAGCCCTTTCTGCTCCAGTTTCTTCAGACAGCGCTGAATCGTCATGTAGGAGGTATGGAACATGGCTTCCAGTTCGGCATAGCTGGGAAGCTTGTCTCCCGGAATCAGTGTTTTCTCCTGCAGGCGTCTGCGCAGATAGGCTTCTATTTCATCGACAACCATATCAATGCTTCCTCATGTTATGTTGATATGTATATATTATAACAGAAGTCCCCGGTCTTGTCAAGGGACAAAGAGCAAACTTTCCATAAAAATTCTGCCGCCTGCCCGTTTCTTCATATATTTTTATCGCAGAACAAGTTGCCGCAGCGCCTACGGAATATTTTTCACATTGTCGCGGAAGTCAGTCATTTTCAGAGGGATGGCGAACCTCGTCTTTTTCAAAGAATTTCTTGATGGAGTCAGGGGGCGCTGTCTTTTTCTCATCTGCATTTCGAGGCTGTGCCTCAGGGGTTCCTTTGAGTCGGAAAGATCCTGTTCCGCCCATATGGCATGCTGACATTAATCTGCCCGGCACAATAACGGACATTCCACTGCACGTCAGCTTGTCCTGTTCCGGAGACAGTCACAAGCAGGAAAAACGATCTCATGGGACAATCTCGCGGAAATAATCTGATAATCGATATGACGCCAATGAAAAAAATGATTTTTTTCTCATTCGGGGTATTGACTTTCCTTTTCTTTTGAATTATAATATATTAATGTATATGAGTTTCTCCTGTTAAACTTTTGGAAATACCTTGTAAACAAAGGAGATATCAAAAATTATTGTGCTGGACAAATTAACGTCAGCATGGTATATTACGCATTATGCAAACGAAAAAACCAAAACAACGAACCA